>NZ_JBQEPW010000004.1:0-322987 GCF_052045955.1 Pantoea sp. 22096 | reverse complement strand
GCGGCTTTAGCGCGGTGGTCCCACCTGACCCCATGCCGAACTCAGAAGTGAAACGCCGTAGCGCCGATGGTAGTGTGGGGCCTCCCCATGCGAGAGTAGGGAACTGCCAGGCATCAAATAAGTGAAAAAGCCCCGCACGCAGTGCGGGGCTTTTTTACGTCTGTTGTTTGCCACGTTAAGCTGAAACATTTTCATTTTCTGCATCAAACCTCGACAATCTCTGCTGATCACTATAATGTTGGGCATCCAGATGTCTAAACGTTTATATGGTTGCGAGAGGTGAGCAGGTTATGCCAATCAGGGTTCCCGACGAATTACCGGCAGTGAATTTTTTGCGTGACGAAAATGTCTTTGTGATGACATCGTCGCGCGCCAGTGTTCAGGAGATCCGCCCGCTTAAAGTGCTCATACTGAATCTGATGCCGAAAAAGATCGAAACGGAGAATCAGTTTCTGCGTCTGCTTTCCAACTCGCCCTTACAGATCGATATTCAGCTGCTGCGCATCGACAGCCGCGAGTCACGCAATACGCCCACTGAACACCTCAACAACTTCTACTGCAATTTTGAAGATATCCAGCATGATAACTACGATGGCTTAATCGTGACAGGTGCACCACTCGGGCTGGTTGATTTTAATGATGTCGCTTACTGGCCACAGATTCAGCGCGTTCTGCACTGGGCAAATGAGCATGTCACCTCAACCCTGTTTGTCTGTTGGGCGGTTCAGGCCGCGCTTAACATTCTGTATGGCATCCCCAAGCAAACCCGGCATAACAAACTGTCTGGCGTCTATGAGCATCAGATACTGCATCCCCATGCGTTACTGACCCGTGGTTTTGATGATAATTTCCTCGCACCGCACTCACGCTATGCTGATTTTCCCACTCATTTGATTACGGATTACACCGATCTTGAGCTGTTTGCTGAATCGGAACAAACCGGTGCCTATCTGATGGCGAGTAAAGACAAACGTCTGGTGTTTGTTACCGGTCACCCGGAATATGATGCCCTGACATTGTCTGGTGAGTATCATCGCGATTATGAAGCGGGGGTGAATCCGGAAGTCCCTTATAACTATTTCCCGCAGGATAATCCGGTATTGCCACCCCGCGCCACCTGGCGCAGTCACGGCAATCTGCTGTTCTCGAACTGGCTCAACTACTACGTTTACCAGATCACGCCGTTCGATCTGCGTCACATGAACCCAACGCTGGAATAGTCCCGTCTGAAGATCAACGGAACCGTGTTAGCCGATGGCAACACGGTTTTTTTTCGCCTTCATAACGTTAAATGAAAGCGATTCCTTTAATGGATGAAAATTTTATTTCTGATAAAACATAGGGATAAGTTGATTCTTATTTAAAAATGGAAATAGCTTTTGATTTATAAAAATAAATGATTATGCTCTGATCCTGTCGCTCACAAAACGAACACCGTGTGGATCCGCTGCATTCGATCCTTTGAATACAGGAGAAAGCCAGCATGACAGACTCAGTGATCAGCCATACCCTCTCTTTCAGCCAGCCCTTTAATCATGCCGAACAGCAGCTGTTAACGCCCGAGGCCGTCTCTTTCTTAGAGGGGCTGATTGCACGCTTTGCACCACAACGCGACGTGCTGTTGTCGGCTCGCCAGCAACGTCAGCGTCGATATGACGAGGGCTATCTTCCAGACTTCGATATGGAAACCGCTTCCATAAGAGCCAGCGCGTGGCGTATTCAACCCATTCCGGCAGATTTAAAAGATCGTCGGGTTGAGATCACCGGTCCACCCGAGCGAAAAATGGTGATTAATGCCCTGAATTCAAACGTAAAGGTTTTTATGGCCGACTTTGAGGATTCGCTGTCACCGGAGTGGTCAAAGCTGATTGACGGGCAGCTTACTCTGCGCGAAGCAGTGCTGGGTACGCTGAGTTACACCAGCGACACTGGCAAAATTTATCAGCTCGGCGCTAATCCAGCGGTGCTGATGTGTCGGGTTCGCGGCCTGCATCTGTCAGAAAAACATGTCAGCTGGCAGGGCGAGGCGATTCCGGGTGGGCTGTTTGATTTCGCGCTCTATTTCTTCCACAACGTCCGTCCTTTACTGGCTAAGGGCAGCGGACCTTACTTCTATCTGCCTAAGACTGAGAGCTGGCAGGAGATCGCATGGTGGCGTGAGATCTTTAGCTTCAGCGAGGATCAGTTCGATCTGCCGCGCGGCACGATCAAAACGACAGTGCTGATCGAAACCTTACCCGCCGTGTTTCAGATGGATGAGATCCTGTGGAATCTGCGCGATCACATTGTGGGCCTCAACTGTGGCCGCTGGGACTACATCTTCAGCTACATCAAAACCCTGAAACAACATGCGGATCGCGTACTGCCGGATCGCCAGTCTGTCACCATGTCTCAGCCGTTTCTGGATGCTTACTCGCGCCTGCTGATTAAAACCTGTCATCGCCGGGGCGCTTTTGCGATGGGCGGGATGTCTGCGCTGATCCCCGCTAAAGATCCGACGCGCAATGCCTGGGTGCTGCAGCGCGTAACGGAAGATAAAGAGCGGGAGGCGGACAACGGGCATGACGGCACCTGGATTGCGCATCCGGGCCTGGCAGATACCGCCATGGCGGTCTTCAATGCTGCGCTGGGTGACCGGCCGAATCAGCTGCATATTCTGCGCGAAGAAGATGCCCCCATCACGGCGGAGCAGTTACTGGCGCCCTGCCAGGGCGAGCGCACTGAAGCCGGAATGCGCGCCAATATCCGCGTCGCACTGCAATATCTTGAAGCGTGGATTAGCGGCAACGGCTGTGTGCCAATTGACGGACTGATGGAGGATGCCGCGACTGCTGAGATCGCACGCACCTCAATCTGGCAATGGATTCGTCACCAGCAAATGCTGAGCAGTGGCCAGCAGGTCACGGCCGAACTGTTTCTGCGCTGGCTGAATGAAGAGCTGCATCTGCTGCAAAACGCGCTGGGCGAAGCCCGTTTTAGTGCCGGTCGCTATGACGACGCGGCACAGTTGATGGCGCAGATCACTACCGAACGCGAGCTGGTTTCCTTTCTTACCCTGCCAGGCTACCGCCTGATCCCCTGAACAGAGGAGCTATTGCCATGACACGTACTCAACAGATAGATCAACTGGAACAACTCTGGCAGACCGCACGCTGGCAGGGCATTACCCGCCCTTACAGCGCAGCAGAGGTTGTCAATCTGCGCGGTTCTGTTCTTCCCGCCTGTACGCTGGCAGAGCGCGGTGCGGAAAAGTTATGGGCGCTGCTGAACGGGGAGGCGAAGAAAGGGTACATCAACAGTCTGGGTGCGCTCAGCGGCGGGCAGGCACTGCAGCAGGCCAAAGCGGGCATTGAAGCAATTTACCTTTCTGGCTGGCAGGTGGCTGCGGATGCCAACGTGGCAGGGCAGATGTATCCCGATCAGTCTCTCTACCCGGTGAACTCGGTGCCGGAAGTGGTGACCCGCATTAATCAGACCTTTCAGCGTGCCGATCAGATTCAGTGGTCCAGTGGCATCGAA
The DNA here is from genome assembly GCF_052045955.1 of Pantoea sp. 22096. Lineage (NCBI taxonomy): Bacteria > Pseudomonadati > Pseudomonadota > Gammaproteobacteria > Enterobacterales > Erwiniaceae > Pantoea > Pantoea sp. 22096. The sequence goes on along the minus strand of NZ_JBQEPW010000004.1, from coordinate 319,468 downwards.
AAGGATGACAGCCGGTACACCGATTTCTTCCTGCCGATTGTTGCCGATGCGGAAGCCGGTTTTGGCGGCGTACTCAATGCGTATGAGCTGATGAAGGCGATGATTCAGGCGGGCGCGGCTGCGGTCCACTTCGAAGATCAGCTGGCGGCGGTAAAAAAATGCGGTCACATGGGCGGTAAAGTGCTGGTACCGACTCAGGAAGCGATTCAGAAACTGGTGGCGGCACGGCTGGCTGCGGATGTAATGGGCGTACCCACCGTGTTGCTGGCCCGCACTGACGCCGACGCCGCTGACCTGATTACCTCAGACTGCGATGAATACGATCGTCCCTTTATCCCTGGTGACCGGACGGCAGAAGGCTTTTTCCGCACCCACGCTGGCATTGAACAGGCGATCAGCCGCGGGCTGGCCTATGCACCTTATGCTGACATCCTGTGGTGCGAAACCTCGACGCCGGATCTGGCGATGGCACAGCGCTTTGCCGACGCCATTCATGCGCGCTTCCCGGGCAAACTGCTGGCTTACAACTGCTCACCGTCGTTCAACTGGAAGAAGAACCTCGACGATCGCACCATCGCGACGTTCCAGCAGGCGCTCAGCGACATGGGCTATCGCTTCCAGTTCATCACGCTGGCGGGCATCCACAGCATGTGGTTCAACATGTTCGATCTGGCGCATGCCTACGCCCAGGGCGAAGGCATGCGTCACTACGTGGAAAAAGTGCAGCAGCCTGAGTTCGCTGCCCGCGATCGCGGTTACAGCTTCTCGTCACATCAGCAGGAAGTGGGCACCGGCTATTTCGATCAGGTGACCAACATCATTCAGGGCGGTAAGTCTTCAGTCACCGCGCTTACCGGTTCGACCGAAGAGCATCAGTTCTGACGCTTCTTCTATGACGGATTCCCCGCCCGCACCACGTGGGCGGTCATTGACCGGAGCTGACTATGCCGCCACGCGAATCTCTGATCGCCCACACTATCCTGCAGGGTTTTGATGCGCAGTATGGCCGCTTTCTGGATATTACGGCCGGGGCGCAGCAGCGGTTCGAGCAGGCGGATTGGCAGGCAGTGCAGCATGCCATGAAGGCCCGCATTCATCTCTATGATCATCACGTCAGCCTGGTGGCCGATCAGCTGCGGGTGCTGAATGGCGCGGCCAGCTGGGATGAGATTTTCTGGCTGCGGGTCAAGGATCACTATCAAAGCCTGCTGCCTGGCTATCCACGGCATGAGATCGCTGAAAGCTTCTTTAACTCGGTTTACTGCCGGTTGCATGGACATACTGACCTGCAACCGGATCGGCTATTTATCTTCAGCTCCCAGTCCCAGACCGCACCAATCACACCTTTGAGGCCGTTGTCGCGCCATTATCAGCCGGAGCGGGGCTGGCGGGCATTAGTGGATCAGGTGCTGGGAGATTTACCGCTGACGCTGCCGTGGCAGCACCGCGCGCGCGATGTCGGCTGGATTGTCCGCCACCTGCAGTCGTATTTCCCCCGGCTGGATCAGGGCTGGCTGGAGGTCAACAGTGAACTCTTCTATCGCAACAAAACCGCCTGGCTGGTGGCGCGCCTGCATCTGCCGGAGGGCATTTTTCCCTGTCTGCTGCCGATACAGCGCACTGAAAGTGGCGAGCTGTGGATCGACACCTGCCTGACCGATGTGAATGACGCCAGCATTGTCTTTGGTTTTGCCCGTGCCTATTTCATGGTGTATGCCCCGGTGCCTGCGGCGCTGGTGGCCTGGCTGCAACCGATTCTGCCCGGCAAAACGCTGGCGGAACGCTATATGGCGATTGGCTGCCAGAAGCACGGTAAAACCGAAAGCTATCGCGAATATCTTCAGGCGCTGGCAGAGAGTGAGACGGCCTTTGAGATCGCGCCTGGCGTGCGGGGCATGGTGATGCTGGTCTTCACGCTGCCGGGCTTTGACTGGGTGTTCAAGGTGATAAAGGATCAATTCGCGCCGCAAAAAGAGGTGACGGAAGCGCAGGTCCGCGCCTGTTATCAGCAGGTCAAAGAGCACGATCGCGTGGGTCGGATGGCGGATACGCAGGCGTTCGAGCAGTTTGTGCTGCCACTGTCGCGTATCTCACCGGCGCTGCTGACGGAACTCCACGCCTGCGTGGCAGAAAAGCTGCATATCGAAGGTGATCGCCTGATCATTCGTCACCTGTGGCTGGAGCGTCGTATGCAGCCGCTTAACCTCTACCTGGCGCAGGCCAGCGACGCTGAGCGACGACACGCCATTGAAGAGTATGGCCACGCGATTAAACAGCTGGCAGCCGCCAACATATTTCCTGGCGACATGCTGTTTAAAAACTTCGGCATAACCCGTCATGGCCGGGTGATTTTCTACGATTACGATGAGATCCGCCCGATGCAGGCGCTGAATTTCCGCGAGGTGCCCGCGGCGCGCTATGAGGAAGATGAACTTAGCGCTGAGCCGTGGTACAGCGTCGGACCGGATGATGTCTTCCCGGAAACCTTCCGCTATGCGTTATGCAGTGAAGCCGCGACTGGCGCCTTACTGCTACAACTGCATCCGGAGATATTCGACGCCCGCTGGTGGCGCGCGCAGCAGCAGCGCCTCGCTCATGGCCATGTTGAAGAGGTCATCGCCTGGCGGCAGACGCAGCGTTTCAGCGTCTGCTACGCGTCAGAGGCTATTAACGGCCGCTGTACGCCAGCGTAACCTGACGCGCTTCGCGGATGACTAGCGCACCTAATTCCGTAATCCGATCGTCTGTCATGCGAGCGATAGGGCCGGAAATCGAGAGCGCGGCAAACGCCTCGCCATGTTCATCGTAGATGGGCGCGGCGACACAGCGCAGTCCAAGTGCATGCTCTTCATCATCCAGCGAAAAGCCCGCTTTGCGTACCTGCGCCAGATTCTCTTTCAGGCTCTGCGGCGACATCAGGGTCTTTGGCGTGTAGTAATGCAATCCTTTCTGATGCAGCAGGGTGGTAACCTGTTCATCACCCAGATGCGCCAGAAACGCTTTGCCTGCGCCTGACGCATGCATCGGCAGCTTGCCGCCTATCGGCGCGGACATCCGCATCAGCTGGGTGCACTGTACCTGATCAATGATCACCGCCTGGTGGTCACTGAGATCCAGCACCGCCAGATTTACCGTTTCACCGGACTGCTCCATCAGGCTCCGCAGCACCGGGTGGACCAGCGCCAGCAGATTCCGGCTTTGCAGGAAACTGCTGCCGACCACAAAGGCATGCGCGCCGATTGTCCACAGTCCGAGATCGCCCACCTGACGGACAAAACCCTGCTGTTGCATGGTGCTGAGCAGGCGATGCGTGGTGGAGTTGGGCAGGCCCGCCTGCTGTGCCAGCTCGGTCAGCGCCACGCTGCCATGTGAGTCAGCAATCAGCTCCAGCAATGTCAGGCCGCGCGTCAGCGATTGAACCTGACCGCCCGCAGGTGCGGCGACAGGGGTGCCGCGGGGTTTCTTACCGCGTTTAACGGGAACGGGCGTTGCCATCGTTGTCTCTCCTTTTGCATTGTGGAAATCATTTTCGTTTTAATCACACCGTTTGCAAATGCTGGTTTTCTGGTCAGACCTGTATGGCCATGGCTGGAACCTGTCGCAGAAGAGGTTACTTTGTCGCCAGAGAGGCTTGTGCCAGAATGAAAAACAGGGTTTTCCGCCAGCAGACTGACGTGAATGGGGCAACAGTGAGCACTAAAATCGACGCGCTACATCAGCAGCTCGCACAACGCATTATGGTGTTGGATGGCGGCATGGGCACCATGATCCAGAGCTACCGGCTGGAGGAAGAGGATTATCGTGGCAGCCGTTTTGCTGACTGGCCCTGCGATCTCAAAGGCAACAACGATCTTCTGGTACTGAGTAAACCGTCGGTGATCCGCGAGATCCACGACGCTTATCTGGCTGCCGGTGCGGATATCCTCGAAACCAACACCTTCAACGCCACGTCGATTGCGATGGCGGATTACCAGATGGAAAGCTTGTCGGCGGAGATCAATTTCGAAGCGGCCCGGCTGGCGCGCGTCTGCGCCGATGCGTGGACGGCGAAAACGCCGGATCGTCCGCGTTACGTTGCGGGTGTGCTCGGCCCGACTAACCGCACCTGCTCGATCTCACCCGACGTTAATGATCCTGCTTATCGCAACGTCACCTTTAATCAGCTGGTGGAGGCGTACCGCGAATCGACTCGTGCGCTGGTGGAGGGCGGTGCTGACCTCATCATGATCGAAACGGTGTTCGATACGCTGAATGCCAAAGCGGCTGTCTATGCGGTGAAGACCGAGATGGACGCGCTGGGTGTGAAGCTGCCGCTGATGATCTCCGGCACCATCACTGACGCCTCCGGCCGGACGCTCTCCGGTCAGACCACTGAAGCGTTTTACAACTCCCTGCGTCATGCCGAACCGCTCTCTTTTGGCCTGAACTGCGCGCTGGGACCGGATGAGCTGCGTCAGTATGTGGCGGAGCTGTCGCGCATCGCCGAGGGCTACGTCACTGCCCATCCCAATGCGGGTCTGCCCAATGCCTTTGGCGAATACGATCTCGATGCGGCACTGATGGCGGAGCAGATTAAGGAATGGGCCACCTCGGGCTTCCTGAACATTATTGGCGGCTGCTGTGGCACTACGCCGAAACATATTGAAGCTATGGTCGCGGCGGTTGAAGGCGTCGCGCCGCGCAGGTTGCCGGTGATTCCAATGGCCTGTCGCCTTTCCGGTCTGGAGCCGCTGAACATCACCGCTGAGTCGCTGTTTGTTAACGTCGGTGAGCGCACCAACGTCACCGGCTCAGCAAAATTTAAGCGGCTGATTAAAGAAGAGAAGTACAACGAAGCGCTGGAGGTGGCGTTGCAGCAGGTGCAGAGCGGCGCGCAGATCATCGATATCAACATGGATGAAGGGATGCTCGACGCCGAGGCGGCGATGGTGCGCTTCCTGAATCTGATTGCGGGTGAACCCGATATTGCCCGCGTGCCGATTATGATCGACTCCTCGAAATGGGCGGTGATTGAGAAAGGGCTGCAGTGCATTCAGGGCAAAGGAATTGTGAATTCGATTTCGATGAAAGAGGGGGAAGCGGCCTTTATCCATCATGCGCGCCAGGTCCGGCGTTACGGCGCGGCGATGGTGGTCATGGCATTTGACGAAGTGGGCCAGGCAGATACCCGCGCCCGTAAAATCGAAATCTGTCGCCGCGCTTACCGGATCCTGACCGAACAGGTCGGCTTTCCGCCGGAAGATATCATTTTTGATCCCAACATCTTTGCGGTTGCCACCGGCATCGACGAGCACAACAACTACGCGATGGATTTCATCGGTGCCTGTGAAGACATCAAGCGTGAACTGCCCCATGCGATGATTTCCGGCGGCGTCTCCAACGTCTCGTTTTCCTTCCGTGGCAACGACCCGGTGCGTGAAGCGATACACGCGGTGTTCCTCTACTACGCCATCCGAAATGGCATGGATATGGGCATCGTCAACGCAGGCCAGCTGGCCATCTATGACGATCTGCCGGCAGAACTGCGCGAGGCGGTAGAGGATGTGATCCTTAACCGACGGGATGATGGCACCGAGCGGCTGCTGGCGCTGGCGGAGAAATATCGTGACGGCAAAAGCGAGGGTGCGCAGGACAAGCAGCTCGCCGAGTGGCGCAGCTGGGACGTGGTGAAGCGGCTCGAATATTCGCTGGTCAAGGGCATCACGGAGTTTATCGAGCAGGATACCGAAGAGGCGCGCCAGCAGGTGCCCCGTCCGATAGAGGTGATTGAGGGGCCGCTGATGTCCGGCATGAACGTGGTCGGCGACCTGTTCGGCGAAGGCAAAATGTTCCTGCCGCAGGTGGTGAAATCGGCGCGCGTGATGAAGCAGGCGGTGGCGTATCTGGAGCCGTTCATCGAAGCCAGCAAAGAAGCAGGGCGCAGCAACGGTAAAATCGTGCTGGCCACCGTCAAAGGCGACGTGCATGACATCGGCAAGAATATTGTCGGCGTGGTGTTGCAGTGTAATAACTACGAAATTATCGACCTTGGCGTGATGGTGCCGGGCGAGAAAATCCTCAAAACAGCGCGTGAAGTGAAGGCAGACATCATCGGCCTGTCAGGGCTGATTACGCCGTCGCTGGATGAGATGGTCAATATGGCGAAAGAGATGGAGCGTCAGGGCTTTACCTTACCGCTGCTGATTGGCGGCGCGACCACCTCGAAGGCGCATACTGCCGTCAAAATTGAGCAGCACTACAGCGGCCCGACGGTCTACGTGCAGAACGCCTCTCGCACCGTTGGCGTGGTGTCGTCGCTGCTCTCCGCCACATTAAAAGACGATTTTGTCGCCCGAACGCGCAAAGAGTACGAAACCGTGCGCATCCAGCATGCACGTAAAAAGCCGCGCACGCCGCCGGTCTCGCTACAGATGGCGCGCGATAACGCCACTTCAATTGACTGGGAGAGTTACACACCGCCGGTGCCGCATCGACCTGGTGTCAGTCAGGTGGAGGCCAGCATTGCCACGCTGCGCCACTACATCGACTGGACGCCGTTCTTTATGACCTGGTCGCTGGCGGGTAAATATCCCCGTATTCTGGAGGATGAGGTGGTGGGTGAGGCGGCGCAGCGTCTGTTTGCCGATGCCAGTGCGATGCTCGACAGATTAAGTGAGGCGTCGCTGCTGAAGCCGCGTGGCGTGGTCGGTATTTTCCCGGCTAACCGGGTTGGTGATGATATCCATATTTACCGTGACGAGCGACGCGATGAAATTTTGTGTGTGAGTCATCACTTACGTCAGCAGACCGAGAAAACCGACTTCGCTAACTATTGTCTGGCGGATTTTGTGGCCCCAAAAACCGCCGGAAAAGCGGATTATCTCGGCGCGTTCGCAGTGACAGGCGGACTGGAGGAGGATGCGCTGGCGGAGGCCTATGATCGTCAGCACGATGACTACAACAAGATTATGGTGAAAGCGCTGGCTGACCGTCTGGCGGAAGCCTTTGCTGAATATCTGCACGAGCGGGTGCGTAAGGTGATTTGGGGCTTTGCGCCCAACGAAAATCTCAGCAATGAAGCGCTGATTCGCGAAAATTATCAGGGAATACGTCCGGCGCCAGGCTATCCGGCCTGCCCGGATCACACTGAAAAAGCTGCCATCTGGCGTCTGCTGGCAGTGGAAGAGCAGACCGGCATCAAACTGACCGAATCCTTTGCCATGTGGCCGGGCGCGGCGGTGTCCGGCTGGTACTTCAGCCATCCTGACAGCCGCTATTTCGCCGTGGCGCAGATTCAGCGTGATCAGGTGGAAGATTACGCAGCACGCAAAGGGATGTCGGTCACGGAAGTGGAGCGCTGGCTGGCGCCGAATCTCGGCTACGATGCGGATTAAATAAAAAAGCGGCCGGGGGCCGCTTGAAGGGAGGGGAATCAACTCGGGCCCTGTCAGCTGTGATATCGAGCCAGCGCAGGAAACACGGTCAGATTCACCCTGTTTCGGCTTTTTTTCAGCGGTCTGAAGCGTTCAGATGGTCGCCTGAAACGCGCCGGAGTCAAAGCGATGGGAGCATACGCCCGGAGTAAAGCATCGCGGGCCAGGGATGGCCCGCGCTGAGCATGCCACGGATGGCGTTTTTGCGTCTTTACGCAGGGCGTTTGCTCCCTGAGCCTGCTTCTGTAAACAGCGTTGAGCGGCCCGAAAGCCGCCTCTGCTTAGTTAAAGCGCGCGTCGCGATCGGACGTCAGATCATACAGCTGGTACTTACGACCCAGCATCTGACCGCCATCACGCGTCAGCGGCACCCAGTTGACCTGCGCGCGACCGCGTGTTGGCGTCACGGTGAACAGATCCATCGGCACGGAGATATAGAAGCCTTTGGTGAAGTCACCCTCGCCATACTCTTCCGACGACACGTTGGTTTTGGTGGCATAAACACCGACCATCACGCCGCTGTCGAAGCGCTTCGACACATCGACCGTCACGCCTTTATCTTTTGCCAGATACTGTCCTACGCTGGTTTTCACCAGCACATCCTGCATGAACCACGGACGCCAGTAACCGGTCAGGTTGCCAGTGGTCGCTTTATAGCGGTTAAACTGCATCATATTGTCCCAGTCACGCTGACGGACGTAGTTGGCATCGACACCTACCGCCCAGTTCGCATCGACCGGACGATAAAGCAGCTCGCCGCCCACGCCGCCGTACATCGTCTCCAGATAGCCGCCGTAGACCTGACCATAGAAGCCGTTACCGAGGTGGCCCATATAGTTCGCCTGCAGATCATTGACATAAACGTTGTTCTCAACGTAATCGCGGATATGAGTACGCACGCGCGGCAGCGAAGAGTCCGCCGGTGCGCCGTTGTAGTTGAACTTGTCGTAGTTGTTGGCGAGATTACCAAACAGACTGCCGCCCACCAGCAGGTGATCCGTCAGCCAGTAATCCGCATTGGCCATGACGCCAACCTGATACATGTAGAAGCTTTCCGGGCCACCCACCGACTGATTCAGCACCGGCGACAGGCTGTAGTTCAGCCGATCTTTACGGATAAACATACCCTGCTCAGTGTTACCCGGATCGATCGGTTCTTTGCGGGTCTGTTGCAGCGGCTGCTCGTGGCCCAGCGGGTAGCCTTCCAGCTCGTTACGCAGACTGGCAACTTTCGTTTCAGTGGTCACCTGCGGCATGTTAAAGCGCGACTCGGTCACATTAATGGTGTCAATGCCGTCCGGCAGGTGGTTCATGATAATGCGATTAGCGCGATCCACCCCTTCACGGGTATCACGGTACTTCGTCTGCTCGCCTGACACATACAACGTGTGGCCCTGAGTCTGAATCCGCGGACCATCAAGACCCGCGTTGTATTTCAGATCGGTCAGCTGAGTGCCGACTACCGTCGGCTCCAGCAACGGCGGCTGCGGCTGTGGATTATAGGCCGGCTTCTCGCTGTCGATGTGCGCCTGACGCAAATCATTGAAGTTGGTACGGATGGTGACACCAAACATAAACGTATTGCCGCGTTCGTAGCTGGCGTTGATGTCAGCCCAGTCGGTCACACGATAAATCGCGCCGACGTTGAGCTTGCTGCGCTGATCAAGGCGGCCAGCAAAGTCATTCTGGTAGTCGTTGCCCTCATACTCCATCTTGAGTCGCAGCGGCTGCCAGGGCGTCTGATACTCCACGCCGCCGAAAAATGCTGTCGGACCGTGGAACATCTGCGAGCCATTGATGGAACCCGCTTCGCCTACCTGTGGACGTTGGCAATAGCTGTCGCTGTAGGAGCAGAACGGGTTCTTCACGGTGCCGCTATTGCCGAGATAGCCCCAGCCGAGGCCCAGGGTGAAGTCGAACGGTCCCCAGGCTTTGGTTCCCACCACATATTCACTGTCGAACAGGCCGGTACCACCGAGATCGCGCGTTCCCACCGCCACTTCCGGCAGCCAGAAGCCTTCCTGCCACAGACGCAGTTTCAGGTCGAAGGCTTTATCCTTATAGCTCTGCGTGCCGCTGAATTCTGACACCGCACTGTACTGCCGGGTGCGCACGTCGGTATAACGCACGGTCGTCTCCAGCCAGGGAAAGAGCTGCAGTGACGCAGAGTAGTAGCGGTACTGATCGTTGTCGCGCGCATTGAGGCTGAACTCGCCTTCTCTGGACATGCGCGCTGTCGGCACCTGCATCAGGCCCACACCACCGAAATCAGATTGTGACGGGCCCACCGGCGCGGGGAAGGTGTCGGCCTGCGCCTGACAGGCTGCCGCCACGGAAACAGCCAACAGGCTGAAGAGATAACGTTTTTTCATCAGTCTGGTATCCGGTGAGTCAGTACGGAAAGGATGCGATCGTTCAGATCTTCATAGCTGCCTGGCAGGCTCCATGAGGAAAAGCCGAGCCAGATAACGCTGCCTGGCTCCACTTCCGCGTGGCGATGATTCCAGTATGCAACCGGCACCTGCTGTGTGGCGCCGGAAGGCGCAATCACCGTGACAAAATTGCGTTCTGCGCCGGAGAGTGACGGGTGACCCTCCAGATAGTCGCGTACTGATTTACCCGGCTGCCAGCTCACTTTGCCTGCACCGCTTAATGCGCCGAGCAGCAGCACTGAATCGGATGGCGCCTGCAGCCAGAGGTCATAGCTACCTTCCAGCCGACGGTTGTCCGCCGGATGGAGACGGATCCAGTCCGGGTCAAGCGGGGTGAACTGGCGACCTGTCACGTTGATGGCGCTCAGCTGGCGGATGACCTCAGCAATGGCCGCCGCCCTATCGCCACTGCTGTCAGCACGCCAGGCACGTAACGCGCCCAGCGTCTGTTGATATTGCTGCTGTGCGACGGCGCTGGCACCGCGCTCGGCAATAACGGTACGGCGCCAGTCCGTGTTGGTCTGCAGCGGAGGCAGTGTCACCAGCTGTGACAGATCCGCGATCTGGCTCAGCTCAGCCTGACCGCCGTTGTGCGGAGCATGAACGATAACCTGCGCAGTCGCCTGCGCTTCTGCGGCGCTGAACAGGCTCAGCCCGGCCAGCAAAATAGTGATTTTTTTCATGATTTCGCCGGCTTCAGAATAGTGATATCGACAGGGAAGGCATCGGCCGCCAGCATCTGATGGGCCTGCACCACATCACCGCTGCTGTTGTCGATCCAGAAGGTGTTCTCCCACTCGCGGTTACTGCTATCGATGCTTACCTGCTCATGCCAGACACGGCACGGAATGCGGTTGCCCGCCACGGTCAGCACTTCGTCGGTGCCACGCTGGAAGGTGGAGCGCACGGTCGCGCCGCGAACCTTGCCCTGCTCGGTCCACTGCACAATGCGGGTCCAGCCTGCGCCATTGCTGATATGCAGGCTGTCAGCAAGCGGATCCTGTTGCAGATTGCTGACGCTCAGCAGGTTATCCGGTAAGCCCAGGGTTTTAACCAGGCGGCCGTGCTGTGTCACCAGCATCGCCTGATCCTGCGTAACCCATTTCTGCTGCCCCTTCTCGTTGTAGCCCAGCACCACAAAAATGCGCGGACCCTCATTCAGACGAGCATAGAGACTGGCATAGGGAAGATTGTTGACCTGTTGATCGGTGACGGTCACGTCATCCGGACCGTTAACCGCGAGCAGCAAAGTCTGTTCAAGACCTTTTTGCGTTTGTGTACAGGCCTGCAGCAGCAGGCAAGCGAGCAGCAGAGGAAGTCGGCGCACTGTGTGTCCCTGATAAGTCATGCCAAAGTAAAAAATAACCACACAGGCGTGTGGTTATGTTTAAAGGTGCTCTGCCCGTCACGGCTGGCTGCAGAGATACAGGTTACGTGGCTTAGCGTCATCACTTACCGAAGTCAGTGTTTCAGCCGCAGCCCGTTTGCTGTAAATCAGCAATCAGACGGGAGACGGGCATCCATCAACGAGTGGTGCTCGTCGTGGTCGTGGTTGTTGTACCGGTATTTGCACCGTCACCACCGCCAGAAGCAGCAATGCCGAGCCCGACCAGCGCGCCAAGTGCGCCGACACCGACAGCCGTGGACGTGCCAGCAGAGATTGCTCCCGCCTGCGCGCCAGCTGCAGTACCTGCTTCACCTGCTTCCTGCGGCGCAGCAAATGCGCTGGAAGAAGCGGCAACGAGGATCAGGGCTGCACCGGCAACCATAGTTTTTTTCATAACAACGTTTCCTGCATTGAGTGAATGAAGGATCTCTGACCGGCGACAAGGGCAATACAGACAGGCTGCAGCCAAAGCGACGGACAGTCCCATTGCGGGCGCGTTCATTATAGGGCAACAAAATATCAGAGTTCAGTGCCATAAAAACCAGGGTAAATAGCGGGGCAATTGCGTGATTTAATCAGCTGAATTGGGGATAACTACTTTTTAAATCGGAGGTTTTCTGGTTGATACCCTATATTTCGCTACAGGTAAGGCGAATGCAAAGCGGAATGTTCTTTTTTAGTTATATCTGGTACGGAATAAGAATAATCAGAATTTACTCAGAAGGGCTTAAATTAAATATGGCTATAAATCAATAGCTAACCCTGTTGCCCGTTAGTTTTCAGATCCATTTTATACTGGATATCACACTGTTTTATAGCCAGATGTTCAGAATTATCTTAGGGTATTTTAAGACTTTTCCCGCACTGGCGTGAATGACAAAATCGATAATCAGGCCACCTGGATGGAAAAAGAGACAAAAAAAGGGCGGCAACGTTGCCGCCCGATGAAATTAACGCCGATTAACGCCAGGATTTATAGCGGTTAATTAAGGCATTAGTGGAACTGTCATGAGAGGTAATTTCGTCCTCATTTTCCAGTTCCGGCAGAATACGGTTCGCCAGCTGCTTACCTAACTCCACACCCCACTGATCGAAGGTGAAGATATTCAGGATGGCACCCTGCGTGAAGATTTTGTGCTCGTACAACGCAATCAGCGCACCCAGGCTGTACGGCGTAATTTCACGCAGCAGAATGGAGTTAGTCGGGCGATTACCTTCAAACACCTTGAACGGCACAATGTGGGCTACAGATTCTGCCGATTTGCCGGCATCGGTAAACTCTTTCTCCACGACGTCGCGTGACTTACCAAACGCCAGCGCTTCGGTCTGGGCAAAGAAGTTAGAGAGCAGCTTCGGATGGTGGTCCGCCAGCGCGTTATGAGTAATCGCCGGGGCAATGAAGTCACACGGAACCAGTTTGGTCCCCTGATGGATCAGCTGATAAAACGCGTGCTGACCGTTGGTGCCAGGTTCGCCCCAGATAATAGGGCCAGTCTGGTAGTCCACCGGATGACCGTCGCGATCCACATACTTGCCGTTTGACTCCATATTTCCCTGCTGGAAATAGGCGGCAAAGCGGTGCATGTACTGGTCGTAAGGCAGAATCGCTTCGGTTTCGGCACCAAAGAAATTGTTATACCAGATGCCAATCAGCGCCAGCAGCACCGGCAGGTTCTGCTCCGCCGGGGTAGAGGCGAAGTGCTGGTCCATGGCATGTGCGCCGCTCAGCAGTTGCCCGAAGTTATCGAAACCAATCGAGAGAATGATCGACAGGCCGATCGCTGACCACAGTGAATAGCGGCCGCCAACCCAGTCCCAGAATTCAAACATGTTATTGGTGTCGATACCGAATTCACCCACCGCTTTGGCGTTAGTCGACAGGGCAGCAAAGTGTTTCGCTACGTGCTTTTGATCGCCTGCGGTTTTCAGGAACCAGTCGCGCGCACTGTGGGCGTTGGTCATGGTTTCCTGGGTGGTGAAGGTCTTCGATGCGACCAGGAACAGGGTGGTTTCCGGGCTGAGATCTTTCAGCGTTTCGGCGATGTGGGTGCCGTCTACGTTAGAGACAAAATGCATGTTCAGATGGTTTTTGTACGGGCGCAGCGCTTCCGTCACCATAAACGGGCCAAGATCGGAGCCGCCGATACCGATGTTCACTACGTCGGTGATCGCTTTACCGGTATAGCCTTTCCATTCGCCGCTGATGATGCGCTCTGAGAAGCCTTTCATCTTGTCCAGCACAGCGTTGACCTCTGGCATCACATCTTTGCCATCCACCAGAATCGGCGTGTTACTCCGGTTACGCAGTGCGACGTGCAGCACCGCACGATCTTCGGTACGGTTAATCTTCTCACCCGAGAACATAGACTTAATGGCACCGCTGAGATCGGTCTCTTTAGCCAGCGCCTGTAACTTATCGAGGGTTTCCTGGGTGATGCGGTTTTTGGAGAAATCCACCAGCATCTGATCATCAAAGGTGGCAGAGAATTTGGCAAAACGATCGGCATCCTGGGCGAACAGATCGGCAATTTCTACCGATTTCATCTGCTCAAAATGCTGTTGCAGCGCTTTCCAGGCTGCGGTTTGTGTCGGATTGATATTTTTCATGGCAACACTCTTGTTGATATTAAGAACCGTCATTCCATCGGAGGCACATCATGCCCGTTTAGCGTTTCAGTATGACCACACTTGTAACTGAAAGGAAAAATTTTGTCAGCGCACGCCGCGCAGACGAGGTAAACGCTGCGGTCTGTCGTCAGCATTCACTGGCGCGAACAGCCTGAGGATGGCAGCAGTATCACGCGCTAAAGTGTGACGCGAAAGTCTGCGCAAAACGTTGTGCCGTGTCAGGGATTGTTGCAGGGGCTGAACCCATTAAGCACTGTAGACGCTGCGGCGCAGGGCAATTTGTTTTCTGATGCGGCTCTGCGGCCATCGCTGACATTGACAGCAGGTCCAGAAAAGGCTAGATCTATGCGCCTACTTGCGCACCTGTGTGCAAGCCAGAAGAGGCGCGTCGCCCAGGCAGTGTGTTGGAGGAACCGTATCCGGTGAAAACACATCATGGGGAGCGACGCCGAGGTGGGTCAGCACGCGGTGTGCTGCCTGTCGGCTACAGGGGCTGAATCCTCTGGGTTGTCACCAGAAACGTCTGCAGTCGACGTTTTGCAAGGTGGGGCGCTTCTGGGTGACTCGTCTATCCGATCTTGTCCGCCCGTTTCTGCTCTTTCCTTGTGCCTGGCTGAAAGCATGTTTCTCGACCCTTTCATCGGCGAGAACAAGATAACCTGACACGAGGTCCTACATGTCTCAAACTCTGATAGTGGCAAAATTTGGCGGCACCAGCGTAGCCGATTTTGAAGCGATGAACCGCAGCGCCGATGTGGTGTTGCAGGACGCCAGCACGCGTCTGGTAGTGCTCTCTGCCTCGGCAGGCATTACCAATCTTCTGGTTGCGCTGGCTGAAGGCCAGCAGGCACCCCAGCGCGCTGCTCTGCTTGATGATATCCGCCGTATCCAGTACGCCATTGTCGATCGCCTGCAGCGTCCGGACGTGATCCGCGATGAAATTGATCGGATGATCGACAATATCAGCATGCTCTCAGAAGCGGCGTCACTCGCCACCTCAAATGCCCTGACCGATGAACTGGTCAGCCACGGCGAGCTGATGTCTTCACTGCTGTTTGTTGAAATTTTGCGCGAACGTCAGGTGAATGCAGAGTGGTTTGATGTTCGCAAAGTGATGCGCACCGACGATCATTTTGGCCGGGCAGTCCCGGATGTTCAGGTGCTGGCGGAGCAGGCGACGGCGCAGTTACAACCACGTATCGCGCAGGCGCTGGTGATAACTCAGGGCTTCATTGGCAGCGAAAGCGAAGGGCGCACCACCACCTTAGGGCGTGGCGGCAGTGATTATACCGCCGCGCTGCTGGGCGAAGCGCTGAACGCGGCGCGCGTCGATATCTGGACGGATGTGCCGGGTATCTATACCACCGATCCACGCGTGGTGCCGACGGCGAAGCGTATTGATGAAATCACCTTTGAAGAAGCCGCTGAAATGGCGACGTTTGGTGCAAAAGTCCTGCATCCGGCGACGCTGCTGCCCGCCGTGCGCCGGGGTATTCCGGTCTTCGTCGGATCCAGCAGGGATCCGGCAGCGGGCGGCACCCGCGTCTGCAACGAAACCCGCAACCCGCCGCTGTTCCGGGCGCTGGCGTTACGCCGTAAGCAGACGCTGTTAACGCTGCACAGCCTTAACATGCTGCATACGTTTGGTTTCCTCGCCGAACTGTTTAACATTCTGGCGCGTCATAACGTCTCCGTTGACCTGATAACTACCTCCGAAGTCAGTGTGGCGCTGACGCTGGACACCACCGGCTCGACCTCAACCAGTGCCAGTCTGCTGACCCAGGCGTTGCTGACTGAACTCTCGTCGCTGTGCCGGGTAGAAGTGGAGGAAGATCTGGCGCTGGTGGCGATTATCGGCAATGAGCTGTCAAAAGCGTGTGGTGTTGGCAAAGAGGTGTTTGGTGTGCTCGATCCGTTCAACCTGCGGATGATTTGCTATGGTGCCAGCAGCTACAATCTCTGCTTCCTGGTGCCGGGCAATGATGCGGAAAGCGTAGTCCGTACGCTGCACCGCAATTTGTTCGAGTAAATTTATCTGCTGTTCAGGCCGCGTCTGCGCGGCCTGAACAGCGGCAAAAAAGGTTCAGTTCGTCCTGATCTCCCTGTGGTTTGCTTCTTCCAGACAGTTCCATCAATACAAAGGCTTATTGCCACTATTGCCAAATGGCAACCCCTTTCTTTGCGCATTTCGTGTACCGGCGTTGCGCTCCCTTTCCTCAGATTTATAATCCCGCCGCTGAATCCATTCACCTAAAGTTAGGAAATATCATGAAAAGGTTAGTCGCAGAGGCGCTGGGGACTTTTGTACTGGTCGCAGGCGGTTGTGGTAGTGCCGTACTGTCAGCGGCGTTCCCGGAACTGGGCATTGGCTTCATGGGCGTGGCGCTGGCTTTCGGGCTGAGCGTGCTGGTCATGGCGTATGCGGTCGGTCACATCTCAGGCGGTCACTTTAATCCGGCAGTTACCCTGGGATTAGTGGCAGGCGGACGTTTCTCCGCCTCGCAGGCCATTCCTTACATCATCGCGCAACTGGCGGGCGGCATTGCGGCTGGCGCGGTGCTTTATCTGATCGCCAGCGGTAAAGGCGACTTCAGCGCAGCGGCCAGCGGCTTTGCGGCGAACGGCTACGGTGAACACTCACCGGGTGGCTTCAGTTTGCAGGCAGGCATGATCACTGAGGTAGTGATGACGGCTATCTTCCTGATTGTGATCATGGGCGCTACCAGCGAACGCGCGCCAAAAGGCTTTGCCCCGATTGCGATTGGCCTGGCGTTAACCCTGATCCACCTGATCAGCATTCCGGTGACTAACACCTCTGTTAACCCGGCACGCAGCACCGCAGCAGCCCTCTTCCAGGGTGACTGGGCGATCTCTCAGCTGTGGATGTTCTGGTTGATGCCGATTATCGGTGCCGTGGTTGGTGGTTTGATCTACCGCGGTTTAGAGGAAAAAGCAGCGTAATTTCGTCGATATTCAGCGGATCGGCAGCAGTCGATCCGCATTTTCCTGTCTCGCCCCATCTTCGCCTTACGCCATGATAATGAAATGTTATGATCCCGCCTTCGTCACGGCAGTCGTTCCTGCATGATGACGCTCTATGGCAAATCTGCACTAAACATAACATTCTTATAAGGAAGTCTGGCTATGCTCGCCACGTTAACCCGCCTGTTCCCGCTCTGGGCCGTGCTGCTGTCTGTCGCCGCCTATTACTCTCCAGGTACCTTTCTCGGCATCGGACCCTGGGTCACTTATCTGCTGATGCTGATTATGTTCGGCATGGGTGTCACCCTGAATATCGACGATTTCAAACGGGTGCTGACCCGGCCTGCGCCGGTGATTGCCGGCACCTTTCTGCACTATCTGGTGATGCCGTTAGCCGCCTGGGGGCTGGCAAAACTGTTCCATATGCCGCCCGATCTGGCCGCCGGTATGATTCTGGTCGGCTCAGTTGCCAGCGGCACCGCCAGCAACGTCATGATCTATCTGGCGAAAGGGGATGTGGCGCTGTCGGTAACCATTTCTTCCGTCTCCGCGCTGGTGGGCGTGTTCGCCACGCCGCTGTTAACCCGCTTTTATGTGGATACCCACATTCAGGTTGATGTGGTGGGCATGCTGCTGAGCATCGTGAAGATCGTCGTGATCCCGATTAGTCTTGGACTGATCATTCATCACAGCATGAACAGCGTGGTTCGCCGGGTGGAGCCGTGGCTGCCTGCGTTTTCGATGGTCTGCATTCTGCTGATCATCAGCGCGGTGGTGGCAGGCAGTCAGAGCTTTATCGGATCGGTGGGTTTGATGGTGATCGCGGCGGTGATCCTGCATAACGCGATTGGCCTGCTTGGCGGCTACTGGGGCGGCAAACTGTTTGGCTTTGATGAGTCAACCTGCCGTACGCTGGCACTGGAGGTCGGCATGCAGAACTCCGGTCTGGCGGCGACGCTGGGCAAACTCTACTTCTCGCCGCTGGCGGCATTGCCGGGCGCACTCTTCTCGGTGTGGCACAACCTGTCAGGTTCACTGCTGGCGGGTTACTGGTCCGGAAAGCCGATTAAGAAGAAGTAACCGTGGCGGCGCATTATTGCGATGCGCCGCTTCTCACTGCTGTTACGCCGGACGATTGCTCCGGCGTAACTGTCTGTTCACACGCTTTATTCATAATCCCGTTCATCGTCGGGCTGGTCCAGCACGGTATAGGCCACGCTGCAGAAGAGGGAATTCAGGCGCTTCATATCGCCGAGTAAACCAAGGTGCAGCGAGCTGGTCTCAATGCTCTGCACGTTCTGCTGATGCAGGCGATCAACGTGGGCATGAGAGTAGCGGCGAATCATCAGGCGGAAGCGATGTTTCGCGCGGCGCAGTCGCCTGGCGCTGGTGACATCGTGCGACAGAAATACCGACAGGCTCATTCTGAGGTTGGCGATTAACAGCTCCTGCAACTCCTGCAGCTCCTTTAAGCCCTCAGCAGAAAACGCACGGCCCGCTGCCAGCGACTTGTCAGCGACATCGCCGCTCATCCGCTCAATAATGTCACCGGCCTGCTCCAGATTCAGCGACATCTCAATGATTTCACCCCAGCGGCGCGAATCCTCTTCCGGCAAATCCTCTTTGGGCATCCGCGCCAGATAGAGTTTGATGGCGGTATAGAGCACATCGACATCATCATCAAGCCGCCGCACCGTGCGCTCCTCGCGGGACTCACCATGTATGACTTTATTAAACGCTTCCAGCATCTGTTCCAGCACGTCACCCATGCGCAGCGCTTCGCGGGCGGCATTCACCAGCGCCAGCGCCGGGGTATCCAGCGCGCTGCGATCGAGGTGCTTTGGCTTAAGCTGCAGCGCGTTGTCGACGTCGTCGGCAATGAGTCGACGGCAGAGGCGCGCCATCAGGTCAGCAAACGGCACCATCGCCACACAGCGGATCAGGTTGTAAAACACATGGAAGAAAATCACTAACTCTTCATCGTTGACCGGCAGCTTATCGAGCCAGGTCGCCACAATATCGACAAACGGCAGGATCAGGACGCAGCCAATGAACTTGAACAGCAGGCTGCCGAGCGCTACGCGCTTACCGGCGGCATTCGAGCTGCTGGCGTTGATCATCGCCAGCAGACCGCTACCGAGATTGGCACCGATCACCAGACAGAGCGCGACCTTGAACGAAATCACGCCGGTTGCAGTCAGTGTCGCGGTGATCAGCACCGCGGCCAGACTGGAGTAACTGATAATGGCAAACACTGCGCCCAGCAGCGCATCGAGCATCACGTCGCCCGTCAGGCTGGAGAAGAGCACCTGCACACCCGCGGCCTGAGTAATCGGACGCGCCGCTTCGACAATCAGCTGCAGCGCCAGCAGTATCAGGCCCAGGCCGATACTGGCGCGGCCTAACTGACCGGCACGGGTCTGTTTGCGGCTGAGGAAGAACACCACGCCAAAGAAGATAAACAGCGGTGAGAGCCAGGAGAGATCAAAGGTCAGGATACGGGCCATGATAGCGGTACCGACATCCGCGCCCAGAATCACCACCAGTGCGGGCGTCAGGCTGACCAGATTCTGCGCCACAAAAGAGGTGACCAGCAACGTCGTGGCGTTACTGCTCTGCACCAGCGTAGTCACGCCGATACCCGCCAGAAACGCCATCGGTTTTTTTTCGATGCTGCGGCTCAGCACGCGGCGCAGGTCGGCACCGTAGACCCGCATGATGCCGGTTCGCACGATATGCGTGCCCCAGACCAGCAGGGCCACTGCAGAAAGTAAATTAAGCAGGGTTAACACGGGGTATCGCTCCTCGTTTGTCAGGCTTCAAACAGCACAGACTGCCAGCCTGACAGCGAGAGCAATCTGTGAAGGGGATTGCCGTGCGATGCGTAATTTTTTCCTGTGTTTTAAGCCACCTGGCGCAAAGTCGACAGCTCTAATTGTAGACCAATCTTCCTGCCAGCGGGATGCAAATCCGCCGCCGATCGGTTAAGCACATCGACCGAAAGTTCCACGTCATGCGCCCGGATACGGTAGCGGATGACGTTGCCCAGCAGGCTGTGGCTGAGGATTTCCGCAGGAATACCCTGGCCCGGCGCGGTTAACAGCATTGATTCCGGGCGAATAGCCACCTGGTTATGGAAAGGCTGGCCGGTCAGCCGCGTCGCCTGCTCGGCACTCAGCAGGTTGTAATTGCCAATAAATCCGGCGGCGAAAAGATCAACTGGCTGGGTATAGAGCGCTTCTGCATCGCCGTTCTGCACGATTTTGCCCCGGTTCATCAGCACGATGCGGTCGGAGAGCGTCAGCGCCTCCTCCTGATCGTGGGTGACGAACAGGGTGGTGAGATTCAGCTCACGCTGGATGCGCCGGATTTGATCGCGCAGATGGCGACGGATACGTGCATCCAGCGCCGACAGCGGCTCATCCAGCAGCAGCAGCCGTGGACGCGTGACCAGTGAACGCGCCAGCGCCACGCGCTGACACTGGCCGCCTGACAGCTGATGCGGATAACGGCGCGCATAGTCACTGAGTTCCACCAGTTCCAGCACCTCCCGCACCCGCTGGCGGATCTGTGCCTCGGGCAGCTTCTGCATCTTCAGGCCAAACGCGACGTTCTTCTCCACCGTCATGTTGGGAAACAGCGCATAGCTCTGGAACACCATGCCGATGGCGCGCTTCTGCGGGGCCAGCGGCACGATATCCTTACCCTCCAGCCTGATTTCACCGCTGTCGACGCCGGTTAATCCCGCCAGACAGCGCAGCAGTGTTGATTTGCCGCAGCCGCTGGGGCCGAGCAGGGTGACAAACTCTCCTTCGGCGGCGCTGAAATCGATCTGCTCAAAAATCGGCGTCGGTCCATAGGACTTGTTCAGCTCTCTGACCTCAAGGTAACTCATATTCAGCCTCGTTCGGGATTCAGGGCATTAGCCAGCCAGGTGACCAGCAGCACCACAAAGAAGTAGGAGATCACCAGCGCGCTGGTGAAGTGACCGCTGCCGTTACGCATGTTGAAGAGGTAAACCTGCAGGGTTTCATAACGGTTGCCGACCAGCAGGTTAGCGAAGACAAATTCGCCAATCAGAAAGGAGAACGAGAGCAGCACGGCAATCAACATCCCTTTGCGCAGGTTAGGCAGCACCACCCACAGCGCCGCCTGCCAGGTGCTGGCACCCAGCAGTTGTGCAGCATCAATCAGCTCTTTAAGGTTGATTGCCTGCATATTGTTCGCCAGTGCACGATAGATAAACGGCAGTGCGATAGTGAAATAGCAGCCGATTAAGATCCACGGCGTGCCGGTCAGCATCAGCGGTGACGAAGAGTAGAGCTGGAGCAATCCCACGGATGACACCACCGGCGGCACGGCAAAAGGCATCAGAATCAGGATGTTCATCACCGAATCAAGTCGGGGGAAATAGTAAGCGATTACAAACATGGCAGGCAGCACCAGCACCAGCGAGAAGAGCAGCGCACCAAAGCAAATCAGCAACGAATGACCCAGTGCCGTCAGAAAACGTGGATCGCTCCAGAGCTGGATGAACCACTTCAGGCTATAGCCCTGCGGCAGAATGGTATTACTCCAGTCGGACGAGATTGCATAGAGCAGTGTAGCCAGCAACGGCAGCGCCAGCAGGGTAAAAAGTAACCCGACCATGATCCGGTGATAGAGGTGCTCAGCACGTGACATGACGGCTCCTTTCATGGCTGTTTCGCATTGAGATAGCTGCGGCGCACCAGATACTGCTGCACCAGGGTGATGAGCGCCATAATCGTCACCAGCAGCATCGCCAGCGCGCTGCCGGTGTTGGGATCGAGCGAAATATCACCGGAGACCAACGCGGCGATGCGTACCGGCACCACGTTGAAATTACCGGTGGTCAGAGCATAAATCGTGGCGTAAGCGCCCAGCGCATTCGCTAGCAGGATCACAAAAGTTCCGAGCAGCGCCGGGAACAGAATCGGCAGACCGATGTGCCACCCGTAGCGCCAGCGGCTGGCACCCAGTAGCGCTGCGGACTCCTGCCACTCCTTTTTCAGCCCGTCGAACGCCGGATAGAGCAGCAATACGCCCAGCGGGATCTGGAACCAAGTGTAAACCAGCACCATGCCGTTGCGCGAGAAGAGTCTGAAGTTCTCAATCACACCATAATGACGCAGCAGCAGCGTCAGACAGCCGTTCAGCCCCAGCAGAATCATAAAGGCAAACGCCAGCGGAACACCGGCAAAGTTGCTGGTCATGTTGGTAAAAGAGATAAGGAAGCACTGGAGTCGTCCGCCGCCGAGCTGATGCAGCGAATAGCCGGTGACCAGCGCAATCAGCAGTCCCCAGACGCTGGACCAGAGCGAGATATCCAGTGAGAAGCGAAATGCCTGCTGGTAGAAAGGCGAGGTGAGAATGTCCTGATAGTTATCCCAGCCCCAGTGGCTGTTCATCTCACTCCAGAAGCTGTTGATGGCGATCCACAGCAATGGGGCCAGCTGAAAGGCGACCCAGAACAGGGTGAAAGGTAACAGCAGCAGCAGTGCGAACCCTTTTCCCTTCATCTTTGCGGCTCCGCCAGCAGGCCGCGACAGACCGGCTTGTCATGGGCCACTTCCAGCAGTTCACACAGCGTGCCGCACAGGTCGGTCTGCTGCGGCGCGAGGTCAGGCTGCAGCGAGAATGCGCGGCCAAAAACAAACAGCGGCACCGTGGTCTCTTCCGGCAGAATCCCGCCGTGGGAGCGATCGTCATTCATGCCATGATCGGCCGTTACCATCACCTGATAGCCCCCGGCCAGCCACAGCGGCATCCACTGCGACAGCAGGCCGTCGGCAATGCGCGCCCGGTTACGGTACTGCGGCGAGGAGAGTCCCGACTTATGACCGGCATCGTCGATATTCATCGGGTGGATAAGCAGAAAATCGGGATCGTGACGCAGCCGCAGGCTCTCTGCATCTTCAAACAGATGCGAGTCAGGATAGCTATCGTCAGAATAAAAATGCCCATACTGAATCGGCAGGTCCGGCGCGTCAGTGTGACGATCGCGCGCCGGAACGAACGGGGTGCGGTTATAAAGCTCACTCACCCAGTGGTAGGCTGCCGCTGCCGTCGTCAGTCCCGCCGCGCGCGCAAAGTGAAACACGCTGCGCTCGCGACTTAACCGGCTGACGCCATTATGGATAATGCCGCTTCTGACCGGCGGAACTCCGGTCAGAATGCACTCATAAAGCGGGCGCGACAGCGACGGTAATTCACAGGTCATACGGTAATAGGACCCGTTGCCCTGCGAACATTCGGCATGCAGGTAACCCATTGCATGTTGTGCGACCTGATTGCTCAGCCCGTCCAGTACCACCAGGATGGTCTTCATTCCGTTCTCCCTGCCGCGAACTACTGCTGCATGTTAATGATGACGTTTTCCTGCCACAGGCGCGGCAGCATTTTCGACGATTTATCCCAGGCAGCCTGATCCTTAACCGGACGGGCATTTTTATATTCGGACTGCGGCAGCAGGCGAGCCTGAACGTCCGCTGGCAGCGTCAGATGCTCGGCACGAATCGGGCGCGCATAGCCTTTCGCCAGATTGATCTGGCCCTGGTCTGAGAAGATATATTCACGCGTCAGTTTTGCGGCGTCAGGATGTTTCGCATATTTGTTAATAAGGGTGGTGTAGCCGGAGGTGACTGAGCCATCAGACGGGATTACCACTTCGTAGCGGTTTTTGTCGATCTGGTCACGGTAGTTCAGAGCGTTGAAGTCCCACACCACCGCCATCTGTACTTCGCCTTTTTCGATGTTAGCGATCACCGGATCGGTCACGCCAAGACGACCCTGCTTAGCCAGATCGGCAAAGAACGCCAGCGCCGGTTTCAGGTTCTTCTCATCACCGCCTAAAGCGTAGTTGGCAGCCAGTACGCCATTAGCCGCCTGAGCAGCTACGCCGACGTCACCGATAGTAACCACATACTTACCTTTTTTCAGATCGGCCCAGCTGTGGGGGATATCTTTCACCTGCTGCTTGTCGATCAGAAAGGCAATGGTGCCGGTATAGGCCAGCGCCCAGTGACCCTCTTTATCTTTAGCCCAGGCCGGAATCTGATCCCAGTGCGTGGGTTTATAGGGCTGGGTCACACCTTTAGCGACAGCGATCGGGCCAAAGGCGGCGCCCACGTCACCGATATCAGCACTGGCGTTCGCTTTCTCTGCATCGAATTTCGCCAGCTCCTGCGCCGATGACATATCGGTATCGCTGTGCTTAAGGCCATATTTGCTGCTGATGTCGTTCCAGGTATCTTTCCAGTTGGCCCAGCTATCCGGCATCCCGACGCTGTTGACCTGACCTTCACTGCGCGCGGCTTTTTCCAGCGCAGCGAGGTCGTTATCGGCGGCCTGCGCAACGGGCAGGGTGAGAACTACAGCACTGGCTACTACAGAGGCGATAAACGCTTTCATCTCAGTTGCTCCGGGTGTAAGTTGATGGGCCTGGCTGGTCTAGTCCAGCAAGAACCGAGCCAATGTAGCCCCTGTATATGAACGATTTATGACAAGGCGGCGCGGTGCGGGGAAGGGGCGACAAAAGAGGCGACCCGTTCGCCTGCCACAGGCGCATTTACCTGAACA
Organism: Pantoea sp. 22096; assembly: GCF_052045955.1. Taxonomy (NCBI): domain Bacteria; kingdom Pseudomonadati; phylum Pseudomonadota; class Gammaproteobacteria; order Enterobacterales; family Erwiniaceae; genus Pantoea; species Pantoea sp. 22096. The sequence goes on along the minus strand of NZ_JBQEPW010000004.1, from coordinate 295,028 downwards.
GTAAGAGTGCGGAGTCGCACCAAAATGAGGCTACTGTTGTGGAGTCGATAGCACTCAAAACGGCGGATGCGATAGCCAGCGCACTGCTGACGCGCATTCAGGCGGGGGAGTTCAGCGGCGGGCGGCTGCCGGCGGAGCGTGCCTTAAGCGAGGCGTTCAGCACCACCCGGATTACCTTGCGGGAAGCGCTGGGCAAGCTGGAAGCCCAGGGAATGATCTACCGGGAACTGCGCCGCGGCTGGTTTATCGCGCCACCACGTCTGATTTACAATCCGCTGCATCACAGCCACTTTCATGCCATGGCGAGGGAGCAGGGACGGCAGGCGACCACTGAGGTGATCGCCGCTGAGCAGGTTGCGGCGCACGACAGCGTCGCGACCGCGCTGCGGCTGGCACCCGGTTCGGCGGTTTACTGCATCCGCCGCCTGCGCCGCATCGACGGGCGCGCCGTACTCTATGTAGAACACTACCTTAATCCGCGTTTCTTCCCTGGCCTGCTCGATGAAGATCTGACCCGCTCCCTGACCGATCTCTATGACCAGCGCTACGGTATTCGCTACGGCGGCGCGCGCTTCACCATTCTGCCTGGCCCGTTGCCGGAGATTGCCGCACCTACGCTGAATGTGGCGCCGGGCAGTCCCGGTCTGCTCATCACCCGTATCAACCGCAATCAGCTAAAAGAGGTGATTGATTGCGACTGTGAATACTGGCGGTACGACGCGCTCTGTGTGGATGTAGAAGCTTAGGGTTATTGTGATTTGCATCACACTGACGCATGATATCGCGCGCTGATAACTCCTTTTCAAAAGGCGCAACATGAGTGACAAAAATCCTTTGGCCCGCCACCTTGCAACGGTATTGCAATGGGTGCTGAATCTGGGTCTGCTGAGTCTGGCGATCATCCTGATCGTCTTTTTAGGCAAAGAAACTATCCATCTGGCAAACGTTCTGTTTAACACCGGTGAGCAGGCCTCTTCTTACCTGCTGATTGAGGGAATTGTTATCTATTTCCTCTACTTCGAATTTATTGCCCTGATTGTTAAGTACTTTCAGTCGGGCTATCACTTTCCGCTGCGCTACTTTGTCTATATCGGTATCACGGCCATCATCCGCCTGATTATCGTCGACCATAAAAATCCCTTCGATACCCTCTGCTACTCAGCGGCGATTCTGATTCTGGTGGTCACGCTGTGGCTGGCCAACAGTAACCGGCTGAAACGCGAGTAATCCACCTGCCGTCTGACACGACGGCAGGTGTTCGCATCGCCGCTCTGCGCTAAACTAGCGTCCTGAAAATTATCGGGAGTGGTGCCATGTCGCAAGACGCACTCAGCTTATTACGTTCGCTCAACTGGCTTTCTCCGTCGCAGGCCACCCTTGCGCCGCCTTTGCTCGACTGGCTGATGGAGGAGGATTCGATGACGCGCCGCTTTGAACAGCACTGTCAGCGGGTCACGGTTCAGCCGCTGCGTGAAGGCTTTATTGACGCCAGCGAGCTGGGTGAGGAAAGGGCATTGTTGCCAGACGATGAACGCTTCTGGCTGCGCGAAGTGCTGCTGTCCGGCGACGATCAGCCCTGGCTGGCGGGTCGCACGCTGGTGCCGGAAAGCACCCTCAATGGGCCGGAGGCGATGCTGCAACAGCTCGGCACCCGTCCTCTGGGGCGCTATCTTTTTTCGTCGTCGACGCTGACCCGCGATTTTATTGAGCCGGGGCAGGTGGACGGATTATGGGGACGGCGTTCCCGCCTGCGTCTCTCTGGCAAACCGCTGCTGCTGACTGAACTGTTTTTACCGGCATCGCCGCTCTATCGCGATCTGGTCTGAGGATTTTGTGGTGCAAACGAGCTTAAGTATGAATAAATGGCGGGCCTACGCTCGCCTGATGCGTATCGACAAACCGATTGGGACGCTGCTGCTGATGTGGCCCACGCTCTGGGCATTATGGCTGGCTGACATGGCGATCCCGCCGCTGCCGGTGCTGGTGGTATTCGTTGCCGGAGTGTTTGTGATGCGCGCGGCCGGTTGTGTGATTAATGACTACGCCGACCGTAAAGTAGACGGTCATGTCGAACGTACGAAGCACCGGCCACTGGCCAGCGGCGCGGTGAGTGCCAAAGAGGCGAAGTTGCTGTTCGTGATCCTGGCGCTGATAGCTTTTGCGCTGGTGCTGACCATGAACCTGATGACGATAATGCTCTCCGTCGTGGGGCTGGCGCTGGCCTGGGTCTATCCCTTTATGAAGCGTTACACCCATCTGCCGCAGGTGGTGCTGGGGGCCGCATTTGGCTGGGCGATTCCTATGGCATGGTCCGCAGTTAGTGAGTCCTTACCTCTGGTATGCTGGCTGGTGTTTATTGCCAACATCTGCTGGACGGTCGCTTACGACACGCAGTATGCGATGGTCGATCGGGACGATGACCTGAAGATTGGCGTCAAGTCGACGGCGATTTTATTTGGCCGTTTCGACAAGCTGATTATTGGGTTGCTGCAACTGGCCACTCTGCTGCTGATGGCGCTGGTGGGCATGATGCTGCATCTGAATGGCGCCTTCTACTGGACGCTGCTGCTTGCGGCTGCGCTGTTTGTTTACCAGCAGAAGCTGATCGCCGGGCGTGAACGCCAGCCCTGTTTCCAGGCTTTCCTGAATAACAATTATGTCGGGATGGTGCTGTTCCTTGGCGTACTGATGAATACGCCGCCGTTCAGTCAGCTGTTCTGATAGAGAGTTTTGGGCGAAAAAAGGCTGATTTAGCGGCGAAATCGAGCGTGCGCAGGAAACACGGTCAGATCGGAAAGACGCAAAAGCCGCCATCCCTGGCATGCCCGGCCCGCGCGATTACGCACCTCATCCCTGAGGTGCGCCTGTAGCCGGGCCAACGCGTTGCGTTGTTCAAAAACGCTCCCGGCGTTTTTAGTACGCACCTCATCCCTGAGGTGCGCCCGTAGCCGGGCCAACGCGTTGCGTTGTTCAAAAACGCTCCCGGCGTTTTTAGTACGCACCTCATCCCTGAGGTGCGCCCGTAGCCGGGCCAACGCGTTGCGTTGTTCAAAAACGCCTGGCGTTTTTTTCCGGGCGGCGGGACGCTTTCCTCTTCTGACCCTGTTCCAAGCGTGTTGAGCTTATTCATTGCTTCCAGAATTCTTCTGCTCCGAAGTTTTGGGCATAAAAAAGGCGACCTCATGAGGTCGCCTTTTTACTGTACGCAGGGGTCAGTCGTGCGCCACCGCGGTTTCAATCGTCATGCGGACATCACTGGTGACCAGGTCAGCCAGGATGTGCCAGGTCGCCAGCGTCTGTGCGACATTGGCATCCCCGCTGTCGCTGATATACCCTTCATCGCGTAGCGTCAGTACCAGCGAGGTAAAGACCGCTTTGTCGAAGAACTCCGGCGCATTGATCCCGTGCAGCACCGACAGACGCTGTGCCAGCGTCCGGCTCTCTTTCTCCAGCGTGCCGCGGTTAATCGTCGGCTTGGCGCTGAGAATGGAGAACGTAATGGCGTAGCGCTGCAATGTTTCACGCACACCGGCAGCCAGCAGTTGCAGCGTGCGATAGCGCGCTGAGGAAAAGCGCAATTCGCCGGCTTCGAACGTAATCAGGCCCTGACGCGCCAGCTCCTGACTCAGTTCGGTCAACAGTTGCGGCAGCTCATCGGTCTGCCAGCGCAGGAACAGCTCACTCTTCAGCATCGGGTAGATCAGGCTTACCTGACGCAGCAGTTCTGCTTCGCTCAGCGTCTGATGCTGCTGAACAATGGCGGCAATCAGCGACGGCATCACCAGCATGTGATGAATATTGTTGCGATAGTAGGTCATCAGCACCGCCTGCTCACGCGGCAGAATGATGATGTCGCCAATGCTGTCCTTTTCGCTCTCAAACTTATTCATACCCATGGCGTGATCCAGCAGCGCTTCCGCGGAGAGATCGGGTACGGTCGCATTTGGCGAGTAAGGCACGTTGCGCAGCAACTGGGTATAGCACTCCAGTTGTTCAATCAGCTGTTCACGGGTGAGTGAGCGCTGACGTGACGCCAGCAGGGCGGTGACACAGAGGTTCATGGCGTTAGCCGCGCCCGCTTCATTGATACGCACCATCAGGCTGGCCGCGATATCATTCACCGTCGGTGTTAACCAGCTGGGACGCTGCGGCTCAATCGGATCGATGGCATCGCGCCATTCCGGCACCCGCTTGTTGAGATAGTTGACCAGCGGCAGGGGTTCGCCAAAGTTCACGTAACCCTGACCGAGATTGCGCAGCTTGCGTAAGCCGCGCACCATCTGCATGAAGCCCTCTTTCTCTTTGGCTGCGCCGCGCAGTTCTTTGGCGTACGTACCCACTTCCATCACATGTTCATAGCCGATGTAGATCGGCACCAGCGTGATCGGGCGATTGCCGCCGCGCAGCATCGCCTGCAGCGTCATAGCTAAAGTGCCGGTTTTCGGGTCCAGCAGGCGACCGGTACGAGAACGGCCACCTTCAACAAAGTATTCAACTGAATAACCGCGGGTGAACAGCTCGCCGAGATATTCGCGGAACACCGTGGCGTAGAGCTTGTTGCCTTTAAAGGTACGACGAATAAAGAACGCGCCCAGACGACGGAAAATCGGGCCGGCTGGCCAGAAGTTGAGATTGATACCGGCAGCAATGTGTGGCGGCACCAGGCCCTGATGATAGAGCACATAGGAGAGCAGCAGATAATCCATGTGGCTGCGATGGCACGGCACATAGACAATCTCGTGGCCATCCTGCGCCAGCTGACGAACTTTTTCGCCGCCATTGACGTTGATGCCCTGATAGAGACGACTCCAGAGCCAGCCCATCACGCGGTCGGTGACGCGAATCGCTTCATAAGAGAAGTTGGCGGCAATTTCTTCCATCATCTCAACGGCATTCTGCTGCGCTTTCTCATGGGAGATTTTTTTGCTGCGTGCTTCATCTTCGACGGCTTTTTCAATCGCTTTGGATTGCAGCAGACGGTTGAACAGATCCTGACGCGCCGGTAAACGCGGGCCAATCGCCGCCAGCCGCTGACGGGCAAAATGGATGCGCGCCACGCGAGCCAGCTTCTGGGCGATCGACTTATCCGTACCGTGCTCCGTGGCCATACGGCGCAGTGAGACGGTCGGCGAGAAGCGAACAAAGCTGTCGCGTCCGTGCCAGATCACCGCAAAGAACTTCTGTACACCGTTCAGCACACGCAGGTGTGGCGTGGCTTCGCCCTGGACTTCACGTCCTGGTGCGCGGCCAAACATTACCGTGACCGGCAGCATCTGGATATCGAGCTTAGGATTATTGCGATGCAGATCGAGGTAATCGTGAAAGATTTTCACCGATTCGACGCTGGGCACAAAGTAGGGGAATACGCGCGGGCCATCGTGGATAAATACGTGGCGCGGCAGCAGTGAACCATCAATCTCCAGCGGAGAGAGCGGATCAGGCAGATGATGCCGCAGACACTGCGCGCGTAAAGTCAGTAAGTCGGCCTTCGAATCGTAAGGCAAAACATACATAATAGGTCGGGTCGGATCCAGACCATGTTCAGACACGGGATCGGCCGGAATGGCCTTACTTTTTACCAAAAACGACAGTGGTAAATTAAGCAATTTGTAATAGAGTTTACGCCAACCTGACATAGACAACATGAAGCCTCTTGTTAGCAAAGCGCCGCAAGCATACCAGAAAGTGCAGCGAAGATCTGTGGTGGTGCCAATTGCACGCAGCCCAGACATTGACGTCAAACCGATAAAAGGGTTCCCACATCATGGCAAATAATGCCACCGGACTTATCAGAATAATTAAAGCCGCAGGTTACTCCTGGCAGGGACTGCGTGCCGCATGGCAACATGAAGCGGCGTTTCGTCAGGAAGCCCTGGCTGCGCTGGTCGCCATTATTATCGCCTGCTGGCTGGATGTCGATGTGGTCTCACGCATCCTGATGATTGGGTCGGTGGTGCTGGTGGTCATTGTCGAAATCCTTAATAGCGCCATTGAATCCGTGGTCGACCGCATTGGTCAGGAGCATCATCCGCTGGCGGGCCGGGCCAAAGATATGGGATCTGCGGCAGTACTAATCAGCATCTTACTGGCACTCTTTGTCTGGATCGCGCTGCTCTGGACACATTTGCGATAAGCGTTCCATATCGCGCCGGAAGCCGCGTTTTGCCTGACAATCGGTTTCCATTTCGCCAATACCTGTATATACTCACAGCGACTGTATAAACAACCAGGGGGCGGGATGAAAGCATTAACCAGCAGGCAGCAGCAGGTCTATGACCTGATTCGCGACCATATTTCTTCAACAGGCATGCCGCCTACGCGCGCAGAGATTGCTGCACAACTGGGCTTCCGCTCACCGAATGCGGCAGAAGAGCACCTGAAAGCGCTGGCGCGTAAAGGCGTCATTGAGATCGTTTCGGGTGCATCGCGCGGCATTCGTCTGCTAATGGAAGAAGAAGCCTCAGAAGGCATACCGTTGATTGGCCGGGTTGCTGCCGGTGAGCCGATCATGGCGCAGGAACATATCGAAACCCACTACAAGGTCGATCCGGGCCTGTTTAAGCCCTCTGCCGACTTCCTGCTGCGCGTCAGCGGAATGTCGATGAAAGATATCGGGATTATGGATGGCGACCTGCTCGCGGTACATAAAACCCAGGATGTGCGCAACGGCCAGGTTGTTGTTGCCCGCATTGATGATGAAGTCACCGTTAAGCGCTGGAAAAAGCAGGGTGCTATCGTGCATCTGCTGCCTGAAAACAGCGATTTCGACCCGATTGTTGTCGATACCCGTGCACAGTCTCTGACCATTGAAGGTCTGGCGGTTGGCGTGGTGCGTAACGGCGAGTGGCTCTGATTCTGAGGGCTGCGTGCATTCGCTTTCTCTGATGCTATTCTGTCTGCCCTAATTTTGTCGCTGCCTGTTTTGCGCAGCGACACTGAGCACGGAACGGCGAATGCGCTTTATCACGGCAACGGATAAAAATCTCTGGCGGCTTGCGCTGCCGATGATCCTTTCAAATATCACCGTTCCCTTACTGGGCGTGGTCGATACTGCAGTTATTGGTCATCTCGACAGCCCTGTCTATCTTGGCGGGGTTGCGGTCGGGACCACTGTGACCAGTTTCCTCTTTATGCTGCTGCTTTTTCTTCGAATGAGTACGACTGGCCTGACGGCGCAGGCGTTTGGTGCCGGTGATAAAATGGCGCTGGCACGTGCGCTGACCCAGCCGCTGATGATTGCGCTGCTGGCAGGTGTACTGTTCATCGCTTTACGTTATCCGATTATTCAGCTGGCGACCCATCTGGTTGGCGGTAATCCCGCGGTACTGGCACAGGCGGCGCTGTTTATTCAGATTCGCTGGCTCAGTGCACCCGCCACGCTGGCAAACCTGGTCATTCTGGGCTGGCTGCTGGGCGTGCAGTATGCGCGCGCGCCAGTGATCCTGCTGGTGGTAGGCAATCTGGTTAACATCGTGCTCGATCTCTGGCTGGTGATGGGACTGCACTGGGGTGTCGCGGGGGCGGCAACCGCCACGGCGCTGGCGGAGTACATCACGCTGGGTGTCGGCGGTATCATGGTCTGGCGAGTCCTGAAGCTGCGCGGTATTACGTTAAGCCTGCTGAAGCAGAGCTGGCGCGGTGACAGCGGCCGGCTGCTGCGGCTGAACCGGGACATCATGCTGCGCTCATTGATGCTGCAACTCTGTTTCGCCTCGCTGACCGTGCTGGGCGCGCGGCTGGGCCCCGATGTGGTGGCGGTTAACGCGGTATTGCTGATGTTCATTACGTTCACGGCCTATGCGCTGGATGGCTTTGCCTACGCAGTTGAAGCTTTTGCCGGCGAGGCCCATGGTGCAAAAGATGGCGGCAAACTGCTGCGTGTCTGGCACTCTGCCTGTCGGCAGGCGGTGGTGGTAGCGCTGTTCTTTTCCCTGACCTATGCCATTGCTGGCCCGCAGATTGTTACCCTGTTGACCTCTCTTCCTTCGCTGCAACAAAGTGCTGACCGCTATCTGGTCTGGCAGATCGTTATGCCGCTGATCGGCGTCTGGTGTTATCTGCTGGATGGGATGTTCATCGGCGCAACGCGCGGACGTGAGATGCGTAACAGCATGGTGGTGGCAGCAGCAGGCTACTTTCTGATGCTGCTCAGCGTACCGGCGCTGGGTAATCACGGACTGTGGCTGGCGGTAACGGTTTTCCTGGCGCTGCGCGGCCTGTCGCTGTGGCTCATCTGGCGTAAGCACTGGCGTCAGAACAGCTGGTTTGATGCCTGAGTCAGTCGTGGCTGCACGCAAGCCGATACAGATTATTCTGTATTATTCCACGGTTAATAAATTGGCTACTATAATTAACTCTATGCAGCGCAGTTAACCAGCGCTTTATATCGTTATTTTGTTAAGTAACAAGATAATCATTAAACCCCGAGGATTGGAGGTCTGCCATGAATAAAGATGAAGCCAGCGGCAACTGGAAGCAGTTCAAAGGCAAAATGAAAGAGAAATGGGGCAAGCTGACCGATGACGACATGCAGGTTATCGAAGGTAAACGCGATCAGCTGGTCGGCAAAATCCAGGAACGTTATGGCTATGCGAAAGATGAAGCAGAGCGTGAAGTAACCGACTGGGAAGATCAGAACAAAGATCACCGCTGGTAATCTGATACCAGGCTGATAATCAGCTAAAAGCTTTCCGGTGCGCCCGCCCCGGAACGGCACAGGGACGGAACAGCACAAGGATGTGCAGATTACCCGCGTTTGCCCCGCTTTTTACCCTCATCCTGATGGTCATGCTCGCAGCTTTCATGGTGCGTACAGGCTTCGACCGCAGCACAATTTTCACATAAACCATGCGCTTCAATCACGCTATGACGTAAAGCGAACTGTGCTTCACCCGCCAGCGTTGCGATAATCTTCTCCACGCCCTGCGCCTGTTTCTCCGTTACCGCAGCACAGCGGTCACAGACCAGCATCACCGATGTATGTGCCGGTGCCTCAAAATGGTGGCACATGACGTAGCTGTTGTTGGATTCCACCCGATGAATGAAACCCTGCTCCAGCAGGAAATCCAGCGCACGATAGACCGTGGGCGGCTTAGCCTGTGGTTCGCTGATGCGGAGCTGATCCAGCAGATCGTAAGCGCTGATCGAGCCAGGCTGTTCGGCCATCAGGCGCAACACCTCAGCACGCTGCGAAGTCAGACGTACACCGCGCTGCAGGCATATCTTTTCAGCCTGAATCAAAATTTGCTGCGACGTCATGTTTGTCATGAAAAATTCTCCGCTGGATAAGTGATGTTATTTTATCACACATAGTTTTTCGGCGCTGATGTTCGTTTTCGCCTGGTAAAACAGCATTATTTGCCTGATAAAGCAGCATTTTAAGCATTTCAGCCGCTATCTATCTCAAATCTGACGAGAAATCAGATCCATTTTCAATCGACCTGAAGCGGAATTTGTTGGTATTTTGCTTTGCATCTCACTGAGTTAAGAAGTAATGTTCAGAAAGACTTAAGGAAAGTCTGGCATTATTTGAAATACCCCGACGCAGTTTGAACAATTACAACGGTTTTTTGATTGGAAAACGTCCAATCCTTTGAATTAAGACACTGTTTCCTTTGAATTCACAGCAATAACGCGTTAGCCAGGGTTCACAATAGAGCTAACAAACTATTCAGTCGTTGAATGTTTCAATGACAATTTCTCAGGTGATGGCAGGCAAATGGTGAAAAAATCCGCTCAACGTTCAGCGCTGAAGTATTCCGCTGCAGCGACCGCGCTTTTCCTTTCTTCTTCCGCCATGGCGGCAGGGACCTGGTATGATGCACGTAATGACGCCATGGGCGGGACCGGCGTAGCATCTTCTGTTTATGGCTCAGCAGTGCTGGCGAACCCGGCATTAATGACGCGTGCTAAATCTGACGATAACGTCAGCATTATTTTCCCTTCAGCGGGAATTCAGGTGACTGACAAAGATAAGCTGATCGATAAAGTCGATGATATTACGGACACCGTAGATCGCTATCGTGACGTGATTGGTAATCTGACTTTTGCAGATTATCTGCGTGGCTACCCTGAACTGCGTGCTGCCTCCGGCGATGTTGCTGACAAGCTCAGCGATTTGCGCGGTAACAAAGCTCACGGCAGTGCAGGCGTGGCCGTGGCCGTCACGATCCCCAATGAGACTCTGCCTTTTGCGTTTATTACCAAAGCCTACGGTACGGCGCACGTCCGTGCCAACGTGGTCCAGGGTGATATCGACTATCTGCGCGGTGTCGCTAACGGAACGGTGCTGCCACGTCCGGGCGATCAAAATAACCTTCGTTCCAGTGCGAATGGCTTAGCGGCACTGACCATTGATTATGGTGTGGCGGTGGCGCATGAGTTCACTATCGCCGGTCAGCCGGTCTCAGTGGGCGTGACGCCGAAAGTGCAGAAAACCTCGCTCTATAACTATACTGCCAGCATCTATAACTATGACAAGAACGACATCAACAATAGCCAGTATCGCAGCACCGACACCGGCTTTAACGTTGATGCCGGTCTGGCAACCACCTTTGCTGAAAACTGGACGCTGGGTGTGACCGGACAGAACCTGGTTTCGCGCGATCTGCAGACCAAAGAGGTCAACGGGTTCCGTGATACCTACCAGATTCGCCCGCTGGTCACCACCGGCCTGTCCTGGGATAAAGGTCCGTTTACCGTGACCGGCGATGTGGATCTGACCGAAACCAAACGCTTCAAAACGCAGGATAACAGCCAGTATGCGGCAGTGGGCGCGGAATACCGCGTGCTTGACTGGCTGCAGCTGCGTGCCGGTTATCGTGCGGACATGCGGTCTAACGACGAAAATGTTGCCACCGCAGGTTTTGGTCTGTCACCGTTTAACAAAGCTGTCCATCTGGATCTGGCCGGCTCTGTGGGGGCTAACAATACCTGGGGTGCGATGATGCAGCTGGGCTTTAACTTCTAAGCACGTTATTCAGGCTGTTCGGGGGCGGGCGATGCACTATCGCCCGCCCTTGTGTTATCCTTGCACAGAATTCCATCACCCTTAATTACCGGATTGTCTGCGCTTCATGCCTAATTTCTCTTCGCAACGTTTCTCTATCGCCCCCATGCTCGACTGGACCGATCGCCACTGTCGCTATTTTCATCGTCAGCTGACCGGCGACACGCTGCTCTACACCGAAATGGTGACCACGGGCGCGATCATTCATGGCAAAGGGGATTACCTGGCTTACAGCGAGGCGGAACATCCGGTCGCGTTGCAGCTTGGCGGTAGCGATCCGGCGGCGCTGGCGCAGTGTGCGAAGCTGGCAGAGCAGCGTGGCTACGATGAAGTGAACCTGAATGTCGGCTGTCCTTCGGATCGGGTTCAGAATGGTCGATTCGGTGCCTGCCTGATGGCCGAGGCGAATCTGGTCGCGGATGCGATTAAAGCGATGCGCGACGTGGTATCGATTCCGGTGACGGTGAAAACCCGCATCGGGATTGATGAGCTGGACAGCTATGAATTCCTGACCGACTTTATCGGCACGGTGGCCGGTCGCGGTGAATGCGAGACATTTATTATCCATGCGCGCAAAGCCTGGCTCTCTGGCCTCAGCCCCAAAGAGAATCGCGAAATTCCACCGCTGGATTATCCCCGCGTCTGGCAGCTGAAACGCGATTTTCCGCATCTGACGATCGCGCTCAATGGTGGTGTGAAAACGCTGGAAGAGGCACTGGCTCATCTGCAGCACCTTGACGGCGTAATGATGGGACGTGAAGCCTATCAAAACCCCGGCATTCTGGCGCAGGTCGATCAGACGCTGTTTGGTCGTCAGCATCCGGCGGCTAACCCGGTGGACGTAGTGCGCGCTATGTATCCCTATATTGAAGCGGAGCTGGCGAAGGGCACGTATCTGGGACACGTCACACGCCATATGCTGGGATTATTCCAGGGAATTCCGGGCGCTCGCCAGTGGCGACGTCACCTGAGTGAAAACGCCCACAAGCCGGGCGCTGATGTTCGCGTACTGGAAGCGGCGCTGGCGCTGGTTGCGGATAAGGTCCCGCAGGAAGTCTGATGTCTGCCCTGAACAGGAAAGCCAGCTTTTAAAGCTGGTTTTTTTTACGCCATAATGTGGTTTTTCTCACCAGGTTACGACACTTTTTTTAACCCTTATTAGCGTTAAATCAATAAGTTATCGGTTGGCACGTTTCTTGTAATAGCTATTACAATCAATCTCAAAAAGGAGCGCTGACGTGGAAATTTTATTCGTATTGGGTTTTTTCCTGATGCTATTGCTGACCGGCGTTTCACTGCTGGGCGTGCTGGCGGCACTGGTGGTCGCAACCATCGTGATGTTTGTCGGTGGACTGTTTGCAATTGTTATTAAAGTGTTGCCGTGGCTGGTGCTGGCGGTGATTGCTGTGTGGCTGCATCGTGCCCTTTTTGGCGACAGCGAGGCGCGAGCGCGCCGTAAGCTGAGGCGTAAGATCAGCAGGTTAGACCGCAAAGGCTGGCGCTAAATGCGGTAGCGATCACAGTGTGAAAGATTGCTCGGCACTGATCTGCAATTAAACATATTTTTTACTTATGTTTTCTGGCAGGATGCCTGTCGTCAAATCGATGTGCCATCGACTCGACACGAATTCATCGCCGCTGTCCCTACACCAGCGCGAACAAAAAATAAAAAAAAGAAGAGGGCTTCCCAGGGGAAGCCCTTTTTGTTGCTTACCGGGCGCTGACTGTTACGGAATTAACAGACAGGATCCCTGCGTGGCCCGGCTCTCCAGCATCTGGTGCGCCTTACTGGCCTCTTTCAATGCAAACTTCTGCTGCTCTGGTACATCAATCTTAATGGCGCCGCTCGCCAGCAGCGAGAACAGCTCGGCACTGGCGGTTTCCAGCTCCTGCCGATTGGTGATATAACCAAACAGTGAAGGGCGGGTCACAAACAGCGAGCCTTTCTTATTCAAAATGCCCAGATCAATCCCGGTCACCGGACCCGACGCATTACCAAAACTGACCATCAGACCGTGACGACGCAGCGAGTCCAGCGACGCTTCCCAGGTGTCTTTGCCCACCGAGTCATACACGACGCCCACTTTTTTTCCGTCGGTCAGTTCGCTGACGCGCTGTGCAATATTCTCTTCGCGGTAGTTAATGGTCGCCCAGGCACCGGCGTTCTTCGCCATCGTGGCTTTTTCTTCGGAACCCACCGTACCGATTAAATGTGCACCCAGCGCTTTTGCCCACTGGCAAGCGATAAGCCCGACGCCGCCCGCGGCCGCATGAAACAGAAAGGTCTCACCGGCGCTGATTTTATAGGTCTGGCGCAGCAGATATTGCGTGGTCAGCCCTTTCAGGTAGCTGGCTGCGCCCTGCTCAAAGCCGATCGCCTCCGGGAGATGCATCAGGCGATCTTCCGCCACGTTATGCACTTCGCTATAGGCCCCCATCGACGCCAGACAGTAGACCACGCGATCGCCGGGCTTAAATAATGTCACGCCACGTCCAACCCGCGACACGACGCCCGCGGCTTCCGTTCCCAGGCCAGAAGGAAAAGCGGTAACCGGATAGAGCCCGCTGCGAACATAGGTATCGATGTAATTAATCCCGATAGCGCGATGCTCTACCTGCACGTCATGTTCAGCCGGGTCAGCGGGTTCAAAATCTGTCCACTCTAAGACGTCCGGGCCGCCATGCGCGCTGAACTGAATACGCTTTGCCATTCTGACTCCTGTGATTGTTTCATCATGAGGGTGAGGCGCGCACCTCAACTAAGGTATACTTGCGCGTCCCCACAGAAGATCGGTAATGCATTCACTATGGCAGGAAATAAACCCACCAACAAATCGAACGAAACGCAGGATCGCCAGCTCGCAGGCGTGAAAATGCCCCCGCATTCTCTGGAAGCGGAGCAGTCGGTGCTCGGTGGGTTAATGCTGGATAACGAGCGCTGGGATAACGTCTCTGAGCGCGTCGTCGCGAATGATTTTTTCAACCGCTCGCATCGGCTGATTTTTTCCGAGATGCAGCGGCTGCTTGAAAACAGCAAACCTATCGACCTGATTACGCTCTCTGAATCGCTGGAAACCCGGGGCGAACTGGAGATGGCAGGCGGCTTCGCCTATCTGGCTGAACTGGCGAAAAATACACCGAGTGCGGCGAATATCGGTGCTTATGCCGACATCGTGCGTGAACGTGCGGTGGTGCGTGAGATGATCGCCGTCGCCAACCAGATTGCCGATGCCGGTTACGATCCGCAGGGACGTAACAGCGAGGAGCTGCTCGACTTCGCAGAGTCGAACGTCTTTAAAATCGCGGAAGCGCGCGCAGATAAAGATGCTGGCCCGAAAAACATTGAGCAGATTCTGGAATCGACCGTCTCCCGTATCGAATCGCTCTATCAGACCCCGCACGATGGCGTCACCGGCGTCGATACCGGCTATCAGGATCTGAATAAAAAGACCGCGGGCCTGCAGGGTTCTGACCTGATTATTGTCGCCGCACGTCCGTCAATGGGTAAAACCACCTTCGCGATGAACCTGTGCGAAAACGCCGCCATGCTGCAGGAGAAGCCGGTGCTGATCTTCAGTCTGGAGATGCCCAGCGAGCAGATCATGATGCGTATGCTTGCGTCACTTTCCCGCGTCGATCAGACGCGCATCCGAACGGGACAGCTGGATGACGAAGACTGGGCGCGTATCTCCGGCACCATGGGCATCCTGCTGGAGAAGAAGAACATGTACATCGATGACTCTTCTGGCCTGACGCCTACCGAAGTGCGCTCGCGCGCCCGACGTATCTACCGTGAAAACGGTGGCTTAAGTATGATCATGATCGACTATTTGCAGCTGATGCGCGTACCGTCATTGTCGGACAACCGTACGCTGGAGATTGCGGAGATCTCCCGCTCACTGAAAGCGCTGGCGAAAGAGCTGAATGTGCCGGTGGTGGCGCTGTCGCAGCTTAACCGCTCACTGGAGCAGCGTGCTGACAAGCGTCCGGTCAACTCGGATCTGCGTGAATCGGGTTCGATCGAGCAGGATGCGGATTTGATCATGTTTATCTATCGGGATGAGGTTTACCACGAAAACAGCGATCTCAAAGGAATCGCGGAGATCATCCTGGGTAAACAGCGTAATGGCCCCATCGGTACAGTGCGCCTGACCTTTAACGGTCAGTGGTCGCGCTTTGATAACTACGCGGGTCCGCAATACGACGACGAATAATTCCGCTTTGTGCTGTCATGCACGATCTGTGCATGACAGCCCCCATCATCATAAAATAGTGTTGGACAACCTCTCGGGTTATCGGGTTATCTGTAACAAAGCGACGCCTGGCACCGATGTGGAAACGGAATGACTCACGTAGACGATTACGACCTTAAAATCCTGACTTTATTACAAGCTAACGGCCGTCTGACCAATCAGGAACTCAGCGATCTGGTCGGCCTTTCTGCCTCACAATGTTCGCGCCGCCGTATTAATCTGGAACAGGCTAACCTCATCCTGGGTTATCACGCCCGGCTGTCACCCGATGCCATCGGGCTTGGCATGGTGGGATTGATTGAGGTGCGCTTAATCAACCACACCGCTGAATATGTTGAGAGCTTTCACCGGATGGTGGAGCAGGAGCAGGCGATCGTGGATGCCTATAAAACCACGGGCGATGCAGACTATCTGCTCAAAGTGGCAGTAGCCGATCTTAATTCCCTCAGTGCGTTAATCAGCCAGTTAGTCGCGGGCCACCAGAGCGTTTCCCATGTGAAAACCTCAGTGGTGCTGGGACGAATGAAAGAGAACGGGCTGATGATGCTGCCTGAGCAAAAGACGCGCTAAAAGGGTGCGCGCTGTGCGGTTTTGGTGCACACTTGCGGTAATAAATGCAATTAACGCGCATCAAAACGGAGCCAGACGCATAGATTGACGGTATCAGTCGAAATCTATGCATAAAGTTATGTTTAAAGCGCCTTAGATATCAACGGGATATCGCTGGCATCCGCTTTACAGCTGTTCAGTGCTGTGACGATGGTGCGTTTTTTGCATCGGAACCGCATCATTTGCACTGAGAAAACCCCCATGGATAACATCGCAGAACCTACCCGCGTCCCGCATTCGCGCATTGAAGATGCGCTGGCGATGGTGCTCGGCACTCTAATGGTCTCGTTCGGCGTCATTATGCTAAAACAGGCCGGTGCGCTGACGGGCAGCACCGCAGGTATCGCTTTTCTGATTAGCTATCTCTCGCCGCTCTCATTCGGCAGCGCATTCTTCCTGATCAACATCCCTTTCTACTGGCTGGCGGTAAAACGCATGGGCTGGGAATTTACCCTGAAAACCTTCTGCGCCGTCGGGCTGGTGTCGCTGTTCACTCAACTGCACCCGCTGTTCGTCCACTTTTCTGACCTTAATCCCTTCTATGCGACACTGTTCGGTAACGTCATCATGGGAATCGGGTTTATAGTGTTATTTCGTCATAAGGCGAGCCTGGGCGGCATCAATATTCTGGCGCTGTGGCTACAGGATCGCTTTGGGATCCGCGCGGGTAAACTGCAGATGGCAGTCGATACCTGCGTCGTGCTGGCGTCACTGTTTGTGGTGAGTGGCCCCATCCTGCTCGCGTCGATTGCGGGTGCGGTGATCCTGAACCTGATTATTGCAATGAACCACCGTCCGGGACGCTATCGGGTTTAATCCGCCGCTTACCTCTGGACCAATCATGGAGACCTACACCGTGTTTCAAAACGTTGATGCCTATGCGGGCGATCCGATTCTGTCGTTGATGGAAGCGTTCAAACAAGACCCACGTGAACACAAAGTTAACCTGAGCATCGGGCTCTATTACGACGAACAGAACATCATCCCGCAGCTGAAGGCTGTAGCGGCTGCTGAAGAGCAGCTTTATGCTGAGCCGCATCAGGCATCGCTCTATCTGCCAATGGAAGGGCTGAACAGCTACCGCAGTGCGATTGCACCGCTGCTGTTTGGTGCCGATCATCCGGTGTTAAAGGCGGGCCGTATTGCGTCGATTCAGACCCTTGGCGGTTCTGGCGCGTTGAAAGTGGGTGCGGATTTCCTTAAGCGCTACTTCCCGCAGTCTGCCGTCTGGGTCAGCGATCCGACCTGGGAAAACCACGTCGCGATTTTTAATGGCGCAGGTTTTGACGTCAATACCTATCCCTGGTATGACGCAGAAACTCACGGTGTGCGGTTTGATGCCTTTATCAGCACCCTGAAAACCCTGCCTGCGCAGAGCATCGTGTTGCTGCATCCCTGCTGTCATAACCCGACCGGCGCTGACCTGACGGATGCGCAGTGGGATCAGACCGTTGAGGTGCTGAAAGCACAGCAGCTGATTCCTTTCCTGGATATCGCCTATCAGGGCTTTGGTGCCGGTATGGAGCAGGATGCGTATGCACTGCGCGCGGTCGCCGCGGCGGGTCTGCCTGCGCTGGTCAGCAACTCCTTCTCCAAAATCTTCTCGCTCTATGGCGAGCGCGTAGGCGGTCTCTCTATCGTGTGCGACAGTGCCGAAGAGTCAGCACGTGTGCTGGGCCAGTTAAAAGCAACCGTTCGCCGTAACTACTCCAGCCCGCCGAATTTCGGTGCGCAGGTTGTCGCACGCGTCCTCAACGACGAGGCGCTGAAGGCCAGCTGGCTGGCTGAAGTGGAGGCGATGCGTCTGCGCATTCTCGCGATGCGCCAGTCGCTGGTGGACGTACTGAGCACCGCGCTGCCAGGTAAAAACTTCGACTATCTGCTGAAGCAGCGTGGCATGTTTAGTTATACCGGTCTGAGTGCGCAGCAGGTTGATCGCCTGCGTAACGAATTTGGCATCTATCTGGTGGGCAGCGGTCGCATGTGTGTGGCCGGTCTGAACAGCAAAAATGTGCATCAGGTAGCGGAAGCGTTTGCCGCCGTGATGTAACAGCAGCCAGGTTGTAAACAAGACCGCCAGCGTTTTCTCTGGCGGTTTTTTTATGGGTCAGGGTTTACCTTTCGGCGACATGCTGCACACTTAAACGGGATAACCGTTTCAGGAATAAGCTATGTGGCATCAACAAACTATTACGCTGAGCGCGAAGTCGCGTGGGTTTCATCTGGTCACCGATGAGATCGTCAACTCGCTCTCCGGACTGCGTGATATCAAAACCGGTCTGCTGCATCTGCTGTTGCAGCACACTTCGGCGTCGTTAACCTTAAATGAGAATTGCGACCCGACGGTGCGCAGCGACATGGAGCAGCATTTCATGCGGTACGTGCCCGAGAATGCGCCTTATCAGCACGATTACGAAGGGCGTGATGATATGCCGGCGCACATCAAATCGTCGATCTTAGGGGTTTCGTTGTTATTACCGGTTCAGCGGGGACGTCTGGTGCTGGGCACCTGGCAGGGGATCTGGCTGGGCGAGCATCGCATTGAGGGCGGTGCCAGGCGGATTGTCGCCACGTTACAAGGGGAATCGTAATGAATAACTCAGATTTACTGACCTATTGCATGAGCAAGCCGGGCGCGGAGCAGAGCGTCCACAGTGACTGGAAAGCCACGCAGATTAAAAGCAACGGCGTGCTGTTTGCGATGGTACATGAGGCGAAAGGGCGGCCCGCGGTCTCGCTGAAATCGACGCCTGCGCTGGCCGAATTACTGCGCGAAGAGCACAGCGATATTATTCCCAGCGAGCATCTGAATAAGTCTCACTGGAGCACGCTGTTCCTCGACGGTTCGCTGAAAGATTCGCAGATCTACTATCTGGTCGATGCCTCATACCAGCAGGCGGCTACCCGTTAAACGGCAATAAAAAACCCTCTTACCTGAGCAAGAGGGTTTCAGATCAAGCAGCTTACGCGGCAGACTGAGCGCGCAGCGTGTTGATATCGATAACAAAGCGATACTTCACATCGCTTTTGAGCATGCGCTCATAGGCTTCGTTGATCTGGTCCATCGCGATCAGCTCAATGTCTGACGTAATCCCGTGCTCGCCACAGAAATCGAGCATCTCCTGGGTTTCCGCGATGCCGCCAATCAGTGAACCGGCGATGCTGCGACGTTTAAAGATCAGGTTAAAGACCTGCGGTGCCGGATGGTCGTGCTCCGGTGCACCGACCAGCGTCATGTTGCCATCCAGTTTCAGCAGGGTGATGAACGGGTTGAGATCGTGCTGAGCCGCCACGGTGTTCAGGATGAAGTCAAAGCTGTTCGCGTGCTGCGCCATCTGCTCCGGATCTTTGGAGATCACGACTTCATCGGCACCCAGACGTTTGCCATCTTCAATTTTGGATGGCGAGGTGGTGAACAGCACCACATGTGCGCCCATGGCATGCGCAATCTTCACGCCCATATGGCCCAGGCCGCCTAAGCCTACGATACCCACTTTCTTGCCAGGACCGACATTCCAGTGACGCAGCGGCGAATAGGTGGTGATACCGGCACACAGCAGCGGTGCAACGCCCGCCAGCTCCAGGTTCTCGGGAATGCGCAGCACAAAGCTCTCATCAACCACCATCGACGTTGAGTAACCGCCGTAGGTAATAGCGCCGGTTTCGCGATCTTCGCCGTTATAGGTGCCGACAAAGCCGTTTTCGCAATACTGCTCCAGACCCTGCTGACAGCTTGGACAGCTGCGGCAGGAATCAACCATGCAGCCGACGCCAACCAGATCGCCGACTTTGTATTTCTGCGTCTGTGGACCAACAGCAGTCACGCGACCCACAATTTCATGACCCGGAACCACGGGAAAAATGGTGTTTTTCCACTCATTACGGGCCTGATGCAGGTCTGAGTGGCAAACGCCACAGAACAGCACCTCAAGCTGAACGTCATGGGCGCGCAGCTCACGCGGCTTAAAATCGAACGGTGCCAGTTTGGATTTTGCATCCTGAGCAGCATACGCATGCGTAATATTCATGGTGTCTCCAGTTTCGATGTGTCGTGAGTGTTTTTTGATGATGTGCAGCAGCGTGGATGTGCTGCGAAAACAGGGCGACGCCAGGGGCGTGCCAAAGAGGAACCGTTTAAGGATAGTCAGCGTAGTGAGAAGCGTATATGCCTATACATGTCTGAATCTTGCCTGATTCTGCATTTTTCTGGCTGAATCGGCAGGGGTAAAAAAAGGCCCGCACGCGGCGGGCCTGAAAGAATTACTTCTGTAACAGGGGCTTCAGGAAGCGCGCGGTGTGGGATTTCTCACACTCCGCCACGGTTTCTGGCGTACCAGCAACCAGGATTTCACCGCCGCCGCTGCCGCCTTCCGGACCGAGATCGACAATCCAGTCTGCGGTTTTGACCACATCAAGGTTGTGCTCAATTACCACGATGGTGTTGCCCTGATCGCGCAACTTATGCAGCACTTCCAGCAGCTGCTGGATATCGGCAAAGTGCAGGCCGGTGGTCGGCTCATCCAGAATGTAGAGCGTCTGACCCGTGCCACGCTTCGACAGCTCACGCGCCAGCTTCACACGCTGGGCTTCACCGCCGGACAGGGTGGTGGCGGACTGACCGAGGCGGATGTAGGTGAGACCTACATCGATCAGCGTCTGCAGCTTACGCGCCAGCGCTGGTACGGCATCGAAGAACTCACGGGCCTCTTCGATGGTCATCTCCAGCACTTCGTGGATGCTCTTGCCTTTGTACTTCACTTCCAGCGTTTCACGGTTATAGCGTTTGCCTTTGCACTGGTCACACGGCACATAAATGTCCGGCAGAAAGTGCATCTCGACTTTCAACACGCCATCGCCCTGACAGGCTTCACAGCGTCCGCCCCGCACGTTGAAGCTGAAGCGACCCGGATTGTAACCGCGCGAACGCGCTTCCGGCACGCCCGCAAAGAGTTCACGCACCGGGGTAAAGATACCGGTGTAGGTGGCCGGGTTGGAGCGCGGTGTACGACCAATCGGGCTCTGATCGATGTCGATCACTTTGTCGAAGTGCTCCAGGCCTGCCACGTCACGGTAAGGTGCCGGTTCGGCGATGGTCGCACCGTTCAGCGTCCGCTGAGCAATCGGGAACAGCGTATCGTTGATCAGGGTCGATTTACCTGAACCGGACACACCGGTAATACAGGTGAACAGTCCGACCGGCAGCGTCAGCGTGACATCCTTAAGGTTGTTGCCGCGTGCGCCGGTAATCTTCAGCACTTTGGCCGGATCGCCTTTGACGCGCTCCTCTGGCACCACAATGCCACGCTTGCCGCTCAGGAACTGGCCGGTCAGGGATTCTTCCTGCGCCATAATCTGATCAACGGTGCCTTCCGCGACTACCTGGCCGCCGTGTACGCCTGCACCCGGACCGATGTCGATCACATGGTCTGCGGCACGAATCGCATCTTCATCATGCTCAACCACGATCACGGTGTTACCGAGGTCGCGCAGATGAATCAGGGTGCCGAGCAGCCGTTCGTTGTCACGCTGGTGCAGGCCAATAGAAGGCTCATCCAGCACATACATCACACCGACCAGACCCGCACCGATCTGGCTGGCCAGACGGATACGCTGTGCTTCACCCCCGGACAGGGTCTCAGCGGAACGTGACATTGAGAGATAGTTCAGGCCGACGTTGACCAGGAAGCTCAGGCGATCGCCAATCTCTTTCAAAATTTTCTCGGCAATCTGCGCACGCTGGCCGCTGAGTTTCATGTTTTCAAAGAAGGACATCGCATGACCGATGCTCATCTCAGAGATAGTCGGCAGCGTGGTGTTCTCCACGAAGACGTGGCGCGCTTCACGACGCAGACGGGTGCCTTCACAGCTGGCACAGGCGCGGTTGCTGATAAACTTCGCCAGCTCTTCGCGAACCGCAGAGGATTCCGTCTCTTTATAGCGGCGTTCCATGTTATTGAGCACGCCTTCAAACGGATGACGGCGAACCGAGGTATCGCCGCGATCGTTGATGTACTTAAATTCGATGCTCTCTTTGCCTGACCCATACAGAATCACCTTCTGCACGTTGTCTGGCAGGCTGCCGAATGACGCTTCGATATCAAAATCGAGGTGTTCCGCCAGCGAACGCAGCATCTGGAAATAGTAAAAGTTACGGCGATCCCAGCCGCGGATAGCACCGCCCGCCAGCGAAAGTTCAGGATTCTGCACGACGCGGTCAGGATCAAAATATTGCTGTACGCCCAGGCCGTCACAGGTTGGACAGGCGCCCGCCGGGTTGTTAAACGAGAACAGACGCGGTTCCAGCTCACTCATGCTGTAACCGCAGATGGGGCAGGCGAAGTTAGCCGAGAAGAGCAGCTCTTCTGCGTCGCTGTCATCCATGTCCGCCACGATAGCCGTGCCGCCGGAAAGTTCCAGCGTGGTTTCAAACGACTCCGCCAGACGGGTTGCCAGGTCTTCACGCACTTTAAAGCGGTCAATCACCACTTCAATGGTGTGCTTCTTCTGCAGCTCAAGCTTTGGCGGATCGGAGAGGTCACACACTTCGCCATCAATACGCGCACGGATATAACCTTGCGTCGCCAGATTCTCCAGCGTTTTGGTGTGCTCACCCTTACGATCTTTCACTACCGGGGCCAGCAGCATCAGGCGACGACCTTCCGGCTGCGAGAGCACCTGATCCACCATCTGACTCACGGTCTGCGCCGCCAGCGGCACATCATGATCCGGACAACGCGGTTCGCCTACACGGGCAAACAGCAGACGCAGATAATCGTGAATCTCAGTGATGGTTCCCACGGTCGAACGTGGGTTATGCGAGGTGGATTTCTGCTCAATGGAAATGGCGGGCGACAAACCTTCGATATGATCGACGTCCGGCTTCTCCATTAACGAAAGAAACTGGCGCGCATACGCAGAGAGCGACTCCACATAGCGGCGCTGACCTTCCGCATACAGCGTATCAAACGCCAATGAGGATTTACCGGACCCTGACAGGCCGGTTACCACAATGAGTTTGTCGCGTGGGATGGTCAGGTTGATGTTTTTCAAATTATGGGTGCGGGCACCACGAACTTCGATCTTATCCATTCACCTTTCCCGGATTAGCTGCACTCACCGTGCCTTGCCGACACGGCCAGAATAAACGTGTCATTATGGCACAAAAAATAGACTGAATATATATCCAGTACTCTCAGGCCTGGAAGCGGAGAGGGATTAAAACTGGAACCCCGCTCGAAAGTGGGAAACAGTCCGCAGGACGTGTTAGAATTGATAGATTAGACTGTATGCATTAACTCATCGGGAGACAGCAACATGGCCAGTCGTGGCGTTAACAAAGTGATTCTTGTCGGGAATCTGGGTCAGGATCCGGAAGTACGTTACATGCCAAATGGTGGCGCGGTTGCCAACATTACGCTGGCTACGTCGGAAAGCTGGCGCGACAAGCAGACCGGTGAAAACAAAGAGATCACTGAATGGCACCGTGTGGTGCTGTTTGGCAAACTGGCTGAAGTCGCAGGCGAATACCTGAAAAAAGGGTCGCAGGTCTACATCGAAGGTCAGCTGCGTACCCGTAAATGGCAGGATCAGGGCGGCCAGGAACGTTACACCACCGAAGTCGTGGTCAACGTTGGCGGCACTATGCAGATGCTGGGTGGCCGTCAGCAGGGCGGCAACGCGGGTGCACCAGCAGGTGGCGGCGCGCAGGGCGGTGGCAACAACAATGGTTGGGGTCAGCCGCAGCAGCCGCAGGGTAACAACAATCAGTTCAGTGGTGGCGCGCAGTCCCGTCCACAGCAGCCACAGAGCGCGCCGGCCAGCAGCAACAACGAACCACCAATGGATTTCGACGACGATATTCCATTCTGATTCTGTTGGTCAGAGAGTGTAAAAAAGCCCGCTTATGCGGGCTTTTTTATGTGCGGCTTTCGCAGGCGGTTACGACCATTCCGCCACAATCTCGTCTGTGCGCAGCACACGCGGCACGTTGCCGGGAATCGACAATGAGGACCAGACCTCATTGTGCTGGTTTATCAACGCTTCAGCGCTGACCCAGTGACGATCGGCGGTGGTGTGCGCATCCGCAGCAACCGTAATGGCATAACCTGCACTGGCACCCACTTTTATGGTGGTATCCAGACAGTAGTCAGTGGCACAACCGCACACCACAAACTCTTCCACCGCCAGCTTCTTTAACAGTGCGGCCAGCTCAGTCTGCCAGAAGCTGTCGCAAGCGGTTTTTGTCACGTAATATGCGCCAGCAGGCTGAATCAGTTCCGGCAGCAGATTAAAAGCTTCATTTCCCTCGCACATCGCGCCTTCGCGGTGCTGGATAAAAATGGTGATATCGGCGCGTTCAGTCAGTCGGTTAATCTGCGCCACCCGACCCGCCTGGTCGAAGCGCGGCGAGATGAAGACCCCATTCTGCATATCGATAATCACTGCCACACGCTGTGCCATGCTTAACCCCATCCGTCTGAAAAAAGCAGTGTTACCCGCGGCGTTGCAGATAGCAATCTTTTGCATTTTAGCCCCGGTCGCAGGCATGCTTAGCAGACTGGTTAAATAAGGAGAGAGAAGTGGACGGTGTTCCGGCAAGTTTCCCCTGTGAGAAAGATCGCGCCCGGTTCCGGCAACTCGCAGAGCTGCCGGGTGTGGAACTCTATCAGGCCCACATCTCCCGCTATGCCTTTGAACCTCATACCCATGAAGCCTTTGGGATCGGCACCATTGAAGCGGGCGCACAGCGCTTTCGCTATCGCGGCACCGAATATACTGCGCCGGAGAACTCACTGGTCATGATGAACCCGGATGAGCTGCACACGGGTGAGTCAGCGTGCGAAGAGGGCTGGCGCTATCAGATGATCTACATTCAGCCGCAGCTGATGGATGAACTGACCGGCGACCGCGGCTGGTGGTTTAACGAGGCGCTGCTGACCGATCCGCGCGTGGCGCAGCCGCTCTCCCGCACGCTTGCCGCACTCTGGCAGGCAGAGTCTGAACTGGCGCGCCAGAGCCTGATTGCTGAGCTGCTGCTGCAAATCCGTCCGCTGGCGCGTATGTCCTCACAGCGCAGACCCGATGCCCGGCATCGTTTTGATCAGGTCAGAGATTTTTTGCGCGCAAACCTTGCAGAACCGGTGCGGCTGGAGGAGCTGGCCGCATTGGCTTCACTGTCGCCGTGGCACTTCTTACGTGCTTTTCGCCAGCACTATCACGTTACGCCGCATCAGATGCTGATGGCTTTCCGGCTCTATGACGCCAAGCAAAGGCTGGCGCAAGGTGAGGCGGCCGCCAGCGTCGCGGCGGCGGTTGGATTGACCGATCAGGCTCATCTCACCCGCGCCTTTGCTCACCGTTATGGCATTACGCCGGGCCGCTATCAAAAGCAGGTTCGCCAGCCCTGATAACACCGCAATCTGCTACAAGCATTTCCCGCCGGAACCCGCCACACTCTGCCAAAAGTCTGTATAAGGAAGAAATCATGTTTGCGGGAATTATGTTTGCCGTCACCGCCGGGTTGCTGTGGGGGCTGATCTTTGTCGGGCCGCTGCTGGTGCCGGACTATCCTGGCGCCCTGCAATCGGCGGGACGTTACGTGGCGTTTGGGCTGATTGCGCTGCCGCTGGCCTGGCACAGCCGTCGTCGGCTGCGTCAGCTGTCACGCGCTGACTGGCTTGAGGCCGTGAAGCTCTCGCTGGTGGGAAACCTCTTCTACTATGCGTTTCTGGCGAACGCCATTCAGCGTACCGGCGGGCCGGTCTCCACCATGATTATCGGCACGCTGCCGGTGGTGATCGCCGTCACGGCTAACCTCTGTTATGGCCATCTTGAAGGACGGCTGCCGTGGCGGCGGCTGTTCCCGGCACTGGTCATGATGGCGGCTGGCTTGCTCTGCGTGAACGCAGCGGAGCTGCAGAGCCAGGGCGCCACGCTGGATCTCAGTCGTTATCTGACCGGTATCGTGCTGGCACTGCTGGCGGTAATCTGCTGGACCTGGTATCCGCTGCGTAATGCCCGCTGGCTGCGCACGCATCCTGAACTGCGCCCCTCAACCTGGGCTACCGCGCAGGGGCTGGTGACGCTGCCGATGGCACTGATCCTGTACGCGCTGGTCAGCGTTCAGCTCGCCTGGCAGCAGCCCGATTTTTCGCTGCCGTTCGGGCCGCGTCCCACGGTATTCATCGCATTGATGCTGACGATTGGCCTGCTCTGCTCCTGGCTTGGCACCTTATGCTGGAATGCTGCCAGCCAGCGTCTGCCCACCGTACTGATGGGGCCGCTGATCGTTTTCGAGATACTCTTTGGCCTGTTATGGACTTTTCTCTGGTATCAACGCTGGCCGCCGCAGCTCACCCTGACAGGCATTGTTTGTCTGATGGCGGGTGTGATCTGGGCAATGCGCATCAAACCGCACCCGCAGGTAGTTACGATTAAAGAGTAAACCGTAAAACTCACCTGAATGCCTTTACCGCGCGGACAACACACCGCGCGGCTTTTTAAGATTAAACCCTATCCTGATTTGCTCGCTCTTCGGCAGATTTATACCGCGAAATCGATTTCATGGTTCCGCACTGTTGTCCGGTATTCTCCGATAACCTCATTCATTCTTCCTTTGTCAGTAAAAAAACGGTCCTTTCTGGCACCTGAAAGTTGTCTGTTTCAGCTCTGGCAACCTTTCACTGGTCAGATATCGGTCATTAATCAGGAAAAATAGCGCAGCATTATGGACGTTACGCTTTTATCTGCTGCTGTTTATTGCGTTAGGGTCCTGAGAAAAGGGGACTAAAAACCACCATTAACTTCACTCAGTGATAAATGAGTAAGAGAATTCCGCCGCTGCGTTATTAATTAAAGATTAATCTCTGGCATCAATGATGTGCAATGAAGAGAGTGAAAAGATAGACCCATAACGTTAGTGATAAGGAGCAATAAACTATTTAACCCGGATTAATCCTGGAGAAAGTTAATGCAATAAAGCCATCATCGGGAATTAAAGCGCAACCGCAAAATTTGAGTCAGGGCCACCATTAACTCAAATGTACGGTGATTATTGTTTGTGCGATGTTTAAAGCGGCTTAATGGTGTTGAGAGGATTTAGTTCCGACGATTAGCAGGGCTAAACTAAAAAAGGGAAGGCCCAATCCCGCATAAAGGGGATTGGGAGGGGAAGATAAGGCGTGGAATGCGAGACTTTTGCTGTTGTGAATCAATTTTACCGCAAAAAAAGAAGCTTAGCTGTGAAGCCATTCATTAGTTATAAATGGAGCGGAAAAGGG
Source organism: Pantoea sp. 22096 (assembly GCF_052045955.1). NCBI lineage: Bacteria > Pseudomonadati > Pseudomonadota > Gammaproteobacteria > Enterobacterales > Erwiniaceae > Pantoea > Pantoea sp. 22096. Next base: position 267,879 of record NZ_JBQEPW010000004.1, on the reverse strand, counting down.
GGCCGCAATTGTCCTGTTAAATGATCTTCATCTCTTCTGGTAAGAACAAATCTCAGCGTTAAGTCTAAAAAGCGCGGTAGCATTAGGTTTAGCGATTCTCCGTGCCTGACGGATAGTGGTATACGCTGCGGCTGATATCTAATAAGCGGCAGCTGCGACGGGTGCCAATGTCAAAGGTGGTCTGCAGGAAATCTACAGCCTGTCGTTTTTCATTAGTCGTAAAGAAGTGCTTCAGAACGCTCTGCAGCATCTCTTTGTCCGAGTTGAGCGTCTGCAGTTCACGTGTGACATTCTGCAGTTTTTCTTCCAGCTCCTTGATTTTTCTGCCTTCTTCCGAAGACAACCCAGAAAACTTCTTTTTCCAGCTATAGAACGTGGCTTCAGAGATGCCTAACTCTTCACAAATCTCTCTGACTTTCACGCCCGATTCAGAAGCTTTAATGGCATTTGTGATTTGATCTTCGCTGTATCGTGACTTTCTCATAAATGCTCTTACCTTTCTTATCGATTAATGGATGAGAATGACTTTAATAATTTCTGGCACTATAAGATTTTATTAAGGCAGTATTAAAGTGCGCTAATTGAATTGCGAAGCCTAAATTAAGATATTTAGAAGAAATATCATCATGGGATAAATCTTATTTTATTCTTATCCGGGGAGCGTGCCTTCCTGGAGGCGGGTTTTTGTTATAAATTCATCGCATCCAAAATACGAAAAAATTCTACGTACACTGGATATTTAGCTTCGCCGACTTGATTAATATGCCGGTATAGCTCTTTAAGGTTGTTTTATTTTCAGCCTGAAATCGTTTCCATTTGAAGTGATTCGCGCCATTTATAATAAGAATTATCCTGAATTCACTCTCCGGATCATGATTTACATCTCAATTTTCGGACCAGCTTGGTCTGAAGTCATACATTTTCGCCAGGCCCACTGAGCGCTTATTAATTCGTTACAGGGATGTTGTACCGAAGCGGTTGTAGTTGAGTAATACTAAGGAAGAGTCGATGAAATTGAGCGTAATGTCTAATGCCGCCTGGATGATGTCTGAGAAGATCATCTCCGTTTTTGGCGTCATTTTTGTGACGTCTTACGTGGCTAAATCCTTTGGTCCAACGGTGTTTGGCCAGATGGCGTTTTCTACTTCACTTTTTGCAATGGTGCAAACCGTCGCAATCTTTGGCACCGAAACTATTCTGTTTAAGCGCGTCAGCAAAAATGCGTCGAAAGGTCTTCGACTGATGACCATCGCCCGTACGCTGCGCATGGTGCTATTGCTGGTCACTTCGGTGCCAGTCTTAATTTGGGTCTGGTACAACATGCAGGAAAACTTCCTGGCGTTTGCACTGGCCTCATTTGTTGCCTCGGTTTTTGTCACCCAGGACACCTTCAGCGTTTATAACAACGCGCGTCTTGCCTCGCGTCTTAACACTATCGCTAACGCTGTGGGCATGCTGCTGAGTTTCGGCATCAGCTTTACCGTGGCCTGGCTGCGTCTTAATCCGCTCTGGCTGACGCTGTCGATTGTTGCCGTGACACTGGTGCCTTACCTGATCAAGCGTCACAACTTCTATCAGGACCACCAGGATCAGATGCCACCGCGCGAAAAGCGCACCGCCTATCTGCGCTATCTGATGTATGCCGGTCTGCCGCTGGCGATCTCCAGCATCTTTATCTCGGTGCAGGTCAAAGCGGCGCAGATGTTTCTGGCAGGCACGGCGCCTGCGCGCGACCTCGGTCTCTTTGCGGCGGCGAATACTATTTCCGCCTCCTGGATTTTTATCCCGGTTGCGCTTATCACCTCCTGCTTCACTGAAATCTTCAGGGAGCGCGGCGAGGTCGCCATTAAGCTGGCTGCCCGGCTCAATGGCTACGTTATGGCGGTTTCATTGCTGATGCTGCTTGTCATTTCGCTTTACGGCGAGCAAATCATCATCGCGTTGTACGGACCGGAATACACACAGTCAGGAAGTCTCATTACGTTGCTGTCGATAGCGACCAGCTTTTCGGCAATGGGGACCGTAGCGTATCGCTACATGGTCAAAGAGGGAGGATTTAACTACTTGCTGAGGAAAATCATCTGCCTGATGGTCATCAGTCTGCCGCTCTCCTGGTGGTTGATCCAGGGTCACGGCATCATGGGGGCCGCGTGGAGCGTTTTCCTTTCAGAACTTTTGTCCCTGACCGTAATGAATTACTTCTTTAAAAACGGCGTCATTCAAAAGATTCAGGTTTCCTCACTCAACTACAAAACATACAAATGAGGTCAGATATGCTCAAGTTGAAAGAAGAACTCAGAAAAAGTGTGCAGTACTTTATCAAGAAGATGCCCTGGGCTTATCAGGACCGCATCTACTACTTCCATAAGTTCAGAAAGCTGCCCAATCTGCGTCAGCCAAAAGTGTTCAACGAGAAGGTGTTGTACCGTAAGTTTATCTTCGGCGATTACCAGAACTACGGTCGTCTGTCAGATAAGTACTCGGTACGCGAATTCATTGCTGAAAAAATCGGTAATGAGTACCTGATCCCGCTGGTACACGAAACCACTGACCCGACCACGCTGAACAGCCTGCCTTGCTGGAGGGGAACGGTGATCAAGCCGAACCACGCCTCCAACATGGTAGAAATACTGCTGGAAGAGCCGGACGCGTTGCGCAAGCAGCAGATCATTCATGACTGCTATCGCTGGCTGAAGACCGATTTCGCCAATGAAGCGCGCGAGATTCACTACCGCTACATCAAGCCACGCATCCTGGTTGAGAAGTACATTGGTGATGGCAAAAGCGCGCCGATCGATTACAAATTCCATATGTTCAACAAGCGTGATGGCCGGTTCGAATATGTGCTGCAGGTAATCTACAACCGCTGCCAGCCGCTGCTGTCGATGAACTTCTACGTGAATAACCTCAATGAGGCCTATCACAAGATTCGCGATACCGGGCTGGATGTGTCACCGATTATGCCGTCACTGGAACATGCGCTCGAACTGAGCAAGAAGCTGGCCAGCGATTTCGACTACGTGCGTGTGGATTGGTATATCCATGACGAGCATATTTACTTTGGCGAACTGACCTTCACCCCAGGTGCAGGGCTGGTTACCGGATTAGATCGTGGTTTAAACCAGATGATGGGAGATATGTGGATTCAGGACCGCCGCGGAACGCAGAGCCCGGGCGTTACAGTGCAGGATGTTAATATTCCTGCCATGTTGAAGAAAATTTAAGTTCACACAGCAATATAAAAAACCCCGCTAAGCGGGGTTTTTTATGCGTAAAAATCAGGGCATCGGCCAGTCAGCAGGCGCCTGGCTCATCGCATCGATAAAGGCGTGCTTTGAGATTTCCACGAAGTTATGTACGTTTTCCATGCTCAGGGTAATGCCCATCAGACCGGTAACAAACCAGCAGGTCATGCCTAAACCAATCCCGCCACACATAAAGGCCATCACGTGACGGCTATCCTGACGAAGTTTGGTTTTCAGGGTGCTGGCAAAAAACATCATGATTGCGCTCAGCAGTTCCCAACGCATAACAAGAAAACTGGCGGTTAACGTAGCCATCGGCCGGACCTCACTATCAGTAAGTATTCCTGACAATCTGCGGACATCACCGGCGACAAAAAAGTGTGTCAGGTAGGACTTTTTTGCCGTCAACCCAGGTTCAAAGTGTGACTTGGGTCACATTATATCACCCGATTTTAAATTTTGAACAAAATTTGACTCTTGTATGGTAGTGGTGTGCAGAAAAAATGAGCAGTAGAAGAAGAACGGCGGGGAAATCAGACAGATGCGCCCGGAGCGGGCGCAGCGAAGAATTAACGGACCGGGCAGCACTCGCCGGTCGTGCGCTGGGTAAAGCTGTTGATCGGATCGTTACAACCGAAACTCAGCAGGCGAGGGCGCTGAATCGCCTGGCGTCGCATGGTGTGGCGGTAAGCGGTCGGGGTCTGTGAAAACTGACGACGAAACACCCGTGAAAAAGTTTGCTGCGAGTCATAGCCATACTGCATCGCGATATCAAACACCGGACGCTGTGTCTGCGATAGCGCTTCTGCGGCCAGCGTCAGGCGGCGCTCACGAATATAGCCACCCAGCGTCTGTTTCGTCACGGAACGGAACATACGCTGCAGGTGCCATTTCGAATAGCCTGATTTTGCCGCAACCTCATCAATCGACAGGCTCTTATCGAGGTTCTGGTCAATCCAGTCCGTCAGGGAATGAATGATCTCTTCTTGCATCATGGCCTCATCCTTCTGGTGCTTAATAAGGGGTAATGGGAGTTTAGGGGTTTCAACGGAGAAGAAGTATAATTCCTCAAGTTAACTTTAGGTAAAGGGTCTGATGAAAAAAGAACGTAACTATCCAAAACCGGTCTTAACACCCGGGGAAGTGGCGCGCCGCAGCGGTGTGGCGGTCTCGGCGCTGCACTTTTATGAAACCAAAGGCCTCATTTTCAGCACCCGCAACAGCGGCAATCAGCGCCGATACAGCCGCGATGTGCTGCGACGCGTGGCGATCATCAAGATTGCTCAGCGCATTGGCATCCCGCTGGCGACGGTCAGTGACAGTCTCGACCACATTCCGCCAGATAAGCGCATGTCGACGACGGAATGGGATGCGCTGACTCAGCACTGGCGCGAAGAGCTGGATAAACGCATTGAAACTCTTACCCGCCTGCGCAATGACCTGGATGGCTGTATCGGTTGCGGCTGCCTGTCGATGCGCGACTGTCCGCTGCGTAATCCCGGCGACCGGCTGGGTCAGCAGGGCTCAGGTGCGGTGCTGCTTGACCCGGAGCAGGATGATAAACATCCGGCTGTGGAGTGACGTCTATACTTGGTGAAGGTCAACACACAGGGAATCATGATGATCACCGTTCACCATCTTGAGAAATCGCGCTCGCATCGGGTGCTGTGGCTGCTGGAAGAGCTGGAAGTGCCGTACCAGATTAAACGCTATCAACGCGAACCGACCATGCTGGCCCCGGAGGCGCTAAAAAAAGTACATCCACTGGGAAAATCGCCGGTCATTACTGACGGGAACCAGGTGGTAGCAGAATCGGGGGCCATTCTCGAATACCTTGAAGAGAAATATGATCACGAATTCAGGCTGAAAGTGAGTGATGAGGCGTCACGGTTACAGTGCCGCTACTGGCTGCACTACGCCGAAGGCTCGCTGATGCCGCTGCTGGTGATGAAACTGATCTTCGGTCAGATGGGCAAAGCGCCGGTGCCCTGGCTGCTGCGTCCGGTCGGCGCGGCATTTGGCAAAGGGGTGCAGAAGGCATTCCTGGATAAACAGCTAAAGCCGCACAGGCAGATGATCGAACAGCATCTGGCAGCCAATACGTGGTTTGCCGGTGAGCGTTTTACCATTGCGGATATCCAGATGAGCTTTCCGCTGCTGGCACTGGCGCGGCGTGGCGGACTGGATCGGATGCCTGCCACAGAGAAATGGTTGCAGACGGTGCAGCAGCGCGCCGCCTGGCAACGCGCGATTGCGCAGGGCGGCGAGCTTTCGTTGCCAGGTTAATCCTCTCTCCGCCGGCGCATCCTGTCTCATCCCGACTGCGCCGGTGCGAATCCTGCCTTTATATGACATTAACTTTATGGCCTCAGCGTTTCAGGCTGGCTTCCGTCGGGCGTCTGCCAGCCTCCTGCGCCCAATCTTTCTTTATGCCAAAGAATCTCCCTCTTAGAGTTGAAAACGTGGCGCTAAACGCCGGATAATCGCATGCCTTTTTATCTGGCTGCTTTTGACGGCTAATTATCTGCGGCAAGGTAAACGTTTGCCTGATGGGTTAATCCCGACAGTGACGCCGTCTACCCGCTTATTCCAGGGACAGCGATGGTCGCAGAGCGATCCACACAACAAAAATTTTTGAGGCTCAACTATGTCAACTGAATCACGCCCGGCCAGTGGAAAACTGGACGCATGGTTCTCGATCTCGGCGCGCGGCAGCAGCGTGCGCCAGGAAATTCTGGCCGGACTCACTACCTTCCTGGCGATGGTCTACTCCGTCATCGTGGTACCGGGAATGCTGGGCAAAGCCGGTTTTTCCCCCTCCGCCGTGTTTGTCGCCACCTGTCTGGTCGCCAGCTTTGGTTCCATCCTTATGGGGCTGTGGGCCAATCTGCCGATGGCCATTGGCTGCGCCATCTCCCTGACCGCCTTTACCGCTTTCAGCCTGGTGCTGGGTCAGCACATCAGCGTGCCGGTCGCGCTGGGCGCAGTGTTCCTGATGGGCCTGCTGTTTACCCTGATCTCCGTGACCGGCATTCGTGCCTGGATTTTGCGTAACCTGCCGATGGGCGTGGCGCACGGCACCGGCGTCGGGATTGGCCTGTTTCTGCTGCTCATCGCCGCTGACGGCGTGGGTCTGGTGGTAAAAAATCCGGCTCCGGGCCTGCCGGTGGCGCTGGGTCACTTCACCACTTTCCCGGTGATGATGACACTGCTGGGACTGGCCGCGATTATCGGACTGGAGAAGCGCAGGGTACCGGGCGGCATCCTGCTGACGATTATCGCTATTTCGCTGCTCGGCCTGATCTTTGACCCGTCGGTGACATATCAGGGACTGTTTGCCCTGCCGAGCCTGCGTGACGCCAGCGGTCAGTCGTTGCTGTTCAGCCTCGACATTATGGGGGCGCTACAGCCTGTAGTACTGCCCAGCGTGCTGGCACTGGTGATGACGGCGGTTTTTGACGCCACCGGTACCATTCGTGCGGTCGCAGGGCAGGCCAATCTGCTGGATAAACAGGGCCAGATTATCAATGGCGGTCGTGCGCTGACCAGTGACTCCGTCAGCAGCCTGTTCGCGGGTCTGGTGGGCGCGTCACCGGCTGCGGTCTATATTGAATCGGCGGCAGGGACAGCGGCGGGGGGCAAAACCGGCCTGACCGCAATTGTGGTGGGCCTGCTGTTTCTCGCTATCCTGTTTATGTCGCCGCTGGCTTATCTGGTTCCGGCTTACGCTACCGCACCTGCACTGATGTATGTGGGTCTGCTGATGCTCAGTAATGTGGCAAAAGTGGACTTCAGTGATTTTGTCGATGCGATGTCTGGGCTACTCACGGCGGTGATTATCGTGCTCACCTGCAACATCGTCACCGGCATCATGATCGGTTTCGCCAGCCTCGTGGTGGGGCGTCTGTTCGCCGGTGAATGGCGTAAGCTCAACGTCGGTACCGTGATCATTGCCGTCGCGCTGGTGGCATTTTACGCCGGTGGCTGGGCAATCTGACTGTACAACCGGGCGTGCGGCTGCGCGTCCGGAATTTTTCACTTTTTTCCCGCCCGGCGCACGCGTAGCTGACAACCTTCAATGCAGTTTGTTTTACACTTTAGCGCTTAACCAATGATTGAAAGAAACGACGCCTAAGGAAAGCATGGAAATCTTTTTTACTATTCTCATCATGACGCTGGTCGTGTCGCTCTCTGGCGTCGCGGCCCGCATTCTCCCTTTTCAGATCCCGTTGCCGCTGGTGCAGATCGCCGTAGGTGCGATGCTGGCCTGGCCAACATTTGGTCTGCATGTCGACTTTGATCCGGAACTGTTTCTGGTGCTGTTCATCCCGCCGCTGCTGTTCGCAGATGGCTGGAAAACGCCGATCAGTGAGTTCCTGCATCATGGTCGAGAAATCATCGGCTTAGCGCTGGCGCTGGTGCTGATTACCGTGATCGGCATCGGCTATCTGATCTACTGGCTGGTGCCGGGGATCCCGCTAATCCCCGCCTTTGCGCTGGCGGCGGTGCTGTCGCCGACCGATGCCGTGGCACTCTCCGGCATTGTCGGTGAAGGTCGCATTCCCAAGAAGATTATGTCGATTGTGCAGGGTGAAGCCCTGATGAATGATGCTTCGGGCCTGGTATCACTGAAGTTTGCCGTCGCCGTCGCCATGGGCACCATGGTGTTTACCTGGGGCGGTGCCAGCGTTGAGTTCCTGAAAGTCGCGGTAGGCGGCCTGATTGCCGGTGTGGCGATCTGCTGGCTGTACGGTAAATCGCTGCGCCTGCTCAGCCGCTGGAGCGGGGATGACCCGGCGACACAGACCGTGCTGCTGCTGCTCCTGCCATTCGCCTCTTATCTGATTGCCGAACATCTGGGCGTCTCAGGCATCCTGGCAGCGGTCGCGGCCGGTATGACCATCACCCGTTCCGGCATTATTCGTCAGGCTCCGCTGGCGATGCGGCTGCGTGCCAACAGTGTCTGGCAGATGCTGGAGTTCGTGTTCAACGGCATGGTGTTCCTGATGCTGGGCCTGCAGCTGCCGGACATTCTGCAGACCTCGATCGACCAGGCGCAGGCCGACCCGAATGTGGAACTCTGGATGCTGTTCGCCGATATCGGGCTGGTCTATGCCGCGCTGATGATCGTGCGCTTTGGCTGGCTGTGGATTATGCAGCGCTTCAGCAAACGCCTGCTGAAGAAGAAGCCGCTGGAGTTTTCAAACTACTCGCTGCGTGAACTGCTGATCGCCTCGTTTGCCGGGGTACGCGGTGCAATCACCCTGGCCGGTGTGCTCTCTATCCCGCTGTTCCTGACCAACGGCGAGCCTTTCCCGGCGCGTTATGAGTTGGTGTTTATCGCCACAGGCGTGATTCTGTTCTCGCTGCTGGTAGGGGTAGTGATCCTGCCAATTCTGCTGCGCGGCATTGATAGTATCGACAAAGGTGCACATCGCCGTGAGCTGCAGAATGCCCGTGCGGTGATGGCAGGTGCAGCGATTGAGAGCCTGCACAAGATGGAAGAGCGGCTGGAGAATGAGTCAGAAGAGAACATCGATCCGGAACTGCTGAAAGAGGTCAGTCTGCGCGTGATTGGCAACTTACGTCGCCGCGCCGAAGGCAAGAATGATCTTGAACATGCATTGTTTGCTGAGAACCTTGAGCGTCGTTTCCGCCTGACCGGGCTGCGTGCCGAACGTGCAGAGGTCTATCATCTACGCGCCACCCAGCAGATCTCCAATGAGACGATGCAGAAGTTGCTGCACGACCTGGATCTTCTGGAAACACTGCTGATCGAAAAAGAAGAGTAAGCCCTGGCTGGCACGCCTGTGGATTCATGCGGGCGTGCCAGCTTTTCACACCGACAGGCGCGGCGGTTCATCCGGCCAGTGTTCGCGACAACAGTTGATCCACGCCTGCGCACTGCGTGACAGATAACTCCCTTCCCGCCAGATCAATCCCAGACTCCATTTCAGCTCCGACTCCAGCGGCAGCCACAATAGCGACTGCTTATCCAGCCGCTGACAGATCGGCTCCGGCAGAATCGCCAGCCCCATCTCCGCCTGCACCATTGCCGCCAGAAAATCCCACTGACCGCTGCGCACTGCCACCGTTGGCGTCAGGCTGAGCCGCTGAAACGCCTGCATCAGCTGACGATTCAGTGAAAACTCCTCATTGAAAATCAGCAACGGGTGCTCTGCCAGCTCTGCCAGTCCTATCTGCTGGCGGCTGAGCCACGCCGGGCGGCGCGGCAGCAGCACGCAGAGCGGATGATGCATCAGAGGCAGGGTATTCAGCGGCAGTTCGGCATCGACCGGCAGCGCGGTCAGAGCGATATCCAGACTGCCCGCCAGCACCGCCTGCTGTACGGTCAGACCGCCGAATTCAGAGATTTTCAGCTTCACACCGGGATAGCGGCGGCGAAACGCGGAAATCGATCCGGCGATCTGCATACCGACCATCGGCGGAATACCCAGTCGCAGCTCACCGGTTTTGAGCTGGTTGATGTCACCAATCTCCGCCTCAAGCTGATGAAACTCCTGCAGGATTGCCAGGCCGCGCTGATAAACCGCCTGCCCGCTGTCGGTGAGGTGCAGGCGACGGCCATCCCGCAGGATCAGCGTACAGCCCAGTTCCTCCTCCAGCTGACGCAGCATTTTGCTGATGGTCGGCTGCGTCACAAACAGCTTTTGCGCCGCACGGGTAAAGCTCTGCTGGCGGACCACTTCAGTAAAGTAACGCAGGGCGCGGACATCCATAACTATTCCTTTCAGGCATGATTGCGATAATTTTAATTCATTTTTTTCACCTTCTGTTGACGATTTATACTGTGACATCAGTTTAATCGGGGGAGACAAGGTGATGGCGTTAGCGCTCACTCCACGCAGTATCCGTGCAGTGCAATGGCTCAGCCTGCCGCTTCAGCTGGGTTTCTATATCGGCCTGTTTATCGCCTGCGACCGGCTGGTGAGCTGGCTGAAGCTGCCGCTGCCCGCCAATATCGTCGGGATGCTGCTGCTGCTGGCCTTAATCGTGACGCGGGTTGTGCCGCTGAACTGGGTAAAAGCCGGATCGCGCTGGCTGCTGGCCGAGATGCTGCTGTTCTTTATCCCGGCGGTGGTGGCGGTAGTAAATTATGGCGATCTGCTGCGCGTCGATGGCTGGCGTATCTGCGTAGTGATTGGCGTCAGTACGCTGCTGGTGCTGGCTTCCACCGCCTGGGTGGTGGACCGGCTCTATCAGTATGAAGTCGCGCGCGCCGCGCGTAAGCAGGATCCTCATGCGTGATTTTCTGCTCAGCCTGCTGTGTGTAGCGGTTACGCTGCTGGTGTATGCGCTGAATAAACGGCTTTACCGCCGCTGGCGTACGCTGCTGTTAATGCCGCTGGTGATGACGCCGCTGGTACTGGTGGCGCTGCTGCTGCTGACCCACATCAGCTGGCAGGATTACATTGCAGAAAACCACTGGCTGCTCTGGCTGCTGGGACCAGCGACGCTGGCGTTTGCGGTGCCGGTCTATGAGAACGTAGCGATTATAAAGCGCCACTGGCTCTCTCTGAGCGCGGGCGTTCTGACCGCCACGCTGGTCGCCGTCTGCAGTTCGGTCTGGCTGGCGCGGCTGCTAACCCTGCCGGAGTCAATCCAGCGCAGTCTGGCCGTGCGTTCCATTACTACGCCTTTTGCGCTGGCCGCAGCCGGGCCGATTGGCGGTCAGCCCGATCTGGTGGCGCTGTTTGTGGTCATCACTGGCGTGTTTGGCATGGCAGTGGGTGACGTGCTGTTTCTGCGCATCGCGATTAAGCAGGGGGTGGCGAAAGGAGCAGGCTTTGGTGCCGCGTCACACGGTGCCGGCACCGCTCGCGCTTATCAGCTTGGGCAGCAGGAGGGCGTCGTCGCCAGCCTGGTCATGATGCTCTCGGGGGTGGTGACCGTGATACTGGCCCCGGTGATTGGACACCTGATGTGGACAATATAGTCTACACTGCGTTGCGCAGAGACAGCTGCAATTCTGAACGCGACACGTATTTTTACGTAAAGTTTCCCGGATTTTGTTGTCTCCCCGTTTCAGGCTGTTAACCTTGCGGCCGAATTAATTGTCCTTCACGGAGTGGAATCATGTTTAAGCATCTTGTTACCGGGAGCGCCCTCGGGCTGGTTTTACTGAGCGGTGCCGCTCAGGCGATTGAAGGTAGTGTTGATGTCAGCGAACACAATACCAACCTGAATCTGGGTCTGGGCACCACTACACCCGGTCTGTTTCTGAAAGGTAACTGGCTGCGTAGCGACCATGATGGCAGCACCTACGGTGCCGGTCTGGGCTACAACGTTGACTTCGGGCCGCTGCGTCTGGCACCGACCGCAAAAGCGATCTTTACCCATCCGGAAGATGGAAAAGATGGATTTGCGGTGGCGGTGGGCGGTGCAGCACACTACAGCCTGAACAGCATGTGGGGCCTGTATGGTGAATATTATTATGCGCCAGAGTCGTTCACCGATCAGCTCGACAGCTATCAGGAAGCCGCTGGCGGCCTGAGCTTCACGCCGGTTTCACTGCTTAACCTGCGTGTGGGTTATCAGTACATCGAACTGAACAACAAAGATGGACGTAAAGATAACGTGCTGGTCGATGGCCCGTACGTGGGTGCATCACTGCGCTTCTGATTCTGTTGCGTGAAAGAAAAGGGCGACTCCCCAGGTAGTCGCCCTTTTTTATTGCCTGATCGTTATGAACGAAAAGCCACAATCAGTGCGCCTTGCCCTGTTCAATACCGGTGCCGGTCTGCGAGCGAATAAATTGCGCGCGGAAGCGGGAACGCTCCTCTGCGCCCTGCTGCGAATGGTCGGTAATCGAGAAAAGCCAGATGCCGACAAAAGCCACCACCATCGAAAACAGCGCCGGATACTCATACGGGAAAATCGCCGTGGCGTTGCCCAGTACCTGTACCCACACGGTCGGGCCGAGGATCATCAGGATAACGGCGGTCAGCAGACCGAGCCAGCCGCCTACCATCGCGCCGCGCGTGGTGAGTTTTGACCAGTACATCGACAGCAGGATGATCGGGAAGTTACAGCTGGCCGCAATCGAGAAGGCCAGCCCGACCATAAAGGCGATGTTCTGCTTCTCAAACAGAATACCCAGCGCAATCGCCACCACACCCAACGCAAGCACGGTGATTTTGGACACCCGCAGCTCATCTTTCTCGCTCGCCTGGCCTTTACGATAGACGCTGGCGTAGAGGTCATGCGACACCGCCGACGCGCCCGCCAGGGTTAAGCCCGCGACCACCGCCAGAATCGTGGCGAAGGCAACCGCAGAGATAAAGCCCAGGAAGGTGCTGCCGCCAACTGCGTTAGCCAGATGTACTGCTGCCATATTGGTGCCGCCAATCAGCGCGCCGCTGGCATCTTTAAAGGCCGGGTTCGCACCCACCAGCAGAATCGCACCGAAGCCGATAATAAAGGTCAGGAAGTAAAAGTAGCCCATAAAGCCGGTGGCCCAGAAGACGCTTTTACGCGCCTCTTTGGCATCCGCGACGGTGAAGAAGCGCATCAGAATATGCGGTAAACCTGCCGTACCAAACATCAACCCCAGCCCCAGCGACAGCGCCGAAATAGGATCTTTGACCAGCCCGCCAGGCTGCATAATCGCGATGCCTTTGGGATGAACCGCCATCGCCTCAGTGAACAGCGTGTTAAAGCTGAAGTTGGCCGCCTTCATCACCATTACTGCCATAAAGGAGGCACCAAATAGCAGCAGCACCGCTTTGATGATCTGCACCCAGGTGGTCGCCAGCATGCCGCCAAACAGCACATACATCACCATCAGAATGCCGACCAGAATCACCGCAACATGGTAGTTCAGGCCGAACAGCAGCTGGATAAGTTTACCGGCACCCACCATCTGCGCGATCAGGTAGAGCGCCACTACCACCAGCGAACCGCAGGCTGACAGGGTACGAATCGGCATCTGCTTCAAACGATAGGAGGCGACATCGGCAAAGGTGTAGCGGCCCAGGTTGCGCAGCCGCTCGGCGATTAAAAACAGAATCATCGGCCAGCCGACCAGGAAGCCGAGCGAGTAGATCAGTCCGTCATAGCCTGAGGTGTAAACCAGCGCTGAAATGCCCAGGAACGAAGCCGCTGACATGAAGTCACCCGCCATCGCCAGGCCATTCTGGAAGCCGGTGATATTGCCGCCAGCGGTGTAGTAGTCGTTACGCGATCGGGTTCGCTTTGACGCCCAGTAAGTAATTCCCAGCGTAGCGCCGACGAAAATCGTAAACATGATAATCGCCTGATAGTTGGTTGCCTGGCGCTGCACCGCACCGGTGATCGCATCAGCGGCCAGCGCTGAAAACGGCAACATTAAGGCCAGCAGCCATAAAGTGAGACGAGTCATGATTTCACCTCACTGAGGATCGCTTTGGTTAAACGGTCAAACTCACCGTTGGCGCGCCAGACATAGACGCCGGTCAGCACAAACGACATCACAATCAGCCCGACACCAATCGGGATACCGCGGGTGACGTTAGTGCCGGCATGCAGCGGCGTGCCGAGCCAGCCGGGAGCAAAGGCAATCAGCAGGATAAAGCCAACATAGAGCACCAGCATGATCAGCGACAGCAGCGTCGCGAACGTCTGGCGTTTACGGACTAACTCATGAAAACGGGGATTACGTTCAATCTGCTGATTGATTGCATCCTGATTCGAAAGGGCGTCATTCATCACATTTTCTCCAGAGGGCTTGCACGCGAGAATCTCACGACAGGGCGCGGATTCAGCTGGTTATAATAGTTGTGACTACCGAAACAGACTGCGTAGGGCGGGTGTGGCGGGAAGCGATCTTCCCGCCGGACAGCATGCGTTTAAGGCATTTTGATCGACTGTTTCTCCTCAAGCAGTTTTTCGACGACGCCAGGATCGGCAAGGGTCGAGGTATCACCCAAGTTACTGGTATCGCCGGTGGCAATTTTGCGCAGAATACGGCGCATGATTTTGCCGGACCGCGTTTTCGGCAGTGAGTCAGTCCAGTGCAGCACATCCGGTGTGGCTATCGGGCCAATCTCTTTACGGACCCACTGGCGCACTTCGGTGTACAACTCCGGCGACGGCTCTTCGCCATGATTCAGCGTGATATAGGCGTAAATCGCCTGGCCTTTAATGCTGTGCGGAATCCCGACCACGGCCGCTTCGGCAATTTTAGGATGCGACACCAGCGCCGATTCAATTTCGGCAGTGCCAAGACGGTGACCGGAGACGTTGAGCACGTCGTCGACACGTCCGGTGATCCAGTAGTAGCCATCTTCATCGCGACGGGCACCGTCACCACTGAAGTAGACATTTTTAAAGGTAGAGAAGTAGGTCTGCTCGAAACGGTCATGGTCGCCAAAGAGGGTGCGCGCCTGTCCCGGCCAGGACTCGGTGATCACCAGATTGCCTTCACAGGCACCTTCCTGTGGCTGACCTTCGTTATCCACCAGCGCCGGTTGCACACCAAAGAACGGCCGGGTAGCGGAACCCGCTTTCAGTTCGGTCGCACCCGGCAACGGCGTGATCATGAATCCGCCGGTTTCGGTCTGCCACCAGGTATCCACTATCGGGCAACGGCTGTTGCCGATTTTTTTGTAGTACCACTCCCAGGCTTCCGGGTTAATGGGCTCTCCGACCGATCCCATAATGCGCAGGCTGCTGCGATCGGTACCTTCAATGGCCTTATCCCCTTCCGCCATCAGCGCACGGATGGCGGTGGGTGCGGTATAGAGCAGGGTGACTTTATGTTTATCGACCACTTCCGCCATGCGGCTCGGCGCTGGCCAGTTCGGCACCCCTTCAAACATCAGCGTGGTGGCACCACACGCCAGCGGGCCATAAACCAGATAGCTGTGTCCTGTTACCCAGCCGACATCAGCGGTGCACCAGTAGATGTCATCCTGATGGTAATCAAAGACGAACTTAAAGGTGGTGGCGGCATAGACCAGATAACCGCCTGTGGTATGCAGCACGCCTTTGGGTTTGCCGGTGGAGCCGGAGGTATAAAGGATAAACAGCGGATCTTCCGCGCCGACTTCGGCTGCAGAGTGATTGGTGCTGGCGTCCCGCATCAGGTCATGCCACCACCGATCGCGGCCTTCAACCCAGCCCACATCTTTACCGGTGCGCTGGAACACCACCACGTTTTTCACGCTGGTGACATTCGGGTTTTTTAACGCGTCATCGACATTTTTCTTCAGCGGAATGCTGCGACCGGCGCGGATCCCTTCATCGGCGGTAATGACCAGCGAGGCGCTGGAGTCGACGATGCGGCCAGCGACCGCTTCCGGTGAGAAGCCGCCAAAGATCACGGAGTGAACGGCACCGATACGGGCACAGGCCAGCATCGCCACCGCCGCTTCCGGCACCATCGGCATGTAGATTGCCACCACGTCGCCTTTTTTTACTTCCAGCAACTCAAGCACATTGGCGAAGCGACAGACTTCAGTATGCAGCTGGCGGAAGGTCAGAGTTTTGCTTTCGCTGGCGTCGTCGCCTTCCCAGATAATCGCCGGGTGATCGCCGCGCGTTGCTAAATGGCGGTCAAGGCAGTTTGCCGCCAGGTTGAGCGTGCCATCTTCGTACCAGCGAATGTTAATGTTACCTGGCGTAAACGAGCAATTTTTCACCTTGCTGTAAGGCTTAATCCAGTCAAGGATTTTGCCCTGTTCGCCCCAGAAACTGTCTGGATCGTCGACAGAATGCTGATACATCGCCTGGTACTGTTCAGCCGTAATCAGGGTGTTTGCTGCAATGTTCTCTGGAACGGGATGAATGTGATTTTGGCTCATAGCGGATCTCCTAGAAGATGTTAATGATATGTCAATCAATGGTTAATTGAAGCCTGTGCCATAGCTTTGTTTCTTTTTTGCGCCACAGATCACGAGATAAACCTCTTCGGGAGAAGCGTGAAGCCGTTCTGATATTTCCGGTTAACTCTCTGGCGGCGATGGGGAATTAAGAAGGGGTATCACTCGGGATTGGGCTGGATAAAAAGCAAGCAAACGCGCCTGACGCGTTTTTAACCCACTTTGCATAGCTATGCGGAAATTCATCTAAGTATTACTTTTCATAACAGCAGGTTAGGGATTTTTAACGCTGGCAGCACTTTATGCTACTTAGCTGGCTAACTTTTAATCGGATCTGCCAGGGGTTGCATTTACCACAGTGAAAATGGTACTTATCTCGCCCCTGTTCTGCAGGTATCAACTCAGACCGCGTCTGAAAATGGGTATGGGAATCATCAGATTTTCATACGAGGCGCTGTTTCTAAACACCCTCTAATTTACCGGGCTTTTTGCTCACTCCCTGTGTGTATTGTCTTCTGCACCTTCGCAGTAGAGAGAAACGGGTTTTGACTGAGGAAATTACGCGTTATGAAAGGTTTTAAAATCAGCCTGGCCTGGCAGATTCTGACAGCCCTGGTGCTCGGCATCGTTGTGGGTGCTGTGTTGCATAATCAGCCAGACAATCGTGAATGGTTAGTCACCAACATTCTCAGTCCTGCAGGCGATATCTTTATTCATCTTATCAAGATGATTGTGGTACCGATTGTGATTTCATCCCTGATTGTCGGCATCGCTGGCGTGGGTGATGCAAAGAAGCTGGGACGCATCGGCGTCAAAACAATTCTCTACTTTGAAGTGATCACCACCATTGCCATTGTAGTCGGTATTACGCTGGCCAACGTATTTCAACCCGGCACCGGCATTGATATGTCAACGCTGGCAACGGTGGACATCTCTAAATATGAAGCGACAACGGCAGAGGTACAGGGCGGTCCGCATAGCCTGGTGACTACCATTCTGTCGCTGATCCCGCAGAATATTTTCGCCTCTATGGCAAAAGGCGACATGCTGCCGATTATCTTTTTCTCGGTGCTGTTTGGCTTAGGCCTGTCGTCACTGCCGTCAGAACAGCGCGATCCGCTGGTGAACCTGTTCCGTGGTATCTCTGAAGCGATGTTTAAAGTAACGCACATGATCATGCGTTATGCGCCGGTCGGTGTGTTTGCGCTGATCGCGGTGACAATTGCTAACTTCGGTTTTGCCTCGCTGTGGCCACTGGCTAAGCTGGTGCTGCTGGTTTACGCCGCGATTCTGTTCTTCGCCTTTGTGGTGCTGGGCGGGGTAGCGCGCTTCTGTAAGCTGCGCATCACTACGTTGATGCGTATTCTGAAAGATGAGCTGATTCTCTCTTACTCCACGTCCAGCTCGGAAACCGTGTTGCCGCGCATCATGGAGAAGATGGAAGCCTACGGCGCGCCGAAAGCGATCACCAGTTTCGTGGTGCCGACCGGTTATTCATTTAACCTGGATGGTTCAACGCTGTATCAGAGTATCGCGGCGATCTTTATTGCGCAGCTGTACGGCATCGATCTGTCGCTGACCGATGAAATTGTGCTGGTCCTGACGCTGATGGTGACCTCGAAAGGTATCGCTGGCGTGCCAGGCGTTTCGTTTGTGGTGCTGCTGGCTACGCTGGGCAGCGTCGGCATTCCGCTGGAAGGTCTGGCGTTTATCGCCGGTGTTGACCGCATCATGGACATGGCGCGTACCGCGCTGAACGTGATCGGCAACGCGCTGGCGGTGCTGGTGATTGCCCGCTGGGAAAACCAGTTCGACGCCGAACAGGCGAAAGAGTACGAGCTGCAACTGCGGACGCAGACCGCAAGTTGAGAACAGCATTAGCGTAAAGAAGGGCTCAACGAAAGTTGGGCCCTTTTTGTTTGTGTGGCTTAGTTCTACAGGGTCGATAATGCAGAAATCAAAGACCAGCATTTGTGCCGTTCAGTCGGACACAATGGCGGGCTGCGTAAACTCCTCCCTGGGCCCCCGGCCGCCGGTTTACTCGCCTCATAGATGACGAATGCGTCTTTACGATCAGGTGAACCTTTTCTGACCGGCTCCGATTTCCCGGCAACGCTACTCACAGACCCTGCGGCCAAACCGGAATGCGCAGCATTTAAACCCTGTATACCAGTTACCCTGCTTAAACTCAACGCTGTCACGCCCACTCCCCGCAACATGATTTACTCCACATCCATTGAAAAAAGATCTCACCCAATGAATTAATCATTCGTTATGATGTTTGGTAATTTGAATAATTTATTCCTTTGCGGAGCCCACTATGAAACTCGACCTCAGCCAGATGATCACCGAGGGCCGCAATCCGGCCAGCCAGAACATTGATGAACTCTCCACCGAAGCGATGCTGCGCGTCATTAATGATGAAGATAAAAAGGTGGCATTGGCGGTTGAGGCCATCGTGCCGCAGATCGCCACCGCCGTTGACGCCATCTGCACGGCATTTAAAGCTGGAGGACGGCTGATCTATTGCGGCGCAGGCACCTCCGGGCGACTCGGCATCCTGGATGCCAGCGAATGCCCACCCACCTTTGGTACACCCCGCGAGCAGGTTATTGGCCTGATTGCCGGCGGTCATACCGCTATATTGCAGGCGGTTGAAAATGCCGAAGATAACCGGGAGCAGGGTGCGCAGGATCTGAAGGATATCCACTTCAGCCGCCACGATGTGCTGGTCGGTATCGCCGCCAGCGGTCGCACACCTTATGTGCTGGGCGCGCTGGCTTACGCTAACGAGCTTGGCGCAACTACCGTGTCGCTCACCTGTAATCCGGGCAGCGCCATGTCGCAGGTTGCCGCGATTGCGCTCACGCCAGTGGTTGGCCCGGAAGTGGTCACTGGCTCCTCACGGATGAAAGCGGGTACGGCGCAAAAACTGGTGCTCAACATGCTCACCACCGGGTCAATGATCCGTAGCGGAAAAGTGTACGGCAACCTGATGGTTGATGTGGAAGCGACCAATCAGAAACTGGTGCAGCGCCAGGTCAACATCGTCATGCAGGCCACGGATTGTGATGATGCAACGGCCAGCGCCGCGCTCACCGCCTGCGGTGGACACTGCAAAACCGCAATCCTGATGGTGCTGGCTGACCTGGCCGCCGATGAGGCGAAAGCGCTGCTCAGTCAGCATCAGGGCTTTATCCGTCAGGCGCTGCAGGCAGCGGGAGCACGCTAATGGCGAAAATCACCGAGGCACTGTTGCGTGACATCCTGCAGGCGGTCGGTGGCGCGCAAAATATCGTGGCCTGTGGTCACTGCATGACGCGGCTTCGGCTGACGCTCAATCAGCCGGAACAGGTCGACCTGACTCAGCTAAAAAGTCTGCCGGGCGTATTAGGCGTTATCGATAGCGAGGCGCAGTTTCAGATTGTCCTGGGGCCGGGCAAAGCGCAAACCGCGGCCGAGGGAATGCAGAGCCTGCTGACAGAGGGCGATACCGCGCCGGTACCGCAGGGCGGAACGGCAGAACTTAGCCAACTGGCAGCGCAACAGAAGCAGCAGCTCAAAGCGAAGCAGACCAGCGGCGTGCATCAGTTCCTGTCGCGCTTCGCCACCATCTTCACCCCGCTGATTCCGGGCTTCATCGGCGCGGGACTGCTGCTGGGATTTGCCACGCTGATTGAGCAAAGCCTCCACCTTAATGTGTCCGGCGACCACGCGCCCTGGCTGCTGCACACCGTGGCGTACATGAAGGTCTTCGGCAAAGGGCTGTTTACCTTTCTCAGCATCCTGATTGGCTACAACGCGCAAAAAGCCTTTGGCGGCAGCGGCGTCAATGGTGCCATCATCGCTTCGCTGTTTGTGCTTGGCTATGTGCCCACGGCCACCACCGGCTACTACAGCGGCATGGAGAGCTTCTTTGGCCTGACGATCGACCCGCGCGGCAATATTATCGGCGTGCTGATGGCGGCAATTATCGGGGCGGGGATTGAGAAACAGCTGCGCAAAATCATTCCCGACAACCTCGATATGATCCTGACTTCACTGTTTACGCTGGTGATTACCGGGGCCATCACCTATCTGTTTATCATGCCGCTGGGTGGTGAACTGTTTAAGGGGATGTCGTGGCTGTTTATCCACCTCAATAACAATCCCTTTGGCTGTGCGCTGCTGGCCGGGCTGTTCCTGATCGCGGTGATGTTCGGCATTCATCAGGGCTTAATTCCGGTCTACTTTGCGCTGATGGAAACGCAGGGTTTTAACTCGCTGTTCCCGATTCTGGCGATGGCGGGCGCAGGTCAGGTCGGCGCATCAGTGGCGCTGTGGTGCAAAGCCGGAAAAGGGGCGCTGCTGCGGGCGCAGATCAAAGGTGCCATTGTGCCCGGCCTGCTGGGTGTCGGAGAACCACTGATCTACGGCGTCACGCTGCCGCGCCTCAAGCCCTTTATCACCGCCTGCGGTGGCGGCGCGCTGGGCGGTTTCTTTATCGGGCTGGTAGCGTGGCTGGGTTTGCCGGTTGGAATGAATACGGTATTCGGACCTTCCGGCCTGGTCACGCTGCCGCTGATGACCTCCAGCCAGGGGATTTTCGCCGGTATGGCGGTTTACCTGGCCGGACTGATCGTGGCCTGGGTCGGCGGATTCCTGCTGACCTGGTGGTTCGGCACCCGAAATGTTGACCTCAGCTGACTGGCTGCCGGAATTCTGAAATCCGGCTAACGGATGAATAATCACCTAAAAATGTGAAAGCCGCTGCAAAGCGGCTTTTTTATTGCCAGTAATTTAACTTAATCGCTAAAGAGTAGGCGGACGCATGCCGAAAACATAAAAAAAGGTAATCGTTATCTCTCAGCCCCTCGTTTTCACGCTGACACGCAGACTGTCACGTGCAGGACGTCGGGTCTTCAAGGACTTTTGATGCGTAACAACCAGCCTGTCTCTCAGCGTGAATATCAGTTTGACGATCATGCGACACTGATGTCGACCACCGATCTCAACAGCCACATCACCTATGCCAACGACGCCTTCATCGAAGCGAGTGGATTCTCTGCCGAAGAGATCAACGGCCAGCCGCATAACATGGTGCGTCATCCCGATATGCCACCAGAAGCGTTTGCTGACATGTGGGCGACGCTGAAACAGGGTGAACCCTGGACTGCGCTGGTTAAGAACCGCCGTAAAAATGGCGATCACTACTGGGTGCGGGCTAATGCCATTCCGGTGGTGCGCGACGGTAAAGTGCAGGGCTATATGTCAGTACGCACCAAACCCACGGCAGAGGAAATACGTCAGACCGAAACGCTCTATCAGGATTTTCGTGAAGGCCGGGCCAGAGGGCGACGTTTTTACAAAGGCCTGCTGGTTCGCAGTGGCTGGCGTCGTTCCGCCTCCATTCTGAAAACGCTGCCCCTGCGCTGGCGGATCCGCAGTACGCTGCTGGCGTTACTGCCCCTTTCGGTGGCAGGCGTCTGGGCGCTGGGCATGACGCACACAGCACTGGCTGGCTTTACCGCAGGCATGGCTGGGCTGCTTCTGCTCAGCAGCCTGTGGCTGGAGCAGCAGATTTCACGCCCTATCGAGCGGATGTGCAAACAGGCGCTGAGCGTGGCGACCGGTGCGAGTCACAAAGTTGAGCAGATGGATCGCGTTGATGAGGTCGGTGTCACACTGCGCGCTATCGGTCAGCTCGGATTGATGTTCCGCTGGCTGGTCGATGATGTCAGCGGTCAGGCGATCAACGTGCTGAGTGCCAGCGACGCCATCGCCCGCAGCAACAACGAACTCAGTCGCCGTACCGAGCAGGCAGCGGCCAACGTGCAGCAGACCGCGGCCACCATGAATGAAATGACCGCCACAGTGAAGAGCAATACCGAAACCGCGCACGAGGCGAATAGCCTCTCAGCCAGCACCAGCCACGCTGCCAGCAAAGGCGGCGAGGTGATGACCGAGATGATGGGCATGATGGGCGAAATTGCCGACAGTTCAAAGCGGATTGCCAATATTACCAGCGTTATCGATGGCATTGCTTTCCAGACTAACATACTGGCGCTGAACGCCGCAGTAGAAGCGGCGCGGGCTGGTGAGCAGGGCAAAGGCTTTGCGGTGGTGGCAGGCGAAGTCCGTAGCCTCGCACAGCGCAGCGCCAAAGCCGCCAGCGAAATTAAAATGCTGGTCGAAACCAGCGGCAGCCGGGTCCAGTCGGGCAATGAGCACGCCAGCGCAGCAGGCCGGACGATGCAGGATATCGTGTCACAGGTGCAGAATGTCACCTCACTGATCGCCCAGATCAGCGCCGCCACGGCCGAACAGGCGACCGCGCTCAGCGAAGTCAGTTCAGCGGTGGAAGATCTTGATGACATCACCCATCAGAACGCCGCTCGCGTGACAGAAAGCGCCGAGGCGTCAGGTCGCATGACCCATCAGGCTAACCGGCTGGTGGAAGCGATCAGCGTGTTTCGTTAAGAGAAAAAATTACGAGGCCAGCGCCTGCGTGCCTTCGCGTCCGGTACGCAGCGCCCCTGGCGATTGCCCGACAATCCGCTTAAAGGCACGACTGAATGCCGCAATTGAGCCGTAGCCGAGATGATAGGCCACGGCTTCCACCGCTTCGCCATTGTTTACGATCCGCTGCACCGCCAGCCGCATCCGCAACTCCGTCAGATATCGCAGCGGCGTCATGCCGGTAGCCGTGAGAAAACGTCCGGCGAACACCGAACGCGAACAGCCCGCCACGCTGGCGAGTCGCGCCACCGTCCAGTTTTCGCCCGGCTCCCGATGCATCGCGGCAATCGCCTGGCTCAGACGCGGATCGCGCATCGCCTGCACCAGCCCGCTACTCTGGCCGCAGCCATTCTCTACCCAGCCGCGAACTATCAGCGCGGCAACCACATCCGCCAGGCGCGACAGGATTCCGGCAAATCCCGCCTGGCGGGTGCGCGACTCCCGCTCCATCGCCGCCAGAATCGGCTGAATCTCCGGGTACTGCGACAGCAGGGTACTCACCAGCATCACATCCGGCATGGTAGTGATCAGTGGTTGCATACCGCCAAGTTCAAACGCCATGCAGGCGCTGAACAGCAGCACGCTGTGCTCGTCATCACAGGCATCTTCCGGTGCGGCAATCGCGCAGACGCTGTCGCAAATCGGCTTACTCGCCATGTTCTTAATACACTGGCAGTCCGCCTCCTCACTGGAGATCAGGCTGTGCGGCTTACCGTGCGGCACCAGCAGCGCATCGCCGCTGTTGAGCTGAAACAGTTCGCCGGAGGCGCTGCGCACCAGCAGTGAGCCGCGCCCGACAAAGTGAAACTGCGCCCGCCCCGGCGCATGCTCATAATGCAACCCGAACGGCGCGCTTACCGCGATACGCTGATAGTTCACGCCATACAGACGCATTCCCATCAGCAGCTCACTGGTCAGATCTCCATAGTGGCTCATACGATTCCGGACGAATTATCAAAAATGAAGGTGTAAGCATCATAGATCGTCCTGACGCTCCACTCTATGCTCACACTCACTTTTTTATCTTCCGGAGAAGCAGCATGAGTCTGACAACCGAAGTGGCTGATGAGGTTTCCTCGCCGACCCGTCCCGCCTGGGGCGCGGTATTTGCTATGGCGTTTGGGGTGTTCAGCCTGATTACCGCCGAATTTTTACCCGTGAGTCTGTTGACGCCAATGGCCCACAGTCTGGGCGTTTCAGAAGGGCAGGCGGGACAGACCGTCACCATCACCGCGCTGGTGGCGCTGTTTACCAGTCTGGTCACCGGCAGCGTTACGCGGCGTATCGATCGCCGCATTGTCATGCTGGTGTTTTCGCTATTGCTGATTGCTTCGGCGCTGATGGTGGCGTTTGCGGCTGACCTGACGGTGATCCTGCTGGCGCGGGTGCTGCTGGGAATGGCCATCGGCGGCTTCTGGACGCTCTCAACGGCCATCACCATGCGCCTGGTACCCACCGACCAGGTACCGCGTGCGCTCTCTATTGTCTTCAGCGGCATCTCACTGGCGACGATTATCGCCACGCCACTTGGCAGCTATCTCGGCGGAGTGGTGGGCTGGCGTAACATCTTTATGCTGACCGCCGGACTGGGTGCGGTGGCACTGCTGTGGCAGTTCTTTACCCTGCCCGCCATGCCGGCAGAGAACAAAGCCCGCAATGGCGGCGTGCTGGCGCTCCTGCGTATCGGCGTGATGCGCTGGGGCATGCTGGCGGTGATCATGATGTTTACCGGCCACTTCGCTTTCTTCACCTATCTGCGTCCGTTCCTGGAAGGCGTTGCACAGCTCAACCTTAATCAGCTGTCGCTGGCGCTGCTCGCCTTTGGCGTGGCGAACTTCTTTGGTACCTCGCTGGCGGGTTTTCTGGTCACCCGCAGCGTATCGCTGACGCTGAGCGGGATGGCGCTGTTAATGAGTGTCACGGCGCTGATGCTGGTGAGCTTTGGCGATGTCAGCTGGATGGTAGGCGCAGGTGTGGCAATCTGGGGGATGGCCTTTGGTTCGATGCCAACCGGCTGGTCAACCTGGATTTCACGCGCGGTGCCGGATGACGCGGAATCGGGCGGCGGGTTACTGGTCGCCACCATTCAACTGGCGATTACCGTCGGCGCGGCAGCAGGCGGCTGGATGTTTGACCTGCGCGGAGCAGGCGGCGTGTTCGTTGCCAGTGGTGTGCTGATGCTGCTGGCCGCACTGACCATCTTCACTCGGGTGCGGCATCACGGTTAATCTTCTGAAGGTAGCGCATTATGCTGCCTTTTTTTATAGAGGCGGGTGATTAACCTTTTGAGCGATAACTGTGCGATACGTGCTTTTTATGTTCAATTTTACTGAAAGAGTTAAGCAAAACCCTCCGCTTTTTACTGATCAACTTCCGGACTAATATATCTATCAACAAGGCATCACGCCTTACCTGATAAAAATTAAACGAGGAATTGACCATGAAATCTATCAAAACTTTTGCAGCTGTTATCGCGCTTTCTGTTCTGCCATTCGCCAGCTTCGCCCAATCTGTGACCGCCATCGACTCTACGCTGGATGGTGCGGAAGCGAAAATTGCTGCCCAGGCGCAGGAAGCTGGTGCTTCATATAAAATCACTGAAGCTTACACCAACAACGGCGTTCACATGACCGCTGAACTGCTGAAATAAAACGTTCTACCCTCTTGTGCTGACAGGACGCCTCCGGGCGTCCTGGCTTCGTTTCTCCGCGAATAATCCTGTCCCTTTCCTTCATAAATAATTATCATTCTCAAAAAAAGTAAATCAGCCTGTGTGTCAGGCCTTTCTGGTTGCAATGTTGGGCTTTCTTATCACTGCGTCTGCAGTGAATTAACTCTGGAGAAGTTATGAAAGCGATTACCATTACGCGCCGGACCCTGCGTCCGCTGTTACTGGCTACGGCCCTGTTCTCTGCCTCTGGATGGCTGGCAGCGCAGGCGGCGGATCTTAATCAGTCAGTGGGTAAAGGTGTTTATGAACTGGCGGTCAGCCCGAAAGACAACGCGCTGTTCGTGGCGACAGCGCAGAACAGCAGCGGTAACGGCGGCACGGTTTTCCGTCTCGACCCGGCGACGCTGGGGGTGCAGCAGGCAATCCACACTGAGCTGAAATCGTTTGGTGCGGCGATCAACCCCCAAACCAACGTGCTTTATATCGGTAACACCGTAAACGGTTCAGTGACCGCTATCGACGCCAGTAGCGGCAAGGTACTGAATACGCTGGTGCTGGATAGCCGTCCGCGCAGTGAGACCGTGCGTCCGCTGCAGCCGCGCCAGGTGGCGGTTGATGCGAAAACCAACCGGGTGTATATCACCGGACTGGGACCGCAGAGCGTGGTCTGGGTGGTGGATGGCAGCACGATGAAACTTGTCAGCACCATCCCGAATACCGGCAAAATGGGCACCGGTCTGGCTGTGGATGCCGACGCGCAAAAGATCTACGTCACTAATGCTGATGGCGAACTGGTAACCATTAATGCACGTACAAATGCGGTTGAGAAGAAGCAGAAGATTGACGGCGATAAAGAGCACTTCTTCCTGAACATTGCGCTGGATACGCATGGTCAACGCGCTTTCCTGACGGATTCAAAGCAGGCGCAGGTGCTGGTGGTTGATCTGCGTAATCAGCAGGTGATGCAGCGGATTGATGTGCCGGAATCGCTGGCGGTGCTGTTCAATGGTGATCGCGATGAGCTTTATGTTACTCATCGCAAAGCGGGGGAAGTCAGCATCATCGACGCCAGCAGCTATAAGGTGAAGCGCACGGTAAAAACCCCGGCGTTGCCTAACAGTCTGGCACTCTCGGCAGACGGCAAGGTGCTTTATGTCAGCGTGAAACAGCCTGGCTCGCGTAAGGCGCCGCCAAAAAATCCTGACAGCGTGATGCGTATTGCACTGTAAGGCGTGACGTCCCGGACACTGCTGTATTGAAGCTGTTTTACATCCGGTCTTTGTAAACGAGAAAGCCACTCTGACGAGTGGCTTTTTTATTTTCAAAGCCGGTTTGAGGTCTGGAATATCCTTTTGCCCTGGCGGCCCGCGAGATACTTGCCTTTATAGCGAACAGGCTATAGCATCATTTATAGCTTATTCGCTATAAGGATGTTGCGATGTGGGATGTGGATACAACCAAAAGATTTGATGAGTGGTTTAAGGCCCAGAGTGAGGAACTGAAGGAGGATATGCTCGCCGCGATAGTTATCCTGTCTGAGTATGGGCCGCATTTAGCGAAGCCGTTTGCTGATACCGTAGACGGCTCTGATTTTCCGAATATGAAAGAATTAAGAGTACAGCATCAAGGCAAACCGATACGGGCCTTCTTTGCTTTTGATCCTTCTCGCCGTGGCATTGTGTTGTGTGCAGGCGATAAAACCGGGGTTAAGGAAAAGAAATTCTATAAAGATATGATCAAATTGGCAGATGCTGAATTCCGCAAATATTTGAATGGAGGGGATAATGGCTAATTTAAAAGAGCTGATGGCAAATCAAAGTCCGGAGAGTCGCGAACGCATTGCCAAAAAAGTCGATGCAATGCGGCAGGTTATCGCGCTACACATGTTGCGCGAAGAACTTAACCTGTCACAGACAGAGATGGCGCAGGCAATGGGTGTGAAACAGCCAACTATCGCCAGAATGGAACAGGCTGATAATGATCCCCGCCTTTCTACGCTGAAGCGTTACGTTACGGCTCTGGGAGGCGAGATAAGTATCGATGTCAAATTG
Organism: Pantoea sp. 22096; assembly: GCF_052045955.1. NCBI lineage: Bacteria > Pseudomonadati > Pseudomonadota > Gammaproteobacteria > Enterobacterales > Erwiniaceae > Pantoea > Pantoea sp. 22096. The sequence goes on along the minus strand of NZ_JBQEPW010000004.1, from coordinate 240,593 downwards.
CCGACAGGCAAAAGAATAGCTTTTGATCTGTGATTAAATGAGAGAAGCCACATTAACGTGGCTTCTCTCTTTCCAACCCGTTACACCTCTTCCGATGCCTCGCGCTTCATCTCATCATGGGGTACATCATCCAGAATCTGCTCAAAGCTGCGCAGACGCTTGTAGATCGACATCAGTTCGATCAGCGTCGACCAGGAGGCGATCAGATACTGGAACGAGCCACGCACCTGATCAAACACGTTGGTAATCTGGTTGAGTAAGCCCAGCGTAATAGTGCCTGCCACAATCGACGGGAAAAGCAGGAACAGACCAAACACGTTATCGACCTGCAGATAGAGAATGCGGGTGATGTTGAAGTAGAGATAGTGGAAGTAGAGACGGAAGTAGTTAACCCGCACCCGGCTAAACAGTTCCTGTACGGTCTGCGGTTGTGCACGATCGGCATTGTCTTCGCCGTAGACCAGCTCTTTACGGTAGGCGGCTTCAACCCGCTGATTACGGAACTCCAGCCCTGGCAGCTTAATTCCGACCAGCGCCAGCAAGCCGGTGCCGAATACAGACCAGAGCACTGCGGCAATTACCAGCGCGTAAGGAATATTGCCGAGGAACGGGATATCTTTTACGTGATGTGACAGCGCCACCAGTACCGGCAAAAACGCCACCAGCGTCATAATCGCCTGAATAAAACTGACACCCCAGTTTTCCAGCGTCGTTGCAAACCGCATGGTGTCTTCCTGCACACGCTGTGCGGCACCTTCCACATGACGCAGCCGCTGCCAGTTGTGCATGTAGTAGTTATTCATGGCGGTACGCCAGCGGAAAACCCAGTGGCTGATAAAGAAGGAGTTGAGAACGCCAATCACCACCGCAATTAAGGCAATGCCGAGAAACGCGATAACCTGATGGTAAAACTCGGCAATCTGCACCGATCCCGCTTTGGTCAGCGCTTTCTGTATCAGATCATAGAACGGACCATACCAGGCATTAATAGCCACCCCCACCTGCACGCCAAACCAGGTGACAAAGATAATCAGCGCGGAACCCCACACTGACCAGCGTTGCCACGGATGGGCATCAATCAGCCGCCAGGCCAGGGCAAAAATGGCGACCATTATCCAGTAATAGAGATAAAACCAAATCTGACTCGCGGCGATAAAACGTGCCGCTGTGGTCGGTAAAGGTTCTTTCATTGCCGCTTCAAAAGTCGGCCACATGCCGGGCAGATGCGCGGCAAAGCCGAACCAGGCAAAAATCGCTACTAAGCTCCAGACAGCCGCAGAGCTGAAAAACAGCGCTGGCCGCGGAAAAAAAGACTTAAACATAGGCACTCCGCTGTTGTGTGTTGCCTGTTATAACGTTTTTGACGTGGCGCTGTCTGTAGTCTGTTGTTTCTGCTCATGACAGGACGGTGATAGATGTTAATGAAATTGTGCGGTTTTGTTTCGTGGAACTAAATCTTTGTGAATGGCAGTGTTACAATATGCTGGCTTGTTACCGGTAACAAGCCAGATGCTACCCTGAATTTGCTGATAAAAACCATTACAACGCAACCATTTATTTTTCATACCGCCGGATAGGGCGGGAATGAGGCAATGTCATGTCAGAACAAAAAAAAGGTCATTCACGCAGGGATTTTTTGCTGAAGACGATTACCCTGGCGCCTGCAATGGCGGTAGGTTCCACGGCGATGGGCGCGCTCTCTCTGCCGCTCGCCGCACAGGCGGCTGAAACCCCGGCCGCGCCACAGCAGGCGCGTGATTACCAGCCGAACTGGTTCACCGCCGAAGAGTTCGCCTTTATCACGGCCGCCGTAGCGCGTCTGATCCCCAGTGATGAACGCGGGCCGGGTGCGCTGGAAGCCGGCGTGCCGGAGTTTATCGATCGTCAGATGAACACGCCGTATGCCACAGGCTCGAACTGGTATATGCAGGGGCCGTTTAATCCCGATCTGCCGAAAGAGCTGGGCTATCAGTTGCCGCTGGTGCCACAGCAGATCTACCGTCTCGGGCTGGCCGATGCCGACAACTACAGTAAAAAGCAGCACGGCAAGGTGTTCGCCGAGCTCAGCGGCGAGCAGCAGGATGCCTTACTGCAGGCGATGGAGAGTGGCAGTGCGGAATTCAGCCAGCTGCCAGCAAAAGTTTTCTTCAGCTTCCTGCTGCAGAACACACGCGAAGGCTTCTTCAGCGATCCCATCCACGGCGGGAATCAGGGCATGGTCGGCTGGAAGCTGATTAACTTCCCTGGCGCACGCGCCGACTTTATGGACTGGGTAGAGCGCGGCGAACGGTATCCGTTCCCGTCAGTGTCGATTCGCGGGGAGAGAAGCTAAGCATGGCTAACGAAATGAAAAAAGTGGATGCGGTGATTGTCGGCTTCGGCTGGGCAGGCGCGATTATGGCGAAAGAGCTGACCGAAGCGGGCCTTCACGTGCTGGCGCTGGAGCGCGGACCGCATCGCGATACCTATCCTGATGGCTCCTATCCGCAGTCCATTGATGAGCTGACCTATAACGTTCGCAAAAAGCTGTTCCAGGATCTCTCTAAAAGCACCGTAACCATTCGTCATGACGCCTCGCAGACGGCTGTTCCCTATCGCCAGCTGGCGGCGTTTCTGCCAGGCACCGGCACAGGTGGCGCAGGTCTGCACTGGTCCGGCGTTCATTTCCGTGTCGATCCGGTTGAACTGCGAATGCGCAGCCATTACGAAGAGCGCTATGGTAAGAACTTTATCCCGGAGGGCATGACGATTCAGGATTTCGGCGTCAGCTACGATGAGCTTGAGCCGTTCTTCGACAAGGCAGAAAAAGTCTTTGGCACCTCCGGCAGCGCCTGGAGCATTAAGGGGAAGGTGGTCGGCAAAGATAAAGGCGGTAACCCGTTTGCGCCGGATCGCTCCGATAACTTCCCGCTGCCCGCGCAGAAGCGTACTTATTCAGCGCAGCTGTTTGCTCAGGCCGCTGAGTCGGTCGGCTATCATCCTTACGATCTGCCGTCCGCCAACACATCGGGCCCTTATACCAACACCTATGGCGCGCAGATGGGGCCATGCAACTTCTGCGGTTACTGCAGCGGCTACGCCTGCTACATGTATTCCAAAGCGTCGCCTAATGTGAACATCCTGCCCGCGCTGCGTCAGGAGCCGAAGTTCGAGCTGCGCAATAACTCTTATGTGCTGCGGGTTAATCTCAGCGATGACAAAACGCGCGCGACCGGCGTGACCTATGTGGATGGGCAGGGTCGCGAGCAGGTCCAGCCCGCTGACCTGGTGATCCTCTCCGCCTTCCAGTTCCATAATGTGCATCTGATGCTGCTGTCGGGCATCGGTAAACCGTACAATCCGATCACTAACGAAGGCACCGTAGGCCGCAACTTCGCCTATCAGAACCTCTCCACGCTCAAGGCGCTGTTTGATAAAAACACCACCACCAATCCGTTCATCGGTGCGGGTGGCGCGGGCGTCGGCATTGATGATTTCAATGCGGATAACTTCGACCACGGGCCGCTGGGCTTTGTCGGCGGTTCGCCATTCTGGGTCAACCAGGCGGGTACCAAACCGATCTCCGGTCTGCCGGTGCCAGCGGGCACACCTAACTGGGGCAGCCAATGGAAAGCGGCGGTGGCGGATACTTACACCCACCATCTGTCGATGGATGCGCATGGCGCACACCAGTCCTATCGCGCTAACTATCTCGATCTCGATCCTCACTATAAAGATGCCTATGGACAGCCGCTGCTGCGCATGACCTTTGACTGGCAGGAGAACGACATCAAGATGGCGCAGTTTATGGTCGGTAAGATGCGCAACATCGCCGAAGCGATGAACCCGAAGATGATCATCGGCGGCGCGAAAAAGCCGGGCACCCATTTTGACTCCACGGTGTATCAGACCACCCACATCAGTGGCGGGGCGATCATGGGCGACGATCCCAAAACCAGTGCGGTGAACCGTTATCTGCAAAGCTGGGATGTGCCAAATGTGTTTGTACCGGGCGCATCCGCCTTCCCGCAGGGACTGGGTTATAACCCGACCGGCATGGTGGCGGCGCTGACCTACTGGTCAGCCAAAGCGATTCGCGAGCACTACCTGAAAAACCCTGGTCCACTGGTGCAGGCATAAGGAGATGGCGATGAAAAATGGCATTCTGGCTCTGATTCTTGGCTCCCTGTCGTTCGCCGTACTGGCGGATAGCAGCCAGGACGATCTGGTTAAACGCGGTGAGTATCTGGCGCGCGCCGGTGACTGTGTGGCCTGCCACACCAGCAAAGGCGGCGCAGCGTTTGCCGGTGGTCTGCCGATGGCAACACCGATTGGCACCATCTACTCCACCAACATCACGCCCGATGGCGACACCGGTATTGGTGAATACAGCTACGACGACTTTCAGAAAGCGGTGCGTCACGGCGTGGCGAAAAATGGCGATACGCTCTATCCGGCGATGCCATTTCCTTCCTACGCGGTGGTCAGCGATGAGGATATGAAGGCGCTTTATGCCTATTTCATGCATGGCGTTGCGGCGGTTAAGCAGCCAAACCGGGAGAGCGACATTCCCTGGCCGCTGTCGATGCGCTGGCCGCTGGCGATCTGGCGCGGCATTTTTGCGCCCGATGTAAAAGCGTTCCAGCCTGCCGCCCAGGAAGATCCGGTGCTGGCGCGGGGTCGCTATCTGGTTGAAGGATTGGGTCACTGCGGAGCCTGTCACACGCCGCGCAGCATCACCATGCAGGAGAAGGCGCTGACCAACGAGGAGGGCAGCGACTATCTGGCGGGTAGCAGCGCGCCGATTGATGGCTGGACCGCCAGCAACCTGCGCGGTGACAACCGTGACGGGCTGGGTCGCTGGAGCGAAGAGGACCTGCGTCAGTTTCTGCGTTATGGCCGCAACGATCAGACCGCCGCTTTCGGTGGCATGACCGACGTGGTGGAACACAGCCTGCAGCACCTGAGCGAGTCCGATATCACGGCGATTGCGCGCTATCTGAAGTCGCTGGGCGCGAAAGATCCCCATCAGGCAGCCTTCAGCGTCGATGACGCCACCGCCAAAGCGTTGTGGAAAGGTGACGACAGTGCGACGGGGGCAGCCACCTACGTCGACAGCTGTGCGGCGTGCCATAAAACCGATGGCAGCGGTTATAAACGTTTCTATCCGGCACTGCGCGGTAATCCGGTGGTGCTGGCGGACGATCCGACCTCACTGATCCATATCGTGCTGGTGGGCGGACAGTTGCCTGGTGTCAATGGCGCGCCGTCGACGATTACCATGCCAGCATTTGGCTGGCGTCTTGACGATCAGCAGGTGGCAGACGTAGTGAACTTCGTGCGCAACAGCTGGGGCAATAAGGCGACAGAGCAGGTCAGCGCGAAACAGGTCGCGGCGCTGCGTAAAGATGAGAAAGACCGGCTGGGCAGTGCGGATATCAACGTACTCGAAGGCAAATAACCGGCAGTAATAGAGGCCGTCATCATCAGGATGACGGCCTTTTCTTTTAGATATTCTCCAGATCGATTCCGCGCGTTTTCGGCCCGTAAATCCCTACTGACAGCATCACCATCACCATGCTCAGCACGATAAAGGTAATTACACCTGGCGTTCCTGCGTACTGCAATATCATCCCGATGAGAATACTGCTGAAGACCGTTGAGAGGCGGCTGAAGGAGTAGCAGAAGCCGACTGCCCGCGCCCGAATGTGGGTGGGGAAAATCTCGGTCTGATAGGCGTGGAAGCTGAAGGTCAGCCAGGCGTTGGACCAGGTGATCAGGAAGCCGCACAGAATCAGCAATACCGGCTGCGTCTGGAAAGCAAAGAGCGTACCGAACACCACCGTCATCAGCGACGACAGGACGATCTGCCACTTATTCTCCATTTTGTCAGCGTAGCGGCTGCAAATCAGCGATCCCAGCGGATAGGCCAGGGTGATGAAGAAAGCATAGAGCAGGCTGTGCGTCACCGTGGCTCCACGGCCTGACAACAGCGCAGGCAGCCAGTTACCAAAGCCGAAAAAGCCGATTGCCTGAAAAAAATTCATCACCACCAGCATCAGAGTGCGCTTGCGGTAAGCAGGAGACCAGATTTCGCTGAAACGCCCCCGTTTTGGCAGCTGCGCCGCGGCATCCTCAGCTGAAAACGCGGGTCCGGCCGGGATGCCGCAGCGTTGCTCCATCATCGACAGCACGTCATGTGCCTCCTGATGACGACCCTGCTGCGCCAGCCAGCGTGCTGACTCCGGCAGATTTCTGCGCACCAGCCAGATCACCAGCGAACAGACCGCGCCCGCGATCACTACCCAGCGCCAGCCTTCCAGACTGAGCAGCGTTTGCGGAATCAGCCACCAGGACATCAGCGCCACCGCAGGCACCGACAAAAACTGCACGAAAAAGGAGAAGGCAAAAGCGCGGCTTCGCAGATGGCTCGGCACCCATTCCGACAGGTAAGTATCAATAGTCACCAGCTCGACGCCCATCCCGATCCCCACCAGAAAGCGGAACAGAATGATCATCTCCGCGCTCTGCTGGAACGCCATCAGCAGCGAAAACAGCCCATACCACAGCAGCGCACACATAAAGGTGAGACGGCGACCAAAGCGGTCAGCGTAGGGGGCCAGCAGGCTGGCCCCGAAAAACAGACCGAGAAAAGTGGCTGAGGCGAAGGCCGCCTGATCGGAGAAGCCCAGCACGCCTGCCGCACCCGTGTGAAATACGCCGGCCGACAGCAGGCCGGTACTGATGTAGCCGGTTTCAAACAGATCATAAAGCTCAAAAAAGCCGCCCAGCGCCAGCAGCGTAATAAAGCGCCACAATCCGGCGGAGGAGGGCAGCGCATCAACGCGTGCGGCTAAGCTGTTACGGGCCGCCGATGAAGCGTGCATCGGCGGCAGGCTGGTGGAGGAGGTGGTCATGTCAGCGTGAACCTCAGGCAGTGTGGAGACGACTCGCAGCCGGTCGGAGGCTTATTAAAATAGTTAACCGTTAGCAAGCGAAGAAAGAGCAGAATAGTCAATTCATCCGCCAATGCCGAGAGCGTCGTTGCTGACGATTTAGCAACATACGTTGCAGGTTTTGCCATTCATCGCAGATCAACTCCGGCAGTTGTGATCAGGCCAGGATCTGTATGAAACTCAGAGCTGTCTCTCAGCCCGGTAACGCGGTAGCAGGCCCGTATGGATGCAAATGACGTAACTGCGCTAGCATAGCCTTGCTTTGTTACCTCTTCTTCATGGATGCAGAAAAGCTGAGCTGAAGAAGCTGACACAATCAGGGAAAGATAAGGTGTAACGTGAGTTTTTTGACGAGCTGAAAGCATCGCTGAAAGAAGCTGTTGAGATCAAAAACGGTGCCAAAGAGCCAGGTCGTGTTACCCGCTATGCGGTGGCCGACGTGAAGACTATCCGGGCACTCAATCCATGCCCAGATATCCCGCCAGCCGGAAAAGCGAGAAAGCGCCACCGATAATGCCCGCATCGGTGGCACGGTGCCTTAAGGCAATTTCGGCCAGACGCCGGGTCCAATCGGCAGACCCAGCAGATACCACACCAGCAGCAGCGCTATCCAGCTGATAAAGAACACCAGCGGATAGGGGAAGATCAGCACGTAATAGGTCCCAAGCTGCGCATCTTTCTGGTAGCGCTGCAAAAAAGCCAGGAACAGCGGCAGAAACGGCGACATCGGTGCCAGCGGCAGCACGGCGGAGTCGGCGATGCGGAAAATCATCTGGGCAAAGGCGGGATGGAAGCCGAGCAGCATAAACATCGGCACAAAGACCGGCGCCAGAATCGACCAGATGGCTGAACCGCTGGCGATAAACATGCAGAGAAACGCCGACAGGAACATCAGGCCGAGAAAAGCGGGCGCGCCGCTGACGCCTGCGCTCTCCAGCACATCAGTCAGCCCGATCGCCATGAATTTGCCCATGTTGCTCCAGTTGAAGAACGCCACGAACTGCGACAGCGGAAACACCATCACGATAAAACCCGCCATGCCCTTCATCGGATCGACCAGCAGCTGCGGGATATCATCCGGACGACGGATCTGTCGGGTGACCACGCCATAAGCAATCGCCACCACAAAGAAGAACAGAATGATGATTGGCACAATGCCCTGAATAAAAGGCGAGGGAATAATGGCGCCGGTGGCGGGATTGCGCAGCGGCGCATGTTCCGGCACCACCAGCAGCGCCATCAGGGCGATAAACAGCAGCGCAGCGATCCCGGCAGCCCGCAGACCGCGGTTCTCCAGCGGCGTCAGCGCCGCCAGCTTCTCGCCGTTGCCCTGCCACTTTGGCAGGCGCGGCTCGACAAACTTATCGGTCAGCAACGCGCCCACACCCGTCAGCACAATCACCGAGGTGGCCATAAAAAACCAGTTATCGATGACGCTGACGTGTACCGTATCGCTGACCGCTTTAGCTGCTTCGGTGCTGATCCCCGAGAGCAGCACATCGGTGGTGACAATCAGCAGGTTGGCGGTAAAGCCAGAGGCCACACCGGCAATCGCGGCCAGCAGGCCCGCCACCGGATGACGCCCTACCGCCAGGAAGATCAGCGCACCCAGCGGCGGCATCACTACCAGCGCGGCATCCGAGGAGATATGGCTGAAGAAAGCGATAAACAGCACCATATAGCTGGCGTAACGACGGCTGACGCGCGACGCCATCTTCACCATCAGCGACTGGAGCAGGCCGACCTTTTCCGCCAGTCCGGCACCAATCACCAGCGCCAGAATCGAACCCAGCGGGGTAAAGCTGCTGAAGTTCTTAATGATATTAGGCAGGATCCACTGAATGCCTGCGACGCTCAGCAGGTTATTCACCCGGACAATTTCGCCGTTGCTGGGGTTTTTTACCGCCAGGTCCAGCGCGCTGATAACGGCGGTCGCCACCATCAGAACAACAATCAAATAGACAAACAGTAAAAACGGGTTGGGGACTTTATTGCCCACACGCTCGATCCAGCTGAAAAGCCGGCCAGGGCTGCGGTTCCCGGATGTTGCTTCCATGGTATTGATTCTCGTCTTGTGTTCCCCTTATCGGTGGAGGCCCGGTCTGACGCCCGTCGTGATATACAACAGGCGGTGAGTTCAGAGTCGGCTCCGCTGAATCAGGGAAGTGTTTGCAATATTTTTTATAGTGGTCCGCGTCAGAGACACGGCCGTTGGCTCATTCGGCCAGTTTTGTGGGTATGATCCCCGCCGGGATAGGGCAGATATAAGGCTGCGCGGCGCGTACCCGTTCAAACTCGGCCCTGCAGCCAGCCAGTGCCTGCGGATCCGTTAACAGCGTTAACACCGTGGCCGCCATCACTTTACTCGCCAGAAACATCCCCTTATGCCCGATACTGGTGCGACCCTGCGCCACCAGTTGCCAGGTGTGCAGCGGCGTGCCGAAGGTAAAGCAGGGCGCAAAGCACTGTGCGGTCGGCGTTACCCAGCTGACATCGCCGACATCGGTGGAGCCATAAAGCAGCTCACGCGTGACCGCATAGGGCGCAACCTCATCCATAAACAGTTTGTCGCCCAGCTGTTCAGCCCAGGCATACCCGGCTTCGCCACCGGTGCGGGCGACATTGAGCCGGGCATTGCGCAGATCGTCATCGGTCAGGGTGGCACGCAGTTCGGCCGCAAACGCGCGCTCTTCGTCGCTGTAGTCGGGCAAACCAAACTGATGCAAATAGCGCTCCATGACCGCTTCCAGCGCGCGATTCGGCACGTAATCCGAGCAGGCTTTGTCAAAACGTACGGTCAGCGTGGTGTCGGTCATCAGCGCTGCACCCCTGGCGATATTGATCACCCGTTCATAAATCGCCTGCGCCTGTGGCAGTTCCGGGGCGCGGATCAGGTAGAGCACCTCCGCATCGGCCTGCACCACGTTCGGCGATACACCGCCGCTGTTGGTGATGGCGTAGTGCAGACGTGCCTCCTGAACAATATGCTCGCGCAGAAAATTGGCCCCGGTATTCATCAGCGTGACGGCATCCAGGGCGCTTCGGCCCAGATGGGGAGAATTGGCCGCGTGCGCCGCAATCCCTTTGAAGCTGAACGCCGCCTGAATATTGGCGAGGGTGCGCAGATTGAACATGCCGCTGAACCCCTCCGGATGCCAGGTCACGGCGGCATCAACGTCGTCAAACAGCCCTTCGCGCACCATAAAAGTCTTGCCCGAACCGCCCTCTTCGCCAGGGCAGCCGTAAAAGCGCACCGTGCCACCCGTGTGATGCTGTTCCATCCAGGCTTTCACGGCGCAGGCCGCTGCAACACCTGCCGTGCCGAGCAGGTTGTGACCGCAGCCATGGCCGTTGCCGTTGGCTTCCAGCGGTTGTGGCCGGGCGCAGCCCGCCTGCTGACTCAGGCCCGCCAGCGCATCGAACTCGCCAAGGATGGCAATCACCGGCTTGCCGCTGCCCGCACTGGCGATAAACGCCGTATCGATGCCACCCACGCCGCGTTCCACTCTGAATCCCTCTTCTGCCAGCGCATCAGAAAGCAGGGCTGACGAGCGGGTTTCGGCAAAGCGGGTCTCCGGTGTGTCCCAGATGGCGTCGCTGAGCGTGCTGAAACGAAGCTGATGACGATGGATATAGTCGGCAATAAAGTCTTCCATCATCGTGAGCCCCTATACTGCGCCTGGTTCAGCGCCAGGGTGGCCAGCAGTGTGATAGCGTCCGGCATGACCCGCTCGTCAAAGTCGAATTTCGCGTTGTGATGGCCCGCCGCCAGCGCGCAGCCAAAAATAACGTAAGAGGCCTGGCCGCCGCGCTCTTTGACTCGCCCCATCATGTAAGTCGCATCTTCTGACCCTGCCGCCTGCGCTTTACGATCGACCACCGAGTCGAAGATACCGAGCGCGTCTGCCTGCTGATGGATGAAATCGACCCACGGCTGCGTCGGCGTACAGCTGCGCGCGGCACCCATCAGTGAAACCTGCTGCTCAACGCCATACATCGCCGCTGCACCGGCAATCACCCGCAGCGCCTGCTGATAAATATCGTCGTTAACCTGATTGGTCACGCCACGGGTTTCGACTTTCAGCAGGGCGCAGTCGGCCACCACGTTACGGCCGGTTCCGGCCTGCAGCACGCCCACGTTGACCCGCGCCACGCCGCCGCTGTGCTGGGTTAAACCATGCAGCGCCAGCGTTGCCTGTGCGGCGGCCAGCAGGGCATTACGCCCCTCTTCAGGACGACCGCCCGCATGGGCACCGACGCCGGTAAAGTGAACATCCAGCTTGGTAGTGGCGAGGAAGCTGTCGCTGCCGCACACCACTTCGCCTGCCGGTACGCCGGTGCCGATATGAATCGCGGTGAAGCGATCAACGTCATCGACCACGCCCGCCGCCACCATCGCTTTTGCGCCGCGCACACCCTCTTCGGCGGGCTGGAAGATCAGTTTAATCGTACCGCTGAGCTGATCTTTCATCGCCATCAGCACCGAGGCGAGACCCAGCCCGATAGTGGTGTGGCCGTCATGCCCGCAGGCGTGCATCATGCCTGCGTTGCAGGAGGCGAACCCTTCACGTTGCGGCAGATGATCGTCAGCCTGGCTCTCGTTGAGATCCAGGGCATCCATATCGACGCGGAAGCCCATCACCGGGCCGGGACGGCCGGTCTCGAGCGTTGCCACGATGCCGCAGAATCCGCCGGAGAAGTGGCTGATCCACTGCGGCAGCGCGCCCTGTTGCAGCGCGCGCGCTTCCTGCTGCTTCAGCACCGCCTCGTCGGGCAAGCCCATCCGCGCGTCAGCGTCGATGACCTCACGGCCCAGCTTCAGTTGATAACCGAGCTTATGCAGCTCTTCAGCGACTAAGGTGGCGGTGCGGAACTCCAGCCAGCCCGATTCGGCATAGTGATGGAAGTCGCGACGCCACTGTTGCAGCTGTGGCAGCCGGGCGCTGACGTGGTCTGAAAGGGGTTTCATCGGCTCTCTCCTCGTTGTTGATTTTTTATGCACTGTTCCGAATCTACACAATGGTATTGACCGGCATAAGATGCGAATATCTTGTGACTGATAAACAAAGGTTATCGCAAAATTATGTCTGCCAATCTCAAGCTCCATCAGCTGCGCGCCTTCGTTGACGTGGCGCGACAGGGCAGTATCCGGGCGGCAAGCCGTCTTTCCGGGCTGTCACAACCGGCGTTAACCAAAGCGATTCAGGAATTGGAGCGCGAGCTGGGGGCAAAGCTGTTTATCCGCCGTCAGCAGGGCGTAGTGTTAACCAATATCGGTGATAACTTTTTTCGGCATGCCAGCCTGGTGCTGGCAGAGCTGCGGGTCGCCGAAGAGGATATTCAGCAGCGGCTGGGACTGGGTGGCGGTCAGGTGAATATCGGCGTCGGTGGCAGCGTGGCGCGCACCATTATGCCGCAGGTGATTAACCAGTTTCATCGCGAATACCCGCTGGTGAAGGTGCGCATCGTCGAAGGCCAGCTGGTGTCGATGGTGCATGAACTGCGTCAGGGGGCACTCGATTTCACCATTAATACCTACGATCAGAGCCATCTCGATCAGGAGCTGATGTATGAGCGGATGATGGAGCGCGAGTACAAGGTAGTGGTACGCAAAGGCCATCCGCTGGAAAAGGCGCGTTCTCTGGCGGAGTTACAGCAGGCGGACTGGACGATGCCAACGCCTAAAGGCAGTTACTACCGCTTGTTGCACGATCTGTTTGGTGAACGCGGCATGGCACCCAAAATCGTGGTGACCTGTGAAACCTTTATGGCCTGCACCAGCCTGGTGGCGCAAAGCGATTTCATCAGTATTCTGTCGGTCGACGTCATTGACGACCCGATTCTGGGCCGGTCGCTGGTGGCGCTGACGCTCGACGAACCCCTGCCGAAAGCGATCTTCTATCTGATCCAGCGCAAAGACACGACGCTGACCCCAATGAGCAGTTATATGGCACAACTCTTTCGGCGTTATTGTCAATGAAATCAGTGGGTAAAGTCGATCGTCTACACTATAGAGGTACTGAAAAAAATCCACCCGACAAATATAGAGGTTACGATGCAAGTCAGTCCTTATCTGTTTCTCTATGGCCGTTGCGAAGAGGCTATCGACTTTTACCTGCAGGCGACCGGGGGAGAGTTGCTCTCTAAAATGAAATTTGGTGATATGCCGGATCAGGGTGAGCAGGTCGGCGATCAGTCTGCCGCGCCGCAGCCGCCAGAAAAGATCATGCATGCCCAGCTGCGTATCGGTGACGGTGAGCTGATGCTGAGCGACGGCAATACTGAGAAGCCGCCCGCGTCTGAACATGCCGGTTATGCGGTCAGCCTTTCCACCACTGATGTCGAAAAGGGTAAAGCCTGGTTTGAGAAACTGTCGGCAGGCGGCAAGGTGACAACTGAGTGGCAGGAGACATTCTGGTCGAATGGATTCGCGATGTTTATCGATAAGTTCAACATTCCATGGCGCATCAACGTTGAGAAGCCGCAGGAATAAACGACGTTCAGATGCAGGACTGAGTGGCTAAACCTGCCTCTCAAAAGTTGGCCTGGAGGAGAGCTGGCCTGGAGGCGTTAATGCCCCAGGCCAGCTCTCCTGTGCAACGGGCGTTTTTTTCAGCCGCCCGTCATCATTATCAGAAGTTATAACCCGCTACCAGGTAGTAACCCCAGCCAGTCGATTTCACTTCAAATGGCCCTTTGCCGAAGTTCAGCTCCTGACCATCCGCCCACTGTCCGCCGTTGTGGAAGTAACGCGCCACTGCAGAAATATGCCAGTGATCGTAACCCAGTGACAGAATGTGGCTGGAGGCGATAGAGTTGCTGGTGCGTGATGAACCGCCTTTCTCGTTGAGGTCAGAACCCCAGTCGAAGTTGGTGAAGCCCACATAGCCCAGATTACCGCCCCACAGCGTGGTGATTGGCACGAAGTATTTCACCTTGAAGCGATAGCCATCCCAGCTGTTTTCGTTTGCCGCGCCGTAATTTTCCCACTGATATTTGGCGTAGACGTTCAGCGACAGGCCGACATCGCTGTGCGTATCGATATCGGTGCCCAGACCCATATACCAGGTATTCTGGCGGTTGTCGCTGTTGCGGCCCATATCGTAGATATAGTTATTGGCGAAATACCACTCTTTGAACGGGCCAAAGGCCAGGCTGGTGCCGGTTAGCTTATCGATAGAGAAGCGCGGTTCAATCTCCATAAACATCGGTGAACCGTGGTCGAACACGCCGTTGGCATTGCTGTTGCCCACGCCGAAGAAGTTAGGCACGTCCAGATAGCCGTAGAAATCGAACCACTCTTTCTTCGCAAACGCTTCATATTCCAGATAAACGTCGTTATTAAATTGCGGTCCGAAACGCGTGTGGTAGCTGCCTACCACGTTCACGCTCTGATGCCACCAGTCGGAGACATACTGTGGATCGCTTTCAGCGGCCTGCGCAGCACCACTCAATGAACATGCCAGCACGGCACCTGCTATCAACGTTTTATATTTCATTATTATCAGCCACATGCTTTTGACCGCCGCACACCAGACGCAGTCAGAGAGAAATCGGTCCCTTGATGGGAATGAGGGTTTCACAGCGAATAACAACCCGTTCTTCAGCCCGCGTAGCGTGCCTGTAACAGATCGATAGAAAATAGATTTTGCTCACGTTTGTCAAAAAGTGTTGCATTACAATTCAGCTAAAATGTGACGAACTTCACAATAACGATGTGGATCGAACGGAACCAGGCAACCGTTTACGTTGTCTGGTTCGTGATCAAACAGGCGGGATCAGGGAAAGGTGACGCGAACCTGCAAACCACAAACAGCACCCTGTGGTGTCAGGCAGTTGGTAAGGGCAACGTGGATCTGATGTTTCTGTGCGACGTTACGCACAATGGAGAGTCCCAGCCCGCTGCCCTGGGCTTTAACGTCAGGCGAACGGGTAAAACGGTCGAACGCGCGTTCGATAAAGGATTCCGGGATGCCCGGTCCGTTATCGACAATATCGACCACCGTTTTGCCCGCCACCCGATGCAGCAGCACATCGACCAGGCTGCCTTCCGGCGTGTGCAACATAGCGTTACCAATCAGGTTGTCGAACAGGCTGCGCAATTCAGAACGGCTGGCCTGCAGACGGTACTGCGTGGAGCCATTAAAGCCGATATCAATGCCGCGTTTGTCCGCCACCACCATCAGCTGCTCAATGCTCTCTTTCAGCAGATCGTCCAGTTCAATATGCTCCACGCTGGACACCACGCTCTGGTCATCCTGGCGTGAGACATTGAGTAACTGTGTGACCAGGTGACGGGTGCGCGTGACACCCGCTTCCAGCTGGCTGAATTGACGGCTCGCTTCGCCTGGCTGAATATGCTGACGCAGGTTTTCCAGCTGTAACGTCACCGCTGTTACCGGCGTACGCAGCTCATGGGCGGCATCTTCCAGGAACTGACGCTGCGACGACCAGGCGTCACGCAGCTTACTCAGCAGCGAGTTGTAAGCGGCTACCAGCGGCAGGATCTCATCCGGTAAGCCCTCCGGTGAGACATTGTGTGGATGATGAGTTTCCTGTGCCGCAATCTGACGTGAAGCGACCTGCAGATCCCGGGTGATCTTGCGCACCACCAGCCAGATCACCAGCAGCGACAGTGGCATCATCAGGATCATCGGAATGATCGCCGACAGCGCCCGCTTAACCATCGAGGCTTTCATGTAGCTGAGGTTGTACATCACCTGGATGGTTTTAATCTCGCTGCCGGGCATGCCTGGCCGGGTAAAAATACGCCATTCACAGTCGTCGCACTGACCCACATGCACATCGTGATATCCGCGCTGATTTTGCAGCGGAGCCTGTAACTCCGGCCATGAGCTGGCCCGCAACTGGCCCTGATCGTCCCAGAGCTGAACTACAAAGGCGCTTTTTGCTTTGTCCGGCGCAATGAGCATCGGCATCAGGGCGGGCATCTGTTTATTAGTGGACCAGGCATCAGCGATTTTTGCCAGCTGATCGTCCTTCATGGTACCGACCATATCGCCGTAACAGCTGAAGAAATACCATGTGACGCCGCCGATCATCAGCAGGTGAATAACCAGCAGCGTAGAGAGAAGTTTGTTGCGCAGTGAGCGCATAAAGCGGAAAGGTTTCATATTGCCGGAACCCGCCAGCCCAGCCCGCGCACGTTACGGATCACGTCGTTGTCGAGCTTGCGACGCATGCCGTGGATCAGCACATCTACTGCATTGCTGCTGACCTCATCGCCCCAGCCGTAGATACGGTTTTCCAGCTGTTCGCGCGACAAGATCGCACCTGGCCGCTCCAGCAGCGCGTAGAGCAGGGCATATTCCCGCGCCGTCAGCTGCTCGCGCTGGCCTTTGTAGAGTACCTCGCGGGTCATCATATCCAGCTGGACATCGCCGCTGCCCAGCACCGAGTCTGCTGCGCCGTGGCTGCGTCGCGTAATGGCACGCATCCGGGCCATGACTTCCTGGAGATCGAACGGTTTAAGCAGGTAGTCGTCCGCACCGCTGTCGAGTCCCTGTATCCGCTGCGCCACGGTGTCGCGTGCGGTAAGAATCAGCACCGGCGTCGCGTCGCCGCGCCCGCGCGCCCGGCGCAGAACCTGCAGACCGTCATCGCGCGGTAAGCCGAGATCGAGCAGCACGCAGCTGTAGCCGCCTTCGCTCCAGGCATTCTGGGCATAAACGCCATCGCGCACCCAATCTACTGACCAGCCCGCGCCCTGCAGTGCCTGTTGCAGGTTCGCGCCGATCATTTCATCATCTTCAACCAGTAACACGCGCATGGCTGATCTCCTTCATAAAGATAAGAGAGAGTTTACTCACCAATTGTTAGGCCAGAATTATCCGCCGTCATACTTCGCGCTGTGGCGGCGTTGGCTGCGACTTACCGTCCAGGTCACTGACTTTTGTCAGCTCTCTGGGACGGCTGCGTCTGGCCGCCCTGGCACAGCACGAATTATTCTGGCGGATTGCAGTCTTCATACCTGGCACTGTGGCGGCGTTGGCTGCATCTACAGTGCTCAATCAGAACCCTACCCGCATTTACCAAATTAAACGAGGGCAAAACCACATGTTTCAGGATGAAATTTTGATGTTTTCATTATTAAGTAAACACTATCCAGAATCTGCAGGAGTTATTTAATGACACAATTACATTAAAATGATTTTTATTAAATACGGACTTCGTTTTCGATAATCAAACTCAGCGCAAAAATGTTAAAACTATGCAATGAAAATTAACTCTGCGAACGAATTGTGCTCGATGTCACAAAAGCACATAAATATTAATATTCTGGCAAGGTAATTAGACAGGAAGGAACTCAAAAAAACCTTTTATATCCGTGAATCTATTTGATATTAATTGTTTTTTTCTAAATTTCATTAAGGATAATAAGTAGTTGCTCATAAAAAGCTCAATTGATATAAAAGTGCTGGCAATAGAGATTGCTAAAGATAAAAAAACAAAAGGAATTTGTTAAATGAAAATCTTAGAAAATAATCAATGTCTTTTCGTTACAGGTGCAAGCGGTGCATATGACCCTGCCTATGCTGGAGCGTCAGCTAAACAAAGTCAGCATGGAAGTACATCGAGTGGACACTCAGGCGGCGTAGCATTCAACCCTAATCATCCTGACGTCATTTCCTGCAATAACGGAATTATTGGTGGAATGATAGCCGGAGTTTGGGGGGGAGTGCCTGGCCTTGCTGTTGGGGTGATTGGCGGTGCATTCAGTGGCGGTTGTTTCACCAATGGTAATGGAAATGGTGGCGGCAGTGGTTCATCTAATTGCAGCAGTGGCTCTGAATGTAACTGGTAGTTATAATGAAAAAAAATATCATTAGGTGTATATCAATATTTGTCGGAATTCTTATTTCGTTCTCATTGTTGAGTGGGGCTAACGTGATGTTTGAACATTGGTATGCTGCGCCCAAGGGAATGTCCGAATTCTTAATCATGATTTGTACTGCGATTAGTATTGTTAAATTTATTGACTGGGTTCTTCTTTTACTCTTTTCGAAGCAGGAGTGATCTGTTTTCTAATATCAATGATCCCCAGGATAAGACGCTTCAGATAAAATCCATTTTATACCGCAAGGGGCTTAGGCCCCTTTAAATTAAACTAAACCAGTAAAACGAGAAATACATTTTGTCGTGAAATGTAAAGAGTTTAACTGTGGTAATGGTGACACATGCTGAACACAGTGGTTCGCCTCATAGTGTACAGACTGCTGCTCCGGATCGCCCTCATCACCCCTGACGTAAAATTTTTATTTTTGCCTCTTTTTTATCAACAATCGCACGATTGATTCCCCCCCAAAGCCCCGCAGGCCGCGCCTTTCCGCTCCCGTTTCAGCCGTTGCTAATTCTGCGCTAATTTTCTGCTAATTAAGGGATAAATTTTAGCGGGTAGAGTGGCTCCACTGCACATCAGCATCAACAGGAGGAACCATGAATCAGCGCGAGTTTATTCGGAGTTTGCTGGACTGGATTGAGAACAACTTAGGACACGATCTGCATCTGGATGAGGTGGCACGCCGCTCGGGCTATTCGCGCTGGCATCTGCAACGCCTGTTTCGTCAGCATACCGGCTTTTCACTGGCAGAATATATCCGCCAGCGTCGCTTAACCGAGTCTGCACTCAGTCTGCTAAGCAGCAACGAAGCGATATTACAGGTGGCGATGAATTACGGCTTCGATACCCAGCAGGCCTATACCCGCACCTTTAAAAACTACTTTATGATGACGCCAGGCCAGTTGCGCCGTCAGCGTCGCGTCGAGCCGGATCGGTTGCTGTTCCCTCTGGCGATGGCCAGCTGATGCCTGATAAGGCCTTCCCGACATCGCACACAGACGGGACGGTCGGCCCGCGCTCTGCGCCGCTCTTCTCCTGAACTTCGCCTCGCTTTTTTTGCCGGTCAGCCACAGCGATCCCGCCCGAACATGTTAGTTTGTTGCCAGCCCCCCTTACTGCCGGAGTCGGGAAACATGGAAAATGGCGCGAACTTAACCGCCATGCTGGTATTTGCACGGGTTGTGGAATTACAGAGTTTCAGCGAGGCGGCACGCGCACTTGGCCTGTCCAAATCTCACGTCAGCCGGGAAATTGCCCGTCTGGAGCTGCGGCTCGGTATCCGGCTGCTGCAGCGTACTACCCGGCGGCTGGCACTGACTGAGCTGGGTCAGGCTTACTATCCTTACTGTGTGAGGATGCTGGCTGAAGTGCAGCGCGCCGAGGCGTTTGTGCAGCAGGTGCATCAGCAGCCCACTGGGCATGTCAGGCTACAGGCGCCCGTCACTTTTGGCTGCCAGTGCGTGGTTCCCGTTCTCAATCGTTTTCTGCGCCGCCATCTGCATATTAACGTCGATCTCGATCTGACCGATCGCAATCACGATCGGCTGGACGATCAGGTCGATCTGGCGATTGTGATCCGATCCCGATCGCCGCAGCAGGGCAATTTCCGGGTACTGAGCGATATCGAGTGGGGACTTTATGCCGCGCCCGCTTACCTGGCGCAGCGACCCGCCATCACGCATCCTGAGATGTTGCCGCGCTACGACCTGCTGCTGTTTCATGGTCCGGCGCACACCGCCGCACTGCCGTTCCGCCGCGATAAACAGCGGCTGGCACTGGACGTGCGCAGCCGCTTTCGCGCCAATAACAGCATGGCGCTGCTCAATGCCGCACTGGCGGGCAGCGGTATCGCCTATCTTCCGTCCTACATGGCACAGGAGGCGATTGCGCGTGGCGACATTCAGCAACTGCTGCCGGAGTGGCAGATGGATCGCCTGCAAAGCTATCTGCTGCTGCACAACACGCCTGAACCGGCGTCACCGGTGACACTGCTGTGCGATACCCTGATTACGGCGCTGAATCCGAACTGATTGTTGCCTGCTGACAACAATCAGCGCCACAAAGTAACTATCCTGCGATGACTGTTGTTCATCCGCTACGCCGGTTAGCCTGTATCCCTGATCATTCAACGGATATTTACATGCAACAGTTACTCGAAACGGCAGAGTTTCAGCACTGGCGACGTAACTTAGCGGTCTGCGTCGTCGGCTCTTTTACCACCATCGTGGCGATGACGCTGCTGCTGCCATTTCTGCCGCTCTATGTGCAGCAACTGGGCGTTGAGCAGCCCGCGGCCATCGCCCGCTGGTCCGGGCTGGCCTATGGCGCGACCTTTTTCAGCGCCGCGCTGACTGCGCCGCTGTGGGGCAGGCTGGCTGATCGCTACGGTCGTAAGCTGATGCTGATCCGGGCCAGCCTGGGAATGGCGATTGCGATGTCGCTGATTGGCATGGCAACCGCGCCGTGGCAGCTGGTGGCGCTGCGGCTGCTGGCCGGGCTGCTGGGTGGCTACGCATCGGGATCGACCATTCTGGTGGCGGCGCAGACGCCAAAAGCGCAGACCGGCTGGGCGCTGGGCATCCTGTCATCCGGTATTATGGCAGGCAACGTAGTGGGACCGCTGCTGGGTGGCGCTTTACCGCCGCTGATCGGCATTCGTCAGACATTCTGGCTGACCGGTGCGGTCATCTTTCTCGCCTTCCTCGCGACCACCTTTTTACTCAAAGAGCAGCCACGTGCTGCTGCGACGTCGCGTGCCAGCCAGCAACCGCATCCTGAAGCAGAACCGGTGAATCACACACTGGTGCGGCTGATGTGGCTCTCCGGCATGTTGCTGATCTTCGCCAGCATGTCGATTGAACCCATTATTACGCTTTACGTGGGCGAGTTCGTGCAGGGTGACCATCAAATCACGATGATCGCCGGCCTGGTGATGTCTGCGGCGGCGCTGGGCACGGTGCTGGCAGCACCCCGACTGGGTCGTCTGGCCGATCGGGTAGGGCACTGGCGGGTTCTGACCGGCGGATTACTGGTCAGTGGGCTGTTGCTGATCCCCCAGGCGTTTATCACAGCGGCCTGGCAACTGGTGCTGCTGCGTTTTCTGATGGGGATGGCGCTGGGCGGATTGATGCCGTGCATTACGGCGATAATCCGTCATAACGTGCCCGGTTCACAGGTCGGGCGGATGCTGGGGTATTCGACGTCGGCGCAGTATATCGGCCAGGTCAGCGGTCCGTTGTTCGGTGGGCTGATAGGTGGGACGTTCGGGATGCGGCCAGTGTTTCTGGCAACCTGTGTAGTGATGCTGTTTTGCGCGTGGCTCAACTGGCGTGAGATGAAAAAATAGCGCAAAAAAGGCGGACCGGAGTCCGCCTTAGGCTATTCACAGCGTCGTGAATTATTTCTGGTCTGGCAGTGCGTAAGCAATCACATAATCGCCCAGCTTAGTACCAAACGAACCGTGACCGCCTGCCGCGATGACAACGTACTGCTTGCCATCTACTTCATAGGTCATTGGGGTCGCCTGGCCGCCTGCTGGCAGACGTGCCTGCCACAGCAGCTCGCCGGTATCGGTGCTGAACGCACGCAGGTAGTTATCTGCGGTCGCGCCAATGAAGAACACCTTACCAGCGGTGGTGACAGGACCACCCAGCATCGGCATACCCATTTTGAACGGCAGCGGAACCGGCGCGCTATCGCGAACGGTACCGATACGCTGTTTCCACACTACGTCGTTGGTCTTCAGATCCACCGCGGAGATGTAACCCCAGGCAGGCTGTTTACATGGCAGACCAAACGGTGACAGGAACGGATTCAGCTCGACGCCATATGGCACGCCATACTGTGGCTGAATACCGGTTTCCGTACCTGAACCACCCTCTGCGCCTTTCGGCGGCTCAATCGGATTGCCCGGGCCACGTGGAATCAGCTTCGAGACAAACGGCAGCGCCATTGGGTTAGCAATCGCAATCTGACGATGTGGATCGACGGCAATACCGCCCCATTCGAACATACCGAGATTACCCGGGAACACCAGCGTGCCCTGCTCTGATGGCGGGGTGAACGGACCTTCATAGCGCAGGCGCTTGAAGATCACGCGGCACACCAGCTGGTCGAACATCGTCGCGCCCCACATGTCCTTGTCCGTCAGGTTCTGTTTCGGACGGAAGGTCAGCTCAGAGTAGGGCTGAGTAGCGGCAACGTGGTCGCCTTTTGCAGCACCCTGTGGCACTGGCGTTTCTGGCGCAGGGACCACTGGCTTGCCGGTACGGCGATCCAGGACAAAGATGTTGCCGGTTTTCGCTGGCGCGTAAACCACCGGTACGGTGTTGCCATCTTTATCGGTGATGTCAGCCAGGGTCGGCTGCGACGGCAGATCCATATCCCACAGGTCGTGATGCACAGTCTGATAAGACCAGACCAGCTTACCGGTGGTGGCATTCAGAGCCAGCACGCTGCTCGCATAGCGTTCCTGCTCTGGAGTGCGGTTACCGCCCCAGATATCCGGTGTGGTCACGCCCATTGGCAGATAAACGGTATCCAGTTTCGGATCGTAAACTGCCGGTGCCCATGAATTCGGTGAGTTCATGGTGAAGGTGTGTTCATCAGCCGGAATGGCATTTGGGTCTTTCGCGCCTGGATCAAATACCCACAGCAGTTTGCCGGTATTCACATCAAAACCACGGATCACGCCTGACGGCTCGCGGGTTGAGAAGTTATCGGTTACTGCACCGGCCATTACGATGGTGGTGTTTGTAATGATTGGCGGCGAGGTCGGCTCATACATACCCGCAGTCGTAACAGGCTGTTTGTGTTGCAGATCCAGCTCGCCATTGACGCCAAATGTCGGGCAACGTTCGCCGGTCTCTGCGTCCAGCGCAAACAGACGACCATCGTTGACGGGCAGATAGATACGACGAGAGCAGAGAGCAGGCTGCGTATTCGCTGCATCGGCTGCTGCCGGCACTTCATGGTAAGAAACACCGCGACAGGTCACGTGCTGGAAGGTTGGATTCACCTTCATGCCCGGATCAAATTTCCACTTCTGCTTACCGGTGGCCGCATCCAGCGCAAACAGAATCTGGTGTGGCGAACAGAGGTAAAGCGTGTCGCGGATTTTAATCGGGGTGACTTCATCGGTGATTTCACCTGGGTCGTCAGGCCCTTTCATGTCGCCCGTCTGGAACTGCCAGGCAACCTGCAACTCTTTCACGTTCTGGTGGTTAATCTGCTTCAGCGGCGAGAAACGGGTTCCCTGCTGATCGCGCGCATAAGCGGGCCAGTCAGCATCAGGAATGTTACTCAGCGGCGCAGCCTGCGGGGCGTTGTCAGCGGTTTCTGGCACTGAACCGTTTATCACCTGCGGATCGTTAAACACCGCATAGGTCAGCACGATAGCACTGGCAACCAGCGCTACAGCCATGGTCCCCAGCGCGGCTTTACTGCCCGCGTTGAAGCTGCGATAAACAAACGGCAGGATCAGCCAGACACCAAAAATCACCAGCACATCGGTGCGCGGTGCCAGTGCCCAGAAGTCTGTACCCACTTCCCATACACCCCAGATCAGGGTGCCGATCAGCAGTAGCGCATAGAGAACCAGCGCGGTGCTTTTGCGACGGGAAAGCAGATAGGCGGTGATAAGCATCACCACACCGCCGAAAACGTAATACCAGGAACCACCAATGGCGGCTAACCAGCCACCGCCAATCAGCATAAACGCGCCCGTCAGTACTGCGAACAGCACTGTCAGGAAACGAATTACGCCAAAAGATGAGGAGTTTTTCCCCATAATATCGACCTCGTTTCGTTGCCATAAAACACACGAAAACAACCAGATAGGCTGTTTCCAGTTATCAAGTACAAATGATTAGGGTGTTCTGAAGTATCTCTTCCGTTAAGACAGACGGTCCCTTTGTGTTAAATGTTATAGCAAAATCAGATCAAGATTTGATTTTTTTAGCTTAAATCGCTTAACAACCGGAATAATACGACATTTTATGGGGGATTAAAGGACGTTAAGCGCACCGCCGTGTGCCCTTAACGCCGGAAGGCAGGATTTGTGAATCAGCAGCTAATAAGATCGCCATCCGAGCGTTGCTGTTGCCAGCCGCTGATATTTATCTCAGCAAACTGCTCAGCCGTTAAAGTCGGCGTATGACTTCGTACGATGACCTCTGCCCCTTTTTCACGAAATGTCGCCATAAAAAAGGGAAAGGTAAATTTTTCATAATTGTCATTAAAGAACGCTTCGTTTAAAACAATCCCTGAAAAAGGGAAAGATTCCAGCAGTCGCCAGTCTGCTCCCGGCGGCGCAAAATCATAAAGCCAGAAATCAAATTTCTTAGTTAATTCAAGTAGTGGCGCATAATGTGCCGCTAAACTGGAATAATTAATTCCAATCCGGATTCGCCCATTCTGTAAATGTGAATAAGCGTCCGGTACCGCAATCATTCCCCGTAATCGCATATCATCGATGGGAATAATCATTAATGCTGCTTCAGTGGCAATTTGATTGTGTAATGAAATAATGTTGTTTGTATTAAGTGTATTTCTGCTTTCCTGATTTTGCTGAAGATAAGGCACGCTATAGCAAATGCCAGAGACATTACGCTTAACGTGATGGATAGGTTCAGTAACATAGGGGTTATATAAACTGTTTTTCATTATCTCTATGAAATGCAATAAAAAAGGATTTGTTGATAATTGATCATATAAAAAGTCGCATTTTTTTAAACGCGTGAATAAATATAGATCATCTGCTTAATCCAAATCATCCTTTTGTTGCCTGCGAAAGTAAATAAACCCATTAGCAAAGAGAACATAATTCCTTTGGCGTCTGATGATGTGCTGGAATATATTCAATAGTCGGGACCAATAGGCTGGTAATAGTCAGGAGAGGTCGGATGCGCCTGTGCCGGACAGTATGCGTTTTGTTGTGCAGAGAGCCAGGGCTGGAGCCGCAGCCATTCAGGTCTCATCCGGTCTGTTAATTTAACATCATCAATAACCACACCAATAACACCGCGCAACGATGCGGGCTTCCTCACCTGATTTGGGATAAGACATGGGATTTATGGCATCAACAGCAGAAGAGTCGCTGTGGCGACATCGGACATTTGTCGCGTTCTGGCTGGCGCGCACCTGCTCATCATTTGGTTTTCAGATGTTCTCGGTGGCAATCAGCTGGCAGATCTATGCGCTGACCAACAGCGCAATGGCGTTGGGGATGATTGGCCTGATGCAGTTTCTGCCGTCGGTATTGCTGGCGCTACCTGCAGGTCATCTTGCGGATCAATATGACCGGCGGCGCATTGTGCTGCTGGGGCAGCTGGTGGAATTTGCTGCACTGGTGGCATTAGTGGTGCTTACCTTATTCCATACCGCTGACAAGACCGCGCTGTGGGGACTGGTGTTTATGATTGCGGTGGCGAAGGCGCTGGAGTGGCCTGCAATGTCCTCAATGCTGCCGTCGCTGGTGCCGCCTTCGATTCTGGCGCGCGCCATGGCGATGAACTCGGTAGGGGGCCAGGCGGCGGTGATTGTCGGGCCGACGATGGGCGGGCTGCTTTATGTTGCCGGGCCGCATGTCGTATATGGCGTTTCCGGACTGTTTTATCTGATTTCGCTGACGCTGGTGAGTCTGCTGCGCTATGAGCATCCGGTGCAGGCTCGTCTGCCAATGAATATGAAGAATCTGTTTGCCGGGATTCACTTTATCCGTGAGCGCAAGGATGTGCTTGGGGTGATTTCGCTCGATCTGTTTGCGGTGCTGCTGGGTGGCGCGACGGCACTGTTGCCGATTTTTGCCAAAGATATTCTGCATACCGGGCCGTGGGGATTGGGAATGTTGCGCGGTGCGCCGTCGGTGGGCGCCTTGCTGGTCGGCATCTGGCTGAGCCGTCACAAGCTGGACAAGCATGTCGGGATGATTATGTTTGGCTCGGTGGCGGGATTTGGCGTTGCCACATTGGTGTTCGCGCTGTCCACGCAGCTGTGGCTGTCGCTGATTGCCCTCTGTGCGCTGGGGGGCTTTGATATGGTGAGTATGGTGATCCGGGGTGCGCTGGTGCAACTGGATACGCCGGATGCTATGCGGGGACGGGTGAATGCGGTTAACGCGATTTTTATCAATACGTCGAATCAGCTGGGCGAGTTTGAGTCTGGGTTGCTGGCAGCCTGGATGGGAGCGGCACCCGCGGCAGCGATTGGCGGCATCGGTACGCTGATTGTGGTGGCGTTGTGGATGACGTTGTTTCCGCATCTGCGGCGGCGTCAGAAGCTGGAGAATGAGGTGGATCCAGTTTAGGACTGGCGTCGGGGCTGGTTGGATTGGCTGAGGGGATTTGTGCGGTTATGGACTGCGGTGCACGCTCAGCGCGGGCCATCCCTGGCCCGCTATGCTCTGCTACAGGCGTATGCTCCCATCGCTTTGAGTCTGCTCGTCGCCTCAGGCTGTGGAGCAGGTAGGTGAGGATGATTGGGTCACTGGAGGGAATTGTGCGGTTGTTGAATTGCGCGCAGGCGTATGTCCCCATCGCTTTAAGAATGCAAGTAGCCTCAGGCTGGAGAGAAGGGAAAAGACGTTGGCTGAGCGTTGGGCAGAGTTATTACGGTGGCGCTCACCATCAATAATGTCACTGGCCCGAAGGCCAGTACAGGAAGTTACCAGTCATACTGCCATTCAAAACCCGGAGTCAGAGGGGGTGTCTGACCCGCAGGATGGGCCCATCAGGTCCCGGTTTTTCCCAGGTTGGCGTCAAATGTTAGCCAGCTTTCACGCATGTCCACAACGCTGCGGGTTTTGCGCGCCTCATCGATTTTTATGGCGGTGAGGCCCGCTTCCAGCGCGTCCACCACTGAAACTTTCAGCGGTGTTCCCTGTTTAATATGTTTAACAATCTCTTCTGCCATCAGCGCATCTGCGCCGTAGTGACCGTCATACGCATTGCCGCTGTAGGCGGTATCGACCTCTTTTTCACCGCTGCGCGCGTTATGTACGCGGAAGTAGTTTCGTACAAAGTCGCCTTCTGCCATGCCGTCCGTGCCCATCACACAGAAACGGCGGAACTCATCCGGAACGTTCAGGTTGGCATGGAAAGCCAGCGTCGCGCCGCCTTCGTACTCAATCAGGGCGGTCTGGTAGTCAACAATATCGGCGTCGCTGTCGAAGACCGCATCGGTGCTCGACCAGCCACTAGGCTTCACGTGATAAAGCTCTGACTCAGCGGTGATCGCTCCCTGTGGTGCATGCGCCGGGGTAAAGGATTTCCGGCCACCAAAGCTGGCGACGCGGATCGGACGCTCCTGCAACAGGCCCTGATAGAGGTCGATATCGTGGCAGCACTTCTCCAGAATGTACGGACCGGCATACTTCTCCAGACGCCGCCAGTCACGCTGGAAGAATGCGCCGTGGTAAGGCTTGATATGTTCCGTCGCCTCAATCGAGGTGATCTCACCCAACTGGCCCGCATCGCGTGCCGCCAGCAGATCGTGATAGAGCGGGGAGTAGCGCAGCACCAGGCCGACCAGAATGCGCGCTTCGCCATACTGACGCACCAGCTTCGCCATCTCCATGGTCTGCTCTTCATTGATCACCACCGGCTTTTCGGTAAACACCGTGTAACCCGCTGCCAGCGCCTGACCCACATGCTCCAGATGCAGAAAGTTGGGAGAGCCCACCAGCACCACATCCATTCCGCCGTGCTCCAGCAGCGCGTCGATGGACGCAAAGGCCTGGCCGGGCGCGATACCAAAGCTGTGCAGATTAGGCAGTCCGGCGGGTGCCGGATCGTAATAACCCACTACCGAGAAGGCGTCGTCGGCTTTGCTGAACTCTTTGATCACGTGGGACAGTCGAAAGCCGAGACCGATAATGCCTACTTTCATGTTAAACCCCTGCTCCTGAAATCGCATGATGCATAGCCCGCCTGTGATCGGGCGCGCCTGTTGATAATCTAACCACCAACTTATTACGACAGAAAAACTAATGTCAATAACGCACTGCGCGTTTTGCGAGGTGGTTTTTGTTATCGTTATGTAAATTAAGAATAAAATTCAGATATGATTTTGCTATATTTATTTGTTATTGCGATTTAAGTTTTTTTATCCTATCGTTCGCTCATTATGGCTATAACCCAAAATCGGGAAGGAAGCGCGTGCAACCACACTATCTTCTTGGCATTGATGGCGGCGGTACACAGTGTCGCGCGCGGTTAACCGACCTGCAGGGCCACGTGCTGGCGGAAGCCACTGGCGGGCCAGCCAACGTCTGGTCAGACTATGACGCGGCGCTGACCTGTGTCGGACAACTGATTGACCGGGTATTGTCACAGGCGGGATTAGCCCCGGAGGCGCTAACGCAGACCGCGCTGGTGGCCGGATTAGCGGGTGCGAATGTCGCCTCGGTGCAGGCGCGGCTCGCCAGCTGGCAGCCCGCCTGCGCGGCGTTACAGGTGGTCAGCGATGTGGAGATCGCCTGTGCGGGTGCGCATGGTGGCGCTCCTGGCGCTGTCTTTATCATCGGCACAGGTAGTCAGGGCGCGGCCTGGGATGGCGAACGCTTTACGCTGCTTGGCGGCTGGGGCTTTTCCCTGTCTGACCAGGGCTCGGGCGCAGAACTGGGCCGTCGTGCGCTGCGTCTGGCGCTGCTGGCCCATGAGTCAATTATTATGCCGACTGCCTTTACCCGGCAGTTGATGGCGCAATTCAGTGACAGCCCGGAAACGATGCTGCTCTGGACGCGCTCAGCGACGCCTGCTGACTGGGCACGCGTGGTGCCACAGGTTTTTGCGGCCGCCGACGCGGGGGATTGTCACGCTCAGGATCTGCTGCATCAGACCGCAGCAGATATCGGTCTGATGGTCTGCCGTCTGATTGCGTTGAGCAGCGGACGGGTGGCGCTGATGGGGGGCGTGGCGACGCCAATACAGCGCTGGCTGGATGACGATATTCAGGCCCGGCTGGTCACGCCGCAGGGCGATGC
Organism: Pantoea sp. 22096; assembly: GCF_052045955.1. Taxonomy (NCBI): domain Bacteria; kingdom Pseudomonadati; phylum Pseudomonadota; class Gammaproteobacteria; order Enterobacterales; family Erwiniaceae; genus Pantoea; species Pantoea sp. 22096. Next base: position 211,816 of record NZ_JBQEPW010000004.1, on the reverse strand, counting down.
CCTGAGCGGGGCGCTGATACTGGCGCAGCAGCTGACGCCTGTCCGATACCCGATCTGAAACTGGCTGAACCTCTTCTGCCAGATAACCCGAGGAATTTATGACCGCTCCCAACGTAACCGCGCGCATTCTGCGGTTGATTGTTGAAAATGCGCCGATCAGCCAGTCAGACCTGAAAGTCCGCAGCGGACTGAGCATGTCGACCGTGTCGCAGGCGACTAATCGGCTGCTGGCACAGGAGATTGTGCAGGAGCTGGGGCTGCGTCGCGTGTCGATGGGACGGCCAAAAACGCTGCTTGGACTCAATCCCGATCGCGCCAGCGTGATTGGCATTCAGCTCAATGCAGAACGCAACCTGATCGTCATGACCGATCTCAGCGGCAATCTGCTGGGCGAGCAGCAGATGCCGAAAGGCACGCTGACACCGCGCCAGCTCGGCGATGCGCTGGCGAAGTTCCTGCGAGGTGTCGAGGAGAAGCGGGTCGGGGCGATTGGCCTGGCGCTGTCGGGCCTGGTTGATGCTGAAAACGGCTACTGCATCCGCTCCAAAGTGCTCGACTGGGATAATGTCCCGATTGCACGTCTGCTGGAAGAGCGTTTCTCGCTGCCGGTCTTTATCGAGAACGACGCCAACGCGATGGCGATGGCGGCGCTGGTGTTTGGGCAGCTCGGTAATGCCCAGTCAGCGGTAATCGCCACCTACGGCAAAGGGATCGGTGCAGGCATCATCCTGAATCGTCAGCTCTATCGCGGTCGTCATGGCAAGGCAGGCGAGATCGGCAACGGGCTGGTGGGTGATGGCTCGCTGCGTCTGCTGGAAGATGTCGCCTCATCGCGCGCCATTCTGCAGCGGCTGGCGGAGCAGGAACCGATGGAGGGCCTTACGTTGCAGGCGCTGGATCAGCGACCAACGCCCGAGGTGCTGGCGGTGCTGGAAGAGGCAGGGCGCGAGCTGGGGATTTCGCTGGCGAACCTGTCAGTGGCCTACGATCCGGACGTGGTTTATCTGGCGATGGAGCCGCACATGGCATCACGCATTCTGCTCGATCACATCACTCAGAGCTTCCAGGCATACCGGCTCAAACTGACGCCGCACATGACGCCGTTGCAGTTCCTGACGGAATCGAACCGGATGTGGGCGCTGGGCGCGGCGGGTTTTGCCGTCAACCGGCTGCTGGATCTGCTGGCGGCGCAGGCCGATGAAGAGCCGGTCACCTGAGTTATCCCTGGAATAAAAACGGGCGCTAAGCGCCCGCCAGACTGCTGACAAACCCAAGTCAGGGTGAGTCTGGCAGCAATGAATAAGCGCAATGCGCAGGGAGCACGCTCAGAGGAGGAAAGCGTCCCGCGGCAGGGACAAAAACGCCGGGAGCGTTTTTGAACAACGCAACGCGTTGGCCCGGTTACGGGCGCACCTCAGGGATGAGGTGCGTAATCGCGCGGGCCGGGCATGCCATGGATGGCGGTTTTTGCGTCTTTCCGATCTTACCGTGTTCCCTTCGCAGGCTCGGTCTTACCGCTATCGAGCTGGACTTTGTCAACAATCTCACGGGCGCTTCGGCGCCCGTTTTTATTTCCGCGTTTGCCTTAGCGCAGGCGCAATCCCTGCTCATCAAACAGCAGGCAATGCGCGGCAGAAAAGCCCAGTTCTACCTGTGTGCCCATATCGCGCGTGGTTGCTTCGCGCTCTTCCACCACCAGCATCTGCTCGCGCCCGATATCCAGGTAGAGATAGTTGGTGTGGCCCAGCATCTCGCCATAGGCCAGCTCGCCGTGGAAGCGCAGTGCATCCGGCGTCTGCGCGGCGGGCTGGAAATGCTCAGGACGAATGCCCAGCGTCACGGTCTGGCCCTCACGACAGTCTGCGGCGATTTTCAGCACCAGGCCCTCAATTTTCAGTTCCGGCACCCGCAGTTGCACTTCACCCTCGCCGGTGGCGCTGATTTCCGCCCGCAGGAAGTTCATTTTCGGGGAGCCGATAAAGCCAGCGACAAACAGATTATCCGGATCGTGATAGAGCGTCAGCGGTGCGCCGACCTGCTCAATGCGGCCCTGACGCAGCACCACAATGCGGTCAGCCAGCGTCATCGCCTCCAGCTGATCGTGGGTCACATAAATCATCGTGTTACCGAGCGAGGCGTGCAGCCGGGCGATCTCAATGCGCATCTGCAGGCGCAGTTCAGCATCAAGGTTAGAGAGCGGTTCATCGAACAGGAAGATACGCGGATGACGAATAATCGCCCGGCCTATCGCCACACGCTGCCGTTGTCCGCCAGAGAGCGCACGCGGCAGGCGATCAAGCAGTTCGGTGAGATGCAGACGGGCTGCCGTCTGAGTGATCGCCTCGTTGATCTCCGCTCTGGACTTTTTCATCACCTCCAGCGGATAGGCCAGATTGCCGCGCACCGTCATGTTGGGGTAGAGCGCATAAGACTGGAACACCATCGCGATGCCACGCTCGGTGGCGGGCTGCTGCGTCATGTCCTGCTCCTCAATCAGCAACTGTCCGCTGCTGATCTCCTCCAGCCCGGCGATCATCCGCAGCAGCGTCGATTTGCCGCAGCCGGATGGCCCGACAAACACCACAAATTCACCGCTGTTAATCGTCAGGTCGATGCCATGAATGACATTAACGTGTTCATACGACTTCTTCACATTCTGCAAGCGCAGGCTGGTCATCGGCTACCTCACTCAGAGTAACTGGCCCATGTAGATGGCATTGCTGCGCAGGATAGGGGTAAACCCCATGCGCGCATAGAAGGCACAGACCTGCTCGTTCTGCAGGCTGACGCCAAGATGGACACCGCTGACGCCCGCCGCCCGCAACGCCGCCAGCTCATGCTCAATCATCCGGCGACCCCAGCCGCCTTTCTGCGCCGCCGGCAGGAGGTTGATATGCAGATGCGCGGGCCACTGCGTCACCAGCGTGTCAGCAGCCTGGTCGGGATGACGTATTGCGTCGAGCACTTTGCTGTCGAGCGGGGCGCTGGCGCTGCGATCACGATACTTATCCTGCAGCTGCGGCCACCATTCGGCCTGAAGCTGTGCTTCAAACGCGCGGGTATCGGGCGCGGCGACGACATAACCCTGCACCTCACCGTCCCGCTCCAGCACAAAAGCAAAGTCAGGCGCGAAGCGCGCATAGGGCACGGCAAAACGCTGGCCGGGATAGTCGGGATCGGAGTAGAGCGCGCGGGCATCGCTGCCTGCATCGGCTGTTTCCAGGCAGATGCGGTAGAGCGCCGGGTAGTCCGCCGGCGTGGCCGGACGAATGACACTTTGATTCGCCATGGTGAATTCTCGTGAGTGAGGGAACCGGTCAGGGATTGAACAGATCCGCAGATGAAAGTTACGTTAATGAAAGTGGACTTAGTTTTCAAGATAGAATAATTACCTTATCGCACTAACGCAGGCGGTTCGGCAATGTTTAGCGGCGTCAGGATGCACAACTGTGATCGCCAACACGTCAGGAGCGCCGCGGCTGGCCAGCGTTTTAAGGCCGTCCGGAAGGGAAAAGTGTGAGCGTGATAGGATTTTCATATGTTTTATCAGGACGTTATTTTGCGATTATTGTACTGGTATCTCCTGCTATTGAAAACGTGACTGGCGACGTGCCGCCAGGGTTAATCGTCTGAAAGCCAGCGCGGTGTGCTGAATTTCACGCCATGTCGCTGTTTATTTGCGCGTGCTCACAGCGTTGCAATTCCCACTGCAGGCTGTTTGACTTTATTTTTCTATTAAAGTAAGTATGAGTGAGTGCGTTTGTGTGCGGCTGCAGCCTGCAGGATGTCAGGCGGTGAGATGAAAGGATGCCGATCCTGGTCTGAAGAAGGTGAGCATAATGTCTGTTTCCTCCGTTCGTTCGTTCCGAATTCGCAATGTGGGTCGGCTGCTGGCAGCAGGCCTGCTGGCGGGCAGCGTTTCTCATGCCGCTCACGCCGCTGTTACTCTGAATGAGTGGGATATCTACAACTACCCGGAGCAGACTGCCGCGGTGGATGAAGGGATTAAAGAGTTCTCACAGCAGAATCCCGGCATCGTGATCAACCGCTCAGTTCACTCTTTTGAAGATACCCGCATTCCGCTGAAGCTGGCACTGACTGCCGGTGATGGCCCGCAGATCGCCCAGGTCAATCAGGGCGGCGGTGATATGGGGTCGCTGGTTAAAGATAAGCTGCTGCTGCCACTCGACGGCTATGCCGCCAGCTACGGCTGGACCACGCGCTTCCCGGACTCGATTCTGAAACGTAACCGCTGGTCAGACAGTGGCGAGTTCGGCAGCGGCAAGCTTTACGGCGTCGCCAGCCTGGGCGAAATGGTCGGTCTCTATTACAACAAAGCGCTGCTGGATAAAGTGGGCATTGCGGTACCGAAAACGCTGGCCGAGCTGGAAAGTGCCATGGCGAAGCTGAAACAGCAGGGCACCGCACCGATGATGCTGGGCCTGCTCGATGGCAACATGGGCCAGCAGCTGCTCAGCACCCTGTGGCAGGCGCAGATTGAGAGCCACGACCGCAAGACGCTGGATAATCTGATTTACGATGTGGGCGGTACCTTCAAAGACAGCAAGCTGGTCAATGCCGCCACCATGATGAAGAGCTGGACCGACAAAGGGTACTTCTTCCCTGGCTTTCAGGGCATTGGTCACGACGATGCGGCGACGCTGTTCCAGAACGGCCAGGCCGCGTTCCTCGTCAGTGGCACCTGGTATCTCGGCCAGTTTAAAGACAACAAGGATATTCACTTTGCCGCAATGCCTGCCGGTGAAGGCGTGAAGCAGCCGCTGATGGTGGGCGGGACCGATCTGGCGTTCTCGATTACCAGCACCGCCAAAGGCAAAGATCAGCAGGAGGGCGCGGCGAAGTTCATCAACTATATGGTCTCGGATGCTATGGCGAACCGCTGGCTGAAAGTGGGCTTCCTGCCGGCCAGTACTAACAAGGCGGCCAAAATGCCGGCGGACAATCCGCTGCTGGCGGAGGCGTATCAGGTCTGGCTGACGCTCAACGACTATGACGGTTTAGGCCACTATGTGGACTGGGCCACGCCGACCATGAATGCCGAGCTGAATCAGAACGTCCAGCTGCTGCTGGCGGGTCGTCAGACTGCCGATCAGATGGTGGCCAATTTTGATAATAACTATCAGCGTTACCTGAAAACCCTGAAGCATTAAGCCGGAGGCCCGGCGCACAGCCGGGCCTGAGCATCGTTCTGAACCACGAGTAGGGTTATGTTGAATTTAAGCGGCTGGCGTAATTTTCTCTATGTTCTGCCTGCGGTGCTGGTCTATGCGGTGTTTCTGCTGTTCCCGCTGCTGGCCTCACTGGGTATCAGTTTTACTGAATGGGACGGCACCTCGCTGCCGGTGTTTAGTGGCATCAGTAACTACCTGCGGATGTTCAGCGATCCGGTTTTCTGGATTGCGCTGGGCAACAACGCCATCCTGATGCTGTTCTATACCCTGTTGCCGATTGGCGTCGGCCTGCTGCTTTGCAGCTTTCTCTATGACACGCGCAACAACAACGAACGCAGCGTGCTGCGCATTCTCTTTTTCCTGCCCTACATTATGCCGATGGCGGTATTGGGCGTGGTGTGGCGCTGGCTTTATAATCCGGCCTTCGGGCCGATCGACCAGATATTACGCGCGATTGGGCTGCCACAGCTGGCGCTCTCCTGGCTGGGTGATTTTACCTGGGCGCTGCCCGCCGTGGGGCTGGTCGCCACCTGGTACTTTTTCGGCTTCTGTCTGGTGCTGTTTATGGCGGGCCTGCAGCGTATGGACCCATCACTGCTGGAAGCCGCCGATCTGGATGGCTCGTCACGTCGCCAGAAGTTTATGCGCATCACGCTGCCTGGCCTGCGGCCCGAACTGCGGATTGCCCTGCTGCTGACGGTGATCGCCAGCCTGAAAGCCTTTGACCTGGTCTATGTGATGACCCAGGGCGGGCCGGGCACCTCCACCATGGTGACCAACATCTTTATGTATAAGCAGGGCTTTGACCTGCACTACTTTGGCTACGCCTCGTCGGTCGCGGTGTTCAGCATGATCATTGTTTTAGGGATTAACTATCTGATCCACCTGGCCTTAAAGGAGCGTTACTGATGCGAAGCACGCCGGTGATTTCACGCGCGCTGATCTGGATCGTGGCGCTGATGACGATTCTGCCTTTTCTGATGGCGCTGATGACCTCGTTTAAAACCCAGATGGAGCTGTTTCAGGGTGTTTTCACGCTGCCCGCCTCGCTGAATTTCAAAAACTACCTGACCGCCTGGCAGCAGGGTCACTTTAACGTCTACTTCCTCAACTCAGTACTGGTGGTCATTCCGGTAGTGCTGTTCAGCGTGCTGCTCGGCATTCTGGCCGGGTTCGGTTTCGCCTGGCTGAAAATCCCCGGTAAAAAAGTCATCGGAGCGATGCTGGCGCTGGGGATGGTATTGCCGAGTGAAGCCTTTATCATTCCGCTCTATCACGAGCTGCGCTGGATGGGGCTGACCAACACCTATCTGGCGCTGATCCTGCCGCAAATTGCCCTGTCGCTGCCCTTTACCACGCTGATGATCGCCAGTGCTTTTCAGCAGGTGCCGAAAGAACTGGTGGAAGCGGCGGTGATGGATGGGGCATCGCGGGTCAAAATTCTGTGGGGCATTCTGGTGCCCGCTATCTGGCCGACCCTGTCAACGCTGGGGCTGCTGCTGTTTATCTGGACCTGGAATGAGTTCCTGATCCCGCTGATTCTGGTCAACAAGGATGAGCTGCGCACGCTGCCGATTGGCATGATGTTTTTCCAGAACAAAAACACCATCGACATTCCGGTGCTGATGGCGGGCGCGATGATTGTGATTATGCCGCTGATCGTGGTGTTCCTGATTTTCCAGCGCAAGTTCATCAGCGGCGTCACCGAAGGGGCCGTGAAGTAATTTGTGAAGTTCCGCACGAAACGGCGCACTGGCGGCCAGACAAAGGTTTGCCGCGCCGTATCGTGCTGCAATTCCTCCTCCTCAACCCTGCGGGAGACGCATGATGCACCTTTCCCTTGCTGATTTTCACCCTGTCGCCGATGGCGAAACCCCGGACACGGCCTTGTTGCAACGCGCGATGGATCAGATTGCGGCGGCAGGCGGTGGCCGTCTGACGCTGCCAGCCGGACGTTATCGCAGCGGCTGCCTGAACCTGCCCTCTGATTTTGAGCTGCACCTTGAAGCGGGTGCGGTGCTGATCGCCAGTCCGCGGCTGGCTGACTACCAGGCGGTACAGGCGCTGAGCTGCGCGGAAAAGTCCCACAACGTGCTGCTCTATGCGCTGGGCCAGCGCAATATCACCATTAGCGGCACCGGCCGCATCGATGGCGAGGGTGAAGCCTGGTTTGCCGCTGAGCGTGACGAGCAGGGCTATCGTCTGCCGCGTGCCGACCGGCCGCGCATCATTGTGTTTGAAGATTGCGAACAGGTGACGCTGACCGCCTTTACCATAGTGCAGGCACCGATGTGGACAGTGCATCTGGTGAGCTGTCGCCATGTGCATATCGACCACCTCACCATCGACAACGCCATGACGATGCCAAATACCGATGCGCTCGACATCGACAGCTGCGAAGCCGTGTTTGTCAGCAACAGCTACCTCAGCGCCGCTGATGATGCCATCTGCATCAAAACCACCCATAAACCGGCCGCGCTACGGCGTCCGGCGCGACAGATCATGATCACCAACTGTCTGCTGCGCAGCTACAGCTGCGCCTTTAAGATCGGCACTGAAACCTGGGATGACGTCGAAGATGTCACGGTAACCGGCTGCACCATTTTTGATTCCAACCGCGGCATCGGCATCCTGTCGCGTGACGGCGGCGCGATGCGGCGTCTGCTGTTCAGCAATCTGACCTTTGCCTGTCATCACGCGCCGCCCTGTCACTGGGGTAAAGCCGATCCGCTGCATATTTCGGTACGCCGCCGCGATCCTGCCATCATGCCCGGCATCGTGGAGCAGGTGCAGTTCAGTAATCTTACGGGCGTGTCAGAAGGGGCGATTAACCTGCATGCGGCAGAACCGGGCTGGATACGCGATGTGGTCATCAGCCAGCTGCAGATGCGGCAGAGCGTGGCACCGGTTGCACAGGGACACTATGATGTACGGCCGCCCTGTAACCCGGACTCCCCGACCGGCATGGGGCTGGATAACGCCTACAAACTTGACCCGAAAACCGGCGAAGCCTTTGGTGTCGAGCGCTATCCCGGCGGACTGCCGGGCCTGTTCGCGCGTGGGGTGGAGAACCTGCAACTGCACAGCCTGATGATAACACGTCCGGAGCCGTTACCGTCAGGCTGGCACCCTGAGTGCGTGGTGCAGTTGCCGGATTGATTTACAGCGCGGCGGCGATGGCTGCACCGAGCTGTTCGGTGCTGGCGCTGCCGCCGAGATCGCGCGTCAGATGCTGTCCCGCCGCCAGCGTGCGTTCAATCGCATCTAACACCGCATCACCCGCCGCTTTGTAGCCGAGGTGCTCCAGCATCATCGCCCCGCACCAGATCTGCCCGATAGGATTGGCGACGCCTTTACCGGCGATATCGGGCGCAGAACCGTGAACCGGCTCGAACAGGCTGGGGAACAGCCCTTCCGGGTTGATATTGGCGGAAGGCGCAATGCCGATAGTGCCGGTACAGGCCGGGCCGAGATCGGAGAGGATATCGCCAAACAGGTTACTGGCGACCACCACATCAAACCAGTCCGGGTGCAGCACGAAGTTGGCGGTGAGAATATCAATGTGATACTTATCGACGCGAACCTCGGGGAACTGGCCGGACATCGCTTCGACGCGGCTATCCCAGTAAGGCATGGTGATGGCGATGCCGTTGGATTTGGTGGCGGAGGTCAGGTGTTTCTTCGGCCGGCTCTGGGCCAACTGATACGCAAACTTCAGGATGCGATCGACGCCAGTGCGCGTCATCACCGTCTCCTGAATCACCACTTCACGGTCAGTGCCGGGAAACAGGGTGCCGCCAACGCTGGAGTATTCACCCTCGGTGTTTTCGCGTACCACATAGAAGTCGATATCGCCGGGCTGACGATTCGCCAGCGGCGCTTTGACGCCAGGCATCAGCCGCACCGGGCGCAGATTGACATACTGATCAAACTCCCGCCGGAACTGCAGCAGCGAGCCCCACAGCGAAACGTGGTCGGGCACGACATCAGGCCAGCCGACCGCGCCAAAATAGATCGCATCAAAGGTTTTCAGCTGTGGAAACCAGTCGTCAGGCAACATTTTGCCATGCTGCTGCCAGTAGTCGGCGCTGGCGTAATTGAACCACTCCCAGCGCAGCGGAATGTTAAATTTCTCTGCGGCCGCATTCATTACGCGGACGCCTTCCGGCATCACTTCTTTGCCGATGCCGTCGCCAGGGATAACGGCAATGCGGTGAATTTTGTCAGTCACAGGGCACCTTTCCGGTTGATGTTCGAATTGTGTACGCAGTATAACTGTCGATTCCGGGGAAATAATGAGCCTGAAAGGCAATCCATTGTTGAATCAAAGTAGAGAATCCCGCACCTCCACCGATGACTTAGCCTTCTTTGTTCGCCTGGCCGCGCTGGACAGTCTGACCGCGGCGGCGCGTGAACTGGGCCTGTCGCTGGCGGCGGTCAGCAAGCGTCTGAGCCAGCTGGAGCAACGGCTTGGCGTGCAGCTACTGCGCCGCACCACGCGACGGCTGGAGTTGACGCCGGAAGGCCGTCGTTATCTGGCAGGTGCGCGCCCGTTGCTGGATCAGCTGGTGGCGCTGGAAGAGGCGGTCAGCGGTGAAACGGCTCAGTTGCGCGGCACACTTAACATCAATGCCTCATTTGGTTTTGGTCGTCGGCACATTGCGCCCTGCGTCTCTGCCTTTGCCGCACTGCATCCGCAGCTCTCGCTATCGCTGTCGCTCAGCAGCCAGCCGCTTAATTTTCTGGATGCGCACATGGACATTGATATCCGCGTCGGTGAACCGCCCGACTCGCGGCTGGTAGCGCGTAAACTGCGCACCAATCCGCGCATCCTCTGCTGCTCACCCGCCTATGCTGCCCGTCACGGCCTGCCCGCTACGGTGCGCGATCTGGCGCAGCACAACTGCATTTTACTGCGTCAGCACGACAGCGATTTTACGTTATGGCGGCTGACCAGCGGCGAACAGAGCATCAGCCAGAAAGTGCGCGGCAGCCTGATTACCAACGATGGTGAAGTGGCGATGCGGCTGGCGATGGATGGGCATGGCATTCTGCTGCGCTCCTGGTGGGACGCGCAGCACAGTCTGGCGACAGGCGAACTGTTGCAGGTGCTACCCGACTGGCAGGCCCCTGATGGCGATATTTTTGCGGTCTGGCAGGCGCAGCGCCAGCTTCCGGCGCGCATCACCGCGTTTGTAGCGTTTCTGCAGAAAAATCTGCAATCTGTTGAAAAACAGTGATTTTATATGGATGGGCGGGCCTGAAAAAGCATCTGCGGACAAGTAGCATACCGCATTAAACTGATTCGGTCGTTTCAGACTGACGCTGCGTTTACAGTCTTTTTTCTGATGCGTATGATTTTCATTCATTTTTCTTCCCTGCCTGTCCTCTGCGTTGCGGCCAGCCGGGAGAGCAGGTCGATAGGGGAGTTAAGCATGAAAGCGTTGTTCAGCCCGCATAAAAAGGCACTCGCACTGGTGATGGTCACCACCTTCAGCCTGGCGGCGTGCCAGACCGCGGTGAAAAAAGTGGATGGTGGCGCCGTAGTGATGCAGCCCTCCAGCCCCGATAACCTGATTGAGCGCGAGCTGGGTGAAGGGTTGTATGAGATGGCGTACCTGCCCGCCAGGAATGCGCTCTATGTTGCCAGTGCGCCGGAAGGGAACGATATCAGTGGCGGCATGATCTACCGTCTTGATGGCACTACGCTGCAGAGCACCGGGACGGGCCATTTCGACCTGAAAAACTTTGGGCTGATTAGCGAGCCGGACGGCAGCGCACTCTACGCCACCAACTCACTGGATGGCGGCATCGCTAAGATTGATCCGGAGAACGGAAAGGTGCTGAAACGCCTGATGTTTGACGATAAAAACGAGAAAGGGTTACCGGTTGGCACGCGTGAAATCTTTCTGCATGACGGGCTGCTCTATGTCGGCGGCACAGGCGATCCGGGTGTGATCTGGGTGGTCGATGCCAAAACGCTGACCCTGAAAACCCGGATTAAAAATGCCGGCAAGTGGGTCACAGGCATTATCTTCTCGCCGGTCAGCGACCGGATTTACGCGGCGAACGGCAGCGGTGAAATCCTGGTAATCAATCCGCGTAATCACAAGATCGAACAGCGTCTGACAGCCGGTGACGGGCAGAATTATCTTTTCCTGAACATGGCCGAAGATCCGGCGACAGGACGCCTGTTTGTCACGGATAATTCTAAGGCGAAAAACACCCTGGTGTTTGATGAGCGCAGCGGCAAGGTGATTAAGCGTCTTGATGTGGGTGATTCGATGGGGATTAAGTTTAACGGCAAGCGCAATGAGATTTATATCAGCCAGCGCGAGTCGAAGAAGGTGCTGCAACTGGATGGCACGACCTATGAAGTGAAAAACAGCTGGTCATTTGATCGTCACCCTGACAATCTGCTGGTCTCACCCGACGGGCAGACGCTCTATGTCACCACCAGGCCTGACTTTAATCAGCATCACAGCAGCAAAGAGCTGTACGGCGTAGCACGTATTCAGCTGAATTAAGTTAATAAATGGCGGCCGCAGGCCGTCTTAATGCTTTTATCTGATTTTCAATTTCAGTTGTTTTTTTTAATTATTAGCAAAATGTTTCTTGTCTTTTTGCATGGACCTATTTTACTGGCTGGGGAATAGGTTTTGCTATTCATTCTGGAATTAATGTTGTCAGAAAATTAACAATATAACCAGGTGGCTGGCTTTTTTTATTATTATCATCCCAATATTACCCCAGTTTTTGATTGTTCCATAATATCTGGAAAGTGATTTTATTATGTTTAGGTTTTTCCAGAAAATGGATTTTTTTACTATTTTTTTTAGCATTCTGCTGCTGTATTGTTCCTGTAAATCAATTTTACATTTCCTGAAATAAAAGGGCTTATAAATTTACGTTAAATAGCCGGGGTAAAAATAATGAGAAAGCTAAAGGAATACGAGATTAGTGTCGTAAGCGGTGGCGCTCCAGCGACGGCCGATGAGGTTAATACTTTTTTTGAAGGTATTGTCTGGGGCGTGCTGGATGGATTACTGACTGGCGTAACCGTCGGCGGAAGCGGTAGCCGAAGCGCCGTATTTGGTATTATCTCTCAGGGCGTAGGAGCCATTGTTGGCGGTATAATTGGCCCTATCGCGGGCGGCATTATGGGTGCAATGGTTGGCAGAGATGCCGTTGCAGCGTATGCGGCTGACATCAGAAAGCAATATTCCAGCTAGTCAAAAGCATTGCATCCTCCCCTCTTCATTAAAGGTGATTTAATGAAGTTTTACTGTCGTAATAATCTTTAAATATAAGGAAATTAATCATGCGTGAATTATCTCTGATCGAAACTGAAATCGTAAGTGGCGGTGCTTTAGTGGCTACGCTGGGCGACGCAGCAGAAGGCGCTGTCTGGGGTTTTTTTGAAGGTCTGGCGACTGGCGCGGCAGTAGGCGGTAGTGCCAGCCGCAGCGCCGTATTCGGCCCTATTGCTCAGGTTGTAGGCCTGGTTTTCGGGAGCATTGTTGGCCCGATCGTAGGAACCGTTATGGGCGCGCTGTGGGGTAAAGATACCGTCGCGGCCTATGGAGCGGACTTCCGCCAGAATTACGGCACCAGCGGCAGCGTAGCGCTCGTTTAATATTTTCTGAACGAAACATGATCTGAGTTGTACGATAGCGGTATTATCTATCCATAATGTTAGCGATGGATTTTACTAACGTTTTTGAAAATAAAATCACGGACGATATTCGAATACTCAGAGAGTTTAATCAAATCCGTAACGTTTCGACGTTGCGGATTTTTTTGTGCAGTTATCTCAGTAACCTGTTGGCGAATGAGAATGTAAGCCGCACCTTAATGGCTACGGCTTACTGTTCTCATAGTCATAACAGGTTATGACTGCTCTACACCCTGGACCAGCACCACACGGTATTCCGCACCTTTCAGGCGATGCTGTTTCGCTTCCTGATATTCCGGGCTGTCATACCAGCCGTGCGCTGCTTCAGCCGTCGGAAACTCCAGCACGACAACGCCGTCCGCTTCCGGTCCTTCCAGCGTCTCAAGCTGTCCATAAAACGCCAGTGGCGTAATGGGATGGTCGCCGCGCGCTTTGCCCGCTTTCTCGCCGTAAATAGCGAATTCCTCAGGGTTAGTAATTTTGTCGCGAATAAAGATGACATATGCGCTCATTGTGGGCTCCTTTACGCCTGGCGTTTATCTTCAGTGTTAATGTCAAAATCGGCTGCATCATGACGCTCATGCAGTTGATCGGCCGGGTCACCCATAACGCGGTTAACCTTGCGGCCGCGGATGACGGCAGGACGCTGTGCGATCTCTTTCGCCCAGCGCACCACGTTTTTATAGGACTGCACATCCAGGAATTCGGCAGCGCCATACTGATCGTTGAGCACCATGTTGCCGTACCATGGCCAGGTGGCGATGTCGGCGATAGTGTAGTCATCACCGGCCAGATAGCGGTTATCGGCCAGTCGACGATCCAGCACGTCAAACTGGCGCTTCGCTTCCAGGGTGAAGCGGTTGATGGCGTACTCAATTTTTTCTGGCGCGTAGTGATAGAAATGGCCGAAACCACCCCCAAGGTAAGGCGCTGAGCCCTGCAGCCAGAACAGCCAGTTCAGCGTTTCAGTGCGGCCAGCGATATCTTTCGGCAGGAAGTAACCATATTTCTCTGCCAGATAGAGCAGGATATTACCTGATTCAAATACCCGAATCGGCGGTGTTGCTGAGTGGTCGCTCAGCGCCGGGATTTTTGAGTTCGGGTTCACGTCGACAAAACCACTTGAGAACTGATCGCCGTCGCCGATACGGATCAGCCAGGCATCATACTCGGCATCGTTGACGTTAAGCGCCAGCAGCTCTTCCAGCAAAATGGTGACTTTCTGGCCGTTAGGCGTGCCGAGCGAATAGAGCTGCAGAGGGTGTTTGCCGACCGGCAACGCTTTTTCATGGGTGGGACCAGCGAACGGACGATTGGTTTTAGCGCCGTTACCTTTGGCTTCAGGGTCCCAGGTCCAGACTTTTGCGGGCTGATATGCATTTTCCGACATAATGAAAGTTCGCCTTGTGATGTGATATTGGTCTGGAGTGTAGCAGGTGCTGCGAAGGCGGTTTAACTCTGCTGGCTGCGCGAGGGCGTGTTGTGACGGGCCGATGTCAGGCGGGGAGCGGCCCAGGGGAAAAGTGATCAAAAGTGTGTCAGACGGGGCGATGTTTGTCCTGCGCGGACATCACCGTGCAGCCAGCAACGACTGCACGGCAGGCAGGTTTACAGCAGTTCGCGCTCAATCAGTTCGCGGGTTTCAATCGCCTGCACCTTCATCTTTTCCGGGTAACCAAACAGTGACGCCGCGATAATCGGTTCACCACCGACTTTATGGCTGCGGGTAGCAAAACCGGTGTCGCGCAGGGTTTTAAACAGGGTATCGAAGTCGACTTCACCTTCGCCAACGCCAACGTGCTGGTGAATAGTGGCATCCACGCCTGGCGGGTTAACGATATAGCGACAGTGTTTCGTATGGTTCATGGTGTCGGCGATCAGCATGTGGGACAGATCGTCACCTGCATACTCCAGCATCGGTTTCACATCGCCTTTGCCTTTGTCATAGAAGAAGGTGTGCGGCGCGCTGTAGATATACTTCACGTTATCGCTGCGGAACGACTTCACGATATCCACGGTTTCATTGTTCTCTTCACAGAAATCCCACGGGTGGGCCTGAATTTCGACGCGGATACCTTCACGTTCGATAATCGGCAGCAACTCTTCCATTGAGCGATAGAACATCTCTTCACAGATTTCCGGCTCGTTAGGCGTGCCGGAGAGTTCGGTGTTAATGACCTGCACACCCATCTCAACCGCAATCTCAATCATCCGCTTCCAGTTCTTCACCGCCGCCTGACGGCGCAGCTCATCCGGGCCGGACCAACGATAGACCACGATAAAAGAAGAGATTTCCAGCCCGGTGGCGCTCAATGCATTCTTATACTCGGTGATAATTTCACGGCTGGCTTTGGGATGTTTATAAAACGGGTTGATCTGCGGATGCGGCGACTGTTCGATATATTTGTAGCCCCAGTCGGCCACCTGATGAACCATACGGGTGATACCTAAATCTTTAATCACATCCACATCAAAAGCGATTTTCATCTTTCTGCTCCAGGCACGTTAAGGTTGCTGTTCTTCATTGAAGGTCACGCCAATCTGCTGCCTGACGTTATCCATCGTGGCCAGGGTGATGATCGCCTGGTCAAGCGAATGGACAGGCGAATCGATCAGGCTCTGGCCGATACACCAGGCGAAGTGGTTAATCTCATGACAGAGTTGTTCATAGCGGTTAGTGGGTTCCTGCCATTGCAGGCGGTGACGCCGGTCGCTGGAGGTCAGGGTAAAGTCACCGGGCGCATAGAACTGGCCTGCCAGCTCCAGGGTGGCGTCACGACCGGCGATCACTGCGCCGCCCGGCGTATTGCTGAACAGGGTAGTATTCAGCACCGACTGCATGCCGTGCTGATGGGTAAACAGCATCGAAGTCTGACCGTTGACGCGGCCATCCGGGACGGGCTGACCACGGGCGACGATTGTGTCAGGTGCACCGCCGCCAACAAATACGCTAAGCGCCACCAGATAACTGCCGAGATCGAGCATCGGACCGCCCGCCAGATCGGCATTGAAGATGCGGTGATCCGGGGTGAAAAACTCACCGTGATCGGCAATCAGGGTGTGGACGTCACCGAGTACGCCATCCTCCAGCAGCTGACGGATGACGTCATACTTCGGTGTAAAGTTGCACCACATCGCCTCCATACAGAGCAGGTTCGCGGCAGCGGCGGCCTGTTTAAGCTGAGCCGCCTGCTGCGCATTCAGCGCCAGCGGTTTTTCGATCAGCAGATGCTTTCCGGCGGCAATCGCGCGCAGACCATCGGGAAAATGGTGATTGTGGGGTGTCGCGATATAAACCGCATCCACATCATCCCGTGCCAGCATCGCATTGAGGTCGCCTGTGGCATGGCCGATTGACCATTTGTCAGCAAAGGCCTGTGCTTTTGCCGGGGCGCGCGCAGCCACCGCCGTGATCTGCTGGTGGGTATGCTGGTGCAGCGCATGGGCAAAATGGTCGGCGATCCAACCTGGCCCGATAATGCCCCAGCGCAGTTGCGGAACCTGGCGGGCATCGGTTGTGCGTGGAGCCGGAAGCGTTGATGGGAACATTACTTTTCCTTTTTTACGTGCAGGCTGGGGGGGCTCAGGTCTCCACTATAAAAAGCTCACCGTCACCGCTCTAACCTTTTAATGATGTGATCCCATCAACCGGATCGGTCGGATCGGTTCGGGATTTTTACCCTTTTTAGCAAATGAACGTTTTAAAGAGAATGCGAAAAGAAATGAATGTTTCATTTTGAGAGAAAGATCAAAGTTAGCTCTGATTTTCTATCAAATAAATGAGAGGAAATGGCCCTGTCGCGATAAGGTAGTGCTGTTTTAAACAACAGAACATAAAGACGTAGCCGTTAGTTAATGGGAACAGGAAAAGCAGGAGAAGGGTGATGTCAAAAGTGACGATGACGGCCATTGCGCAGGCGGCGGGCGTGGGTGTGGCGACGGTAGACAGGGTGCTGAACCGCCGAGCGCCGGTACGCAGTGTGACCGAGCAGAAGGTGCTGGCTGCGGCCCGTGAACTGGGCTATCGCCTGACCCAGGCGCACAGCCAGACCACCGCGCCACTGGCTGCAGCCGCACTCCGCGTGAGCTTTATCCTGCTGCCTGCCCGCTATTCGTTTTATCAGCAGCTGGGCGAGGCGCTGAAGCAGCAGCTCAGGGCGCAGCAGCCACAGGGTAGCGAACCTGAATTCTGCTGGCATGATATTCACGAGGTTGAAGCCGTCGCGCATTCCTTGCGTCAGCTGGCACAGCGCAGTGATGTGATTGCGCTGGTGGCGCTGGATCACCCGCTGATCCGTCATGCAATCCAGGATGTTTCACGGCTGGGCGTGCGGGTTTACGCGCTGTTCTCGGATTTCTCGCCCTGTGACCATGCCGGATTTATTGGCATCGATAATCAGAAAGCAGGACGCACTGCGGCCTGGATGGCACATCATCTGCTGCGTGAGCCGGGATGTGTCGGTGTGCTGCTGGGCGACCACCGTTTCACCTGCCAGGAGAGCAGCGAAATCAGTTTCCGCTCCTACCTGCGCGAGTCGGGCATCAGTCAGCGGGTACTGGAACCGTTAAAAACGCATGAGTCGGGTGAAGGAGGCTATCAGGCGACCCGGCAAATGCTGGAAGCCCACGACGATCTGGTCATGATTTATGCGCCCTGCGGCGGCATAGAGGGCGTGATACAGGCGCTGCGTGAGAGCGGTCGCACGCAGATTGATTTGCTGTGCCACGGCCCGCTGCCTGGCGATGAACTGGCGCTGATTGACGGCACCATCACGCTGATGGTGCGGCACCGTATTGATGCGATGGCGGAGGCGGTGATCGCTACCTGTCTCAGCAGCCGGAGGGATCAGCCTGACCATTTTGCACAGGTGACCGTACCATTTGAGATCGTAACGCTTGAAAACCTGTAGAAATAACAGGTTAGCTATTATTTGATAGTAATCTATCATTTAACGGGATTTTTAAACGCGATCTCTATCAAAAAATGAAACTTTCATTGTTGTCTGAGATGAAATTTTTATTTGATACTGCCAGCAGTTTTCACTGCACAGGCAGATATCATGACCTTTCATATTGCGAATGCCCCCTGTAGCTGGGGCGTGGATGATCCCGCTAATCCCTTTCTGCCGCCGTGGCAGAAAGTCCTGACCGAAGCCGCGCAGGCCGGCTATCCCAGTATTGAACTCGGTCCCTGGGGCTATCTGCCAACCGATGCCGCCGAACTGACCCGGCAGCTT
Organism: Pantoea sp. 22096; assembly: GCF_052045955.1. Lineage (NCBI taxonomy): Bacteria > Pseudomonadati > Pseudomonadota > Gammaproteobacteria > Enterobacterales > Erwiniaceae > Pantoea > Pantoea sp. 22096. The sequence continues at coordinate 193,712 of NZ_JBQEPW010000004.1, read as the reverse complement.
AATGCGCATCAGCTTTCGCTGGTGGCAGGCACGATCTTCGATGATTTGGTCAGTGAGGCGCATTTTCCGGCGCTGGTGACGCTGACCCACAATCTGTGTCGCACGCTGTCCAGCGTACCTGTTGCGACTAAAACGCCCGGTGCCAGCGCGCCTTATCTGGTGATCATTGATTTCGGCAATCCGGAGCGGGCGAAATATGCCGGTCAGTCTGAAAAAGCGCCACGGCTTTCCGCTGAAGACTGGCAGCGCATGATGCAGCACATCACCCTTCTGAGTGAGATCGCCTGGCAGGAGTATGGCGTGCGGCCGGTTATCCATCCGCATGCGGGCGGCTGCATTGAGTTTGCCGATGAGCTGGCACAGCTGGTCAGTGACATTCCGCATCAGGTCGCCGGTTTGTGCCTGGACACTGGTCATCTCTATTACGCCGGCATGGATCCGGTCGCTTCGCTGAAACAGTACTGGGACCGTATCGACTACCTGCACTTTAAAGACGTTAACCAGCCGGTCTGGCGTGATGCCCTCTCGCAGGGACTCGACTTTTTCACTGCCTGCGCGCAGGGGGTGATGTGTCCGCTGGGGCAGGGCGCGATCGACTATCCGGCAGTGCGCAGCTTGCTGACTGAACGTCATTATCAGGGCTGGATCACCATCGAACAGGAGCGCGATCCGCGCCATGCCGACACCAGCCTACAGGATGTGAAAGCCAGCCTGGACTATCTCCGATCAACAGGATTCTGAGGACAACAGCATGATTAATGGTAAAAAAGCAGTTAACCGCTCGCTGCGCTGGGGCATGATCGGCGGCGGCGGCACCAGCCAGATTGGCTATATCCATCGTTCGGCGGCGCAGCGTGACGGCAATTTTGCATTGCTGGCGGGGGCGTTTGATATCGACGCGGCGCGCGGCCGCGAGTTTGGTCAGGCGCTGGGTGTGGCACCTGAACGCTGCTATCCCGACTACGCCAGCCTGTTCGTCGGAGAAGCGGCGCGCGAAGATGGCATTGAAGCGGTGTCGATCGCCACGCCTAACAATACCCATTTCGCCATTTGCCGCGCGGCGCTGAATGCCGGACTGCATGTGGTGTGCGAGAAGCCGCTCTGTTTTACGGTCGAAGAGGCCGATGAGCTGGAGCAGCTTAGCCGGGAGAAGCAGAAGATTGTCGGCGTCACTTACGGCTATGCCGGGCATCAGCTGATTCATCAGGCCAGAGAGATGATCGCTGAAGGCATACTGGGTGAGATCCGCATTGTAAATATGCAGTTTGCTCACGGCTTCCATAATGAGGCGGTGGAGTTGCAGAGTGAAAGCACCCGCTGGCGGGTCGATCCGCGCTTTGTCGGCCCGAGCTACGTGTTAGGCGATCTGGCAACACATCCGCTGTTTATCGCCGAAACGATGTTGCCGCAGCTGAAGGTGACGCGTCTGCTCTGTTCGCGCCAGAGTTTTGTCGCCTCGCGTGCGCCGCTGGAGGATAACGCCTTTGTGATGATGGAGTATGATAACGGCGCGGTGGGTACGCTCTGGGCCTCGGCGGTGAATGCGGGTTCCATGCACGGACAGAAGATTCGCGTGGTCGGATCGAAAGCCAGTCTGGAGTGGTGGGATGAGCAGCCAAATCAGCTGCGCTACGAAGTGCAGGGCGAGCCGGTTCGCATTCTGGAGCGCGGCATGGGCTATCTCAGCCCGCGCGCGCTGGAAGAGGATCGCATTGGTGGAGGCCATACCGAGGGATTATTCGAAGCCTGGTCAAATCTCTACCGCCGCTTCGCGCTGGCGATGGATGCCACCGATCGTCGTGACACCGCCTTCCTGGAGGATTTCTGGTATCCCGATGTGCATGCCGGATTAGCGGGCGTGCGCTGGGTAGCCCAGTGCGTGAAATCAGCAGATGCTGGGGCGGTGTGGGTGGAAGGGTAAGGGCGTGATAAACAAAACCTCAACCCGCCAGAGACGGGTTGAGGAAAGCGGCGTCATCTGTGAGTACACCGCACTGCCGCTGACATTTTAATTATCACCCGTTGAAAAGGGCCGTAACAGGCAGGACAAAAAACATCCTGACCAGATAATTGCATCCACACGACATTATCAACTTTTTATCCCGGATGCATCAGCCTGTAAAGCGGGACGCCAGGCAGACCTGCTCCTGATTACGTCAGGCAATACTGTGCGGGACTAAGCTATGCGTAGCGTTGAAGCGATAAAGCTAAGCGAGCTATGCTGAACAGACTGCAACACATTCTCAATGCTGCTGATCGTTCCGCCGGCAATCATATTTCGTGAGTCTTTTCCGTCTACCGTAATGATGTTGTCACGGTAAACTGTGACGTTATTGCCTTCGTCGCGAATAACAGAACTGATTTCATCTGCATATTTCCCGCCCAGTTGCAGAGCGGCTCCCTGACGACTTTGATAAGGAAGCGGTGCCTGCCATTGACCCGAAGAAATAAGGTACGTTGACTCAAATGAATTGACGCCGCTTGCTGCTGAGCTCAGGCAACTGATTCCGCTAATACGTGGGTTAATTTCCAGAAGATAAAGGCTGTTTTCCGTAACAATAAAATCGACGCAGCAGACACCATTGAACCCCAGGTGATTTAATAGGAGAATCAGTTTTGTCTGGACCTCACCGGTTAACTGTTTGCTGAAAAGACCAGGATGACAAACGCGTATCGTATCAAAATCAGAGCGAACTCCCAGTGAACTCTGGCCGGTATAACAGGGAGGCTGGAAAAAGTAATTCCCCGGCGTACCAGCAATTTCTATGCAACCAAGCGCACCATCAATAAAGGACTCAATTAAAATATTCTTGCGCTGATTCTGACTCAGCGTCTTGATCAGCTGGTCTTTGTTACTGATTATCTCAATACCATGCCCCATACAATCCCACAGAGGTTTCAGAATGACGGGAAAAGCAATATGGCTGACCAGTTCCTGCTCAAGTTTGTCTCTGCAGCCCGGTTTTAAAAGCTCGCCATGTGTAAATTCTCGGTCCAGAAGTTCCCAGCGCGGCGTAGGAAGGGCGAATTGCTCAAAAAGCATTTTGGTTGCTCTTTTATCGGCGAGCTTATATACAGCATTAATTGGGCCAGGGACCGCGCTGACGCCTTCTGACAAAGTGATGTCTTCAATGGTCCTTTCATTGGGAATAGACCAGGAAATAACATGGCTGACGTAAGCCGGTTGACGCTCACTTTGGGCATCGTCAATTGCGGCATCAGGCCCCATCGGAGACGAAAAGTGAGGCTGATCTTTGAGCAGCAGTCTTGAATCACTGTGCCTGCTTTTGATCGTTTCCCATGCCATTTCGAGAAAAGGTGATGCCTGGCTTATATCCAGCGAGCGGATGCAGAGTACGGGAAAATCACTCATACGATAGAGACCCTGGTGCTTTGTGAAAATTCATCCATAGCCAAAAGTATTGACTGCTCAGAATCAGCGGTAAAAATGGCCCATCCCAGACGTTCAATATTTGTTGAGCCCGGTTTTACCGGTGAATTTTCACTAACGGTAGAGCGGGTTTCAATGACGGATGCATTTTCCAGCCTGGAAGGAATTTCAAGCTGCTTTAAAACGCCTTCGGCGTCAGGCCGGACAAACTGAATGGCACAATAGCGTTTAGGCACGGCAGGTTTAAAGTCACTATCCAGCATACCGACGGCCTGGCGGGCATAGATTTCAAGCGGGTCCTGATCGGTGGAAAGGGCGACAAGGCGAGGAATATAGTCACCTGCTGGCCGTGAACAGCTCTCAATAACGCGTGGCTTTCCTTCTTTGTCTAATTTGATTTCGGTATGGCTTATGCCATTCGTGATGCCCAGGGCAATAACCGCCTGAGTGGCAACGTTCAGAATCTCATCGCGTAAGGCGTCAGGAACAGGCGCCGGGAAAATGTGTCCGGTTTCTGCACGAGCTTTGCCGGGCGTGGTGAACTTCATTGTCACACCCCAGGGCGCATATCGACCTGAGACGGAAAGGCCTTCAACACTAAACTCCTGTCCGGGAATATATTCCTGAACCAGAATTTCTTTGCTGAAAGGAATACCGTGTGGATATTCATGTGTCCATTGTGATGCGTCTTTACATGCCTGAGGAAACTCGTTGCACTCCATCAGCACTGAAACGCCAAAGGAGGCTGCATTTTCAGCCGGTTTGACCACCAGAGGAAACGCCAGCTCTTCCAGAGGAAGCTGATGCACATCATCCTTGTCGGTTAATACCGCCAGCAGTGCCGGTAACGGACACTCTGCCTTCGACAGCGTGCGGTACATGTCATATTTGTTTCTTCTGGCTCTGGAAAGCGAGGCATCCGGACCGCAAAGATCGAGCCTTTGTGCGACTTCTGCTGCGATATCTGTCAGGAACTCCCAGGCGACAACTACCCCGGAAACGCCTTTCTTCTTCGCTTCGCTGACCAGCGTCTCAATGGCCAGCTGGCGCACTGAAAAGTCCAGAAAAATGAGGTCATCAATCATGCCTGAGACTTCTTGCAGCATGGAGTCATAGACTTCTTCTGTTGTGGCGACGACTGAATGATAACCCAGTGCGCGTATTGCCTTAAGAAGCAGCTCTCCTCCCATACCGATCGGCTCAATAACCAGTATGCTTTTATTTCCATTAATAGTTGTATTCATTAACTCCTCCTTTTAAATTTTTGAATCCCAGACTAAAAGTGACTGCGGTCAGTAAGAGCAGTACTATCCAGGTGGAATGCGTATTCATATCCAGCAGCCAGCCAAAAATTGCCGGAGACAACGTCATTCCTGCCGACCAGGTCATCTGGAAGGCAGCCATGTAATTTCCATTATTTACTTCCGGGGCTAGTTTTATACTTAGCATGTTAACCGACGGCGTAGATAACATTTCTGCAAGGCTGTAAATAAGCATCGCAACAATTAACAGCCCACCAGTAACTATCTGGTTATTTAAAGTTATGCTGGCACACCAGAAAATAATGAATGAAAGAATATTCAGGTAATAAGCGTGTTTTATGTTCTGGACGGGATCGTTCTCTTTTGTCCATGATGCAATATGGGTGCTGATTAGCGCCACAATGGCCGTGTTTAAAATGACCAGTCCGCCTGAGAAAAAAGCAGGAAGGCCAAGTTGTTTGGTTGCATAAATAACAATTACGAGCGGAATAACCATTGCAGCAATGACTAAGCCAAAGTTGACAATCAGAAGCTGGCGATAGCTGGGATCGCTCAACACTTTTCTAATATTATGACTTTCTGCTTTTTTGTGGCTATTCTTTACCGTCTGCACGGCTACAGGATGCCACATCAAAAGTGCCAGGCAGGATAGAAAGTAAAGTGATGCCGACGCAATAATAATAAAATGCAGACTGCTGTCAGAATCAACAGAAAAAGCCAGTGAAGTAAAGATGGTGCCCAGTCCCAGACCAATATTCCTGATAGACGCAATAAGTCCGAACCAGGTTTGAGTCCCTTTCCCACCTGAAGCCAGTGAAACCAGCCCTCGGTTGCTCGTCCAGAAGATATGAGATCCTGCCTGGGTAAAAAACTGCGTCAGCATTATGGTAAAAGGGTCTCTGGCGAAAAGACACATGACAAAACCCGCGCCGCTGATAAAATCGCCCCATATCGACAGTTTTTTAGGACCGAGTCTGTCCAGTAACCTTCCTATCAGGACAGGTACTAAAGAGGAAAGGGCACGGCCTGTGGCAATAGCTACGCCTATTATTGAGAGCGTAAGCGTTGTCGTTCTGTCAAAGTAGATCATCATAAACGCCATGATCAATCCACCACCCGTTGCATTTAATATTGTCGATGCAACAAATAGTCTGGAACGTTTTATGTTTGGCACTGATATTTTTAATGTGGTTTTCACGCAGAGACCTTTAAAACTAAGTGATTAGACTGCTATTTACCGGGTTCTTCATCGAGGTAAATGCCTGATAAAATTCATCTGAAATCGTGCTGACTGCTGCCAATGTTTCCTGGGATTTCCATTTCCTGCTAAGATATTCAAGTGCGGCAATGTGGAAATCACTATTGCCCAGCTCTTTGAGGTAATTATTGATAATGTCCCGATCGACATTTAGCTGCAGCGCATTATAAATTTTCAACAAGGTCGCGGCCTTTCTGAAAAAAGGATCGGCTATATTCTTCTCGATCTCAGACGAATTTTTAAAGTTGCCGTTTCGTGAAGCCTCTTCAGCCTGAAAAACCATTGCCAACACTTCATCAATATTTTCTGCACACGTGGTTATTTTGGTCGGGTTAATCTGGCATTCGTACATGCTTACCGGGTTCTTCATGCTGCTGATTTTCTCTGCAGTCGAGTAATGACGGTTATAGATATGGAATGTGCCTACATACCAGGATAACTTTCCGACTTTCCACCCAAGCGTATTAGCAATAATCTCGTGTAAAACGCTCCACTCAAAAAAATTAATGCCGCTGAATCCCCAGATGGCATCATTCGCGCGGACGGTAACATGTAAATCAAGATAACCGCCTCGCTGGATGAAGTGCAGCCAGTTATTACAGGGAACATCTTTTGTTTCCTGATAATCCGTTTCAGGATCAAAGATATTCATTACTGCACGTTTTGTCAGCGGATCTTCTCTAAGGCGATTCACTACTCCCTGCAACTGGTCTACTTTCCCTTTCCATTTGCGTAACCGGGGTCCGTAGGCTGCTCGCCAGGTCAGTGAGTCATCGGAATAGTCTTCTGCGCGAGGAAGATAATGTTTAAGGAAGTGCAGATCATCCCGTCCAGCGAGTACCCACATCGTTTCTGCAACCTGCGCAAAGACGTTATTATTTCTGTGGGGTAATACCAGGAATCGCTCTGTGGGATGGCTGATTTTGGTTAATGTAGAGAGAACTTCCCGTTGCTTCTGATCGCGTGAGCCAACATCGTTACCATTCATCATGATGTTATTTACGGTATTAACCAGCGCATGCGTAATATTACGATTCATGGGCGACCTCATAACCTAACTTCGCCATTTCACTTTCGATAATCTGAAAGGCATCTTCAACCTGCTGATAATCATAATGGCGACATCCATCACTGCCAGATATCATGGCTGAAACGTTTTTTTCATTTTTTCTGTAGAGCGTGATAACAGGAATACGCCAGCTGATTGCTGTCGCAATTTCATAACCTACTCCCAGACTTGGAGTTGTGACTTCAGCGACAACTACCTGGGAATGGCGCAGCCAGTGCAAATCACGGTCATGAATAAATTTGTCACCCAGGAAAGACTGACCACCATCAGATAAACTGTAATCACCCACGTGTTCGGTAATAACTTTACCGTAGCCCTTGAGCTTATTAATCAGTTTCGCGTAAACAGGAACATCATCCCGTCCGGCTCTGATTGAACCAGCAAAATAGATAACCAATCCATTGTCTACAACAGTTTCAGGCGAAAGGGTATGTACTAATTCACTCACGATGCTTCTCCATATAAGGGTTTCCTTTGACCAAAAAATAACAGTCAAGCTTTCAGTTTTTTGAAGCTTATAAAAAGAATTTCATCCGGTTTATTAACGGAATTAATAAAGCCGGGGAGGTACTCTTACTATTTTGAAAATTTGACAAGCGACAGTGCCTTTCAGGTAATTTAACAATTCATTTTCATCAAGACTAAAATGCAGTGACATCATTGTAAATATAAGTAAAGGTACTTACACTAAGGAAAAAAATTCCACAATTGGAGGGGGGGGATGGAGAGTCTGCGAGGTCTCAGGGCGTTTGTTTATACGGCTGAACTGGGCAGCTATGTTGCAGCGGCAAGGGTGTCAGGCATCTCTTCTTCAGCGATTGCAAAGAGCGTGGCGAAACTTGAAGACGAACTCGGGGTAAGGCTTTTTCATCGGACAACGCGCAGCATCGGTCTGACTGAAGAAGGGAATGTCTTCTATGAACGGTGTAAGTTCATCCTGAATGAGATTCGCGATGCCAGAGCTCTGATTGCCGAAACGCGCATCACGCCCTGCGGCAGATTACATATCAGCGTGCCGCAAATTTTCGGGCATTCCCTTTTGATGCCCATACTTCCACGTTTTATTGAAAAGTACCCTGATATACAGCTTGATATCGATTTTGAAGATCGCGTGGTGGATCTGATTGCGGAAGGAATAGATGTCGCGGTGAGAAGTGGTGAGCTGGCAGATAACCGCCTTGTGAGCAGAAAGCTGGGAGAGCAGTATTTTGTCGTCTGTGCCAGCAGAGAGTATCTAAAAACGCATGGCGTCCCTTTGAACCCTGCTGATCTGGTCCACCATCGCTGCATACATTTCAAATATCCCTCAAGTGGTCGAATCGCCAGTTGGGCTTTCTCTGCCGATTTTGAAAACCTGGACCTTCCCAGGGATCTTATATTCAACAATACTCACGCTGGGTTGCGGGCAGCCATTGATGGATCAGGCGTAGCTCATCTGCCGGTCTATGTTGCTGAAGAAGCATTTGAAAAAGAATTACTCGTCCCTTTGCTGACTGAATACATGCTGCCATTAGGATCGATGTCGCTAATCTGGCCTTCTAACCGCCATTTATCCTCGAAGGTCAGAGCATTTGTGGATTTTGTCAGCAGCGAACTGGTTCAGGGGAACTATTTTACGAACATCGGCAGTCAGACGCTGAGTGGGCCTGACGAAGCGTGAATTGAAGGAGATGGGCGAGCCACTGGATGTGGCGAGTCTATTGAACCTTCGATAACGGGTTCGCTCCAGAACGCAAAAAACCCGCCAGAGGCGGGTTCTTTAAATTTTGGTGCCCGAACCCGGAATCGAACCAGGGACACGGGGATTTTCAATCCCCTGCTCTACCGACTGAGCTATTCGGGCAACGGGGCGCATTAAACCGTAAAGGCCGCGGGTCGTCAACGGCTTTCACTAAAAAACCCCTGGAAACGTGACTGATTGCCTGATTTTCAGTCAAAACGGGCAAAACATCAGGCCAGCGCGCCATTTTTGCGGCACAGCGCGATGCTGTAGACATCCTCGGCCAGACGCTGGGCTGTGGCGACATCCTGCACATTGCGTTTCACCAGCAGCCTGCTCAGGCAGCCTTCAAGAATCAGCTCCATCTGATCGGCCACCATGCTGGGGTTGTCCAGCGCCTGCTCAACCAGAATGTCGTGGGTGAACTGCCATGAGCCGCGTTTCTGCTGTTCGGCCAGTTGATGGATGGGCTGATCGGGCTGCGGGTAGAAGCTGCAGGCGGCGATAAACAGGCAGCCCGGAAAGCGTCCTTTACTGACCTGCTCACTCAGGACTTCGTAGCGTGCCATCAGTTTCTGATCCGGTGACAGCGACGCATCCAGCAGGATCTGGCGTCGCCAGGTTTCGATCTGCTGGCCATGATAGCGCAGCGCATCATAGAGCAGAGCGTCACGATCGGGCCAGAACAGCTGAAGCTGCTCAAGGGTTAATTCAGTCTGTCCCGCCAGGGTTTCCAATGAGAGGGTGGCGGCGAGGCCGTTCTGTTCAAGCACATTCAATGCATGCTCGAGTATCTGTTCACGCTGCAAGTGACTCTCCTCTGGTATGCAGGCCCGGTCATTCACCGGGCAATGACCTGACTCCAGTGTTGTTTACGGGGTAAGTTTCTGCAAATGCGCTCTGAAGTCGGCGGCATTGAGAAATCCGGTGAGGCGCGAGTCGGGGATTTCACGGCCCTGCGCATCGAAGAACAAAATCGTCGGTAAACCAAGCACCTGAAGATGCTGCAACAGCGCGTTGTCGCTGGCGTTGTTGGCGGTGACGTTGGCCTGGAGCAGCTGTACCTGACTCAGGCTATCGCGCACGGCGCTGTCACTAAAGGTATATTTTTCAAACTCTTTGCAGGCGACGCACCAGTCAGCGTAGAGATCGACCATGGTGATGCGGCCGCGGGCCTGCTGCAGCGCGCTATCGAGCTGCTGCGGTGTCTGGATGGTATGAAACGGCAGCGGTGCCACAGCCTGCTGCGCCGCCGGGCCACCAAAGGCCCAGTCCTGCAACGGGCGTGCACTGATCAGCGCAGCGGCCAGCATGATAATCTGCACGACGCGCCACTTACCGCTGCTGGCGCGCAGGCTGACGCTGAACGCCCAGCCGAAGAACGCCACGCCGAGCAGGCTCCAGAGCCGCACTCCCCACGCGTCGCCCAGCACCCGTTCCAGCAGGAACACCGGCAGCGCCAGGATGACAAAACCAAAGCCCTCTTTAACGGTTTGCATCCACGGGCCGCTTTTCGGCAGCAACCGGTTACCAAACAGGGTCACGGCGATCAGCGGTAATCCCATTCCCACCGCATAGAGCCACAGCGTTCCGGCACCGGCCCACGGATTTCCGCTCTGCGCGATGTAAAGCAGAATGGCGCTGAGCGGGGCCGTGGTGCAGGGCGAGCAGATCAAACCCGCCAGTGCCCCCATCAGGAAGACGCCGGGCAGCGAGCCACCCTGCTGACGATTGCTCCACAGGGTCAGACGGGTTTGCAGGCTGGCGGGCAGTTGCAGCGTAAACAGGCCGAACATCGACAGCGCCAGCACGATAAACAGCAGTGAGAGCGAGAAAAGAACGTAAGGATGCTGTAATGCGGCCTGAAAACGCAGACCCGCTGCCGCAACCACCAGTCCCAATAGCGTATAAGTCAGCGCCATCCCCTGCACATAGACCATCGCCAGCGCGAACAGCCGGCCCAGCGAATAGTGGCGCTGTCCGCCAAGGATGATGCCGGAGATCAGTGGATACATCGGCAGTACGCAGGGGGTAAACGCCACGCCGATGCCGATTAATAACGCCCAGAGCGGAGAAAAGGGTAGCGGACTGGCGGGCGCGGGCTGAGCACTGACCGGTGCTGGCGCGCTGCTGGCTACAATCTCACTTACCGGCACGCTGCGCGTCTCCGGCGGATAACAGAATCCGGCGGCGGCACAGCCCTGATAAGTCACGCTGAGCGTGGCACCTGGGCCTGCCTGCTGCACCGTCACCGGCAGCGTCAGGTCCTGCGGATAGATTTCACTTTTGCCGAAGAATTCATCTTCATGCGGCTGACCAGCCGGCAGCGTTAACGGCGCGATGGTCGCGTTCTGCGGCGTGATGCGGATCTGCTGGCGATAGAGGTAATAACCCGATTTCACTTTCCAGTGCAGGTTGAGCTGCGCGCCCTGCTGGTCGAAGTCAAACGTAAACGCCTGATCGACCGGCACAAAACGGCTGGTCGCCGGGTTTGAAAAAAGCGATGCGTGCGTCTGCAGGCAGATAAACAGCGTCAGCAGAAGCGTAATTAAGCGAGAGATGCGTGCAGCCATGACAAGTATTCACTGTCTCCATGTTGAACCGGCAGCGCCAGCAATTCGGGTACGTCGTAAGGGTGGGCCTCTTTAAGCAGATCACACAGCGCCTGCTGATGATCGCTGTCGCACTTCAGCAGCATCTGGACTTCGCTGCTCTGCGCCATTTTGCCCTGCCAGAGATACCATGAGGTGGCGCCCGCCAGCATGGTGACGCAGGCCGCCAGTCGGGCTTGCAGCGCTAAGCCAGCAAGGTACTCCGCCGTGGCCTGATCGGGCGCAGTGCAGAGGATAACGACCGCATTCATCCTGTAACTCCTGTTTTAAAGAGCGCCGATGATAGCACGCTCCATCAGTAACACGATGACGGTGCTACAACAGCAATCCGCCAAAGACGAAGCCAGAGAGTACGGACAGCGCAATGGCGATCACCCCGGGAATGATAAAGGCGTGGTTAAAGACAAACTTGCCAATCCGGGTTGAGCCGGTGTCATCCATCTCCACGGCGGCCAGCAGGGTCGGGTAGGTCGGCAGCACAAACAGCGCGGACACCGCCGCGAAGGAAGCGATGGCCGTCAGCGGCGTCACGCCCAGCAGCAGCGCGGCGGGCATCAATGCTTTGGTGGTGGCGGCTTGTGAGTAGAGCAGCATCGAGGCGAAGAACAACACCAGCGCCAGCATCCACGGATAGGTTTTCAGCGTGTCGCCCGCCAGCATCTGAATATCTGCCAGATGCGCTTTGACAAAGGTATCGCCCAGCCAGGCGACGCCCATCACGCAGATACAGGCGCTCATGCCGGATTTAAAAGTGCTGGCGCCGAGGATCTCGCTGGTGTCGAGCTTGCAGGTCAGGCTGATCAGTGTGGCGATGGTCAGCATAAACACTACAATCGCTTCGTTGCGTGGCAGCGGCGGATTGACGATCAGCCCGACACTGGCGCTGGTCGCGGTGGCATAGAGCACCACGGCCACAATCCCTATCAGAAACAGCAGCACCGATTTTTTCGCGCCCGGTTTTGCCTGGAAGACGCTGGTACCGCGCAGCGTGACTTCGCCTTTGGCGAGACGCGCCTGATAGACCTCATCATCTTTCAGCTCACGGCCCAGGAAGTTCGTCACCAGTGCCGCCAGGAAGAGACCCACCATGGTTGAGGGGATGGCAATCGCCAGCAGCGTAATATAGCTGACGCCACGCGGTTCAAGCAGCGTGGCGAAGAAGACCACCGCAGCGGAAATCGGTGACGCGGTAATCGCAATCTGCGAAGCCACCACCGCAATCGACAGCGGTCGGGAAGGGCGAACGCCTTGCTCTTTCGCGACTTCGGCAATCACCGGCAGCGTTGAGAACGCGGTGTGCCCGGTTCCGGCCAGCAGCGTCATCAGGTAGGTCACCAGCGGGGCCAGCAGCGTGACGTGGCGCGGATGACGGCGCAGCAGGCGTTCCGCCAGGCTCACCAGATAATCCATGCCGCCCGCTACCTGCATGGCGGCTATTGCGGCGATCACCGCCATGATGATTTCAATCACATCGAACGGGATAGCACCGGGCACCATGCCAAATCCCAACGTCAGCACCAGCACGCCCATGCCGCCGGCGAACCCGATACCAATGCCGCCAAGACGGGCACCCAACCAGATCGCCATTAAGACGATAAGCAGCTCAACCACAAACATGAATCACTCCTGAAAAGTAAACCGGTAAAACCTGGGTGTGCTGTGTAACAAAAAAAAAGGCACACCGTGTTGATCGCGGTGTGCCTTTGGTTAACCAGCGTCGATTAAGCCTTACTGTTCATTTTCATCGGTATAACGTTTCGCTTTATAAACCGGGTACATCAGGTTCTGCACCGAGAAGATATCGTCCAGCTCACTTTCCGTCAGCAGGCCGCGCTCCAGCACCACCTCACGCACGCTTTTACCGGTCTCTGCGCAAATTTTGCCAACGATGTCGCCGTTGTGGTGGCCGATGTACGGGTTAAGGTAAGTGACGATACCAATCGAGTTGAAGACGTAGGCTTCGCACACCGCGCGGTTGGCGGTGATGCCGTTAACGCACTTCTCCAGCAGGTTGTAGCAGGCATTCGTCAGGATGCTGATTGACTCAAACAGCGCCTGGCCAATTACCGGCTCCATCACGTTGAGCTGCAACTGTCCCGCTTCAGAGGCCATCGTCACGGTAATGTCGTTGCCAATCACTTTGAAGCAGACCTGGTTAACGACCTCTGGCACGACCGGATTGACCTTGGCCGGCATGATAGAGGAACCCGCCTGCAGCTCTGGCAGGTTAATTTCGTTCAGGCCAGCGCGGGGACCGGAGGAGAGCAGGCGCAGGTCGTTACAGATTTTAGAAAGCTTCACCGCCAGACGTTTCAGCGATGAATGGACCATCACATAAGCACCGCAGTCAGAGGTCGCTTCAATCAAATCTTCCGCCGGCACCACCGGCAGGTTGCTGACCTCCGCCAGACGCTGAACCGCAAGATGCTGGTAGCCTTCCGGTGTATTGAGGCGGGTGCCGATGGCGGTCGCGCCCAGGTTCACTTCCAGCAGCAGTTCAGCGGTGCGCAGAATGCTTTTAGTCTCTTCATTCAGCAGCACGCTGAAGGCGTGAAACTCCTGGCCGAGGGTCATCGGCACGGCATCCTGCAACTGGGTGCGGCCCATTTTCAGGATGGTCTGGAATTCATCGGCTTTGCGCTGGAAGCCTTCGGCCAGCTGGCTGATGCCATCAAGCAGCTTCAGCAGCGAGCTGTAAACTGCGATACGAAAACCGGTCGGGTAGGCGTCGTTAGTGGACTGGCACTTGTTCACATGATCGTTAGGGTTAAGATACTGATATTCCCCTTTCTGATGGCCCATCAGCTCCAGGCCGATGTTTGCCAGCACCTCATTGGTGTTCATGTTGACCGAGGTCCCGGCACCGCCCTGATAAACATCCACGGGGAACTGGTCCATACAGCGGCCGTTGTTCAGCACTTCGTCGCAGGCCTTAATGATGGTATCGGCAATATTACGCGGAATGGTCTGCAGCTCTTTATTGGCCATCGCCGCCGCTTTTTTTACCATAACCATACCGCGGACAAATTCAGGTATGTCGCTGATTTTGCTGTTGCTGATATAAAAATTTTCAATCGCACGCAGAGTATGAACGCCATAATAGGCATCCGCCGGAACTTCGCGCATACCTAACAGGTCTTCTTCGATACGAATGTTGTTCGCCATGATAACCTTCTTGTTGTTGCCGCTAACCATCACAAAGGATGTGTTTATTTTGTTGTGGTGTGCCCGTGCCGACATATTATCCGTCTTCACAGTGGCATGTGCGATCATATTCTGATGCATAAGAAAAGCACGCATGCAGATCACTTAATGCTGCCGTCTGGTTAACGATATGTGAAGTTGGTTACAAAATTAACCCTGCAGGATAAATTTGACAGGATCGGTTGAAAATGGCGGCGCGGGTGCCCATCTCTTTTCTTATCATCCTCAGGATGAACGCTTTCTGCTGACCGGCACGCTGCCGTTCAGCCCCTACTTACAGGAGAGTACGGTGCGCTGGATACCGTTATTAGTCTTTTTTATTCTGGCCTGGATCGAGATTTCGCTCTTCATTCAGGTTGCACACGTCATGGGCGTGCTGCTGACCATGCTGCTGGTGGTCTTTACCTCGTGCATCGGGGTTTCGCTGGTTAAAAATCAGGGCATGAAGAACTTCATGCTGATGCAGGAGAAGCTGGCGCGTAACGAAAGCCCGGCCAATGAGATGATCAAAAGCGTATCACTGATCATCGCGGGCTTCCTGCTGCTGTTGCCTGGTTTCTTTACTGACTTGCTGGGCCTGTTGCTGCTGCTGCCACCGGTGCAGAAGCATCTGACGCTGAAACTGATGCCTCATCTGCGCGTCTGGCGCGGGCCGGGAGCCGGGCCTGACAGCGGCTACACTATGGATGGCGAGTTCGAGCGTAAAGACAGCAATCGCCTTGAGCATCATGACGATCACAAGGATCGTTAACTGCAGCCCCAGCTTCTGAAAGCGCAACCTTCGGGTTGCGTTTTTTATTTGCCTCATCCTCTGTTCAAAAAGCCATCACTTATTACTCGCGGGTAAAAAATTTATTGTCCGTCCCCTTGAAAGTGGGTGGCAGCGGCCCTATCTCTCTGGTCACGAGGCCGGAAGCCATGCAGCCCGGTGTTCAACCCCAAAACTGAATGATTGGACTTCTCAAAGGAGAGCTATCAAATGAAAATTCGTCCATTGCACGATCGCGTCATCGTCAAACGTAAAGAAGTTGAAGCTAAATCAGCTGGCGGCATCGTGCTGACCGGTTCTGCAGCCGGTAAATCCACCCGTGGTGAAGTTCTGGCTGTCGGCAATGGCCGCATCCTTGAGAGTGGCGACGTTAAGCCGCTGGACGTGAAGGTTGGTGACGTCGTGATCTTCAATGAAGGTTACGGTGCTAAAACCGAAAAGATCGACAACGAAGAAGTGCTGATCATCTCTGAAAGCGACATTCTGGCGATTGTTGAAGCGTAATTTTTTCGCGTAACTCACTGAACGAAACGAATTTAAGGGACAATTGAAATGGCAGCTAAAGACGTAAAATTCGGTAATGACGCTCGCGTAAAAATGCTGCGTGGCGTGAACGTACTGGCAGATGCAGTAAAAGTTACCCTGGGCCCTAAAGGCCGTAACGTGGTTCTGGATAAATCTTTTGGTGCACCGACCATCACTAAAGATGGTGTTTCTGTCGCACGTGAAATCGAGCTGGAAGACAAGTTCGAGAACATGGGCGCGCAGATGGTGAAAGAAGTGGCCTCTAAAGCGAACGACGCTGCGGGCGACGGTACCACCACGGCAACCGTACTGGCACAGTCAATCATCACTGAAGGTCTGAAAGCGGTCGCAGCGGGTATGAACCCGATGGACCTGAAGCGCGGTATCGACCAGGCAGTTATCGCTGCGGTTGAGAAACTGAAAGCGCTGTCTGTACCTTGCTCAGACTCTAAAGCAATTGCGCAGGTTGGTACTATCTCTGCTAACTCCGATGAAACCGTAGGCCAGCTGATTGCTCAGGCGATGGAAAAAGTCGGTAAAGAAGGCGTGATCACCGTTGAAGAAGGCACCGGCCTGCAGGACGAGCTGGATGTGGTTGAAGGTATGCAGTTTGATCGTGGCTACCTGTCTCCTTACTTCATCAACAAGCCAGAAACTGGTGCGATTGAACTGGAATCGCCGTTCATCCTGCTGGCTGACAAGAAAATTTCTAACATCCGTGAAATGCTGCCAGTGCTGGAAGCCGTTGCGAAAGCGGGCAAACCACTGCTGATCATCGCGGAAGATGTTGAAGGCGAAGCGCTGGCAACACTGGTGGTTAACACCATGCGCGGCATCGTGAAAGTGGCCGCGGTTAAAGCACCAGGCTTCGGCGACCGTCGTAAAGCTATGCTGCAGGATATCGCTATCCTGACCGGTGGTACCGTGATCTCTGAAGAGATCGGTATGGAGCTGGAAAAAGCGGCGCTGGAAGATCTGGGTCAGGCTAAACGCGTTGTGATCAACAAAGACACCACCACCATCATCGACGGTGTGGGTGAAGAGGCGACAATCCAGGGCCGTGTCACCCAGATTCGTCAGCAGATCGAAGAAGCAACCTCTGACTACGACAAAGAAAAACTGCAGGAGCGCGTAGCGAAACTGGCAGGCGGCGTAGCCGTTCTGAAAGTTGGCGCAGCCACTGAAGTTGAAATGAAAGAGAAGAAAGCCCGCGTTGAAGATGCGCTGCACGCAACCCGTGCTGCTGTCGAAGAAGGCGTGGTTGCTGGTGGTGGTGTGGCGCTGGTTCGCGTTGCCGCACAGCTGGCCGATCTGCGTGGTCAGAACGAAGATCAGAACGTCGGTATCAAAGTTGCGCTGCGCGCAATGGAATCTCCACTGCGTCAGATCGTCTCTAACGCCGGTGAAGAGCCATCCGTTGTTGCTAACAACGTGAAAGCGGGCGACGGTAACTACGGTTACAATGCGCAGACTGAAGAGTACGGCAACATGATCGACTTCGGTATCCTGGACCCAACCAAAGTGACCCGTTCTGCTCTGCAGTACGCGGCCTCTGTTGCGGGTCTGATGATCACCACCGAATGTATGGTCACTGACCTGCCAAAAGGCGACGCACCTGATTTAGGCGGCGGCGCTGGCGGTATGGGTGGCATGGGCGGTATGGGCGGCATGATGTAATTGCCGTTGACTGCTTAAGTCATCACAGAACCCCCGATCGGAAACGGTCGGGGGTTTTTCTTTTGGGCAGGAAAATAGTATAAGTAGTGGCGCAATCGTTCGTCTTTCCTCTTGATATCTCCCGCTGTCTGCTCGCTGACTGTTACCGCCCTGCCAGATTGACTTACGGCCGTAAGCTCATCGGAAAGCGCAAAGCTGTCAGCCTGAACACAGTATGAAATATTGAGGTGATATAACGGGATTAAGGCAATGAATGTTCAGAAAAAAGCGATCTTTTTCTGCTACGCTGCCACCCGACTCTGATGATAATAAATGGGGATTACAATGCGGATTAACCTCTTGCTCGGACTGACGGCTGGCGCGTTATTGCTGGCGGGCTGCAGCAGCTCTACGCAACTCTCTTCAGCAGGACAGCGCGTGACGTTTACCGATCAGCAGCCTGGCAATAACTGCCAGCTTCTGGGCAATATCACCGGCTCACAGAGCAACTGGCTGAGCGGGGCTGGCGGCGAAACCAGCGCGCTGCGCGGTGCAGCCAATGACCTGCGCAATCGCGCAGCGGAGATGGGCGGCAACGTCATTTACGGTGCAACCAGCCCGACGCAGAATCTGTTGTCCGCGTTCGCGCCACTCGACAGCAAAATGACCGGCCAGGTATATAAGTGCCCATAATGTGACTCGGGCGCCTGCTTTGTTGAATCGGCCAGCTTTTCGCTGGCCGTTTTTATTCCTGACGTAACTGTAAATCCAGCGGTGTTTTACTTGGCTCCCCACCAATTTCTCGCGCCAGCTTTGGCACCAGATAACCCGAGACCTGTGACAGCAGCGCACGCACCAACTGACGGGCTTCCTCATCAGACACAAAGAAGTGCGCAGCACCCTGTACCTTATCCAGTACGTGCAGATAATAAGGCAGGATACCCGTATCAAACAGCGCATTGCTCAGCGTGGCCAGCGTCCGGGCATTATCATTGACGCCACGCAACAGCACACTCTGATTCAACAGGGTGACACCGGCACGCTTCAGGCTGCTCATCGCCTCACGCAGCTCATCATCAATCTCCTGCGCATGGTTGATGTGCGTCACCATCAGCACCTGCAGGCGGGTTTCGCTGAGCATCTGACAGAGCTGATCGGTGATGCGCGCCGGTATCACTACCGGTAAACGACTGTGGATGCGCAGACGCTTCACGTGCGGGATCGGTTCCAGCGCCGCGAGCAGCCAGGCAAGCTCATGATCTTTCGCCATCAACGGATCGCCGCCGGAAAAAATGATCTCATCCAGCTCAGGATGATCGGCGATATAGTCCAGCGCAGCCTGCCAGCTACGCTTGTTGCCGGGATTGTCCTGATAGGGAAAATGACGACGGAAGCAGTAGCGACAGTTGACGGCGCAGCCGCCTTTTACCAGTAATAATGCCCGGTTTCGGTATTTATGCAGCAATCCAGGTACAACGTTGCTTTGTTCATCGAGCGGATCGGTGCTATAACCTGGCGCATCGATGAATTCCTGGCGGCGGGTCAGCACCTGAAGCAGCAGCGGGTCGTGCGCATCGCCTTTTTTCATCCGGCGGATGAACGCATGCGGAACACGCAGGGCGAAAAGACGCCGCGCATCCGCGCCCTCAGCCAGCTCAGTGTGCTGATCAAGGGCTAAAATCCGCAGTAATTCATCAGGTTCAGTGACAACATCCGCAAGTTGCTGCAACCAATCTTCTCTGGAAGGTGTTTTTAGGGTTACAATGTGTGCCATTTTTTTGGCTTAGTACCAGTGTCAATTTTCGTAGAGGGCCTTCATGGCGACTTATTCTAGCAACGATTTCCGTCCCGGTCTTAAAATCATGTTCGAAGGCGAGCCGTATGCCATCGAATCCAGTGAGTTCGTTAAACCGGGTAAAGGTCAGGCATTCGCACGCGTTAAAATGCGTCGCCTGCTGACGGGTTCTCGCGTTGAGAAAACTTTTAAATCTACCGACTCCGCCGAAGGCGCAGATGTAGTAGATACCAACCTGAACTACCTGTACAACGACGGTGAGTTCTACCACTTCATGCACCCGGAAAGCTTTGAGCAGTTCCAGGTTGAAGAGAAGACGGTAAGCGATGCAGCAAAATGGCTGCAGGATAACGCTGAATGTATCGTTACGCTGTGGAACGGTCGTCCAATTGCCGTTCAGCCGCCGAACTTTATCGAAGCCGAAGTTATCGAAACCGATCCAGGCCTGAAAGGTGATACGGCGGGTACTGGCGGCAAGCCAGCCAAGCTGTCTACCGGCGCCGTGGTGAAAGTGCCATTGTTCGTTCAGGAAGGCGAAGTGGTCAAAGTTGACACCCGCTCTGGCGAATACGTGTCACGCGTAAAATAAGATTCGCAGGCGCATCTTCTGATGCGCCTTTTTCTTGTCTGAGAGAAAAAAATGATCAAGCTGGCAAAATTAATCGCATTCGCGTTGCTGGTCTCTTCTGCGCTTAGCGCCTGCAACACATTCCACGGTTTTGGCGAAGATGTCTCCCACTTAGGCGGTGCCATTTCGCGTGCGGCAAAATGACCTTAACTGATTGTCCTTTTTAGAGTCCCGCTAGCAGCAACTGCCTGAAATCCGGCTATGCTTAAAGCGCTGTACTTTACATCCATCAAAAAGGACATTGTTATGTTAAAGAAAAGTATTGCCGCAATCTTCTCTGTACTGGTGCTCTCTTCTCTGCTGACGGCGTGTAATACCACGCGTGGCGTCGGTGAAGATGTTGAAGCGGGTGGCCAGGCGATTCAGAACAGCACGAAGTAACCTGTTATTCCAACCGGTACGAAAGACTTTTCGTACCGGCTTGTCATATTCTGCACTATTTCTGTTTTACCCAGATTAACTCTTCGACCGGGAAACCATCCCGACGCGCCTGTTCAACCAGTTTCTCTTTCACGCCCGGCTCCAGTTGGGGTGTCCGTGACAGTATCCAGAGATAGTGGCGATTCGGGCCGCACACCAGCGCATAGCGATAGTCGGGATCCAGTGCGATAACGTTATAGCCGCCGTAGAAGGGGCCAAAGAAAGAGACTTTCAGTGACGCACGCTGGGGTTCACCAGTGAAGTAGGCTTTACCGACGCTCTCCTGCCAGCGCTGCTTTTTGACGTTATAGCCACGATTGATCACTTTCAGACCGCCATCTTCACGCGGGCTGTAGTTTGCCGTCACCTGCTCAAGGCCACGCTCAAAGGGGTGGTTAAGGCGGGCAATCTCATACCACTGACCGAGGTAGCGCTGGCTGTCAAAGTTATCAACGACCGTGACGTTCTTTGGCGGCGTGGTGCTACAGGCAACAGAGAGAAAAGCACTCAGGCTGGCAACAACTGTTTTCCATGGAGACATAGTGGGATTCCTTTGTGATTTAACCGCTTAAGTATAGAAGCCGAAACGCTGTTTTTGGCAGCACGGGCACGAGATTGTTTGCCGCAGGCATTGCAGGTAGACTTCCCCCCCTAATTTGTATCAGGAGTCATCACCATGAGCGAAACGGCAAGCTGGCAACCAAGCGCACCCATCGCCAATTTGTTAAAACGCGCCGCTATTTTAGCCGAAGTGCGTCGTTTCTTTGCCGATCGCGGCGTGCTGGAAGTCGATACGCCGGCGATGAGCCAGGCAACGATTACCGATATCCATCTGGTGCCGTTCCAGACGCGTTTTGTCGGGCCTGGTGCAGCGCAGGGTCGCGATCTCTGGCTGATGACCAGCCCGGAATATCATATGAAACGCCTGCTGGCGGCGGGCAGTGGCCCGATCTACCAGATGGCGCGCAGCTTCCGCAATGAAGAGGCGGGGCGTCACCACAACCCCGAATTTACCATGCTGGAGTGGTACCGGCCGCATTACGATATGTACCGTCTGATGAACGAAGTCGATGATCTGATGCAGCAGGTGCTGGAGTGTGACAGCGCCGAGTCGCTCTCTTATCAGCAGGCATTTATCCGCCATCTGGAGCTGGATCCGCTGTCAGCGGATAAAGCGCAGTTGCGAGAAGCTGCTGAAAAGCTGGGTGAAGGCGAGCTGGCGCGCGCAGAAGAGGATCGCGATACCTTGCTGATGCTGCTGTTTATGCTGGGTGTGGAACCAAAGATTGGTCAGGATAAACCCTGCTTCGTTTATCACTTCCCGGCCAGCCAGGCGGCACTGGCGGAGATCAGTACGGAAGATCACCGTGTGGCTGAACGTTTCGAGGTCTATTACAAGGGCATTGAGCTGGCGAACGGTTTCCGTGAACTGACCGACAGCCGTGAGCAGCGTCAGCGCTTTGAGCAGGATAACCGCCGCCGTGCGGCGCGCGGCCTGCCTGTGCATCCTATTGATACTTATCTGCTGGATGCGCTGGCGCATGGTATGCCAGCCTGTTCCGGGGTCGCGCTGGGTATTGATCGCCTGATCATGCTGGCGTTGAAAGCGGAGTCATTGAGTGAAGTGATCGCGTTTCCGGTGGATCGTTGCTAAAAGTCCGGATGAAAAGGGCAGGGATGGCCCATCTGACCGCAAAGGAATCCTGCATCCCTGCAGGTCGGCCTCGCCATCCTGACTCGGACGCTTTGCTCTTCAGATGGGCCACCCCTGCCCGTCAGGCTAAGGCATTGCTGATAGTCTAAAACCCCCGCCAATCAGCTGCTGCTGTCAGGAAACTCCTGAATGGTGACCGGCAGCGTCAGCTTCTGATCGTTTCGCAGCACCTGCACATCAATTACTGAACCCGGACGAATTTCTGCTACCTGATCCATGGTCTCCTGCGCGGAGATGGCTGGCTTGCCATTAACGCTGAGCAGCACATCGTTGGCCTGAATCCCGGCTTTATCCGCTGGCCCATCTGGCGTGACCACGCTGACAATAATGCCCTGAACCCGATCCAGATTGCTGCCCTGTCCATGCAGCGGCGGTAACTCACGCCCGGTAATGCCGATATAGCCGCGGATCACCCGGCCATCACGAATCAGCTTGTCCATGATTTTTGAGGCTAAGACGGTTGGAATGGCGAAGCCAATCCCTTCCGGGGTTTCACCATCATTGCTCTTATCAAACGTCAGGGTGTTAATGCCCATCAGCTCGCCGAGTGAGTTAATCAGCGCACCGCCGGAGTTACCCTGATTGATTGAGGCATCGGTCTGCAGGAAGTTCTGCCGGCCTGACGAACTCAGGCCTACGCGGCCTGTGGCGCTGATAATGCCCTGCGTTACCGTCTGACCGAGGTTATAGGGGTTACCGATTGCCATTACCACATCGCCGATATGCGGCTGCCGGTTGGGATTAATCGGGATAACAGGCAGGCCAGAAGCCGTAATCTTCAGTACGGCCAGATCGGTCATGCCATCGGAACCCACCAGCGTCGCTTCAAAGAAGCGGCCATCCTGCAATGCCACGATAATCTGATCGGCATTGTTGATCACATGCTTGTTGGTAAGGATGTAGCCTTTTGTATTCATGATCACCCCTGAGCCCAGGGTGGTGATGCCACGATTGTTGTTGCCGTGGGCGCTGCGGTTGTAAACGTTCACAACGGCAGGCACGGCGCGGCGCACCCCCTGATTGAAGCTAAAGGGCGTTTCGTCGGTAATATTGTCGTGGTTATAGAGGGCGTCGCTGCCCATACGCAGTGCAGGCAGTGCTGCGAGCAAAATACCCGCCACAATCAGGCCCAGCACCACGGCACGCAAAAGTTTAAGAAACATGGTGTTAAATCACGCCAGGGGAGATCGCAGGGGAGAATAACATGAGAGCGGCGGACACACACGCGCTTGTGTCCGCCGTAATGCGAGGTTTATCTCAACAACAGATAGATACTTTCATCGCCGCGCACCACATTCAGTGCCAGTACCGGCGGTTTTCCTTCCAGAATTTTACGCATTTCTGCAATCGTCTGAACACGATTGCGGTTAACGCCGATAATCACATCATCTTTCTGCAGGCCAACCTGTTCGGCTGGCGTACCTTTTTCGATGGTATCGACCTTCACGCCTTTATCACCGGTTTTGGTCTGTCCATCACTCAGGGTTGCGCCCTGAAGTGCAGGTGACATCAGCTGAGCGCTGGCGGTACTCTGGGCGCTCTGTTCCAGCGTGACGGTAACGGTTAGCGGCTTACCTTCGCGCAGCAGGCCAAGTTTAACCTGCTCGCCTGGCGGCGTGGTGCCCACTTTGACGCGTAACTCAGCGAAGCTGGTAATCGGCTTATCGTTGATCGACGTAATGATATCGCCTGACTTCACGCCCGCTTTCTGCGCGGCAGATTGCGGTAAGACTTCAGAGACAAAGGCGCCGCGCTGTGCATCGACATTGAATGCTTTAGCCATATCGGCTGTCATTTCAGTGCCTTTGATGCCGAGCTGACCGCGCTTCACTTCACCAAATTTAATCAGCTGCTGCGCGAGGTTCATCGCCATATCACTCGGGATAGCAAAGCCGATACCGATGTTACCGCCGCTTGAGGCCAGAATCGCAGTGTTGATACCGATCAGCTCACCGTTAAGGTTGACCAGCGCACCGCCTGAGTTGCCACGGTTGATCGCAGCATCGGTCTGAATAAAGTTTTCCAGTCCTTCCAGGTTCAGGCCGCTGCGGCCCAGCGCAGAAATAATCCCGGAGGTGGCGGTCTGCCCCAGACCAAACGGGTTACCGATCGCCACGGCGAAATCACCCACTTTCAGCTGGTCAGAGTCCGCGACTTTCACCTGCGTGAGGTTTTTAGCGCCCTGAATCTGAATCAGCGCGATATCGGTCTGCTCATCATGGCCGATTAGTTTGGCTTCATATTCGCTGCCGTCGCCAAGCTGTACGTTGATCTTATCCGCACCGTTGACCACGTGATTGTTGGTCAGCACGTAACCTTTCGCGGCATCAATGATGACGCCAGAACCTAAGCCTTCAAACGGCTGTGGCTGACTATTTCCGCCAGGCATCTGGCCGAAAAAACGCTTCAGGGGTTCAGGAATATCCTGAGCCTGTGCACCCGAATCAGTGCCTTCAACGTGAACACTGACCACGGCAGGTAACACTTTTTCCAGCATCGGTGCCAGACTTGGCAGCGGCTGGCCCGCAATTTGTGCTGGTAGCGTTGCCATCGCGTCTGGTGCGGCGGCAAGGCTCATCCCAATACTCAGGGCTAATGCGCTAAACAGGCGTGCTTGTTTTTTCATTGCTACAACGCTCTCGCTGCAAAAGGTGGGAAGAATTAATGAGTGTGACAGTCGTTTGCGGTCAGGGTTCGCAAAAACAGCGGGCGCAGACAGGCTGCGCCCCAAAAAGATTAGTCGCGGGCAGGGCGCTCGCCACGCAGTAAACCGGATGCGCCTTCAGAGTAGTCGCGCGGCATCTGCACCGGCACCTGATCGTTGTCCGCTTCAGCTTCAGTCAGCTGATAGGCAAACGGATTTTTCTGGCCAGGCAGATTTGGCAGCAGGTCATTCGAGCCTTTTGCCATATGCTGATAGAGCTGTCGATAGTCACGCGCCATGTTGTCCAGCAGCTCCGCACTCTGTGCGAAGTGGTTGGTCAGCTCTTCGCGATAATCAGCCAGCTCCGCTTTCGATTTTTCCAGCTCGTACTGCATGCTGCGCTGCTCACGCAGCTTTTTGTTGCCAAAACGCATGGCGACTGCGCCGACAATAATACCTACCACTAAACCAATTAGCCCGTATTCCCAGGTCATAATGACTCCCGTGTTTTTTCCATTGTTCCGTAGGGCGTTGCACCATTTCAATAATAGTCACTATACCCGTTAATCTTATGGATGTGGAACTCCGGAGCAGCATGGCTTAGTGTAGAACGGCCTTTTTTTCAGCAACCGTGGTATCAATCAGACACCATTCAGGGACTTTGAAACAATAATGCAAACCTCAACTCCGCTTGCACGCTATGAGCAGGCGCTGTCGCAGGGCGAATTCAGGCCCGATGACGTACAACGTGAAGCGATTACCCGTTTAGATGCGCTGCAGCAGGCGCTGGTTGCCCGGCAACAATCCGCCGCGCCTTCCTCATCCGGCCTGTTGGGGCGCCTCTCTAAATTGATTGGCAAAGAGAAAAACGAAACGGTACAACCGGTACGTGGGCTCTATATGTGGGGCGGTGTCGGTCGCGGTAAGACCTGGGTTATGGATCTCTTTTTTCAGTCTATTCCTGGCGATCGCAAACTGCGCCTGCACTTCCACCGCTTTATGCTGCGGGTGCACGAAGAACTGACACAGCTTCAGGGCCAGAGCGATCCTTTGCTGATCGTGGCGGACAAATTCAAAGCCGAAACCGACATCCTCTGTTTTGATGAGTTTTTTGTCTCCGATATCACCGATGCAATGCTGCTGGGCACGCTGATGGAAGCGCTGTTTGAACGCGGTATTGCGCTGGTCGCCACCTCGAACATTCCGCCGGACGATCTTTATCGCAATGGTTTGCAGCGTGCGCGCTTCCTGCCTGCTATTGAGCAGATAAAACGGCACTGTGATGTGATGAATGTGGATGCGGGTATCGACTACCGGTTACGCACGCTGACCTCCGCACATCTGTGGAACTTCCCGCTCAACGCAGAGACGCATGCCGAGATGGGCCGGATGTTCAAAGCACTGTCAGGCAGTCAGCCTGAAGCGGCACCGGTTCTGGAAATTAATCATCGCCAGATGCCGACGCTGGGCGTTAGCGAAGGCGTACTGGCGATTAATTTCACGACCCTGTGTGGAGAGGGCCGCAGCCAGCATGACTACATTGCGCTGTCGCGCCGTTTTCACAGCGTGCTGCTGTATGACGTGCCGGTGATGATTTATAAAACCGAAGATCAGGCGCGCCGTTTCCTGGCGCTGGTCGATGAGTTCTATGAACGTCATGTGAAGCTGGTGGTCGCGGCAGAAACGTCCCTGACCGAGATTTATCAGGGCACGCGACTGAAATTTGAATACCAGCGCTGTTTATCGCGACTTCAGGAGATGCAGAGCGAAGAGTATCTGCGTTTGCCACACCTGCCGTGAGAATAAACAGGATAAATACCGAAATAGGGTTCGATTTTTGTAACCGACTTCTCTATAATCTTGCGACCCCACGTTACAGCAAAGGATTTTTTTCCCAAATCCTCTGTGTTCCAGTAACTCTATCCGAAGGGGTGGCTTGCTGGTCAAAATGGTCGTGTGAGCCTCATTCGTTTACTTAAGCGTTTGGGATTTCACCAACGTGTAACTTAATTTGGGTAAGCTTTTCGATGAAAACTTTTACAGCTAAACCAGAAACCGTCCAACGTGACTGGTTTGTAGTTGACGCAACGGGCAAAACTTTGGGTCGCCTGGCGACTGAACTGGCGCGCCGTCTGCGTGGTAAGCATAAAGCGGAATATACTCCGCACGTTGATACGGGTGATTACATCATCGTTCTGAACGCAGAAAAAGTTGCTGTAACCGGCAACAAGCGTACTGACAAGATCTACTATCACCACACTGGTCACATCGGTGGTATCAAACAGGCGACCTTTGAAGAGATGATTGCTCGCCGTCCTGAGCGTGTGATTGAGATCGCGGTTAAAGGCATGCTGCCGAAGGGCCCGCTGGGTCGTGCTATGTACCGTAAACTGAAAGTTTACGCAGGCAACGAGCACACCCATGCGGCACAGCAACCGCAAGTTCTTGACATTTAATCGGGATTAAAGGCAATGGCTGAAACTCAAAACTACGGCACTGGTCGCCGCAAAAGCTCTACCGCTCGCGTATTCATTAAGCCGGGTAGCGGTAACATCGTAATTAACCAACGTTCTCTGGAACAGTACTTCGGTCGCGAAACTGCCCGCATGGTAGTTCGTCAGCCGCTTGAGCTGCTGGACCTGGTTGGTAAATTCGATCTCTATGTCACTGTTAAAGGTGGCGGTATTTCTGGTCAGGCTGGTGCGATCCGTCACGGTATCACCCGCGCTCTGATGGAATACGACGAATCACTGCGTGGCGAACTGCGTAAAGCAGGCTTCGTTACTCGTGATGCGCGTCAGGTTGAACGTAAGAAAGTCGGCCTGCGTAAAGCACGTCGTCGTCCTCAGTTCTCCAAGCGTTAATTGTTTGCAGCTCCGGCTGTGGCAATTGGCTCAAAAAACCCGCTTCGGCGGGTTTTTTATTTTCTGCCTTCCCACGACTTCCCGCGAAAACCGTAACGTCGCGCTCAATTTACCTGCAAAGATTCATTACTCGCCCACAAGCAGCCTAAAATCTGGTAAACTCTGTGTCACTTTGCGCCCGCAGGCCGGTGCGTTATGCGCCTTCCCACTGTCGGGGCGTCAGTATCTGTGACGCGGCTAACCAGGTTGCGTGCGAGTTCGATAAGCTGGTGAATCGCCGTGTGGTTGGCTATTCGCAGTATCTTTTTGTGAACAAACTTGGAGGTTTTCATGGCTGTCGCTGCCAACAAACGTTCGGTAATGACGCTGTTTTCTGGTCCTACTGACATTTTCAGCCATCAGGTACGTATTGTCCTGGCGGAGAAGGGTGTCAGCGTAGAGATCGAGCAGGTCGAAATGGATAACCTGCCGCAGGATCTGATTGACCTCAATCCGTATCGCACGGTACCAACGCTGGTAGATCGTGAGCTGACGCTGTATGAATCACGCATCATCATGGAATATCTGGATGAGCGCTTCCCGCATCCGCCACTGATGCCGGTTTATCCGGTTGCCCGTGGTGACAGCCGACTGATGATGCATCGCATCGAGCAGGACTGGTACAGCCTGATGCGGAAAGTCGAGAACAGCACGGGTCAGGAAGCCGAAGCCGCACGCAAGCAACTGCGTGAAGAGCTGCTGGCCATCGCGCCACTGTTTGGCCGTACGCCTTACTTCATGAGCGAAGAGTTCAGTCTGGTCGATTGCTACCTGGCGCCGCTGTTATGGCGTCTGCCGTCAATGGGCATCGATCTGATCGGCTCGGGTTCAAAAGAGCTGAAAGGTTACATGAACCGTGTATTTGAGCGTGACTCTTTCCTTGCTTCATTGACTGAAGCTGAACGTGAAATGCGCCTGCAAGCCCGGGCTTAACGTATGGAAATGTCGCAACTTACTGCACGTCGTCCCTATCTGCTGCGCGCCTTCTATGACTGGTTGCTCGACAACCAGCTGACGCCGCATCTGGTGGTCGACATTAATCTGCCGGGTGTGCAGGTGCCGCTGGAGTATGCGCGTGATGGTCAGATTGTCCTGAACATTGCGCCACGTGCTGTCGGTAACCTCGACCTGGCCAATGATCAGGTGTCGTTCAACGCCCGCTTTGGTGGCGTTCCTCGCCAGGTTAACGTGCCGATGGCGGCGATTCTGGCGATCTATGCACGTGAAAACGGTGCCGGAACGATGTTTGAACCGGAACCAGCCTATGAGCTGGGAATGCAGGAAGCGTCAGAGGGTCAGGAAGAGACTATGATGTCCGTGATTGATGGCGACCGTCCTGACGATGCCAGCGATGACGAGACGCCGCCTGATGACGATCCACCACCACGTGGCGGACGGCCTTCACTGCGCGTCGTGAAATAGCCGTGACATAATCGTGAATACCCGTCCATGCGACGGGTATTTTTTTGCCTGTCAGCCATAAAAAAATCCGGCTGCCTGCGCAAGCCGGATTTTTATCAGCAGACCTTCGCGATCAGTAAACGTCGCGCAGGTAGCGTTTCTCTTTCTTCAGCTGATCGACATAGTCCGCAGCACGCTCGGTAGAGAGACCACCAAACTGACGAACCACTTCATACAGCGCATTATCCACATCCTTCGCCATACGTGAGGCATCACCACAGACGTAGAAGTACGCTCCTTCCTGCAGCCATGCATAAAGCTCTGCGCCCTGTTCCAGCATCCGGCTCTGTACGTAGATCTTCTTCTCCTGATCACGCGAGAACGCCAGATCCAGACGGGTCAGCAAGCCGTTATCCCGCCAGGCCAGCAGCTCATCCTGATAGATAAAATCATGTTCCTGATGCTGATCGCCGAAGAACAGCCAGTTTTTGCCCTGCGCGCCGGTTGCCTGGCGCTCCTGCAGGAAGGCACGGAATGGGGCGATACCAGTACCCGGTCCCACCATGATCAACGGTGCGCTGTTATTGGCAGGGACGCGGAATGCTTTATTGGGTGAGATAAAGATGGCGGGCTTCTCACCACGACGCACGCGCTCGGCCAGATAGGTCGAGCAGACGCCACCGCGATTACGGCCGCCACTGTGATAACGCACCGAGGCAACGGTCAGATGTACCTGGTTAGGGTGTGCTTTAGAACTGGATGAAATAGAGTAAGCACGATGCTGCAGCGGGCGCAGCAGGGCAACAAACTCAGGCACCGCCAGCGTGCGTGTCAGCTCAAGCTGCAGCAGGTCGAGGGTATCTTTGCCCCACAGCCAGACGCCCAGTGCATCTTTATCATCATGCTGTAAGACATGACGCAGTTCCTGATTGGTCGTGTTCTGCCCAACCCATTCGATTAACTTGCGTGACGGCTCAGAGATTTCAAACTGATAGGTCAGCAGGTCGCCGAGGCTGCGGTCAAAGCCAGGTACTGGTGTCTGGTAATCAGCATTAAGCTGCGTCAGCAGCAGGCTGACCAGTGACGGCTCGTTGACCGGAATCACGCCCAGCGCATCGCCCGCTTCATACTTCAGGCCGCTGTCCGACAGGTCGAATTCGAAATGACGAATATCTTTGGCTGACTGCTCGCCTGACAAACGCTTGTTGGTGATCAGCGCGGCGGCATACGGATTCGATTTGTTACTGCCTGGGATGACTGGCGCTTCAGGCGCGCTCTCCAGCACAGTGCCGCTGCTGCCTGCGCTGGCGGCAAACTGTGGCATTGAGCTGCTCAGCCACTCGCTGGAAGGTTCTTCGTAGTCGATATCACAATCGATACGATCAACCACGCGTTTCGCACCCAACTGCTCAAGGCGCATATCAATGAACTTGCCTGCCTGACAGAAGCCATCGTAGCCGGTATCGCCAATCGCCAGTACGGCGAAATGCATCTGCTCCAGACGCGGTGCGGTACTGGCAGAGATCGCATCCCAGAACAGCTGTGCGTTGTCCGGCATCTCACCTTCACCATAGGTCGAGGTGACGATCAGCACATGACGCATGGTGGCAAACACGTCGAGATCGACATCGCCCAGCGCCTGCACCACCGGCACCAGGCCTTTCGCACGGGCAGATTTTGCAGCAGTCTGCGCCAGCGCTTCGGCATTGCCGGTCTGGGAGCCGTAAAGAATATGCAATTGCGTGGTCGCGGCTGCGCCTGTACCCGCGGCAGGTTGCTGCTTGTCTTCTAATACCAGCAAACGGGAGTGAAGCCCCGCGAGAAAGCCAGCCAGCCAGTACTTCTGATCGCCATTAAAAGGTGCATCTTCTGGAATATAAGGAATTTTCATGGGTACTTTTACTCAATCCCGTTCTCGCCCGATATCAGTGGCGTTCTCCGGTCTGAAAGCGGTTCCGCCTCCCCGCGCCGCAGCGTGTGCAGCATGGGAAAGCGGTTCAGCCTCTGTCCGGTACAACGATTAATCCGGGCAATGATCAATTAATAATATTCAGTTCAGCCTGATCAGTTTCACTGTCAGGAGAGTTTACCCACCGCAGCGGCGATTTCCGGCAATGCCGCACGTGCAAACAGCTCTTCAAAGTCAGGCAGGTGGCCCAGCACTTCCCGGTTACAGGCATCCTGATACATGATCCAGCCGTAGGTCGCCAGACTGTCCATGGAGCGGATGTTACGTTGCGTCAGCGCCGCTTTGTAATCTGACATGCGTTTGGTACCGATCAGACTCGCCAGTTCATCATCGCTGTAACTTTCGATGGCCGAACGGGCATGACGCTGCAGCTTGCTCACCAGCGAAAAGTCTTCAGTCATCAGCAGATTACGCACCGCTTTTTCCACCGCCGCATCTTCAACAGGTGTACCTTTCGGCAACTTTGCCAGTGCCAGCTGCTGGGCAAAACTCAGCACGGTGTAGTTGTTCAGCAGGACAAACATCTCCTGCGTATCGGTTGCGCCATAAGCCGGGACGGCACCGTTGGCGATGGTTTTACCCTGACGCCACGCGGCTTTGAATTTCGCTACCTGATGGCCTGCCAGTGCTGTCGACAGCTCTTCGAGCAGATCTTTACGGCTCTTGGCTTTGAGGATCTCGCCGCCATCCTGATAGAGCAGCAGCGAGCGCGGCATCACGTAAACAAAATGGTGACACTCGGTTTCCCAGTTCTCCAGCAGCCAGGCGGCACGCGGCGATTTGGTCGCTTCCAGATGCCAGTTCAGCATGGTCAGCACTGCCTGCTTGTGCACCTGCGCCATCTCATCCTGATCGGCAATCGAGCCGAACCGCACTGAATCACCGGCAGCGTGACTGGCCAGCGATCCATACGGATCGTACTGGTAAGCAAAGCCGCCGCTCATGCCGTTGCCAAATCCTTTACCAAAGGTGCCCAGGTTAAGAATGGCACCGTTAGTCATGTATTCGCAGCAGAAGTCACCGACGCCTTCAACCACGGCCGTTGCGCCTGAGTTACGCACCGCGAAGCGATCACCAGCCTGACCCTGCACGAATAGACGTCCGCCAGTTGCGCCGAACAGCGCAAAGTTACCAATCAGCACGTTGCCGTCGCCATCCTGCGCGCCGCCGCCCGGTGACATGACAATCAGCTCACCGCCACACTGTCCCTTGCCGACGCCATCATTACAGGTGCCGTAGTGGGCCAGCTGCATGCCATCGTTGCAGAACGCGCCAAATGACTGACCAGCAGAACCGGTGGTGGAAATTTTTACGCTCTCAGGGGCCAGATAACGGCGGCCGCGATCGTCGGTCATCACCGCAGGCATCGCCTGCAACTGCGCCGCACTCAGTTCATGGTTCAGCATGCGTTCAATGTCGATCGCTAACTGGCCGCCCACACTTTTGTTGCGGTTGTTCAGCACGATGCCGTTGCCCAGTGCGACGTCGGTATTGCCCTGATCGACCAGTGCTGATTTCAGCTGCTCAACCCAGCCGTCATCCAGCTCAAAATCTTTTTCCAGATAAACCGGCTTGTCGATTTTCAGCTCAGGTACCACGGTCAGCATGGCGCGTAAGTCGAGTTTGCCGACTTCCAGTGGATGATCCATCAGGTGCAGCAGGTCAGAGCGACCTCGAGCCTCACGCAGGGAACGCAGGCCCATGCGAGCCAGAATCTCACGCACTTCATGTGCCACATTGAGGAAGTACTGTGCCAGCTGACGCGGATCGCCATCAAAGGCTTCGGCATTAGTGGTTAAACCAGCAGGGCACTTAACGTTGCAGTTTTTCGCCATCACGCATTTCAGCATCATCAGCGCCGTCGTACCGAACTCAAAACTGTCACCGCCCAGCAGAGCAGATTTCACCACGTCGCTGCCGGTCTGCTGCGCGCCAGAGCAGCGCAGCTGCACTTTATCGCGCAGGCCGTTGGCGCATAGCGCCTGATGGACTTCAGCGATGCCGATTTCCGCCACGCGTCCGGTATATTTCAGGCTGGTCACCGAGGCAGCGCCGGTACCGCCGGTGTTTCCCGCGACGTTAATCACGTCTGCACCGGCTTTAGCTACGCCAACCGCGATGGTGCCGATCCCTTCAGAGGAGACCAGTTTGACGATAACGCGTACCCGCGCCGCTTTGCAGTCGTGGATCAGCTGCGCCAGATCTTCGATGGAGTAGGTATCGTGATGCGGCGGCGGCGAGACCAGTTCAACGCCAGGCGTACCGCCACGGGCCGCAGCAATCTCGACGGTCACTTTGGCCGCCGGTAACTGACCACCTTCGCCAGGTTTCGCACCCTGACCAATTTTAATCTCCAGCTCTTCCAGCATCGGATCCGCCAGATAGGCAGCCCAGACGCCGAAACGACCCGAAGCCAGCTGTTTGATACGGGAGGCACGGATGGTACCGTGACGGGAATAATGCTCGCCGCCTTCACCGCAGTTACTCATGCCGCCGACCATGTTGGTGCCGTGTGCGACCGCTTCATGAGCCGGAGCGACCAGTGCACCATGGCTCATTGCCCCGGAAGCAAAGGTACGGGTAATTTCACAGGCTGGCTGCACTTCACTTAGCGGCAGTGAGGGCAGGGTAGTAAAAATACGTGACAGATAATCTGCCGCTTTACCGTACGCCGTCACTTTCAGACCGCCAGTGACCACGTCGCTGCTCTCGATATCGTCGCCGAAGCGGGATTTCAGGGCGCGGGACAGGTTCTGCAAACGTTCACTCTCTGGCTTCAGCCCCTCAATCGCATCGGTCAGACGCAGCATAAAGTGATTCAGGCTGCCATCTACCGCTTCACACTCCATGCCGCGAATAGCAAAGCCGTTGTTGGTCAGTGAGTAGCGCCCAAGCTTACGGCGGAACTCCGCTTCGCTGTCGATGTGGGTCAGGTCAGCCGGGAAGGTCAGGATGTCGCGCAGGGCCGCCGGGCGACGTTTACGCTCTTCATACATCAGACTTGAGAACTGGCGGTAATCGGCCGTAATCGCAAAGTTGTTGATCACGTCATCCGGAATGCGCTCGAAGCTGCTGTCCTTAAACGTCTCTGGCTTGATGCCAAAGGCGTTATCCAGTTTTGCCAGCGTCATCAGACGGATGAAGTTGTCCTCTTCGCGCGCTTTGTCGGCAAAGCGAATCGGCTCTTCAGTCATGTCGATGAAGGTGCGCACGGCGATGGTACCGTAGGAGTGACCGGCGCCTTCGGCACGCTCTTTGAACAGGCCCAGCAACGGCACTTCAGACTCGCCCTGAATCTTCAGCGCGCTCTGATGCCAGTCAACGGCCATTGCCGCGATGGCTGCAAAGCCTGCGCCACCCACCGGGGTTTTGATATTCGGGAAATACTTTTTCAGCACCGGATCATCAGTGTTGAGGAAGTTAGGCTCAAAGAATTCACCGCTGCTGTAACTCTCAACGGTACAGAGACCGACTTTGCCCATGGTTTTCATCAGGGCTTTTTCAGCGGCTTTGGCATAGCGCTTAAAGGCTTTGTTACCTTCTTCACCTTCACCAAATTTCTCCTCTGCACGCATCTGTACACCCAGTGGATAGATAGCGGAAGCTCCGAAGCCGAGGGTGGCAGCTATGTGATGCGAGGAGATGCTCTGGCCGCTTTCCAC
Source organism: Pantoea sp. 22096 (assembly GCF_052045955.1). NCBI lineage: Bacteria > Pseudomonadati > Pseudomonadota > Gammaproteobacteria > Enterobacterales > Erwiniaceae > Pantoea > Pantoea sp. 22096. The sequence continues at coordinate 159,110 of NZ_JBQEPW010000004.1, read as the reverse complement.
CACCAGAGAAACATCCAGACGCAGACCTTCCTGCACCAGGCGCTGGTTGATGGCAGAAACCACCAGCAGCATCGGGATTGCGGCGTGCGTTGACGAGATGTGACGATCGGTAAGCACGGCGATGCCACCCTGTGCACGGGCAAAATCCACTACCTGTTGCGCCAGGTCATCAATCGCTTTTTCCAGCGCATTGGCGTTCGCGGTGGTGCTCAGCAGATCTTTGCCGATTACCGGCTCATAGAGCATTTCAAAGCGCGCATAAGGGGCGATGGTCTGCTCGCGCAAACGCAGCATATCAAGATGGCTGAGGATGGGGGTCGGTACCACAATCTGACGCCCCTTGCTGCGGCCCAGATGGGGTTTCGCACCCAGCGCGACACGCAGCGTCATGCCATCCACTTCGCGGATTGAGTCCAGCGGTGGGTTGGTAACCTGAGCAAAGCGCTGAGAGAAGTAGTGCGCCATGCCGCCTTCATGATCGGATAAACCGTTAATGGCGTTACCGTAACCCATCGCGGAGATTTTCTCTGCGCCGGTATTCAGCATCGGGTCCATCATGAACTTGAAGCTTTCCTGGTTGTAGTAGTAAGCCACAAAGCGCTGATAGGTTTTCAGATCGCCGCGATAACGAAGTGGTGAACCCTGCTGTTCAGCCGGGATCTCAGGCAGATCGTCAAGACCGACGCGGGCTTCACGCAGCAGCGCCGAATAATCTTTCTCTGCAGCCAGTTTTTCCAGCGCCTGCAGCGTGGTGTAGCTGCGTTTTTCACGATGATCGAAATAGAGCATGCCGCCTGCTTCGATACGGCCACGACGCAACACGCTTTCCGGTGGGAAGGCGATCTGGCCGGCTTCTGACATCGCCCCAATATACTCCGCCGTTTCAACTGAACGCAGTGGACGCAGGCCAAGACGGTCAAGGCGGGCACCAATTACTTCGCCGTTGCCGAAGATTAATGCCGCCGGCCCGTCGTTTTTCTCTTCATAAAGAGAGAAATACTCCAGCATGTCACGCACTTCTGCTGGCAGTGAACTGTCGTTTTCCCAGGCGGGCGGCATCATTGAAACCACGGCGGTGATGAGATCGAGATTATCTTCCATCAGACGGCTGTGGATACTCTGATCCAGACGTGAGCTGTCGGACTGACCTTTCGGCCGCACGATTTTCTTGCCACGGGCCAGTGCCAGCGCGGACTCAGCGATGCGGTTTTTACGGTCCGTGTTCAGCTCACCGTTATGTGCCATCAGGCGAAACGGCTGGGCCATCGTGGTATGCGGATCGGTGTTGGTGGAGAAGCGGGTATGGAAAAACAGCCCGCGCACCTGATGATCAGGATCGGTCAGATCTTTGAAGTAGGGGATCACTTCATTGGAGTTCAGACGAGCTTTAAACACCTGGGTACGCGACGACAGCGACAGCGGATAGAGGCCACCAAATTCACTTTCGGTAAACGCGCGGGCTTCAATCGTTAACAGGGCGCGGTAGATGCGTTGTTCGAAGTCGTTCTGGTCAACCACGTCCTGTGGCGCAGTGAAAATCCACTGCAGAATCGGTAACTGAAACTGTACGGCGGCCGGACGGGTCACGCTGCTGTCGAGCGGCATGTCACGCTTCATGATCACCGGCAGGCCAAAGCTGCTGAGTGTCTCATCTACCAGACGTTCAGCATTCGCGCGCAGCGCAGCATCTTTCGGCACAAAGAAGTTGCCGACGCCAAAGCGGCCTGCTTCCAGCGGCTGGCCGGTAATCTTGCGGAAGAAGTGCAGGGAAAGGTCAACGTTGACCCCCGCGCCGTCGCCAACGCCTTCCGCTGACATACCGCCGCGGTGAGGTACCGTGCACAGGGCGCTATGCGCCATCTGCAGAATTTCGTGGGTCTGCTCGCCGTCCTTGCGCGTAATGAAACCTACACCACAGCTGTCACTGCCTGCTGTCGGATCATACAAGCCATAGGATTGAGGTTTTTTAGTGGACATTGAGGGTCTCCTTAACTGCTTTGACATTACCTGCACTGTTTCAGGGTCTGAGCGCAACGAGCGCTATCATTTCATCGCCATGCTCTGTCGAGCGCGCGTCATAGCCCTGAGCATTTCTCTCCAGACATCGATAAAACGTCCTTAATTGAGCTGCTCTCTGATTTCCGGTCTCTTAAAGGAGATGACTTAAACCGCGCGGGAGTCTTCTTGTTGCATAGATATGCCGAGACAATGGCCCGTCTGGAAAGCTTTCAGCGGATTTCCAACTTATCGGGAAAGCGTAATCAGGTCAAATAGGGCGGTCAGACAAGGTAAATAGGTGTTTTATGTGATTAAGTTTATGAATTAATGGGTTTTTAAGGTTTAAAATGTATCACTCTGTAGCCTGGCGATAGGCCCATAAATGTGAACTGACTCACTGTAGTGCAGGCGTCAGATCTCTGCACCATGCTGGTGACAGGGTGTTAGACAGCATTAAATGCTGTTCAGAACCGTTGATGCATAGCATGTATCTGTTTTTCTTATATCCGGCTATTTGAATCAAACAGTGGTTAGTTATAAGAAAAATTAATCAACACGGGCGTGCTTAAAACAGCATTTAAGTTGAATGGGTATGCATGTAAACAAGGTGTGCCTGCGCAACGGGACGTTGCCAGGATATTGAAAACAGGCCATACGGAGAAATCACGGATTCGATGGCGGCATTACAGATTATTCATTTGGCACAATCAGTCAAGGGTTTTAACCGCTTTGTCCTTAACGTCGCCGATCGGCTATGCGAATGCACCATAAAAGCGCATTTGATCCCGTATCTTCACGCGACGTGCCGGGACGTCAGCAGGCTAACTGCGCTATTATGAGGCTGTTTCTCTTCCAGGGAGTTGTTATGAAACAAATTCGTCTGTTGGCGCAGTACTACGTTGATTTAATGGTCAAGCTTGGACTGGTGAGGTTCTCGCTGCTGCTGGCATCTGCGCTGGTGGTGCTGGCGATGATTGTCCAGATGGCGGTTACGATGGTACTGCGGGGTCATGTCGAGAGCATTGACGTGGTGCGTTCGGTCTTCTTCGGGTTGCTGATTACGCCCTGGGCGGTCTATTTTCTGTCGGTGGTGGTCGATCAGCTGGAGGAGTCGCGTCAACGGCTGGCACGGCTGGTGGATAAGCTGGAAGAGATGCGAACCCGCGACCTGGAACTGAACCAGCAGATGAAAGAGACCATCACGCAGCTGAATCAGGAGATCAGCGATCGTAAGAAGGCGGAGCTGGCTCGCGAACAGGTGATGGACAAGTTGCGTGAAGAGGTGACGCGTCGCGAGCAGGCACAGATTGAACTGGAGCAGCAATCCTCCTTCCTGCGCTCCTTCCTGGATGCTTCGCCTGACCTGGTTTTCTATCGCAACATTGATAAGCAGTTCTCCGGCTGTAATCGCGCGATGGAACTGCTGACCGGTAAAAGCGAAAAACAGCTGATTGGCCTGACGCCACGCGATATCTACGACGATGAAGCGGCAACGAAGGTGCTGGAAACGGACGAGAAAGTGTTCCGTCATAACGTCTCGCTGACCTATGAACAGTGGCTGCAATATCCCGACGGGCGCAAAGCCTGTTTCGAGATCCGTAAAGTGCCTTATTACGACCGCGTCGGTAAGCGCAGCGGACTGATGGGTTTTGGTCGCGATATAACGGAGCGTAAGCGCTATCAGGACGCGCTAGAGAACGCCAGCCGGGAGAAGACCACCTTTATCTCTACGATCAGCCACGAGCTTCGTACGCCGCTTAATGGCATTGTCGGCCTGAGTCGCATTCTGCTGGATACCGACCTTAACCAGGAACAGCTGAAATATCTGAAGACCATCCACGTCTCTGCCATCACGCTGGGCAACATCTTTAATGATGTGATTGAGGTGGACAAAATCGAGCGCCGCAAAGTGCAGCTGGATAATCAGCCCCTCGACTTTACCGGTTTCCTCGCCGATCTGGAAAATCTTTCCGGCCTGCTGGCCCAGCCAAAAGGGCTGAAGTTTGTGCTTGCGCCGCAACTGCCGCTGCCGCATATGATTTCGACGGACGGAACGCGTCTGCGTCAGATTCTGTGGAACCTGATTGGTAACGCCGTGAAGTTCACTCAGCAGGGCGAAATCGTGGTGCGGGTAGTCTATGAGCAGGACGAAACGCTGCGCTTTGAGGTGCAGGACTCCGGTATGGGTATTCGTCAGGAGGAGCAGGATAAGATCTTTGCGATGTACTATCAGGTCAAAGATCAGCATGGCGGTAAACCGGCGACCGGCACCGGTATCGGGCTGGCGGTTTCACGTCGTCTGGCGCAGGCGATGGGCGGTGACATCCGCGTACACAGCTCACCAGGACAGGGATCATGCTTCACGGTTGAGATCAAAGCGCCACGCATTGCTGAAGAGGTGGAAGATGAAGGCCTGGACGACAGCCTGCCACTCCCGGCGCTGCACGTGCTGCTGGTGGAAGATATTGAGCTGAATGTGATTGTGGCGCGCTCGGTGCTTGAGAAGCTGGGTTGCAGCGTCGAGGTCGCCATGACCGGTAGCGAAGCGCTGGCGATGTTCGACCCACTGGAGTTTGATCTGGTGCTGCTGGATATTCAACTGCCCGATATGACCGGACTGGATGTCTCGCGTGCGATTCGCCAGCAGTATCAGGGAACGCATCTGCCACCGCTGGTTGCGCTGACCGCCAACGTGCTTAAAGACAAAAAAGAGTATTTCGATGCGGGAATGGATGATGTCCTGAGCAAACCGCTTGCAGTGCCGGCCCTGACCGCAATGATCAAAAAATACTGGGATTATCAGGCAGATTCGGAAGAGGAAACCGCAGATGCCAGCGACGACAAAACCCGGATGCTGCTGGATGTGGCGATGCTCGAACAGTATATCGAGCTGGTTGGTCCGGGCCTGATTACCCAAAGCCTGACGATGTTTGAAAAGATGATGCCGGACTATCTTGCTGTGCTGGAATCGAATCTGATGGCGCGCGATCAGAAAGGCATTGCTGAAGAGGGGCACAAGATTAAAGGGGCGGCGGGTTCGGTCGGGCTGCAGCGTTTGCAGATGCTGGCGAAACAGATTCAGAGTCCTGAATTACCGGCGTGGTGGGACAACGTTGTTGAATGGATTGACGAGCTGAAGCATGAGTGGCGACACGATGTGCAGGTATTGCGCGACTGGGTGGCAGAGCAGGGTCAGTCATATCCCGGAAAAAAATGACCCCAGCCGAGGCCGGGGTGCGCGAATACTGCGCCAACACCAGGGAAAGCATTGCGGCCGCTATGATTTGAATAATTAATGCAGCCGCAGGGTATTGGTTAACACTGACATCACCTTAGCAAATTCATCTTCTCATGCGACAAGATTCATTAAAATTTGTGATATTGAGCAGCGTTTAAATACAGAAAACATTAATTTGGCAACACAGTCAAGCAAGGAATCATTTTCTCTGCTGCGTTGCTTATATTTTAATCAAATTTGCGGTTTTTTGTGTGGTTTTGACGCGGCTCAGCTCCAAAGCAAAGGCTGAGCCGCAGTAAATTAAGCTGGCATTAACATCTGCCTCCTGAGGCAGGCTAACGCGCTGATATTGCAAGTGACCGCCCTGAAATGACACGAATTATCCAAAACGATTTGGAATGATAAAAAAGAATCTAAAACTTTGCCCTTTCATTGCGCTGACATCATTGTGCTTGCTGAAAGTCACCAGGGCCATAGCAACGTTGAGTGATACTGTTAAGCGCTGTTTATTTATACGTTATAAGCATGATTCTGTTTAAGCTTTGGGCGGCTCATCATTCATAAAATAATAACAGTTAAGCATAATGAATGATTTGAACCGGTGCTTATTATCCATTATTAAGTGTTTATCTGGAAAGATGCTAAGCAGTAGCCATGAATGGAACCGATTCCTTTTTTCTGGAAGTCCTTGAACTATTTCGAACTGTTGCAGCATTTTGATGCAAAATGATTGAATAAAGTCTGGAAACCGTTGTGAGGTTTTCAGCGATATTTGTGGAAAAGCTGCTTTTCTGGCAGTGATTACATGAGTGATTGATTAACGTCTGAAACAAGTGTGGGAAGATTGCATGAACAAGCATAAAGGAAGCGTCGGACAGCGTATCAGACGTATTATTGGTCGTATCCTGCTGGTGTGGCTGGGCGTATGGCTGGCGGGAATATTACTCTTTTCGTTCTTACCGGTACCGTTTTCAGCGGTGATGGCTGAACGCCAAATTAGTGCCTGGTTACACGGTGACTTTAGTTATGTCGCCCATTCTGACTGGGTCGGACATGATGAGATTTCGCCGTGGATGGGGCTGGCCGTTATTGCCTCCGAAGATCAAAAGTTTCCGGACCACTGGGGGTTCGATGTCGCGGCGATTGAATCTGTACTGGATAACAGCGATAGCCGGATGCGCGGGGCGTCCACATTGTCACAACAGACAACCAAGAATCTGTTTCTGTGGGATGGCCGCAGCTGGGTGCGTAAAGGTCTGGAAGCGGGGCTGACAGTAGGGATTGAGACAGTCTGGACGAAGCGACGTATTCTGACCGTCTATCTTAATATTGCAGAGTTCGGGCCGGGTATCTTTGGCGTTGAGGCAGCTTCACAGCGTTATTTCCACAAGCCAGCCAGCCGGCTTACTGCAGCCGATGCTGCTTTACTGGCGGCGGTTCTGCCTAATCCTATCCGTTATCGTGCTGCTGCACCTTCAGGCTACGTCAGAGAGCGACAGCAGTGGATAATGCGTCAGATGCGCCAGCTTGGCGGGGAGGGCTTCCTGCAGCGTAATAAGCTCGACTAAGCCTTAGTCTTCATCAAAACCCGCTTCAAACAGCTCAATGACTGCTGCCAGCGCCGGGATCTCTTCCGGGCCGCTGGCTTCAATCTCTATGTGTCCGCCTTTAGCCGAGTCGAGCATCAGCAGCGCAATCACGCTGCTGGCTTCGGCTTCTGTGCCCGCTTCGTTGCGCAGCAATACTTCGGCATCGAAGCTCTGCACCAGCTCAAACAACTTCATCGCCGGACGGGCGTGCATGCCTAGCTTATTTTTGATTTCTACAGTTTGTCTGACGGTCATGATTTGCGCTTTTCCAGCGTGCGATGGCGTGACTGTACATTCTTACCGCGCGAACGGAAGTAATCCGCCAGCTGTTCTGCAATATACACTGAGCGGTGTTTGCCACCAGTACAGCCAATTGCCACGGTAAGATAGCTACGGTTATTGGTCTCCAGCATCGGCAGCCAGAGTTCAAGATAGCTGCGTGTCTGGTAGATAAAGTTGTGCACTTCAGTGTGGCGGTCAAGGAATGCCGCGACCGGACGATCGAGGCCGGTCATCGGGCGCAGCTTAGGATCCCAGTGGGGATTGGGCAGAAAGCGCACGTCAAAGACATAGTCAGCGTCAATCGGAATGCCATGCTTGAAGCCAAACGACTCAAACACCATAGTCAGCTCACGTTCACGCTTGCCCAGCAGGCGGGTACGCAGCATCTCTGCCAGCTCATGCACTGACATCTCTGAGGTGTCGATGATCAGGTCGGCACGTGAACGCAGCGGCTCCAGCAGGTCGCTCTCTTCATCAATCGCGCTCTCTAGTGACAGGTTTTTGCTGGAGAGGGGATGCAGACGGCGCGTATCGCTGTAACGACGAATCAGGGTATTGCGATCGGCGTCGAGAAACAGCAACTGAGGTGAAAATGTGTCAGGCAGATTATTCAGCGCGGTTTCAAAAATTTCCGGGGATTCAGGCATGTTACGGACGTCGATGCTGACCGCCGCCGAAATATTGCGTTCCGCCAGCGAGTTGGCTAACTCAGGCAGCAACACGACCGGCAGGTTATCAACGCAGTAGAACCCCATATCTTCCAGCGCACGGAGCGCCACTGACTTCCCCGAGCCTGAACGACCGCTAACGATCATCAGCACCATGACCTTCTCTCCCGTTTTAAAACCGGCACCGGGCCGGTAAAGACGCGTTACTGCTCTGTCTGGACTTCCGTAATAATGGCATAGAGTTCTTCATCACTCTGCGCAGCACGCAGACGACGACAAACCGTTTTATCTGCCAGACGTTTTGCCACCAGTGAAAGGGTGTGCAGGTGTGTTTTGCACTGGTCAGCCGGAACCAGCAATGCAAACAACAGATCGACCGGCTGGTTGTCGACGGCATCAAACGCAATCGGCTGCTCGAGGCTGATAAATACCCCTACCGCACGCAGTGTATCCTCTTCCAGCTTGCCGTGAGGAATGGCTATTCCGTTACCAATACCGGTACTGCCCATACGTTCGCGGGTCAGAATCGCTTCGAAAAGCGTCTGGTGCGGCAGGTTGAGCTGCTTAGCGGCCAGTTCGCTGATGATTTCCAGCGCACGTTTTTTGCTCTGGCAGTGTACGCCGCTGCGGGTGCAGTCTGGCGAAAGCACTGTGCTCAATTCCAGTGTAAGATCGTTGTTCATTATCGTTTCACTTGCGTGTTCACCAGGCCATTCACCGCCAGCGCCCTGATATGTGCGACAAACGGCGCTTGCTCAGATGACAAAACGGGGCGGATTATCCGCCCCATACTGTCGGCTCTGCGCGCCATGCGCGCGTAGCTAGCGTGAAGGTTAGTGTTTTTTCAGTTTATCTTTGTGTTTGGTCAGCTGACGGGCGAGTTTATCAATCAGCCCATCAATTGCCGCATACATATCTTCCGCTTCGGACGTGGCGTGCAGCTCGCCACCGTTCACGTGGAGTGTTGCGTCAGCCACCTGTGTGACTTTCTCAACCTTCAGGACAATATAGACCTGATTGATATGTTCAAAATAGTGTTCCAGTTTGGCAAATTTACTGTTGACGAATTCACGCAAAGGTGGCGTGATTTCAACATGTTGCCCGGTCAGGTTCAGCTGCATAGGTCTTCCTTCTCATTTCTTTCAAACCAGTTGTTTACGCTGGTTCGATGGCGGGATGGATAAAGACTCACGATATTTGGCGACGGTACGCCGTGCCACCATGATCCCCTGATCAGATAACATGGAGGTCAGTTTACTGTCGCTCAAGGGTTTGGCTGGGTTTTCCGCCGAAATTAATTTCTTCACCAGAGCCCGGATCGCGGTAGAGGAGGCTTCGCCGCCACCTTCCGTATTAACGTGGCTGGAGAAAAAGTACTTCAGTTCAAAAATGCCACGCGGGCTGTGCAGATACTTCTGCGTGGTAACACGGGAAATGGTCGATTCGTGCATCTCAACGGCCTGGGCGATATCGGCCAGCACCATCGGACGCATAAATTCTTCACCCTGCTCGAAGAACGCCTGCTGCTGCTCAACGATACAGCGCGTGACTTTCAGCAGCGTGTCATTACGGCTTTCCAGACTCTTAATCAGCCAGCGCGCTTCCTGCAGATTACTGCGAATGAACTGACTGTCGCTGTCATTGCGCGTTGCGCCACCCATTGCCGCGTAGTGCTGATTAATCTTCAGACGTGGCAGGCTGTCGGCATTGAGTTCAACCGTCCAGCGGTTGCCAACCTTACGTACCAGCACGTCGGGGATAACATATTCCGGCTCGCCAGTGTTGATCGACTGACCCGGACGCGGGTCCAGTGACTGAATCAGCAGCATCGCCTCTTTCAGCACCTCTTCTTTGAGGCGCGTGACGCGCATCAGGCTGCGGAAGTCGTGATTGGCCAGCAGATCGAGATGTTCGCTGACAATCAGGCGCGCTTCAGCCAGCATCGGTGTCTCTGGTGCATACTGCGAAAGCTGAACCAGCAGACAGTCACGCAAATCGCGTGCGCCCACACCAATCGGGTCAAAACGCTGGATACGTTTCAGCACCGCCTCAACCTCATCCGCTTCAAGCTCATCGTTGCCAATGCTGTCGAGGATCTCCTCAAGCGAGACGGTGAGATATCCGGTGTCATCAATAGCATCGACGATAGACGTCGCGATTGCGCGGTCGGTATCACTGAAAGGCGTCAATTCGACCTGCCACATCAGGTAATCCTGCAGTGACTGCGTGGTTTCACCCTGATAGACAGGTAACTCATCATCCTGATAATCGGTACCCGTGCCGGAAGGGGTGCCAGCGGTGTAGATTTCATCCCAGGTGGCATCCAGCGGCAGCTCATCAGGCATCTCTTTCTGCTCAAGCGCTTCACGTGTATCCAGCGCTTCGGCTTCCGACGATTCCCGGGAGTCAATCTCATCATGCAGATCGGTCTGCTCAAGCAGTGGATTACTTTCCAGTGCAAGCTGTAACTCCTGCTGGAGTTCAAGCGTGGAGAGTTGCAGCAGACGAATCGCCTGCTGCAATTGTGGAGTCATTGCCAGCTGTTGGCTGAACCTGAGTTGTAAACCTTGCTTCATAGACAGGATGGTAGTTCCCAGGTAAACATCGGTATTAACGACACCTTATCAGAGTCTGAACTCTTCACCCAAATAAACCCGCTTAACCTGCTCATCCGCAAGAATTTCATTGGGTGTACCATGCGCAATCAGGTGGCCCTGGCTGACGATATAGGCCCGCTCACAGACCGCTAACGTTTCGCGTACGTTGTGGTCGGTAATCAAAACGCCGAGGCCGCTGTCACGCAGATGCTCAATGATCTTCTTGATGTCGATAACGGAGATAGGGTCAACCCCGGCAAAAGGTTCATCCAGCAGAATAAACTTTGGATTGGCAGCCAGCGCGCGGGCAATCTCAACACGACGTCGTTCACCACCCGACAGTGCCTGACCCATGCTGTCGCGCAGGTGCTCGATGTGAAACTCTTCCATCAGCTCACGGGCGCGATCCTGACGTTGCTCTTCGGTCAGGTCATCACGAATCTGCAGTACCGCCATCAGGTTATCGTAGACGCTGAGGCGACGGAAAATCGATGCCTCCTGCGGCAGATAGCCGATGCCACGGCGCGCACGTGCATGCAGCGGCAGGATACTGATATCTTCATCATCAATAACAATGCGGCCCGCGTCACGCGGGACAATACCTACCACCATGTAAAAGGTGGTGGTCTTACCGGCCCCGTTCGGGCCGAGCAGGCCGACAATCTCGCCGGACTTTACCTGCAGACTGACATCTTCTACCACGCGACGGCCTTTATATGCCTTCGCCAGGTTTTCTGCGATTAATGTGGCCATAGCTATCAGTTACTCTTCTTTCCGCTGTTGGACGAACCTTTATCCTGAAGTTGCGACGGCACCAGGACGGTCGTGACGCGCTTGTTCTGGCCCTGGCTGTAAGCCTGCATTTTCTGCTCTTTTACCAGGTAGGTAATACGATCACCTTTGATGTTGCTGTCCTGCTGTTCAATGAACGCATTGCCGGTCAGTTCAACGAAATCGTTAGCCAGTTCGTAGTGCAGTTTTGAGGCATGGCCCTGAACCGGCTTACCGCTGTCTTGCATCTGATAGAAAGTGGCAGGATTACCGTAGGCGTCAACGATGGTTTTCTTGCTGTCGCCGCCCGGACGGGTCACCACGACTTTGTCCGCCGTGATTTTGATAGAGCCCTGCGTCACGATGACATTGCCGGTAAAGGTCGCGACATTGCCCTGCAAATCCAGCGCCTGATTCTGCGAGTCAATATTGACGGGCTTGTCCGAGTCACCGGTCAGGGCCAGCGCCGGAACGCTGGTTGCCAGTAACATGCTGGCCAGTAAAATCTTCAGGCTATTTTTGTTCATTTTGAATTTCATAAGAGGTTTTGACCTTCTCGATTAACTCGGCGTTTTTTGTCCGTAAATTGCCGCGCATTTTCATGCCGGTGGAGTTAAAGCTGCGGCCATACAATGTCACCTGGTCATCAGAGGTAACGTCCTGAGTGACAAGATTAATCTGTGCATTATCGGTTTTGATCCGCTCAAGCTGGGAATCCTGCGTCAGCGTATTCAGCTCAACATGGCCATACAGATAAAGCATACGATCTTTGGTGAGCTTTGCTTTATCTGCGCGTAACGTCCAGGTGGGAACTTTGTTCTCATCAAAGGTGGTCATTACCGGATTGTCGAACCAGCTCAGCTCGTCATCCGAGAAATAGGTCACTTTGTCAGAGACCAGTTTATATGACAGCGCGCCCTGCGGGTTATACACCACAGTGTGAGAATCGTCACTGGTATAGGTCGGCGACTGACCATTCGTCCCGACTGGCGTGCTATCGCCATCCTGGTTGGTAAGATTCCAGCCGATCAAAACCAGTGCAATCAAGGTCAGAATCAGCGTTATCCAACGCCTGCTTTTACTCATACTGATTGCCCTTTGGCATCCTCAAATTTGTTCTGCGCCATTAAGATCAGGTCACATACTTCGCGTACTGCGCCGCGTCCACCCGCAATCCGCGTGACATACTGCGCGCGCGGCAACAGAATCGGATGTGCATCCGCTACTGCCACGCTTAATCCCACTTTCGCCATAACCGGCCAGTCGATCAGGTCGTCACCGATATAGGCGACCTGCTCATCAGAGAGAGACAGTTTATCCAGAAGTTCACGATAGGCCAAAAGCTTATCGGATTGTCCCTGATAAAGATGACGGATGCCGAGCGTTTTGCAGCGATCTTCCATCAGACGGGCATTGCGGCCGGTAATAATAGCCACTTCCACATCGGCGGTCAGTAAACAGCGTACACCGTAACCATCCCGCACGTTGAAGGCTTTCAGCTCTTCGCCATTGTTCCCCATGTAGATCACCCCGTCGGACATGACGCCATCGACGTCGCAGATCAGCAGACGAATGTTGCTGGCGCGCGCCATGACGTCAGCACTGACCGGTCCATAGCAGGTGTCAATCGTGGGAATTGCCTGTTGCATTTTCTTTTCCTGTTCAGACTACGCCAGCGCGCAGCATGTCATGCATATGTACCACACCGAGCAGATGATCGTCATCGGCCACCAGAATCGAGGTAATGTTTTTGGTCTGCATCAGGTTCAGGGCTTCAACCGCCAGCATATTTGGCCGGACGCGGATGCCACCTGGCGTCATCACTTCCCCGATAGTGGCGCGCTGAAAATCGATGCCCATATCAAAGATGCGGCGCAGGTCACCATCGGTAAAGATACCTTCAATTTTCATCAAACCGTCGACAATGACCGTCAGTCCCAGATTTTTGCGGGTAATTTCCAGCAGCGCATCACGTAGTGAGGCGTCACGGGTGACGTGCGGCAGCTCATCGCCGCTGTGCATGATATCGGATACATGCAGCAGTAGTTTGCGGCCCAGCGCTCCGCCAGGATGGGAGAGGGCGAAATCTTCCGCCGTGAATCCACGCGCTTCAAGTAACGAAACCGCCAGCGCGTCGCCCATCACCAGTGTGGCTGTGGTGCTGGTGGTTGGCGCAAGGCCTAACGGGCAGGCTTCCTGGGGAACATGGACACACAGATGCACATCGGCAACCCGGCCCATCGCGCTGTCAGGCCGTCCGGTTATGCAGATCAGCGCAATATGCTGGCGTTTTAACACCGGAATCAGCGCGAGGATTTCGTTCGACTCACCGCTGTTGGAGATGGCGATCACGACATCATTTTTGCTCACCATGCCCAGGTCGCCATGGCTGGCTTCGGCCGGATGAACAAAAAACGCTGGCGTGCCGGTACTGGCAAAGGTCGCCGCCATTTTTTTGCCGATATGACCAGACTTGCCCATGCCCATCACCACCACTTTCCCCTGGCAGGCGTAGATCAGGGCGCAGGCGCGGGCGAAATCGTCATTAATATATTGATCGAGCTGTTCCAGTCCTTCACGCTCAATGCGCAGGACGTTTTTTCCCGCCTGCTGAAAATCAAAAGCTGTTGGTTGCTGATATGACATAGTGAGTCTGTCCTTGTTAGCCGTCCATGAATGCCGGCTGCATCCACAGCAGCGTCACCCAGACGAAGAAACCACAGAGTAAAATCAGGCCGGCGATGCGGCCAACGCGTCGGCGACGCAGCAGGCAGAGCAGGGCAAACAGCACGCTGACCCCCAGCATCACCCAGTAATCACGGGCAAAGGCGTGATAGTCGATACTGCCGGGGTGAATCAGCGCCGGCAGGCCCAGCACGATAGCAATATTATAAATGTTGGCGCCGATCAGGTTGCCGATCGCGATATCATCTTCACCTTTCAGTGCCCCGGCAATCACCGTCGCCAGCTCGGGCAGGCTGGTGCCCACGGCGATAAGCGTCAGGCCCATCACCAGTTCGCTGACGCCAAAGTAGTCGGCAAAGGCGGTGGCATTGTCGATCACCATCCGGGTCGACATCGGCAGGATAATCAGCGCGACGGCCAGCCAGAGGAAGGCCACCGTATTTCCGCTCTCTTCGCGGGGCAGCTCGGCCAGCTGCTCGCGCGTCAGGGTGTCGTTGTTGTCCCGTTCTGCTTTACGCGCAATGCGAATCACCACCATCAGATAAATAGCGGCGATGGCGATCAAGCCAATTCCATCCAGTCGACTAAGCTGATTGTCAAACAGCATGAATCCGCTGAGCAGGGTAACCAGCAACATCAACGGCAGTTCACGACGTATCAGATTAGAATGAACGCTGAGTGGATGCATTAGCGCAGCGGCACCGAGAATGAGTAAAATGTTGGTAATATTCGAGCCAAGCGCGGTACCAACAGCCAGATCCATCTGGCCATGCTGGGCCGCAGAAAAGGAGAGGATCATTTCTGGCAGCGAGGTGCCTATGCTGACAACGGTCATGCCAATGATCAGTGGCGGGATGCCAAATGATCGACACAATATAGAGGCGCTAAACACCAGACGATCGGCACCATATGCCAGTAAAAGCAAACCGATAATCAGCAGTGCAGAAGCTACGAACATGAAAAATCCTTGCGTAAAAACCCAGGCCGGCAATGCCTTTCCCGACCGGTTTAAGGTTCTGTTTGGCGAGACAGCCGCTGATTTTGACCGTCTGAACGGCAAAAGTAAATTTAATGACCATTTTCGCCAAATCTTAGCGGTAAGTTTCTGTAAAGCTATCGTGAATCAGGACCGAACAGGCTACCATCGTACCCCATGTTTACGCCCGATCCTTACAAGAGGTAATAATGATCCAGCAGCAAACGAATCTGGTTGAGGTTCGTGGCGTGAGTTTTTCGCGCGGAGATCGCACCATCTTCGACGACATTTCGCTGACCGTGCCAAAAGGCAAAGTGACGGCGATAATGGGACCGTCGGGAATAGGAAAAACCACTCTGCTACGCTTGATTGGGGGGCAACTTCAGCCAACTAGCGGGGAAATCTTTTTCCGTGGCGAAAACATTCCGTCATTGTCTCGCGCTAAATTGTACGAAGCGCGCAAAAAGATGAGCATGCTGTTCCAGTCTGGCGCGCTATTTACTGACTTAACGGTCTATGAAAATGTCGCCTGGCCGCTGCGCGAACATACCCGTCTTCCCGCACCTATTCTGCACAGCACGGTATTAATGAAGCTGGAAGCCGTGGGTCTGCGTGGTGCAGCTCAACTTAAACCGGCTGAGCTGTCGGGCGGAATGGCGCGTCGTGTGGCGCTGGCGCGCGCGATTGCCCTTGAACCGGAGCTGATCATGTTCGACGAACCCTTTGTCGGTCAGGATCCCATTACTATGGGCGTGCTGGTAAAATTGATCGACGAACTTAACCATGCTCTGGGCCTGACCTGTATTGTGGTCTCGCACGACGTACCGGAAGTACTGAGTATCGCGGACTATGCCTATATCGTGGCCGGACAAAAAATTATCGCACACGGCACCACGCCGGAACTGCGAGAGAATAATGACCCGCGCGTCCGCCAGTTTATTGATGGCGATGCGGATGGTCCGGTTCCCTTCCGTTTTCCTGCCGGCGACTATCTCGCTGATTTAACCGGCTCAGGGAGTAACTAAACAGATGGTCTTGAAGGCGCTGGCGTCATTCGGTCGTCAGGGAATTGAAACGTGCGCCAGTTTTGGACGCGCAGGATTAATGCTGTTTCACGCGCTGGTAGGAAAACCCGCGTTTCGCAGACATTCGCCGCTACTGATTAAACAGCTCTATAGTGTTGGCGTGTTGTCGTTACTGATTATTGTGGTGTCTGGCCTGTTTATCGGCATGGTACTCGGACTTCAGGGTTATCTGGTACTCACCACATACGGTGCTGAAACCAGTCTGGGTATGCTGGTGGCGCTGTCGTTGCTGCGTGAGCTGGGGCCGGTCGTGACCGCGCTGCTGTTTGCCGGACGGGCAGGCTCGGCGCTCACGGCTGAAATCGGTCTGATGAAAGCCACTGAACAGCTCTCCAGTATGGAGATGATGGCGGTGGATCCGTTGCGTCGCGTTGTTTCGCCGCGCTTCTGGGCCGGTTTTATTAGCATGCCGCTACTCGCACTGATCTTTACTGCCGTTGGCATCGCTGGCGGTGCACTGGTTGGCGTGAGCTGGAAGGGAATCGATCCTGGTTTCTTCTGGTCAGCCATGCAGAACGCGGTCGATTTCCGCACCGACGTTGTTAACTGCATCATCAAAAGCACCGTCTTTGCCGTGACGGTTACCTGGATTGCTCTTTTTAATGGCTATGACGCGATTCCCACTTCTGAAGGGATCAGTCGCGCGACAACGCGTACCGTAGTACATGCTTCACTGGCGGTGCTCGGGTTGGATTTTGTGCTGACAGCACTGATGTTTGGGAATTGATGCAATGCAAAGCAAAAAAAGCGAAATCTGGGTTGGCATTTTTATGATTATGGCGTTGATCGCCGCATTGTTTCTCTGTCTGCGCGTCGCCGATTTAAAGTCGATGGGCACAGAGCCAACGTGGAAACTTTACGCCACGTTTGACAATATCGGCGGCCTGAAAGCCAGTTCGCCGGTCAAAATTGGCGGTGTAGTGATTGGCCGGGTAACGGACATTGAGCTTGAATCGAAAACGCTGCTGCCACGTGTCACGATGGAGATCAGCGATCAGTATGCGAATAAAATTTCAGACACCAGCTCGCTGGCGATACGCACGCAGGGACTGCTGGGTGAGCAGTTTCTGGCGCTCAACTTAGGCTTTGACGATCCTGAACTCGGTTCGGCGATGCTGAAAGATGGCGATACGCTACGCGATACCAAGTCAGCCATGGTGCTTGAAGACCTGATTGGCCAGTTCCTTTACAAGAGCGGCGATAACAAACAAAACAGTGACAACAAGGATGCGCAGGAAGGCGACAGTGCTGCGCCTGCGGCACCGGCTCAACCTTAAAGAAGAGGGTATACCATGTTTAAACGTTTACTGATGATTGCCATGCTGGTGGTTGCCGTACCGCTAACGGCGACAGCGGCCGATCAAAGCAATCCCTACAAGCTGATGAACGAAGCGGCGGAAAAGACCTTTACCCGTCTTAAAAATGAGCAGCCTAAAATCAAGCAGGATCCAAACTACCTGCGTCAGATTGTGCGTCAGGAGCTGCTGCCCTATGTACAGATCAAATATGCGGGCGCGTTAGTGTTGGGCCGCTACTATCGTGATTCGACCCCGGCGCAGCGTGAAGCCTACTTCAGCGCCTTTGGTGACTATCTGGCACAGGCTTATGGTCAGGCTCTGGCACTCTACAACGGTCAGAGCTACCAGATTCAGCCTGAGCAGCCATTGGGCGATGCTCAGATTGTCGCCATTCGGGTCTCCATTATCGATCCAAATGGTCGCCCACCGGTTCGCCTCGACTTCCAGTGGCGTAAAAACAGCCAGAGCGGTAACTGGCAGGCTTATGACATGATCGCTGAAGGCGTCAGCATGATCACCACCAAACAAAATGAGTGGAGCGATCTGTTGCGTACTAAAGGTATCGATGGTCTGACAGCGCAACTGAAATCCTCTGCGGCACAGCCCATCACGCTGGATAAACAAAAATAATGCACGAATCGTTACGCTGGGAGCGGGAAGCCAGCACGCTATTGCTGAAAGGCGAACTGGATCGCGACACGTTAATGAGCCTGTGGCAGCAACGTGAGACGCTGATTAAAGATGTCGATACCATCGATGTCGCGGCGCTGGAGCGTGTGGACTCTTCCGGACTTGCCCTGCTGGTGCACCTGCGGGAAATCGCACGGGCACAGGGTATTACCCCTCGCTTTACGGGCATCAGCGACAAACTGCATTCGCTGATTACGCTTTACAATCTGCAACAGATTATTGTTTCTGCGGATAAAAGCGCCTGATTTCCGGTTGTTATGCTAAGCCCCTGTTTTCAACAGGGGCTTTTGCGTATTTAAGAGTCAGCCGCTTTCCTCTACTATGTCAGCCTTATTATTATTAAGTGAAGTTAAGCCCAATGGAAAACAGTGAAATTCAGGCCGTGCTGATGGCAGCATTGCCTTTAGACGAAGTGCACGTGATGAGCAACGATGGCAGCCATTTTCAGGTGATCGCCGTAGGCGAACTGTTTGGCGAACTGAGCCGCGTCAAAAAGCAGCAGGCTGTCTACGCGCCGCTGATGGAATTTATTGCGGATAACCGCATTCATGCTGTCTCTATCAAAACCTATACTCCCGCTGAATGGGCGCGTGACCGTAAACTCAACGGTTTCTGATCCCCAGCGTGGTGAACTCGTCGCTGGCGAGTCCAATCTTTAGCTAGTTAATTGAGAGCCGTGTTAATGGACAAATTTCGTGTGCAAGGCCCCACCCGCTTAAGTGGTGAAGTAACCATTTCCGGGGCGAAGAACGCCGCGCTTCCTATTCTGTTTGCTGCCCTGCTGGCTGAAGAGCCAGTTGAGATCCAGAATGTGCCAAAGCTGCGCGACATTGATACCACCATGAAGCTGCTGAGCCAGCTGGGTGCGAAGGTGGAACGCAACGGTTCTGTGCATGTCGATGCCAGCGCGGTAGATGTATTCTGTGCGCCTTACGATCTGGTCAAAACCATGCGTGCCTCAATCTGGGCACTGGGTCCACTGGTGGCACGTTTTGGTCAGGGTCAGGTTTCCCTGCCGGGTGGCTGCGCGATTGGCGCGCGCCCGGTTGACCTGCACATTACCGGTCTGGAACAGCTGGGTGCCGAGATCAAGCTGGAAGAGGGCTATGTTAAAGCGTCAGTCAATGGCCGCCTGAAGGGCGCGCTGATTGTCATGGACAAAATCAGCGTTGGCGCAACCGTGACCATCATGAGTGCTGCAACGCTGGCGACTGGTACTACCGTAATCGAGAATGCGGCGCGTGAGCCGGAAATTGTCGATACAGCCAACTTCCTTAATACCCTGGGCGCTAAAATCAGTGGTGCAGGCAGCGACAAAATTACTATCGAAGGCGTAGAGCGTCTGGGTGGCGGTGTCTATACCGTCCTGCCCGATCGTATCGAAACCGGTACTTTCCTGGTGGCTGCCGCTATTTCAGGCGGTAAAGTAATGTGTCATAAAACTCAGCCCGATACGCTGGATGCAGTGCTGGCGAAGTTGCGTGATGCGGGTGCCGATATCGAAACCGGTGAAGACTGGATCAGTCTGGATATGCATGGCAAGCGACCAAAAGCGGTCAATGTGCGCACCGCACCGCATCCGGGTTTCCCGACCGATATGCAGGCGCAGTTCACTCTGTTAAATATGGTTGCGGAAGGCACGGGCGTGATTACCGAAACCATTTTTGAAAACCGTTTCATGCATATTCCGGAACTGATTCGTATGGGCGGACATGCTGAGATTGAGAGCAACACAGCGATCTGTCACGGGGTTGAAACCCTGTCAGGTGCGCAGGTGATGGCGACCGATTTGCGTGCGTCTGCCAGCCTGGTTCTGGCAGGTTGCATTGCGGAAGGAACGACGTTCGTTGATCGCATTTATCATATTGATCGTGGCTATGAGCACATCGAAGATAAGCTGAAAGCGATGGGCGCGAACATCGAGCGCGTCAGCGAAGAGTAGTTCTGCAGATGCGCTGAAATAGCCAGCCCCCGCGGGGGCTGGTTTTTTTTCGCCTGAGGATCGCCTGAGATCTCAGGCATTATCCGTCTGATCGGCAGGCGTCCGGATACGTTTTCTGCGATCCAGCAGACAGTTTGTATCGGGATCGTAATAGCGGCTGGGCCAGATCTCACTGGGATGAACCTTAATCGCGTCGGCAATCAGCCATTCGCCTTTGGGCCAGGGACGCGTCAGTGCATTAGCCAGCGTTGATGAACTCAGGCCTGCTGCGCGTGACAGCGCCGCCAGTGTCATACCACGCTTATGCAGCGCCGCGATAATGTCAGCCGGGTGCCAGTCTTCCTTTCTTTCTTGCATAACCTGTTCTCCTTTTCCTTGTCATTGCATCGTCCAGCGAGATGCTGGTTTTCCTTTTACCATTATCTGGAAATAGTCAGAATTTTATAGCAAATGTTTCCTGATAATTTCCAGTAATATTTGGATCCAGCTTCTGGTCTGTGTCGTGGCACGCAACAGGAGTGCAATAGCTAATAGGGAACAAAAAGAAGTGAGAGCAGGGTCGTAAAAACGGAGCCCGGCAGGCTCCGTGAGGGATCAGAAGTCGCGCTGAACTGACATGTGTGCCAGCGACTCCAGCGCGCTGCGCCAGGGGGATTCGGGCAGAATCCGCAAGGCTTCAATCGCTTTATCCGCTTCCTGTTCCGCGCGGCTGCGCGTCCATTCCAGCGAACCACACTGATTCATCGCCTCCAGCACCGGCTCAAGCAGATGGCGGCCATTTCCCTGCTCAATAGCTTCACGGATCATCTTCGCCTGTTCAGGCGAGCCGTGCTGCATGGCATGCAGCAGCGGCAGCGTCGGTTTGCCTTCGCTCAGGTCATCGCCGGTATTTTTACCCAGCGTCTCGCCGTCAGCACTGTAATCCAGCAAATCGTCAATTAACTGGAAAGCAGTACCCAGATAGCGCCCATAATCCTGCAGCGCCTTTTCCTCTTCAGGCGTGGCTTCAGCCAGTATCGCCGAAGCCTGTGAGGCTGCTTCAAACAGGCGCGCGGTCTTACTGTAAATCACGCGCATGTAGCTCTCTTCGGTAATGTCGGGATCGTTAACGTTCATCAGTTGCAGGACTTCGCCCTCAGCAATGACGTTTACTGCTTCTGACATCAGCGCCAGGATACGCAGCGACCCCATGCTGGTCATCATCTGGAAGGCACGAGTGTAAATAAAATCACCGACCAGCACGCTTGCCGCATTGCCAAACGCCGCGTTCGCGGTCGCTTTGCCACGACGCATATCGGATTCATCCACGACATCGTCATGCAGCAGCGTGGCGGTGTGGATAAATTCGATCAGCGCCGCATTGGTCACGTGCAGGTCGCCCTTGTAGCCCATGGCACGTGCGGATAGCACGGCAATCATGGGACGGATACGCTTGCCCCCACCACTGATGATGTAGTAGCCCAACTGGTTGATGAGCGAGACATCCGAATTCAGCTGGTCGAGGATGGTCTGGTTAACGGCAGCCATATCCTGTGCGGTTAATTCATTAATCTGTTCTAAGTTCATTCGTCTTTTCAGCTATGACTCGTTATCTCTGCCATGGTAAGTGGTTTACCCAGCCAGCGTTCAGGTAATCTGTTACTGATTGTACTTGAATTTTGTGCCTGAGAAACGGTTGCATTCAGCCTGTGTTTTTTTTCTGCAAGAGTGTGCAAAGTGCTCTTGTCTTCTTCTGGAGTTTTGCGTAGAATTCGCGCCCTATTGTGAATATTTAGCGCGCCGCCTGATGAACTAAAAGGCAAGCGCAGAAGCGGAGTTTTATATGTACGCGGTTTTCCAAAGTGGTGGTAAACAACACCGAGTAAGCGAAGGTCAGACCGTTCGCCTGGAAAAGCTGGACATCGCAACCGGTGAAACGATTGAGTTTGACCAGGTTCTGATGATTGCTAATGGCGAAGACGTGAAAATCGGCGCGCCACTGGTTTCAGGCGGAATGATCAAGGCAGAAGTTGTTGCTCACGGTCGTGGCGAAAAAATTAAGATTGTTAAGTTTCGTCGTCGTAAGCACTACCGTAAGCAAGCAGGCCATCGCCAGTGGTTCACTGATGTGAAAATCACTGGTATCACGGCGTAAGAGGAGATCTGACAAATGGCACATAAAAAGGCTGGTGGTTCGACTCGAAATGGTCGTGACTCCAATGCAAAACGTCTGGGTGTAAAACGTTTCGGTGGTGAATCTGTTCTGGCAGGTAGCATCATCGTTCGTCAGCGTGGCACCAAATTCCACGCCGGTACCAATGTAGGTTGTGGTCGTGACCACACCCTGTTTGCTACCGCAGACGGCAAAGTACAGTTCGAAGTTAAAGGTCCGAACAACCGTAAATACATCAGCATCGTTGCTGAGTAAGGTTGTCGTGACGCAGACGTCTGACGTCTGAACGCACGAATTGAAGGCCCCGCAGCTCCTGCGGGGCTTTTTACATTCTGCGGTCTGTCGCGGTAAAAGCGACGCATCACAAAAGTTTGCTGTACACTTTGTGTACGCACTGGCGAAAGCCAATCCTGATTTATCCGCCGCTGGTCAGCGCAGAAGACCCTGGCGGACCCGTCTGCAGAGTGCTGCAGACGATTGTGTGACGGAGATTTAAAAAATGAAGTTTGTTGATGAAGCGACAATTCTGGTCGTCGCCGGTGATGGCGGTAATGGTTGCGTAAGCTTCCGCCGCGAAAAATATATCCCGAGAGGCGGCCCTGACGGGGGTGATGGTGGTGACGGCGGTGACGTTTATCTGATCGCTGATGAAAACCTCAATACCCTTATCGATTATCGTTTCGAAAAATCTTTCCGCGCCGAGCGTGGGCAGAACGGCCAGAGCCGCGACTGTACCGGTAAACGTGGTAAAGATATCGAAGTTAAAGTGCCGGTCGGCACCCGGGTTATCGACCAGGGTACCGGTGAGACACTCGGCGACATGACGCGCCACGGCCAGAAACTGATGGTCGGTAAAGGCGGCTGGCATGGCCTGGGCAACACCCGTTTCAAATCGTCAGTGAACCGCAGTCCGCGCCAGAAAACCATGGGTACCCCAGGTGAAAAGCGTGACCTGCAGCTGGAGCTGATGCTGCTGGCGGACGTCGGGATGCTGGGCTTACCGAATGCCGGTAAATCGACCTTTATTCGTGCCGTCTCGGCAGCCAAACCTAAAGTAGCGGACTATCCGTTTACCACCCTGGTGCCAAGCCTGGGCGTAGTGCG
Organism: Pantoea sp. 22096; assembly: GCF_052045955.1. Classification (NCBI taxonomy): domain Bacteria; kingdom Pseudomonadati; phylum Pseudomonadota; class Gammaproteobacteria; order Enterobacterales; family Erwiniaceae; genus Pantoea; species Pantoea sp. 22096. The sequence goes on along the minus strand of NZ_JBQEPW010000004.1, from coordinate 136,035 downwards.
TATGGACAGCGAGCAGAGCTTCGTCGTGGCCGATATTCCGGGTCTGATTGAAGGTGCAGCAGAGGGCGCAGGCCTCGGCATTCGCTTCCTGAAGCACCTTGAACGCTGCCGCGTGTTGCTTCACCTGATCGACATCGACCCTATTGATGAAAGCGATCCGGTTGAAAATGCCCGTATCATCCTCGGCGAGCTGGAAAAATATAGCGAGAAGCTGTTCAACAAACCACGCTGGCTGGTCTTCAACAAAATTGATCTAATCAGTGAAGAAGAAGCGCAGTCACGGGCTAAAGCGGTTGCTGAAGCGCTGGGCTGGGAAGATAAATATTACCTGATCTCTGCCGCAAGCCAGACCGGCGTCAAAGAACTCTGCTGGGACGTGATGAGCTTCATCAACGCTAACCCGAAAGAAGCGGAGCTTGAAGAGAAGCAGCCGGAGAAAGTGGAATTCATGTGGGATGATTACCACAAAGAAACCATTGAAAACACGGTCGAAGTGGAAGATGAAGAGTGGGATGACGACTGGGATGATGAAGACGACGAAGGCGTTGAAATTATCTATCAGCGTTAACCGATCGCCTGCTACTGCGTGATATGCGATGCCCCCCTTTCAGTGCTGAAAGGGGGGCATCGTTCTTTCTGCCGCTAGTTCATGACCGCTACGCTCAGTCGCGCACTGCAGCACAGCTGATCCCGACCGTTCCGAATCTCAATCTGCCAGCTCTGACTGCGTTTACCCAGATGCAGTGGACGGCAAATTCCGCGCACCAGACCCGCAGAAACCGCACGATGATGGCTGGCATTCACTTCTACGCCAACCACGCTGCTGCCTTCCTCTACCGCCATATACCCGGCAATTGAACCCATCGACTCCGCCAGCACCACAGAGGCACCGCCATGCAGCAGCCCGAACGGCTGTTGCGTCCGGGCATCGACCGGCATCGTCGCTTCCAGATAATCGTCACCTATTGCGGTAAAAACGATACCCAGATGGGCCACCAGAGAGTTCTCACCCAGCGCGTTCAGCGCAGGAAGATCAATGGATCGTTTCCAGATCGCTGTCATCATCATGCTCCCAGGGTTGCGCCGCCATCGACCACAATATCCTGCAGCGTCACATGGCTGGCAAGATCCGACGCGAGAAACAGAACGGTGGCCGCAATCTCCTGCGGCTGCGCAATCTTGCCCAGCGGAATACCCAGCTTGAACTGATCCGGGAAGCCCGCAATCATCTCCTGCTCACCGGTCGGTGTGTGCCACAGACTGCGCTGCATATCGGTGTCGGTGGAGCCAGGCGAAACGATATTACAGCGCACGCCGTAAGGCGCCATCTCCAGACCCACGGTCAGACAGAGGCTGCGCAGCGCGGCTTTTGACGCACCATAAGCGGACATGCCGATACGTGGGGCATGCGCTGAATTCGATGCGACAGTAACGATGGCACCGGTGCGCTGTTCACGAAAGCGTGGCAGCGTCTGCTGGAACAGATTAAATGCACCGCCCGCATTGACGTTAAGACAGGCCTGCCAGTCGGCAAACGAGAGCTCATCGGTGGCACCAGTACGCAGAATACCGGCTGCGTTGACCAGCACATCAATGCGCGGCTGGACGGCTAATACGCGCTGGCAGATCGTTTTGACCTGAGCCGGATCGGCCACATCCATCGTGTGGCAGGGAAACGGATAATCATCACTCTGGAACCGCAGATCAAACGCCTCTACCTGCGCGCCCGCCTGATGAAAGGCTAACGCAGTATGATAGCCGATGCCCTGGCCGGCACCGGTTACCCAGACGATTTTACCGCTGAAGTCGAATGTGTGGCTCATTTCGCCGGCTCCCGCGACAGCAGCGCCCACCAGCCATCAATGCTCGGGTTTTTGGCCAGGCTGACAAAATCAATGTCACGATGTACCTGACGCCAGCGTGCCGCCAGCGCCATCACGCGTACCGAATCCAGCCCGTAGTCGATCAGGTTTTCATCATCGTCCGGCACCTCATCATCTTCCAGCAGCGGCAGGATCAACGCGCGCAAATCATCTTTGCTGAGTGGCACAGGCATCAGATCGGCGGTCATCACCACTTTTCCGCTACGGCCCGCGGTGTAGGTCAGCGCCATCATATGTTCCTCACGGCTGAAGTCAGCCAGCGCATCGGCCACCATAAACGGCTGAATATTGCGCATAAACGCATCGGTGGCGGTGGTCAGGCAGCCAATATGGGCATAGACGCCGGTGATAATCAGCTGATCGCGCCCCATCTCCTGCAGGATCGCCTCCAGCGGCGAGCGGTGAAATGCACTGTAGCGCCATTTGGTCAGGACATGATCGTCCTCATCCGGTGCCAGCGCCTCCACGATCTTCTGCTGATCGGGATGCTTATTCAGTCCGGGTCCCCACATATCGTTAAGCAGCGCACGATCTTTATCGCTCTGCGCGTTTGGCTGAGCGGTGTAAAACACCGGAATACCCTGCGCTTTGCAGTAGCGTCGCAGGCGGACAATATTGTCAACGACCTGCTCAACCAGCGGGCTATTTTCGCCCCAGAAGTTGAGAAAATAGCGCTGCATATCGTGGATCAGCAGGGCGGCACGTCCCGGCTCCAGCATCCATTTCACTTTGTTGTTGGGCAACTCGGTGGCGGCTGGCAGCAGATAAGAGGTCAGTTGTGGAATAGCCATTGAAAATCTCCGGACAGATCAGGCTTGCGCTTGTTGATCGGCAAGTTGTTGGCGCAGACGTTTCTTGTCCACCTTGCCGACCGCGGTCAGCGGCAGAGCATCTACGCAGGTAATACGGTCGGGCAGCTTAAATTCTGCGACGCCCAGTTCACGCAGGTGACGACGCAGCGCCACCGGTTTCACCGGCTGACGGGTGACAATAAAAGCACAGCTCTTTTCACCCATCAGTTCGTCGCTCATAGAGACCAGCGCTGCGTGGATCACATCCGCATGGCGCTGCAGCAGGTTTTCAATCTCTTCAGCTGCGATCTTTTCGCCGCCCCGGTTGATCTGATCTTTCTCCCGACCCTGCACAATGATGTTGCCAGCGGGGGTGATCTCAACCAGATCGCCAGAGCAGTAGAAGCCCTGGTCATCAAAGCTGGCGGCGTTATGTTCCGGGCTGTTGTAGTAGCCACGGAACGTATAAGGACCGCGCGTCATCAGGCGACCAATGGCACCCACCGGTAGCGGATGTCCCTGTTCGTCTGCAACCCATACCTCGTCATCCGGAGAAACAGGGCGTCCCTGCGTAGTGAGAATGGTCTGTTCATCGTCATCCAGCCGGGTGTAATTCACCAGACCTTCCGCCATACCAAACACCTGCTGAAGGGTACAGCCAATCTCGTTCTGGATGCGCGCGGCCAGCGTTTCGCCCAGCTTTGCGCCACCGACCTGAATACGTTGCAGTGAGGCCAGCGCGGCATTGCTGCCCCATTCCTGAATCGCCTGCAGCCAGAGACTGGCCGCGGGTGGAACCAGGCCGGTATCAGTTACCTGATGTTTTTCAATCAGCGGAAAACAGAGGGTCGCGCTGGGATCGGCCGCTAAGATCACCTGGCCGCCCGCGTAAAAGACGCCCAGCGCGCCCGGAGAACTCATCGGGAAATTATGTGCAGCGGGCAGAGCAATCAGGTAACGGGTATCTGCGTTGACCCCGCAGATCACGTCACTTTCCCGGATGCTGTAGTAGTAATCATTGTGGGTACGCGGGATCAGCTTCGGAGTGCCGGTACTGCCGCCCGACAGCTGGAAAAAAGCGACGTCATCGCCTGCGGTCGGGGTTGCCCTGAAGTCACCTGCGGGTTCTGCCAGCAGGGCGTCGAGACGGTTTTCCGCATGAGCGTCATTACGCAGGATCACCTGCTGCAGTGAAGGCTGTTCCCGGCGAAGCTGCGTGATAAAGGCATCATCGGCGAACAGGGGATGGCTGCGATCGGCAATCAACAGGCGCGGCGCGATCTGACTGGCATAGGCGACCAGTTCGGTACGCTGATGGCTGAACAAGGCATTAACCGGGGCGACGCCGATTTTGAACAGCGCAAACAGCGTCAGATAAAATTCCGCCACGTTGCCAAGCTGCACCAGCGCCGTATGACCGGGTTTCAGGCCACGACGCTGCAGCGCTGCTGCCAGATTGTCACTCAGTGAGGCCATCTGGCGATAGGTAAATTGCCGGTCGCCATCAATCACCGCCACGTATTCGCTGTCGCGGTGACGCTCCAGGATGTCGGTCATCGGCAGATCCAGCCAGTACCCTTTTTCACGGTAACGAGCAGCCAGATCGTCCGGCCAGCGGCTGTAAGAAATCGTCATACAGGTTCCTTTAGTGCAATCCAAAAGCGCGAAGCATGGTGTCGAGTTTGACGCCGGTCTCGCGCCACTCGGATTCAGGTTGTGAGTCCGCCACGATCCCCGCGCCAGCAAACAGCCGGACCCGCGGACCATTCACCGTGCCGCAGCGAATGGTGACGACCCATTCGCCGTTGCCCTGATCGTCACACCAGCCGACGATGCCGCCAAACAGCTGACGCTCAAACGGTTCAAGTTGCTGAATCAGCGCCTGAGCACGCTGATGCGGAAATCCGCTGAGCGCTGGTGTCGGATGCAGCAGGCAGGCCAGTGACAGTGCATTTTCGCGGTCGTCCAGTACTTCGCCCCGAATCTGCGTAGCGAGGTGCCACAGCGTGGCGGTGGTCAGCAGGGAAGGGGTTTCCGGGACCGACAGCAGGCGACTGCGCGGCTGCAGCGTCATGCGCATCGCATCCGTCACCAGTTTATGTTCATGCCGGTCTTTGGCTGACTGCATCAGGCTGTCACCTGAGGCCTGGTCACGCTGTGGATCGTTGTTGCGCGGCGCTGAACCGGCCAGCGGACAGGAGCTGAACTGGCGGCCCTGCTTACGAATCATCAGTTCCGGGCTGGCCCCCACCAGCGCGCCGCCATCGGGCAGCGGCAGATGAAAGTGATAGCTGTCAGGGTTCTGCGCCACGATGCGCTGCATCAGGGCGGCCGTATCGACCGGTTGTTCCGCCACGATTTCCATCAGCCGCGACAGCACCACTTTATCCGGATCGCCGCGCCGCGTGGCTGCCACGGCCTGCGCAACCATGTCAGTGAAGGTGTCGTGATCCGGCAGCGCGGTACGGCGACGAACTTCTGGCAGCTCGCTTTCAGCCGATGAGGCACGGGCTTTCAGATCGTCACGTTGAAAGGTCTGATATGACTCAGGGATAAACAGCGCTGCGGGCTGATCCACATCGAACGGGATCGCACCCACCAGAATGGGATGGGCTATGCCCTGTTTTCTGGCCGAGGCAAAATGATGCTGCAGTTGTTGCTGAAACTCTCCGGTCAGCTGCTCACCCTGGTTTACCGGGGCAGTGAGTGTCGTAAAACAGCCCTGAGTTGTCAGGCTTCGCCAGGGAGAAGTAAACAGGAAGCCACGGCAGAGTGCCGGAAAATCCTGCAGCAGGGGATGTTCAAATGCCAGCGATTCCACCATAATTTCACCTATAAATGATAAGATAACTAATAATGATTATCATTTGTATTATGTTGCAGTAACCTACGTCGAATAGCCGAAGGTGTCAATAAATACGCGGTGATTCAGCTGGTTTTGTTGGTTAAATCAGCACAAGTTGTCGCCCGGATTACCGGAGAGAAATAGGATGAAAACAAATGACTAAACAGGGAGTAACGTCGGCATTAGCGCTGTTTTTGCTGAGTATCACTCTGTTCAGCGTGACCGCTGTTGCACAGACCGGCTGGCCGCGCACCTTCGCGGGGGCAAAAGGTCAGGTCACCCTGGCTCAGGCACCGACTCGCATTGTCTCGACCAGTGTCACCCTGACCGGATCGCTGCTGGCGATTGATGCGCCGGTAGTTGCCAGTGGCGCAACCGCACCCGGCAGCCGGCTGGCTGATGAGCAGGGATTCTTCCGGCAGTGGGGGCGTGTGGCGAAACAGCGTGGCGTAAAGCGGCTCTATATTGGTGAACCCAATGCGGAAGCGATCGCTGCGGAAGCGCCAGACCTGATTGTGGTCAGCGCCACCGGTAATGATTCAGCGATCAAACTGGCCGATCAGCTCTCGGCGATTGCACCGGTACTGGTCGTTAACTATGACGATAAAAGCTGGCAGCAGCTGGTGACGCTGCTGGGTGAGGCGACCGGGCATGAGGCGGATGCCGCTGACCGGATAAGCGAGTTCGACGCGCGTGAAAAGGCGCTGAAGGCAAAGCTGACCCTGCCTCCGCAGCCGGTTTCTGCAATGGTATGGAACGGAGATGGCCGGGCTGTGAATCTCTGGACGGAGGCATCGGCACAGGGGAAGTTACTGCAGGCGCTGGGCTTCACGCTGGCAACGCCACCGGCGACGCTTCAGTCCGCTCACAGCATGGGACAGCGTAAAGATATTCTTCAGCTGTCAGGCGAAAATCTGGCGGAAGGCCTGAATGGGCAGACTTATCTGCTGTTTGCCGCCGAAGATAACACGGCTGCGCAGGTAATGAGCAATGCTTTTCTGGCGCAGACCCCAGCGGTGCGCGCTAAAGCGGTCTATGCGCTGGGGCTGGATAGCTTTCGTCTCGACTACTACAGCGCCAGTCATTTACTGACGCGGCTGGAAGCGCTGTTCGTGAAATCATGATGTGGCTTCGGCGGGGGCAGGCCGTTGATAGCGTCGCAGGCGGCCCATCAGCAGCCACATGATGAGACCCAGCACGGTGGCTGCCAGGCCAGAGAGGGCGGCTGCCTGCTGCGGCAACAGCAGTGAACCCATCGCGCCAATGATTGCTGCACCTATCGCATCGCCGGTGACATTCTGCGCTGTCCAGAGGCTGTTGATCCTGCCAAGCAGTGCATCGGGCGTCAGCGTCTGAATCATCGCGTACTGCACCAGGCTGCTGATGGCACTGAAATAACCAAAGGCCACGAGGCAGATCAGACTCAGGCTGAACCACGGCATCAGGCTGAACAGAGCCAGTGCGACGAATGCCGCGATGGCACTGACCAGAATCAGGCGGCCCGGCTGTGGCGACTGCGCCAGCCGTCCGCTGGTCAGCGCGCCTGTCGCAGCACCCAACGGCACGGCGGCGTACATCAGCCCCAGCTCCGTCAGACCGACCTGCCAGTGAGGGGCCAGCGCCGGATAGAGCACGCGCACCGCGCTGGCTAACGTCACCAGCGCGCCAGTCAGCGCCGCCATACCTACAATCGGCGTATCGAACAGGAAGCGGACGCCGCTGCTTAGTGCCTTTATGGGATGTTCACGCGGCTGCTGCGGTGGCGCAAGCGGCGGCAATCGCAACAGGGTTAACACCGTCAGCAGCGTGCCGAACGCGGCCAGCCCGTAGTTCCACGCCACACCGCCCTGAGCAATCACCATACCCGCAATCGCGGGTGACAGAATCGCGCCAAAGCGCACCGTCAGCATAGTAATGGCACCCGCCTTCATCAGATTCTCACGCCCGACCAGCGCCGGCGTGGCCGCCAGCAGCGCCGTGACGCCTATCGCGCCGAAAAAGCCATCCCAGAGTCCCAGCACGAAGACGGCGATGACCGACGGTGAAGGGAGCAGGGCATTTATGCACAACGCGGCAAAGCCCAGGCCACAGGTGGATCGGGCAAACAGGATCAGGCGACGACGCTCATAGCGATCGGCCAGCACGCCGCCGGTCAGCAGGCCGATAAACATACCGGCTCCGGCCAGCGTCACCGCCAGTCCTACCAGCAATGGTGATTGCGTCAGCTGCTGAATCTGAACCGGGACCGCCACCGCCAGCATGCCGAGAGCGACAATCGAGATAAAGCGGGCGATAAACAGGGCGCGAAAGGCGGGATGGGTTCTCAGCAGAGTGAGATCGATAAAATGGGAGGGTTTGTTCATAGCGTCGCTTTTTTGCACCCATTTTCCTCATTATTGAATCTGAGAGTCATGGTAACATACAAAAAATAGTTAATAACGATAACAAGTATCATTATCATAAACACTCGCAATTGCGGGCCATGTTGAATTCGTGAAGGTTTAAACGTTATGCGTCAACTCCGTGCAATAGCCGGTTCAGGGATGCTGCTATTGTTGCTTATTGCGCTCAGCCTGATGCTGGGTGCCAGACCTGTCCCCTTTCATGATGTCACACATGCCTTACTCTCCGACTGCAGCCGCATCGATTGCGTGATCGTGCGCGATGCCCGGCTGCCGCGAACCCTGGCGGGACTGCTGGCCGGGATCAGTTTAGGTCTGTCGGGCGCACTGATGCAGAGCCTGACACGCAATCCACTGGCCGACCCAGGCATTCTTGGTGTGAATGCCGGAGCGGGTTTTGCGGTGGTGCTCGGCATCGCTCTCTCTGGCGCAGATTCACCCGCAGAATGGCTGGGTTTTGCTTTTACGGGTGCACTGCTGGCGTCGCTGCTGGTGGCCCTGACGGGGGCGATCGGCGGCGGCCGCGTGAATCCACTGCGTCTGACACTGGCAGGCGTGGCGCTGGGTGCGGTGCTGGAGGGCTTAACGTCTGGCCTGTCGCTGCTTAATCCCGATATTTACGATCATCTGCGTTTCTGGCACAGCGGCTCGCTGGATATCCGTAATTTCGCCATTCTGCGCACTGTCTTTCCGGCAGTCGTAGCCGGAAGCATGCTGGCGCTGCTGCTGGCACGTTCGCTTAACAGCCTGAGTATGGGCGGGGATATGGCAACCGCGCTGGGCACCCGTGTGATGCGTACTCAACTGGTGGGATTGCTGGCGATTGCACTGCTGAGCGGTGCGGCGACGGCGGCAGTCGGACCCATCGCCTTTGTCGGGTTAATGACACCGCATCTGGCCCGCTGGCTGCTGGGCAACGATCATCGCTGGATGCTGCCGGGAACCCTTGTGATCACGCCCTGTCTGCTGCTGGCCGCCGATATTCTTGGACGGCTGCTGATACCGGGTGAACTGCGCGTGTCAATTGTCACGGCCATTCTCGGTGCGCCGATGCTGATTGTGCTGGTGCGCCGTAAGCTGGGAAGAGGGCAAATATGACACGGACGATGATCAATGCGCTGCTGCTGATGGCCTGCGGGATGCTGACTTTTCTGGGCTTCACGCACGGCACCTTACCGATCTCCGCCAGCCAGTTATGGGCACTTCTCAACGGCGAGGCAGCGCGCAATGTTCAGCTGATTGTACTGGAGTGGCGTCTGCCGCGCGTCATGATGGCGCTGCTGATTGGTGCGGCGCTCGGCGTCAGCGGGGCGATTTTCCAGTCGCTGCTGCGCAACCCGCTGGGCAGTCCCGATATTCTGGGTTTTAACACTGGCGCTTATAGCGGTGTACTGGTGGCGCTGGTGCTGTTCCAGCAAAACATGGAAGGGATGACGCTGGCAGCACTGCTTGGCGGACTGCTCACAGCGGGTGTGGTCTGGCTGTTCAGCTGGCGCAACGGCGTAGAGACTTTCCGGCTGATTATTGTGGGTATCAGCGTGCGGGCACTGCTGATGGCGCTGAACAGCTGGCTAATTATCAGTGCTTCACTGGAGGCGGCACTGAGCGCCGGGCTCTGGAGCGCCGGTTCACTTAACGGTATTACCTGGGCGAAAACCACGCCGGTGATCATCGTGCTGCTGCTGGCGCTGCTGGCAACAGGCATGCTGGCCCGCCGCATGCGACTGCTGGAGATGGGTGACGACACGGCCTGCGCGCTGGGCGTTCCGGTTGAGCGCAGCCGCGTCATGCTGATGCTGACAGGCGTTATCCTCACCGCCGCCTCGACGGCGCTGGTCGGTCCGATCGCCTTTATTGCGTTGCTGGCACCGCAGATTGCGCGGCGGCTCAGTGGTGGCACCAAAGGCGCGCTGCCGCTGGCTGCCTTGTGTGGCGCGCTGCTATTAATCGCCGCAGATTACGCCGCGCAGCACTTTTTCCTGCCTTATCAGCTGCCGGTTGGCGTAATCACGGTCAGCCTGGGCGGACTCTATCTGATTGCACAACTGGTGCGGGAGGCACGACGTCAATGAAAGTGACAACACGTTTGCAGGGCGACGCGCTGACGCTGGGCTATGACAAAAAAATCGTGGCGGAGAATCTCTCTGTGGCGATCCCTGACGGTGAGCTGACCGTGATCATCGGTCCCAACGCCTGCGGAAAATCGACGCTGCTGCGTACCTTAAGCCGCCTGGTCTCGCCGCTGCAGGGCGAGGTGCTGCTGGATGGCAATACCATTGCTCACTACGCCACCAAAGAGGTGGCACGCCGGCTGGGGCTGCTGCCGCAAAGCTCGAACGCGCCTGCGGGTATCAGCGTCAGCGAACTGGTGGCGCGCGGGCGTTATCCGCACCAGTCGCTGTTCGGGCGCTGGCGACAGGAAGATGAGGCAGCGGTGCAGCAGGCCATGCAGGCCACCGGCGTGGCCGATTTAGCGCAGCAGCAGGTTGATACGCTCTCTGGCGGTCAGCGGCAGCGGGTGTGGATTGCGATGGTGCTGGCTCAGCAGACACCGCTATTGCTGCTGGATGAACCGACCACCTGGCTGGATATTGCCCATCAGATTGAACTGCTGGAATTAATGCAGGATCTCAATCAGCAGCATGGCCGAACGCTGGTGGTGGTGCTGCACGATCTTAATCAGGCGTGCCGCTACGCCAGCCACCTGATAGCGATGCGCGACGGGAAAATCGTTGCCGAAGGAAAACCGGCGGAGATTGTAACGCCGGAACTGATAGACGCGATCTACGGCCTGCGCTGCATCATCATTAACGATCCGGTGGCCGGTACGCCGATGATTGTACCGCTGGGCAGAGGCTGACCCGCGGCTTCTCCGGTGAAAAAAGCGCAGGTCAGGATGACTCAGGAAATCAGCGTTGCCAGACACTGCTGCAGTCGTGGGCCGATCTGCTCGAACATGCGCGGTGAGATGATCTCGACGTGCGCACAGTCCAGCGGCCAGATAGTCAGTCCGCTAACCCAGGGCGCCCAGGCGCGGCGTGCATCCTGACCGGGCAACTGGGTCTGTTGCGCCAGGAACAGCGTGGCGTGCCCACTAAAGCGGGCACTGCGCGCCGTGGCCAGCAGGCGCACTGAACTGGCATAGTTGGCTTCAATGGTGGTAAACAGTGCCTCCATTCCTTCACCGGCCTGCTCGCGCTGTGCTGCGATAAACTGCTCGCGCTCACGATTAACCTCTTCCAGCACCGCCGGATCCAGCACGTTTTCGCCGCGCCGTTCATCCCAGTTCTGCGTCTCCGGCGGCCAGGTATCCAGCAGTCCGAGGAAAGCAACGGTTTCACCTTCGGCCTCCAGCCGCGCGGCGATACCCTGCGCCAGCGTGCCGCCCAGCGAATAGCCCAGGAAATAGTAGGGCCCCTCTGGCTGCTGCTGGCGCACCGTCGCCAGATGCGCCTCACACACCGCGTCAAGGTGCTGCGCCTGATTCAGCGGGCTGGTGATATCAGGTGACTGAATGCCGAGCAGCGACCAGCGGGCATCCAGATAGCGCTGCAACACGCTGAACTGCCAGGCAAAACCTGAGGCGGGATGGAAGCAGAACAGCGTTGGGCCGGTAGTACGCCGCAGCGGCAAGACCGCCTCAAATCCGGCGCGGGCTGTCTCCGCGGGTTCACTACTAAGCAGGACGGCCAGCTTTTCTACCGTAGCTGCCACCATAATCTGGCCCACTGACACCGGCTGATTCAGCGTCCGCCGCAGCTGCGCCGCCAGCCGCATCGCCAGCAGCGAATGGCCACCCAGCGCAAAAAAATCATCCTGTGCGCTGACGGACTCACGTTCCAGCAGCGTGGCGAACGCCTGCGCCAGCGTCGTTTCCAGACCCGGGTACGGTGCACGACCGGCAGCCGCTGTTCGGGTCTGTGGCAGCGGCAGCGCTTTACGATCCAGCTTGCCGTTGCTGCTGAGCGGTAATGCCGCCAGCTGAACAATCGCCACCGGCACCATATGCGCCGGTAACTGTGTCGCCAGAGTCTGGCGCATGACGTCGGCATCAATTGAGCCCTCTGCCACCACATAGCCGACCAGTTGGCGGGCATCACCCTGCTGGTCGCTGCTGCTGCCCAGTACCACTGCATGCGTCACGGCCTGCACAATGCCAGGCAGCGCAGCCATGGCGTGGTCGATCTCGTTCAGCTCGATACGCTGTCCGCGAATTTTAAGCTGATCGTCGCTGCGACCCAGATACTCCACCGCACCATCCGGCAGCCAGCGCGCCACATCACCGGTGCGGTACATCCGGGAGCCGTGACCCCACGGATCGGCGACAAACCGGCTGGCAGTGAGGTCGGGACGATCAAGATAGCCATGCGCCAGCTGCACGCCGGTCAGCCAGAGATCGCCAGCCACGCCCGGTGGCACCGGCTGCAGACGCGCATCCAGAATCCGTAAGCCGGTGTTCCAGACCGGGAAGCCAATCGGCACGCTGGCACCGTCGACGGCCGCCAGCGCCGGTCCGAAAGCCGGGTAGAAGCTGACATCCACTGCCGCTTCGGTCGGGCCATAAAGATTATGCAAGGGCACCCGGGTCAGCGTCTGCCACTGGCGCGACAGCTCAGCGGGCAGCGCTTCGCCGCTGCAGAAAACCCGGCGCAGGGTGGCGCAACGCGCTATCGCGTCACCTTCCTCCAGCGAGGCGACAAAAGCAGCCAGCATCGACGGAACAAAATGGGTGGTGGTCACGCGGTAGCGGGCAAATAGCTGCTGCAGCGCGTCCGGGTCGCGGTGGGCATCAGGCGGTGCCATCACCAGCTGTGCGCCAGCGATCAATGGCCAGAAGAACTCCCACACCGAGACATCAAAGCTGCTCGGCGTTTTCTGCAGCACCACATCATCACCGCCGAGCGGATAACGATCCTGCATCCACAGCAGCCGGTTGACGATCGCCTCATGACTGACCAGCACGCCTTTTGGCCGACCGGTCGAACCAGAGGTATAGATGAGGTAAGCGCCATCATGCGGACGCGGAGCCTGTGTCAGCACGCTATCCACCGGGGTTAACAGCACGTCGTAAAACAGCGGCGCGGCCGGTGAGAGAGCCGCCAGCCTGTCTGCCAGTTCGCGGCAGGTGATCAGCATCTTCGGCGCGGCATCTTCAAGCATCATCTTCAGCCGATCGTCCGGGTAGCCGGTATCAAGCGGCAGCCAGGTTGCGCCTGTGCTGACAATCGCCTGCAGCGCCAGTGATAAAAAGACCGAGCGCGGCAGCGCCACGGCGACGATGTCACCCCGCGTCACACCCTGCGCAATCAGCTGTTGTCCCAGCGCGGCGACCTGCTGTTGCATCTGCTGATAATTAAGCTGATGCGCCTCATCCGCCAGCGCCATAGCGTGCGGCGTACGCTGCGACTGCAGCAGCAGCAGGCTGCTTAGCGTCTCTGCAGGCAGCATCACAGCCGTCTGATTGACCGCTGCCAGCTGTTGATGTTCTTCCGGCATCAGCATATCCAGCTCGCCACAGGCGCACGCTGGCCGGACGGCAAGCTGCTCAAGCAGCAGACCAAAGCGACTGGCATGTTGCTTCAGCGCGGTTTCACTATAGCGCTTTGCATTAGCCAGTAGTTCCAGCGTCAGGTCGCCCTGTTCGCTGAGGTAGATAGCAATCTCCAGATCGCGAACCGGGCCTGACGCCAGCTGATGAGTGATGCCTTCAATGCCGGCGAAATCGAGCTGATAGTCGAACATCTTCAGGTTAATCACCGGCCCATAGAGCGGAGTACTGTCACCAAACCGGCCCAGATCGCGCTGCACCTGCTCAGCGTCGTAACGCTGATGACGGCGCATTTTTCTGACTTCGCCCGCCAGACGCCCGGCCAGTGCCGTCAGCGGCTGTGCCGGGTCGTAATGGATTGCCATAGGCAAAACGTTGATCACCGGACCGGTGGCGCAGAGCGCGGCCGAGCCGATGCGGCGCATAAAGATGAAACCGGCGGCGAACGCATGCTGACCGGTGAGGCGCGCCAGCCATAACGCCACCAGCGCAAAGGCGGTGTCCGCAGCACTGAGGTTGTGCTGCCCGGTGTGCGTCAGCAAAGCCTGAAAAGTGTTGCGATCCACGGCAAACGTATGGCGTAGCAGGTCGGTACTGGCGCTCTGACCGGCCAGCGGCAGAGCGGACAACGAGGCGGGCGCAGGTAACTGCGCGCCTTTCTCCAGCCAGAACTGGCGATCGCGCTGCCAGGCCAAAGAGTTGTGATAGCGCTGATACTCGTCGACGACCTCGCTGAACGGGACAAAGGGGCTCGGCTCCGGCGTGTCGCCGTGCTGCCAGGCGCTGTAGAGATGGGCGATGCGGCGGGTCAGGGCGGTGAAACTAAAACCATCGACCACCAGATGATGGTAGCGCTGATACCAGTACCAGTGATCCTCGCCCAGCCGAAGCAGGCTGTGATGATAGAGCGGCGCACCGCTCAGTATCCGCAGGTCACCGGACATATCCTGCTGCATCAGCGCACGTGCTGATGCAGCAGGATCGGCGGCATCGCGCAGATCGATTATTTCAGGCTCGCGAAAATGCTGGGGGGCAGGCCACTGCAGCGGTTCACCCTCCTGCTCGCCAAAGGCCATATTCAGCGTGTCCGCTTCCTGCATGCCAGCAATTATGGCCCGTGACAGCAGCGCGCTGTTCAGCACACCGTGCAGTTCGACAAAATGCGCCACGGCGTAAGCATTGGAATAGGGCGATAGCTGGTCAGCGATCCAGATTCCGGGCTGAGCGGCCACCAGCGGCAACGTTTTTTGCTCTGTCAGCGGGTTCAGAGTGGTCTCAGACATTGCGGCTCCCACTGTCCTGCGTCATAACCGGACGGATATCGTGCCAGTTTTCATTCAGCCAGCTCAGGCAACGGGCCTGTGGTTCGGGCCCATAAACAGGCTGCCATCCTGGCGGGACCGCACAAAAGGCGGGCCATAAGCTGTACTGCTGCTGAGCATTTTTCAGTACCTGACAATCCTGCTGGGGATCGTCGAAAGGATTGCGTTGTTGCATGTTGGTCTCCTGTCCGAAGTCGTCGGGCGTATAAACGCCGATCTCCTGGGTATCCTTTTTCTTTTAATGGCACACAGACGGCGGGATATCAGCGGGTTATGACGATTGCCACATAGCGTTGAGGCCTGCCAGCAGTCCGCCGCGCCAGCACAGCGCATCGTGACCGCCTTCAATCGGGTGATAGCTGACCTGATGTCCTGCCACAGTCAGATCGCGCTGAAACTGTTCGTTTGCTGCCAGAATCAGGCGTTCGCGCCGCCCCGCCTCCAGATAAAAGCGCCGGGAGGGCGCCTGCAGCAAACCCTGCTGTAACTGCTGCGGCAGCCAGCCATTCGGGTCACCGCGCGCGGGCCACCAGAACGAACCGGAAAGACTGACGGCACCCGCAAAAGTTTCCGGCCAGTTCAGGGTGGCGTAAGCGGCAGAAAGGCCGCCAAAACTCTGTCCGGCCACCAGCGTGCTGTCGGCCCGAAACGGTGCCCACTGCTGAATTTGTGGTAACAGCTCGTGCTGAATCGCCAGCCAGAAGTCAGGGTTACAGGTCAGTTCACGCGTGCGGTGTTCGCGGTCGATGATGTCGATCATGACATAGACCGCAGGAGGCAGCTCGCCTGCCTCAGTGAGTTGCTGAAGCGGACCGGCAACCGGCATGCTGTGCGCCCAGAACTGACCATCCAGCAGCAGTGCCAGCGGACGATCGCCTGCACTGGCGTCTCCGGTGACAGCGATCCAGATCTGACGCTGGTTTCCCAGCCGTTCGCTGCGCCACAAATAGTGTTGCAGCGGAATATCGGCGGCACGGCCCTCATCAACCGCACGCCACACCTGTTGATCCGGCGCGCGTGGCAGGTGCAGCGGCGAGACCCTCATTCCGCGTCCACCTGCCCAGCTACGCAAAGGATTCAGCGGGTCGCTTTGTGCCTGCCGGAATTTCTGACTCCACCACTGGCGCAGCGCCTGCATATCAGCCTGCCCGGCAAACGTCTCTGTCTGGTTGTCAGGGATCAGGCAGTAGCTGCCGCGCCAGTCAGCGGGCAGGGTGGTTTGCCACCACCAGACATCGGTATCAGGAACAGGTGTTAAGGAGGAAGGTGAGACTGTGTGATGATGATCGGTCACACCGGTAATGTTGATCCAGACGCGCCGGGTATCAGAGTGCAGCGGGTCACCCTGCGGATCACGCCAGAAAAAAGTGACCTGACAGGTGCCCTTTTCAGCGGGTTCAATCAGGGGAATGCCCTGTTGCTGTTGCTGCTGCCACCAGCGTTCGCTGCCGGTCTCTTCGTTTAACCACGCTATTCGCGCCATGATTCAATCACACTTGCTTAGAGTCATGCATGTTACAGATAATAGTATTGATAATTATTTGCATTTGCAATAGGGTGTTTCCGCTCGACAGGGAGCGCGCGCATTCTCTCTGCCGCATCGGATTGCAGACGGACGCAACGCGGTTCTGAAGCCGGTGTGGCGGGAAGGTTAATGCGTTGCAGGCAAGGTTATGACCTTTTTACCGGTACGCCGGCAGTGGCATGCTCGCTGGCACTCCAGGAACAGAAAAATGAAAAAGATATCCCGGCTTTCGTTAGCCATTATGATTGAACTGGGTCTCACGGCCTCTCTCATTTCTGCCGGTGCCGTGGCTGCTGAAGCCACCCGCGAACCCGCTATCGACAGCAGCACCTCCGATACCCTCCACGACGACACCATGACGGTCACCGCCGCTGAGCAGACGCTGCAGGCCCCTGGCGTGTCAACGATTACCGCCGACGAAATCAAAAAACATCCGCCTGCGCGCGACGTCGCCGAAATCATCCGCACCATGCCCGGTGTCAATCTGACCGGTAACTCCACCAGCGGCCAGCGCGGTAATAACCGTCAGATCGATATCCGTGGTATGGGGCCGGAAAATACCCTGATCCTGATCGATGGCCTGTCGGTGACCAGCCGCAATGCGGTGCGGCTTGGCTGGCGTGGCGAGCGCGACACACGCGGCGACACGAACTGGGTACCGCCAGAGATCATTGACCGCATTGACGTCATCCGTGGTCCGGCAGCGGCCCGTTACGGCAATGGTGCGGCGGGTGGTGTGGTTAATATCATCACCAGGAAAGAGATGGATAATCAGTGGCACGGCTCGTGGAGCGCCTATTACAACGTGCCGCAACACAAGGAGGAGGGCGCGACGCGGCGTACTAACTTCAGTCTTGAAGGACCGCTGGGCGATGATGTCAGTTTCCGGCTCTATGGCGGTCTGGCAAAAACGCAGGCTGATGCTTACGATATCAATAAAGGGCACGCCGCAGACCGCACCGGCAGTTACGCGGGATCCTACCCGGCGGGCCGCGAAGGTTCAGTCAATAAAGATATTCATGGCCTGCTGCGCTGGGCGTTTGCACCAATGCAGGCGCTGGAAGTGGGGGCCGGTTACAGCCGTCAGGGCAACCTCTATGCTGGCGACACCCAGAACACCAATACCAACGCGCTTGTGAAAAGCAAATATGGTGACGAAACCAACCGGCTCTATCGGCAGAACTTTTCAGTTAAGTGGACCGGCGCCTGGGATAATGGCATCAGCACCAACACCTATGCGCAGTATGAAAACACCCGCAACTCGCGTCTGAATGAAGGGCTGGCGGGCGGCACTGAAGGGATCTTTTCCAACAGCAATTTCAACACTATCCAGCTGGATGATGTGTTGCTGCACAGCGAGATCAGCGTGCCCTTTGAGTGGCTGGTGAATCAGACTGCAACTTTTGGCACGGAATGGAATCAGCAGCGGATGAAGGATCCGTCCTCGACGACGCAGGCCGCCAGCTACGGTTCGATTCCGGGTATCGCCACCACCGGACGCTCTCCCTATTCGCAGGCTGAGATCTTCTCACTGTTTGCGGAAGACAATATTGAGCTGACTGACAGCACCATGCTGACGCCCGGCCTGCGCTTCGATCACCATTCGATTGTCGGCGATAACTGGAGCCCGTCGCTCAACCTCTCACAGGGATTAGGCGATGAGTTCACGCTGAAAATGGGCATTGCGCGCGCTTATAAAGCGCCGAGCCTCTACCAGACTAACCCGAACTACCTGCTTTACAGCAATGGCCAGGGCTGCGCGGCCAGTGCCGGCGCCTGTTATCTGATGGGTAATGATGACCTGAAAGCGGAAAACAGCATCAATAAAGAGATTGGACTGGAATGGAAGCGCGACGGCTATCAGGCGGGTCTGACCTGGTTCCGCAACGACTACCGGAACAAGATTGAGGCAGGCACGGCTCCCACCGGCACGGCGTCTAACGGCAAAACCGACATCTACAAATGGGAAAATGTGCCCAAAGCGGTGGTTGAGGGGCTCGAAGGTACGGTTAACGTCCCGTTCTCCGACAGCCTGACGTGGAACAACAACTTCACGTATATGCTGCAGAGCAAAAATAAAGAGACCGGCGATCGCCTGTCAATTATTCCGGCGTATACGCTCAATTCGACGCTGAGCTGGCAGGCGATGCAGGATCTCTCTCTCCAGACAACCCTGACCTGGTACGGTAAACAGGTGCCGAAGAAGTATGACTATAAAGGTAACGCCGTCACCGGCAGCGCGACCGATCAGGTCAGTCCCTATTCGGTTGTAGGCATGAGCGGCACCTATGACGTTAATAAATATGCCAGTGTCACCGTGGGTATCGACAACCTCTTCGACAAGCGTCATTTCCGTCAGGGCAATGCGCAGACTACCGGCAATGCCACCACCGGCGCTTACCTCTACGGCGCAGGAGCCAATACCTTTAACGAATCGGGCCGCACATTTTATATGAGCGTGAACACCCGCTTCTGATCGGTTCAGCCATAAAAAACGCAGCAGGTTGATCGCCTGCTGCGTTTTTATTTCTGCTTAATCAGTTGTTCTGATTGATATCGCGGTAGAGTCGGCTTTCAAAACGCACCAGTGGAATACGGCGGGTACGTTGATCTTCCGGCGGCACTGCATAACCGGAAAGGAACTGAACAAATGCCACTCGTGCACCGCTGGAAGTGGTAATAAAGCCTGCCAGATTATAGACGCCCTGCAGTGAACCGGTTTTCGCCGAGACCTTGCCATCCAGTCCCGCCTCATGCAGCCCGCCACGATACTGTAGCGTGCCGTCGTAACCCGCCAGGGGCAACATCGAAATATAATCCAGCGTGTTGTCATTCTTCGCAATGAACTGCAACACCTGCATCATGGTTTGCGGCGAAATCAGATCGTGGCGCGACAGACCGGAACCATCAACCTGAATGCTGTTACCCATATCGACATTGGCTTTGGCTTTCAGGATACGGCGGACAGCATCCTGCCCGGCACGGAAGGTACCGGGCACGTTGAAGTAGTGATGACCAATGGTGCGGAAGACCGTGTCGGCTATCATGTTGTCTGACTTCTTCAGCATGGTGTGCAGCAGCGTGTGCAGCGGCGCAGACTGGGTCGATGCCAGTACGGTACCTGGCTCCGTGACCTGCGTCTGGCGCACCAGATGGCCACTGTAGTCAATCTCTGACGAGCGCAGCTCTGCCTTAAGGATTTCACCCGCCCAGGCCGCGCCATCCTGCACCGCAAAGGCCAGCGGCAGCGGTTCGGCACGCTGGCGCATACAGCCTGTCAGGGTGTAACGGTTCAGCTCACCTGGAACCACATCCAGTTCGCAATATTGCCCTTCACCGCTGTTACGGCCGATGGTGCGGACCTGGCTGTACATATGCGCCGGATAATAGGAGGCGATGCGCACAAACGCATTTTCACCTGGCGTATTGGCACTGTAGAGCGACACCGAGAAGCAGTTTTTATCCACAATCGCGGCACCCGGCGGGGCGCTGAAGCACTGGGTCATATCGTTCCACGGCCAGCCCGGTGCCATGTCGTGACTGGCAAAAACCGAGGTGTCGATAACCAGGTTGCCTTTGATATGGTTAATGCCCTGCTTCTTTATTGCCGCGACCATGTTGCGCAGATCCTGACGGCTTAAAGTTGGATCACCGCCGAAACGTGCGACTAAGTCGCCGTTCAGGGTGCCATCTATAATGGCACCCCGGGTCTCAAACGTGGTCTGAAAACGGAAGTCGCCACCCAGTTCCAGTAATGCCGCCAGCGCCGTCACCACTTTCATGGTACTGGCGGGCAGGGCCATCTGTTTGCCGTGGTAATCAATGATCGGTGTTGATGCACCCACTTTCTGAACCATCAGCGCCAGATTGGCGCCATCTGGCAGGTACTGCATGTATTCATCAACTGGCGCTGCGTGTGCCTGCAGCATAAATGCGCAGCTTAATCCGGTAACAAGTCGTGAAAATCGCATAATCTCGCGGTAACTGGCAGGTGAGGGCGTCAATACTACGTCGCTGGACGGTGCAAAGTAAACGATGACCCGCAGGGAACTCTGGGGTAAAATACGTATCAAATTGCAAAACTCTTTTCTGGCCTGGAAGCATCTCCGGGTCAGGATTCTTTTATTTGCAAAAACGGGCTAATGCGCCGCAGAGCGCTTTTTTCTGCGGTCACCGGTCAGGATGACATCGTTAAACAGGAAAGAGGGCGAGGAGCTTAAATGAATCAGATTCCGATGACGTTAAGAGGCGCTGAAAGATTGCGCGAAGAGCTGAACGAGCTGAAAACCGTGAAGCGCCCGCGCATTATCGCCTCTATCGCTGACGCACGCGAGCATGGCGATTTAAAAGAGAACGCGGAATATCACGCTGCGCGTGAAGAGCAGGGCTTTTGTGAAGGCCGTATTCAGGAGATTGAAGCCAAACTCTCCAATGCGCAGGTTATCGATGTTACGCAGATGCCTAAAACCGGCCGCGTGATCTTCGGCGCAACGGTGACCGTGCTGAACGTCGAGACCGACGAAGAAGCCACGTATCGCATCGTGGGCGATGACGAAGCAGACTTTAAGCAAAATCTGATTTCAGTCAATTCGCCAATGGCGCGTGGTCTGGTGGGTAAAGAGGCCGATGATGTGGCTATCGTAAAAACCCCGGGCGGCGACGTTGAATATGAGATTCTGAAGGTGGAATACCTTTAAGATGTTGCTACGCTTTGAAAAGCGCTGAAGCACAATGTAAAGAAAGGAAAAAGGCCGCATTGCGGCCTTTTATCTGAGGTAAGAGCATGTCACTTTCTTTGCCCACTTAGCGTGGCAGAGAAATTTTGCTCTCTTTAGAGGGGCGATACAGCACCAGCGTTTTGCCGATCACCTGTACGTTGCTGGCACCGGTCTCACGCACGATAGCCTCGACGATCAGCTGTTTCGTTTCACGATCTTCAGAGGCGATTTTTACCTTAATCAGTTCGTGATGCGACAGAGCCTGCTCGATTTCGGCCAGCACGCCTTCAGTCAGGCCATTGCCACCCAGCATAACAACTGGCTTGAGCGGATGGGCGAGGCCCTTGAGGTGCTGTTTTTGTTTGGTACTTAGATTCATCGTAGTTTTTTACTTACTCAGGGATTGAAAACGGTTCATTCTACCGCCATCTCGGGTATATCACCAAATCGACGCAACCCATTGCGTGCAGGTTTATCGCTACGATGACGATTTAACTGGAATTATTATGACGGGTAAAAAGCGTTCGGCCAGCTCCAGCCGCTGGCTTCAGGAACACTTTAGCGATAAATATGTGCTTCAGGCGCAGAAAAAAGGGTTGCGTTCGCGCGCCTGGTTTAAACTTGATGAAATACAACAGGGTGACAAGCTTTTCAAACCCGGCATGACCGTGGTAGATCTGGGTGCTGCACCTGGTGGCTGGTCGCAATATGTGGTTCAGCAAATCGGGAATAAAGGGCGCATCATTGCCTGTGATATCCTGCCAATGGATCCGATAGTCGGTGTCGATTTCCTTCAGGGCGATTTTCGTGAAGAATCAGTGATCAATGCGCTGCTTGAGCGCGTTGGCGATCAGAAAGTCCAGGTTGTCATGTCCGATATGGCGCCGAATATGAGTGGTACACCTGCCGTAGATATTCCCCGGTCGATGTATTTAGTAGAACTGGCGCTGGAGATGTGTCGGGATATCCTGGCACCTGGCGGCAGTTTTGTAGTGAAAGTGTTTCAGGGAGATGGCTTCGATGAATACCTGCGGGAAATTCGCTCCCTGTTTACGAAAGTAAAAATTCGTAAGCCGGACGCTTCACGTTCACGTTCACGTGAAGTGTACATTGTGGCGACTGGGCGCAAACTATAACCAAATTGCTGGAGACGTCCGCAGCTTTGCTGCGATTCCATGTATGCAGGATCTATAGTACCCTACGCTATCTGTTAACACCGATGTAATATGAGGTTAATCCCTTGAGTGACATGGCGAAAAACCTGATTCTCTGGTTAGTCATCGCGGTCGTGCTGATGTCAGTATTCCAGAGCTTTGGGCCCAGCGAGTCAAATGGCCGTCGGGTTGATTATTCAACCTTCCTGTCGGAAGTGAACCAGGATCAGGTCCGCGAGGCACGTATTAACGGGCGTGAAATTAACGTCATTAAAAAAGACAGCAATAAATACACGACCTACATTCCTGTCAACGATCCCAAGTTGCTTGATAACCTCTTGACCAAAAACGTCAAAGTGGTTGGCGAACCGCCGGAAGAGCCAAGCCTGCTGGCTTCCATCTTCATTTCGTGGTTCCCGATGCTGCTGCTGATCGGTGTGTGGATCTTCTTTATGCGTCAGATGCAGGGCGGCGGCGGTAAGGGCGCGATGTCCTTCGGCAAAAGCAAAGCCCGCATGTTGACGGAGGACCAGATTAAAACCACTTTCGCCGATGTAGCAGGTTGTGACGAAGCGAAAGATGAGGTGGCTGAGCTGGTGGAATATCTGCGCGAGCCGAGCCGTTTCCAGAAGCTGGGCGGTAAAATTCCAAAAGGCGTTCTGATGGTGGGCCCGCCGGGTACCGGTAAAACCCTGCTGGCAAAAGCGATTGCCGGTGAAGCCAAGGTGCCTTTCTTCACTATCTCCGGTTCTGACTTTGTGGAAATGTTTGTCGGTGTCGGTGCATCCCGTGTGCGCGACATGTTCGAACAGGCCAAGAAAGCCGCTCCGTGCATCATCTTTATCGATGAAATCGATGCTGTGGGTCGTCAGCGTGGTGCTGGTTTAGGCGGTGGTCATGATGAACGTGAGCAGACGCTGAACCAGATGCTGGTTGAGATGGATGGTTTCGAAGGTAACGAAGGTATTATCGTTATCGCCGCGACTAACCGTCCTGACGTACTGGACCCTGCGCTGCTGCGTCCAGGCCGCTTTGACCGTCAGGTTGTGGTCGGTCTGCCAGACGTACGTGGTCGTGAGCAGATCCTGAAAGTGCATATGCGTCGTGTGCCACTGGCAACCGACATTGATGCCGCAATCATTGCACGTGGTACGCCAGGCTTCTCAGGTGCCGATCTGGCCAACCTGGTGAACGAAGCCGCGCTGTTCGCCGCTCGTTCAAACAAGCGCGTGGTGTCGATGGTTGAGTTCGAGAAAGCGAAAGACAAAATTATGATGGGTGCGGAACGTCGCTCCATGGTGATGACGGAAGCGCAGAAAGAGTCAACGGCTTACCACGAAGCGGGCCACGCCATTATTGGCCGCTTGGTGCCAGAGCATGATCCGGTGCATAAAGTTACGATTATCCCGCGCGGCCGTGCGCTGGGTGTGACCTTCTTCCTGCCTGAAGGCGACGCGATTAGCGCCAGCCGTCAGAAACTGGAAAGCCAGATCTCAACGCTGTACGGTGGTCGTCTGGCAGAAGAGATCATCTACGGTGTGGAACATGTTTCTACCGGTGCGTCCAACGACATTAAAGTCGCGACTAATCTGGCACGTAACATGGTGACGCAGTGGGGCTTCTCTGAAAAACTGGGTCCGTTGCTGTATGCAGAAGAAGAGGGTGAAGTATTCCTTGGACGTTCTGTCGCGAAAGCGAAACATATGTCTGATGAAACAGCCCGCATCATTGACCAGGAAGTTAAACACCTGATCGACAGCAACTACCAGCGTGCCCGCCGCATTCTGGGTGAGAACATGGACATTCTTCACGCCATGAAAGACGCGCTGATGAAGTATGAAACCATTGATGCACCGCAGATCGACGACCTGATGGCACGCCGCGAAGTGCGTCCGCCTGCGGGCTGGGAAGATCCAGGCAGCAACTCAGACAGCAACGGTACGCCAAAAGCGCCACGTCCGGTTGATGAACCGCGTACGCCGAACCCAGGCAATACCATGTCAGAGCAGTACAACAAATAAGACGCATCATTGTCAGACAAAACCCCGGCTGGTCCGGGGTTTTTTACATCCAGATATTGATCAGCAAGGAGTTTTCACCATGAAGTTGTTTGCCCGTGATTCCCATCTCGATTTATCTTTTCCTCATGTGATGGGCATTCTGAATGTCACGCCGGACTCTTTTTCAGATGGTGGTAAACATAACGCGCTGATCGATGCGCTGACGCATACCAATGAGATGGTCAACGCAGGCGCAACCATTATCGATGTCGGCGGTGAATCAACCCGTCCTGGCGCAGATGAAGTGAGTGTGGAGGAGGAGCTGGAGCGGGTCATTCCGGTAATCGATGCCATTGCCCAGCGTTTCGAAGTGTGGATTTCAGTAGACACCTCTAAAGCCGACGTAATCAGGGAAGCCGCACGAGTGGGTGCTCACATCATTAACGATGTCCGCTCACTCTCTGAGCCGGGTGCGCTGGAAGCCGCAGCGGCTACCGGACTTCCTGTCTGTTTAATGCATATGCAGGGCGAACCGCGCACCATGCAGCAGGCACCGGTTTACGAAAACATCTTAAGCGAAGTGGACACTTACTTCGCTCAGCAGATTGCGCGCTGCGAAGCGGCGGGAATTAAAAAAGAGCAGCTGATACTCGACCCGGGCTTCGGTTTCGGTAAAAATCTCAGCCACAATTATGAACTGCTGGCTCATCTCAGCGATTTTCACCACTTTGGTCTGCCGCTGCTGGTGGGGATGTCGCGTAAATCGATGATTGGCCAGTTGTTAAATGTTGGCCCGTCACAGCGTTTAACCGGCAGCCTGAGCTGCGCGGTGATTGCTGCCATGCAGGGCGCGCAGATTATTCGCGCGCATGATGTAAAAGAGACGGCCGAAGCGATGCGCGTGGTCGAAGCGACCCGAAGAGCAAAAGGAGCATCATGAGTAATCGTAAATATTTCGGTACAGATGGCATTCGCGGCAAAGTCGGTGAAACACCTATCACGCCTGATTTCGTCCTGAAGCTGGGCTGGGCCGCGGGTAAAGTACTGGCGCGTCACGGTTCGAAAAAGATCATTATCGGCAAAGATACCCGTATCTCGGGCTATATGCTGGAGTCTGCGCTGGAAGCAGGCCTCGCCGCCGCGGGCCTGACCGCTGCGTTTACCGGTCCGATGCCGACCCCCGCCATCGCCTATCTGACCCGTACCTTCCGCGCAGAGGCGGGCATCGTTATTTCAGCGTCGCACAATCCGTTTGACGATAACGGCATTAAATTCTTCTCGTCCGAAGGCACCAAACTGCCTGATGACGTGGAAGAAGCGATTGAGCTGGAGATGGAAAAGCCGATTACCTGTGTTGAATCAGCCCAGTTAGGCCGCGCCAGCCGCATTGTTGATGCAGCGGGGCGTTACATTGAGTTCTGTAAGGGGACTTTCCCCAGTGAACTCAATCTGAATGGCCTGAAAATTGTGGTCGACTGTGCCAATGGTGCGACTTACCACATTGCGCCGAATGTCCTGCGCGAGCTGGGCGCAACCGTCATCGCAATCGGTGTCCAGCCAGACGGCATGAACATCAACAAAGAGTGCGGTGCCACCGATCTTAAACTGCTGCAGCAGCGCGTACTGGCGGAGAAGGCCGATATTGGTCTGGCCTACGACGGCGATGGCGACCGCATCATGATGATTGACCATCTGGGCGACAAAGTAGATGGCGACCAGATCCTCTACATCATTGCACGTGAAGCGCTGCGTCAGGGACAGTTACGCGGCGGTGTAGTGGGTACGCTGATGAGCAACATGGGCCTGGAATTAGCGCTGAAACAGCTCGGCATTCCGTTTACCCGTGCCAAAGTCGGTGACCGTTATGTGCTGGAGAAGATGCAGGAGAAGGGCTGGCGTCTCGGCGCGGAGAACTCCGGTCATGTGATCCTGCTGGATAAAACCACCACCGGCGACGGTATCGTTGCAAGTTTGCAAGTGCTCACTGCGATGGTGCGTAACCACATGAGCCTGCACGATCTCTGCAGTGGCATGAAGATGTTGCCACAGGTTCTGGTCAACGTGCGCTTCGCGGGCGAGCATGACCCGCTGCAAAGCGACGCCGTGAAAACTGTCACCGCCGACGTTGAAAAAGCGCTGGCGGGTCGCGGACGCGTTCTGTTGCGTAAGTCAGGCACTGAGCCACTGATTCGAGTGATGGTCGAAGGCGAAAATGAGGCGCAGGTCACCGAACTGGCTAATCGTATTGCCGATCAGGTCAAAGCGGTTTAAACCTCTTAAAGGCGGTGCTCAGAATGCTGAACCGCCTGTAAAATCACCGGGATGGCGCTTTTTTCTTCAATCAGTTTGCGTAAGAGAAATTGCACTTGCAGAGATATGCGCCTTTGGTTAGTATTCACACCCGCTTCTGATGGGTGATGACGAGACACCCCATCAATACTGGTTGAAGCTTTAACTGTACGATTATCGTGCAAGGAACAGGTTGAATATGTACGAAGCTCTTTTAGTTGTTTTCCTTATTGTAGCTATCGCCCTCGTGGGTATGATCATGCTGCAGCAAGGCAAAGGCGCTGATATGGGAGCCTCATTCGGTGCAGGCGCATCCGGTACGGTGTTTGGTTCTTCGGGTTCAGGTAATTTCATGACCCGTACTACTGGCATCCTAGCGGCACTGTTCTTCATCATCAGCCTGGTTCTGGGTAATCTGAACAGCAATAAAGCCTCGAAAGGAAGTGAGTGGGAAAATCTTTCTGCGCCGGCGCAGTCTTCTCAACAGACTGAAAAGCCAGCTCAACCGGTTACACCGGGCAGCGATATTCCTAAGTAAGATCGTCAGCACAACGAATCGTTGTGGTCAGTGCAGTGCAGTGCCGTGGTGGTGGAATTGGTAGACACGCTACCTTGAGGTGGTAGTGCCCGATTGGGCTTACGGGTTCAAGTCCCGTCCTCGGTACCAAATCGTAGTATCACTTGCATTTTATGCAGGTCTGGCGTATTATTCGCCACGTTTTCGGACGCGGGGTGGAGCAGCCTGGTAGCTCGTCGGGCTCATAACCCGAAGGTCGTCGGTTCAAATCCGGCCCCCGCAACCATTTTCCCTTTGAGTTCTTTTTCAAATATACTGTATGCATCGACGGACGCATTCACGGCTATTTTTTGAAAGAAAATTCTTTGGATGGAGTCCGGGCCGCGTTGCGGCATACAGGGTCCAGTGACTAAAAGCCCCGAATATTCGGGGTTTTTTGTTATTAGCGAATCGTAATACTGGGCTATAGGCCCTTTTTTTATGTCTTGGGGGTGGGCTTGTCCACATTAGAGCAAAAATTGACAGAGTTGGTATCGGCTCCCGTAGAAGCGCTGGGTTACGAACTGGTTGGAATTGAATTCGTTCGTAGTCGCACATCTATCCTGCGCATCTATATTGATAGTGAAGATGGCATCAATGTCGATGATTGCGCCGATGTCAGCCACCAGGTAAGTGCGGTAATGGATGTTGAAGATCCGATTACTGTACCTTACAACCTTGAAGTCTCTTCACCGGGACTCGATCGTCCTCTGTTCACCGCAGAACACTATACCCGTTTTATGGGTGAAGAAGTGAGTCTGGTGTTGCGTATGGCCGTTCAGAACCGCCGTAAATGGCAGGGAACCATCAAGTCAGTTGATGGCGAGATGATTACGGTGCACGTTGAGGGTAGCGATGAAGTGTTCGCGCTGAGTAATATTCAGAAAGCGAACCTGGTCCCCCACTTTTAAAAGTCCGGATTGAGGCTAACCAGGATGAACAAAGAGATCTTAGCTGTTGTAGAAGCCGTTTCTAACGAAAAAGCCCTGCCGCGTGAGAAAATCTTCGAAGCGCTGGAGAGCGCGCTGGCGACTGCGACCAAGAAAAAGTACGAGCAGGAAATTGAAGTACGCGTCAGCATTGATCGCCGCAGTGGCGATTTCGATACTTTCCGCCGCTGGGAAATCGTAGAAGAGGTGACACAGCCGACGCGCGAGATCACGCTGGATGCGGCCCGCTTCGAAGATGAAGCATTCAATCTGGGCGAATATGTCGAAGATCAGATTGAATCGGTCACCTTTGACCGTATCACTACCCAGACCGCTAAGCAGGTTATCGTGCAAAAAGTGCGCGAAGCTGAGCGCGCGATGGTGGTTGATCAGTTCCGTGAGCAGGAAGGCGAAATCATCACCGGTGTGGTGAAGAAAGTTAACCGCGACAACATTTCCCTCGACTTAGGCAGCAATGCCGAAGCGGTCATTCTGCGCGAAGATATGCTACCGCGTGAAAACTTCCGTCCAGGCGACCGTATTCGTGGCGTACTCTACTCTGTACGTCCGGAAGCGCGTGGCGCGCAGCTGTTTGTGACGCGTTCCAAACCGGAAATGCTGATTGAACTGTTCCGCATTGAGGTGCCAGAAATTGGCGAAGAACTGATTGAAATTAAAGCCGCTGCCCGTGATCCGGGTTCCCGCGCTAAAATTGCAGTCAAAACCAACGACAAACGTATCGATCCGGTGGGTGCCTGTGTGGGCATGCGCGGCGCGCGTGTTCAGGCGGTTTCCAGTGAACTGGGCGGCGAGCGTATCGATATCGTACTGTGGGACGATAACCCGGCGCAGTTTGTTATTAACGCCATGGCTCCGGCCGATGTGGCATCAATCGTGGTTGATGAAGATAATCACACCATGGATATCGCCGTAGAAGCTGGCAATCTGGCTCAGGCGATCGGCCGTAACGGCCAAAACGTGCGTCTCGCTTCGCAGCTGAGTGGCTGGGAGCTGAACGTGATGACCGTCGATGATCTGCAGGCTAAGCATCAGGCTGAAGCGCATGCAGCGATCGATATGTTCACTAAACATCTCGACATCGACGAAGAGTTCGCCACCGTACTGGTGGAAGAGGGCTTCTCCTCGCTGGAAGAGCTGGCATACGTGCCAATCAACGAGCTGCTGGAAGTCGACGGCCTCGACGAAGAGACCATTGAAGCCCTGCGTGAACGAGCAAAAAATGCGTTAACCACCCTGGCACTGGCGAAAGAAGAGAGTCTTGGAAATCAGGAGCCCGCTGCGGATCTTCTGAATCTTGAAGGCCTCGATCGTGCGCTGGCGTTCCGCCTGGCGTCAAAAGGCGTTTGCACGCTGGAAGATCTCGCTGAGCAAGGTGTTGACGATCTGACGGATATTGAAGGCATGTCTGATGAACAGGCCGGCGCGCTGATTATGGCCGCACGTAATATCTGCTGGTTCGGCGATGACGCGTAATAACAGGAAGGAACAGCATGACAGATGTAACCGTAAAATCGCTGGCCGCAGAAATTCAGACTCCGGTCGATCGCCTGGTACAGCAATTTGCTGATGCGGGAATCCCTAAGTCTGAAAATGACGCGGTGACCCAGCAAGAGAAAGAAACCTTACTATCTCATCTGAACCGTGAACACGGTCAGGTCGGTTCAGCTAAGCTGACGCTGCAGCGTAAAACGCGCAGCACCTTGAATATTCCAGGCACCGGGGGTAAAAGTAAGTCGGTGCAAATCGAAGTCCGCAAAAAGCGTACCTATGTGAAGGGTGATGCAGAGGCTGAGCAAGCTCAGGCAGAAGCTGAAGCCGAGGCGCAGCGTGAAGCGGAAGAGCAGGCGCAACGCGAGGCTGAAGAAAAAGCCCGTCGCGAAGCTGAACAGAAAGCGCAACGTGAAGCCGAAGATAAAGCCAGGCGCGAAGCCGCTGATAAGGCCAAACGTGCAGCAGCGGAAAATGACAAAGTGACAAATCAACCTACCGACGAAGTGACCAGGGCTGCGCAATCAGACAAAGCCCGTCGCGAAGCTGAAGCTGCTGAACTGAAGCGTAAAGCTGAAGAAGAAGCCCGCCGTAAGCTTGAAGAGGCTGCCCGCCTCGTAGCCGAAGAAGCCCGCCGTCTGGCTGAAGAGAAATCAGCTGAATGGGAAAAACCGGAAGAAGAGGATAAAGGCGACTATCACGTCACCACTTCGACCCACGCCCGTCAGGCAGAAGACGAAAACGACCGTCAGGTTGAAGCAGGCCGTGCGCGTGCGCGTACTACTGCTAAAGCTGCGCGTCCGGCGAAAAAAGGCAACAAACATTCCGAAGCCAAAACTGACCGTGAAGAAGCGCGTGCGCAGGTTCGTGGCGGTAAAGGCGGTAAGCATCGCAAACCTAGCGCACTGCAGCAGGGCTTCAACAAGCCAGCGCAGGCCGTTAACCGCGATGTTGTGATTGGCGAAACCATCACCGTAGCCGAACTGGCGAACAAAATGGCGGTGAAAGGTTCTCTGGTCATCAAAGCGATGATGAAGATGGGCGCCATGGCGACTATCAACCAGGTCATCGATCAGGAAACTGCACAGCTCGTAGCCGAAGAAATGGGCCACAAAGTGACCCTGCGTCGTGAGAATGAGCTGGAAGAAGCGGTAATGGACGATCGTGATACCGATGCGGCACAGGAGTCTCGTGCGCCGGTTGTGACCATCATGGGCCACGTCGACCACGGTAAAACCTCTCTGCTGGACTATATCCGTTCCACTAAAATCGCCTCTGGCGAAGCGGGCGGTATTACACAGCACATTGGTGCTTACCACGTCGAAACCGACAACGGTATGGTCACCTTCCTGGATACCCCGGGCCACGCCGCGTTTACCGCGATGCGTGCACGTGGTGCACAGGCGACAGATATCGTTATCCTGGTGGTTGCCGCAGACGATGGCGTGATGCCACAGACTGTCGAAGCTATTCAACACGCCAAAGCCGCTAAAGTGCCGGTTGTGGTTGCCGTGAACAAGTGCGATAAGCCAGAAGCGGATCCGGATCGTGTTAAAAACGAACTGACTCAGTACGGAATCATTCCGGAAGAGTGGGGCGGCGAAAACATGTTCGTAAATGTCTCTGCGAAAGCGGGTACCGGCATTGACGACCTGTTAAACGCAATCCTGCTGCAGGCAGAAGTTCTGGAACTGACGGCTATCCGTGAAGGTATGGCGAGCGGCGTGGTGATTGAATCGTTCCTCGACAAAGGTCGTGGTCCGGTTGCTACCGTGCTGGTTCGTGAAGGTACGCTTAATAAAGGCGACATCGTTCTTTGTGGTTTCGAATATGGCCGTGTTCGTGCAATGCGTGACGAACTGGGTCGCGAAGTCATGGAAGCGGGTCCTTCTATCCCGGTTGAGATTCTGGGCCTGTCCGGCGTGCCGGCTGCAGGTGATGAAGCGACTGTGGTACGTGACGAGAAGAAAGCACGTGAAGTTGCGCTCTACCGTCAGGGCAAATTCCGCGAAGTTAAACTGGCTCGCCAGCAGAAATCTAAGCTCGAAAACATGTTTGCTAACATGACCGAAGGCGAAGTGTCTGAACTGAATATCGTTCTGAAAGCCGACGTTCAGGGTTCTGTGGAAGCCATCTCTGATTCCCTGCAGAAACTCTCCACCGACGAAGTGAAGGTGAAGATTGTGGGTTCAGGCGTGGGCGGGATTACCGAAACCGATGCAACCCTGGCGGCTGCTTCTAACGCCATCCTCCTTGGCTTCAACGTTCGTGCCGATGCCTCTGCGCGTCGCGTCATTGACGCAGAAAGCCTGGATCTACGCTACTACTCTGTCATCTATAACCTGATTGACGAAGTTAAAGCAGCGATGAGCGGCATGCTGGCACCAGAGTACAAACAGCAGATTATTGGTCTGGCTGCAGTGCGCGACGTGTTCAAATCACCGAAGTTTGGCGCGATTGCCGGTTGTATGGTGACGGAAGGTAACATCAAACGTCACAATCCAATCCGTGTCCTGCGTGACAACGTGGTGATTTACGAAGGCGAGCTGGAATCTCTGCGTCGCTTCAAAGATGACGTCAACGAAGTGCGTAACGGCATGGAGTGCGGTATCGGCGTGAAGAACTACAACGACGTTCGCGTTGGCGATATGATCGAAGTGTTTGAAATCATCGAAATTAAACGCACCATCGAGTAATAGACTGCTGATGTGTTGCAATTTGGGAGGCCTCTGGCCTCCCGAATTATTTGGGAGAAATAATGATGGCGAAAGAATTTGGTCGCCCGCAGCGCGTGTCACAAGAGCTGCAAAAAGAGATCGCGATGATCCTGCAGCGTGAGATTAAAGATCCGCGCCTTGGCATGATGGTCACCGTATCCGGCGTTGAAGTGTCACGCGATCTTGCTTACGCAAAAGTGTTCGTTACGTTCCTCAACGACAAAGATGAAGATGCGATCAAGCATGGCCTGAAAGCGCTGAAAGAAGCGTCAGGCTACATTCGCATTCTGCTCGGCAAAGCGATGCGTCTGCGTATCGTGCCTGAGCTGACGTTCTTCTACGATAACTCGTTAGTCGAAGGGATGCGCATGTCTAACCTCGTCACCAGCGTCGTTAAGAACGATGCAGAGCGCCGTGGTCCGGATGCCACCGGCGATGACGAGGAGGCGTAATGAGTCGTCCGCGTCGTCGCGGTCGCGACGTCCATGGCGTGTTGTTGCTGGATAAGCCACAAGGCGTTTCGTCGAATGATGTCCTGCAGAAAGTGAAGCGTATCTTTAACGCTAATCGCGCAGGCCATACCGGCGCGCTTGATCCACTGGCCACCGGCATGTTGCCAATCTGCCTGGGTGAAGCGACCAAGTTTTCGCAGTATCTGCTCGATTCCGACAAACGCTACCGTGTGATTGCCCGACTGGGCGAGCGCACTGACACGTCAGATGCGGATGGCAATATCGTGCAGACGCGTCTGGTCAGCTTCAGTCAGGTCGATCTGGATAGCGCCCTTGAGAGCTTCCGCGGCGATACGCTGCAGGTGCCATCGATGTTTTCGGCGCTGAAGCATCAGGGTCGTCCGCTGTATGAATATGCGCGTCAGGGCATTGTGATTGAGCGTGAACCGCGTCCCATCACGGTCTATGAGCTGCAATTTATTCGCTGGCAGGATAATGAGCTGGAGCTGGAAATTCACTGCTCCAAAGGCACCTATATCCGTACCATCATCGATGACCTGGGTGAAAAGCTGGGATGCGGTGCGCATGTCATCATGCTGCGACGTGTACAGGTTGCCCGTTATCCGTATGAACGGATGGTGACGCTGGAACAGCTCAACACGCTGCTGGCGGAAGCCACAGAAGCGGGCACCCCACTGGAAACGCAGCTCGATCCGCTGTTGTTGCCGATGGACAGCCCGGCCTCTGATTTCCCTGAAGTGAATATCCCGCCCGCCGTGGCAGATTTTTTCCGTCAGGGACAGCCGGTACAGGCCAGCAACGCGCCTGCGCAGGGGCTGGTCAGAGTATCGGAAGGCGAAGCGCGTAAGTTTATCGGTATGGCAGAAATTGCCGATGATGGCCGTCTTGCGCCACGTCGTTTAGTGGTTGAGTATCAGGATTAAGCCAGGCGTTCACTTTTCGCTGATGGGGCATTTGCGTTGCTATCAGGCGCAGAGTAGAATAGCGCGGCTTTAAAGCGGGATGCTGAATTAGAGATCGGCACCCATACATTCATTTATTACTGGAGTTTATTATGTCTCTAAGCGTAGAAGCTAAAGCAGAGATCGTTGCTAAATATGGCCGTGGTGCTAACGACAGCGGTTCAACTGAAGTTCAGGTTGCCCTGTTGACCGCGCAGATTACCCATCTGCAGGGTCACTTCTCTGAGCACAAAAAAGACCACCACAGCCGCCGCGGTCTGCTGCGCATGGTATCACAGCGTCGTAAGCTGCTGGACTACCTGAAGCGTAAAGACGTTGCACGCTACAGCAGCCTGATCGAAAGTCTCGGTCTGCGTCGCTAAGTCTGAAGAATCTGATCGTCGGGGCATTATGCGGACTTTTGCACTGTGTGCAGCTTACGATCAGATTTGTGCGAGTTTCGTGAAGAGGGGGCCTTTATGGCCCCTTTTTTCGAGCAATCGGCAGCAATCCGGGCCAAACTGATGTATTGTTGCTTAGTGTGATCTTTAGTTTGCAGAATTTCGCGCGGCTAATGAGAGGCTTTACCGCAGGGGCGGTCGAGGGTTGTCATTAGTCGCGAGGATGCAGCTGAAGATTGGTAATCAATGGCAGGCTACAGATAGCCCTGCCCCGAAGTTAAGGACTTTGATTTTGCTGAATCCGATCGTACGCAAATTCCAATATGGTCAACATACCGTCACGCTGGAAACCGGCATGATGGCTCGCCAGGCGACAGCCGCTGTGATGGTGAGCATGGACGATACTGCAGTGTTCGTCACTGTTGTAGGTCAGAAAAAATCTAAACCAGGTCAGGACTTCTTCCCACTGACCGTGAACTATCAGGAGCGTACTTACGCTGCTGGTCGTATCCCAGGCAGCTTCTTCCGTCGTGAAGGCCGTCCAAGCGAAGGCGAAACCCTGATTTCGCGTCTGATTGACCGCCCGATTCGTCCACTTTTCCCGGAAGGCTTTGTTAACGAAGTCCAGGTTATTGCCACCGTGGTGTCTGTCAACCCACAGGTTCATCCAGACATCGTTGCGATGATCGGTGCTTCTGCTGCACTGGCGCTTTCTGGTCTGCCGTTCAATGGCCCGATTGGCTCTGCACGTGTAGGTTACATCAACGATCAATATGTTCTGAACCCAACCGCAGATGAGCTGAAACAGTCTCGTCTGGATCTGGTTGTTGCCGGTACGCAGAATGCCGTTCTGATGGTTGAATCTGAAGCTGAGATCCTGTCAGAAGAGCAGATGCTGGGCGCCGTGGTCTTTGGCCATGACCAGCAGCAGATCGTTATCGAAAACATCAATGCCCTGGTTGCTGAAGCAGGCAAACCGCGCTGGGACTGGCAGCCAGAAGCCGCCAATACCCCGCTGATTTCTCGTGTTGCTGCCCTGGCAGAAGCGCGCATCAGTGATGCTTACCGCATCACTGACAAGCAGGAGCGTTACGCGCAGGTTGGCGTCATCAAAGACGAAACCATTGCTGCGCTGCTGGCTGAAGATGAAACGCTGGATGGTTCAGAAATCGGCGACATCGTGCATAGCCTCGAAAAAACCGTTGTTCGTACCCGCATCCTGAATGGCGAGCCACGTATCGATGGCCGTGAAAAAGATATGATCCGCGGTCTGGACGTGCGTACTGGCGTATTGCCACGTACTCACGGTTCATCACTGTTCACCCGTGGTGAAACGCAGGCACTGGTTACGGCAACGCTGGGTACTACCCGTGATGCGCAGAACCTGGATGAGCTGATGGGCGAACGTACCGACAGCTTCCTGTTCCATTACAACTTCCCTCCATACTCTGTCGGTGAAACCGGCATGGTCGGTTCGCCGAAGCGTCGTGAGATTGGTCACGGTCGTCTGGCGAAGCGCGGTGTGTTAGCGGTAATGCCTAAAGCGGAAGATTTCCCTTACACCGTTCGCGTCGTGTCTGAAATCACCGAATCAAACGGCTCCTCTTCAATGGCCTCTGTCTGTGGTGCCTCACTGGCGCTGATGGATGCAGGTGTGCCAATCAAAGCCGCCGTTGCCGGTATCGCGATGGGTCTGGTGAAAGAAGATGAGAAGTTTGTGGTTCTGTCTGACATCCTGGGCGACGAAGATCATCTGGGCGACATGGACTTCAAGGTAGCCGGTAGCCGTGAAGGTATCACCGCGCTGCAGATGGACATCAAAATCGAAGGCATCACGCGTGAAATCATGCAGGAAGCCCTGAACCAGGCCAAGGGTGCGCGTCTGCACATTCTGGGCGTAATGGAACAGGCTATCAGCACACCGCGTACTGAGATTTCTGAATTTGCACCGCGCATCTACACCATCAAAATCAGCTCTGACAAGATCAAAGATGTGATTGGTAAAGGCGGCTCAGTGATTCGTGCACTGACCGAAGAGACCGGCACCACGATTGAAATCGAAGATGACGGCACCGTGAAAATCGCTGCGACCGATGGTCTGAAAGCGAAAGAAGCCATTCGTCGTATTGAAGAGATCACTGCAGAAATCGAAGTGGGCCGCATTTACAGTGGTAAAGTGACCCGTATCGTTGATTTCGGTGCCTTTGTTGCCATCGGCGGCGGTAAAGAAGGTCTGGTTCACATTTCACAAATCGCTGATAAGCGCGTTGAGAAAGTGACTGACTACCTGCAGATGGGTCAGGAAGTGCCGGTTAAGGTGATGGAAGTTGATCGCCAGGGTCGCGTACGCCTGAGCATCAAAGAAGCGACAGAATCTAAGCCGCAGACTGAAGAAGCTGCAGCGGTGGCCACGCCTGACGCTGAATAAGTCGTTGCTGATTTGCCCCTCTTTGCCTGGCAGAGAGGGGCGTTTGTATCATCGCGAGGGCGGGAATCCTTGTGCACAGCAGGCGGATGACAGGATGGTTATCCCAATGTTTGTATTCGGGAGTGGGAAATGAAGCCTTTTCTGCGCTGGTGTTTTGTTGCGACAGCTTTGACGCTGGCAGGATGCAGCAACTCCAATTGGCGTAAGAACGACGTTCTTGCAGTGCCTTTACAGCCCACACTGCAGCAGGAAGTGATACTGGCGCGCATGGAACAAATTCTTGCCAGTCGCGCTCTCACCGATGATGAACGCGCACAGCTGTTATATGAGCGCGGAGTGTTGTATGATAGTTTAGGTCTGCGGGCATTAGCGCGGAACGATTTTTCGCAAGCGCTGTCTATAAGACCAGATATGCCCGAAGTGTTTAACTACTTAGGCATATATTTAACGCAGGCGGGCAACTTTGATGCCGCCTATGAAGCGTTTGATTCTGTACTTGAGCTTGATCCAACTTACAACTATGCGCATTTAAACCGTGGTATCGCCCTCTATTACGGCGGTCGATACAAGTTAGCGCAAGATGATCTGCTGGCGTTTTATCAAGACGATCCTAACGATCCTTTCCGCAGTCTGTGGCTCTATCTCGTTGAACGTGAGATGGATGTCGACAAGGCAAAAGTCGCGCTTAAACAGCGTCACGACAAAGCGGTCAGAGACCAATGGGGATGGAATATTGTCGAGTTCTACCTTGGAGATATCAACGAGAAAACGTTGATGGAAAGTCTCAAGGCGGACGCAACGGATAACACCTCGCTCGCTGAACATCTCAGTGAAACCAACTTCTATTTAGGTAAGTACTACCTAAGTCTGGGGGAGAAGGACGACGCGAAAGCGTTGTTCAAACTGGCGGTGGCCAACAACGTTAACAACTTTGTTGAACACCGATACGCATTGTTGGAACTGGCGCAACTCGGCCAGGCACAAGACGATTTATCAGAATCTGACCAGCAATAGCTGACGAACTTAATTTGCCTGTAAAACCTGTTAAGTCATCATCTTAAAGGATGAAGGCTTTTCTGTTCGTCAAAACTTCTAATTTGAGCCGGTTCACACTTTTTGATGAAAATGACTGAAAGTTTTCACGACGAGTTATGTAGACTGGCCGCCGCAATCTAAGAGGCACGTGTACTACATGACTGATATTCAAACCACTTTTGCTGACCTTGGCCTGAACGCCGACATCCTTGAATCACTGAATGGCATGGGCTACGTAAAGCCATCCCCAATCCAGGCTGAGTGTATTCCTCACCTGCTGGCGGGCCGTGACGTGTTAGGCATGGCGCAGACCGGGAGTGGTAAAACAGCGGCATTTTCTCTGCCGCTGTTAAACAACATCGACCCGACTGTTAAAGCACCGCAAATCCTGGTGCTGGCACCGACCCGCGAACTGGCGGTACAGGTTGCTGAAGCAATCACCGAATTCTCTAAGCACATGCGTGGCCTGAACGTGGTTGCCCTTTACGGCGGCCAGCGTTATGACGTGCAGCTGCGCGCTCTGCGTCAGGGACCACAGGTTGTTGTGGGTACCCCTGGTCGTCTGCTTGACCACCTGAAACGCGGTACGTTAGAACTCTCTAACCTGCGCGGCCTGGTGCTGGATGAAGCTGATGAAATGCTGCGTATGGGCTTCATCGAAGACGTTGAAACCATCATGGCTCAGATTCCAGCCGGTCATCAGACTGCACTGTTCTCTGCAACCATGCCGGAAGCGATTCGTCGCATCACCAAACGCTTCATGAAAGATCCACAGGAAGTGCGTATCCAGTCAAGTATGACAACGCGTCCTGATATCAGCCAGAGCTACTGGACCGCTTACGGTCGTAAAACAGATGCACTGGTTCGCTTCCTGGAAGCAGAAGACTTTGATGCTGCCATCATCTTCGTGCGTACTAAAAACGCAACGCTGGAAGTGGCAGAAGCACTGGAGCGTAGTGGCTACAACAGCGCCGCGCTGAACGGTGATATGAACCAGGCTCTGCGTGAGCAGACGCTGGAGCGCCTGAAAGATGGTCGTCTCGACATCCTGATTGCAACCGACGTTGCGGCCCGTGGCCTGGACGTTGAGCGTATCAGCCTGGTTGTGAACTACGACATCCCGATGGATGCAGAATCTTACGTTCACCGTATCGGTCGTACCGGTCGTGCTGGTCGTGCTGGCCGTGCGCTGCTGTTCGTTGAGAACCGCGAGCGTCGTCTGCTGCGCAACATCGAACGTACGATGAAGCTGACTATCCCTGAAGTTGAACTGCCTAACGCAGAACTGCTGGGTGAGCGTCGTCTGGCCAAGTTTGCCGCTAAAGTTCAGCAGCAGCTGGAAAGCAGCGATCTGGATCAGTACCGTGCTCTGCTGACTAAAATGCAGCCGGAAGATGAACTGGATCTGGAAACGCTCGCCGCCGCACTGCTTAAGATGGCACAGGGCGAACGTCCTCTGATTCTGCCACCAGAAGCACCACGTCCTGCACGTCGTGAATACCGCGATCGTGACGAGCGTGATGGCCGTCGTGACAGCCGTGAAGCGCGTAGCGATCGTGGCCCACGTGACAGCCGTGATGGCGATCGTCCACGTCGCGAACGTCGTGACGTTGGCGAAATGCAGCTGTACCGCATCGAAGTAGGCCGTGATGATGGTGTTGAAGTTCGTCACATCGTTGGCGCTATCGCTAACGAAGGCGACATCAGCAGCCGTTACATCGGTAACATCAAGCTGTTCGGTAACCACTCGACTATCGAGCTGCCGAAAGGCATGCCAGGCGATGTGCTGCAGCACTTCACCCGTACGCGTATTCTGAACAAACCAATGAATATGCAGCTGCTGGGTGATGCTCAGCCAAACGAAGGCCGTGGCGATCGTCGTCCAGCCGGTGCTGGCGGTGAGCGTCGCAGCGGTCCGGGCGCAGCTAACCGTGAAGGTGGCCGTCGCTTCTCTTCTGAACGCCGTGAAGGTGGTCGTGAAGGCGGTGGACGTACTTTCAACCGTGAAGGTAGCCGTGGTCCACGTCGTGAAGAAGGCGCAGCTGCCGCTCCACGTCGTCGTGATGCATAACGACTTAACGTCGTAATAAAAAGGGAAGCCGCTGGCTTCCCTTTTTTTATGCCTGTCAGGCCCCCCCGCTGATCATGACGCGCTCGCCGCTGACATAAGCGGACTCCTCAGAGGCCAGAAATAGCGCGACCTGCGCTACATCCTCCGGCAGACCAAAACGCCCCAGCGGGGTAGCCGCCAGCAGCTGTGCCTTGAGCTGCGGACTCATCCTCTTCGCAGCCAGTAATCCCTCGGTCAGGATCATCCCAGGAGCCAGCGCGTTAACCCGGATATTCCTGGCGCCCAGTTCGCGCGCCAGCCCCTGAGTCAGGGTATCCACCGCGCCTTTGGTGGCCGCCCAGAGTACGGAACCCGGCGTGCTGTTTTTACTGTTCAGGGCACTAAGATTGATAATGCTGCCGCCATGCGCGGGGAAATGACGAATCGCCTGCTGACAGACCATCAGCGTGCCGAGCAGGTTAATGTTGATCTGCTGCTGCATCTCCTCCTGCGTCAGCGCCGCAAACTCGCCGTGATGAAAGCTGCCCGCATTGTTCACCACAATGTCCGGTGCGCCGAAACACTCTGCAGTTGTGGCGAACAGCCGTTCCACATCCCGCAGATGAGAGATATCAGCCTGTACCGCCACGGCTTCACTGCCCAGCGTGACGATATCGCTGACTACGTCAGCCGCTCCCACCTCGTCCTGACGATAGTTGACCACGACGCGCGCGCCCGCTGCGGCAAATGCGATGGCAATGGCCGCGCCAATGCCTTTGGACGCGCCGGTCACCAGTGCAATTTTATTCTGCAATGCTTTCATTATGTCATTCTCCGCCGTAATGATTGCGTCGAAAGACTATGCGCGCGGCTGACGAAAAGCGGGTAGCGCAATCCTGCAAGCTTTTTGCACGATCCTGCAAAAGTGCTGCACCAGCAAAGGCATTCCGCCAGACGTCAGGTAATATCGGCACAGAGCGGAAGGGGAGAACGCAGTGACAGAGAGTAACAAGTGGCAGGCGCTGGCACAGTTAATTGCCCGTCATGCGCCGGAGGATGGCCGGCATTCCAGCGCCATCGACTGCCTGTTTTTTGGCCGGGTTTCAGCACCTACTGAGCCGATGCACTTTGCTCAATGGGCCAGTTTTGCGCTGGTGGCGCAGGGCAGCAAAGCGCTGCATATGGGTGATGAGGTGCTGCACTATGGACCAGGGGATCTGCTGCTGGTAACGCTGGATATGCCAGTGCGCGCCTGCGTCACTGTCGCCACGCCGGAAAAGCCCAATCTCGGGATAGGTATCGCCATCAATGAATCCCGGCTTATGCGCTACCTTGAACAGTTTCCGCCAGCGCTGCCGCTGGTGACCGCAGGCAATGAACGGGGTGTCACCGTGCATAAGGTTTCACCTTTGCTGGTGGATGCAGTCATCCGGCTGGTGCGTCTGCTTGACCACCCGGAAGATATTGAGGCGCTGGCTCCGCTGATTGAGCAGGAGATTTTCTACCGGCTGCTGACCGGGCCGGAGGGCTCGCGCATCCTGAATATGGCGCTGGCTGAGCGGCCGGGTAACCGGGTGGCGCAGGCTGCCCGCTGGCTGCGGGAGAATTTTCACCAGCCGCTAAAGATCGATCAGCTTGCCAGCAGTGTCGGCATGAGTATCTCTTCGCTGCATCATCACTTCAAAGCCGTAACGGCTATGACGCCGATGCAATACCAGAAACAACTGCGGCTCAATGAGGCGCGGCGTTTGATGTTGGTGGAAAAGCTGGATGCCGGTACGGCAGGCTATCGGGTGGGCTATCAGAGCGCATCACAGTTCAGTCGTGAATATCGCCGCCTGTATGGGCAATCTCCTGCCAGGGATAGTCGTCAGCTGGCGGTGAGCCCGGATACCCTGCGCCCACCGCAAAACTGATTACAGGCTGTTTGCCGCTTCCATCGCAATGGCAAAGGAGCGCAGACGAGCTTCGCTGTCAAAAATCTGGCCATTAACCATAATTTCATCTGCCTGCGTTTCACGCATCAGCGAAGCCAGGCCATGACGCACCTTGTCGGTATCGCCCACCAGCGACATGCTGAGTGCCTGCTGAACGCCATACTGCTCTGACGGCGACCAGAGATTATCCATATTCTCAACCGGGGCCGGTAACGGGCCCGGTTTGCCGCGGCGCAGGTTAATAAACTGCTGCTGCTGCGAGGTAAACAGGAAGCGCGCATCACGCTCATTATCAGCGGCCACCACGTTAATGCAGACGGTGGCATAGGGCTTGTCGAGACGCGCCGAGGGCTGGAAGTTCTCACGATACACGTGCAGTGCCTGGAAGAGCTGGTCAGGCGCGAAGTGGGAGGCAAAGGCAAACGGCAGGCCCATTTTTGCTGACAGCTGCGCGCTGTAGAGGCTGGATCCGAGTAGCCAGACCGGGATCTTCAGCCCCAGACCCGGCACTGGCTGAACCGGCAGTTGCGCATCCGGGCCAGCATCGAACCAGTTAATCAGTTCAGCCACATCTTCGGGAAAGGTGTCCGCATGCATGCTGGACTGGTGACGGCGCAGCGCCATCATGGTGCGCTGGTCAGAACCGGGCGCGCGACCTAAACCGAGATCGATACGGCCCGGATAGAGAGAGGCCAGGGTGCCAAACTGCTCGGCGATGACCAGCGGCGCATGATTAGGCAACATAATGCCACCGGAGCCCAGCTTCAGTGTCTCGGTGTTCGCCGCCAGATAGCCGATCAGCACCGACGTCGCAGCGCTGGCAATCCCTGTCATGTTGTGATGTTCAGCCAGCCAGTAGCGTTCGAAGCCCAGTTTTTCAGCCTGACGCGCCAGCGCCAGGGAATTATGGAACGCATTCCGTGCGGTCGCACCCTGTGGAATCGGCGCAAGATCCAGCACGGACAGGCGAAGAGGTTTTTTATCAGACATGACTACTCCCGTTGTATGGCGCAGGCGTAAAACCTGCACCATTTAGTATTACGCATCATTCCTTATATTAAAACTGCTAACCTCAGCAGGAATATAGCCGGTATGTGCTTTTACTCAGGATGCCAGCGTCATACCCGCCAGTTTGCGCCAGTAACCGTTACAATCGCAGCCTTTCGCGACCATAAGCGGAGCCTGACCGTTTTCATTGGCGCGGAAACGGTCGATCTCTGCCAGCGTCGACGTATCCTGCGGCGAGAGTCTCACGCAATCGACCTGGCCACGCATCCCCGCCAGATCGTTACCCAGGTTATAGCAGTAGCCGCTCATGGTCTGAATGCCATTGAGGACGAACACCTGTTGTCCCTCCTGAGAGTTGACGCGGCGACCTGTCGGATAGTTGATACAGCAGGTTTCGCAGTCATCTTTCGCGCGATTTTCCGAGCGGGCGGTG
The DNA here is from genome assembly GCF_052045955.1 of Pantoea sp. 22096. NCBI lineage: Bacteria > Pseudomonadati > Pseudomonadota > Gammaproteobacteria > Enterobacterales > Erwiniaceae > Pantoea > Pantoea sp. 22096. The sequence goes on along the minus strand of NZ_JBQEPW010000004.1, from coordinate 93,141 downwards.
AAACAGCGCGCTGACAGCGCCAGCGGCAGATGACCGTAACCCATCACCTCCACCTCAAACTGCTTGCGGATACCCCGCGTCTCGCACTGCGCCAGCAGCTGTAGCAGCCAGTCACGCGACATCTCCACCGGCATACACCAGCGCGTCATGCCCTCTTTAACCAGCAGCTGCAGCGTGTCGGCATTATAGACATTCAGCGTGGGACCGGCGACAAAGGGCAAATGGCGCTCAGCGGCCATATTGACCGTGCCGATATCATTGGCTTCAATCAGGAACTCGCCGTTTTCTACGTAGCGCTGCAGCTCTTTCAGCTCAGAGGGTGATTGCAGCAGCGCCAGCGTGCTGAGTACAACCTGTTTGCCGCTGGATGCCACGTCACGCGCCAGCGCCATCCAGCGGGCATAGGGCGTAGCGCGGCGTTTACTGCACACCGCTTCGCCGAGATAAATAATATCCGCACTACTGCGGACAGCCTGCTGATAAAAATCGTCCAGCGTATCGGTCGGCCAGTACCAGAGCACCGGTCCAAGAGCATATTGCATCATGACTCCTTATTGCCATTCACGGTGATAAGCACCCAGCGTGGTTTGTGTGCCTTCAGAGAGATCGCCCAGCGTCTGCATCCACTGTGGCGCCACGTCAAACTGCTCCGGCTGCGCCTTGCAGCGATCGATTGCCTGACGCCAGACGCGCGCCACATCAGCGACGTAGGCGGGACTGCGCTGCCGGCCTTCGATTTTCACCGAGGCGATGCCTGCCCGCAGCAGCTCTGGCAGCAGTTCCAGTGTGTTGAGACTGGTCGGTTCCTCCAGGACGTGATAACGCTGATTGTTAACCTCATAGCGTCCTTTGCAGAGCGTCGGGTAACCGGCGCTCTCATCGGGGGCGTAGCGATCAATTAGCACTTCATTCAGGCGTGACTCCATGCCCTGCGGCGTCTGCTGCCAGCGTACAAATTTCGCCGGGGAGCAGGCACCTGCGCTGTTAGGTGATTCGCCGGTCATCCAGGAGGAGAGGTAGCAGCGGCCTTCTGCCATAATGCACAGACTGCCAAAGGCGAACACCTCCAGCGGCACCGGCGTGCTGCGTGCCAGTTGTTTAACCTGATGAATCGACAAGACGCGCGGGAGTACCACCCGCTGCAGATTGAAGTGGCGATGATAAAAGCGAATCGCCTCAAGATTGGTTGCCGATGCCTGTACAGAGAGATGACGTTCAACCTGTGGATAGTGCTTCGCGGCGTACTCCAGCGTAGCGATATCAGCCAGAATCAGGGCATCTGCCCCGTTTTGCGCCGCCACATCAATCGCCCGCTGCCAGCGTCCCATGCCATCGGGATGGGCAAAGGTATTGATTGCCACATGCAGTTTGCGCTGATGCTGATGGAGATAGCGCGCCGCTTCAGCCAGCTTTTTATCAGTGAAGTTCAGGCCCGCAAAGTGACGAGCATTGGTGTCATCTTTCAGTCCCACATAGACCGCATCCGCGCCATTTTCTACGGCGGTGCGCACTGCGGGTAAGTTTCCTGCCGGGCAGAGCAGTTCCATAGGTGTTCCTCTCAACATGCGATGGGCGTCGAGTCTAGGCATCTGGTCTGGTCTGTGTGTTGATTTAAGGCAGTGAAATTTCAGTTCATCTTTCCCGGCAGCGTTTTTTCCCGCTATTGCCGCGTTTTTTATTGATCCCGGATGAGGCGCGCAGAAAAGGATATGGCAATATACGTAAAATTTTCTGAAGGGAGTGACGAAAGTGTTAGAGCGGATACATGCCCATTGTGTGAAGACCGGTCCAAAAATCTTAGGGTTACCTGTAGCGCTCACCCCATTCCCGGTCAAAAAGTTGCTACTGCAACAACTCTTAAACTGGCAATTTCGCCATGCTTTGGCTGAAGGTGAGTTAGACTTTCTGAATGGTCGCCTGCTGGGTATCGAGATTGCCGATCTTAATCTGCAATGGATAACCACGCTGCAGGATGGCCGACTGGCGGTATTGCAACAGTCCGAAGCGGATGTCTGGTTTCGGAGCAATGCCAATGATCTGTTGCTGGTGGCAGCACGTAAAGCAGACCCCGATATGCTGTTCTTTCAACGCCGTCTGGTGATTGAAGGTGACACAGAACTGGGACTTGAGGTGAAGAACGTAATGGATGCTATTGAACCCGAGGCTATGCCCACTGCGTTACGCACGGCTATTGAGCAGATGGCGGCATTTGTCGACGCCGGCATGAAACAGGACGCGAAGGCCGCACAGCCGCGCGCAGGTGCCGCATGTTGATCCGTAGCGAAATTGGTGTTGATGCCGCAGGCATCGACGTACTGCTCAGACGCTGCTTCAGTCACTCCGCCGAGGCGGAACTGACTCAGGCGCTGCGTGAAGATGGCCTGCTGACCTTAGGCGTGGTCGCCACAGATGACGAGGGACAGGTGCTGGGTTATGCCGCATTCAGTCCGGTCAGCGTTCAGGGCGACGATCGCGGCTGGGTGGCGCTGGCACCGCTGGCCGTTGATGAGACGCTGCGCGGTCAGGGCATTGCCAGCAAGCTGATTTATGAGGGGCTGGATACACTTAATGAATTTGGCTACAGCGCGGTTGTCGTGCTGGGCGATCCGGCGCTGTTCAGCCGGTTTGGTTTTGAACCGGCTGCACGTCATGGCCTGCGCAGTCGCTGGCCGGGAACAGAGGCAACGTTCCAGGTCTACCGTCTGGCGGACAATGCCTTTGACGGCGCGGAAGGGCAGATCGACTACGCCGAACCCTTTAATCGCCAGCCGTAATACGTAGCCAGCTCTCCAGGCTGATCGGCTGACCCGCCACCAGCAGTAACTTCTGCTGATGGGTCAGTTGCTTAACCTGATACTCCAGTCTGGAGGCGCTGGCGCGATCGCCCGCCTCACAGTGAAACACCAGGTCCAGCGGGCCTTTGCCGCGCAGCGCGCGGGCGCCGCGTCCGCTCTGGTGCTGAGCAACCCGGCGCACCACATCCGTGGTGATGCCGGTGTACAGGCTCCCTTTCGCCGTCCGGACGATGTAGAGTTGCCACTGCTGACCCATCGTAAACTATTCCCAAAAAAAGGTGCCGGGCAGTGTAGCGCGCTTCACGCTCCGGTGCACCACCAGGAGTTTATCTTGTCCGATCACGCCCATCTGGTTCGCTACCTCAGAAAGCAGCATGTACTTTCTCTCTGCTGTACCGCCGACGATCAACTCTGGTGCGCTAACTGCTACTACGTCTTTGATGAGACACGCATGGCCTTCTGGATTATGACCGAACCCGCTACCCGCCACGGTGAATTAATGGTACAGAATCCGCAGGTTGCAGGTACCGTCAATGGCCAGCCCAGAACTGTGCTGCTCATTAAAGGGGTACAGTATCGTGGCCGGGTCAGACGGCTGGAGGAAGCAACAGAGCAGGTCGCCAGAGCGGCTTACCAGAAACGTTTTCCGGTCTCACGCAAAGTGTCGGCCCCGCTGTGGGAGATTGAGCTGGATGAGGTGAAGATGACGGATAATGCGCTGGGATTCGGCAAGAAAATTGCCTGGCAGCGGGAAAAATAGACACGCCCCTTTCGGCTGAAAAGGGCGCGGCGGAATTACAGCGCTTCGAGGATCCGCAGGGATTCACGGTTAAAGGCCGGTAAATCGTCCGGCGTACGGCTGGTGACCAGCTTATCGCCGTCCACCACCACTTCCTTGTCATGGAAGTCAGCACCGGCATTGATCAGGTCAATGGCAACGGCTTTAACGGTGGTCATCTTGCGACCGCGCACGCCGTTCGCGCTAATCAGCAGCTGTGGACCGTGGCAGATGGCAAAGATCGGTTTGCCGCTGGCGACAAACTCTTTGGTAAAGGCAACAAAACGATCGTCGCCGCGCAGAGCGTCAGGCGAGTGACCGCCTGGCAGCAGCAGGGCATCAAATTCCGCCGGGCTGACATCATCAATGCTGCGATCGATGGTCACTTCCGCTTCGCCTTTCTTGCCTTTAACGACATTACCGGCCTGTTTCTCAATGGTCACGACCTCAAAACCCGCGCCTTTGTAGGCTTCCGCAGGTGAGGTAAATTCTGAGTCTTCAAATTCGTCGGTAATCAAAACCGCAACTTTCTTGCTCATCTTTTTTTCCTCCTTAAAGTTGTGGAGAGCGTGGCGCGCTTTCCGGATCACGCTGTAAGCCTGGTCGCTGAGCGTGAGAACGCAAGCCTGCCCGTTAAGATCAGCTATCTTTTAAGCTGTCAGCAGTGAAATAAGGACGAATCTGAGATGAATCGCGTATTACTGACCGGTGCCACTGGCTTAGTCGGGTCGCATCTGCTGCGCTTACTGATTGAGGATCCCCGCATTGACGAAATCATCGCGCCCACCCGCCGGCCACTGCCTGCGATGCACAAAGTGGTGAATCCGGTAGAAGCCGATCTGACGGATGTGCTGGGGCCGCTGGAAAGTTCGCTGGATACGGTGTTCTGCTGCCTGGGAACGACGCGCAGGCAGGCGGGCAGCAAACAGGCATTCATCCACGTCGATTACACCCTGGTAGTGGACAGCGGATTATGCGGATTACGCCTGGGCGCGAAGCAGATGCTGGTCGTCAGCGCGCACGGTGCCAGCCGTTACTCACCGTTTTTGTACAATCGCGTCAAAGGCGAAATGGAGAATGCGTTGCGCCATCAGGGCTGGCCGCGCCTGACGCTGGTGCGACCTTCACTGCTGCTGGGGGATCGCGCGCAGAAACGTCAGGGCGAAAGCCTGGCGGGACCGCTGTTTTCGCTGCTGCCGGGCAACTGGCGGGCGGTTCACGCACGCGACGTGGCGCGTTGTCTGCATCAGCAGGCGTTCGCGCCGGGTGGTGAAAGCGTCAACATCATTGAGTCGGGCGACATCCCACGTCATTCAGCGTAACTGCCAGACGATCTGATTACGGCTGCCGCGCCATTGCAGCGTGGCATCTTTCTCCTCTTCGACAAAGCGGCCATCGATCAGCACGTCGAGATAGTCCAGCACGGCGCGCTGTGCCGCATTCAGCTCCTGCATCCGGTAGCCGGTCCAGAGCCAGATGTCTTTACCGGGGCATATCTGTCGCACCCGTTTCACCAGACGGCGAATGTGCGGCACGTTATGCGGATGAAGTGGATCGCCACCGCTCAGCGACAAGCCCTGGCGCGGAATGCGTGTGTCCTGCAGATCCGCCAGTAGTTGCTCCTCCATCGCCAGCGTAAAGGGCACGCCGGAATCAATACGCCAGGTGCTCTGGTTGTAGCAGCCGCGACACTGATGTTCGCAACCAGCAACAAACAGCGTGCAGCGGGTGCCGGGGCCATTCACGATATCCACATCGTAGTAACGATGAATATGCATCATCCCAGCGGTCCTTCGGCCAGATGCTTAACGCGACGCTGCACTTCCTGCTGCTTACCGGCGTTGAAAGGTCGTGCATCCGGGCTGCCAAGATAGCCACAGACCCGCCGTGTAACAGAGACGCGCGCCGGATCGTGATTGCCACAGTTCGGACAGGTAAAGCCACGGCTGGTACAGGTGAACTCGCCGTTGAAGCCGCACTCGTAGCACTCATCAATCGGCGTATTGGTACCGTAATAGGGCACGCGGTCGTAGCTGTAATCCCAGACATCTTCCAGCGCTTTGAGATTGTGCTGCACATTCGGGTATTCGCCGTAACAGATGAATCCGCCATTCGCCAGCGGCGGATAGGGCGCTTCAAAGTCGATTTTGTCGTAAGGATTCACCTTCTTCTCAACGTCGAGATGGAAGCTGTTGGTGTAGTAGCCCTTGTCTGTGACGCCCGGCACCAGACCAAACTGCGCGGCATCAAGACGGCAGAAACGGTCACACAGATTCTCACTCGGCGTGCTGTAAAGGCTGAAGCCGTAGCCTGTTTCCGCTTTCCAGCGATCGGTGGCGGCGCGCATGTACGCAATGATCTCTACGCCTTTGGCGCGCAGCGCCGCATCATCGTAAGGATGCTGATGACCGCCGCTGAGCGCATTCAGGGTTTCATGCAGGCCGATATAGCCCAGCGACAGCGACGCACGACCATTACGGAAAATAGGTCCTACCTCATCATCGGCATTCAGCCGGACGCCGCAGGCCCCTTCCATATAGAGGATGGGCGCAACGCGCGCTTTGGTCTTCTCCAGCCGTGCCACACGCGTCATCAGCGCCCGCTTAGCCAGCAGCAGGCGGGCATCGAGCAGCGTCCAGAAACGCGCTTCATCACCGCCCGCTTCCAGTGCGATGCGTGGCAGGTTCAGGCTGATCACCCCGATATTGTTGCGACCCTCATGAATCTGCTCGCCGTTCTCTTCATAAACGCCAAGGAAACTACGGCAGCCCATTGGGGTTTTGAACGAGCCGGTGACTTTCACCACCTGGTCGTAATTGAGAATGTCGGGATACATCCGCTTGCTGGCACACTCCAGCGCCAGCTGCTTGATGTCGTAATTAACATCGCCCGCCCGGCGGTTGACGCCTTCACGAATGCTGAAGACCAGTTTAGGGAACACCGCGGTTTTGCGATTCTTGCCCAGCCCCGCCAGCCGGTTACGCAGAATCGACTGCTGGATCAGCCGTGCCGCCCAGTCAGTCCCCAGACCAAAGCCAAAGGTGACAAACGGCGTCTGGCCGTTGGCGGTGTGCAGGGTATTCACCTCATACTCCAGCGACTGAAAGGCGTCATAGCACTCTTTATCTGTGCGCTGGCGCGCATACTGCTCTGCCTGCGGGATTTGCCACTGTTCGGCGATCGCCAGATGCCGGGTATAGCTCTGCTCAACAAACGGGGCCAGTACTTCATCAATGCGGTTAATGGTGGTGCCGCCGTAAATGTGGCTGGCGACCTGGGCGATAATCTGCGCCGTCACAGCAGTGGCGGTGGCGATCGATTTAGGTGGCTCGATCTCAGCATTGCCCATCTTAAAACCGTTGGTCAGCATGCCCTTCAGATCGATCAGCATGCAGTTGAACATCGGGAAGAAGGGTGAATAGTCGAGATCGTGATAGTGGATCTCGCCGCGCTCATGCGCCAGAACGATGTCGCGCGGCAGGATCTGCTGCTGTGCGTAGTGCTTTGCCACGATCCCGGCCAGCAGATCGCGCTGCGTCGGGATCACTTTGCTGTCTTTATTGGCATTTTCGTTCAGCAGCGCCGCGTTGGTCTGATCGACCAGACCGCGAATGGCGTGATGTAACTGGCTCTGACGATCGCGGGCGACATCGCGATCGTGGCGATACTCAATGTAGGCGCGCGCCAGTTGTGGATAAGGACCCGCCATCAGCGTCTCTTCTACCGCACACTGAATCTCGCGGATAGCCACTTCCGGACGATCGGCCAGCCGCAGGGCAACGCGCTCAGCGACCTGCGCGCACCAGGCCGCATCGTCGACATCTGCTGCCCGTGCCGCGGCCACAACAGCCTGCTCAATACGCTGCGCATCAAAGCCTGTCCGGCATCCATCGCGCTTGATTACCACCGTCGCCATTCCTCTCTCCGTTAACTACATATGGGGGTTGGGTGGATTCTATTCTCTACATGTAGTGATTGCTGTGAATTATTGCGCAAGGATTTGACCTGAAGCAAGGAAGACTCAACCCGGCAGAAAATTCCGACGAATGTAAAAAATCGGGTGATGGTTCAGGTTTCCTGCGGGATTCACTGGCGAATCGGCGTGCAGCAACTTTAATCAACGTTCTGCCCTGTCAAACCGTTGACGTTACAAGGATGCCCGCCAATGTGGTTACCCCGTACTCTGCTCCTGCTCGCTGTTTTTAGCCCGATCGTCATAGCCAATCCGCTGCCGCTAATGCCCTGGCCGCAACAGGTGGAGCAGCCCGCCAGTGGCGGTGCGCTTACCCTGACGCCGCAGTTGACGCTGCAAATCTCAGGCGATCATCTGGCGGGGGCCGAAGCACGCTGGCTGGCGCGCATCAGCGATCAGACCGGCTGGCCGCTATTGCCCGCCACGCAGCCGGTAGCTGCACCGACTATCCGCATCATGATTGCAAAGGCAGTCGATCCACTACCTTTGCCCGACAGTGATGAGCGCTATCAGTTGCAGGTCAATGGCGATGGTGTGCGATTAACCGCACCCAACCGTTTTGGTGCGATGCGCGGCATGGAAACCCTGCTGCAGCTGATACAAAACGGTGAGCAGGGCACGACGATTCCTTACGTCACCATTCACGATCATCCGCGCTTTCCGTGGCGCGGTGTGCTGATCGACACGGCACGCCACTTTATGCCGGTAGAAACGCTTAAGCGTCAGATCGACGGCATCGCCGCCGCACGAATGAACGTCTTTCACTGGCATCTCACCGACGATCAGGGCTGGCGCTTCGCCTCCAGCCACTATCCCCAGCTGCAGCAGAAAGCCAGCGATGGCAACTATTACAGCCAGCAGCAGATGCGGGAAATCGTGAAATATGCCACCGACCGTGGGGTGCGTGTGGTGCCCGAGCTGGATATGCCAGGACATGCCTCCGCGCTGGCGGTGGCGATGCCGGAACTGATCAGCGCAGCGGGTCCCTTTCAGATGGAGCGCGGCTGGGGCGTCTTTAAACCGCTGCTTGATCCCGCTAATGAACAGGTTTATCAGGTGATCGATACGCTGGTGGGAGAGATGGCGGCGATCTTTCCCGATCCCTGGCTGCACATCGGCGGCGATGAAGTCGATCCCACGCAGTGGAAAAACTCACCCGTGATTCAGCAGTTTATGCGCGAGCACGATCTGAAAGACGCGCATGCGCTGCAGGCGTACTTCAATCAGCGGGTGGAGAAGATCCTCGAAGCCCATCAGCGTCAGATGGTGGGCTGGGATGAGATCGCTCATCCCGATCTGCCACGCAGCATTCTGATCCAGTCCTGGCAGGGCCAGGATGCGCTGAGTGCGCTGGCAAAAGAAAATTATCGCGGCATCCTCTCCACCGGTTTCTACCTCGATCAGCCCCAGCCTGCCAGCTATCACTATCGCAACGAGGTCACGCCACGCGGGCTGAACGGTCAGGACCGTCTGCGGCCCGACGACCAGGCGCAGAGCTGGTCATTCACGATGCCACGGCTGAAAGGCAGCCCGGTGAAGGGCAGCTTTACGCTGATTCAGGGCGCGCAGGGCTGGCGCGGTTTTATCGACTTCGACGGCAAAGCCCGGCGGATGATCAGCGACATCAACTGGCTCTCGACGCAACAGGTGCAGTTCACGGTGGATAGCTGGATGGGGCCGTTCCAGCCGGTGGTCACGCTGCAACAGCAGTCTCTCAAAGGCTATGTGCGGGTAGGCAACGTACGTTATCCCGCCAGCGGTCAGCGTCTGATGCAGCCGCCTGCGGGCATCGCACCCGTGCTGCCCACGCCAGAACAGGTACAGCAAAATCTGCTGGGTGGCGAGGCGGCGCTGTGGGCTGAAAACATCAACAGCCAGATCATTGATACTAAACTGTGGCCGCGCGCCTTTGTGGTGGCCGAGCGGTTATGGTCGGCAGAAAACGTCACGAACATGGATTCGATGTATTCACGGCTGGCGGCGATGGATCGCTGGAGCACGGTGTCCGTGGGAACGCTGCAACATGCGCAGACGGAGCAGCAGATGATGCGGCTGGCCAGCGGACACGATATCGCCCCGCTGCGAGTGCTGGCCGAAGTACTGGAACCGGCGCAGTATTACACGCGTCAGCACCTGAAGTTTCAGGCGGGGCATTACAACTATCAGGAGCCATTAAACCGGCTGGCCGATGTGCTGCCCGCAGAGAGTGAGGCAGTGCGCCAGCTGGAGCAACAGGTCGCCGTATTAATCGCCAATCGTAATAATCCGGCTGCCGCCTCCGCAGTGCGCGCGCCGCTGCAGCGCTGGCAGGCCAACACGACTGCGGTGATGCCGATCGTCAACGGCAGCGCGACGCTGAAGCCGCTGGCACACAGCGTGCAGCAGGTTGAGGTGCTGAGCGCCATGGGCCTCGCGCTGGTGAATGCTTACGTCCGTAATCAGGCGTTTGGTGCCAGTGAAGTGGCGGAGATGCAGGCGACACTGGATGCCGCCGCAGAGGTGCAGGATGAAACGGTGATAGCGCTGGTCAGGCCGCTGGAGACGCTGCTGCACGCCTTTCAGTAAGTACTGTGGCCGGCTGAACCGGCCTCCGTTGCGTCAGGCCGGGCCGCTGACCGAATGACGGCGCACCAGCGTCGGGCTGAACATGTGAGTCACTTCCGGCAGCGGCAGATCGTTGGCCAGCGCCAGGGCCAGCTGAGCGGCCTGCTGCGCCATCGTGACAATCGGATAGCGGACCGTCGTAAGGCGTGGTCGCACATAGCGCGACACCAGCACATCATCGAAGCCGATCAGCGACATCTCTTCCGGCACGCGGACGCCGTTATCGCTCAGCACCGCCAGCGCGCCCGCCGCCATCGAGTCGTTGTAGCAGGCGACGGCGGTGAAATTTCTGCCGCGTCCCAGCAGTTCTGTCATCGCCTGCTCACCGCCCACTTCGTCCGGTTCGCCCCAGGTCACCAGCCGATCGCTGCACGGCAGACCGTGCTCTTTCAGCGCATCATAGTAACCCTGCAGGCGATCTTCGGCATCGGAGATGGTGTGGGTCGAGCAGATAAAGGCGATATTCTGATGGCCGAGCTGGATCAGATGACGGGTTGCCAGCCAGGCGCCGTAGCGATCGTCGAGTGCAATACAGCGCTTTTCAAAGCCTTTGATTAGGCGGTTCAGCAGCACCATACCCGGCACCTGCTTCATCAGCACTTCCAGTTCTGCGTCGGGAATTTTCTTGGCGTGCACCACCAGCGCCGCGCAGCGGTGACGCATCAGCTGTTCAATCGCCTGCCGCTCTTTTTGCTCATTATGGTAACCGTTACCAATCAGCAAAAAGTTACCGGTGTCGCCTGCCACCTCATCTACGGCTTTCACCATTGCGCCAAAAAAGGGATCGGAGACGTCACCGACAATCAGGCCGAGCGTTTCGGTCGATTGCTGCGCCAGCGCGCGTGCGTTGGCATTCGGGTGATACTGAAGCTGCTCCATCGCCTGGCCTACGGCCTGTCGGGAGCTGTCGCTGGCTTTGGGAGAATTATTGATTACACGGGAGACTGTGGCGACAGAAACGCCCGCCAGTCGCGCAACATCCTTTATGGTAGCCATGCGTTGACCTGCTTTGGGGAAAACGTTTACACATCGCATCAGTGTTACGGAAAAGGGCGGACACATCAACCCGACAGAATGCCAGCGTCGTCGCAAAAAGGGGCAAAAACGACCGCTGCTGCACATCTTCTGCTGAGACGTTGCCCCATGTTATGCTCAGTTCCCCACCTGGCTACCGTGAAAAAAACAACGATGAAAACCAAAGTGCCACATCTGGCGCACTGGGGCGCGTTTACCGCCGTCACTGAAAACGATCGTCTGATTGGCTGCGAACCTTTCTTCGCTGATGCCGATCCGTCACCGATGATCCACACCATTCCTGAGCTGGTCTACTCAGACAAACGCATTCGCCAGCCGATGGTGCGTCGCTCGTGGCTGAAGTCACGCGAAAAGAGCGACCGCACGCTGCGTGGCCGGGAAGATTTTGTCGCCGTCGACTGGGAAACCGCGCTGGACCTGGTGGCGGAAGAGAATCGCCGCGTCCGCGAACGCTATGGTGCGTCGGGCATTTTCAACGGCTCCTACGGCTGGTCATCGGCCGGTCGCGTCAATCACGCCCGCACGCTGGTGCGTCGTTTCTACTTTCAGGGCGGCGGCGGCGTCGATCAGCAGGGTAACTACAGCTGGGGCGCGGCGCAGTTCTTCCTGCCCTATGTGATCGGCACCTATATGCCGCTGACCGGGCGCGTCACCGAGTGGCCGCAGGTAGTGGAACATGCCGAAATTTTTGTCGCCTTTGGCGGGCTGGCGCTGAAAAACGCCCAGGTCGCCTCAGGTGGCGCAGGGCAGCACAGCCTGAAACCGGCGCTGATGCAGCTGGCGGCCAAAGGCACGCCGGTCATCAACATCAGCCCGATGCGCGATGACTGCCCGGAATTTGTGAACGCCGAGTGGATCCCGATTCGCCCCAATACCGACGTGGCACTGATGCTGGCGCTGGGGCATGAGATCACCCAGCACGGCGCGGTTGACGAGGCGTTTCTCGCCAGCCACTGCACCGGCTGGCCGCAGCTGCGCGCCTATCTGCTGGGCGAAACCGACGGCGTAGCGAAAACCGCTGGCTGGGCCAGCCGTATCACCGGCATCCCGGCTGATCGCATCGTGCAGCTGGCGCAGCAACTGACCGGCAAGCGCAGCTTTATTACCTGCTCCTATTCCGTGCAGCGCGCCCATCGCGGCGAGCAGCCTTACTGGATGATGATTGCGCTCTCCTCAATGCTCGGTCAGCCTGGCCTGCCGGGCGCGGGGTTCTCTTTCGGTCATGGTTCAATGAACAGCGTCGGCAATCCCCGTCAGGAGGGGCCTGCCCCGATGATGAGCACCGGTCCCAATCCGTCAGGGTTGTCGATTCCGGTGGCGCGCATCAGCGATATGCTGCTCAATCCCGGCCAGCCATATAGCTTCCAGGGCGAAACGCTGCACTATCCCGATATCCACATGGTGCACTGGGCGGGCGGCAATCCTTTCCACCATCATCAGCAGCTGAACCGGCTGGTGGAGGGCTGGCAACGGCCCGATACGGTGGTGGTGCAGGATATCGTCTGGACGCCAGCGGCGCAGATGGCGGACATCGTGCTGCCTGCGACGACCACGCTGGAGCGTAATGACATCGGCGGCTCCTCACGTGACCGCTTTGTGCTGGCCATGCATCAGGCGATTAAGCCGCAGCATCAGGCGCGCAACGACTTCGATATTTTTGCCGACTTAGCAGAGCGACTCGGCTATCGCGACACCTTTACCGAAGGGCGCAATGAGATGCAGTGGATTGCGCATCTTTATCAGCAGTGTGCGACCGCGCATCAGCGCAAAGGCATCGATTTCCCAGAGTTTGATGAATTCTGGCAGCGCGGCTTTGTGGAAATTCCGGAAGGTGGCAAGCCTTATCAGTTTATGGAGGATTTCCGTGCCGATCCGCAGGCCAATCCAATCAAAACCGCCAGCGGCAAAATCGAGCTGTTCAGTCAGACCATTGCGGACTACCAGCTGGACGACTTCGCCGGTCATCCGGAGTGGCGTGAACCACAGGAGTGGCTTGGTTCCCCAGTCAGCCGCGACTATCCGCTGCACATGATCTCCATTCAGCCTTCCGACCGGTTACACAGCCAGCTGGATGCCACCGACACGGTGCAGGACAATAAAACGGCCGGACATGAAACGCTTTACATGCATCCAGTGGATGCAGCTGCGCGCGGACTGGTGGAGGGCGATGAGATTGAGGTGAGCAACGCACGTGGTGTGATGCTGGCGGGTGTGCAGATCACCGAGGGCGTGACGCAGGGCGTGGTGATTATCGCTACCGGTGCGTGGTTTGATCCTGGCTTTGGCAGGGCGTGGCAGCCTTTTGATCGTGCCGGTAACCCCAACGTGCTGACGCTCGATATTGGTACGTCGTCGCTGACGCAGGGGCCAAACGCCATGAGTTGCCTGGTGGAAATCAAAAAACATCAGGATTGCACAATAGCGTAAGGATCTCATGGCTGGTTACATTTTGCGGGTAACTGTTGCGTTTAGGCGATGGCAGCCGATCAATCCCCTTTGCTACATTCAGGGTCCCAGAGGTATTGATGGGTGAACATCAATAGATTTTCTTGATTACACCAACCTGCGCAGATGCGCAGGTTTTTTTTGCCAAAAATCCGTTGCCAATAACGAACTGATACACAGTTTTCCTGTTATACGGCCAGCGCTTTCTTTATAACTGCTGGCACCAGCCCCTTTCTCTTTATTTTGCGCAGCGGAATGCCATGCCCCGGATTAAAAAACTACTGGGAAAAGACCAGATAAAAGCGCCATTCAACCCTTTTCGTTTTCGACTGATCTGTCTGGGTGTCACAACCTGTCTGGTGGTGCTGCTGGCGCGCGTCGCGGACCTGCAGTTCCTGAATCAGCCGATGCTGGAGCACGAAGCGGATCAGCGATCGCTGCGAACCGTCACGCTGCCCACCAGTCGCGGCACCCTGCTGGATCGTAACGGCGAAGCGCTGGCGCTCAGCGTGCCATCGCGCGATGTGATTGCCGATCCACTGCGCGTACTGGAGAGCAACCCCGATTTTACCAGTGCCAAATGGGCCTATCTTGCGGCCGCGCTCAACACCCGTCCCGAAGAGCTGGCGGCGCAGATCACCGCCAACCCGAAACGTCGTTTCCTCTATCTGGGACGTAAAGTCGAACTGGGCATCGCCAAAGACATTAAAGAGCTGAAGCTGAAAGGCATCAGTGAAGTTTATGACGACAGCCGTTTCTATCCGATGAGCGAAGCCTCTGCGCCGCTGATCGGTATCGTTGGCGCGGATAATGTCGGCCTGAACGGGCTGGAAAAAGGCTTCGATAAAGTCTTGCAGGGCGAGCCGGGCAAAGAGGTCTATCGTCAGGATGCGGCGGGCAATATCATCGCGATGATCAACTACCAGCCGCCGACGCAGCCGCCCACGGTGCAGCTCAGCATCGACAAATATGACCAGTACACGCTCTACAGCAAACTGCGCGACGGCGTACTGATCAACAAAGCGGACTCGGGTGCGGCCGTGCTGGTGAAAATCGACACCGGCGAGATTCTGGCGATGGCCTCCTATCCGTCGTTCAACCCCAACAACTATGAAGGGGCCACCCCGGCGCAGATGCGTAACTCGGCCATCAATGACAGCTACGAACCGGGATCGACCGTTAAGCCGTTAGTCGTCATGGAAGCGCTGGAGCGCCATCTGGTGCGTCCGGACTCGGTGATCGACACCACGCCTTACAGCGTTAACGGCCACCTGATCCGCGACGTCGGCCACTGGCCGCGCCTGACCATGACCGGCATTCTGCAAAAATCGAGCGACATCGGCGTCTCTCATCTGGCGCTGGCGATGCCCGCGGAGGCGCTGGTGAATACCTATCATGCGTTTGGCCTGGGCAAACCGACCGGATTAGGGCTGACCGGCGAAAGCGTCGGCTACTTCCCGCTGCACCGCGCCCGCTGGGCGGATATCGAGCGGGCTACCTTCTCCTTTGGCTATGGTCTGCGCGTCACGCCGCTGCAGATTGCCCGCGAATACGCCACGCTCGGCTCTTATGGCGTTTACCGTCCGCTGTCGATCACCCGCGTCACGCCGCCGGTCATGGGACGCCAGGTCGCCAATCCGGAAACGGTGAAAGAGGTGGTGCATATGCTGGAGAGCGACGTCCTGCCGGGCGGAACCGGACTGAAAGCTGCGGTACCGGGCTACCGTCTGGCAACCAAAACCGGTACGGCGGAAAAGATGGGTACCAGCGGCAAGTATGATGGCGGCTACGTCAACTACACCGCCGGTATTGCGCCCGCCAGTCATCCTGAAGTGGCGCTGGTGGTGATGATCAACCATCCGACGGCGGGCGATCACTTCGGTGGTTCGGTTGCTGCGCCGGTGTTCGGCAATATCATGGGGCCGGTACTGAAACACATGAACGTTGCACCGGACGCCATCTACACTAAACCCACGGCCAGCCCTTCGGATAAATCTTAGTTAAATCAGAGTGTAAGCGAGGCGTGAGGAATATTCACACCTCGTTGCACTTCCCCGAATTCGGTTGCGTTTTCCCGCTGTCTCCGCGCGGTCAATCAGTGCGAGGATAGCAGTCCCAGAGGTATTAATGGGTGTGAAAACAACACTGCTTCGGCAGTGAGACCCTGTTATTACACCGACCCACGCAGATGCGTGGGTTTTTTTTGTCTGCTTGCCTGAGCCTGCCGTTACCGCTGTAAAAACTCCCGCTAAATCAACATCGTTCTTAACGAAACCCTGACAGTTTGCCAATAGAAAGGCGCGTCGCCTTTCACTGATAATGGCCGCCGTGAAGCCTGGCGGTTTTTTGCTCGCTGCCGCTCACTGCCGCATTCCGCACGTTCCGGGATTTCTTTTTCTGCTTATCTGAAGAGTTCGACGATGACTCACCTTTCTCGCCCCGCGCGTTCCTTTGGGCTTAAATGGCTGCTTCTGTTGCTGGTGGCGGCGATTGTCGCGGGCGTTATCTGGCGTCTGCTCTCTTCGGGGCACGGGCCGGGTGAGGGAATGCCGCCGGGCAGACCGGATTCGCCTGGCATGATGGGCGGCAGTGCAACGCTGGTTCACAGCGGGGTTGCCAGCACGGCGGATGTGCCGGTGTGGCTGAATGCGCTCGGCACGGTGATCCCCAACGCCAGCGTGACGGTGACCAGCCGCGTTGACGGCCAGCTGGAGCAGCTTTTCTTTACTGAGGGGCAAAAAGTCAGTGCCGGTCAACTGCTGGCGCAGATCGATCCGCGCAGCTATCAGGCGACGCTGAACCAGTATCAGGCTGAACTCAGCGAGAACCAGGCGCTGCTGAAAAGTGCCGAGCTGACGCTGGCGCGCTACCGCAAACTGGCGGCGCAGGATGCGCTGGCGCGCCAGGATCTGGACACGCAGATTGCCACCGTCGGGCAGTATCGCGGTGCCGTCGCCGCCGATCAGGCGCAGATCGCCAGTGCAAAGCTGAGCATTGAATATGCCCGGATCACCGCCCCGATCAGCGGGCGCGTCGGCCTGCGTCAGGTCGATCCCGGCAACATGGTGCAGAGCTCCAGCAGCACCGGTCTGGTGACCATCACGCAGATGCAGCCCGCCGCCGTGACCTTTAGCGTGCCACAAAGCGACATCCCCGCGCTGGTCAGCGTGCTGCATCAGGGGCAGAGCCTGCCCGCCACGCTGTTTGATCAGGACAACCAGCATCCGCTCGCCAGCGGCGAAGTGAAGTTCATCAGCAACCAGATCGACACCGCCACCGGCACCGTGGCGCTGAAAGCGGTGTTTGCCAACCAGGATGAGTCGCTGTTTGCTAACCAGTTTGTGAATCTGCGGCTGCAGACCCGGGTGCTGAAAGGCGCGACGGTGATCCCGGCGCAGGCGCTGCAGCTGAGCAGCGACGGCAGCTTTGTCTTTGTGATCAACAAAGATCATACCGTCACGCGTAAAGCGGTCACCACCGGCCCGGCTTTCGGCGACGATCAGCAGGCGATCCTCAGCGGCGTTGCACCGGGCGATCGGCTGGTAACGGAAGGGATCGAACGTCTGACCAGCGGCAGCAAAGTCACGCTGGCGGATGAGACGCCCGCTGCCGGTGCTGTGTCGAAATGAACCCGTCTCGCCTGTTTATTCTGCGTCCTGTCGCCACCATCCTGCTGATGGCCGGCGTGCTGATCTCCGGGATTTTTGCCTGGAAATTCCTGTCGACCTCGGCGCTGCCGCAGGTCGACTATCCGACCATTCAGGTCACCACGCTCTATCCGGGTGCCAGCCCGGATGTGATGGCGTCGTCGGTCACCTCACCGCTGGAGCGCCAGTTAGGGCAGATGGCGGGGCTGAGCCAGATGAGCTCCACCAGCGCCAGCGGCTCGTCGATCATAACCCTGAAGTTCAGCCTCGATCTGTCGCTGGATGTCGCCGAGCAGGAGGTGCAGGCGGCGATCAATGCGGCAAATAACCTGCTGCCCGACGATCTGCCTAATCCGCCGACGTACAAAAAGGTCAATCCGGCGGACAGCGCGGTGGTGACGCTGGCGGCCAGCTCCGGCACGCTGCCGCTGACCGAGGTGCAGGATCTGGTTAACACCCAGGTGGCGCTGAAGCTGTCGCAGATCTCCGGCGTCGGAATGGTGACGCTGGCGGGCGGGCATCAGCCGGCGATTCGGGTGCAGATGAATCCTCTGGCGCTGGCGGCGCATCACCTGACGCTGGAGGCGGTAAATACGCTGATTGGCAACAGCAACGTCAATGGCGCCAAAGGCGGCTTTGACGGTAAATATCATTCGGTGACCATCGACGCCAACGACCAGCTGCGCACCGCAACCGAGTACGGCAACCTGATCCTCAGCTATGAGAATGGCGCGGCGCTGCGCCTGAAAGATATCGCCCACATCGAACAGGGCCCGGAGAACAGCTTCCAGTCCGCATGGGCCAATAACCAGCCCGCGATTGTCATCAGCGTGCAGCGTCAGCCCGGCGCAAACGTGATTCAGGTGGTGGACAACATCAAGGCGCAGCTTCCTGCACTGCAGGCGGCGCTGCCGGACGGGGTGAAGATGACGATTCTCTCCGACCGCACCCAGACCATTCGCGCCTCAATCAGCGACGTGCAGTTTGAGCTGATGCTGTCGATTGCGCTGGTGGTGATGGTAACCTTTCTGTTCCTGCGCAACGTGGCCGCCACGCTGATCCCGAGTGTGGCGGTGCCGCTGTCGCTGGTTGGCACCTTTGGCGTGATGTATCTGGCGGGCTTCAGCCTGAATAACCTGTCGCTGATGGCGCTGACCATCGCCACCGGTTTTGTTATCGATGACGCTATCGTGGTGGTGGAGAACATTTCCCGGCGGCTGGAGCAGGGCGAGACACCGATGGAGGCGGCGCTGAAAGGCTCCCGGCAGATTGGCTTCACCATTATCTCGCTGACCTTTTCGCTGATTGCGGTGCTGATTCCGCTGCTGTTTATGGGCGATGTGGTCGGGCGACTCTTCCGGGAGTTCGCGATTACGCTGGCGGTGGCGATCCTGGTGTCGATGGGGGTGTCGCTGACGCTGACCCCGATGCTGTGCGCGTATCTGCTGCGGCACATTCCGCCAGAGCAGCAGTCAACCTTTGCCCGCAAGGGCGGCGAGATGTTCGACCGGCTGGTGCGCGGCTATGACCGGCTGCTGACCGTGGTGCTGAACCATCAGAAACTGACGCTGCTGGTGGCGCTGGCAACCTTCGGACTGACGGCGCTGCTCTACATGATGGTGCCGAAAGGCTTCTTCCCGACCCAGGATACCGGGCTGATTCAGGGCATTACCGTCGCCTCCCAGGATGTCTCGTTTAAAATAATGGCGACGCGACAGCAGGCGCTCTCTGCGCTGATCCTGAAAAATCCGGCGGTGGAGAGCGTCTCATCGACCATCGGCATCGACGGCACTAACAGCAGCCTCAACAGCGGACGGCTGCAGATCAACCTCAAGCCGTCTGGCACCCGCGATCTCAGCGCCAGCGAGGTGATCAGCCAGCTGAACCAGGCGACCAGCGATGTGCCGGGTATCCGGCTCTATCTGCAACCGGCGCAGGATCTCACCGTCAACGACCAGGTCTCGCCGAGTCAGTATCAGTTCACCCTTGACGACGCCGACAGTGAAAATCTGGTTAGTGAGACGCCGAAACTGGTGGCGGCATTGCAGCAGCGGCCCGAGTTTAATGGCGTGGTGAGTAACCTGCAGGATCAGGGGCGCGTCTCTTACGTGGAGCTGAACCGGGACAAAGCGGCGCGCTTCGGCATTACCGCATCGGACGTGGACACCGCGCTCTATAACGCCTTTGGTCAGCGGCTGGTCTCGACGATTTTTACCCAGTCGAATCAGTATCGGGTGGTGCTGGAAGTGGCGCCGGCCTTCCGGCAGGGTCCGGCGTCGTTTGATGATGTTTATCTGCAGCCGTCCACCAGCAGCAGCTCGTCGTCCGCCACAAGCACAACTTCATCAACGTCTTCATCGACGTCCACTTCAGCCTCTGACACCCGCTCTGCCAGCAGCGGGATGGTGAAACTTACCTCTATCGCCACTATCCACCAGCGCACCGGTTCGCTGATGCACATGCGGCTGAATCAGTTCCCGGCGGTGATGATCTCCTTTAACCTGAATCCAGGCTACTCGCTGGAGGATGGACAGCGGGCAATTGCCGACGTGCGGCAGCAGCTGCAGCTGCCGGAGAGCACCACGCTGCGCTATCAGGGCGAAACGTCGGCATTCCAGAGCGCCACCGGCAACACGCTGTGGCTGATTCTGGCGGCGCTGATCACCATGTATGTGGTGCTCGGCATTCTCTACGAAAGCTTTATCCATCCGGTCACGATTCTCTCTACGCTGCCGTCGGCGGCGGTGGGTGCGCTACTGACGCTGTTGCTGGCGGGCACGGAGTTCAGCCTGATTGCGCTGATTGGCGTCATCCTGCTGATCGGCATCGTGAAAAAGAACGCCATTATGATGATCGACTTCGCGCTGGAGGCGGAACATCAGCAGCACCTCAGCGCACGTGAGGCGATTCATCAGGCCTGCCTGCTGCGCTTCCGCCCGATTCTGATGACGACGATGGCGGCACTGCTCGGCGCGCTGCCGCTGATGCTCGCCTCCGGCTCGGGTGCCGAGCTGCGACAGCCGCTGGGGCTGGTAATTGTCGGCGGGCTGATTGTCAGCCAGGTGCTGACGCTCTTCTCCACGCCGGTCATCTACCTCTGGTTTGACGGGCTGGCGCAGCGCGGCAGTGCCTGGGTGAAACGCCGTCAGCAGCAGGCGCGGAGCGGGCAATGAATCTGACCCGGCTGTTTATCTTTCGTCCGGTGGCGACGCTGCTGCTGACGCTGGCGATCCTGCTGCCCGGCGCGCTGGGTTACCGGCTGCTGCCGGTGGCACCGCTGCCGCAGGTCGATTTTCCGACCATCATGGTCAGCGCCAGCCTGGCGGGGGCCAGCCCGGAGACCATGGCGGCTACCGTCGCGACCCCGCTGGAGCGTTCGCTCGGGCAGATTGCCGGTATCAGTGAGATGACTTCCAGCAGTTCGCAGGGCTCCAGCAGTATTATCCTGCAGTTTGAGCTGGACCGCGATATCAACGGCGCGGCGCGCGACGTGCAGGCGGCGATTAACGCGGCGCGCAGCCTGCTGCCGAGTGCAATGGCCTCGCTGCCGACTTATCGCAAAGCCAACCCGTCAGATGCGCCGATTGTGATGCTGGCGCTGACCTCTGCTACCCGCACGCCCGGCGAGCTTTACGATCTGGCGGAGAGCAAAATCGAACAGGCGATGGGGCAGGTACAGGGCGTCGGCGAAGTGTCGCTGATGGGCAGCGCCTTACCCGCGGTGCGGATTGATCTGCAGCCGCTGAAGCTGACCCACTACGGCATCTCGCTGGAGACGGTGCGTGCCGCCGTCGCCGACAGCACCACCAATCTGCCCAAAGGAATCTTACAGGGCAGTGACCAGTCGTGGCTGGTGGACAGCAACGGCCAGCTTGAGAAGGCCGCCAGCTACCGCGATCTGATCATCACTTATCAGCAGGGCAAGGCGGTGCGGCTGCGCGACGTCGCCACGGTCTATGACTCGGTGGAAGATCGCTATCAGGCGGGATTCCTGAATGCTACGCCTGCGGTAATGATCGGCATTAAACGTCAGGCGGGCGCCAATATGCTCGAAACCATCGACGCGATCAAAGCGCAGTTGCCGCTGCTGGAAAAGAGCCTGCCCGCTGACAGCCAGCTGAAGGTGGTGGTTGACCGCTCACCGGGCGTGCGCGCCTCGCTGTATGACACCGAAGAAACGCTGCTGATCGCGGTGCTGCTGGTCATTGCGGTGGTGTTTGTTTTCCTGCGCAATCTGCAGGCGGTGATCATTCCGGCCCTGGCGCTGCCGGTGTCGCTGATCGGCACCTGCGCGGTGATGTACCTGCTGGGTTACAGCCTGGATAACCTGTCGCTGATGGCGCTGATTATCTCTACCGGCTTCGTGGTGGATGATGCGATCGTGGTGCTGGAGAACATCACCCGTCACATTGAGCGCGGGCTGAGCCCGCTGCGGGCAGCGCTGCGCGGGGCGCAGGAGGTGAGCTTCACCGTGCTGTCGATGACCGTATCGCTGATCGCGGTGTTCATCCCGATCCTGCTGATGGGCAGCATTGTCGGGCGGCTGTTCCGCGAATTTGCTGTCACGCTCACCGTGTCGCTGCTGATCTCGCTGTTTGTCTCACTCAGCCTGACGCCAATGCTCTGCGCGCGCCTGCTGAAACCAAAGCCGCCTGTCAGTCAGCGGCCGCATCCGCTTTATCAGTTGATTGAAAACCAGCTGAACCGCCTGCTGGCCGCCTACGGGCGCGGGCTGGCCTGGGTGATGCGCCATCAGAAACTGACCATGCTCAGCCTGCTGCTGACCGTGCTGCTGAATGTTTTTCTGTTCACCGTGGTGCAGAAGGGCTTTTTCCCGAATCAGGACACCGGGCTGCTGATGGGCGCGCTGCGTGCCGATCAGAACATTTCGTTTCAGGCGATGAAGCCGAAAATGCTGATGTTCACGAAGATCATTCAGGAAGACCCGGCGGTCGATAGCGTAATGTCGTCGATGGGCAGCGGGATGTTTGGCTCCCGCAACAGCGCCAACTTCTTTGTGCGACTTAAAGATTTTGACCAGCGCGATGCCACGGCTACCGAAGTCGCCAACCGGCTGACGCGTAAAACCAGCCACATCGCCGGGGCGCAGATGTTCCTGATGGCGGCGCAGGATCTGCACATTGGCGGACGCAGCGCTAACGCCACGTATCAGTACAGCCTGCAGGCAGACGATCTTGATCTGCTGCGGATCTGGACGCCGAAAGTGCAGGCGGCGCTGGCGGCGATCCCCGGGCTCAACAGCGTAGACTCCGACTCGCAGACCGGCGGGCAGGAGGTGGCGCTGACCATCGACCGCGACCGCGCGACCCGGCTGGGCGTCAATGTGAAGATGCTCGATACGCTGCTGAACAATGCGTTCAGTCAGCGGCAGATCGCCACGCTCTATCACACCCTGAATCAGTATCATGTGGTGATGTCGCTGCAGGACAGCGACACCGCGAATCCGGAGACGCTTCAGCAGCTCTATGTGATTAACGACAGCGGTGACCGCGTGCCGCTTTCCGCCTTTGCCCGCTTCAGCGGCGGCAATGCACCGCTGTCGGTGGCGCATCAGGGCCAGTCCGCGACCAGTACCGTAGCATTCAACCTCAATGAGGGGGTCTCGCTGGAGCAGGCGCAGTTACTCATTAAACAGGCGATGGCGAAGCTGGGCCTGCCGTCGACCCTTCATGCCGGTTTTGCCGGTACTGCCGCCGCCTTTTCCCAGCTGACCGCCACCATGCCGTGGCTGATTCTGGCGGCGCTGGCGGCGGTCTATCTCGTGCTCGGCGTGCTCTACGAGAGCTACATCCATCCGCTGACCATTCTCTCAACGCTGCCGTCTGCGGGCGTCGGCGCGCTGTTACTGCTGCTGCTGACCAACACGCAGCTCACGGTGATCGCGCTGATTGGCATCATCCTGCTGATTGGCATCGTGAAAAAGAACGCCATCATGATGATCGATTTTGCCATCGACGCGGAACGGCGGCAGGGTATGTCGCCGCAGCAGGCGATTACCCAGGCGTGCCTGATGCGCTTCCGGCCGATCATGATGACTACGCTGGCCGCCTTTTTCGGCGCGTTGCCGCTGGCGCTGGGCAGCGGCGGGGATGCCGATCTGCGCAGTCCGCTGGGGATCGCTATCGCGGGCGGACTGGCGCTCAGCCAGCTGCTGACGCTGTTTACCACGCCGGTTGTTTATCTTTGGCTCGATCGTCTGGGCCGTGCCACTCAACGTCAATGGCGTCGTCTGCGCCCTACGGAATCCTGATCCATGAAACCGCTTATTCCCTTTGTTGTGATGCTGCTGGGCGGCTGTAGCGTCGGTCCCGACTATCAGCGCCCCGCGATGGCGATGCCGGTCCACTATAAAGAGGCCAGAGGCTGGCAGCAGGCGACGCCGCTTGATGCGCAAAGCAAAGGCGAATGGTGGGCGGTTTATCACGACGCCACCCTGAGCGGCCTGCTGAACCAGGTGAGCATCTCGAACCAGAACGTGGCGAATTATGCCGCGCAGTACCGGCAGGCACAGGCGCTGGCGAGTGCGTCACGCGCGGCGCTGTTTCCTTCACTGGGCTATGACGGCAGCGTGACGCGCAGCGGCAGCCATGCCACTGGCAGCAGCGTTCGCACCACCAGCAGCAGCCATCAGGCGGAGCTGAGTGCCAGCTGGGAGCCTGATCTGTGGGGCAAACTGCGACGCACGCTGGAGGAGAACCGCGCCAGCGCCTCGGCCAGCGCGGCAGAACTGGCCAACATCACCCTGAGCGCCCAGTCTGAGCTGGCGCAGGATTATTTCCAGCTGCGCATCATGGATCAGAAAATCGCGCGCTATCAGCAGAGCGTTGACGCTTATCAGCGCTACCTGAACGTCATTAACAGCCAGTATCAGGCGGGCACTGCGTCGCGTGCCACGCTGGCTCAGGCGCAGCTGCAGCTGGAGAGTGCCAGCGCCTCGGCGCAGGATTACCAGTGGCAGCGCGCGCAGATGGAACATGCCATTGCGCTGCTGGTCGGCAAAGCCCCCGCCGACTTCAGTCTCGCCGCCGCGCCGCTGACCGCCACGCTGCCCGCCATTCCGGCGGCCCTGCCGGGCGAGCTATTGCAGCGCCGTCCCGACATTGCGTACGCCGAACGTAACATGGCTGCGGCCAATGCCGCCGTGGGTGTGGCGGTGGCCGGTTACTATCCCGACCTGACCCTCAGCGCCAGCGGGGGCGTCAGCGCTTCCGTGCTGCATTCGCTGTTCTCGCTGCCGAATCGCGTCTGGTCGCTGGGGCCGGAGCTGAGCGGCACGCTGCTTGACGCGGGCGCGACCTCTGCCAAAGTCGATCAGGCGCGGGCAGGCTGGGATACCAGCGTCGCAACCTATCGTCAGACGGTGCTGTCCGCGATGCAGGAAGTGGAAGATGAGCTGGTGGAGCTGAACACGCTGCAGGGCGAAATCGCCGCACAGCAGCGCGCCACCGATGCAGCACAGACCTCGGCGCGGGTGACGCGTCTGCAGTATGAGGCGGGCATGATTAACTACCTGGATGTCGCGACCACGGAGAACAGCAGCCTGAGTGCGCAGCAGAGTTTGCTGACGCTGCAGAGCACGCAGTGGGTCAGCAGCGTGGCACTGATTGCCGCGCTCGGCGGTAGCTGGCAGGCCCCTGAAGCCGCGTCAGATTGCCGATAATTCGGTTGTCGAACCGCGTCAAATCCTGCATCGTGAGGGGCTAATTTTCACGATGCTAAGGAACCGGCATGGCTTTCAAAATTTTACGTTTGATATTTCGCCTGTTATGGCGGGTCGAACTGCGTGGCGACGTCGCCGAACTGCATAAGCAGAAGGTATTAATCACGCCGAACCATATGTCGTTTCTCGACGGCATGTTGCTGGCGCTCTTTTTACCGATTAAACCGGTATTCGCCGTCTACTCGACCATCAGCGAAAGCTGGTTTATGCGTCTGATTAAACCCTTTATCGACTTTGTGCCGCTGGATCCGACCCGGCCTATGGCGCTGAAGCAGCTGGTAAGGCTGATTGATACGGGCCGTCCGGTGGTCATCTTCCCGGAAGGACGCATTACCGTCACCGGCTCGCTGATGAAAATCTACAGCGGGGCCGGCTTTGTCGCCGCGCGCTCAGGCGCGAATGTGGTGCCAATGCGCATTGAAGGCGCAGAATACACGCCGTTTGGTCGTCTGGCTGGCGTGTTTAAACGTCGCCTGTTCCCGCGCATCACCCTGACCGTGCTGCCCGCGACCCGCATTCCGATGCCGGAGGCGAAACGGGCGCGCGACCGTCGCGTGCTGGCCGGTGAGCATCTGCATCACGTGATGATGGAAGCGCGCATGGCGGTGCGTCCGCGTGAAACCCTGTTTGAGGCGTTTCTGGCGGCGCGTACCCGTTATGGCGCGTTTAAGCGCTGCATCGAAGATGTCAATTTCAAGCCTGACAGCTACACCGGACTGCTGAAAAAGTCGCTGGGCGTGGGCCGTATTCTTGAACGCTACAGCCAGCCGCGAGAAGTGGTGGGGCTGCTGCTGCCGAATACCACCGTGACAGCGGCAGCGATTTTCGGGGCCACCCTGCGCGGGCGCGTTCCGGCCATGCTCAACTACAGTGCGGGCGTTAATGGCATGCGGGCGGCACTGACCGCCGCACAGATCAAAACCGTCTTCACGTCGCGGCAGTTCCTGGAAAAAGGCAACCTGTGGCATCTGCCGCAGGGGCTGGACGATGTACAGTGGATCTACCTGGAAGATCTGAAAGATACCGTCACCGGCAAAGACAAGCTATGGATCCTCGCGCATCTGCTGATGCCGCATCGTGCGCAGCTGCCTCAGCAGCCGGAAGACGCCGCCATGGTGCTGTTTACCTCCGGCTCTGAAGGCAACCCTAAGGGCGTGGTGCATTCGCATAAAAGCCTGCTGGCGAACGTCGAGCAGATCCGCACCATCGCCGACTTCACGCCGCGCGACCGCTTTATGTCTGCGCTGCCACTGTTTCATGCGTTTGGTCTCACCGTCGGGCTGTTCACGCCGCTGATGACCGGTGCCCAGGTGTTCCTCTATCCCAGCCCGCTGCACTATCGCATCGTGCCAGAGCTGGTCTATGACCGTAACTGCACCGTGCTGTTTGGCACCTCAACCTTCCTGGGTAACTACGCGCGCTTTGCCGCACCCTATGATTTTGCCCGCCTGCGCTATGTGGTAGCGGGTGCGGAGAAGCTGCAGGAGAACACGCGTCAGCTCTACATTGAGAAGTATGGCATTCGTATCCTTGAAGGCTACGGCGTCACCGAGTGCGCGCCGGTCGTGGCGATTAACGTGCCGATGGCGGCGAAGACGCACACCGTGGGACGCATTCTGCCGGGCATGGATTCACGACTGATGTCGGTGCCAGGCATTGAGCACGGCGGACGTCTGCAACTGCGCGGGCCGAACGTGATGAAAGGCTATCTGCGGGTCGAAAATCCTGGCGTGCTGGAAGCACCGGTCGCTGACGATGGCGAAGGCAACATGGAAGCGGGCTGGTACGACACCGGTGATATCGTCAGCTTCGATGAAGGCGGTTTTTGCCAGATTCAGGGTCGTGCCAAACGCTTTGCGAAGATTGCCGGTGAGATGGTATCACTGGAAATCGTCGAGCAGATCGCTCTGAAAGCGTCACCGGACAAACAGCACGCCGCCTCGCTGCGCCCGGATGGTCAGCGTGGTGAGGCACTGGTGCTGTTTACCACCGATGCGGAGCTGGCGCGCGACAGGCTGCAGAAAGCTGCCCGCGAGCTGGGTGCGCCAGAGCTGGCACTGCCGCGTGATATCCGTGTCATGAAGCAGTTGCCGCAGCTGGGCAGCGGTAAACCCGACTACGTTACCCTGAAAAAAATGGCGGAAGAGGAGCAGGCATGAGCCTTGATCGTAATGCGCCGCTGATGTCGCGTGGCATGATCGCCGTGATTATCGCCCAGTTCTTTTCGGCCTTCGGCGATAACGCGCTGCTGTTTGCCACGCTGGCTGTGCTGAAAAGTCAGTTCTATCCCGAGTGGAGCCAGCCGGTATTACAAATGCTGTTTGTCGCAGCCTACATTCTGCTGGCGCCGTTTGTCGGTCAGGTGGCGGACAGCATGGCGAAAGGGCGGGTGATGATGCTCGCCAACAGCCTGAAGCTGCTGGGCGCGCTGGTGATCTGCTTCGGCTTCAATCCCTTTGTCGGCTACACCCTGGTGGGCGCAGGCGCAGCGGCCTACTCGCCAGCCAAATATGGCATCCTCGGTGAGATCACCCACGGCGAGAAGCTGGTGAAAGCCAACGGGCTGATGGAGGCCTCGACCATCGCCGCCATTCTGCTTGGCTCGGTGGCGGGCGGGATGCTGGCTGACTGGCATATTCTGGCGGCGCTGGGTATCTGTGCACTGACTTACGGCATCGCCGTAGTCGCGAACCTGTTTATCCCGAAACTGCAGGCGGCACGTCCGGGGCAGAGCTGGCAGTTCGGCGTGATGACGCGCAGCTTCTTCAGTGCCGCCACGCTGCTGTGGCGTGATGCGGAAACGCGCTTCTCGCTGCTCGGCACCAGTCTGTTCTGGGGCGCAGGCGTGACGCTGCGTTTCCTGCTGGTGCTCTGGGTGCCGGTGGCGCTGGGCATCAATGACAACACCACGCCAACCACGCTGAATGCCATGGTCGCGATCGGTATCGTGATTGGCGCGGCAGCGGCGGCGAAGCTGGTCACGCTGGAGACCGTGCGTCGCTGCATGCCAGCCGGTGTGCTGATTGGCGTGATGGTGGTGGTCTTCGCGCTGCAGCACTCCCTGATGAATGCTTATTTAGTGCTGATGCTGATTGGTGCGCTGGGCGGTTTCTTTGTGGTGCCCCTGAATGCGCTGCTGCAGGCGCGCGGCAAAGAGAGCGTCGGGTCAGGCAATGCGATTGCGGTTCAGAACCTGGGCGAGAACAGCGCCATGCTGATCATGCTGGGGCTCTATACGCTGGCGATAAAAGCGGGTGCACCTGCGGTGGCGACGGGCGTCGGTTTTGGCGTGCTGTTTGCGCTGGCGATTACGGTGCTGTGGCTGTGGCGACCGGCTAAGCGATAACGAATTCGCCGCCTCTCTCCGGCTTACGCGGGAAGAGGCGGCGTGAGGCTTAGCGACGGACGGCAATCGCTTCGATTTCGATCTTCACATCTTTTGGCAGACGCGCCACCTCGACACAGGAACGCGCCGGGAAGTGAGCCTCATGCTCGGTGAAAAACGCTTCATAGGTCGCGTTGACCGTGGCGAAATCATTCAGGTCCTTCACGAACACCGTGGTCTTCACGATGTCACCCACCTTCAGACCCGCGGCTTCAACAATCGCCTTCACATTTTCCAGTGACTGACGTGCCTGTGCGGCAATGTCATCTGCCACCTGGCCGGTCGCCGGATCCACCGGGATCTGGCCAGAGGTAATGATCATGCTGCCCAGATCGACACCCTGAACATAGGGACCGATAGCGGCAGGGGCTTTTTCAGTACTGATTTCACGAGACATCATGGCTCCTTTGATTATGTCGTCAGGCGGCGATGCCGCCGGTATTGCCCATTATAAGGTCGGGCAGGGCGATTACCAGTGACCCAGCACCACATGGCGGGCGAACTCTTTCTCGCAATATTTGCACTTCAGATACACATCGTCGGCGCGCTGCTTCACGGCAAAGCTGGAGAAGACCGGCTCGCTGCGGCTGATGCAGTTGCTGTTCGGGCAGGTCAGCACCCGTTCAACGTGATCCGGCAGCGTCGGGGCGATCTTCGCCACCACTTCATAGTCGTCGATGCGGTTAACCGTGGCGTGCGGCGCATAGACCGCCAGCTGATTCACCTGATCGTCGGTGAGAAAGGTGTTCTCAATCTTGATCAGATCTTTGCGGCCCATCTCGCCCGACGGCAGATTCAGACCGATGGTAATGCGCTGATCGGTTTCGGTCAGCCGGAACAGAGAAAGCAGCTTAAAGCCGATCTGCGCCGGAATATGGTCGATGACCGTGCCGCGTTTGATCGCTTCGACCTGCAGTTTATTGTCCTGCGTCATGGGGGGTCTCCTTACAGGGCGAGTTCGCTGTTTAAAACCAGTGCCAGCAGAGCCTGGCGCGCATAGATGCCGTTACCCGCCTGCTGGAAATACCAGGCATACGGGGTTTTATCGACATCGGTGGTGATTTCATCGATGCGCGGCAGCGGGTGCAGCACCTTCATATTGTCGCGTGCCGTACTGAGGTCGGCAGCGCGCAGAATGAACTGTGCTTTGACGTTGGCATATTCAGAGGGATCGAGCCGCTCTTTCTGCACCCGCGTCATGTAAAGGATATCAAGCTGCGGCATCACCTCTTCAAAGCTGTCATGCCGTGACCAGGCGATGTTCTTCTCATCCAGCATATCGGTGATATAGGCCGGCATCGCCAGCGCATCGGGCGCGATGAAGAAGAAGCGGTTGCCGTCAAACTTTGCCAGTGCCTGCGTCAGGGAGTGGACGGTACGGCCATATTTCAGGTCGCCGACCATCGCCACATTCAGCTGATTAAGACGGCTCTGCGTCTCCTGAATGGTGAAGAGATCGAGCAGCGTCTGGGTCGGATGCTGGTTTGCGCCGTCACCGGCGTTGAGAATCGGGATGCCGCCGGAGAACTCGGTCGCCAGCCGCGCCGCGCCCTCCTGCGGATGACGCATCACGATCGCATCAACGTAGGTGCCGATGACGGAAATGGTGTCGGCCAGGGTTTCGCCTTTCTTGCCCAGCGACGTATTACTGCCGTCCGCAAAGCCCACTGCGGACGCGCCCAGGCGATGGATCGCAGTTTCAAACGACAGGCGGGTACGGGTTGAGGCCTCAAAGAAGCAGCTGGCGATCACCTTGTGCTTCAGCAGTTCCGGCTGCGGATGAGCTTTCAACTTTGCGGCGGTGTCCAGTGCCAGTTCCAGCTCTTCACGACTGAGGTCGTTGATTGAAATAATGTGCTTGCGATATAGCGGGTTAGGCATAGCTCTCTCCTCTGCGCGGCCGGATTGCGGACAAAAAAAAGCCCCTGCTTAAGGGGCTTTTTTAAGATCGGGTCGATGACCGAAAGAAACAGCAGCGCCGCCTGCGGTCAGGCGTGATTGAGCGTCAAATTGTCCGCTGTGCTGTCGCATATTTCCTCCGGCAAATTGGGCCGCATTATACCCGTTCGCGGTGGGGCAGCAAGAGGAAAACGTTTGCGCCTCTGGAGCGGATCGGTCAGCGCTGGCCCAGCGTGGCCACCATTACCGCTTTAATCGTGTGCATCCGGTTCTCAGCCTGGTCGAACACAATGCTGTGTGGTGATTCGAACACCTCGTTGCTCACTTCCATGCCGTTGTGCAGATCGTACTGTTCCGCCATCTGCTGGCCCAGCGTGGTCTGATCGTCGTGGAAGGCGGGCAGACAGTGCAGGAATTTAACCTGCGGGTTGCCGGTCAGATCGAGCATCGCCCGGTTAACCTGATAGTCACGCAGCAGCGCAATACGCTCGGCCCACACCGCTTTGGCTTCGCCCATCGACACCCAGACATCGGTGTAGATAAAGTCAGCGCCTTTCACACCGTCGGCAATATTGTCGGTGAGGATAATTTTCCCACCGGTCTGCTGTGCGGCTTCACGGCACTGCGCCACCAGTTCGTCCTCTGGCCAGCAGCTCTTCGGTGCCACCAGACGCAGATCCAGACCGACCTGTGCGGCGGCTTCCAGCATGGTGTTACCCATGTTGTTGCGCGCATCGCCCACATAAACCAGTGTCATTTCGCTGAGTGTTTTGCCTGGCAGATGCTCCTGCATGGTCAGCAGGTCGGCCAGCAGCTGGGTTGGGTGAAACTCGGTGGTCAGACCGTTCCACACCGGCACACCGGCGTGTTCTGCCAGCGTCTCCACCAGCTCCTGACCGTAACCGCGATACTGAATGCCATCGTACATGCGGCCCAGCACCCGCGCGGTGTCGCGCATTGACTCTTTATGGCCGATCTGACTGCCACTCGGGCCAAGATAAGTCACGTTTGCACCCTGATCGTAAGCGGCAACTTCGAAAGAGCATCGGGTACGGGTCGAGTCTTTTTCGAAGATGAGCGCGATGTTTTTGCCTTTCAGATACTGCACTTCGCTGGCGCTTTTTTTCGCCTGTTTCAACTCAGCGGACAGGGAAAGCAGGTGATCAATTTCGGCGGGAGTAAAATCCAGAAGCCTGAGGAAATGGCGCTGATACAGCTGACTCATAAAACACTCCGGTAATCATTAAAATGAATTAAAATTCAATTTAACCGTATGAATATTCATTTTCAAGTCTGGAGCTAATAAACTTTTCGTTTTGTGTAGTGGCGCGACAGGCAGTGTGGGAAAATAATTGATTATTGCCGAACTCAGAGAGGACATTGTCATGGCATATGAAGCATTACTGGAAGAGCAGCAGGAAGAGACGCGGCAGATTATCGAAGAGCTGCTGGAGGATGGCAGCGATCCTGATGCGCTCTATACCATCGAGCATCATCTCTCATGCAATAATTTTGATTCGCTGGAAAAAGCGGCCGTTGATGCGTTCAAGCTGGGTTATGAAGTGACCGAGCCGGAAGAGCTGGAGCTGGAAGATGGCACCACCGTGATGTGCGTCGACATCATCAGCGAATCTGCGCTGAAGCCTGAACTGATCGATGTGCAGGTTGAGCAGCTGGTGAACCTGATTGGTAAGTACAACGTCGACTACGACGGCTGGGGCACCTATTTTGAAGACCCTGATGCTGAAGATGAAGACGAAGATGACGACGCCATCGAAGATGAAGATGATGATGGTATTCGCCACTAAGTAGCCGGGGCGGAGAGTTCTCCGCCTGTCACTTCTGCCACCCCTTTTCTGACATCATGAATTACGCACCCTTACTCGAACCGATCTATCAGTTTTTGCACTGCCGCACGCCACAGGCCTGGATTGATGAGGCGCGCAAGCCGGAAAACCTGACCCTGCTGTTAACCGACCATCTGGTGTGTGAGCTGAAAGCCGCCCAGACTGCGGTGTGGCTGATCCGCAAATATGTGGCCGACAAACCCAGCGGCGACGCTATTCTGGCGTGGCTGAAACCCTATGAAGATTTTATCTTCCGGGAAGATGGCGACAGCGACTTTATCAACGCCCATAAGAACCTGACGAAACGCATCATTGTGCGCAATGCGCTGCCGTGGGCGGATGAGCTGGTGGAGAAGATGGTGCTACTGATTAAAGAGGAGCTGCATCACTTCTATCAGGTCTGGGAAATTATGCAGTCGCGCGGGCTGGTCTATCAGAAGATCACCTCCAGCCGCTATGCTAAATCGCTGTTGCGCGAAGTGACCACCCATGAGCCGGAGACGCTGGTGGATAAGTTGATTTGTGGTGCTTACATTGAGGCGCGATCCTGCGAGCGTTTCGCCAGTCTGGCGCCGTATCTTGATGATGAACTGGCGAAGTTCTATATTTCGCTGCTGCGCTCAGAGGCGCGGCATTATCAGGACTATTTAACGCTGGCGGCGCAGATTGCCGGTAAGGATATTGCGCCGCGGGTGCAGGCGATTGGCCGGGTCGAAGCAAAGCTGATTAGCGAGCCGGACACGGAGTTGCGTTTTCACAGCGGCGTACCTGCGTGGTAAACCCCTGAGGACGCCCTGGCCAGGGTGTCTCTTTTTCCGGATGCCTGACCGCGTTTATTTCTCTTCCGTGCAGCGTGGTCTCATATAATGTGCTGTGTAACGCTTTAATTTAAGTAACACTGACGTACAAAGATATTTTGTGCCACCTATCACATAACGGTTTTTTTACGCTGACTTTCTGAAGTTAAATAAATATAGTCCCGGAGTCAGTGCGGGATTGTTATTTTTTTAAGCAAAACCCGACTCGCTACCCTTTTTAACAGAGGGCAGCGAGTCGGGTTTTTTTATGGGTTAACGGAACCGGGTCACCCTTATTGTCATGGCGTGACGGATTTTTACTATCGCCAGGGGAAGGATTTAAAAATGAAAGAAAAATACTATTTTCATTTATTTTTTTCACTATTGCTGCTTTTTTTTGGGGGAGTGTTAAGGCGTCTGACATTCACGCCCCCTCCGCGCAGAATAAATTATGGGGTGACGCGGCGCTCGATTTCAAACTGCGCAACCATTGGAAGTATCTCAAGGAGGACGAAGCACAGCCCACCGCGGTTCACAATGCCTGGGGCCAGGCCGCGACAGTCGATTTTCGTTCCGGTTATCAGTGGGACCTGCTTGGATTTGATACGACTTATACCCGCGCCGTACGCCTGGGGTCAAGCGACTACTTCTCCACGCGCGGTCTGCTCTATGACAGCGGTGGTAACATGGAGAAGCGGGATGCCCACGGCTTTAGCAAGTTCAGTCAGCGCTATCTTAAGCTAAAGCTCGGCAATCGCAGGCTACGGTTCGATGGAAAGGCAGGCTGGCAGGAACTGAAAAATATCGGCGTGCTGACGACCACGGATCGCCTGTCGCGCAACAGCTATGCTGGCTATAGCGGAGCACTGACGTGGCAGAATGCCCGGCTGGATCTTGCTTTCGTTAACAAAACCATACGGCATGATTCAGGAAAAACGCTGGCGTTGCAAACCCAGGCCAGACAAAAAATTGACGCCATTTACACCGCTGCGCTGCGCTACAAAGATGAACGTCACGCGGTTGCCTACGCATTCGGCGAGGCTGAGCGCTATCAGCGCCGCCATGTGATTGAGGCGGGCTACACCCTCTCGCCATACTGGTCACTAGGCGCGCAAATCTATGGCAGCCAGGCTGCTGGAGAAATATAGAAGGATGCCCGCCAGCAAGAGAACCTTTGATAAACAGGCGTGGCACTATGTCGGGGAAACGACCTGGAAGCATGGCGCCTGGACGCAGAGACTGGCTGCTGGCTGGACATCGGCTCCAAAGGAGAGGGCGGTGGGATATTATGCCCGGCCCCTGACTAAAAATACCCGGGGACGTTTCACGTCACTAACTTCGGCGGGCAAAGACTATATGCGCGATAGAGAGCTGGCACTGGTTTCTCTGAGTCAGTATGAAATTACAAAGGGGATCAGTACCGGAATACAGCTTAATTATGGCCAGTTCCATTATCGTAATAATCTTGTGCGAACCGGCGAGGTTTCATTAATTAATCAATTCAGTAATCAACATCCCACCTTCAAAAATCTGACGCTATTCACGCTGACCGGTTATGGCTGGTCATATAAAAACAGTAAAGAGACCCCGCATCTGAATAATCAGGGGAAAACTCAGCGTTCCCGCAGTTTGTCCGCTGAAGTGGTTGTTCAATATAAATTCAATCTTTTTTGATCCGGAGAATAAAAATGAAGATAAAATTTAAAACGCTCATGTTAATAGCTGTCATCTCCGTCAGCACTGCCGGCTCCGCCTGGGCCGCAGATGTGATGCTCTATGTTACCCGGCATGGAAAGACCATGTTTAATACGGTACATCGCGCGCAGGGATGGGCCGATACGCCGCTGACGGCTTCCGGTGCAGCTGTTGCAGAGCAACTGGGAAGGGGATTGCAGCCGTTACCCTTCGTCGCGGCCTGGTCCAGCGATTCGGGACGGGCGAGAGAAACCGCGCAGCTGGTAATGAAGAACTGGAAACACCCGCCTGTGCTGAAAGAGCTGAAAGGGCTGCGCGAGGTGGGATTTGGCCTTTATGAAGGCGATCTGAATAAAAATCTGATTAACGCTGCCGCGCATCAGGCGGGCTATGCTTCTGATACCGCACTTCTGGAAGCGTTTAGCGCCGGTAAAATTCGTATGGATGGGATGATCGACGCGATTCATGAGGCGGAAGCCGCAGGCACGCCATCGCTGGCAGGTATTAAATCCTCCGGCCAGGCCGAAACCTATCAGCAGGTAGCTAAGCGCATGATGAAGAGTATCACCACAATCGCGAAGCAGGCGCAGCAGCAGGGCGGAGGCAATGTGCTGGTGGTCAGCCACGGTATGGCTATCACCACTCTGCTGCAGGCGCTGGGCGATACTTCATTACGGGAGCAGCTTAAGAATGCCAGCGTGACGCTGCTGCGCTACACCGATAACGGGCAGTTCAAAATCGAGTCCATCAACGATATGCGTTACGTGGAGCGCGGTTTATAAGGTCTTCAGCATCCGTACTTCGCAGTCGACATGGCCGGTGCAGCCCATTGCACTGTCGATGTGCTCAAAGCCCAGCGACTCATACAGTTTAATCGCCCGCGTCAGGCTGGCGGTGGTTTCCAGATAGCAGCGCCGGAAGCCGTGGTTGCGCGCATGCTCCATCGCCCGCAATGCCAGTTCGCGCGCCAGACCCCGACCGCGCACCTCTGGCAGAAAGTACATCTTTTGCAGTTCGCAGATATCGGGCGCGCTGCAGGCGAGCGGCGCAACACCGCCACCGCCGACCACCTTGCCCTGATACTCAACAATCCAGTAGGCGCTCTGTTCGGCACTGTAGAGCTCAAACAGCTGGTCGAGCTGCGGATCGGAAACGGTGTAGCCCTTGTCAGCCGTCAGGCCGAACTCGGCGGAAACATCACGGATCACCTGGGCGATATGCGGATTATCGGCGGCCGTAATTGGCCGCACCTGGAGGTCAAAATGCGGGATGGTACTGGTCGTCATCATCTCTTCCGGATTTGTACGAGGTCAATAAAAAAGCCGGGCAAGCCCGGCTTTATGAATAAGCTGTCAGCTACGACGCTTACAATGCCGCAATGACCGCCTGCTGTTCAATCAGTTTTGCTTTTGATTGTTGCAGGTCTGCCACGCGTTCACGCTCTTTCGCCACCACCGCTTCCGGGGCACGCGAAACAAAGCCTTCGTTCGCCAGCTTGGTCTCAATCTTCTCGATTTCCACATCCAGCTTAACCAGCTCTTTCGCCAGACGCTCCAGCTCGGCGGTTTTATCCACCAGATCCGCCATCGGGATCAGCAGCTCTGCGCCTTCAACCAGTTTGGTCACCGACACCGGACCTTTCTCGCCCGCAGGCAGAATGGTCAGGCTTTCCAGACGCGCCAGGCGCGACAGGAAGTTGCGGTTAGCTTCAACGCGACGCAGTGCCGCAGGCGAGCAGTCACGCAGCAGCACATCCAGCGGCTTGCTCAGTGCGATGTTCATTTCGGCACGGATATTACGCACCGCCACGATCGCCTGTTTCATCCACTCGATGTCCGCTTTCGCTTCGGCATCTTCTTTCGCCGCATCGTACTGCGGGAAAGGCTGCAGCATGATGGTGTCGTCGCTGATATTTTTCAGCCCCTTCACACGCTGCCAGATGGTTTCAGTGATAAATGGGATAATCGGGTGTGCCAGACGCAGCAGCGCTTCCAGCACGTGAACCAGCGTATGACGGGTGCCACGCAGTTCAGCTTCACTGCCGCTGTTCATGACCGGCTTGGTCAGCTCCAGATACCAGTCGCAGAACTGGTTCCAGGTGAAGTCATACAGCAGGTTAGCCGCGATGTCGAAACGATAGCTATCCAGGGCTTCACGGTACGCTTTCACCGTGTTGTTGAACTCGGTCAGGATCCAGCGATCCGCCAGCGACAGCGTCATTTCGCCGCCATTCTGTCCGCAATCCTGCTCTTCGGTGTTCATCAGCACAAAGCGGCTGGCGTTCCACAGCTTGTTACAGAAGTTGCGATAGCCTTCCAGGCGCTTCATGTCCCAGTTAATGTCGCGTCCGGTTGAGGCCAGCGCCGCCAGGGTAAAGCGCAGTGCATCGGTGCCTGATGGCTCGATGCCGTCAGGGAACTGCTTCTCGGTACGTTTGCGAATCTTCTCAGCCAGCTGTGGCTGCATCATATTGCCGGTGCGTTTTTCCAGCAGCGCTTCCAGCGAAATGCCGTCGACCATATCCAGCGGATCAATCACGTTACCCTTGGATTTCGACATCTTCTGACCTTCTTCATCACGGATCAGACCGGTCATATAGACGGTTTTGAACGGCACCTGCGGTTTGCCGTTTTCATCTTTGATGAAGTGCATGGTCAGCATGATCATGCGGGCAATCCAGAAGAAGATGATGTCGAAGCCGCTGACCAGCACGCTGGTCGGATGGAAAGTACGCAGCGCTTCGGTGTTTTCCGGCCAGCCCAGGGTGGAGAAGGTCCACAGACCTGAGGAGAACCAGGTATCCAGCACGTCATCATCCTGACGCAGCGCGACGTCGGCGGCCAGGTTATTCTCGGCGCGCACTTCGTCTTCGGTGCGGCCGACGTAGACGTTACCGTTGTCGTCATACCACGCCGGGATGCGGTGACCCCACCAGAGCTGACGGGAGATACACCAGTCCTGAATATCGCGCATCCAGGAGAAGTACATGTTTTCGTACTGCTTCGGTACAAACTGGATGTCGCCATTCTCAACGGCTTCAACCGCGACTTTCGCCAGCGGTGCGGTACGCACATACCACTGGTCAGTCAGCATCGGTTCGATAACCACGCCGCCACGGTCGCCGTAAGGCACGGTCAGATCGTGAGGTTTGATCTCTTCAAGCAGCCCGAGTTCATCGACAGCGGCAACAATCGCTTTACGCGCCGCGAAGCGTTCCATGTTCTGGAAAGCCGCCGGGATCTCATCGGAACAGGCATCGCTGGCTTCGCCATTGGTGTCATACACCTGAGCGCGGTCGCGGATATCGCCGTCGAAGGTCAGGATGTTGATCATCGGAAGCTTATGACGACGGCCAACTTCATAGTCGTTGAAGTCATGCGCCGGGGTGATCTTGACGCAGCCGGTGCCTTTTTCCATGTCGGCATGTTCGTCGCCAACGATAGGGATCAGGCGGCCAACCAGCGGCAGCATCACAAATTTGCCGATCAGATCTTTGTAACGTGGATCTTCCGGGTTAACGGCGACGCCGGTATCACCCAGCAGGGTTTCCGGACGGGTGGTGGCGACCACCAGATAATCTTTGCCGTCGGCGGTTTTTGCGCCGTCAGCCAGTGGATAGCGGATATGCCACATGGAGCCTTTGCTCTCGCGGTTTTCCACTTCCAGATCGGAGATCGCAGTGCGCAGCTTAGGATCCCAGTTCACCAGGCGTTTGCCACGGTAGATCAGGTTCTCTTTGTAGAGGCGAACAAACACCTCTTTCACGGCGTTGGAAAGGCCATCGTCCATAGTGAAGCGCTCGCGCTCCCAGTCGACAGAGTTACCCAGGCGGCGCATCTGACGGGTAATAGTGCCGCCGGATTCTGCTTTCCACTGCCAGATTTTCTCGATAAACGCATCGCGGCCATAGTCCTGGCGCGTTTTACCCTCTTCAGCCGCAATTTTGCGCTCAACCACCATCTGCGTGGCGATGCCCGCGTGGTCAGTACCGGCCTGCCACAGGGTATTTTTCCCCTGCATGCGCTGGTAACGGATCATGGTGTCCATGATGGTTTGCTGGAAGGCGTGACCCATGTGCAAGCTACCGGTGACGTTCGGCGGCGGGATCATGATGCAAAAGCTTTCCTGGCTGGTATCGCCATTCGGTTTGAAGTAGCCCTGCTTTTCCCAATGCTCGTAAAGCGGCTGCTCGATATCTTGCGGGTTATATGTCTTTTCCATTTCTGCTATGTCGTTTGCGGCTGTGGTGGCGCTGCCGTATTCAATTGGAATCCAACGCTGCGATACGCTTTGTAGCGGTCGCGCGCCAGTTGTTTGAGAGCGTCCTCGTAAGGAACGAAGTCTATCACTTCATGGAAAGCAGTAGCAAAATCTGCGAAGTGGGGCAGCAGGCTAATCAGCAGGTCGCGCGGTGAACTGCCGCGACGCTGTGGCCAGGCCAGCTCGACCGGCGCACCGTAGCGCGGGCCTTCACCCGCCAGGTTGTGCGGCACGAAGGCGTTTGCCGGTCGTTGCCACAGCGCTTCGTCAAGACGAATGGCCTGCTGTTCATCTTCGCAGGCGATCAACACCCGCTTTCCGGCCCGC
Source organism: Pantoea sp. 22096 (assembly GCF_052045955.1). Taxonomy (NCBI): domain Bacteria; kingdom Pseudomonadati; phylum Pseudomonadota; class Gammaproteobacteria; order Enterobacterales; family Erwiniaceae; genus Pantoea; species Pantoea sp. 22096. The sequence goes on along the minus strand of NZ_JBQEPW010000004.1, from coordinate 53,913 downwards.
CAGCGTGTTTCCGCCAGATTGCACACCAGCGCTTCAACGGCGCTCAGGCCATCGCTCGGGGCATCGGTTTCCAGCACGTAGAAGGTTGCGTTTTTCATCGGTTAGCTCATCAGAAGATCAAGGGCGGAATCAGATCCGCCCCTGCTGTCAGAAAAGAGGGCGCTTAGTCGTCGCCGTTCAATCCTGCCCGATTCAACAGAAACTGCGACAGCATCGGCACCGGACGTCCGGTGGCGCCTTTAGCCTTGCCGGAGCGCCAGGCCGTGCCGGCGATATCCAGGTGCGCCCAGTTATATTTGCGGGCAAAGCGTGCCAGGAAGCAGGCAGCGGTAATCGCGCCGCCAGGACGGCCACCGATGTTGCCCATATCGGCAAAGTTGGACTCCAGCTGCTCCTGGAACTCATCCGCCATCGGCAGACGCCAGGCGCGGTCGCCTGACTGCTCCGAGGCGCTGATCAGCTCATGCGCCAGCGGGTTGTGATTCGACAGCAAACCGCTGATGTGATGTCCCAGCGCAATCACGCAGGCTCCGGTCAGCGTTGCCACGTCAATGACGACTTCCGGGTCGAAACGTTCCACGTAGGTCAGCGCATCGCACAGCACCAGACGGCCTTCGGCGTCGGTGTTCAGTACTTCAACCGTCTGGCCAGACATGGTGGTCAGCACGTCGCCCGGACGCATCGAGCGGCCATCCGGCATGTTTTCACAGCCCGCCAGCACACCCACCACGTTCAGCGGCAGATTCAGCTCGGCCACCATCCGCATCACGCCATAGACGGCGGCCGCGCCGCACATGTCATATTTCATTTCGTCCATGCTGTCGGCAGGCTTGATAGAGATGCCGCCGGAGTCAAAGGTCAGCCCTTTACCCACCAGCACAATCGGGCGCGCTTCAGCATCCGGATTGCCTTTGTATTCAATCACCGACATCAGCGATTCGTTCTGCGAACCGGCCCCGACAGCGAGATAGGCGTTCATGCCCAGCTCTTTCATCTGCTGTTCGCCGATCACGCGGGTGGTGACATTTTTGCTGAAGGCGTCGGCCAGCTGGCGCGCCTGCGACGCCAGATAGGCAGCGTTACAGATGTTTGGCGGCATATTGCCGAGATCTTTAGCGGCTTTCATGCCTGCAGCAACCGCTAATCCATGCTGAATAGCGCGTTCGCCGCTGGTCAGTTCACGGCGGGTCGGCACGTTAAACACCAGTTTGCGCAGCGGACGACGCGGCTCTGCTTTGTTGCTTTTCAGCTGATCAAAGTTGTAGAGCGCCTCTTTTGAGGTCTCCACGGCCTGACGCACTTTCCAGTAGGTATTGCGGCCTTTGACATGCAGTTCGGTCAGGAAGCAGACCGCTTCCATGGAGCCGGTGTCGTTCAGCGTGTTGATGGTTTTCTGAATGACCTGCTTGTACTGGCGTTCATCCAGCTCACGCTCTTTACCGCAGCCAATCAGCAGAATACGCTCGGACAGGATATTTGGCACATGATGCAGCAGCAGTGTCTGGCCCACTTTTCCTTCCAGCTCGCCACGGCGCAGCAGGGCGCTGATGTAGCCGTCGCTGATTTTATCCAGCTGCTCGGCAATCGGTGACAGACGACGCGGTTCGAAAACGCCAACGACAATGCAGGCACTGCGCTGTTTTTCCGGGCTTCCGCTTTTTACACTGAACTCCATGCACTCTCCTGAATCTTAAAGACAACGGCCGCTGCTGCCGCTAGAATGTAGCGCGCTCATGACCCATTTATTCATCGTCGCAGCATGACATTCTGCCGCTGGAGGTCATAATGAATCAGGGTGACAAGATGTTGTTTTTTCACCACCCGGACGCGTTTTTCATACAAATTTAGCTACGGCGACGGCCATTGATGAAGAAAAATGGCTGATAAGCGTTGAAACTAGCGATTTTCCTGCAAAAAGACAAGTTTTCACAGGCGTACTAAGCGTGATCATCATTAGATATCTGGTTCGGGAAACGCTCAAAAGCCAGCTGGCTATCCTGTTTATCCTGCTACTCATCTTCTTTTGCCAGAAGTTAGTCAGGATCCTGGGAGCCGCGGTGGATGGCGAAGTGCCGACAAACCTCGTTCTGACCTTGTTAGGACTCGGTGTGCCTCAAATGGCACAACTTATACTGCCCTTAAGTCTGTTTCTGGCGATCCTGATGACACTGGGGCGTCTCTACACGGAAAGTGAAATTACCGTGATGCATGCCTGCGGCCTGAGTAAGGCCGTGCTGGTAAAAGCGGCGATGGTACTGATGCTATTTACCTCGGTGGTGGCAGCGGTGAACGTCATCTGGCTGGGGCCGTGGTCATCCCGCTATCAGGATGAGGTGACGCAGAACGCCAAAGCAAACCCAGGTGCTGCGGCGATGGCTGCCGGACAGTTCCAGACCTCCAGCGACGGCAGCGCCGTGCTGTTTGTCGAGGATGTGAAGGGCAACAACTTTGGCAACGTGTTCCTGGCGCAGTTGCGGCCAAAAGGCAACGCACGTCCTTCGGTGGTGCTGGCTGACAGCGGTCACATGGAGCAGCACAAAGATGGCTCGCAGGTGGTAACGCTGGATAAAGGTACCCGCTTTGAGGGCACGGCACTGCTGCGTGATTTCCGTATCACCGACTTCACCAACTATCAGGCCATCGTGGGATATAAAGCGGCAACGCTCGATCCTAACGATGCCGAGCAGGCCAGCATGACCGACCTGTTCGCGAATAAGACACCGGATTTTCAGGCCGAGCTGCACTGGCGTCTGACGCTGGTGTTTGCGGTGCTGGTGATGGCGCTGATGGTAGTGCCGCTCAGCGTGGTGAACCCGCGTCAGGGTCGTGTGCTATCGATGCTGCCCGCCATGCTGCTCTATCTGATCTTCTTCCTGTTGCAGAGCTCACTGAAGTCGAGTGGAGCGAAAGGGCGGCTCGATCCGGCGCTCTGGATGTGGGTGGTGAATATCAGCTATCTGGTGCTGGCGGTGTTGCTTAACCTGTGGGATACGGTGCCGATGCGTCGGATTCGCGCCCGCTTTACCCGCGGAGGGTCGGTCTGATGTTTCGCGTTCTTGACCGCTATATCGGTAAAACCATTTTTAATACCATCATGCTGACGCTGTTCATGCTGGTGTCGCTTTCCGGCATCATCAAGTTCGTCGATCAGCTGCGTAAAACCGGGCAGGGCAGCTATAGCGCGCTGAGTGCCGGTTATTACACCCTGCTCAGCGTGCCGAAAGATATTGAGATTTTCTTCCCGATGGCGGCCCTGCTGGGCGCGCTGCTGGGACTGGGCGCGCTGGCGCAGCGCAGTGAGCTGGTGGTGATGCAGGCGGCGGGCTTTACCCGTATGCAGGTGGCGCTGTCCGTGATGAAAACGGCGATTCCGCTGGTGCTGCTGACCATGGCGATTGGTGAGTTTGTTGCGCCATCGGGCGAGCAGATGGCGCGTAACTATCGGGCACAGCAGCTTTATGGCGGCGCACTGGTCTCGACGCAGAATGGTCTGTGGGCGAAGGATGGCAATAACTTCATCTATATTGAGCGTATTAAAGGCGACAACGAAATTGATGGTGTGAGCATCTACAACTTCAACGATCAGCGTCGCCTGCAGAGCGTGCGTTACGCGGCGACGGCGACCTGGGATGCGGCTAAGAAGCGCTGGATGCTGTCACAGGTCGATGAGTCAAACCTGACCGATCCGAAGCAGATTACCGGTTCACAGAGTCTGAGTGGTGAATGGAAAACCAATCTGACGCCGGACAAGCTGGGTGTGGTGGCGCTGGATCCTGACGCGTTGTCGATTCGCGGTCTGCATAGCTACAGCAAGTATCTGAAGCAGAGCGGTCAGGAAGCGGGACGTTATCAGCTGAATATGTGGAGCAAGATTTTCCAGCCGCTGTCGGTGGCGGTGATGATGCTGATGGCGCTGTCGTTTATCTTCGGTCCGCTGCGTAGCGTGTCGATGGGTGTGCGTGTGGTGACCGGTATCAGCTTTGGCTTCCTGTTCTACGTGCTGGACCAGATTTTCGGTCCGCTGAGTCTGGTTTACGGCTTACCGCCGATTCTGGGGGCGATTCTGCCGAGCTTTGCGTTCTTCGCGATCAGTCTGTTTATGCTGATTAAGCGGCGCTAAGCGCAATGAATGCAGCAAAAGAAAAGGCCGCGCAAGCGGCCTTTTTTATTGGCTAACAGTGCAGGCTCAGGGATTCTACGCTTTCCACAAAGACGCTATCCATGACCCGCAATGCTTTACGACAGGCGTATACGCCCATCGCTTTATGTCTGCCAGCCGGAGGAGTGACTGCAGTGGCCTGAAACGGCGTTACGCCACGCTATTTATCCAGCCTGACAGTGCGGGCAGGGCAGCGGGCAGCTGCGACAGCAGATAGAGAATCAGCCCGATGGTGCCGCCTACCAGCGTACCGTTGATGCGGATAAACTGCAGGTCCTTGCCGATATTGAGTTCAATCTGCTGCGACATGTCGCGCGCATCCCAGCTTTTCACAGTGTCGCTGATGTGACGCGTCAGGAAGCCAGCAAACTCTGGTGCAACGCTGCGTGCAGCCTGTTCCAGATGCTGGTTCATGGAGTCACGCAGCGCCGGGTCGGCGGCCAGCGTTTCGCCAAGCCACAGGGCCGCACCGCGCACTTTCTCCTGCACCCGCGAATCCTCACTGCTGAGATCCGCTTTGAGCCAGTTGCGCATATCATTCCACAGCTCGCCGATGTAGCGGTTAAACGAGGCATCCTCTTTCAGCCAGCCCTTGATCTCTTCGGCGCGCTCGGCCATTTCCGGATCGTTTTGCAGCTTAACGATCAGTTTATCAACCGCCCGGTTGAAGCCGAGGCGCAGCTCATGGCCCTGATCCAGCGCCACATCATCCAGCAGGGAATCGACCGCGTTTGCCACCAGCTCGGCGCTGTGTTCGCCCAGCCATTCAGTCGGCAACATTTTGGCTTTGATCGGATGCTCGCGTTTAAGCCAGCGCACCAGCTGCATGGCGATAAACTCGCGGGTACTGGGCTTATGCAATAACTTCAGCAACTGGTCGATGGCCGCGTCCAGCAATGCCTGATGGCGGTTATTTTTGGTCAGGCTTTCCAGCACCATGGCGCTGGTCTGGCTGAGATCGACCTTGTCGATGGCACGATGCACCGCGCGGCGCATAAAGGTCTGAATCCGCGCGTCATCGGTGAGATCCAGGAAGCCGCGCATCACCTGCAGCAGATGGCGGCCAACGCGGTCGGCATTGCCCGGTGCATTCAGCCACTGTGCCAGCAGGTTTGAAGGATCGTGACGGCGAATCAGGTTCAGCAGGGAGTCGGTATCAAGAAACTTTTCCTGCACAAAGCGCCCGAGGTTTTCACCAATACGATCTTTGTTGCGCGGAATGATGGCGGTATGGCGCGAGATAAAAGGCACCGGCACGCGCCGGAACAGCGCCACCACGGCAAACCAGTCCGCCAGTGCGCCGACCATCGCGGCCTCCGCAATCGCTTTGACGCCGCTGACCCAGAAGCCAGACGGCAGGAAAAGGGTGACAACAAAGGTGGCGACGGCGAGCAGCAGCAGCAGCAGCGCCAGGCGTTTCATCCGTTTCAGTTCGTAGTGTTTATCCATAACCTGATCTTAGCAGAGAGCGGGGTTCATCGGCGACGGCCACCCAGCAGGCTGCCCAGCACCCCACGGATGATCTGATTGGTGATCTGGCGGGTAGCGCTTTTCGCCATGGTCTGTACCACGCCGTCGTGTTTGCCGCCGCGCGGGCCGGTGTGACCAAACAGGATCTCTTTCAGACCACCGAGAATCCCATTGTCGACAGCCACAGCGTCGCCTTTGGCCGGGGGGGCACTCGCCTCATCGCTGGCGGCCTGGAAGCCTTTTTGCAGCTTTTCAAACGCCGATTCGCGATCGATTTCGGTGTCATATTTGCCATAGAGCGGCGAATGGTTGATCAGGCCGTTACGCTCATCACCGGTGACCGGACCCATGCGCGAGCCTGGCGCAATGACCATCGCGCGTTCTACTACCGACGGACTGCCTTTGGCATCCAGAAAGGAGATCAGCGCTTCGCCAGTGCCCAGCGCCTGAATCGCTTCCACGCTGTCAAACGCCGGGTTGGCGCGCAGCGTATCGGCGGCCGTTTTCACCGCTTTCTGATCTTTGGGCGTGAAAGCGCGCAGGGCGTGCTGAACGCGGTTGCCGAGCTGGCCCAGCACCCGATCGGGAATATCTGCCGGATTCTGGGTGACGAACCAGACGCCGACCCCTTTGGAGCGGATCAGCCGCATGACCTGTTCTATTTTCTCCAGCAGCACCGGCGGCGCGTCGGTAAACAGCAGGTGCGCCTCATCAAAGAAGAACACCAGCTTTGGCTGATCGAGATCGCCCGCTTCCGGCAGATGTTCATAAAGCTCCGACAGCAGCCACAGCAGGCTGGTGGCGTAGAGTTTCGGCATCTGGTAGAGCTTCTCAGCAGAGAGGATGTTGATGACGCCTTTGCCGTTGCTGTCGACGCGCATCCAGTCAGCGATATCCAGCATCGGCTCACCAAAGAAGTGTTCCGCCCCCTGTTGCTCCAGCGTCAGCAATCCGCGCTGAATCGCGCCGACCGAGGCGCTGTTGATATTGCCGTAGTGGGTCTGGAAGTTTTTGGCGTTGTCACCAATGTACTGGGTCATGGCGCGCAGATCTTTGAAGTCCAGCAGCAGCAGGCCCTGGTCATCGGCGATGCGGAAAATAATCTGCAGCACACCGCTCTGGACTTCATTCAGATTCAGCAGCCGCGCCAGCAGTAATGGACCGAGATCGGAAACGGTGGCGCGTACCGGATGGCCTTTCTCGCCAAAAATATCCCACAGCACCACCGGATTGCTCTGCGGCTGCCAGTCGGTGACGCCGATTTTCGCCAGCCTCTCCTGCAGCTTTTCGCTGGACTGGTCCGCCATCGCCACGCCGGTTAAATCGCCTTTGACGTCAGCCATAAAGACCGGTACGCCGCTGACGGAGAACGATTCGGCCAGCTTCTGCAACGTAACGGTTTTCCCGGTGCCGGTCGCACCGGTAATGAGGCCGTGGCGGTTGGCCATTTGCGGCAACAGATGAAGTTCGACGTCTGGCGTACGGGCAATCAGTAGCGGGGAAGTCATGGTTTTCCACTCTCAGTCAAAGGATTATGCCTGAAGGATAGCAAGCGGAGCATAGACAGGAGGAGAACAATTCGTCAAAAACGCGGCCGCTGCCCGCAGAGCAGCGGCCTGAAACGCGGGATTACTTCTGCACCTCTTCGAAATTGAGCAGGCTGACGCCGATGCCCTGCTGCAGGTGACTGAGGTTGCTGCGCACCGCCACCTGGGTCGCGCCCTGTAAGAGTACGATAAACGGCGAATCCTGCTGGATGCGGGTTTGCAGCCCGGTATAGAGGCTACGGCGTTTAGCCGCATCGCTCTCTCCGGCGGCGGCGCGGGTCTGTGCACTCAGCGCCGGAATGGTCCAGCCGACACGCCATGCCAGGGTTTTGCCGCCACCTGGCACGTTAGAAGCAAAGGTGCTGGCATTGGTGTTAGGGTCGATGTAGTCCGCGCCCCAGTAAGTGAAGATGGCCTGGAAGTCGCGGCTGCGCATTTTGCTCCACAGCTCCGATTCCGCCACCGGCTGGATATCAAGCTGCACATCCGCTTTGGCAAAGCTCGCCTGCAGCGCCTGCGCCACGTCTATATAAGGCGGCTGGTTCACCACCGTCAGCGCGATGTGGGTGCCCGGGTTGATGCCGCCTTTCTGCAGGATTTCCTGCGCCTTTTTCAGATCGTAATGGAACGGCGTGGTGTTCAGTGCACCATCGAAGCCATCCGGCAGGAAGCTCTGATGGATGCGATACTGACCTTTCAGCAGCTGGTTCGCCAGGCTGTCATAGTCAACCAGCCAGCGTGCCGCCTGCCACAGGGCCGGATTGCCCAGCGCCGGTTGCTGCGCGCTCTGAGTATTAAAGCCAACGTAATAAACCAGGCTGGACGGGAAGGCGTCAACCCGCACATTTGCCTGTGTTTTCAGCGCGGCAATCTGGTCCGGACCAAGCTGATAGGCGACATCCACGTCACCCTGCTGGAGCAGCAGTCGGCGGCTGCCGGCATCGGCTACGCCCTTGAGCAATACCCGCTTCAGATGCGGCTTCTGCGTGCTGTAAGAGTTAGCTTCCAGCACCAGCGCCTGCAGCGGGACAAACTGTTTGATGGCATAGGCGGCGCTGCCAGCCGAGTGCGTTTTCAGCCAGGCATTGCCGTAATCGTTATTGCTGACGTGTTCCCGGGCCAGTTTACTGTCAACGATGGAGGCGACCGGCGCGGTCAGCAGGCGCAGCGCCAGATCGCTGCCGATCTCAGCGGGCCAGCGCAGTTCAAGCTGGTGGTCGTTGATCACCGTGAACTGTTGATCGATATTTTCCGGCGTCCAGCCAAACTCACCCAGGATAAAAGAGGGGGCTTTGTTGAGTTTTACCGCGCGGGTTAATGAGAAGACCACATCCTGTGCGGTCAGCGGATGACCGCTGGCGAAACGGGCCTGCGGGTTGAGGTCAAATACCAGGCTGTGCGGCATTTTTCCGGCCTGCCAGCGAGTGGCGGCGAGTGGCGAGAGCTGCTGTGGGTTCTGATGATTCGGTTCCAGTAGCGTCTGGTAGATATTGCGCAGGCTGCTGTTACTGACGGTTTCAAAACTTTCCGCCGGATCGAAACTGATGATGCCATCGAGTGGCACGGCGACTACCAGCGTGTCCGCTGGCGTCGCGGCGTATGCCGGGTGAACCAGTGTCAGTGCAGTCAATAAAGAGAGTGAGAGTAGCGTTTTGCGCATTGAGGGTTATCCTGAGTCGTTGATCGCTCTACTCTATCGGGCGCCGGATAATCTCAAAATGCCGGTTTGTTATGAGCTTTGCACAATTACATGCTTAGTTATTCAGGCAAGAGGACAAATTAAGGTCATGTCCGTCAGTAATTATTTCAGCGTCATTTAACAACAGGCGGAATAAAGCAGGATTTACTCAGGCGATCACACTTTGCGCACTGTCTGATTGTATGACCATCAAAGTCAATATAGTGTTAACGATGAGAATGATTCTCTTGTATGGAAGTATGATATTTTTTTATCGGTTATTCTGCGTGATGATGACAGGGCGAAAATAATATCCGTCGCTCCTGCGTTAAAACGGCTAAATACCCGATGTTTATGCGGTTTTAGACGCAATTTCCTCGCTGTAAATCTTTTACCTATCCGCAACCCTTCCGCAACACCATGATAAAGTTTCACTACGACACATTTTAAATTCAATTTTTACATTCAGACATATCTATATCCCTAATATTGCCAGGTTATTAACCGATATGTTCCGTTAGTCACCGAACCATAATTCTACCTGCCTTCTCTGTTCTGCCGTTGTCTGTGCTGTGTGCGTTTATCTCTGCGGGGAGTTTCCTGCCTGCACCCGGCCTTTCAGCGTCATAACACAGTAAGCGGGTATTTAGCAGATGAGAGTCGTGCGGATATGCTTTTAGAAAAACCCACCACCAGGCGTAAATTTTTGCTCGGTTCACTGCTGGCGTTGCCATTAAGTGAACTGGTCCTGAAAGGCATGACTGCGGCACAGGCTGCAGAGATGGCCGCACCGGAGTTAGCCGATTACAAACCGATCTTTTTTAGTGCCGATGAGTGGCAGTTTATTCTGGCCGCCACCGACCGCCTGATTCCGGCGGGCGGCAAAGGCAAAGCACCGGGCGCGCTGGAAACTAACGTGCCGATCTTTATCGATCAGCAACTGCACAGCGAAGCGTTTGGCAGCGAAATCTATATGCAGGGGCCGTTCAACACGAAAGCACCCGCCACGATGGGTTATCAGATCCCGTTCCGTCCCCAGCAGATGTATCAGACCGGTATCCGGCTGATCAATCAGTGGTCGCAGAACACGCACCAGAAAGCGTTTCATGCGCTGACGCTGGAAGAGAAAGATGCGGTGCTGACCCAGGTCAACAAAAACGAGATCGACTTTGCCGCGCTGGGGGAAGCCGATCTTAAGCCTTCCCATTTCTTCAGCCAGCTGCTTTCCGATACCAAGCATGGCTACCTGGCCGACCCGATGTACGGCGGTAATAAAGGCATGAAAGCCTGGATCGCTATCGGCTTCCCCGGCGCGCGTGCCAGCTTCACCGAATGGGTGAAACAGCACAACGTTCCTTATCCGCTCGGCCCGGTCAGCATCAAAGGTGAACGCGCATAAGCGCTTCCACATCAGGTAAACAGGATTATCATGGCACAGGTTACTAAAAAAGAAGTCGACGTCGTGGTCTGCGGCCTCGGCTGGGCAGGCTCGCTGATGAGCATCGAGCTGGCACTGGCAGGTCTGGACGTGCGCGCTCTGGAGCGCGGCGGCGATCGCGATTACGACGAGTTCGCCTACCCGAAACCGGCGGATGAATACGCCTATGCGGTGCGCAACAAAGTGTTTGCGACACCCGCCGAAGTGGCGGTCACCGTGCGCTACAACAGCAGCCAGACGGCATTGCCAACCCGTAAATGGGGCGCGTTTGCACCGGGCACCGGCGTAGGCGGTTCCGGTCTGCACTGGACGGCGGTACTGATCCGTCCGACGCCGACCGACATCAAACTTAAAACCTACGTTGACGAGGCTTACAAGCCCGGCATTCTGCAGGATGATATGCGGGTGATGGACTTCCCGTTCAGCTGGGAAGAGATCGAGCCCTATTACTATAAATTCGAACTGATTTGCGGCCAGTCGGGCAACACCGGCAACCTGCGCGGCAAAATCCTGGAAGGCGGCGACCCGTTTGAAGGCCCGCGCTCTGAACCTTACCCACTGCCCGCGCTGGATGACACGCTGAACAACGTGATGTTCAAAGAGGTAGCGACGAAACTCGGTTACCACCCGTTCCCGAATCCGTCAGCCTGTGTGTCACGTGCGTGGAAAAACCCGTACGGCAACCAGATCGCCCCGTGTAACTACTGCGGCTACTGCAGCAAATATCCGTGTCTGAACTACTCCAAAGCGTCGCCGCAGACGGCGGTGATGGATTCGCTGAAGCGTATGCCGAACTTCTCCTATGAAGTGAATGCGGAAGTGATTAAGGTCGTGCTGAACGATGATAAGAAAACCGCCAAAGGCGTGATCTACATCGATGCGCAGGGCAACGAGTGCTTCCAGCCCGCGAAAATCGTGGTGCTGAGCAGCTTCCAGCTCTACAACGTGCGTCTGATGCTGCTTTCCGGCATCGGCAAACCTTACAACCCGATTACCGAAGAGGGCGTGGTAGGCCGTAACTACGCGTTCCTGTCGAACGGCGGCGCAACGCTGTTCTTCAAAGATAAAAACTTCAATCCGTATGCGACGGCGGGCGCGACCGGCCAGATGTTTAACGATATCTCGCCAGGCAACTTCGACGGCCCTTCACTTGGCTTCCTGGGCGGTGCGAAGATCCACAGCTCACAGGCGACCGGCACGCCAATCAGCACCGCGCTGCCAAAAGGCACCCCGACCTGGGGCATGGGCTACAAGGAAGGTCTGGAAGAGTGGTACGGTCATTCGATGAAGATCAGCATCACCACCACCTGCCAGTCTTACCGCGACATCTATCTGGATCTCGATCCGAACTACAACGATCACCGTGGCCTGCCACTGCTGCGCATGACGTTTAACTGGAAAGAGAATGAGCTGAAGCTGCAGCAGCATCTGAAAGGCATCGTCGGCAACATCGCCAAAGAGCTGAACCCGGACAGCATGAGCATGAGCTTCCTGCCGATGGGCGCGGATTTCGATATCACCAAATATGTCTCTACGCACAACGTGGGCGGCGCGGTGATGGGCGATAACCCGAAAACCTCGGCGCTGAACAAGTATCTGCAGAGCTGGGATGTGCATAACGTCTTTGTGCCCGGCGGCAACGCCTTCCCGCAGAACTTCCAGGCGAACCCGACCGATACCATCGGTGCGATTACCCTGATGGCGGCGCAGGCGATCAAAGATCACTACCTGAAAAATCCCGGTCCACTGGTACAGGCATAAGCGCATGAATAAGCTGAAACTGAAGTCTTTTATTTTTGCCAACGCGGTGCTGCTGGCCAGCGGATTTGCGCTGCCGGTTCACGCCGAAGATGAAGCGCAACTGATTAAGCAGGGCGAGTATCTCTCCCGCCTGGGCGACTGTATGGCGTGCCACTCGCTGCCCGGCAAACCGGCCTATTCGGGTGGACTGGCGATTGAGTCGAACCTCGGCACTATTTTCTCCACCAACATCACGCCGGATAAGCAGCATGGCATCGGTAACTACAGCGAGCAGCAGTTCTCTGACGCGGTGCGCAAGGGCGTATTACCGGATGGCTCGCATCTCTATCCGGCCATGCCGTATCCTGACTACGCCAAAATCAGCGATGCCGATATGCACGCGCTCTACGTCTACTTTATGAAAGGCGTGCAGCCGAGTGCGGAACAGCCACCGGAAACCGATCTGAGCTTCCCGTTCAGTCAGCGCTGGGGCATGCGGTTCTGGAACTGGGCGTTCACGTCCGATAAGCCGTTCCAGCCGATTGGCGGCGCGTCAGCCGAGGTTAACCGCGGTGCCTATATCGTGGAGAGTCTGGGTCACTGCGGCAGCTGCCATACGCCGCGCGGTCTGGGCATGAACGAGAAAGCGCTGGATAGCGGTGATGATAAATTCCTGGCGGGCGGCAGCCTGAACAACTGGGATGTGCCGTCACTGCGTGGCCTGCCGCACTGGAGCGAGCAGGAAGTGGTGGATTACCTGCAGACCGGCCGTAACGATAAAGCGGCAGTAGGCGGCGAGATGACCTCGGTGGTCGAGCACAGCAGCTCACACATGACCGATGCCGATCTCAAAGCCATTGCGGCCTACCTGAAGTTCCTAGGCGGCAATCCGCCATTGCAGGCGTTCAGCGTGCAGGCGCAGCAGGCAACGGAAGCGAAACTCACCGCCGCGAAGAACCTCAGCGAAGGCGAGCGTCTCTATCTGGATAACTGCGGGGCCTGTCACTTCGTGACCGGCAAAGGCACACCCGGGATCTTCCCGGAGCTGGATGGCGCAACCATCGTGAATGCTAAGGATCCAACCGGCTTGATCCACACCATTCTGGCCGGTGCGCAGCAGCCTTCGACCGCCAAAGCGCCGTCTAAACTGGCGATGCCAGGCTTTGCCCAGCGGCTGAATGATGATGAAGTCGCGCAGCTAGCGACCTTTGTTCGTCAGGGCTGGAGCAACACCGCGCCTGCGGTGAGCAAAGATCAGGTTGCTGAAGTGCGTAAAACGCTGAAGTAATCGCGCTTTCCCCTCTGCCTGTCCGGGGAGGGGAAAACCCGCATTAATGGAAGGTGCGTACCACTTCCAGCACGCCGTTAATGATGAACTGCACGCCCATACAGACCAGTAAAAATCCCATCAGGCGCGATATCGCCTCAATACCGCTTTTACCCACCAGCTTCATGATGGCACCCGAACTGCGCAGCGAGATCCACAGAATCAGGCTCACCAGCAGGAAGGTCAGCACCGGTGCCACGCTGATTACCCAGGCGGGAAAATCGACGCCACTTCTTACCGTTGAGGCAGAAGAGATGATCATCGCAATGGTACCCGGCCCGGCCGTACTTGGCATCGCCAGCGGCACAAAGGCGATATTCACCGGCTCTTTAGCCCCATCCAGCTCATCCAGTTTCTGCTTAGCTTCAACTGAATGCCCGGCAGGTTTAGCCGGGAACAGCATCCGGAAGCCGATAAAGGCGACAATCAGGCCGCCCGCCATGCGCAGACCCGGTATAGAGATACCGAAGGTATTCAGCACCGCACTGCCCGCGTACCATGCCACCATCATGATGGCGAAGACATAGATGGAAGCCTGGCGCGCCTGGCGGTTGCGCTCCTCGAAATTCATGTCACCCGCCAGCCCTAAAAACAGCGCCACGGTGGTGAGCGGATTGGCGAGCGGCAGGATCACCACCAGCCCCAGGCTGACCGCTTTAATCAGTTCCAGCATAGCCGATCTCCCTGATTAGTGTTTCGGGCGCTCCAGCGCCTCTAACAGCTCAGGGAAGAAGTCCTGCAGGATTTCCGGCGTCATCAGTTCGGGGTACTGCATCAGATGCTCGCGGATACGTTCGTTGACGTCCGGCAGCAGACGCTGGGCCGCGGCGCTGGCGGTGATGTTGTGCTTCTTCATGGCGCGCAGCAGATCGCCTGGCAGCGCGTCTTCGTCATCGCCGTCATCGACCATCTCCAGCGCATCCAGCTCGTCGAACATCTCCATCAGCGCTTCGGTCTGCGGTGTGCGCGACTCATATTCACGCGGATGTTCATCTTCCAGAAAACGCAGCATGGCGCGCATCGGCGTGCCGTCTGGCGTGGAAGGCGGCTCAGCGGCGAACCAGCTCAGCAGCTGGTGCATGGTGACCTGATGGACGCGATAACCGCTGTCGACCAGCTCATCGGCCAGCAGCTCGGCGGTTTCGTTTTCAATCAGGCAGATGTGGGTGCGATTAGGTTCGTACTGCTCCAGCCACTGGTAGATCTCTTCAATCACGCCATCGTCATACTCGAATTTTTTGCTGAGATAGCTGCCGTCCTGTTCATGAACGCAGGCCTGAATCTGATCGGGGTCGAAGTAAAGTGCGATGTTGATGCCTTTCATGCGTGCTGTCCTGTAGAAACCAAAACAACACTATAGCGCTCAACCCCAGGTTAAGGGAATGTCAGGCATCACAGCAAAGCGGGGTTTAACGCTCCCCTCAGAGCAGAGAGGGGAGAGAGAAGGGAAGGAGATCAGGAGATAAAGTTTTTGCCCTGCTTCAGCACCACGTCACAGGCTTTGGTTTTCAGCTTCTCGCCCATCGGCGAGTTGCTCAGGCTTTGCAGATTGAGCTGCTGGCCGTTCCCGGTGTTCAGCAGTCCTGCCACGCCCTGGGTGTAGTCGGTTTTCTGTTCCTGCGCGGTAGTGGTATTCAGACCGAGCTTGCTCAGCACCTGATCTTTCACCGACTGCACATTGTTTTTCACCACGTTGTGTTCGACGCAATACTGCATCACACCGGCCGCATTGGTCATGCTATTGGCGCTGACCGCTTTGTCGCCGCCGCCCAGCATGCTGGTAATAGAAGAGAGCGACATGCCGCCATTTTGCTGGGTGGTGCCGGTGGTGCTGCCGTTGTTCTGCTGGCTGAGCTGCGATGCTGCACTGCTCAGCTGATCCTGCCAGCTTGCCGCTGATGCACTGCCTGCCACCAGAAGTGCCGCCAGTCCCCATCCCCACGCACTGCGTTGTGCCTGTTTCATCTTAACCTCAGTATCTGCGTATTCAGTTTTGCTAAGAGAGTCTGACGACCAGAAAGTTCCTGAGCTTCCTTCATAAATAACGCTTTGGGAATCTTCTGTAATAGAGGCAATAAAATATCCGGATGAGCACGGGTGTTATTATTTCGTGAGATGACTTGCCCTGGTGCGTTAATTAGCGCTTCTGCTGAAACATTCTTTAATATTCTCACGGTGTTTATCAGGAATCGTCCTGGTTTAAATTAAAGTTACCGCTTTGCTTATAGCGTGTTTTCTAAGCGCTTTCGTCTGGTCTGGTAATATTTACCTGAGAAATTAATTTTATATAACTTGATGTATTTTAAGTTGTTTTTATTTTTGGCGTAGCGGATATTTAAGCCGGCTTGCTGTTTTTTGATGCAGATTTCTGTGCCGTAATTAAATTGAGTTAGCGGAGTTTTTTATTATTCTGGCTTGCGAAATCAGCGAGAGTGTTCATGCTTAATCACTGTGTCAGGCAGTTGTGGTCGATATTTAATTTAACGGGAGTGATATTATGGCTGGACAGCCAGAGCACAATAATAATGCAGAGGTCACGCTTAAACTCGCTGAAGAGCAAATAGCCCTGACGAAGCAAAAGATTGTGGATGGACATGTCCGCGTTACCCGTTCCACAACTGAACATGACGAGGTCATCAGTACACTGCTTACCCAGGAGAAGGTTGAGGTTGAGCATGTAGCGAAAGCGCAGCCCGTTGAAACGATGCCCGAAATCAGGGAAGAGAACGGTGTACTGATTGTCCCGGTAGTAGAGGAAGAAATCCAAATCGTCAGAAAGCTGGTGCTTAACGAGGAAATCCACATCCGAAAAGTGCAGGAGAATGTTCCTTTTCAGGAGGTGGTGACCCGACGTGAGCAGCAGGTGAACGTTGAGAGAGATGACGATCAAATCAGCTAACAGAGAGGAACCTATCATGGCACAGGAAAAAATCGTAACACTGTTCGATTCTGCAATTCAGGCAGAGGCCGCGAAAAGAAATCTCGTGAAAGCAGGCTTTTCTGATCGGGACATCAGTCTTATCAGTGGAGAACGTTTGCAGCAGGAAGGGCAGTCTGTCCGCCATCCGAGCCTGTGGCAGCGTCTGTTTGGGCACGACGTCGATAAAGATGAGGCGGATGTCTACACCCGGGCAATGGACAAAGGCGGCGTCGTGCTGACCATCCGCACCGAGGAAGAGAAGCTGGCCCGCGCCATGACGATTCTCCATTCTCATGACTCGGTAGATGTGCCGTCACGTATGCAAAGCTCAGTCGGGAACGGCACCACCGCACCGGGCATTAACCCGACCGCAGGCAAGCAGTTTGCCGGTGAGACCAACGACCGCCCGGCTGAGCCGCGACGCACCTCGCTGACCGGTGATGAGAGCGAGGCTGATATTCTGCGTCTGGCCGAAGAGCAGGTGGAAGTGGGTAAACGTCTGGTGAGCGAAGGCTCCACCCGCGTACGACGCTATACCGTGACCGATACCGTCTCTGAAGATATCTCGCTGCATGAGCAGCATGCTGATATCTTCCGCCGCTCGGTGAATGAACCCGCGCTGGCCGGTGAAGTGGACTGGTCCGAGAAAACCGTCGAAGTCGCTGAGACGCATGAGCAGCCGGTAATCAACAAAACGACCCACGTGAAAGAAGAAGTGGTGGTGCGTACCGACGGCAGCGATCGTACCGAGACCATTAACGACACGGTGCGTCGTCAGGAAGTGGAGATCGACCATGCACGCGGTGGTCTGGAGAGCGAGCTTCCGGGTACGACAGCAGGGGCAAAACCTGCTGCAGCGGGTGCAGCGACACAGTCACCCGGCGCGCACAACCATGACCACAAAGAGAGCCTGACTGAGAAAGTGAAGGATAAAGCTGGCGAAGTGAAGGATAAGGTCGAAAACAAGCTGCATCATGACCATACGCATTGAGGCGCTTATCCTGACAACAACAGGCGCTGATGGGCACCGCTGATGCCCGATGCTGAAGATGCAAGGAAGAGCCAACCGCGAGGTTGGCTCTTTTGCGTTGTGGGGGAGGGAGAAAAAACGGATAACGGCATCAAATCCTCTTCGATATAATCAGGCGCTATCTGTGCAGGCCGGGCAGAAATAAAACCTGAGGGATTAAAGTGAACTGTAAACCGATGCTTTTCGTGCTGGCGGCGCTCTCCCTGTCGGCTCAGGCCGCTCAGAGTGGAAAAACGCTTGAGCACAAAGACTGGGAAGTTGTCTGTGATAACACCCTGACCTGCCGTATTGCGGGTTATGCCAAAGAAGAGGATCCCTCCGGCTCCATCCTGCTCACCCGTGCCGCGAGACCGGGAACGGAGACAGTAGGAGAGGTGACGCTGGGTGACACCGAAGATGACAGCGAACCGGCGGAAAAGCTGACGCTGTGGATCGATGGAAAATCAGCTGGCGATCTGGTGGCGGCTGATGACAACTGGCGAATGTCGGCCAGTCAGACCGCTGCGGTAATCAGCGCCGTGAAAGGCAGCGGTAAAGTTGAATTTAAAGGCGGCACAAAGCCATTCCAGCTTTCCGGCGAAGGCGCTTATGCCGTGCTGCTGAAAGCGGACGACGTGCAGGGGCGTATCGGCACGCCAGGTGCGCTCACCAAAAAGGGCAATAAGCCGGAAAGCAGCGTGGCTAAGGCTGTGCCCGCACCGGTTATCCAGGCGGCTAAAACCCTCGGCGGCGAACCCCGTCTGCTGACCGCTGCGGAAAGCGACGCGCTGAAAACCCGACTGCTTGCAACGGTCAATCACAATGACGATGACACGTGCGACAGCCTCTATTCACCGGCAGAAAACAGCGATCCGGAAACCGACGGACTCACGCTTACGCCACTGGATGACAGCCACGCTTTGCTTTCAGCACTCTGCTGGCGTGCCGCTTATAACGAAGGCTATGGCTATTGGGTCATTGATGACCAACTCAAAGGCAAGCCTGAGCTGGTGACCATTTCCGGATCGGATTATGACAAGGGCGAGATTACCAGCGTGCAGAAAGGCCGGGGCATCGGCGACTGCATGAGCCAGCAAAGCTGGGTATGGGACGGCAAGACTTTCCGCAAAAGCTATGACGGTGGGACCGGCATGTGTCGTTACATCCATGCGGGTGGCACGTGGGATCTGCCGACGCTGGTGACGGATGTGAAGCCGGTATCGGGTTAAGCCGATGAACCGGAGAACTTAAAAGACGGTTTTTTCAGCAGTTGCACCTCTGCCAGCGGATAAGGGTTGCGGAAACAGGGGGTAACGGTATAATCCTCAACGTTTTCCGCATACCCTTCAGTGCCGAAGTGGCGAAATCGGTAGACGCAGTTGATTCAAAATCAACCGCCGCGAGGCGTGCCGGTTCGATTCCGGCCTTCGGCACCAAGTATATGTTTGAGAACATCCGTAACAATCTATAAGTTACTGAAAAAAAGCCGAAAGGCTTTTTTTTTGGTCTAAATTCGGCTGCGTAGGAGCATTAAGATGCTGATGAAGGCTTGGTATTTACACTTAAATAGAAAATGTGTCCCAACCTGAAGCTTGACGATAGGCATGTTGAAACTACAAAATTTAGAGTGAAGACCTACAACATTGCTAATGGTGGTGGGAAGTATCTCGGAATGACTCCAAAAGATTCCTTATACTGGCGCAAGAAATATCACCGTCTAGGTAACAAAAAAATCTTCTAGCGTTTAACAGCTATTGACGCTTAATGAAACGTATCTCAGCGTGACTAAGCTAATAAGTTTGCAAGGTAGAGGCCTAAAATCAGAAATTCTAGATTTATAGGATTGATTTTAAAGATAGATGAGTTATATCTCTTAGTATGAAATCACTCCAGCATGATTTTCACTTACTGGAATTCAACTTCGACTGAAAATACACTATCACAGTAAATTAATAATTTTTTACTTATTAGATAAGTGTTATTTTAATCGTCAAAGCTCAACTCATAATTTTTCATACTATGAAAGTAATGGTAGTAAGAAGCGAGAAGTGATGATGTTTTTATAACTGGAATTAAAAAAATCCGAGAAGATCATCCATAAAAAGGATGAAATCAAGTCCGCAAAAATTAAATTAATGCTTCGGACTTGATTTGTTAACTTGGAAATGATTAAAAATCAATAATTGGAATTTCGCTCATATCTCTTTGCATGTCAAGTAATCCAACGGCTTTAGATGCTATATAATTTAGTAAGGTATCAACACCAGTAGCGTCAGTTGCACTTTCAATTAGCCAGCCAGAAATTTCAGACATCCCAGTGTTAACATAATCTTGGAAAATCTTCCAGCACATTTTATCATCTTTAAGTATGTAAGGATCCTTAGTATCTAATAGAGCTATTAAATAAACCAATCCATCTTTCTGATTATTAAAAAAAACACTTTCTGGAATTTCAGGACCAGGATTTTCTAAAGGAGTCTTGCCTTTATTAACGGCAACCATTGCCGCGAAAATGGCCAGATCCATGTAAGTTTTAAATATTTTTTCTCCAGTGTTTATGACTTTATCATCGACCAATTTAGTACATATGCTACTGTATTTTCTATCTATAAATATTCCGGCCATTATTTTATCTCTAAAATGGATGTACCATCAAAGGCACAGTTATAATGGGATTGATTAATAGCATTGCCATCGATGATGATTTCATCAAGCGGTTTCATACCTTGTGTGGATTTTTTATGAGAGATTAATACATATTCTTTACCTACTTTATTTTTAATCTCGTCCCCTACGGTTCCTCTCCAATGTGAAGAAGAAAGTAAGAGTACAAGCTGTTCCGAATTCTCAGGTAAAAAATGAGAAGTTGCTTTTCTGTAGGCTTCATCAAGTTCACCAAATGGTGCATCAATGATAAATGGTGCAACCGTACCGGGTTGTAAAAACTTACTCTGTGCGTTACTACGCTGTGCTGCGAGCCTAATTAAAGCAGAGACAAAGGCGAGATTTAGAAGGAGCTTCTCTCCTTTACTTTTAGCTACGATGCCACCGTCTTCTCGTACCATTTCAAAATTAAAGTCATTGCTCATTTTTACCTTGAAAGCTTTTCTACTGAACTTTTCGAGGATTTCATTTACAAAATTAGCAATGCGATATTTAGAGTCGTTTTCAGTTGTTTTGATCTTATTATTAGAAAAGTCAATTAATTTTTGAATATAATAAATTCGCTCTTGAATTTTGAAAGTCTCGCCGCTATTAGGCATATACTTCTCGGCTTCTCGTTTTTTTTGTTGAACTGAAATATTACAATTTTCAATTTCTCGCATTAGATTATTCAAAGTTGACTCAAGCCTTGATATGTTAAAAGAAATATCTTTTTCTCTAATGCGTAATGATTTTAAATGAGTATCATCAATTCTATCAAGTTGAGCATTAAGATTTGTTATTTTTCCTTCAAGATCGGAAATTTCATGCTGTAGATCATTAATCTTTTTATTGGCGACGCTAAATTCCTCAATGAATGAACGTGCTTCTTTACCAATCACTTGCGCAAAGGAACGTGCTTTCATTAAGTTAGCTTTTATTTCGTAAGTATTAGCTCGATCTAAAAGATTAACAATAACGCTATACTCTAAAGAACCGTTTTTGACACTGCGACCACAAATACATTTGGAGGAGGAAAGAATATCATTAACTAACGTTTCATCGTAAGGAGCCGGTATCCTTCCTGTTAATGTTTTTGTGTCAATAAAGTCAAGGCTATCCTCACTGAGTTCAAATCCAAAAACTCTCCAGCCGTAAATTTGAATCAGTCTTTGCTTTTGTTTTTCCTGATGGAGTAAATCATCATTGCGCCTATCTTTGCTTTTTTCAGATTGAAATATTTCTTTTTTAATTTCATTAGCATCAAGAACTTTACAATTTAATATTTTCTCATCAATATCTTTTTTGTCGTAACTTAAAAAATTTAAATCTTCATTTATTTTTTTTTGCCTAACTTGGTTTTCTTTTAGTTTTGATTCTGCAGAAGTTAGTTCAGTTAGAGCTTTATTATACTTACTCTCTTCCGCGTTATTCTTTAAAATTTTACTTTGCCAGTTGTTCTTAATTACCTCCATGTCTTCAATGGCTTGATTTGCAAGATTAAAGCCTAAAACATCTCTAATTGCATTCCTAAAACTTATTTCCTTCGATTGAAGCTGAGAAATCCCTTCACCATGGAAAAGAAAATATTCTGCCATTTCCTCTGGAATCACACTATTAAGTAGTTGTTTATCACTACGTATAGGCTGATAGTTTCCGTTATCGATGAAAAATACCTCTAAAAAAGAACTTCTTGTAGCTTCCTGATACCTCCTTGTTGCACTATACGTTTTCCCTTCATGTAAGAACTCAACCTCAACCTCACATTCATTAATACCTTGAATTAAAGAATCGATGTTGACAAGATTATTTTTATTTTCAAAATCAGGTGTGAATTTTTCATAGAAACACCAAAGAATGCTATTGAGTATTGTTGTTTTTCCTACTCCATTTTCTGCGTGTATAAGCGTAACATTACGGTCGTTATCGGTTGAGAATTCTATGATATTGTTCTTATTATGGAACTGTCTAAAATCAGATAATTTAATTCGTTTTATTTTCATTTTTTGAATCCTCAAAACCCTGAAGAACAATTCGCTCAATTTCTGATTGACGAGATGCTGTGGTGGTTTTTTCCAAACCGTAAGAATATTTTTTTTCAGCAAGTATTATCTTGTTAATCGTAGAATCGATGCTACTTAAAGATTCATTTAACAATTCAGGGTGAACTTTAAGTGTTTCAAGATACTGTTTAACTTCATCAATATTCATAATCAGATTCCAGTTGTGGTTTATTTAAGCTTAACCGTGAAAACTCTTCAACCCGATGCGCCTCTTGTTTCATCATAATACTAAAGCAGCTTTTGTTTTTAAGGCTAAAAGGAGGCGCGACAATAAAGTCGAAAATTATAGCTTTCTCTTTATTAGGTGCACGACGTAATACACGCCCGCGCCTTTGAATATATTGTCTTTCATTGCGAGTACTTGCCATTAGAAATGCCTGGCTGCATGCTGGTACATCAATACCTTCATCTAAAACGCGCTTAGAAACAAGTGCATCAATATTTGCATTTTTAAAACTTTCCATTATGTCTCTTCTCAGTGCTAACGATTGCTCACTTGTAAACTTCGAAGTACGCCAGCCTCTTTTATGTAAAATTGCGGTTACTTCATCAATGCTTTTTTCATTATCATCAAATTCCCCTTCACTGCCACCTTCTCCACAGTAAAATAAAGTATGTGTTTGAACTCCATTTTTTTTAATAATGCAATCTAAAGCATTTAGTTTTGACTTTAAATTACCTAGCAATCGTGTCCTTTTTAAATAAAGATGCATTAATGCATCTGTATTCACTGGGCCTCCATTTTCTTTTATGGCTTCCATTTTGGCTATAGAGGTCGATAAATTTTCATAATTCTCGGCCTCTTCATTGTTCATTTGACATATGACAGGGAAATAATCATAAGGGCACAATACCTCATCAGCAATTGCTTCCCTGAGACCATATTCGGCAACAACTTTTCCGTAATAACTGGTCAAAAGTTCTTGCTTCTCTGATTCATTTTCTGTCCATGGAGTAGCTGATAATCCAAGTCTTAACCTAGCGTTTGGTAAAATACTGAGTAAATTTTGATTGGCATGGTTATGGCATTCATCACTAATTAATAAAATTCTATTTGAATGAATTTTATTAATCTCATTGAGAAAAATAGATTTTTTAAGTGTATTATTAACCACAATGATAGACATGAACGTTTCGGAAGTGGCCAAGTTGAATCTAGAAACTTGATTTTTTAGTTGTTGTATCCAGATGTCTTGTGTTTTGTAACATAATAATGCATTAATATTAAATAACTTCATTTCTTCATACCATTGCTCAGCTAAGCCTTGGTAAGGTACTGCAACTACAACACATAGGCCTCGGATAAAATGTTCAGTTTTCGATAGCTTTGTGCAAGCATGTAAGGCCGTGACAGTTTTACCAGATCCGGTTGCCAGTTTAAGTATTCCTCGATAATTATTTTTACTCCATAATTCTAAAGCTTTTTTTTGATGATCTCGTAACTTATATTTATTTTTACCAATAAAGTCAGGTAGTTTTGGTAAATGATAGTATTGCCTTTCCAATTCACCCTGATTTTGTTGTTCCAATTGCTCTAGGGCATTAATGATATATTTAATGTCTTTTCCTGCATGATAATCAGCTAGCTTATTAATAAATTCATGACTTGCAGGGATTGTCTTGGTAACAGGTTGTTCATCTCTCCAGAGTTTTTCAAATCGTTCTTCAATATCTATGCCATAGTATTTATAGATAGCTTCATTCCAGCTGAAATAGGCATTAATAGACTCCGAGTTTAGACTATCACTCAAGGCATTCTCTGTTTCGTTAGCTGAGCCGATAAAAGCAACCCGGAAATTATCTGTATCACGTATTATGCCAATTTTTTCGTGATACATGCCTCGAGGTCTAAATGCAAAACGGATTTGTAAACGATGAGATGCGACTAGAAAAGACAGTGCATCAAATCGACGGCATTCAAGATTATCTTGCATGTTATCAAAAAAAACTTTAACACTGTGATCTATCAAGGTTAAATGCTTACTGATTCCTATGCCATGTTTAATCGCATCAAAATCTTCTGAACTGACGGGATAGCCTATGATTAGTCTCATTATTCCGCCAGATTCCAGCAGTGGCGCTAGCCCCCGCGCAGCAATACTTAATGAAGATGAAGAGAAAAACCCAACAGCACGATCGTAGGTGGTACCATTCTTTAGTGCCGGTACATAAAAATCGTTTACGATAGAGCTATTCTCTGAAGAATAAGAAAATTTCAGGCCAGCTTCTTTTAACATAATCTTATCACCACTCATAGGCTAGGTAGGTAAAAACCATAAAATTCATTAAGTTAATTATGATTTGACATTTTTCCTTTAAGACATAAAGATAATTAATATTATACATGAGAATATTCTCATTAGTCTATTTTGTCTCCATTTCCTTAATGCTTCATGACCCGGCAGCGTCTCTATAACTTTTCGACTGTTATTCTTATCTTAATGATTCTATTGGCATAAATTAAACTGGAACATGATATCGCAAGACAGTGAAGGTAAGTGCCCCCCCCCTCTTTAATAAATGAATAATTGATAAGATTTGAACTAATGTTCATTTTTAGTACTCATTAAGTTTTTTTTGAAAAATTGTTTTTACATGAACGCAGCATAAGGACATCACCCGGCAGAATTTTGTGTATAACTCAGTTTAAAAGACCTTTCTAACCCGAGGTTAACATTACCGACTCTATCGATGATGGCTACTCTGGTAGCGAACAGATAGGATGCCTTTGTCCTAACGTCCATTAAACAACTCCTAATTCCTAAATCCACCACAGGTTTATATTATCATCTGGTCATCCAGCGTTAGCCGTCAGACGATGAAATTCTTTCTAAAGATCGTCACAGGTATGCATAGTTTCACTTCTCAGCAAATCTGCACTTGGTGCAGCCTATGCGTAACTATATTTTCGACCTACTGAACATTTTTTAGACTAGCAGTAAGGTGCCCGCCATTATTAATAATTATTTTTTTCACTTTAAAGATACCCCCCGAAAGGCGCAGATAATGAAGCTGATGAATACGGCGAATTATTAGCAGATTTGGTAGGTGTGGGGGGACGCCGCCTGACTCGCGATTGTTAACTTACGCAGCTGTGAATTCTTGCGCCCTGCGCCTTTGTAAACAGGATGCCGGCTACAATGAATCATGCGACGCTGCCATGCTGGCAGTCAGACTCGGGTGTGACCTGCGCCAGTCAGAGGTGGTTGGTCTGGACTATGCCAATATCCTACATGAGGAGATAGCTTTAGTAGGATGCCGAAGGATGATCTTGAGCGCCTAGACTTTTGCAAAAAATACCTGAAAACGCCTTCATATCAGGCCGTACCAATTCTAGGCGACCAGGAAGGCCGGCTCTTTACTAACATACGCACTGATGAATATATCCTTCTCAGCACATGATGCCGAAGGAGGTTTATAACATCCTTAACTAGCATGGCGTTGACAGTATTTCGAAGCGTACGCGCGCTATAGAGTTTACGGCGCAACGTTGCCTCAATGTTGCAGGAAAACGAGTGAGCGGGGTGCGTTAGACTCACTCTATTTTCGAATTTTTATATTGCCGGAAATATGCTGAATAAAAAGAGATTTCTGATACCTTACATACCTGTACAGTGCTTAGTAGAAAAGAAAGATTTAGCTTTCTTTTTTCAATGAGCCATCTTCTTGGGCGACCTATACTATTCATTAATCGCTCATGGCGCAGGTACGCTTTATGCACCTGCTGGAAATGCTTTACATCTGTTGCCTGTCACATTCATAAGCTATGCCAGTAAAGTTAGTTGAAATAAGGATTCTTTGTTTTTAGAAAAATAGTTTCATTTGCGCACATAATGTATAGTAGTACGTAACCCTAGCACTAGCTTGGCCCTAGTCTTGACTTCACTATTAGCCGCTATAAGGAAATCGTTGAGATGAACATCATCCCAGAGAGCAAGAGCCTCGAAAAAATTCTCACAGGTTTAGAAACGAAATATACTGTTCCCGATTATCAAAGGGATTACTCTTGGTCTGTTAATGAAGTAGAAACTCTTTGGACTGATATCGTTATATCACATAAGCAGCAATCAGAATATTTTATGGGTACTATCGTACTTAAAAAACATGAAAAGGATAGTGATATTTTTGATATTGTCGATGGCCAACAACGACTGGCCACTTTTTCTATGTTGTTTCAAGTTTTTGCCAGTCTAGGTGATTCTTTTTCATCAAATCTTAAAGTACTTGAGCAGGTTGAACGAAATCCCGTATCTCTCGAACTGGCAAAGAAATTATCTAAAGTTGCCCGTGCTCGTTTAAGGGAGCCCAGCGAGCCAGATAACTATTATTTACGATTAAATAAAAAGGATAATGAGCACTTTGAATACATAGTACGCGATGAGAGCGTGACTTCATTTAGTACTGAAGATGCTCTTAATAAAATAAACAAAAGTGATAAAAGGCTTCTGAAAACTAAGAAAACATTTACTCAGAAAGTCATTGATGAATACTCTGGTAAAGATGCGCTACAGGAAATATATAGCACGCTCGTCCACATTGTAAAAAGGTTGAAGTTTATAACGATTGAAGTTGAAACTGACTATGACGCTTTTCTGCTTTTTGAATCTTTGAATTCAAAAGGAATGGATTTAAGTGTGGCAGATCTACTAAAAAATAAAATACTAATGAAGGCTAATGGTGATGAACACATTAGCGAAATATTGCTAAGTAACTGGGAGGCAATGATTTCCTCTATAGAACTCAGTAGATTATCACCTGTTGATTTTTTACGTGTTTATTGGGAGGCAATACAAGGCGCTAATATTACAAAGAAAGAGTTATATAAGCATATTGGAATTTATATAGATAAGTCTAACGATATTTTAGCTTTCTCTAAAAAATTAAAAGACATAGCCTATGATTTTTCAATTTATGCTTCGTCTGATCTTGTTTTTCCAACTAGTATTCATCAAACAGGCAAGGATAAATACCTTGCGTTTTGCGGTGAGATAAATAGTCTTAAGTATACAACGTGCCTACCATTATTAATGTATACTCATCAGCATAAACCTGAAATGCTTGTATCTTTAGCCAAAATGAGTTTATCATTCTTATTCCGCTGGATCACAGTTGGTGATTATTCTGTCGGTGGAGCAAAAAAAATTTTTGATGAAGTTATAAAGAGATTACAAGCTAACCAAGATAATGCATCAATCTTAGAGCCTTTTTTAGCTCAAGGTGATAAAATTGGTGATGAAGCTTTTATTAATTCAATGCGTCAATTTAAAGCTCAAGATAATCAAATCGCAAAGTATATTTTATCCAAGCACTACCTTTTTATGAATAAAGAGCAAAGCATTCCAAATTATGGCGAGGTGCATTTGGAGCATGTAATCCCTCAGGTTTGCTCTTTATGGGAAAAAGACGAAAAATTCACTCTCCCTAAAGGGGCTTACATAAAAGATTATATTTATAATATTGGTAATCTTACATTACTTCATAAGCAAATCAACCAGAGCATAAAAAATAAAACATTTGATAAGAAAGCAAAGGAATATGCAGATTCAATTTTCCCTGAAACAAAAGATATATTTGCACAGTTTGAAAATGATATGTATTGGAATGCGGAAATTATAGATAGGCGTGGGCAGGAAATAGCTATCAAAGCCCCCGAAATTTGGCCTTTATCAATTTAGAATTTAGGGCTCATTGCTAATATAATTAGCTCTCGTGTGAGGGCTAATTTACAAAATTAGGAGAAAATTCGTCACTTTCTGATAATTCGGATCGCGATGTTCCATTTTCACTATGAGCCTCCTGCTCTTTTAGCTTCTCTTTCGCTGAGGTTGCGAATATAAAATTCCAGAGTTAACTTTGGGTTTGAGTTTTACGAATAAAATCAGTTATTCAGTCAAGGGAAAAATTACTATCTAATTCAATGATGAGCTTTAGTAGGATATATAAATTACTTCAGCTGATATGATTTAATCAAATAAATCCTCCTTTTTTTATAGTTTGTAATATGACTCATGGCGCACTTAGAGAGCGCCATAAGTTTTCATAGATTTTTTGTAAAATCTTTCAAATTACGATAATTGCGCATTGCAGCAATTCCATCTTCTACATGAGCAGCCCATGCTTTAAATAATGTCTTTTGCTCTAGGTCGGGGTAAAGCATTGTTAATACAAGTTCTGTGGTATTTAGTGTTTCTCCAAGCCAAGTTATTTTATCTAATATCAAAGTGCCATCTAATTTTTTATTATCCTGCTGTGGTAGATACCGAAAATCACCTTCCACTGAGCGGAAAAATGCTAGCCGCGCGGCAATGTTTGGAGTAATACCAGTATGACCTTTTAATCTTTTGAGCTGTTCTTCAGTTTGGCGACTAAGCTGCATTCTATTAGGGAGCATCAGATTGCCTCCTTTGTTAGTTCCCAGAAATACCCTGGTTTTAAAGTAGATGACTTGGTATTCGCATTAAAAACAATTTCATAAGCATGAGAGATGTCATCTCGTAATTGATCAACAAAATAACGCTCATCAACTTCAGTATCTGTTGATAGCAGCACTACCTGATGGCTAGCAAATGGGAAATAATGATGAATTAATTTATCTCTATGCTGAGAATCTAAACGACCTAATGGCGTATCAATAATCACTGGCAAATCACGGCCTGAGGTCTTCGCCAGAGCTTCAAGTATTGCAATCGCATAGATTTGTTTTTCTCCAGCGGAAAGAAGCTTACGATTTATTACTGTGCCTTTTTCATCGATCAATTCCACATCAAATGTTTCAGGATTGATATGTGCATTGAGCTGCAAATCCTCTTTACGAGCTAATTTACGATAAGCATCGCCAAAATTAACTGACAGCGTTTTCACCCTAGCTTTAGTTAAAAGTTCACTATATCGATCAAGCAGGTTGATCGTTTCCTGCGCATTATTAAATGCGCTATCAGAGTTATGCTGATTACGAGCCAGATCATGTGTTTTTTGTATCTGGCGAGCACATTCAAGCTGCTGTTGTTTAGTTTGCTTTGCTTCTTCCAGAAGCGAGCGATACTCCTGCCGTTTACTCTCGCGTTGCCGGTCAAGCTCTCGTAGTTTTTCAAATATATCAATGAGCTGATCATCTTCCGGCGCACGAGCGATGTTGGCTGCCGCTTGCTCTAGCTGCTCTTCAACTTCTGCTAATTGGGTACGATAAAGATCAAAACGTTCCCAAGATTTTTTACTGTCTTGCTCGACGGATTGTTCAATCATCCCAGCTTCTCGTTCCGAAATGTCAAACAACAATTCTCCTTTAGGTTTACCAGCCAGGAAATCCTTTAGATTATCTTCAATTGCTTCGGCAGCAATAAGCCCTGTAGTACCTGAACGGAATGAGATATCATTTTTTAGCTGTACAAGGAACTGATTCAATTCTTTTTCAAAACTGCTCGCTTGCTTGATTTGCATCTCTTTATTAATTTGTTCCAGCAAACGGCCTAACATTTTGGGTGCTAAAGCATAGGGCAATGAGCCATCGCACTCATGGCGCAAGGCTTTTTCAAGGCGCTCTTTTTCTTTTAAAAGCGTATCAACTTTCTGTTTTTCTTGTGTTTTAGTCTGGGCAAAAGCACCACCTTCTGCATTGAGAAGGGATTCATATCGCATGATTTCTTTCGTCAGCAAATCGATGCGCATTTTTGTAAAATCAGCTTTTTCTAAAATCTGCTCCGCTAGGAAAGAAAAATTTTTAGCCTGTTCTTCAAGATCAGAAAGCTTGTGCTGTTTTGAAACCTCTAACTGGCTTGATTGTTGACGCTTGACAAATATCATCAAATCATTTCGAAGTTTCGAAATGAGATCTAAACCTAACAAACGTCTTACCGCTGTGCGTAGAATATTTCCTGAATCGTCTTCAGCAAGTTCTGCAATTTTTTCGCCGTCGAAGAAGAACAAATCTGCAATTCCATGTGGAATTAATTCATTCAGGAATCCCTGGCACTGATCATAATCCAGCTCATTCAGAGGTTGGCCATCTTGCTGAAGCGAGAGCTGATCTTTTTTACCTTTTTTCCAAAAACGTGTAACGGTGAATTCAGCTTCATAACCACCTTTGTTATAAGTAAAGCTGAGCTCGATAGATGCTTCACTCGGATCTTCTCCAGAAGTGGAGCCGTTATGAATTAATGAACTAAGCTCTTCAACATATTCTCGCTGTTGGGTTGAGGAACCAAACGCAAGTCTGCCGTATAAGGCAATTCGGATAGCCGATAGAATGGATGTTTTCCCAGCCCCGTTTAGTCCACCAAATAAAACTATCGGACGCGGATTAGAATTGTTTTGGCGTTTCCTTGGCGCCAATTCAATAACGTGCTCTCCTCTGAAGACTCTAAAGTTTTGCAAAACCAGCTGTTTAATTAACATGTTCTTTTTCCTCACTGGTAAGCAGAGACGAGTCACTTACTTCGGCAATTCTGCGCTGCAATATCTGGAGTTCGGCTTCTAACTGAGCGACTTCGCCCTGATGTATATCCCGATCGTTTCGTTTCTGTAATGCTTCTTGTTGCAGCTTAATTTCTTCAAGACTGCCCCAGTCTTGTCTCAGGATGGTGCCTAACTTGTCAAAGATCCCCTGACGTCGGCTCAGGCCTTCCATCGATACTTCCAGTTCGATTAACTTCATGACCATCTCAGGTTCAACATCAAACCCTTGAGATATCTGCATTAGCAAGTCAGCATCACTGGCATCAAATCTTGACTGGTCGTCTACAACCCAATCCAAATCTTTTTGGTAGACCTCCCGATAGATACCCGGCAGGGCATCATACCAATCGGGCTCATTCGGATCTTTTAACCATTCCTGGCGAATAGCATGTAGTTCAGGTTCAGTGATAAGCGTGATGGTGTGGCCCTGAGCATTCATATCTCGCTCAATTTCCAGTAAATCTTTCAACCATTGCTGACGATACTTCATCCAGTAAGGTCCTGGAACATGTTTACGCTCGGCACTAATTTCTTCGCCATCTTTGGCATACTGATAACTGACCTTGCCAGTACGACGTTTATAGTTGCGAAACGTGTCTTTATTTACTGGATCGGTGGTAAATGCCAGCAGATCACGGTATTTCAGCAGCGGAGACATCCATTCTTCGCCATTCTTGATCAGGCTCTCCATCGCTTTATCTTTGGTGACCACGGTACATGTCCAGCATCCAAAGCGTGAACTACCGCAAGATGGCGTACTGTCATCGATAACGAGTGGACATTCGCCTTGCGCTGACGAGTCCATGTACAGTGTCCACAATGGACGGTTGTTACCACCCCATGGGTTTTCCCACTCATCAATATCATCTGGAGAATATCGAAATGCACCTCTGAGTAATTTCCAGACGTCTTCAGTGTCCCAGGTATCGATAGGGGTATAGATAAATGCATTTGCAAGAGTGGTATGCCTCGCCAGACGGGTACCATCAATTTTGTGTTTGGCTATGACCTGCGCGCGGGATGCGCTTTCGCTGCTACGTGATCCAAGTACAACGATGACTTCATCAAACTGGCTGACTTTATCTTTAATAAAATCGCTTACCGGGTTGATTTTCATGCGCTCAGTACACCAGCGGAAACTACGGGTAGGGGCCGGATAACCTTTACCTAGCAGATTGACCCAGAAGGTTTCGTGGGTCTTTGGCATGACAGCATGCTGAGTGATTGGAAGCCCAGCGCGTTTAGCACCGGCTTCGATTCGTTGCATGGTCTTCTTGATCAAATCCACTACGACTGGTGTCTCTACCAATGTGTCGGACGAAACAAGAAACACGTCTTTCTGCCGCATCGCGGGCGGTAGTCCCAGTAGTGCAAGATATACCAAAGTAATGACAGCGCTGGAATCTTTACCCCCGCTGTAACCAATCACCCATGGACGCTTATCGGCACAATAGATACGTTGTACTTCAGATACGTATTCTGCCAGGGGCCGCCCGGCAAAATTTTCCTGGTTGATAAAATCTTCGTAATCGGCCAGATCGTGGGCCTGAATTAGTTTACTCATGAGATAACCATTTGAGCTTCAAGCTCTTGTTCTTCATTTGAAAGGGGGAGCGATAAGGCGATTTTAAGAGCATTGCAGGTAAGCTGGATAGATGCCGTCGTCTTACTGAGTTTACCATGTTGCATTGCACGTTTGGTAAGCTCTGGACTGCTTTTACGCCAGTCGAACTCTCTAAGCTCACAAATTATTTTTTGCCATGAGTCAGGGTGCTCTGAGAGCAGGCAGTGACCCAGTAAACCCAGAGCCTGCAGACCTATGCCGTGTGCATGAACATACTCCTGGCGAAGTTGAGCAGGAGATACCTCTTTTTTTGCAGCTAATTGCCAGTCTGGCATGACCTGAAATATCGCTTGCCAGTAGAGGGCTGCAAGGTCAGAACACTGCTCAACATCATTGGCTTTCGGTTCCTTTCCCAGCAGAGAACGCGTAGCTTGCTTGATGCTGCTTAAGGTGAAGAGTTTGTTTGAAAACTTACTGATGCTGGATTTTTCCATTTCAGTTAGTCCGATAAAAGGCTCGATATTCATAGCCAGATACCGTGAAAGATTCGAACTGATATCCCTATGGTCATAGAGCGTCGCGAGCGAAGGGCTTGGTCTGATGGCATATTTGTTTAAATCAGCAAACATTTGCTGACTGCGTTTGAGCCCTTCATCTACAAAGAATAATACGGGAATATTATCTTGTCCCAACTCAGGCCTTGCATCCAGTGCGTCTTCTATAGCTTTCCTGCGATGCTGCCCGTCATTGATTAAAATTTGTGCCTCCATGGGCACCCGCAAAGTCCCTAAGTTATTGGAACCCGAATACTCATCAAACTGTACATCTACTGCAATGGAAGCAGTTAGTGCTGAAAAGACATAATCACTTGGATTTTCAAGTAAGTAGCGGACCATTTCAGGTATGCGAGCTTTATTTAACGTTCTTTGTGCGCGCAACTCAGGCGGTACTTCATTTTCATCAAAACTAAAAATTTTGGGAATTATGCGCATTGGGCAGGTAGCTATATAGAACGGTCTGCCTGCCTGGATCCCTCTGACGGCGGGGAAAGAGTAGCAATAGTCAGTGTCAAAATTCGCCATATAACAGTTACCTGGAAGTAATATTCGTTTTACGTAAAAATAAACGTTTTATGGGCTCATGTCATCTTTTTTTACGTATAGGTTTCGCTTTTTTTGGCGTTTTTTCCGGAATCAGGTTAGAGACTTAACGCTATTTAATTCAAAAGGTTATATGAATGCTTAAATCGCAAGCTTAATGTTTTAGGTGCGTTTTACTCGCTCATTTAACCACCTAACTCTAACCAGCTTTTCTCATGTCCTGACTGGCTTTGTAAGCTCAAACTAAGCTCTCCTCACACCAAAAAAACACTCCCCTTAATGACTTTTCCCAGCCTTTCAGCCACCTGAACACCAGTGTGTCAACGGTGCAGAAATAGGAAAATGGTGTAAAATGTCCAAGTGGATTATCTCTGAAGCTGCTTTGCGTGTTGCAGAAGCATGGGTTGAGGGTGTTGGTTTGAGTTGATTGAACTGGCTTATTTCCGCGCTGATTATTTCAGGAAAATAAGCCCAATATCGACCTAACAGGCTGACAGTAGCGCCGCCGCGTTGCTGGAAAAATTAAATCCAAACGTGCAGTCAGGACAGTTAAAAAAGTCACGATAAAAAATATTAATCCTTATTTTTCTGCGAAACTTTCTGGTGCGATTATTGTTTACTGCGAGATAAACTTTAATATCTATATATAAATGATTTTATAAATAGCTTATTAAAGGCTGCTTTAAGCTGGACTTTTCTTGTCTTTACTGATGATATATACAGGTATTTAGCGCGGTGCGGATGTGCGCCAACACACCCGCGCCGCTAATCACAATCACTATTTAGAAGGAATAGTAATCATGACTGATGCCCATTCTATTGCACAACCGACTGAACCAGAAGTCTCTCCGGCAAATGACCGTCAATTAACAGTTGGCTACGCGAGTCGCTATCCGGATTACAGCCGGATTGCCGCCATCACTATGAAAGGGCAATGGCTGGAAGCAGCCGGTTTTGCCACTGGCACAGCAGTAGATGTAAAGGTAATGCAAGGCTGTATTGTGCTCACCGCCCGGCAGGAGAGCGAATTGATGCAGTCTCTGCGCCAGGTATGCAAGCTGTCGGCGCGGAAACAAAAGCAGGTGCAGGAGTTTATTCAGGTTATTGTCGGTAAACAGAAAGTCGTCTGAATGAAAAGCCGCTCCCGATATCGCTTCGGGAGCGGTTAACTATCAGGAAGCCACTACCTCCATCAGTACATTAGTCCTTCGTATCATTTAATAGCTTTACTTCGCTTTTACCTCTTAGATAGAAGAAACTGATTTTTAAATTTCCTGTTATAAAATAAAAGCTGTTTGACCGGTATTGTTGAAAATAATATGTAAATTTTAAATCAGGAAATTGCAAAAGCAACTTATATCGTCTGGTCTTCCTGATGAATTCATCAACAAAGGCGATACACTCAAATGCTGCAACCTGTGGCGCGCACATCCACGACATACTACGGCTTTGATTTTTAAATCACGTTTTAGGATCAATCTTTGTTAAAGTGACTGATGGTTATAGCTACAATAATGGGCGTGACTGTTGACACCTCAAAGAGGCTTTGAGCAAGCATGCTATAAGGTCCGTATAACACTTAAATTCGAGTATTAGAACTGTAAGATCTTTATCATCCTTGCTGCTTATCCGATGGTATAGTTATGAAAAACCTTAACATAGCCGGACTGGATAGCCTAATCGCCATTTACTTTGGACAGGACTATGATTTGTTCGGTAGTGGTGAAAGTGTAGATGCTCAAATCAACGCATGGATTGCAGATTCCACAGCTGCTTCCCGACATGGTTTGATTGGTGATATTGAGCAGTTTATGAGGGAGAGTGACAACCTGGAGGAGGACTTTAAAAGCCGCTATGGCGCGGAGTTTTCTACAGACTTATGGGAAACTACGCCTGCAGAATTTCTCAAACTTTTGAAGAAAAAGGTTAGTGCATCTCTTTCTCAAGGCTGAATGCTGATTTGCCATTTGGCTAAAAGCTCCCCCAATATGAACCCCTGCTGATGAGGTTATATCTGCATTGAGTCGCCTGACCGGACGCAATCCACTGAACGGAAAATTATTGTGGCGATGCCGATCTCTGCCGCTGGTCATTGCGCTGCTGCTGACAGGATGCGCACGCTCTGACGCGCTGTGGACGGTCACGCATGACCTCTGCATGAATAACTATCACTACCGTCGCGATCCGGCACCCTGCCAGCAAGTCTATCTGCCGCAGGACAAAACCCAGGGCTACAGCATCATCCAGAATCCTCGCCACAGGTTGCACTTCATTCTGGTGCCCACGATGGCGATGTCCGGCATTGAGAGCATTGCGCTGTCGCGCCCCGGACGTCCCGATTATTTCGGCTACGCTTGGTTAATGCGCTATCGTCTGATGGCGGCCTATGGTGCTGAAGTACCTGAGGATCGGCTCGGCATGGCGTTGAATTCCGCTTATGGCCGCAGCCAGAATCAACTGCATATTCATCTGACCTGCCTGCGGGAAGATGTCTATCGCCAGCTTCAGGCCGAGCGGCCCTTTATTCATAATGACTGGCGGCCCTTGCCCGACCTTTTGCTGAAACACACCTACTATGCCCGTCGCGTTATGCAACCGACGGCGATGGGGATCTATCCTGTCTCCTCCGTGGCGCGCCATTTCCATCTGTCGCCGCCGCAACTGGCGGAGTCTGGTGTGGCGCTTATCCCGACAACGTTCTCGGGAGAAAAGGGGTTTATCCTGCTAACCACCCGGCGCGGCTGGGATAAGGGCAATCGGGCGTCCGTTGAGTCGCTACTGGATAAACGCTGCGCTATTCTTTCAGCGCCACCAGCTGACGTTTCAGCTGGGGAGTAACTAAACCTCACCCCAGCCATCCACTCACAACAACCCTTTACCGATACAGCCCCGCTTTTCCCACAGAACTAAACAGCGCCATCTTCGCCGCGACGACTTCACTCGCCGCCTGCATCGGTTTAACAAACAGAGCATTAGGCTCGTGTCCGCCCTGTTTCAGCTCCTGCTCCAGTGCCACGAAGAACGCCTTCTTCATATCGCTAGAGATATTGATTTTCCCGACGCCATAACGGATCGACTCCGCGACCTCGCTGTCTTTATTACCCGAACCGCCATGCAGCACCAGCGGTATATCAACCACCTTACGGATCTGCTGCAGGCGCTCGATATCCAGCTTCGGCTGCTTCCCTTTGGGGTAGAGACCATGCGAGGTGCCGATAGCGACGGCCAGCGTGTCGGTGCCGGTCTCGCGCACAAAGGTCTCTGCCTGCTGCGGATCGGTATAGAGAATCTCATTACTGCCGCCTTCGCCGCTGCCTTCCGCCACACCGATGGTGCCGAGCTCTGCTTCTACAGAGACATTAATCGTGTGCGCTATCTCGACAATTTTCTTCGTCAGCGCAATGTTCTGCTCAAAAGGGTGAGACGAGGCGTCAATCATCACCGAGGTAAAACCGGCGTAGATCGCTTTCATCACCTCTTCAAGCGTGCGGCCATGGTCCAGATGGATCACCACCGGCACACGTGCCTGAATCGCCAGCGTCCGCAGATAGCCGATGAATTCCGGGCCGGTAAACGCCATCTCTTCGGGATGGATCTCCAGAATCAGCGGTGAATCCAGTCGCTCGGCAGTCTCAACCGCCACGCGTCCAAACTCTGCGCTGGCGATGTTGAACGCGCCCACACCAAACTGATGACGCTGGGCAACGCTGAGCAGATCTTTCATGTTGTAAAGCATAGGTTTTATCCTTGTTTTGCAGGAACGGAGATATCTTTTTTCAGGAACAACAGGATCAGCGCGGTCAGCAGACTGCCTGCGGCAATCGCAAACAGATAACCCATGACGTTGCTGATCACGTTAGGAATGAAGATGACGAAAATGCCGCCGTGCGGGGCGCGGGAAGCGCAGCCCAGCATCATCGACAGGGCGCCCGCTAATCCGGAACCCGCCACAATGGCCGGAATGACGCGCAGCGGATCGGCGACCGCGTAAGGGATCGCGCCTTCGGTAATAAATGACAGGCCGAGTATGTAGGTGACCTTGCCGGTCTCACGCTCCTGCTCGGTAAACTTGCGGCGGAAGAGGGTGGTCGCCAGCGCGATGCCCAGCGGCGGCACCATGCCCGCCGCCATACAGGCCGCAATCGGTCCATAAATGCCGCTCGACATCAGGCCAATCGCAAACATGCAGACGGTTTTATTCAGCGGGCCGCCCATATCAAAGGCCACCATCATGCCGAACAGCAGGCCGAGGATGGCCGCGTTGGTGTTACCCAGCGAACTCAGGAATGCGGTCAGCCAGCCGAGCAGCATTTTGATTGGTTCACCAATCAGCAGCACCATCAGTGCGCCTGTCAGCAGCACGCTCAGCAGCGGCACGATTAAAATAGGTTTTAACCCGGCGACGGCTTTGGGCAGGTGAATATGGTTGGTGATCAGCAGCGTGATGTACCCGGCCAGGAAGCCGGCAATCAGCGCGCCAAGGAAGCCGGAGCCGGTGTGAATTGCCATCATCCCACCTACAGCGCCCGCCACAATGCCCGCTTTGCCGCTGATGGACTGGCTGATCCCCAGCGCAAGAATCGGCAGCATCAGGGCAAAGGCCGAACCGCCCCCGATGTCCGAAAGCATCTTCGCTATCGGGCTGAAATTAGCGTCCCCTGGTGTGGCCGCAGTAATCCCGAATGAAAAGCTCAGGGCGATCAGAATGCCGCCAGCCACCACAAACGGGATCATCAGGTTCACACCGGTGATCAGGTGCACATAAATCTCTGAGATCCAGGAACGGGAACCTGACGCCTCGCGAGCGCTGTTAGCCGGTTCAGACGTATTGTTCTGTGGGGCGGAATCGATCAGCCTGGGCGCCAGCTCGCCGTTCACAATGGCGCTGAGTAATCCTTCAGCGTCTTTCGCGGCACGGGTGACGGGGACCTCGATCACGTTTTTGTGCTGGAAGCGCGCCATCTCAACTTTCTTATCCGCGGCGATTAACACCACATCAGCCTGATGAATATCGTCGTCGCTGAAAATATATTCGCTTTCAATCGCGCCCTGGGTTTCAACTAATACATTCAGGCCCAGTTTTTTAGCCGCTTTTTTTAAATTACTTTCGGCAAGGTAGGTGTGAGCGACACCTGTAGGACAGGCGGTAATGGCAATGATGTTCATAAACGTTCTCCAGTGAAAATTTTATATTTATGTTTTTCGGTCTGAAGGGATGGCTACAACCTGGAATACCTCCTTTGGTTTTTTATTTCATGATGCTCTCCGATTTATTCAGGCTCCCGAGCGGGATAACAGTAAATGAAACATCTCTTCGCGGTGTTCCACATTCAGTAATTGCTCAACGACATCTTCATCACCTAGCGCGATAGATATTCTGGCGAGCATTTTGATATGGCCGACATCTTTATCGGACTCTTTCACCGCGAAGAGAATAACCAGCCGGACTTTGGTTCCATCGATGGTCTCCCACGGAATATCCCGGCGTAAACGCCCGACGGCAATGCGGGTCTTGGCCACGGCAGCGGATTTGCCGTGCGGAATAGCAATGTGATTTTCAAATCCGGTGGAGCCTAATTCCTCGCGCAGATAAACATCGTTCAGAAACGCAGCTTTATCGGTGACTGCGCCGGTCTGGCAGAGCAGGTCGGTCAGCTGAGAAATAATCTGTTCTTTCGTCTGGCAATCAACATCGAGAATAATACATTCTTCTTTCAGGACTTCATTAATAGCCACGGCTGTCGTCATGTTGTTTCTCCATTATTAATTAATCGAATTCGATACCAGACACTCCGTTACTCTTGCGATATCTTTCGCCGAAAACAGGGCCGAGACATAGACCACCGGTTTTTCCAGCGGCTCCAGCCGGATGGTCGAGATCACCACGTCACACTCATGTCGCTTCAGGGAATCCGCGATGTTTTTCCCTGGCACGATGTCGATAATCTTCCAGTCAGGAAAGGCGCGGATAATCCGTCCGTAAAGCAATTGTGAGGTGCCCAGACCGCTGGAGCAGACCAGCAATACCCGTTTTACCTTGATGCTGTTTTCGATGGCGGCCTGAATATGCACGGTCAGGTACGCCACCTCATCGTCACTGATCTCATCAAGGCTGTACTCCTGCGTCAGCTGGCTGATGACCGCTTTGACGGCGGCGAACACCGTTCCCAGCTCGGTCCGGATATCATGCAGCAGCGGATTTTTAATCCGGATGTGATATCGGAGGCGATTCAGCATCGGCTTGATATGCGAGGACAGCGAAGCCTGCAGGTTCTGGTCCGTGGTGATTTCGATATTGATGCGCTGGGCTACGCGGGCAATCAGCGCTTCGGCAAAGCGGGTTTCACGTTCGGATATCAGCGACTCATCGTGCTGGGGTGTCTCGCCGCCCGCCTTACCGGAAGAGACCAGATACTGATAGATGGAGTGCGACTCTTCGGCCACCAGTACCGTGTTGTACGCGGTCTCGATGCGTTCTATCACCGCCAGCGAAACCTGCCAGGCGTGATGGTCGCTGACCCGACTCATCGTCACCGCGCGGGCGTCCGTCCTTTGCATCGGTGAGTAACTCCGGTGGATCAGCACCAGAATATGAGTAAATAAATTGATGTAGTAAGGATCGCTAATCGTATATTGCAGTTGCTGTTCAATAAAATTAATTAATTGCAGGGTAAAGTGGACAGCCTGCTGACCAAATTTCTCTGAAAGCTCCTGCAACGTGCTTTCATCCAGACGGCTTTCCATCATGTCCTGCCGGTTATAAATGGATTTTAATACCAGCGCTTTCATCGCCATGCGAATATTCTGGTCACTGCCTTTTATGCTGGTGCCGACCCGACTTTTTAATAAGGTTAAATCAAACTGATGCAACCAGGCTTCTAATGTTTTTAAATCATTCACTATCGAAGCCCGGCTGATAAAATATTTATCCGCCAGTTCGCTGATTGAAGAACTTTTGGGTGACAGCATTAATAAATCCGACGCTATTTTCAGCATCCGGAAGTTACTGCTGAAATCATCCACTTCCGTTGAAAAAATCCGGCGTGCGGCTATTTCTGCCTGCGCATCAGCAAATTTAATTGTGATGCCTCTCCCACTTTTACCGCTGAGGTTGATTCCCTGGTCAGAGAGTTTTTCATTAATATCAGCGATGTCGCGGCGTAAGGTTCGGGTGGTGATGGCTGTTTTTTCTGAAATAGTGTGCAGGCTCACATAACTGTTATGAGAAATAAGCTGTCGCATAATCGTCAGTTGCCGCTCAGTCAGCGCCTTCATCATCATCAGGGTCCGCTTAATCAGTTATTCACCTTGTCAGTTATCATCTAAGCAAAGGGACTATGCCATGTAAATATTAAAACATGGCCACAACCCGACGGTCAGGCTGACCACCTGAAAGTGAATTTTCGAAATATTTTGAGAGGAGATTAAAGAATATCAGAACAGGGAAGGGGAAGATGAGTGGGTGCCTGATGGGCGGGGCAGTGCATGAAATCCGGTGTTAGCTGCCCCACCAGCAGGGGCAGCAAATCTTATGTTTACCTCTCCCGCAGCGCTTCCTTCGCCCGGTTCAGCGGTTTCATCAGATACTCCATGATGGTTTTACTGCCGGTATGGATCTCACCCATTGCGATCATCCCCGGATAAACCGGAAACTTTTTCCCTTTTTTATTGACCAGATAATCCTTATCGGTGCGGATGTAGACGCGGTAATAGTACTGGTCGCGATGAACTTCATCCTGAATGGTGTCGGGAGAAATAGAGGCCACTTTGCCCTCCAGACCGCCATAGATGTTGTAGTCGTAGGCCGTGAGTTTCACCACCGCACGCTGGCCGGGTGTGATAAAGGCAACATCGCGCGGGGCAATCTGCGCCTCAATCATCAGCTGCTCA
This sequence comes from Pantoea sp. 22096, assembly GCF_052045955.1. Taxonomy (NCBI): domain Bacteria; kingdom Pseudomonadati; phylum Pseudomonadota; class Gammaproteobacteria; order Enterobacterales; family Erwiniaceae; genus Pantoea; species Pantoea sp. 22096. Next base: position 12,914 of record NZ_JBQEPW010000004.1, on the reverse strand, counting down.
TCCAGCGGCACAATTTCCATCAGATTGCCGCGCTGCGGAATCACGCCGCCAACGGTGTTCACCTCGATATCTTTAACGATCCCTCTGACCGGCGTGATAACGACAGTGCGCTTCAGTGAGTCCGCTCGCCCGATGATAATGGAGCGTTGAGATGCCGCTTCGGCGTTGGCTTTCGCCAGCTCTTCACGGGCCTGCACGATATAGTTATTTTCCGCGTCGTTGAGCTTACTTTGCAGGTCGTTAGCCTGACGTTTCAGGCGCAGCACTTCCACATTGCTTGCCGCGCCTTTTGCCACCAGGGAAGAGGTCAGCTGCAGTTCGCGGTTAATCAGACTCAGCGCTTCAGTCAGGCCGCTGATGGTTTTGCTGTAGTTCTCACGACGCGAGTGATAAAGCGCCGTCTCAGCGGCCACCAGGGACGGATCCGCTAAAACTTCCGGCGGAAAGGTCAGCGGCGTGCCTGCCGTCTCAGCCTGTAAGCGGGCCGCCGTCGCGAGCGCTGCGCGTAAACGCGACGTGCTTTCCTGCACACCGGAGTCAATCTGGGTGGGATCCAGCAGGGCCAGCACCTGGCCCGCCTCAACCACATCGCCTTCGTGAACCTTCAGCTCTTTGAGGATCCCGCCTTCCAGCGACTGGATGATCTGCTCGTGTGAGCTGGGTACCACTTTGCCGACACCAACGGTGACTTCATCCAGTTCAAAGTTAGAAGCCCAGACAAAGAACAGCAGCAGCATGACCAGCATCGACATGATGATCAGGCCGCCGGAAGAGACGCGCTGACGGGAACGCTGATGCTTCTTTTTACGGAATAAGGAGAAACTCATACGTGTGCTCCCTGCGGTTTAACATTGACTTTGCCCTGATGCGGCGCGGCACTGGCTTCGGGCCGGGTGACCAGCATCTCTGCTTTTGAGCCATCCCGCGCAATCCTGCCTTTATCCATCAGCATGATGCGATCAACCAGCTGCAATACCGCCGGGCGATGCGTGGCGATAATCAGCGTACGGTTGCCCATCCACGTCATCAGCCGCTCAATCAGATGTTTTTCAGCGGCATCATCCAGCCAGGCGGTCGGTTCATCCAGCAACAGCACGCTGGGCTGGCGGAGCAGGGTGCGTGCCAGCAACAGCTGCTGACGCTGTCCGCCAGACAAGCCTTTGCCGCCTTCCTGTAACAGATAATCCATGCCTTCCGGCAGGCGCTGAATAAAGTCGAGTGCGCCGCTGATCTCCAGTGCCTGAAGCATCTCCTCTTCTGTCGCCAGCGGCATGCCCAGGCGTAAGTTCTCGCGAATTGTGCCGTAGAACAGGGATGCGTTCTGGGTCAGCAGCCCGACGTCACGCCTTACATCCAGCGGGTCAATGGAGGAAAGCCGCACGCCATCCAGCAGCAGGGCACCTTCACCCGGCTGCAACAGACCTGCCATCAGCTGCAACAGCGTTGATTTACCGGACCCGTTACGCCCCAGCAGCGCCACTTTCTCACCGGCTTTAATGGTCAGCTTTTTCACCGTCAGCACCGGATCAGCGGAGTTCGGGTCGTAGCGATAGATGACATCAGAGAGCGCATATTCGCCGTTAATGCGCGGGCGATGAATACGGATGCTGCTCTCTGGCTGATCGACCTCGCTGTTGAGCAGGTTCTCCAGTCCTTCGCGCGCCACTTTGGCCTGCTGCCAGCGGCCAAATATCATCGCCAGCTGGCCCAGCGGTGCCATCATGCGTGACGCCAGCATCGAGCAGCCAATTAACACGCCGGTAGAGAGGTCACCGCTCATGGCAAAAAAAGCACCCACCAGCACCACGCTGACATAGGCAACGGTCTGGACTTCACTGGTCCAGCTCATCAGCAGGCCGCTGACAAAACGCTGCTTCTGTGAAGATTTACTGATCACCTCATTCAGGTGATTCCACTGGTTCTGAAAGTAGGGCTCTGCGCGCAGCAGCTTGATGTCATCCATGCCCTGTACGGTCTCAACCAGCATAGCGCTGCGCACTGCGGACTCGCGCATGGTCGCTTTGGAGAGCTTCGCCAGCGAACCCTGCGCCAGCAGGCCCGGAATAACAATCAGCGGAATCGCCGCCAGCGGAACCAGTACCAGCCATCCACCCAGTAACCAGAGGATAAACAGGAAGATGATTAAAAAAGGCAGATCGGCAATTGCTGAAATGGTGGTCGAGGTAATCAGTTCACGGATCTGTTCCAGCTCGCGGATCTGGGCAATAAACGATCCGGTCGATTTGGGCCGCTGATCGTTACGGATCCGCAGCGCGTGACCAAAGACGCGATCGGAGATGCGCAGATCCGCGCTTTTACCGGCTGCATCAGAGATATGCGTGCGGATGATACGCATCACAAACACGCAGGTCAGGGCGATCATGACGCCGCCAAACAGCACCCAGAGAGAGGGCACCGACTGGGAAGGGATCACCCGGTCATACACCTGCATGGTGAAGAGCATCGCGGAGAGACCCAGCACGTTGGAGATCAGCGACGCAAACATCACGTTTACATAGGCTGGCCACTCACGAAGAATGGTCTGCCACAGCCAGTCAGCACGATGTGGCTTAATATAGTCATCCACCCGCGCATCCGGCACGGAAGACTCCGGCTTCGCCAGCAGTACGCGCTGTGCATGCTGCGACAGATCTTCAATACTCAGCGTGGTCTGCAGCTGTTTTTCACCGCTCAGCATCACGCTGACCTGGCCATCCTCGCCCACCGTGGTGATGACGCCGACGCCGCGAGGACCGAAATCGACGATCAACGGCATGCGCCACGGATCGAGCTGATCCGGGTCAAACGCGTCAAAAATGACCAGCAGGCCGAGCTGGCGCGCCATATTTTCAATCAGGGCATCCTGTGAAAGGTGCTGCATGTGCCATTCCGCTTCCCCTTTCACCCGCTCAGGTGAACCATCAAGGCGGTAATGTTTCGCCACCAGCAGCAGCGCGTCGAGCCAGGGGGTATAAGCCTTTTTCGCGTGAGGCTGTGCTGATGCATTTTCGCTGTCAGATATTGTGTTCATTATCATCTTCTCTTAATTGCTGACAGAATTACGGCGCAATGCGCAGTCCCTGAATGACCTTATTATTTAAATCAAATGCTTCACGTGCCATACCGGTTACGACCAGATAATTAACCGAGGAGGCCCACAGATCGCAGCGGGCATTAATTAAATCCTGCTGAGCACGGCTTATTTCCTGCTCGGCGTTAAGTAAGTCGAGTACGTTTCGGTTACCCAGCGATAAATATTGCTCACGATAAAGGGAGCGCGTCTCCATAATCGTTTTCATCCGGCGCGTCAGCAGGCTGATATTTTTTTGTAATCCCTTTACGCTCTGGAAATAATTGCGTTGCTGATCGCTGATCTCCAGTTTTTTACTGGCTATGGTGGTTCTGGCCGCTTCCAGTGCGCGGGCACTGGCACTTTCCTGCGCCACTAATGCGCCGCCCTGATAAAGCGTACTGTTAACAGACAGATAAACGTTCTGGTACTGGCTATGGCGCTGATAATCCGCAATGTCGCCGATATATTTATTTGTGCTGGCTTCAAGCGATAAAGTGGGATAGCGCTGCGCTTTGTAATTACGTAACTCAGCCAGTGCCACGGCGGCATCGGCCTGGGCGACTAAAATAGTCGGGTTACGGTTTAAATCGATCCGGGCATTCTGACGCTCAATCAGCGGCAGCAGCGAGATCGGTGCGGATATTTTCTTTTCGGCAACCGGCTGGCCCAGCAAGGATTGCAGATGGTATTTCTGCTGCTGGAGTTTGATTTCCAGATCCAGTTGCTCTGCCTGGGCGGCTTCAACACGCGCCTGCGCCTGAACCGGATCCACCCGTGTGCTGGCTCCGGCATCGGCACGCATTTGCGTCAGCGCCAGGATATCCCGCAGGGCTTTCACCTCTTTCTTCGAATTATCAAGCAGCTGCGTCGAGCGATAAACGTCATTCAGTGCCAGTGCGGTTTGTTCAATAATGGTGTCGATCTGCATCAGAACAGTGGCCTGCTGGCGCAGATATTTCGCGCTGGCCTGATCGACCGCGCTGCCAGTTTTACCAAAGTCGTAAAGCATCTGAGAGAGGCCGACGGTGGCGATATGGCCGCTGCCTTCATCCTGCTGTCGACCGGTTGTGATGCCCGCTTTTATAGAGGGCAGATAGCCCGCTTTTGCGGCATCAATGGTGAACCCTGATGACTCCAGCGTCGCAATGCTGCTGCTGATGGAGGGATGATGATTCACCGCCAGCTGGATAGCCGCCTGCCAGTCAGCCGGAAAGCTTTCAGCTGCGTTCGACGCTGCAGGCTGCATTTCAATTTCTGCCGGATTAATTTGTAATTTGTCTGCCAGCGCCGATCCGCCCGCAGGCAAGGTGCCGGGATTTGGTGTTTTAGAAAATACGCCCCAGAAACCTGCCGGTGCTTCATTAATGGCGGGTTCGCTGCCTGAGAAAAGTTTTTGATCGGCAGCAAAAGAATATTGGGTAATAAGAATACAGTGCAAAATGATAATAATTTTTTTCATGATGTTTAGATAATTAAATATATCTCCGTCATAAAAGGTGGATTAAATCGCGGGGAAGTGGCAGGCTGGTGTAAATAACCCAGCCTGCTTTTAATGCGGATATTAATTATCCGATGGTGATGTCGTCTTCAATATATAACTGTACCACGGAGCCATCGGCTGCAGAACTGGTGTAATGGTTATAGTTAACCCCATTTGCCACTATTCCGTCTGCCTGCTCCCAGTTACCATTCAGCGTCACCGTGTCGCCATTTTCCCCTCTGACATATAACGTATTATCGTTATCAGTGACCTTCAGCAGACTTTCTGCGCTTATTACCAGATTGTCTTTTCCGGCATCCGTCATCAGGTCGATGGTTTCAATATTGCTGACCCTGGCGGAGATATCGCTAAGGTTCAGCGTTCCCGTGCCATGCCAGGCCAGCGTATCGTTACCATCGGCACCGTTGATAGAGATGAAATCGGTGTCATAGACTTCGAAAACATCTGCACCGCGGGTGCCGGTGAAGGTAATTGCGCCGCCTTCGCTGCCATCAACATCAACGCCCAGGTTAAAGCTCAGAGAGGCATTGCTGCCGTCTGACAGGGCATAAGTGAAGGTGTCAGTGTTTCCGCTGTGCGCATACGCATCATCCACCACGTAGCTGTAGTGACCCGCTTCATCGATAACCAGCGTGCCGTAGGCACCCTTGAAGCTCACCGCATCGTCAGTGATCGCGGTGGTTTCACCGTTCTGGCTCACCGATACCACGGTCAGATCGGCGGAGACATCCTCGATGGAGCCGGCAAGATGCTCTGCCACTTCGTTGAATTGCAGACCCTGCTGAACATAGAGTTTGATTGCCGTGCCATCCAGCGCCGTGCTGGTGTAGAGGGTGTAGGTGATGTTATTCAGCGTTTCCACGCCGTTAACAGCCCACACGCCCTGCAGTGAAAGGGAGTCATTGCTGCCACCCCTGACATACAGCACATTGTTGGTATCCGTGATTTTCTCAATATCATCGGCACTAATCAGCAGCGCCGTTGCCTGGGCGTTATCCTGCAGATCGATGATTTCGATATTGCTCACTTTGTCCGCAATCTCACTGAGGTCCAGCTCGTCACCGCCATTCCAGACCAGCGTATCCTGACCCGTTTTACCGTCCACCGAGGTGAACTCGGTGTCCTGAACGGTGAAGCTATCATCGCCAACGGTACCGGCAAAGATCAGTGCGCCACCTGCCGATCCATCTACGGAGACACCCAGCGTCATCACCAGATTTTTAGTGGTGCCATCCGCCAGAACATAGGTGAATGAATCCTCACTGCCGGTCAGTTGGATCACCGAGTCGCTATTCAGCGTGTAGGTATAGCTGCCATCGTCCTTGATCGTCAGCGTGCCGTAAGTTCCCGCGATAGTTGTTCCTTCAGCGCTAACCAGCGTATAGCTTGCGGCACCAGTCACAATTCCCGCCGTGACCGACGTTACCAACAGCGAGCTGTCACTGGTGCTGTCGCTGGTAAAGACGGAACCCGTGACGCTGGAGCTGGTACTGACTTTATAGTCGGTGGTGCTGACGATGTTCACTGCCACTTTCACAGTGAGCGCATCGTAGGTGGTTGACCACAGGAAGCCAGAATGTCCGGACTGCGTGCTATCGACCACGATGCGGTAGGTTCCCGCATTCTGACCCTCCAGCGAGACATTCAGCGGACTGCCACTGGTGATCGCCTGCGTGCCGCTGGTCACGTTGTCCCAGCGCAGCGTCTGCTCGTTGTAAACCTGCAACGACCAGTTCACCGAAACAGTATTGCTGGCATTGATCGACGTCCCGGTCACGCTGACGTTAATCTCCTGCAGATCGCTGATGCTGTTAACCGTGAAGCTCTCGCTGGTAAAGCTGCTGGTTGCAGTGTTCATCGTGGTGGTCTGCGCCACGCTGTCACTGAGCAGAGCAACGTCGCCGGTCACGTCGGCCGCATTGTTTTCAGAGGCGGTTTCGGTGCTGCTCAGTTTCATGTCGCGATCAACGTAGAGATTCACCGTCTGACCATCAGCGGTCGTGCCGACGTAATGGACGTAATCCACGTTGTTGACCACTTCACTGCCTGCCAGCGTCCAGATGCCAGAGAGGGTCAGTGTGTCGGTGATGGCACCTTTAACAAACAGCGTATTATCGGCATCGGTGATGTCCGCCACGTTTTGTGCGGTGACCACCAGATTATTCACTGCGCTGTCATTAACCAGCTCGATCTCTTCGATGTTGCTGATTTTCGACTGCAGCTCGCTGAGCGTCAGGGTGCCGGTACCGCTCCACACCAGCGTATCCAGACCTTCACCCCCATCAATGTGGGTAAAGCTGGTGTCGCTCACGTTGAAGATATCGTCGCTCGCCGTACCTGTGACATCCTGCGCATCGGTAACGGTATATTCCGTCCCACCTTCGCTATCCGTATAGGTTGTTGAGGAGAGAGTAACCTCCTGCTGCACGTAGATATCGACAACGGTACCGGCAGCTGTGGTGCTGGTGTAGTGCGTGTAAGTGATGCTGTCGACAATCACCGTACCACTGTTGACCCAGGTGCCTTCCAGCGTCACGCTGTCGCCAGCGATGCCCTTAACATAGAGCGCATTACTTTCGCTGGTCACATCTTCTACGCTCTGGGCATCCAGCACCAGGTTGTCACTGCTGGTGGTTGAGGTCAGCATGATCGATTCGATGTTGCTGACTTTCGCCGCGACATCGCTCAAGACCAGCTTGCCATTGCCATGCCATGCCAGCGTATCGTCGCCAGTCGAGCCATCTACCGAAGCGAAGCTCGTGTCATAAACATCAAACACATCGTTGACTTCAGTGCCCTGGAACACCAGCGCACCGCCGTTGCTGCCGTCAACTTCAACGCCCAGATGGATCGTGACGGTGGCGTTTACCACTTCACCATTAGCACCTTGCAGCGAATAGGTGAATACGTCTTCAGAGCCGGCTGGCAGTGTGTCGGTAGCTGGCGTGTAGGTATAAGCGCCGTTGCTATAGATCACCAGGGTGCCATACTGACCCACAATGGAAACGCCACTTTCGGTCACCCAGGTATAGCTGTCGTCGACCGTCACATCGCTGGTGCTGTCACCCGCTTTGACATACATCCGTGTATAGATGGAACTCAGCTTATCAACTGCACCGTCTGTGCCTTCATCGGTCAGAACGTTGCCGGTTGCGACCTCACTCGCGGTGATGACGTAATCGGTGGTGCTGACTGTCTGAACAGACATATCTAGTTTCACCGTATTTGTTGCGCCGGTGGTTGATATCGCCACGCGGTAGGTTCCCTCACCCAGGCCGGACAGCAACGTTGACATATCTATGTCCTGAATAACTTCTTCGTTGTGTTGTCCTGCGGCCACTACAGCGGTCTGCGTTTTCACCGTGGTCCATGTGCCATCACTGTTCTGCATTTGCACGTCATAAGTGATGTTCAATGCTGTGGAGAAGTTATTGCCAAACAATCCCCACTCGGTGGTTAACGTCAGCGAACCAGTGATCAGATCGTCTGAAGCTGACAGGGTAAAGGTCGAGGTATAGTTCTCGGTTCCGCCTGCGACCAGTGCAACGCTGGTATCTGTCGCGCTCGATGACTCAAAGGTCACCGTAACGCTGGCATCAGCCTCGTTGCTGGAAGCGATATCCGTAACGGCGGTTGCAGAAGGGTCGTTAGCATCCCAGCTCAGGTCTAGCGCCTCATTTGTTGTACCAATCTGCACGTAAATCTGAGCCGATGAGCTCTGACCCGTAGCGGAGTCGGTAATGGTGTAGGTAAAGGTATCCACCTTACCGATACTTTCCATAGTGGAAACAAGCGTGTAGACATAGCTGCCATCAGCGTTGATGATTAGCGTGCCATACTGACCGACCAGCGTGGCGGTCTGGGTGGTGTCACCCAGCGTGACAGATGTCACGGTGCCATCGCTATTGGTCACGCTCACCGCGGTCACAGAGGTGTAGGCACTGTGTGGAATACCATCTGCACCATAGACGCTATCGACATCTGTTATCACATTGCCGGTTGCTGTGGTGTAGTCAGTCGGGGTGCCCTGTTCCGCCAGCGTATAGACGGTTTTAGAAGCCTCCAGATTAAAGCTCACACCGACGTTAATACCATTGGTGGTATACACCAGCTGATACTGTCCGGCGGTCAGGCCGGTTAGCGTGATGGTGGAAGTTGATGCGCCCAGTCCGAACAGGCCAAACAGGTTTCCGCTGTTCTCTTCAGATACGGTAACCCAGGTGCTGGTTGAAGAATCATACTTCTGCAATACCAGTGTCGAGTTACTGGCGATATTCAGGAAAGCAGAGGAGGTTGCAGTGACATCAAGATCGATAACTGTGCCATCCGCGACTACAATCGGATCACTGACAATCTTATTGTTGAAGGCGATTAATCCGCCGTCCTCCAGTATGGTTCCCAGATCCTCACTGACATCAACCGGATAAGTAAAGCCTACCGCAGCTCCTGATACAACATTGTCAGATGCCGTCAGCGTGATGGCCTGCACATTCAAATCCAGCGTGTCAGATGGATCACTGCTGTTGCCTGCCGCGTCTGTGACAGTAAAGGTCACTTCATGACTGCCATCATACAATCCGTCAGTGGCAGTAATAGTCCAGCTGCCATCGTCGGCGACGGTGGTTTCGCCGACGATCTCACCTTTGTCATACATCGTGACGGTGGTACCAGGCTCAAGATCGCTGCCGCTGAAGGTGAGTTGGTTGTCGCTTTGGGTTTCGGTTGTGTCGATAATCGTACCTGTTTCATCCGTGATCACCACCGTAGTAATGTCTACGCCTTCAGGTGCAACAGAATCTATGACGTAACTGACCGCGTCAGATTCACCGCTGCTGTTACCGGCAGCATCGACAGTCTCAAACGTAAAGCTGTGATCACCCTCAGTCAGGGCTTCAGATGGCGTGAACGACCAGCTGCCGTCATCTGCAACCTGTGCTTCACCCAGTACTGTGCCATTATCGCGAACAATAATAGTGGTGCCCGCTTCCTGCCCCGATGTACTAAAGGTCGGCGTGGTATCACTAATCGCACTGCCAGCGGCGAACGTATTGCCAGCATCGTCAGAGACGACCACAGTGGCCACATCAAGCAGATCTGGTGCAACGGTATCGACCACGACGTTAATGGTATCGCTGCGGGTGTTTCCTTCCGCATCCGTTACGGTGACGATCAATGCATGATCACCGTCAGCCAGTGCTGCGTCAGGCGTAAAGCTCCAGCTTCCATCCTCAGCAACCACGACACTGCCCAGCACGGTTTCGCCATCGGCGATGGTGACTGTTACACCCGGCGTCTGATCCTGACCGCTAAAGGTCGGTGTGCTGTCGTTAATGGCTTCACCATTCACAATCACATTGCCGGCATCATCTGTCACCACAACACCCGTGTTGATGCCTTTGGTTGCCGAGATTGACAGGTCCAGCGCTTCAGATGCACCGCTGCTGTTGCCGACTTCATCGGTGACTTCGAAAGTGAACTGATGTTCACCATCATCAAGCGAGGTTGAAGGCGTAAAGGACCAGCTGCCATCTTCGCTGACCGTGGTTTCACCCAATACGGTTTCACCATCGCGAATAATCACGGTCGCTCCCGGCTCCAGCGCTGTGCCACTGAAGGTTGGCGTATTATCTGCTGTGATACCGGCTGCGGTGATAGTGGCACCGTCGTTATCGACCATTGTGACCGTAGAGATATCAACCCCTTCAGGCGGTGTGGTATCGACAGTGACGTTGAAGACTCCGCTGGCACTGACGCCTTGTGGATCAGTAACGGTGACCTCGATGGCATGCGCACCGTCAGCCAATCCAGCGGTTGGTGTGAAGGTCCAGCTGCCGTCCGCACCTACAGTCACAGTGGTCAGCGTGGTATCGCCGTCAGCGATGACAATAGTGGTTCCAGGTTCGAAGTTTTTACCGTTGAACGTTGGCGTACTGTCACTGATAGTGTCGCCATCCAGAATAGCGGTACCGTTATCATCAACGATTTCCATGGACGGCGCGGTTTGCACCACGACATTGATGGTGTCATTGACATGGTTACCGCTGGCGTCTGTACCGTCGACAACCAGGGCGTGCTCGCCATCAGCCAGTGCGGTATCCGGCGTGAAGGTCCAGCTGCCGTCGTCGTCCACGGTGGCGGTGCCTATTTCGGTGTCGCCATCCGAGACAGTTACGGTGGAACCGGGCTTCATACCACCGCCGTTAAGGGTCGGTGTGCTGTCACTGGTAGTCGCGCCGTCGGCGACCGGGTTACCGGCATCGTCGGTCATGCCGGGCACGGTTTCGCTGGTGTCGACGTTCACGTTCACGGTGTCGCTCATGACGTTACCGTTCGCATCGGTGCCGTCAATAACCAGCGCGTGATCGCCGTCGGCGAGTGCTGCATCCGGCGTGAAGGTCCAGTTGCCGTCCGCGTCCACGGTGGCGGTGCCGATTTCAGCATCGCCATCAGAGACGTTCACGGTAGAGCCCGGCTGCATGCCGCCGCCGCTGAGGGTCGGGGTGCTGTCGCTGGTGGTCGCGCCGTCGGCGACCGGGTTACCGGCGTCGTCGGTCAGGCCCGGCACGGTGGCGCTGGTGTCAACGGTGATGTTCACGGTGTCGCTGACCGTGTTGCCGTTCGCGTCGGTGCCGTCGATCACAAGGGCGTGTTCACCGTCGGCGAGTGCGCTATCCGGCGTGAAGGTCCAGCTGCCGTCCGCGTCCACGGTGGCGGTGCCGAGTTCGGTGTCGCCGTCAGAGACGATCATGGTAGAACCCGGCTCCATGCCGCCGCCGCTGAGGGTGGGGGTGCTGTCGCTGGTAGTCGCACCGTCGGCGACCGGGTTACCGGCGTCGTCGGTCAGGCCAGGCGCGGTGGCGCTGGTGTCGACCGTCACGTTCACGGTGTCGCTGACCGCGTTACCGCTGGCATTGGTACCGTCGATGACCAGCGCATGCTCGCCGTCTGCCAGCGGTGCATCCGGCGTAAAGGTCCAGTTGCCGTCCGCGTCCACGGTGGCGGTGCCGATTTCAGCATCGCCGTCGGAGACAGTTACGGTAGAACCCGGCTCCATGCCGCCGCCGCTGAGGGTCGGGGTGCTGTCGCTGGTGGTGCTGCCGTCGGCGACCGGGTTACCGGCGTCGTCGGTCATGACCGGCGCGGTGGCGCTGGTGTCGATGATGACGTCTACAGCATTGCTGACGTTGTTGCCGCTGGCATCAATACCACCTGTGATAAGCGTGTGTTCGCCATCGTCCAGCGCAGTATCTGGCGTAAACGTCCAGTTGCCATCCGCGTCTACGGTAGCTTCACCGATCGGAGTGTTGCCATCTGTGATGACCACGGTGGAGCCGGGCTGCATGCCGCCGCCGCTGAGGGTCGGGGTGCTGTCGCTGGTGGTGCTGCCGTCGGCGACCGGGTTACCGGCGTCGTCGGTCAGGCCCGGTACGGTTTCGCTGGTGTCGACGTTCACGTTCACGGTGTCGCTGACCGCATTACCGTTTGCGTCGGTGCCGTCAATCACAAGGGCGTGCTCGCCGTCGTCCAGCGGCGCGTCAGGGATAAAGGTCCAGCTGCCGTCGGCGTCGACGGTGGCGGTGCCGAGCTCGGTGTCGCCGTCGGAGATCACCACGGTGGAGCCGGGCTCCATGCCGCCGCCGTTAATGGTCGGGGTGCTGTCGCTGGTAGTCGCACCGTCGGCGACCGGGTTACCGGCGTCGTCGGTCAGGCCCGGTACGGTTTCGCTGGTGTCGACGTTCACGTTCACGGTGTCGTTCACCGCGTTGCCATTCGCGTCGGTGCCGTCGATGACGAGTGCATGCTCGCCGTCGTCCAGCGGGGCGTCCGGGGTAAAGGTCCAGCTGCCGTCCGCGTCCACGGTGGCGGTGCCGAGCTCGGTGTCGCCGTCGGAGATCACCACGGTGGAGCCGGGCTCCATGCCGCCCCCGTTAATGGTCGGGGTGCTGTCGCTGGTGCTTGCGCCGTCGGCGACCGGGTTGCCGGCGTCGTCGGTCAGGCCCGGTACGGTGGCGCTGGTGTCAACAGTAACATTCACGGTGTCGTGCACCGCGTTGCCGTTTGCGTCGGTGCCGTCAACGACCAGCGCGTGCTCGCCGTCGTCCAGCGGCGCGTCCGGCGTGAAGGTCCAGCTGCCGTCCTCACCCACGGTGGCGGTGCCGAGCTCGGTGTCGCCGTCGGAGATCACCACGGTGGAGCCGGGCTCCATGCCGCCGCCGCTGAGGGTCGGGGTGCTGTCGCTGGTGCTTGCGCCGTCGGCGACCGGGTTACCGGCGTCGTCGGTCATGCCGGGCACGGTTTCGCTGGTGTCGATGATGACGTCGACGGTGCTGCTGCTGGCGT
>NZ_JBQEPW010000003.1:0-444840 GCF_052045955.1 Pantoea sp. 22096 | reverse complement strand
GCGCAGAGCGAAGACATCAGCGGGAGCATACTGAGGTATGTGACCGGTGTGGCTGAGCGATGGCAACGCGGTCATGGCGTAAAAGATTCGTTTCGTGCACCAAGATTTGCCTGGCGGCTGTAGCGCGGTGGTCCCACCTGACACCATGCCGAACTCAGAAGTGAAACGCCGTAGCGCCGATGGTAGTGTGGGGCCTCCCCATGCGAGAGTAGGGAACTGCCAGGCATCAAATTTAGTGTGCTGATATGGCTCAGTTGGTAGAGCGCACCCTTGGTAAGGGTGAGGTCCCCAGTTCGACTCTGGGTATCAGCACCAGTTAAGACACGAGTTCGGTAAATAAAAGAATTTGCCTGGCGGCTGTAGCGCGGTGGTCCCACCTGACCCCATGCCGAACTCAGAAGTGAAACGCCGTAGCGCCGATGGTAGTGTGGGGTCTCCCCATGCGAGAGTAGGGAACTGCCAGGCATCAAATAAGAGAGAGCCCTTCGCGTATGCGAAGGGCTTTTTTCGTTGTGGCAATCCGATAATCCGCACTAAAACTCCCTCATATCAGCCCGGTTTTCTGTGCCTTTATCACCGCATCGGCTCATTCAGCTGATTAAAGTGTATAAATGCCATAAAAAACCCGGCACCAGGCCGGGTGGTAAGATAACGGGGTCGGTAATCAGTGAATAACCTGCGATAAAAACGCCCGGGTACGCTCCGATTTTGGATTAGAAAAGAACTCCTGCGGTGGGGCAACTTCGACGATCTCACCCCGATCCATAAAGATCACCCGGTCGGCAACCGTTCGGGCAAAGCCCATTTCGTGGGTGACGCACAGCATGGTCATCCCATCCTCCGCCAGACCAATCATCGTGTCCAGCACCTCTTTAACCATCTCCGGATCCAGCGCTGAGGTTGGCTCATCAAACAGCATAATTTTTGGTTTCATACAGAGTGAGCGAGCGATGGCGACGCGTTGCTGCTGTCCGCCGGAAAGCTGACCCGGAAACTTATGTGCATGCTCTGCAATGCGCACGCGTTGCAGATAGTGCATGGCCAGTTCATCCGCTTCCTTCTTTGGAATCTTTCTCACCCAGGAAGGTGCCAGCGTGCAGTTTTGCAAAACAGTCAGATGCGGGAAGAGATTGAAGTGCTGAAATACCATCCCCACTTCTGTGCGTACGCGCTCAATGTTACGTACGTCGTCATTAAGATGGATACCGTCAACAATAATGCGTCCCTGCTGATGCTCTTCCAGATGGTTGATGCAGCGGATCGTGGTCGATTTGCCGGAGCCGGAAGGGCCGCACAGCACGATGCGCTCACGGGGTTTAACCTGCAGGTTGATGTCTTTCAGTACGTGAAACTGCCCGTACCATTTATTCACGTTCTCAAGCGAAATCATCAACGCGTCGGAAGAGTGTGTTATAGAGTCAGTCATGTAAAACCTCAGTGCGATGTACGCCCGGTGTGAAAGCGCTTTTCCAGATACTGGCTGTAGCGCGACATGCTAAAACAGAAAATCCAATAGACCAGTGCAGCAAAGACATAACCTTCAGTCGACATGCCCAGCCAGGTTGGATCGACCGTTGCCTGCTGGACGCTGCTGAACAGATCGAAAAGACCAATGATGATGACCAGGCTGGTATCTTTAAACAGCGCGATGATGGTGTTAACCAGGCCAGGGATGGTGAGCTTCAGTGCCTGGGGAAGAATGACCAACATCTGCGTTTTCCAGTAGCCCAGCGCCAGCGATTCTGCAGCCTCATACTGACCCTTCGGTAATGCCTGCAGGCCACCGCGCACCACTTCCGCCACATAAGCAGACTGGAACAGGATCACACCGACCAGCGCACGTACCAGCTTGTCGATAGTCGTACCTTCAGACATAAACAGCGGCAGCATCACCGATGACATAAACAGCACGGTAATCAGCGGAACGCCGCGCCAGAATTCGATAAAGATAATCGACAGCGTACGCACAACCGGCATCCGTGAGCGACGGCCAAGCGCCAGCAGGATGCCCAGCGGCAGCGCACCAGCAATCCCCACCGACGCGATAATCAGCGTCAGCGTTAACCCGCCCCACTGACGTGTTTCCACACGTTCCAGTCCCAGATAGCCGCCATACAGCAGGAACCAGACAATCACCGGATAGATGACGGCCCAGGCCGCAATGTAGCGTCCACGGTAGGGCAGGCTTTTGAGGAACATCGGCACAATCGACAGCAGGCCAATCACCAGCGCCAGGTTAATACGCCAGCGCAGCTCATGTGGATAAAGCCCATACATGAACTGACCGAAACGAGCATGGATAAAGACCCAACAGGCACCTTCTTTAGTGCAATCGGCGCGTGTCGTACCGATCCAGTTAGCCTGAAAGATCAGCCAGTTCAGCGCAGGCGGAATGACGTGCCAGATGACCCAGATGCAAAACAGCGTCAGTAACGTATTAAACCAGCTGGAAAACAGATTCTTACGAGCCCAAAGCCAGGCGCGACTGACAGGCGTCGTCGGGATGGGGGGCGTTTCATGCGTAGTGACAGACATAGTTATCCCGTTCTCTTAACGCTCAACCAGCGCAATTTTGCGGTTGTAGAAGTTCATAAGCAGCGATATCAGCAGACTGATAATCAGGTAAACGCCCATTGTGATAGCAATTGTCTCAATAGCCTGACCGGTCTGATTCAGCACCGATCCCGCGAACAGCGACACCATATCGGGATAACCGATAGCAGCGGCCAGTGAGGAGTTCTTCACGATGTTCAGATACTGGCTGGTGAGCGGCGGAATAATGACGCGCATGGCCTGTGGAATAATCACCTGACGCAGCGTCACCGGATTCGGCAGACCCAGCGATCGTGCAGCTTCGTGCTGACCATGTGGCACCGACTGAATCCCGGATCGGATCACTTCAGCAATAAACGACGAGGTATAGATCGACAGTGCCAGCGTCAGTGCTGCCAGTTCCGGAATCATCACCGAGCCGCCACGGAAATTGAACCCGCGTAGTTGCGGCACATCCCAGTGCGTCGCTGCTCCAAACCCAAGGTGTGCAAGCAAAGGAAAGAGGATGAGCATTGCAACGGCTGCGGGCCATGTACGACGTAACTCACCGGTTTTCAGCTGATGCTGACGGTTAAAGCGGTACAGGCCATAGCTGACAGCCACGGCCAGCAGCAGTGCGATAACAAACGGCCAGCTGCCTGGTGCATAGGTTGGCCACGGGACGTAGAGTCCGCGATTGCTGACATAGGCCAGGTCGAACGCATTCAGCGCCTGACGTGGGCCTGGCAGATTGCGTAATACCGCGAAGTACCAGAAGAAGATTTGCAGCAGAGGGGGGATATTACGGAAGGTTTCGATATAGATATTCGAGAGTTTCCGCAGCAGCCAGTTGTCAGAAAGACGGGCAAGACCGACCGCAAAGCCGAGAATTGACGCAAAAACAATACAGAGTGCAGAAACCAACAGCGTGTTGGTTAATCCGACCAGAAACACGCGTGCGTAGGTATCTCCCTCCGTGTACTCTATCAGATGCTGAACTATGCCGAAGCCGGCAGTGCGCTCAAGAAATCCAAACCCTGATGTAATGCCGCGATTGGCGAGGTTAATGATGGTGTTATGTACCAGATAACCCACCACACCAAGCACCGCGACGACGGCGATGAACTGATAAATCCAGGCGCGAACCGTGGGATTACCAAATGAAAAATCCCTTTTCACGGTTGGGCGTTGTGACATGTTGAAACCTCAGTAACGAAAGCCGGGGTAGGGCACCGCAGAATACGGTGCCCGATTGGTGAGGTCTGTTAACGTACCGGTGGTGCGTATTGAATCCCGCCCTGGTTCCACAACGCATTCTGACCGCGCGCGATCTTCAGTGCACTGTCTTTACCGACGTTGCGGTCAAAGCTTTCCTGATAGTTGCCGACCTGTTTGATGATGTTGTAGGCCCACTTATTATCCAGCTTCAGATCTTTACCAAAATCACCCTCAGCACCCAGCAGATGCGCCATATCTGGCGTGGTCGGCTTAGCTGTCATCTGATCAACGTTCTTCGAGTTGATGCCCATCTCTTCGGCATTCAGCATGGCGTAAAGCGACCATTTGACGATGGTGAACCAGTCATCATCGCCACGACGCACCAGCGGTCCCAGCGGCTCTTTGGAGATCACTTCTGGCAGGACGATAAACTCGTCAGGTTTGCCGAGCTTAATACGCAAGGCATAAAGCTGAGACTGATCGGACGCCAGCGTATCGCAGCGACCGCTGTCCAGCGCCTTAGCAGATTCGTCAGAGCGATCAAAGGTCACCGGCGTATATTGCATTTTGTTGGCTTTGAAGAAGTCTGCCACGTTCAGCTCGGTGTCGGTTCCAGCCTGAATACAGACGGTGGCACCATCCAGCTCTTTCGCACTTTTAAGTCCGGCTTTCTGGTGAGTCAGGAAGCCGATGCCGTCGTAATAGTTCACGCCCGCAAACAGGAAGCCCATGCCGCCATCACGCGATGAGGTCCAGGTGGTGTTACGTGAAAGTACATCCACTTCGCCTGACTGCAGCGCGGTAAAACGCTCTTTCGCAGTCAGCGGGGTGTATTTCACTTTGGTCGCATCGCCGAATACCGCGGCAGCAGCAGCACGACACACATCCACATCGATACCGGTAAACTTGCCGCCAGCATCTGCATAGGAGAAGCCCGGCAGGCCGTCACTGATACCACATTGAACAAAACCTTTTTTCTTAATCGCATCCAGTGTGGTGCCTGCGTGTGCCTGCTGAGCAATGGCAACCAGCGAGGCGGCAGCGATCAGCGTAGAGAGCATCATCTTTTTCATAAAGCATCCTGTGTGGCGGGATCATGTTGTTATGTTTGCGCACTTTAGTGTGCGTTTTTCCTGTCTGTGGCGGTCAGCCATTCACGACTCTGCAAAGCTGATGCCAGGTTTGCAGGATCCTGAATTCGTATGAAAGAACGGTTAATAATCAGAAGCACCTGGAAAGCTTCGCTAATATGGCGCACCAAAAGGAAGCAATGCGAGTCGACCCGATCACATTTAGTGCAAATAGTTTCACTAGATGAGAGCAGTGTGAGCGCTCGCTCAGGCAGAAATGTATGAAAGGAAGGCGTTACTTTTTTATGCGCAGGAAGTCACATGCCCAGCAGTGGCGGGCACAGGCAGCAAGACGGGCGACAGAACATTACTTAAATCAAATCCAGGCGGACAAAAGCGAGAAGGTGAAATATCACACCAGCGATTGCAACTATAGTTACCATACGGCAGGCAACTGTTTCACGCTTCCTGCCGTTACTTTGTGCGATGACGCACAAATAAAAACGCCAGCCCGAAGGCTGGCGTGATTAACAGACAGAACTAAAAATCAGTTCATGCCGTATTTTTTCAATTTCTTACGCAGCGTACCGCGGTTGATACCCATCATCAGGGCAGCACGGGTCTGGTTGCCACGGGTATACTGCATCACCATGTCCAACAGAGGCTGCTCGACTTCAGCCAAAACCAGCTCATACAGGTCGCTCACATCCTGACCATTCAGTTGAGCAAAATAGTTCTTCAGTGCCTGTTTAACCGAATCACGCAAAGGTTTTTGAGTTACCTGATCCTGTGAGTTAACGGTAGAAACGGTCAGTACGTCAGAATTTACGCGTTGTTCGAACATAGTTCTTTCAGCTCTTTATTTCGTTACGCAAGATTTTCGAAGTATGCCTCCAACGCCTCCAGCTGTTCGCTGGCATCCTCTATGGCGTTGAATGTGCGCCGAAACTGGTCATTCGGGGCGTGCTCCTGCAGGTACCAGGAGACGTGCTTTCGCGCTATACGGTATCCCTTGCCTGAACCGTAAAAGTCGTGCAGCTCACGTATATGCGAAACAAGCAAGCGCTTGACCTCTGCCATCGGCAGCGGGGCAAGCAACTCCCCAGTGTCCAGATAATGCTGGATTTCCCGGAAGATCCACGGTCTTCCCTGAGCAGCGCGTCCTATCATCAGAGCATCGGCCCCTGTATAGTCGAGCACCGCTCTGGCTTTATGCGGGTCAGTTATGTCTCCATTCGCGATAATCGGAATGGAGACACTCTGCTTAACTGTCCGAATGCTGTCATACTCAGCTTCTCCGTTGAACAGGCAGGCACGAGTGCGACCATGTATCGTCAGAGCCTGTATACCGCAGCGTTCAGCCAATTGGGCAATCGCGACACAGTTCCTGTTTTCAGGATCCCAGCCAGTACGAATTTTCAGCGTGACCGGCACGTTCACTGCATTAACCACTGCGGAGAGAATGGACTCCACCACGGTGGGATATTGCAATAAGGCTGAACCCGCCATTTTGCGGTTAACCTTCTTGGCAGGGCATCCCATATTAATGTCGATGACCTGTGCACCAGCCTCGACATTAATGCGTGCAGCTTGCGCCATTTCACTGGGATCGCAACCGGCAATTTGCACGGCGCGAATGCCTGGCTCATCACTGTGAACCATACGTAATCGAGATTTGTCGCTAGCCCAGACTTCCGGGTTAGAAGACAGCATCTCAGAAACTGCCATGCCTGCACCCATTTCGTGACACAGCGTCCTGAACGGCCTGTCGGTAATACCGGCCATCGGTGCTGCAATCAGTCGATTTCTCAGCTGGAGGTTT
The DNA here is from genome assembly GCF_052045955.1 of Pantoea sp. 22096. NCBI lineage: Bacteria > Pseudomonadati > Pseudomonadota > Gammaproteobacteria > Enterobacterales > Erwiniaceae > Pantoea > Pantoea sp. 22096. Next base: position 438,198 of record NZ_JBQEPW010000003.1, on the reverse strand, counting down.
CCAATACGCATGAAGTCAGAATGGCCATACTGTGTCTGCAAGGCGGCGTATATTACGCATTTTTGCAGGAAGATGAAAGGCCAAACTTTGAACAATCAGCAAGAAAGATCAATGAAATCCGGATGATGATCGATGCTATTCATTATTATTATTAAATAACAATGATTTAGCTATTTATGCTGAAATTGTGAGCAAAAGTTTTTCCAGAAAAGTACGTCAATTCGCCAGATAAAAAACGTCACATGCCGTGATTAACGATACAAGCATCCATTTCAAATCGGGAAAGCCCGCAACTTACGCTACGGGTTGGCTGAATATTCTGTTAAGCCGCTTTGTTACGACGACGGCGATATCAGTGCAAACGGACAAACGCAAAAATCAGGATTTAATCCCGGTAATCCGGCACCATTCCTCTTTAACCGCAACCGGGTCGAGCGTGAACGCGCTGACATACGCTTCGCAGACGCTCTCTGCCTGGCTCTCTAACACGCCCGAGAGGCCCAGATGACCGCCAGACTTCGGCAGTACACCGATCAGCGGGGCCAGTTCACGTAGCGGGCCGGCCAGGATATTGGCCACCACCACATCAGCCTGCAGATTTTCGGGTTGCTGGTGGGGCAGATAGAGCGACAGGCGATCGGAGACGCCGTTGCGCTCAGCATTATCCCGGCTGGCCTGAATAGCCTGCGGATCGATATCAATCCCGATCGCCTGAGCCGCGCCCAGCTTCAGTGCGGCGATCGCCAGGATCCCCGAACCACAGCCGAAATCGATCACCGTTTTGCCTTCCAGATCCAGCCCATCGAGCCAGGTCAGGCAGAGCGAGGTGGTGGGATGGGTGCCGGTGCCAAATGCCAGACCGGGATCGAGCATGACGTTGACGGCATCAGGATCCGGCACATCACGCCAGCTCGGACAGATCCAGAGACGTTCGCCGAAGCGCATCGGGTGGAAGTTCTCCATCCATTCGCGCTCCCAGTCTTTATCCTCGATCTGCTCGATCCGGTGACGAAAACCGTCTTCCAGCAGCGGATGTTGTGTCAGTTCGGCAGTAATCAGGGCCATATCCGTTTCTGCATCGAACAGGCCGATAACGTCGGTATCGCCCCACAGGCGCGTTTCGCCTGGCAGCGGCTCATACACCGGCGTGTCGTTGGTATCCTGAAAGGTGACTGAAACCGCACCGATCTCCATCAGCGCATCGCTCAGCGTTTCCGCATGTTCACCTGAGCTGTTAATTTTGATTTGAATCCACGGCATAACGTCTCTCTTTCCGTCAATGTTGCGGCGCGTCCGCCACGTGCGGCGCGCGTCCAAACAGGTTACCCACCAGAAATGCCAGCAGGCTTAAAAGCAGGGAGGGCACGATAGGGTGAAAACCCAGAATCTGCAGGTTAAGGCTCGCCATAAAAGCGTAGCAGCCTCCACCCACTACCATGCCGGTGATGGCGCCTGCGGCATTGGCACGTTCCCAGTAGAGGCCGAGAACCAGCGGCCAGAGGAAAACCGCCTCCAGGCCGCCAAATGCCAGCAGGTTGAGCCAGATAATCATATCGGGCGGATTCCAGGCCGCAATCAGCAGCAGGATACCCAGTGCGAAGGTAATGGTGCCAGATAACAGCCGCAGTCGCGTCTCATTTTCCAGCTGCTGCGGGGCGATACGCAGGTAGAGATCTTTAATCAGCGTGGCTGAAGCCTGTAACAGCTGGGCATTGATGGTCGACATAATTGCGGCCATCGGGGCTGCCAGGAACAGCCCGGCCGCTAACGGTGGCAGAACAGTAATCATCAGTGTCGGAATAACGCTATCCGGCACGGCCAGATTCGGCAGTACCGCGCGGCCCAGCGCACCGGCCAGATGCATGCCCAGCATCAATACCACTACGACAATGGTGCCCAGAATAATGGCCCGATGGACGGCCTTACTGTCTTTATAAGAGATACAGCGCACCGCCGTATGCGGCAGGCCAATCACCCCAAAGCAGACCAGTACGACGAACGAACTGAGGAAGGTTGGCGTAATAATCTCGCCCGGCCCCTGAGGGGACAGCAGAGCCGGATCGATGTCGTGCAGTTTCTGCACCGCCGTACTCAGGCCACCTGCCTGATGAATCACTGCGAATAGCAGCAGAAAGGTGCCAATCAGCATCACAATGCCCTGCATGGCGTCGTTGAGCACGCTGGCACGGAATCCACCGAACGCGGTATAGAGCGCGATGGTGCCACCAAAAATCAGCAGGCCGGTGTCATAAGGAATGCCAGCGGCGGTTTCGAGCAGCCGCGCACCGCCAATAAACTGCACCGTCATGGCACCGATAAAGGCAATCAGCAGACTCAGACTCGCCAGCCAGATCAGCAGCGGGCTTTGATAGCGGGCATAGAGCATATCATTCAGCGTCACCGCATTGTGCTTACGTGCCAGAATGGCAAACTTTTTCCCCAGCACACCCAGCGATAGCCAGACGGCGGGCACCTGCACCATTGCCAGCAATACCCAGCCCAGTCCATATTTGTAGGCGGCACCGGGACCCCCAATAAATGAGCTGGCGCTGATATAGGTGGTAGTGAGCGTCATCGCCAGCACAAACCCGCCCATGGAGCGGCTGCCAAGGAAGTATTCAGTGAGGAAGCTGCCTTCGCGCTTTTTACGGACGGCAAACACCGATAGCGCGGCAATCAACACCAGATAAATCAGTAACGGCAGGATAATTTCACTGTTCACTTTGATCCTCCAGCGGCATGTCGCGGAAAATCACCCGCACCATCATCCAGCACAGAAAAATGAACAACAGGGGAGCAAACAGGCAGGAGAGTTCAAACCAGCGCGGCAGGCCGGTAACACCGATTGCATTGCCACCCAACCAGGCAGAGAGCCCCCAGGCAGCGAGCCAGAGCAGGGTGAGGTAAAGCGACCAGCGCGCCTCTTTATGTGCCTGTATAAAACGAGCATCCATGATTCAACCTTAACGCCAGCGGCAAAAGAAAAAGGCCGGATTAACCGGCCTCAGACTGACTCAGCGTTGCGATTATTTCTCGTGCAAGCCGAGTTTTTTCTCCAGATAGTGGATATTGGTTCCACCGTGCTGGAAGTTTTCGTCGGACATGATTTTCATCTGCAGTTCAACGTTGGTTTTGATACCGTCGATAATCAGTTCCGCCAGCGCATTTTTCATGCGAGCGATAGCCACGTCACGCGTTTCGCCATAGGTGATCAGCTTGCCGATCATGGAGTCGTAATAAGGCGGTACGGTGTAGCCTGAGTAAATATGCGACTCCCAGCGCACGCCAAAACCGCCTGGCGCGTGGAAGCGGGTGATTTTACCCGGGCTTGGCAGGAAGGTGACTGGATCTTCAGCGTTGATACGGCACTCGACCGCATGTCCGCGAATGATCACATCTTCCTGTTTAATTGACAGTGGCTGACCGGCAGCAATACGCAGTTGCTCTTTGATCAGGTCCACACCGGTGATCATCTCGGTTACCGGATGTTCTACCTGAATACGGGTGTTCATCTCAATGAAGTAGAACTCACCGTTTTCGTACAGGAACTCAAAGGTACCTGCGCCGCGATAGCCAATCTCAATACAGGCCTGGGAACAGCGGTTGCCGATAAAGCGACGCTGTTCTTCTGTGATGCCTGGGCCTGGCGCTTCTTCGACAACTTTCTGATGACGACGCTGCATGGAGCAGTCACGTTCGCCCAGATAGATCGCGTTGCCCTGACCGTCAGCCAGTACCTGAATCTCGATGTGGCGCGGGTTCTCCAGATACTTCTCCATGTAAACCATGTCGTTGTTAAAAGCCGCTTTGGCTTCCGCTTTCGTCATGTTGATGGATTCTTCCAGATCTTTGTCGCCGCGCACTACGCGCATACCACGACCGCCGCCGCCGCCAGACGCTTTGATGATGACCGGATAACCGATGCGCTTGGCAAAGGCACGGTTTTTTTCCATATCATCCGTTAGCGAACCGTCAGAACCGGGTACGGTCGGGACGCCGGCTTTCTTCATCGCATTGATTGCAGAAACTTTGTCACCCATCAGGCGAATGGTGTCTGCTTTCGGGCCGATAAAGATAAAGCCGGAGCGCTCAACCTGCTCAGCAAAATCGGCATTCTCAGAGAGGAAGCCGTAGCCGGGGTGAATCGCCACCGCGCCGGTGATCTCTGCTGCAGAGATCAGCGCCGGGATGTTGAGGTAACTTTTGACTGACTGCGCCGGGCCGATGCAGACGGTTTCGTCTGCCAGCAGCACGTGCTTCAGGTCACGATCCGCGCTTGAGTGTACCGCAACAGTCTTGATGCCCAGTTCTTTACAGGCACGCAGAATGCGCAGTGCGATCTCACCACGGTTAGCAATAACAATTTTATCCAGCATGATCTGCCCCGTTACTCGATGATAACCAGTGGCTCGTCAAATTCGACCGGCTGACCGCTTTCAACCAGGATAGCTTTCACCACGCCTGATTTGTCAGCTTCGATCTGGTTCATCATTTTCATAGCTTCGACGATGCACAGGGTATCGCCGGCATTCACTTTCTGGCCAACTTCCACAAAGGCTTTCGCATCCGGGCTCGGCGTACGGTAGAAGGTACCTACCATTGGTGAACGCACGATGTGACCGCTGATTTCAGCCGGTGCCGCTTCGGCAACGGCTGCAACAGGGGCAACGGCTGTCGCCAGAGCAGGCTGTTGAACCGGCGCAGCGTAAGCCTGCTGCATCATCGGGTAACCCACGTTTGCAGGTGCACGACTGATGCGAACGGACTCTTCACCTTCAGAGATTTCCAGCTCAGAAATGCCAGACTCTTCAACCAGTTCGATCAGTTTTTTAATTTTACGAATATCCATGAGTGGGGTTCCGTACTCAGTTTGATTAATTAGTTTGAGACAGGCGTTTTACTGCCGTTTGTAAAGCCCATGTGTAGCCGTCAGCGCCAAGCCCACAGATCACGCCAGCAGAAACATCAGAAAGATAGGAGTGATGACGGAAGGGCTCGCGGGCATGCACATTGGAGAGATGAACCTCGATAAACGGTATTTCTACCGCCAGCAGGGCATCACGCAGTGCGACACTGGTATGGGTAAACGCGGCAGGATTAATGATGATGTAATCCACATTGCCTTTGGCCTCATGAATGCGATCAATCAGCTGAAATTCAGCATTGGTTTGCAGGTGGCTCAACTCCACATTCAACTGGTCTGCCTGACGCGTCAAATCGTCAACGATCTGACTCAGCGTGGTATGACCATACTTCTCAGGTTCACGTGTTCCCAACAGATTCAGGTTGGGCCCGTTTAAAAGCAGAATATGTAATTTATGCGCCATCGTGCTGCCATCTCCCGCAATCATTGAGGCATCGCGTAAAATACCTTGCGAATCTTCATTTGTCACCTTTCAGGCTGAAAAAGAAGACCCGACGAGCAATAAAGCCGGGCATTATATCCGTTTCGTGTCATTTCGCAGCAAAATACTGGTCTTATCTGCGAAGATGATCGGATGTGGCCTGCGGGCCACATCTTTTATCAGAAAACAGCAGAGGAAAACAACGGGTGAAGTGCTAGCGGGGCCACCATTTGAGAAATTTTTTGTAACGCCAGGCTAACAGCAGTGCAGCAATGAGGGCATAGATAAGTGGCTGTGGGGACACGGTTTTCACCGACCAGATATAGTGAATCGGCACCAGAATCGCCACAAGATAGACCGCATTGTGCAGGGTTTGCCAGCGTTTACCGAGCCTGCGCTGAGCGCGCTGAAATGACGTTACCGCCAGGACCAGTAATATCAGCCAGCTGATAATTCCCAGCGTCAGATAGGGACGGGAGATGAGTTCGCTGCCCAGCAGACGCAGATTATCCACGCCCAATTCCAGCAGGTAGTAGCTCAGCAGGTGGAGAGAAGCCCAGACAAATGTCCAGACGCCAAGCAGGCGCCGGGTGCGGATTAACAGAGGCTGCCTGCCGTAGCGTGCCAGGGGTGAAACCAGCAGCGTACCCAGCAGCAGTTTCAGCGCCATGCGGCCGGTAAAATGCTGAATATCTTTTGCCGGGTCCGCACTCAGTCCACCCTGCATCACAGCAAGCACCAGATAAACCAGCGGCAACAGGGCTGCCAGGTGCAGGATCACCTTGAGCCACATGATCTGTTTTATCGACAGGCGGACCACTTAGTAATTCTCCCGTAAATCCATGCCGCGGTAGAGCGACGCCACCTGTTCGGCATAGCCGTTAAACAGCAGCGTTGGCTGACGTTCGACCTTCAGACTGCCGCCCGGGCCAATAAACCGCTCTGTCGCCTGTGACCAGCGTGGATGATTGACGTGGGGGTTCACATTGGCATAAAAACCATACTCGTCGGCGGCAATCTGGTTCCAGGTGGTCGGCGGCTGTTTGTCGGTCAGCGTAATTTTGACGATCGACTTAATGCCTTTAAAGCCATATTTCCACGGCACCGTCAGACGAATCGGCGCGCCATTCTGCGGCGGCAGCGCTTTGCCATAGACGCCAGTGGTCAGTATTGTCAGTGGATGCATCGCTTCATCCAGACGCAAACCTTCGACATAGGGATAATTGAGGCCACCGCCAATAAAGCGATCTTTCTGGCCCGGCATCTGCTCAGGATCGTAGAGCGTCTGAAAGGCAACAAAGCGCGCTTTGCTGGTGGGTTCCGCCAGCGAGAGAAGTTTATTCAGCTCAAAGCCTACCCAGGGCACCACCATCGACCAGGCCTCTACGCAGCGCATGCGATAGATTCGCTGCTCCATAGCAAAGCGTTTGAAGATGTCATCCATATCAAGGGTTAGGGGTTTCGCCACTTCGCCATCAATGGTCAGTTTCCAGGGCTCTGTTTTCAGTGTTCCGGCATTGGCAGCCGGATCGGCCTTATCCAGCCCGAACTCATAGAAATTGTTGTAGCCGGAAACTTTATCCGCAGGCGTCAGCGTCAGATCGGCCTGATATTGCGCCGGTTTGGTGAAGTCGAGCGGTCGGCCTGCTGGAGCAGGTGGGCGATCGTTGCCTTTGAACCAGCTGAGAATATCGGCATTAGCCACGCCCGGCATACCCATCGCCGCAGCGCTTAGTCCCAGCGTTTTCAGCACCTGGCGGCGCTTCATATTAAATATGCTTTCCGGCGTTACGTCGGCTTCGGTCAGACAGGGTATGCGTTTCATGGGGCTTCTCCAGACAGGATGTCATCAACCAGCATGATGACTATCGCTGATATCAGCCAGTTTCGCCCTGAAAATGTGAAATTTCCTGGCTGGCCTGTGCGATGAGAATGCGCTGAAAAGTGTCGGGATCAACGTCAGCAATCCTATCCCGACGATATACTTCGGCTTCATGCGACTCGGCGCTGTCGGCAGCGGCAAATTATGCTATTTTGCTCGCGTTTTCGTCAGGCTGACGGTACAAGGTGGGGTGATCCGGTTATCACCGCAGCAATACAGGCACAGGGATGCGATTAACCACAAAATTATCTGCGTTTATTACCTTTTTAAGCCTGCTGGCGATGTCATTGATGCTGGCAGGCTGCGCATTCAGTGTTTTCTGGTTCAGTCATCAGCGGGTTGAACATCGGGCGCAGGTGCTGGCGACCGAGGTCGATCAGGCGATGTTCTCCGAGACGCCAGAACAGCTTCATAACTGGCTTACGCGCATGATGCCAATAATGAATGCCGAGCAGATTTCCCTTCATAACGGCAGGCAGACTTTCCTCACACTCTCCCGACACGAAAACCAGATGCTGGAAGACGAACCCAATCGTTTTATCCAGGTCGATGTGCCTTTGATGCACCAGACCGGCTTACAGCTGCGGGTTGTGACCCTTGATCCTGCCAAAACCTGGCTGCGCTCCATCACCGGCACCTCTACGCTGGGCATTCTGTTTACGGTCATGCTGGTGATGAGTCTGCTGCTGCTGATGATGCATCGCTGGCTTAGTCGTCAGTGGCGTGGCATGGAGCATCTTGAAGGACGGGCACAGGCGATTATCAACGGCGAACGTGGGGTTGTGCCGAAACGGGATGTGGATGAGTGGCCACCCAGGGCGAGTCGCGCGATGGATATACTGCTGGCGGATCTGCAGGAAGCGGGCGAACAGCGCCTGCGTATCGACACGCTGATCCGCACCTTTGCCGCGCAGGATGGACGCACTGGCCTTAACAACCGACTGTTCTTTGATAACCAGCTCGCGACCCTTCTGGAAGATCAGGAAGCTGTCGGCACCCATGGTGTGGTGATGATGGTGCGCCTGCCCGATCTGGACGCGCTGAAAGATTCACTGGAGCCAGCGCTGGTTGAGGAGTACCTGTTCAATTTCGTCAACATGCTCTCTACCTTTGTGCTGCGCTATCCCGGCGCTTTGCTGGCACGCTATTTTCGCAGTGATTTTGCCGTATTACTGCCGCATCGCAGTCTTAAAGAGGCAAACAGTATTGCCGATCAACTGATCAATGCTGTTGATTCTTTGCCACCGATGCGCCTGGTCAATCGCGATGATCTGATCCACATCGGAATCACCGCCTGGCACAGCGGGCAGACCGTCCTGCAGGTGATAGAAAATGCCGAAATGGCCACGCGACGTGCAGCACTGCTGGGTGGTAATAACTGGATTAATGGTGAAGGAAACCCTCAGGACGCCGGGCGGGGCAGCGTGCGCTGGCGAACCCTGCTGGAGAATACGTTAAGCCGCGGTGGTCCGCGGCTGTACCATAAACCCACCGTTAATATCGAAGGCAAAGTACAGCATCGGGTCATGCTGACCCGTATCTTTGACGGCGATAAAGAGGTACTGGCCGCTGAATATATGCCGCTGGTACAGCAGCTCGGTATGGCTGATGGCTGGGATCGTCAGCTGGTCACGCGCATCGCGGCACTCTCTGAACTGTGGCCGGAAGAGACGCTGGTGATGCCGGTGACGATGACCTCGCTCCTGCAACGTTCATTTGTCCTCTGGCTACAGAATATGCTGCTGCAGTGCCCCAAATCACAAAGAAAACGATTTTTATTTGAACTTGCCGAGGCAGATGTCTGTCAACACATCGACCATTTAACACCAGTATTCCGTGCACTTAAGGCTTTTGGCTGCCGTGTAGCGGTGAATCAGGCGGGTTTAACCGTCGTCAGCAGTGCCTATATACGACAGCTGCCGCTGGAACTGATCAAGCTTGATGCAGGTCTGGTGCGCAACATTGAACGACGGACCGCCAATCAGCTGTTTGTACAGAGTCTGCTGGAGGTCTGTAAGTCCACGGGTATTCAGGTGTTTGCCACCGGTGTCCGCACCAAAGCGGAGTGGCAGACATTAGTGGCGCTGGGTGTGGCAGGCGGGCAGGGCGACTTTTTTGCCCCTTCGCTTCCGGTTAACAGTAACGTGAAGAAGTATTCCCAACGTTACCGTATTTAATGATTTGCTGTCGTAATGACAGAAATTGACGGTTTTTTTTAATGTTAAACCGCATCTGAACCCATAACCATCGTGCCGGAAATGTTAAATTTTATGTCGGGCATGGCAAGCGGAAATCACGTGAAATGCAGCACTGATGGCGTCTGGTCGCCATTCTGCTGCTACGGATCGCGGGTTCAGATGACTTAAACGCAATCAGGCGTCTTTTTTCACCGAAGCAGAACGTTTTTGCGCCTTGTGGCAGCTTCGTGTGGTTGGTAAAGTAAGCGGATTTTATTTTCCGCCCCCAGCTTGCAGGATTATCCCTTAGTATGTTTAAAAAATTTCGTGGCATGTTTTCCAACGACTTGTCCATTGACCTGGGTACCGCGAATACCCTGATTTACGTAAAAGGACAAGGCATCGTGCTGAACGAGCCTTCTGTGGTTGCTATTCGTCAGGACCGTGCCGGTTCACCGAAAAGTGTCGCGGCCGTGGGTCATGACGCCAAACAGATGCTCGGTCGTACGCCAGGCAATATTGCCGCTATCCGTCCGATGAAAGATGGCGTTATCGCTGACTTCTTCGTGACCGAAAAGATGCTGCAACACTTCATCAAGCAGGTTCACAGCAACAGCTTTATGCGTCCCAGCCCACGTGTGCTGGTCTGCGTACCCGTCGGGGCCACGCAGGTAGAACGTCGTGCGATTCGTGAATCCGCTCAGGGCGCCGGCGCGCGTGAAGTCTTTCTGATTGAAGAGCCGATGGCTGCAGCTATTGGTGCAGGTCTGCCCGTTTCTGAAGCGACCGGTTCAATGGTCGTTGATATCGGTGGTGGTACTACCGAAGTGGCGGTGATCTCCCTGAACGGTGTGGTCTACTCCTCATCCGTACGTATTGGTGGCGATCGTTTCGATGAAGCTATTATTAATTATGTGCGTCGTAACTACGGTTCACTGATTGGTGAAGCGACCGCAGAACGCATTAAGCATGAGATTGGTTCAGCTTATCCGGGTGATGAAGTCCGTGAAATTGAAGTTCGTGGCCGTAACCTGGCAGAGGGTGTACCGCGCGGCTTCACGCTGAACTCCAACGAAATTCTGGAAGCTCTGCAGGAGCCGTTAACCGGCATTGTCAGCGCGGTGATGGTTGCTCTTGAGCAGTGTCCGCCTGAGCTGGCCTCCGATATCTCAGAGCGCGGCATGGTGCTGACCGGTGGTGGTGCGTTACTGCGCAACCTGGATCGCCTGCTGATGGAAGAGACGGGTATTCCGGTTGTTGTTGCTGAAGATCCGCTGACCTGTGTGGCTCGCGGTGGCGGCAAGGCGCTGGAAATGATCGACATGCATGGCGGCGATTTGTTCAGCGAAGAATAATTGCCTCAACCGGCTGAGAACGCAATGATCATGCGAGGGAGTGACATGTGAACCGGCGAAATGTGTGCCGGTACAGTGCGTTCAGCCCAGGGAAGCACGGTGTTTGGCCGTCGCTTCCTCTCCTGTTGTCGAGGATCACGCAGATTATATGAAGCCGATTTTTAGCAGGGGACCTTCCCTGCAGTTGCGTCTTTTCCTGGCGGTCATCGTGGCAATTGCCATTATCGTTGCCGACAGCCGTGTGAGCTCTTTCACCCAAATACGCAACTATCTGGATACGTCGGTCAGTCCGTTTTACTTCCTGGCTAATGGACCACGTCAGCTGCTGGATGGCGTGTCAGAGTCGCTGGCGTCGCGTCAGCAGCTGGAGCAGGAAAACAAAGCGTTACGTCGTGAGCTCTTCCTGAAAAACAGTAACCTGCTAATGCTGGGGCAATATAAGCAGGAAAACGCACGCCTGCGTGAACTGCTGGGTTCACCGCTGCGTCAGGATGAGCAAAAGATGGTGACGCAGGTGATCTCTACCGGCACCGATCCTTACACCGACCAGGTGGTGATCGACAAAGGCAGCGTTAACGGTGTCTATGAAGGTCAACCGGTCATCAGTGATAAAGGCGTGGTCGGTCAGGTTATCGCCGTCGGACAGCTCACCAGCCGTGTTCTGCTGATCTGCGATGCGTCACATGCGCTGCCTATTCAGGTGTTGCGTAATGACATTCGTGTGATTGCCGCTGGTAACGGCTGTACTGAAGATCTCCAGCTTGAGCATCTGCCGGGTAATACGGACATTCGGGTCGGCGATGTGCTGGTGACGTCAGGTATCGGTGGTCGTTTCCCTGAGGGGTATCCGGTGGGCGTGGTCTCCTCAGTGAAAGTGGATACGCAGCGCGCTTATACGGTGATTCAGGCGCATCCGACCGCGGGTCTGCAGCGTCTGCGTTATCTGCTGCTGCTGTGGGGCGCGGATCGTAATGGCGATATGCCGCTGCCGCAGGATGAAGTTCATCGCGTTGCGAATGAGCGTCTGATGCAGATGATGCCGCAGGTCTTACCGCCTGCGGGTGAAATGGGCCCGCCTGCGCCTGCCGCACAGATGGGGCCGCCTGCTCCATCAACAGGCAGCAGTGGCAGTAGCGGACAGAACAACTCCTCGCGTTCACGCGGGGGGCAGCCTTGAGTCGATATCGCAGCCAGGGACGTTGGGTCATCTGGCTCTCTTTCCTGGTCGCGTTAGTTCTGCAGATCATGCCATGGCCGGATGAAATTTATATGTTCCGGCCTTCATGGCTGCTGCTCATCCTTATCTACTGGGTTCTTGCACTGCCGCATCGGGTCAACGTCGGCAGCGGATTTATGCTGGGTGCCATCATGGATCTGATTGCCGGGTCCACGCTTGGCGTACGTGCGCTGGCGCTCAGTATCATCGCCTACCTGATAGCCTTTAAGTTCCAGTTATTCCGCAACTTAGCGTTGTGGCAGCAAGCGTTAATGGTTATGGTGCTGTCTCTGGCGATGGATGTGATTGTCTTCTGGGCAGAATTCCTGGTAATCAATGTTTCATTCCGACCTGAAATTTTCTGGAGCAGTGTCGTCGACGGTATTCTCTGGCCCTGGCTATTCTTACTTATGAGAAAAATTCGTCGTCAGTTCGCTGTTCAATAAGGAAATTTATGGTAACCCTCTATCTTGCTTCCGGTTCACCGCGTCGTCGTGAGCTGTTAACTCAACTTGGCCTGACATTCGAGCGCATTGTGACTGACGTTGAAGAACAGCGTCAGCCGAATGAAGCGGCGGAGAGCTATGTCCGCCGTCTGGCCAATGACAAAGCGCAGGCGGGTGTAAAACTGGCCGCGCAGGATCTGCCGGTGCTGGGCGCGGATACGATTGTCGTGCTGAATGGTGACGTGCTGGAAAAACCGCGCGATGCCGCCGATGCCCACGCGATGCTGCGTAGACTCTCCGGTCATACGCATCAGGTCATGACGGCAGTGGCGCTGGCCGACAGCCAGCAGGCGCTGGATTGCATCGTGACGACTGATGTGACATTCCGCACCTTAACGGAGAGCGACATCGACGACTATATCGCTACCGGTGAGCCGATGGATAAAGCGGGTGCATACGGCATTCAGGGCAGGGGAGGAAACTTTGTCCGCAAAATTAACGGAAGTTACCATGCAGTGGTCGGATTACCGTTGGTTGAGACAGCGGAGTTGCTCAGCCATTTTCACTCACTGCGTGCCGTAAGGGGTCAACATGACGGCTGAATTACTGGTTAACGTCACGCCTTCTGAAACACGCGTTGCCTACATTGATGGCGGCATCCTTCAGGAAATCCATATTGAGCGTGAAGCGCGGCGCGGCATTGTTGGCAATATTTATAAAGGACGGGTAAGCCGTGTTCTGCCCGGCATGCAGGCGGCCTTTGTTGATATAGGCCTGGAAAAAGCCGCCTTTTTGCACGCCTCAGATATCATGCCGCATACGGAATGTGTGGCGGGCGACGAAAAGAAAAATTTCATCGTGCGCGATATTGCCGAGCTGGTGCGTCAGGGACAGGATCTGGTGGTTCAGGTGGTCAAGGATCCGCTTGGCACCAAAGGCGCCCGGCTGACCACGGACATTACCCTGCCTTCGCGTTATCTGGTCTTTATGCCAGGCGCATCGCATGTCGGTGTCTCTCAGCGTATCGAGAGTGAGAAAGAGCGCGATCGGCTTAAAGCGGTAGTCGCTGACTACTGTGACGATCTGGGTGGCTTTATTATCCGCACCGCTGCAGAAGGGATTGGCGAAGAGGAGCTGGCGCAGGACGCGGCTTTTCTCAAACGTCTCTGGACCAAAGTTAGCGAGCGTAAAAAGCGCAATCAGACCCGCTGCCTGCTCTACGGTGAGCTGGCTCTGGCCCAGCGTATTCTGCGTGATTTTGCGGGCGCAGCGCTGGATCGCATCCGGGTCGACTCCCGCCTGACCTGCGATATGCTGGTGGAATTTACCGGTGAATATATCCCGGAAATGGCCGGTAAGCTAGAGCTCTACAATGGTAAACAGCCTATTTTCGACCTGTTTGACGTCGAAAATGAGATTCAGCGCTCGCTGGATCGCAAAGTTGAACTAAAGTCAGGCGGATATCTGATCATCGATCAGACCGAAGCGATGACGACCATCGATATTAATACCGGTGCATTTGTTGGTCATCGCAATCTCGATGAGACGATATTCAACACCAATGTTGAAGCCACTCAGGCGATTGCGCGTCAACTGCGCCTGCGGAATCTGGGCGGCATCATCATTATCGACTTCATCGACATGAGCAATGAAGATCATCGACGCCGGGTACTGCATTCACTGGAAAGCGCGCTCAGTAAAGATCGGGTCAAAACCGGGATTAATGGTTTTTCGGCGCTGGGTCTGGTAGAGATGACGCGTAAGCGTACCCGTGAAAGCATTGAGCATGTCCTGTGCCAGGATTGCCCGGTCTGTAAAGGGCGCGGCACCCTGAAAACAGTTGAAACGGTCTGCTATGAAATCATGCGTGAGATTGTGCGGGTTCACCACGCCTATGATTCTGATCGTTTCCTGGTGTATGTTTCACCGACGGTGGGTGAGGCGTTAAAAACCGACGAGTCTCATGCGCTGGCTGAAGTGGAAATCTTTGTCGGTAAGCAGGTTAAAGTTCATGTTGAAGCGCTCTACACTCAGGAGCAGTTCGACGTGGTAATGATGTAACGTCAGCCCGTTATCAGGCTGAATAAACGCCCTTGTTTGGGATAAAATGCGCGTTTTAACGCTTTTATCTGAAGACGGTCGGGTATGAGAACCAACTATCCGTCGTTTACGGAACACAAGGAGAGGCGTGAGTGAGGCAGTTGCCGAGGATTTTGTTACTGCTGGTCGCGGCAATCATCGTGATTGTCGCGCTGCTGGTCAGCGGATTGCGTCTGGTAATGCCGCATCTCGACAGCTATCGCAACAACCTTCTGCAATTCATCTCCGACAAAACGGATGTGCCGGTCAACGCCAGCCAGTTACAGGGTAAATGGGAGAATTTCGGCCCAACCCTGCAGGTTCATGACCTCAGCGTCGATCTGCATGAAAACGGCAAACTCACGATTAAACGTATCAATCTGGCGCTCGACGTCTGGCAGTCTCTGCTGCACTGGCGCTGGCAGTTTCGCGATCTGACCTTCTGGCAGCTGCATCTCGACACGAATCGCCCCTTACTCGACAACGACAAAGAGAAAAACAGCTTCCGTCCGGCGCAGATTAACGAACTTTTCCTGCGTCAGTTTGACCACTTTGATCTGCGCGACAGCACCATTCGTTTCCGTACCCCTTCCGGCCAGCATGCTGAGCTGGCGATCCCCCGACTCACC
Source organism: Pantoea sp. 22096 (assembly GCF_052045955.1). NCBI lineage: Bacteria > Pseudomonadati > Pseudomonadota > Gammaproteobacteria > Enterobacterales > Erwiniaceae > Pantoea > Pantoea sp. 22096. Next base: position 423,069 of record NZ_JBQEPW010000003.1, on the reverse strand, counting down.
TGGGTCAATGAAGATAACCGCCATCGCGCCGAAGGCGAAGTCAGTCTGTCGAGCTTTACCGGTCAGCACGGCGTGGTTCAGGTGCGGCTCGACCTTAACGACAGTAACGGTTTACTTAATGACGGCCGCATCTGGATGCAGGCCGATGACGTCGACATGCGTCCATGGCTGGGCCGCTGGGTGCGCGACAATACCCGGCTGGACAGTGCCCGCTTCAGCCTGGCGGCCTGGGTTAACCTGCGCGATGGTGACATCTATGCTGGCGATCTGCTGCTGCGCAAGGGCGGTGCCAGCTGGCAGGGCGAAACCGGACGACACCGCATAGAGGTCGATGGGCTGACCGCGCATCTGTCACGCTTCCAGAATGGCTGGGTGGTCAATGTGCCGCAGACCCGGCTCAGCACTGACGGTCAGGCCTGGCCCGCCGGTCACTTCTCGCTGTTATGGCGTCCTGAAGATAAGCAGTTGCTGGGGCCGGATGGTCAGCAGGAGGTGCGGGTGCGCGCCACACAGCTGGTGCTGAGTCATATTGCGCCGATCGTTCCGTTATTTGCGCCGCTCTCTCCGGCCCTGTTTGAAAACTGGCAGACGCTGCAGCCACAGGGCACCATCGATGGCCTGGCGCTGGATATTCCATTACAGCAGCCTGAAAACACCCGTTTACAGGTGAAGTGGCGTGATTTCAGCTGGCAGCACTGGAAACTGTTGCCGGGCATCAGTCACCTGAGCGGAGAAGCACGCGGCAGCCTGAGCCATGGTCAGGTCAGTGTGGATATGGGCGCGGCAACCGTTCCCTATGGCGATATGTTCCAGGCTCCGTTAGAGATTAAGCGGGTGACCGGGGCACTGCGCTGGCTTAAAGATGAACATGGCCTGACGCTGGCGGGTGAAAAGCTTAACCTCGAAGCGCGCTCACTCTGGGCGCGTGGCGACTTCAGCTACCAGCAGAATAGCGGCGGCGAGCCCCGTCTGGATATTCTGGCGGGTATCCGACTTACTGATGCGGGCGATGCCTGGCGCTACTTCCCGGTGCCGCTGATGGGTAACAGCCTGACGCACTATCTGAGTGGGGCGGTGAAGGGTGGCAGGGTGGACAACGCCACGCTGCTGTTTGCCGGTAATCCGGCGCTGTTCCCGTTCAAGCACAATGATGGCATGTTCCAGGTCTGGGTGCCGCTTCGCCAGGCGACCTATGCGTTTCAGCCCAAATGGCCGGCGTTGAGCAATCTCGATGTCGACCTCAACTTCCTGAACGATGGTCTGTGGATGAAAGCGCCAATGGCGCACCTGGGCGAAGTAGACGCTCACAACGTCACGGCGGTGATCCCTGACTACCTGAAAGAAAAACTGATCATTGATGGGGATATCAGTGGTGAGGGCCAGCAGATCGCTGACTATTTCGATCAGACGCCGCTTAAACCGTCACTCGGTGCCGCACTGGAGCAGCTGAAAATTAAAGGCCGTGTCGGTGGCCATCTGAATCTGAACATCCCACTGGATGGAGAGCAGGTGCACGCCCGCGGTAATGTCGATCTGAACAACAACGCGCTGTTTATCAAACCGTTAAAAACCACCATCAACAATCTTTCTGGTCGCTTCCGTTATGACAACGGCAATCTGGCCAGTGAGGATCTGCGGGCGAACTGGTTCGGGCAGCCGATGGGCGTTCGTTTCAGCACCCACGAGAACCCGGATGACTTTGGCGTTAACGTCAAACTTCAGGGTGACTGGCAACCCGCGAAAATCAGCCAGGTTCCGGCAGCCGTCAGCAAGCAGCTCGGCGGGCATCTGCCGTGGCAGGGCGACGTCAATATTACGTTACCGCATCATGGCGGGGCGCGTTATGACGTGACGCTGAACGGTAATGCTAAAGAAGTAAGTAGTCACTTACCTGCGCCGCTCAATAAGAAAGCCGGTGAGGCGATGCCAGTTGCCATTCAGGCCAGTGGTGACCTGAACCATTTCGATCTCAGCGGCAGCGTCAATGCAAACCATCGTTTTAACAGCCGCTGGTTGCTGGAACCGACGCTGCGCGTCGATCGTGGCATCTGGCTGAATGATGCACAGAAAACGCCTGCGCTACCCGACCATAAGGGCATGGTACTGAATCTGCCCGTGCTGGATGGCGAGGCCTGGGTAGCGATGATGGCTGCCGGCGGTTCTGCAGGTGCGGGGACGACAGGCGGCGGCAGCGACTTCCAGACGGGTGGCGTCACGCTGCCGGGTAACATCACGCTACGCAGTCCGGCGGTCACGCTGGCGGGGCAGCAATGGCATGACGTTGAAGCGACACTGGCACAGCGTTCAGGCGGCAATGGCCAGGTCAGCGTCAGTGCGAAAGAGCTGCGCGGTGAACTGGCGATGGCCCCCAAAGCGCCATGGCAGGTGAACCTGGATTACCTCTACTACAATCCGCAATGGGAAAACGAGACAGGCAAGGGCGGCAAAGCGCCTTCTCAGCAAACCACAAACATTAACTTCAGCCAGTGGCCCGCCTTACAGCTGCGCTGTAAAGAGTGCTGGGTACTGGGCCAGAAATATGGCCAGGTCTCCGCGGTGCTGCAGCCTAAAAGAGATACGTTAGCGCTTACTAACGGAAAAGTGGATACCGGCAGCTCCCAGCTTAAAATTAACGGTGAGTGGGTTAATCGCCCGGACGACCAGCGCACCTCGCTGAAGGGCACGCTTAAGGGACCGAATATTAATAACGCGACCAACTGGTTTGGCGTCAACACGCCGCTGCGCGATGCGCCCTTTAATATTGCTTACGATCTGCACTGGCGCTCTGCACCCTGGCAGCCCTCTGCAGAGACACTGAGTGGCACCCTGAAGACCCACTTTGGCAAAGGCCAGATTGCAGATGTGAATACCGGCACGGCGGGAAAAATCCTGCGTCTGGTGAGCTTCGATGCGCTGCTGCGCAAGCTGCGCTTCGACTTCAGCGACACCTTCACCAACGCGTTCTATTTCGATTCGATTAACGGCACGGCCTGGATCGAAAACGGCGTCATGCGCACCGATAACCTGCTGGTAGATGGACTGGAAGCAGACATCGCCATGCAGGGCAATCTCGACCTGGTGAAACGTCAGATCGATATGGAAGCGGTGGTTGCGCCTGAGATTTCTGCCTCTGTCGGAGTAGCGACCGCCTTTGCGATTAATCCGGTGATTGGCGCGGCGGTATTTGCTGCCAGTAAAGTCCTGGGCCCCCTGTGGAACAAGATATCGCTGCTGCGTTATCACATCAGTGGCCCACTGGATAAACCGGAAATCAATGAAGTACTGCGTAAACCGCGTGAAACAGACAACAAGTGAATTTGACGCCGTACCGGAATTACCGCAGGCTATGATTATCTGAGCACATAATGAGTGAGAAACGATGACTCTGAACCTGGTAAGTGAGCAGTTACTGACTGCTAACGGCATTAATCAGCAGGACCTATTTTCCCTGTTAGGGCAGCTTTCAGAACGTCGTCTGGATTATGCCGATCTCTATTTTCAGTCCAGCTTTCACGAATCCTGGGTGCTGGAAGACAAAATCATTAAAGATGGCTCATACCATATCGATCAGGGCGTCGGCGTGCGCGCGGTCAGCGGTGAGAAAACCGGCTTTGCCTATGCCGACCAGATTACGCTGAATGCGCTGCGTCTCTCCTCTGAAGCGGCTCGCAGCATTGTACGCGAACAGGGAAACGGCAAGGCCCATACGCTTTCTGCCGTGATGAACCGTTCACTCTATTCGGCGGTCGATCCGCTGAGCAGCCTGACGCGTGAAGACAAAATTGCCCTTCTGCATCGCGTCGATAAAGTCGCCCGCGCGGCTGACCCACGTGTGCAGGAAGTCAATGCCAGCCTGACCGGTGTTTACGAGCAGGTGCTGGTGGCGGCCACTGATGGCACGCTGGCGGCAGACGTTCGTCCGCTGGTTCGCCTCTCTATCAGCGTTCAGGTTGAAGACCAGGGCAAGCGTGAGCGCGGCGCAAGCGGCGGCGGTGCACGCACCGGTTATGCGTTCTTCCTTGAAGATGAAAATGGCGACGTGCGCGCTGACGCCTGGGCGCGTGAAGCGGTGCGCATGGCGCTGGTTAATCTCTCTGCGGTGGCGGCTCCTGCTGGCGCATTGCCGGTAGTGCTGGGTGCGGGCTGGCCGGGCGTGCTGCTGCATGAGGCGGTCGGTCACGGTCTGGAAGGTGACTTCAACCGCCGTGGCACCTCGGTGTTCAGCGGTAAAATCGGTCAGCAGGTCGCGTCTGAGCTGTGTACCGTGGTGGATGACGGCACCCTTGAAGGGCTGCGCGGCTCACTTGCGGTGGATGATGAAGGCGTTCCCGGTCAGTACAACATGCTGATTGAGAACGGGGTGCTGAAAGGCTACATGCAGGACAAGCTGAATGCGCGACTGATGGGCGTCAGCCCGACCGGGAATGGACGTCGTGAATCTTATGCACATCTGCCGATGCCGCGCATGACTAACACCTATATGCTGGCAGGCAAATCATCGCCGCAGGATATTATTGAAAGCGTTGAGTACGGCATCTATGCGCCGAACTTTGGTGGCGGTCAGGTGGATATCACCTCCGGCAAATTTGTCTTCTCAACCTCAGAGGCTTATCTGATTGAAAACGGCAAAATCACCAAACCGGTCAAAGGTGCCACGCTGATTGGCTCCGGCATTGAAGCGATGCAGCAAATCTCGATGGTAGGTAATGACCTGGCGCTGGATAAAGGCGTGGGCGTCTGCGGTAAAGAGGGCCAGAGCCTGCCGGTCGGTGTCGGTCAGCCCACCCTGAAGCTGGATAAACTGACCATCGGCGGCACCGCCTGATGTGACCTCAACAACCCGCCGCCCGGCGGGTTGTCAGCTTTTACGGTGTTGCTGATACTGTTCAGCCACCTGTTCAAAATAGCCGGTCAGATAATCGATGCAGACCTGCACCTTCAGCGGCAGTTTATCCTTCTCGGTATAGAGCGCATACACCGGACGCGGATCGGACTGATAGTGCGGAAACAGAATATCGATCTCGCCTGCGGTGATCTCATCAATCACCCACATCATTGGCACATAAGCGATACCATTGCCCGACTTCAGCCATCGAATCAGCGTCAGCGAATCATTTGTTACGAAACGTCCCTGTGGTGCCAGGCGGGTCACCAGGCCTTCCGGTGCAATCAGCTCAAAATTGTTGTCGGGCCGTACGCTATATTCCAGCCAGGAAAAATTATCGATATCGCCCGGCTTCTCCGGCGTGCCGTGCTGGGCAAGATAGCTTTTTGCGGCACACACCACCATCGGCATCGCGCCAAGGCGACGCGAAAAGAGACTGGAGTCTTTTAATGCGCCCACCCGAATCACCAGATCCAGACCATCCGCAATCAAATCCGGGGCCGGAACGCCAGTAACCAGATTCACACTCAGCCCCGGATACTCCCGCAGCATATCGCTGGTCATACCGGCTAACACATTCTGCGCCATGGTCGAGGAACTGCCGATCCGCAACACGCCAATCGGCGTATTGTTAAACGCGTAAAGCTGTTCATGCACCTGCGTCGCCTCCGCCAGCATACGGCGGCAGCCCTGATAATAGATTTTACCCGCTTCGGTCAGTCCGATACTGCGGGTACTGCGATTCAGCAACTTAACCTGCAATGCATCCTCCAGTTTCGCGACGATCTGGCTGATGGATGAGACGCTCAGATGGAGCTGACGAGCCGCCGCGGTAAACGAACCGAGTTCGACCACTCTGGCGAAGACAGACATACCTTTCAGTCGTTCCATTATTTACTCTGGCTTAAAAGTGATTTAGATCACATTCAGTAGAAAACGTATAGTCAGGCGCGTTATTATAAGCGCGCCGGGGTATTTCCCGGTGATTCTTCATTGCCTGATACCCTTCGATGATACGCTATTATTAAGCCAGCTGCGGTTCGGATAACGCTGCCAGAGGGGTTTCCTGCGACATCTGAAAAGGCAACGAAGTATCCCGGCAAGGTCGAACTAAGGATTTGTGATGAGTGTGCTTCCGGTATTTGTCATGTTTGGGCTCTCTTTTCCGCCCGTTTTCATCGAATTGATTATTTCACTGATGCTGTTCTGGTTAGTGAAACGCGTGCTGACGCCGAGCGGCATCTACGATCTTGTCTGGCATCCGGCACTTTTTAATACAGCGCTTTACTGCTGTGTGTTTTACCTTGTCTCCCGTTTATTAGTCTGAGGTTGAAGTGAAAGCACTCATAAGAAAAATCGCGCGCTACGCGATCACTATTCTGCTGGTCATCATCGCAGTGGTTATCATCTTCCGCGCCTGGGTGTTCTATACCGAATCACCCTGGACCCGTGATGCACGTTTTGCGGCTGACGTGGTGGCGATTTCGCCTGACGTCACTGGCCTGATTACTGAGGTTCCGGTACATGACAACCAGCTGGTGAAGAAGGGCGATACACTGTTTGTGGTTGACCGCCCTCGCTATCAAAAGGCACTCGATCAGGCACAGGCGGATGTTGAATATTACCAGGCCCTGGTGAGTGAAAAACGTCGCGAAGCCGGCCGCCGCAACCAGCTTGGCACCTCTGCGATGTCGCGCGAGGCGATCGAACAATCCAATAACGACCTGCAAACCAGTGAGCATCAGCTGGCAAAATCGGTGGCGACGCGCGATCTGGCGAAGATTGACCTTGAGCGCACCACCGTGAAAGCACCCTCCGATGGCTGGGTCACCAACCTCAACGTCTATCAGGGCGAATTTATTACCCGTGGTTCTGTGGCGGTGGCGCTGGTTCAGCAGCACTCTTTCTATGTGCTGGCTTACCTGGAAGAGACCAAACTGCACGGCGTTGAGAAGGGCTTCCGCGCGGAAGTGACTCCACTTGGCAGCAACATTGTGTTGCGTGGCACCGTGGACAGTGTCGCGGCGGGTGTCACCAATAGCAGCAGCTCGGTCGACAGTAAAGGCATGGCAACGGTAGATTCCAATCTGGAGTGGGTCCGTCTGGCGCAGCGTGTGCCGGTGCGCATCCGGCTTGATCAGCAGCCCGGCAATCGCTTCCCGGCGGGCACAACAGCGACAGTGGTGATCACCGGTCAGGCCGATCGTCAGCCTGAACAGGTTTCACCGATGGTCCGACTGTTCAATCGCCTGCGTGAGTTTGGTTAAGAGGGCGATATGATCGAGTTCCTGCGGTTCCCGGTAAAGCTCACCTTTGCGCTGGTGTTAGCGCTGATGGTGGGTTTTCACTTTAACCTTGAAACGCCGCGCTGGGCGGTGATGACCGCCGGGATCGTGGCAGGTGGTACGGCATTTGCGGCAGGCGGCGATCCCTATTCCGGGGCACTACGCTATCGCGGCGTTTTGCGTATTATCGGGACATTTATTGGCTGTATCGCCGCGCTGACCATCATGATTGCCACCGTGCGTGCACCGGTCGTGATGCTGCTGCTGTGCTGCATCTGGGCAGGACTCTGCGTCTGGCTCTCTTCGCTGATCAAGGTAGAAAACTCTTACGCGCTCGGACTGGCGGGCTACACCGCGCTGATTATTGTGGTGACGGCTAATGCCAGCGGCGGTCTGACGCTGGTGCCACAATATGCGGTAGAGCGCTGCAGTGAAATCGTACTCGGCATTCTTTGCGCTATTCTGGCCGACATGATTTTCTCACCCCGTTCGATTAAAAAAGTGATCAACGCGGAAGTTGATTCGCTGCTGGTGGCCCACTACCAGCTGCTGCAACTCTGCGTCGCACACGGTGATAAGGAAGAGGTCGACAAAGCCTGGAGCGCGCTGGTGCGGCGCACCACGGCGCTGAATAGCATGCGCAGCCAGCTGATGATGGAGTCATCACGCTGGAAGAACAGCAACCGCCGCTTGCAGATGCTCAATACCCTGTCACTGACGCTGATAACGCAGGCTGCCGAAACCTTCCTCATTCAGAATTCCCGCCCGGACTACATTCCGCCCCAGTATCGGTTGATGGTTGAAAAACCGGCCTCGACGGTTGAAGAGGTGCATAAGCGGATGAAAGTGATGCGCCGGGTGATTGGTGCCAGCGGCAAATCAACGCCGGTCACGCTGGCCAGCTGGGTAGGCACTGCTACCGAATATCTGTTGCTGCTGAAAGGAATCAAAAGTAATAGCCGGATCACCTCGCTGGAAGAGGAGATTCTGCAGCGCGAAGTGGTGATTCAGGCGCGTTCGGCTGAAACACATCATGCGATGATTAACGGTATCCGCACCTTCGTTGCAACCGCGTTGGGTTCACTGTTCTGGCTCTATACGGGCTGGACCTCTGGCAGTGGCTGTATGGTAATGCTGGCCGTAATTACCGCGCTGGCGATGCGTATGCCTAACCCGCTGATGATGGCCAAGGATTTTCTCTACGGCATGACGGTCGCGGTTCCGCTGGGGGCGCTCTATTTTATGTATGTTCTGCCCGCGACACAGCAGAGCGCACTACTGCTTTGCATCGCTATCGGCATACTGGGTTTTATCGGCGGCATCTTTATTCAGCGGCGTCAGCTCGGCACGCTGGGCGCGTTGATTGGTACGCTCAACGTGCTGGTTCTCGATAATCCGATGGAATTTCACATTAACGTCTTCCTCGATAATGTGCTCGGTCAGGTTATCGGCTGCTTTGTCGCGATGATGGTCATTCTGCTGATTCGGGATAAATCGAAGGCGCGCACCGGCCGCAAACTGCTGAACCGCTTTATGTATGCAGCGGTCTCGGCCATGACCACCAATCAGGCGCGTCGGCGTGAAAATCATCTGCCAGCGCTCTATCAGCAACTGTTTTTGCTACTGAACCTGTTTCCGGGTGATATCAATAAATATCGCATCGCTCTGACGCTGATCATCGGTCATCAGCGATTACGCGACGCAGAAGTGCCAGTTAATGCTGATCTCTCTGCGTATCACCGACAGCTGCGTTACACCGCCGATCGGGTGATCTCCGCCAGCAGCGACGACAAGCGCCGTTACTACTTTGAACGTCTGCTTAAAGAACTGGATGTCTATCAGGAAAAACTGGTCCATTACGAGGCACCCGTCAGCGTAACGGAACCGGTCAAACGACTGGCGACGATGCTGGATAAGTACCAGAACACACTCATCCAAATCTGAATCTGGCCGCTGCGACCTGCAGCGGCCTGTGCAATCCCCACCCATCACAAAATCTGTCGCTTTTGCCAACTATACTCTCCAGACGGAAGAGCAAAACTGACAGGAGCGAATCAATGAAATCACTGCAAGAGAGCGAACTGTTCCGGACCGGCTATTTAGCGGACGGTCAGTGGCATCAGGCGGCGTCCACGTTTGACGTGACTAATCCGGCAACCGGCGAGGTGATTGCGCAGGTGGCAAAAGCCGGTAAGGCGGAAACGGAACAGGCTATTGCCGCAGCGGAACGTGCCTTTCCCGCCTGGCGGGCGCAGACCGCAAAAGCGCGCGCTGAAATTCTCAATCGCTGGTACCAGCTGATCATTGAGAACAAGCGCTGGCTGGGGCAACTGATGACCACTGAACAGGGCAAACCCCTGAAAGAGGCCGAAGGGGAAGTGGAGTACGCCGCCAGCTTTATTCAGTGGTTCGCCGAGCAGGCGAAACGGGCGAACGGCGAGATCATTCCGCCCGCAAAACCCGGATCCCGCATTCTGGCGACCCGCGAACCGATTGGCGTAGTGGCTGCCATTACGCCGTGGAATTTCCCGATGGCGATGCTGACCCGCAAACTGGGGCCAGCGCTTGCTGCGGGCTGCACCGGCATCATTAAACCTGCCAATAACACGCCACTCTCTGCTTTTGCCCTGCTGGCACTGGCGAAGCAGGCGGGCGTGCCGGATGGCGTGCTGAATGCGGTGGCGGGTGATACCCATGCTATCAGCGATGCGATCATGGCCAGCAAAGCGGTGCGTAAAATCTCGTTCACCGGCTCAACGCAGGTGGGCAAGCTGCTGATGCGTAATGCCGCCGAAACCATGAAGAAAGTGTCGATGGAACTGGGAGGCAATGCGCCGTACATCGTATTCGACGATGCCGACCTTGATGCCGCCATACAGGGTGCCATTGCCAACAAATTCCGTAATGCGGGTCAGGTGTGCGTCAGTGTTAACCGCTTCTATATTCATAACGCTGTCTATGATGCGTTTACTGAGCAGCTGGCAGCCGAAGTCAGCAAGCTCAAAGTCGGTAATGGCATGGATGAAGGCGTGATTGTCGGACCATTGATTGAAGCGTCGGCGGTGGAAAAAGTTGAGCAGCACGTTAAAGACGCGGTAGCAAAAGGCGGCAAACTACTGGCAGGTGGTGAGCGCCATGCGCTGGGTGGCAACTTCTGGCAGCCTACGGTCATTACCGAGGCGCATGAAGGCATGCAGCTTGCGCAGGAAGAGACCTTTGGTCCGGTGGCTGCCTGTTTCCGCTTTGATGATGAAGATGACGTCATCCGCCGCGCCAATGATACGCCATTCGGCCTTGCTGCTTACTTTTATACCCAGAATCTGCAACGGGTGTTTCGCGTTTCAGCGGCGCTGGAAAGCGGCATGATCGGCATTAACGAATGTGCCGTTTCCACCGAGCTGGCGCCGTTTGGTGGGGTGAAAGAGTCGGGTCTGGGCCGCGAAGGTTCGGTACTGGGTATGGAAGAGTATCTGGAGGTCAAAGCGCTGCACCTGGGCGGTTTGAGCTAACGGCATGAACGGGCGGCAGAGGTCGCCCGCAGACGGAGCATGGGAGCCGTCAGCATGAAAATCGAGCGTTTTGATTTTAATGAAATAGTCGACCAGGCCCATTTCTTTCGCCAGTTCAGCGAGCGATTTGCGCTGGAGGAGCGCCGCATCTGCGATCTGGATGGATTGTGGGATGTTGTGACAGGGGATCTGTTACCGATGCCGCTGGAGATTGAGTTTGTCAATCTGGGTAGAGGACAGCGACGGCGTTATGGCGCGCTGATTCTGTTATTTGATGAAGCGGAAGAGGAGCTGGAAGGCCGGCTGCACTTTAATGTCAGATAATACATCAGATGAAAAAAGGCCCCCGCGAGCGGGGCCAAAGGGTTCGTCATTAATCTGACGAGGAATTACTTATAAAGCTGCGCGGTGATGTGATAGTTATCACCGGTACGCGCCTCGATCACTTTATAGGCGCTGGCACCCTGCTCATCCGCTTTCTGTGAAAGCTCTGCGCGGTAATCCATCGGTGATCCCGCGGTTCCACTGATGGTCACGGTACCCGCAGGCTGCAGATTCTGCGCCTGATCGCCGGTTACCAGCTGTGCGGCAGAAGCGCCGAACGCAATAACGGAAAGCAGACTGACTGTAGCAATGGTTGTTTTGATATTCATGATTATCTCCTCATTACATTCAACAACCTGCGGTTACTCGTAAGGGCGGGTCGTCGATATTTGTGATGCGCCTTCAGACGTCATCACAGTTAATTATTTATAAAGCTCAGCGGTGACATGCCAGGTGTTGTCCTGGTTGTTTTCAATGATGCGATAGTGGCTTGCGCCCTGTGCATCTGCTTTCTCTGACAGCACCTGGCGGATATGCGTCTGGTCGCCGTTACGTCCACCGATGCTGATGGTCTGATTCATGGGCTGCAAACCCTGCGCCTGTTCATTCGATACCAGGCTGGCGGCGCTGGCACCCACTGAGAACAGGGACGCCAGACTAAGAGCAGCAATTGCTAATTTAGTTTTCATGGTCAACTCTCCTGAAGATTTTGCTTCAGCTCTCCGGAGCGCAAAAAGGCGCGTCAGACAGAAAGCTGCTGGCATTATTGGGTTTAGTTATACAACGCGGCGGTAGCGTGATAATTGCCGTTGTTGTAAGCCTCGATCACGCGATAGGCTTTTGCGCCCTGCTGATCCGCTTTGTCACTGAGCTTCTGTTTGATATCCATCGGTGAACCCGCGACGCCGCTGACACTGATGGTGCCGACAGCCTGCAGATCCTGTGCCTGCGCGGCATCAATAGATTCTGCTGCTACTGCACCAAATGAGAGTGCAGAGAGAATGCTCAGGGTAGCGATGGTAGTTTTTACGTTCATAGATATTTCCTCGTCGTCTATTTTTATCTTTCTAGTTAGTGTGATTTGCATCACGAAAAGAAGTATAGAACTAATAACGATAGAAATTAATACCCGGCTAATAATGTTTTTTTGTGATTCTTTATCCTTATGCCTACTTTTAATAACTTAACGTTATAAAAACAGCATAAAAAATAGCCTTTACGACGATTTTAATTACAAAAACAGTGAGATAGATCACTTTAGCGTTTAGTGCGAAACTATGAAGCGTATTGGGCTGGAGTTTGATCTGGATCCGGGCAATGGTGCCGGATCAGTGATGTAAAGCAGTGTAAAATAGCGCAGAAGGTTAAGCAGAGTAAACGATCTGACCAGGAGTCAGGTGTATTGAATCAGGCTTATCAGTATTAAACAGCGGAGCAGTGTGACGCAAAACTATGGGCAGAGAGAACAAACTGACGACCTGGGGCAGGATAGCAGGCCGTCAGTCAGCGGTCAGAGTTCCTGTTCAAACAGGTTGAGGATCGCGCTGTGCAGCTGCTTAACCGTAAAGTCGCGCGCACGGGTAATAAAGATTGTGTCATCGCCAGCGATCGTGCCAAGAATCCCATGCGCTTTGCCCAGCGAATCCAGCATACGTGCAATCAGCTGTGCTGCGCCCGGACTGGTATGAATCACCACCAGCGCATCGTTGTAGTCGATATCCAGTACCAGGTTTTTTAACGGGCTGGTGGTGGTCGGCACGCCCAGTTCAGCGGGCAGGCAATAGACCATTTCCATCCTGGCATTACGGGTGCGTACTGCGCCAAACTTGGTCAGCATCCGCGAGACTTTGGACTGATTGATATTTTCAAAGCCCTCATCCTGAAGCGCCTGAACAATTTCGCCCTGGGAACTGAATTTTTCTTCTTTTAATAAGGCCTTGAAAGCCTTGATCAGATCGTCTTGTTTCGATGGGTTTCGCATAGGTTACCAATAAATAGAGAGAATAACCGCGCATCCGCCCGCGGCAGAGTGGTGATTATGCATTTAAATGCATTTTTATGCAATCGGTCGATTGATGAGCAGAGTTCGGGCGGCTAGCGGGCGGCGATAATAGCAAATAAATTCGCTCAGACCAAAACCCCCGTCACAGCCCCGAAAGGCGAAGGTTGCAAAGTTGTTATATTATTGGTGGTGTAGTATCAGAAGTAGTAACAGAAAACGCACACAGCCGTTCTCTGTCTGACGACGGCAAAGTTGTCGGTCATTCAGGCGCAATGATAAGTAACTTTTGAATCCGGCGAGCAAGTGTGAAAACACGTAGAATTAACAGCGGATATTTATCATCGCCTGAGCAGTTGATTAAGGTCTGACACAGATAGAATTTCGGCCCATCTCTGCCCCACCTTAATAAGGAGTTAAGAATGAAAGTTGCCGTTCTCGGTGCCGCTGGCGGCATAGGCCAGGCGCTCGCACTTCTGCTCAAAACCCAGCTTCCCGCAGGTTCAGAACTCTCACTGTATGACATTGCGCCGGTTACGCCTGGCGTTGCCGTTGATCTCAGCCATATTCCTACTGCTGTAGCTATTGAAGGTTTTAGTGGAGAAGACGCCACGCCTGCCTTACAGGGTGCCGATGTGGTACTGATTTCTGCTGGCGTCGCACGTAAACCCGGTATGGATCGCGCGGACCTGTTTAATGTAAACGCAGGCATTGTTCGTAACCTGATTGAGCAGGTTGCCACCACGGCCCCTAAAGCGCTGATTGGCGTGATTACCAATCCGGTCAATACCACTGTTGCTATCGCGGCAGAAGTGCTGAAAAAGCACGGCGTTTACGACAAAAACCGTCTGTTCGGTGTAACCACGCTGGACATTATTCGTGCTAACACCTTTGTGGCCGCGCTGAAAGGTAAGCAGCCGGATCAGGTGGAAGTGCCGGTGATTGGCGGCCACTCTGGCGTAACCATTCTGCCGCTGCTGTCACAGGTCAAAGGCGTCAGCTTCAGCGATCAGGAAGTGGCTGATTTAACCAAACGCATTCAGAACGCCGGCACAGAAGTGGTGGAAGCTAAAGCGGGTGGCGGATCGGCCACGCTGTCGATGGGCCAGGCGGCTGCACGTTTCGGTTTATCACTGGTACGTGCGCTGAAGGGCGAGGCGAATGTTATAGAGTGTGCTTACGTGGAAGGCGAGGGCGAATATGCCCGCTTCTTCTCTCAGCCGCTGCTGCTCGGTAAAAACGGGATTGCTGAACGCAGACCAATTGGCACACTCAGCGCTTTCGAACAACAGGCGCTGTCAGGCATGCTCGATACGCTGAAGAAAGATATTGCTCAGGGTGAAGAGTTCGTTAAGCCGTAACTGACGGATCAGACTTGCAATAACGCCCGGCTTTGCCGGGCGTTTTCATTACAGGCCGCCAGATTTGAAGGCGCGGGCTGCGGGCGTACCGTTGCTGGCAGGTAGCTTCTTGCCCAGGGTTTCCATGCGCATCTGGAATGGTGGGAACGGCATTTCAATACCGTGTTGTTCAAATCCGAGCAGAATCAGCTGGTGCAGTTCATGACGCAGCGGCATACGGTGCCCCATCTCTGCAGCATGTACCCTGATCTCAAACAACTGAATCCCCTGCTGCAAATCGACGAGGAAGGCTTCCGGCTGTGGCGTATCAAGCACATAACTGCAGCGCTCAGCCGCCTGAACCAGAATGGTGGTTACCTGTTCACTGCTGACTTTGGCCGGGGCCGGGATGGTGAGCACCACACGCGTTACGGAATCGGACAGCGACCAGTTAATAAACTGCTCGGTGATAAAGGCCTTGTTTGGCACGATGATCTCTTTGCGGTCCCAGTCGGTAATGGTGGTAGCACGCGTATTAATACGAGTGATGCTGCCGGTCAGGTCGCGGATCGTCACAGTATCGCCGATACGAATGGGCTTTTCGAACAGGATAATCAGACCGGAGATAAAGTTGGCAAAAATCTCCTGCAAACCAAACCCGAGTCCCACACCCAGTGCGGCAACCAGCCACTGTAGCTTCGACCATTCAATACCAATCATGGAGAAACCAATCAGCCCGCCAATCAACAGCAGCAGATATTTGGTCAGTGTGGTAATGGCGTAACCGGTACCCGGCGTCAGATTAAGATGCTGCAACAGTGCCAGCTCAAGCAGCGCGGGCATATTGCGCACCAGCTGAGTGGTGATGATAAACACCAGAATAGCAATCAGTACTGAACCAAGGGTGATGGGCTGAATCGACTCCACGCCCTGTACGGACGTACTGACATCCCACAGCTGAATATTCTCCAGGAAGCCGAAAGCCGAGTGAATTTCTGACCACAGCACGATCACCGAGACCAGGGCAATCAGCGTCAGGATAGAACGCACCAGCCGCAGCGACTGCGCACTGATCGCATCGAGATCAATCACCGGTTCTTCGATTTCAATCGCGTCGGTATTCAGCGCGCTTTGCTCTT
Organism: Pantoea sp. 22096; assembly: GCF_052045955.1. Classification (NCBI taxonomy): domain Bacteria; kingdom Pseudomonadati; phylum Pseudomonadota; class Gammaproteobacteria; order Enterobacterales; family Erwiniaceae; genus Pantoea; species Pantoea sp. 22096. Next base: position 407,588 of record NZ_JBQEPW010000003.1, on the reverse strand, counting down.
TCTCTTCTTCACTACGCGCCCGGTTAGCCAGCATATCGGCACGGCGCTGACGGGCGCGGTCAAAACCAAGACGGCGACGCTGAATCAGCATCCAGCGCCGGATAATGTGATAGATAACCAGCAGCAGGAACCAGATGGCGACTGAGGTTTCCAGTCGCGCCAGCAGCGCCTGCGCGGTCGCCAGATATCCCACTGCGGAGGCGAGGGCAGCCATCAGCGGCATGGCGATCATCAGGTTCCACAGCATCCGGTTCACCATATTCTCGCCATTCCCCTCTTTATCGAGATAGAGCGGAATACCGGATCGCTTCAGGCTTACCGTAACAATGCTGATTGCTCCGCAGATCAGGATGAAACAGAGGCGACCCAGCGACGAGGAGAACTGCCGATCTTCCAGGTTGCCAAAGGCGATCAGCAGCATAATCAGCGGCACAATCAGGCCGATGCTCAGCGAGTAGTAGCGCATGGCGCGCGCTACCCGGTTCTGCGGCCAGCGGAAATGCACAATGAACAGACCATTCGGGCGGGCAAAGGCGGCACTGATCATAAATGCCCACAGCAGCGGCAGCGTGGCGGTAATGCCATCGCCAATCGCCACGGCGATAGGGTAGGGCCAGGCGTTCTGCAAGCCGTAACCCAGTGCGCCCCATAACACCGGCAGCGGCAGCGCCACCAGAATCGACCAGAACACGGTACGAATAGTCAGGCGGAAACGATCCTGGGTGACCTTGCCGACTTTGCTGGCAGAACGTTCAAGAAAGGCATTGAAGTGGCGGCGCGAACTGATGCTGAAACCGACCAGCAGCAGGGCACCAATAATCGGCAGCACCGAGTTGCGGCTGGTAAACATCATCGCCATGGCTTTGCCAAGCTGGCCCAGCGTATCCAGCGACAGCAGGCGGGAAAGATCTTTAGCCAGATCCAGCGGATAACTCAGACCGATCGGACTGACGTCAGCGGTCCAGAACAGATAGCGGTGCGTCGCGTCTTTGACTTCCGTCAGCGCATCCTGCAGCTGGGTGTTGCCGACCTTGAGCTTAGTGATCTCCAGGATCAGGGTGTCACAGCCGGAGATCAGGGAGTTGAGCAGTTCACGCTGGGTGCGTAGCTGCGCATCAAGAATACGCTTCTGTTCTGCAGTGAAGGGCTGACCATCTGCCTGCCGTCCTTTGCGCAGCGTCTCCTGACGCTCCAGCAGATCTTCGTAATAGAGACGCTGTACGCGAAGCTGTGCCATCTCATTATCAATCTGCTGAGACTTAGGCATCTCCGGCAGACGCGCGACCTGCGCCCGAAGCGCTTCGCCCAACAGATTAGAGGCGCCCAGCCACTGCGACTGTTCTCTCAACGTAGAGAGCGCCTGACGGACCTGAATAATCTGGTTGGTGGCCAGCCGCTGCTGCGATGCCACCAGATCCATACGCTGCGCCTGCTGATTCAGCGCAACAGAGAGTTCGCGGTTAACCCGAAACTGATCGCTAATCGCCGGCGGCAGATCGCCGCTATTTTCCGCCAGTTGCTCGGTGCGGGCGAGAGCGACTTCCGCTTCACGTTGCCGCTGATCATTGAGCTGGTTGCGCAGTGCCTGCAGATAGTTATCAAGCTGCGTCGCTTTACGCTGGTGAACTTCAGCCCGCATCCGCGCCAGTTCCTGACGGTTATTGGCGGAGAGCTGGGCCAGCTCAAGTTCATCAACGAGCGCTTTATTTGCGGCGCTTTCCGCCTGGCGAGCGGCCAGTTGCAGCTGGCCCTGTGGTGAACTGGTGCTGACGCCCTGCAGCCGGCGTTCACTCTCCGTCATCGCCCGGCGCGCTTCAGTCTGCTGCTGCGGCAATTGCGACAACGAATCGCTGATTTCCCGCGCCCGATCCTGCTCCTGGCGTGCCTGACGACCCTCTTCCAGCAACTGGCTGCTGACCTGCAGAATCTCCTGATCCAGCTCGGCGCTGCTCATGTTGCTGCGTACGGTTTTTCCGCTGTCGCTTAGTGTGGCGATCTGCTGACGCAGTTCGCGCGCCAGACGCGGAAAGTCATCAATCACCTGCTGATATTGCGCCGCGCGCTCCAGCGAGTCATCGCGTTCGGAGAGGAAGTTTAAGGCAGCTTCAATCGTCTGGATCTGTTCCGCCTGGGATGGAGAACTTTTGGCCGATTTTATCTCTTCCAGCTGCTGTTTGAGCTGGCTGGCATCAGGAAGGCTGGCCGCGAAGGCCGGGCTGCTGAGCCACAGGCTCAGCAGCAGGAGGAGAATCGAACGCACAGAGGACACTCAATTTAGTCGATGATGACGTCGGAAATGTCTGTTGCAACCGGCAGCACAATCGCCAGCGGTTGACCCAGACGGGTTTTGCTTTCTGCTTCCAGACTTTCAGCCAGTTTGACGCGACCAGGCGCGAACAGGTTGATGACCGTCGAACCGAGTTTAAAGCGACCCATTTCCTGTCCTTTCAGCAGTACTACCGCACCTTCATCATCCGCTGCCGGATAGTGCCAGCGTTTGATCACACCTTCACGCGGTGGGGTGATGGTGCCCGCCCAGACGGTTTCAATGCTGCCGACAATCGTCGCCCCCACCAGAATCTGCACCATCGGTCCGATATCCGTTTCGAAATAGCAGATGACGCGCTCGTTACGGGCAAACAGATTGGGAATATTACGAGCGGTCAGCGGGTTGACTGAATAGAGATCGCCAGGCACATAAATCATCTCCCGCAGGATACCGTTGCACGGCATATGCACGCGGTGATAATCGCGCGGAGCCAGATAGGTGGTGACGAACTCACCATCCACAAATTGAGCGGCCATCCGCTCATCTCCCGCCAGCAGAGCATTGATGGTGTAGTGATGACCTTTAGCCTGGAAAATCTGATCGCCATGAATATGGCCGAGCTGGCTGATAGCACCATCTGCGGGCAGGGCGATCAGGCTGGCATCGGCATCCACCGGACGCGCATCGTCTTTCAGCGGACGGACGAAAAAGTCATTAAATGTCCGATAACTGGCGGTATCGGGCTTGCGCGCCTCCGCCATGTCGACTTTGTAAAACCAGACAAAGATGTCAATGACCAGTTTGGTCAACCAACCACCGCGGCGACTGGCGCCCCAACCGGCAAGTTCAGTCAGCCATTTCTTCGGGAGAATATGATTCAAGCCGAGTTTTAAACGATCAAACACCTTAGCCTCCTGGCTATTTCAGGACATGGTAAAAAGGGGGCGGATTGTAGCAGTGCCCCGTTCAGATGGCGACTATACCTGATTTCCGGCACGCTGCACGGTCCGGACGCATGATCGGAATCTGCTTCGCAAAATGCAGCGACTTATCCGCTCAGACGCGGTTATACCGATTAACTTTCACCCTCAGGGAAATTTTTACGCGTTTTTACCTGTGCCATGCTCTCCAGAATACGGTGGTAGTTATCGAAACGGGATCGGTTGATTTTTCCCTGTTCGACCGCTTCACGAATCGCACAGCCGGGATCGCTGCCATGTTTACAGTCACGGAATTTGCAAGAGCCCAGGAAAGGGCGGAATTCAACAAATCCTCGGGTAACCTGTTCCGGTTCCAGATGCCATAAACCAAACTCACGCACACCAGGAGAATCAATCACGTCGCCGCCGTGCGGGAAATGATACAGGCGCGATGCGGTTGTAGTGTGCTGGCCTAAGCCTGAGCCATCCGACACTTCTTTAGTGAGAATCGCGACCTGCTCTTCTTTATCGAAGCCGAGCAGGGCGTTCAGCAGGCTCGATTTGCCGACGCCAGACTGACCGGCAAAGATACTCACGCGGTCGGTTAAGGCCGCTTTCAGATCGTCCAGGCCATTTTTCGCCCGGCTGGAGACCATCACCACGCGATAGCCAATATCACGATAGATATCCATCTGCTGATCGACTAAGACGCGCGCTTCGTCATCCAGCAAATCGGTTTTGTTCAGGACCAGTAAGGGTTCAATGTCCAGCGTTTCGCTGGCCACCAGATAGCGATCGATGATGTTCAGTGACAGTTCCGGCAGGATTGCAGAGACGATGATGATCTGGTCGATATTCGCCGCCATCGGCTTCACGCCGTCATAAAAATCGGGGCGGGTTAATACGCTGGTGCGTTCGTGCACTGCTTCAACTATGCCTTTGCCGCCGCTGGTCGCCGGACGCCACAGCACGCGATCGCCCGTGACCAGCGAACGGATAGTCCGGCGGATATTGCAGCGGTGGGCGACGCCTGCACTATCTTCAACATCAGCATGCATGCCAAAACGACTGACAACGACCCCATCTGCAGCTTCACCAAACAGGTTGTCATCCGCTTCCGGACGCTCTTTGCGCTGGTTGAGACGGCGATCGTGGTTAGCGCTTACGCGGCGTTGTTGGCCCTTCGACAGTTTATTTTTACTCACTCACCCTCACAGCGTTAGCCAGATTTCGCCCGGCTGGGCAAAACGTCTATGATACACCTTATTCATCGTGAATGACGACTACCGCAACCGCAGGAAACAGCATGGCTACTGGAAATGAACAGAATCTGATCTGGATTGATCTTGAGATGACCGGACTGGATCCGACGCACGATCGTATTATTGAGATTGCGACCCTGGTGACGGACGCCAACCTGAACATTCTGGCGGAAGGGCCGGTCATGGCCGTCCATCAGTCCGATGCGCAGCTGGCGCTGATGGATGAGTGGAATGTCCGCACCCACACCAACAGTGGTCTGGTTGCGCGAGTGAAGGAAAGTCAGATTGACGATCGCGCAGCCGAACTGGCGACCATTGAATTCCTGAAACAGTGGGTGCCGGCTAACACGTCGCCAATCTGTGGCAACAGTATCGGGCAGGATCGCCGCTTCCTGTTTAAGTATATGCCTGAGCTGGAAGCGTACTTCCACTATCGTTATCTGGATGTCAGTACCCTGAAAGAGCTGGCTCGCCGCTGGAAACCGGAGATCCTGCCTGGCTTCAAAAAAGGCGGAACGCACCAGGCGCTGGATGATATCCGCGAGTCGGTGGCGGAGCTGGCCTACTACCGCGAACACTTTTTGCAGCTTTAATCGACGACGGGTGCGCATGAAACCACCAGGTTGCTGATTTAATCAGCAAACGCGCTGAAAGCGAAAAATTTTGCTTTCAGACGCTTGCAGCAGCAACGATTTCTCGTATAATGCGCACCCCGTACCGGTGAAGAATTTAGTATCGGTACAAGGCGCGGGAATAGCTCAGTTGGTAGAGCACGACCTTGCCAAGGTCGGGGTCGCGAGTTCGAGTCTCGTTTCCCGCTCCAGATTTTTAAAATGTAAGCAGTAACCTCTTTGCGGGAATAGCTCAGTTGGTAGAGCACGACCTTGCCAAGGTCGGGGTCGCGAGTTCGAGTCTCGTTTCCCGCTCCAGTTTTATAAAGCAGTACCCTTCTATGCGGGAATAGCTCAGTTGGTAGAGCACGACCTTGCCAAGGTCGGGGTCGCGAGTTCGAGTCTCGTTTCCCGCTCCAGATTTTACATCACCCCCTGTTTCAGTTCGTTATATGGCTGTTTTTGGTCGCGTGATTTTAGTTGTCTCCTGAAGGTTATCCACAGCACCCCCCCCCATCTTTCATGCCTGTCAGGGCGATCTGTAAATATCTTCTGAACAGAGTTATCCACAGCTTTGTGATTTAACCGCAGCGGTAGTCTCATTATTAAATAAACACAAATTTTTCATAAGTGGTTGATATTTATGTTTATGAAGATATTTCAATTTGTTATTTCACAGTGAAATCAGCGTTGTTGCAGTTGAATGACAACGGCTTTTTATTTTTATTCACAGCATGTGGAAAACGATATCTAGCGGCTCGCTGTTCAATCATGCATCACGCGGTAAACCCTTCTCAACTGCACGAACCAGCCGTTTCTGCTGGGCGGGCTGCACTTCAACTACCAGCTGCTCACGTTTCTGCTGCTGTTGTATCACTGCCCACTGAATATGTTCATCCAGCAGTTCACTCTCACCAAGTCGTTGTTCCAGCACCTGAATGATGTGGGGCGACCAGGGTGCATTACCCAGCGCCACGGCAATATTGCGCAGCCAGCGTAAATGGCCAATACGGCGAATGGCTGAGCCTTCCGTGATGCGTAAAAATTTCGCTTCATCCCACTGAAACAAATCGAGCAGCTCCGGTGCATGTAAAGCCGCGCGCGGTGAAAAGTCGCTTTCGTCACTGAGTTGTCCATAGCGATTCCACGGACAGATCAGCTGGCAGTCATCGCAGCCATAAATCCGGTTACCCATCAGCGGACGAAATTCTTCCGGGATAGCCCCTTCCAGCTCAATGGTGAGATAGGAGATACAGCGCCGGGCATCCACGACGTAAGGCTCAACGATTGCGCTGGTGGGGCAGATGGTCATGCAGGCAACGCAGCGGCCACACTGCTCCTGCTGCGGAGTGTCGACCGGCAGCGGAATGTCGATCAACAGCTCGCCGAGGAAAAACCACGAGCCGGCTTCCCGATTCAGTATCAGCGAATGTTTGCCGGTCCAGCCGAGTCCGGCTTTGGCCGCCAGCGGGCGCTCCAGCAGCGGTGCCGAATCCACAAACGGCCGGAAATTCAGCTCGCCACAGTGCTGCTGGATCATTTCTCCGAGCTTTTTCAGTCGATTGCGCAATACTTTGTGGTAATCACGACCGAGTGCATAACGGCTGACATAGCCCAGTCGGGGATTTTTCAGCGTGGTGGCAAAGGCAGCTTTGGCCGGAAGGTAGTTCATACGAACGCTGATGACGCGCAGCGTGCCGGGCAGCAACTCATGAGGACGCGCCCGCATCATGCCGTGTCGCGCCATCCATGCCATCTCACCATGATACTGCTTATCGAGCCATTCCTGCAGGCGCGGCTCTTCTGCACTGAGATCGGTATCGGTGATGCCGACCTGCTGAAAGCCGAGATCCAATCCCCACTGTTTAATCTGTTGTGCGAGTTCATGAAGATCGAGAGGGTATGACATGAGTGACCAGGATTCGAAGAAAAACAGCCGCAGTTTACCATATTCTGTCTGGCCTGCGCAGGCTGTGGCACAGCTTGAGCAACAGGGAGCCGATGCGCTCGGGATTACTCTGTATGAGCTGATGCAGCGTGCCGGGCAGGCCGCTTACGAGCATCTGACAGCGCACTGGCCCGAAGCCAGCCACTGGCTGATCCTGTGCGGTCATGGCAATAACGGCGGTGATGGCTATGTGCTGGCGCGTCTGGGGCAGGCGGCGGGCAAAACCATCACGTTGCTGGCGTGCGAAAGTGAAAAAGCGCTGCCGGAAGAGGCACAGCGTGCGCGGGACGCATGGCTGGATGCGGGCGGTGAAATTCATGCGGCCGATGCGGCCTGGCCAGATCAGGTTGATATGATTGTCGATGCCCTGCTGGGAACGGGCAGCAATCGTGCGCCCGAAGAACCTTATGCCACGCTGATCCAGCAGGCGAACGCCCATGCGGCACCGATAGTCGCCATTGATATGCCTTCTGGCTTATCCGCGCGCAACGGCACTGCGCCCGGCGAGGTGATTAATGCCAGTCATACGCTGAGTATGGTCGCACTGAAACCGGGCCAGATCACCGGCAAGGCGCGAGACTACATCGGAAAGCTCTGGTATGCCGATCTTGGTCTGGCTGCTTTTCTGGCCGGAGAAGAGGCACCTATCGCCCGTTATGATGCCAGCGCATTAACTCGCTGGCTTAAGCCACGTAAACCGACCTCGCACAAGGGCAGTCACGGCCGGCTGCTGGTCGTGGGAGGCGATGCGGGCACCGCGGGCGCCGTTCGAATGACGGCAGAAGCCGCGTTACGCAGCGGCAGTGGGTTGGTGCGAGTACTCACTCACAAAGATAATATTATTCCGATTCTGACCGCACGGCCTGAAATTATGGTCGATGAACTGACTGATGAACGCCTGACGGAGGCGCTGGAGTGGGCTGATGTCATCGCGATTGGACCCGGTCTGGGTCAGCGCGAATGGGGAAAGCAGGCATTGAAGCGGGTAGCAGGCAGTGAAAAGCCGATGCTTTGGGACGCGGATGCACTTAACCTGCTGGCAATCAGTGCTGAGAAACGTCAGAATCGCATTATTACGCCGCATCCTGGCGAAGCGGCGCGTTTGCTGAATATCGAGACCAGTGAAATTGAGAGTGACCGCTTACATGCAGCGCAGACATTGGCGCAGCGTTATGGTGGCGTAGTGGTACTGAAAGGTGCCGGCACGCTGATTGCCAGCGAGCAGGGCGAAATGGCCTTTGCGGATGTAGGCAATGCCGGTATGGCGTCCGGCGGTATGGGCGATCTCCTGAGTGGAATTATCGCCTCGCTGGTGGGTCAGAAACTGACGCTGTTCGATGCGGCCTGCGCGGGCTGCGTTGCACATGGTGCAGCGGCCGATGCGGTTGCGGCAGAACGCGGTACTCGCGGTATGCTGGCCACTGATTTACTGGATCTGCTGTGGCAGTTTGTTAATCCTGAGATGAATAAAGAAGCATGAAGACCTGTGTTATTTCTTTGCCCGATGAGGCGGCTACGCTCAGTTTGGGCGCTCAGCTGGCGCGCGCCTGTGGCAGCGCGGCAGTGATTTATCTCTATGGCGATCTGGGGGCGGGTAAAACCACCTTCAGCCGCGGCTTTCTGCAGGCGCTGGGCCATCAGGGCAATGTCAAAAGTCCTACTTACACCCTCGTTGAACCTTACACGCTGGATGACCGTACGCTCTACCACTTCGATCTTTATCGCCTTGCCGATCCCGAAGAGCTTGAGTTTATGGGCATCCGCGACTACTTCAGCGGTGATGCTATCTGTCTGGTGGAATGGCCTCAGCAGGGTGCCGGTTTTCTGCCACAGCCCGATCTCACCTTAACGCTACGTTATGCGGGTGAGGCGCGTGAAGCAGAACTGACGGCACAATCCGCGTCCGGCCAGCAGTGGCTTGAACACGTTGGTCAGAACAGGGATGAGGCATGATGTCACGGATGAAAATAGCACTGGTATCACTGCTGCTGCTGGTCTGTACGCCCCTGTTTGCCGCCACGCTGTCTGATATCAAAGTGGCTAATGGCGATAGTCAGGCTACCGTTACGCTGAACTTTGCCGGACAGCCGGTCTATGCCTTTTTCTCTCTGCACAACCCGAATCGTGTAGTGCTGGATGTGCGCCAGAGCGGCGTGGTTCAGGGGCTGCCGTTAAATTTCAGCGGCGAAAACATCGTAAAGCGAATTCGCACCAGCACCCCTAAAGATAAACAGAGCGTGCGGCTGGTGTTTGAGCTGACGCAGGCGGGTAAAACCCGGGCGGTCACCCAGCGCAATGGCAACAGCTACAGCGTAGTCTTCACCATTACCGGTAAGCCACCTGCTGTTACGCGCAGTGTGCCTGCGCCCGTCACAGCACCGACGCGCGTACCCACCCAGAGTGCCGCAGCGGCTAACCCCTTTAATTCGAATCCGGTGACGTCCGTGACCAGCACAGCCAGCACCGTGAGTCCTGGCCGGGCCGTCAGCCAGAATGATACCGTGATTGTGGCGATTGATGCCGGACATGGCGGTCAGGATCCCGGCGCCATCGGGCAGCGCGGACTGAAAGAGAAGAACGTCACGATCGCGATTGCACGTAAACTGCGGGTGTTGCTGAATAACGATCCGATGTTTAAAGGCGTCCTGACGCGTGATGGCGACTATTTTATCTCGGTTATGGGCCGCTCCGACGTGGCGCGTAAAGCCAACGCCAACGTGCTGGTTTCAATTCATGCTGATGCCGCGCCGAGCCATGCGGCGACCGGTGCATCGGTCTGGGTATTATCAAACCGCCGGGCCAATAACGAGATGGCTAACTGGCTGGAGCAGAAAGAGAAACAGTCTGAGCTGCTGGGCGGCGCAGGTGACCTGCTGGCTAACAGTCAGGCCGACCCCTACCTCAGCCAGGCGGTACTTGACCTGCAATTCGGCCACTCGCAGCGGGTCGGTTATGACATCGCCCAGAAAGTGTTGCAGCAGATGCGCAGCGTGACGTCGCTGCATAAACGTCTGCCTGAGCATGCCAGTCTTGGCGTGCTGCGTTCACCCGATATTCCTTCTTTGCTGGTGGAAACCGGCTTTATCAGTAATTCCTCGGAGGAGCGACTGCTTGGCAGTAGCGCACACCAGGATAAGATTGCGCAGTCGATCTATAAGGGTCTGCGCACTTATTTCCTGGCGCACCCGCTGCAATCCATCCCAAAGGAGGAAAACCGGCCGCTGGGCTCGTCGCCAGCGGTTAGCGTCGCCAGCAACCCGGCGACAGGTGTGACACAATATACCGGAGCAACGCAGCGCCATACGGTAACGCGTGGTGAGACACTTTCCGGTATTGCCGCGAAGTATGGCGTCAGCATGAACACCCTGCGTGAGATGAACACCCTGAAGCGGGATGTGGTGTGGGTCGGACAGCGGCTCAAAGTGCCGGCCAGTGCAGTCGCCAGTCGCACCACGCGCGCTACGCCACGCGGCGTTGTGCGCCACAAAGTTGTGGTGGGCGATTCATTAACCGGCATTGCCGCACACTACGGCGTCAGTCCGAAAGCGATAATGCAGACCAATAATCTGAAGTCGACCAACGTCATGTTGGGGCAGAACCTGAAAATTCCTGCATCCTGATTGTTTGCCCGGCCCCTGCGCCGGGCTGCCAGCTAAAAGGAAAACCATGCCGATTCAAATTTTACCACCCCAGCTGGCTAACCAGATTGCGGCGGGTGAAGTGGTTGAGCGTCCTGCCTCCGTGGTTAAAGAGCTGGTGGAGAATAGCCTGGATGCCGGCGCGACGCGCATTGACGTTGATATTGAAAAAGGCGGCGCAAAGCTGATTCGCATTCGTGACAACGGGTGCGGCATCGTGAAAAGCGAGCTGTCGATGGCACTCGCCCGTCACGCTACCAGTAAAATAACCTCACTGGATGACCTGGAAGCGATCATGAGCCTGGGTTTTCGTGGTGAAGCGTTGGCCAGTATCAGTTCTGTCTCCCGCCTGACACTCACCTCACGCACCGCCGATCAAACTGAAGCCTGGCAGGCCTATGCAGAAGGGCGTGATATGGCGGTAACGGTTAAACCGGCGGCACATCCCTGTGGTACCACACTGGAAGTGCTGGACCTGTTTTATAACACGCCGGCACGCCGCAAATTTATGCGCACCGAGAAAACCGAGTTCGGTCATATCGACGAGGTCATTCGCCGTATTGCCCTGGCACGTTTTGATGTCGCCCTTTCGCTAAGCCACAACGGTAAAATGATGCGTCAGTATCGGGCCGTCAGCGAGGAGAGCCAGCGCGAACGGCGGCTGGCTTCTATCTGCGGCACCACGTTTATGCAGCATGCGCTGCGCATCGACTGGCAGCATGACGACCTCTCGCTGCGCGGCTGGGTTGCCGACCCTGCCGGTTCGCGCCAGGTCACCGATCTGCAGTATTGCTATGTGAATGGCCGAATGATGCGCGATAAACTGATTAACCACGCTATTCGCCAGGCGTTCCAGACTCAGCTCCAGGATGACCAGCAGCCCGCTTATGTGCTCTATCTGGAGATCGACCCACATCAGGTTGATGTCAACGTCCATCCGGCCAAGCACGAAGTACGGTTTCATCAATCACGCCTGGTGCATGACTTTATCTATCAGGGTGTGGTCAGCGCATTACAGGCGATGGCGACACCGACCTTACCTGCGCTCCAGGCAGAAGAGCCCGCACCGCGCTGGCAGCCGGAAAACCGTCAGGCAGCAGGCGGTAATCATTTTGCGCAGCCATCGGCATCCGTCAGTGAGAAGAAATCAGCAGCATCCGGGCGTGAAACACAGCCTGCTCCGGCCTGGCAGAACAAAGAGAATGGGTATCGTCAACGTGAAGGGGCGGTTTATCAGCAGTTGCTGAAAACGCCTGTCAGCACGTCATCACCGCCAAAAGCCCGCGAGCCGATAGCGCGTCAGGCCGAAAGACCCTCGCCACTGGCCGCGCATGCTCAAAGTTTTGGCCGTGTACTGACCGTGTTACACAATCACTTTGCACTGCTGGAGCAGGATCAGACATTAATGCTGATGGCGTTGCCGGTGGCGGCGCGCTGGCTGAAACAGGCGCAGCTTGAACCGGGCGAAGAGGGGCTTAAACCGCAGCCACTATTGATCCCGGTGCGCCTGAAAATCGCCCAGGAAGAACGACAGGCAGCAAAAGAAAAGAGCAGCCTGCTCAATCAGATGGGCATTGAACTTCAGCCCGAAGGAGACCACGTGACATTGCGCGCGGTGCCTTTACCGTTACGAACACAAAATTTACAAATCTTGATTCCTGAGCTGTTAGGCTATCTCGCCCGGCAGCAGGAGATCTCTGCGACGCAACTGGCCCAGTGGCTGGCGCGGCGTCAGGATACAGAGTCCTCCGACTGGAATCACTCACAGGCGATCAACCTGCTGGCAGAGCTTGAACGGCTTTGCCCACAGCTGCTGAAATCGCCGCCTTCAGGCTTATTACAGCCCATAGAGATTGAGAGCGCGATCAACGCGTTGAAGCATGAGTGAATTAAACCAGGCTGGCCGGCCAAAGGCTATTTTTTTGATGGGACCCACGGCGTCTGGCAAAACGGCTTTAGCAATTGAATTGCGTAAGCAGTTACCAGTGGAACTAATCAGCGTAGATTCTGCCTTAATCTATCGTCAGATGGATATTGGCACGGCGAAACCGTCGGCTGAGGAGTTAGCAGTGGCGCCCCATCGTCTGCTCGACATCCGCGACCCCGCAGAAACCTATTCGGCAGCGGAGTTCCGGCGGGATGCTTTAGCAGAAATGGCGGATATCGTTGAAGCCGGACGAATACCGTTGCTTGTTGGTGGAACCATGCTCTACTTCAAGGCGTTACTTGAAGGATTGTCGCCGTTGCCCTCGGCCGATCCCGACGTTCGTCAGCGGATAGAGCAAACGGCGCGTGAAAAAGGCTGGGAAGCTTTACACCGCCAGCTGTGTGAAATCGACCCGGTTGCCGGCAGTCGTATTCATCCGAATGATCCGCAGAGACTTTCGCGAGCACTGGAAGTTTTTTTTATTTCGGGTAAAACTTTAACGGAACTGACAAAAACATCCGGTGAAGCGTTACCCTACGACGTGCAACAGTTTGCCATCGCCCCCGCGAGCCGCGAATTGCTGCACCAGCGCATCGCGTTGCGTTTTGAGCAGATGTTGGCGTCAGGATTTGAAGCGGAGTCTCGGGCCCTGTTTGCACGAGGTGATTTGCATACGGACATGCCTTCCATTCGTTGTGTTGGTTATCGTCAGATGTGGTCTTATTTGTCGGGCGAAATCGATTACAGCGAGATGGTTTATCGGGGAATTTGCGCAACCCGGCAGCTTGCTAAGCGACAGATGACCTGGTTACGCGGTTGGGAAAATGTTCACTGGCTTGACAGTGACGAGCCCCGGCTGGCGCGTGATACAGTGTTACAGGTTCTTAGTGCGAAGCATGGGTGATTGTGTACAATTGATGGGTTATCGTGCGCAAATTTTTACGCAGTTTTTTCAGAACCATAGGTTCTACTTGCAACAAACAACAAGCATATAAGGAAAAGATAGAATGGCTAAGGGGCAATCATTACAAGACCCGTTTTTGAACGCACTGCGTCGTGAACGTGTTCCGGTTTCGATTTATCTGGTTAACGGTATTAAGCTGCAGGGTCAGATTGAGTCATTTGATCAGTTCGTCATTTTGTTGAAAAACACGGTGAGTCAGATGGTGTATAAGCACGCCATTTCTACCGTTGTTCCTTCACGCCCGGTTTCTCACCATAGCAATAATACCGGTGGCGGCAGCAACAATTACCATCATGGCGGCAGCAACACAACTGCGCAGCCACAGCCACAACAAGACGGTGATAACGCAGAATAACGCGTCACCGTACAGCCAGGAACGGAGAACAGCGGTTTTCCGTCCTGGTCTTTTATTTAGCGAGGTTATAGCTTGTTTGACCGTTATGAAGCCGGTGAGCAGGCCGTACTGGTACACATCTGGTTCTCCCAAGACAAAGAAGTAGAAGATTTGCAGGAGTTTGAAACCCTGGTCTCTTCTGCTGGCGTTGAGGCGCTGCAAGTGGTTACTGGCAGCCGCAAAGCGCCACACCCCAAGTATTTTGTCGGTGAAGGAAAAGCCGTTGAAATTGCCGATGCGGTAAAAACAACAGGAGCATCGGTCGTATTATTCGATCATGCCCTTACGCCCGCTCAGGAAAGAAACCTCGAGCGCCTGTGCGAATGCCGTGTCATTGATCGCACCGGTCTGATTCTGGATATCTTTGCCCAACGCGCACGTACCCACGAAGGTAAATTGCAGGTTGAGCTGGCACAGCTGCGCCATCTTGCGACACGTCTGGTACGCGGCTGGACGCACCTTGAACGTCAGAAAGGCGGGATAGGCTTGCGTGGCCCGGGTGAAACACAGTTAGAAACCGACCGTCGTCTGCTGCGCGGACGTATAAGTCAGATCCTGTCACGTCTTGAGCGGGTTGAAAAACAGCGTGAGCAGGGACGACAATCTCGTGCTAAAGCGGATGTGCCAACGGTTTCGCTGGTGGGTTACACCAATGCCGGCAAGTCGACCCTCTTTAACGCCATGACCTCTGCCAACGTCTTTGCCGCAGACCAGCTGTTTGCGACACTTGACCCTACACTGCGTCGTCTGAATGTTGCCGATGTCGGAGATGTCGTTCTGGCGGACACGGTGGGCTTTATCCGCCATCTTCCTCACGATCTGGTTGCCGCATTTAAAGCCACGCTGCAGGAGACACGTCAGGCGACGCTGTTACTGCACGTGATTGATGGTGCCGATCTTCGCGTTACGGAAAATATCGCCGCCGTCGATACCGTACTGGAAGAGATCGAAGCGGACGAAATTCCGACCTTACTGGTCATGAATAAAATCGATATGCTCGACGGATTCGAACCGCGTATCGATCGCAACGAAGAGAACCTGCCCATCCGCGTCTGGCTTTCCGCCCAGACTGGTGCAGGCATTCCGTTGCTGTGGCAGGCTCTGTCCGAGCGCCTGTCAGGTGAAATTGCCCAGCACGCGTTACGTCTGCCACCGGAGGCGGGGCGACTTCGCAGCCGTTTCTATCAGTTGCAGGCGATTGAGAAAGAGTGGAATGAAGACGACGGCAGTGTAGGATTGCAGATACGTATGCCCATCATTGAGTGGATGCGTTTATGTAAGCAGGAACCGTCGCTGACCAGTTACATTGTTTGATATTGCCCAAACGCATTTACCTTAAAAATTGAAGATTGTCGCACTTTCGTTGCAGGCCTGAATACGCAGGATTTACCCGGGTATTTCGGATTTCAGCAAGGCGGCAACTGAGTGAATCCCCGGGCGCTTACGCAGATGAGTGAGCGGGGTGAGCGAAGGCAGCCAACACCGCTGCAATCCGAAAGATGAAGGGTAAAAACCGTAATTACAATAAATGGAGTAGAGACATGGCGTGGAATCAGCCCGGAAATAACGGACAGGACCGCGACCCGTGGGGAAGCAGCAATAATCAAGGCGGCAACTCTGGGGGAAATAAGGGAGGACGGGAATCCGGGCCTCCTGATCTGGATGATATCTTCCGTAAGCTGAGCAAGAAGCTTGGTGGACTGGGTGGTGGCAAACAGAGCGATAACGGTCAACGCGGCTCCGGCAGCGGAGGCAAAATCGTTGGCATCGTGGCTGTTGCTGCTGTAGTCATCTGGGCTGCAAGCGGTTTCTACACCATCAAAGAAGCGGAACGCGGCGTGGTAACGCGCTTCGGTAAGTTCAGTCACCTGGTTGAGCCCGGCCTGAACTGGAAACCGACATTTGTTGATCAGGTACGTGCGGTTAACGTTGAATCGGTGCGTGAACTGGCGGCTTCTGGCGTGATGCTGACCTCAGATGAGAACGTGGTACGCGTGGAGATGAACGTGCAGTATCGCGTGACCGATCCGGAACGTTATCTTTATGCCGTCACCAGCGCGGATGACAGTCTGCGTCAGGCGACTGACAGTGCGCTGCGCGGCGTGATTGGTCGTTCTACCATGGACCGCATTCTGACTGAAGGTCGTACCGTGGTGCGTAGCGATACCCAGCGTGAAATCGATGAAACAATTCGCCCTTACAACATGGGGATCGCGGTACTGGACGTCAACTTCCAGGCTGCCCGTCCGCCGGAAGAGGTGAAGTCTGCGTTTGATGATGCGATTGCCGCACGTGAAAACCGCGAACAGTATGTCCGTGAAGCAGAAGCTTACGCCAATGAAGTTCAGCCTCGAGCTAATGGCCAGGCGCAACGTATTCTGGAAGAGGCGCGCGCTTACAAAGAGCGTACCGTGCTGGAAGCGCAGGGTGAAGTGGCGCGTTTCGCCAAGATTTTGCCGGAGTATAAAGCCGCGCCTGAAATTACCAAAGAGCGTCTCTATATTGAGACAATGGAACGCGTGCTGAGCCATACCCGCAAAGTACTGGTTAACGATCGGGGTAACAACCTGATGGTACTGCCGCTGGATCAACTGATGCGTGGTGGTCAGTCTGCACCAGGCCAGAATGGTCAGAAAGGCGGTAACAGTTCTTCGCTGCCAGCCATCTCCGATCGCAACGCCAGCCGCAATGACACGTCGTCATACAGTCCGGACAATATCATGGATCAGCGTCGGGCGAATGCTCAACGCAGCGACAGCCAGCGCGAAGGGAGAGAGTAATCGATGCGTAAGCCAATAGTATTTTTAATCATTGTCGTGCTGGTGGCGCTCTATGCGTCGCTGTTTGTGGTGCAGGAAGGGCAGCGAGGCATTGTTCTGCGCTTCGGTAAAGTCCTGCGCGACGGCGAAAACAAACCGCAGGTATTTGAGCCGGGTCTGCATTTTAAGATTCCATTCCTGGAAACGGTTAAAACGCTGGATGCGCGAATTCAGACGATGGATAACCAGGCCGATCGCTTCGTCACCAAAGAGAAGAAAGATTTGATCGTGGACTCCTACATCAAATGGCGTATCAGCGATTTCAGTCGCTACTACCTGGCTACCGGTGGCGGTGATGTTTCTCAGGCAGAAGTGCTGCTGAAACGTAAGTTCAGTGACCGTTTGCGTTCTGAAATGGGTCGTCTGGATGTGAAGGATATCGTCACAGACTCCCGTGGTCGCCTGACCACCGATGTGCGTGACGCGCTGAATACTGGTTCTGCGGGCAGCGATGATGAAATCGCCACGCCTGCGGCTGATGATGCGATTGCCAGCGCAGCAGCCCGTGTCGAGCGCGAAACCAACAGCAGCGAGCCGGCACCGAATCCGAACAGTATGGCAGCACTGGGTATTCAGGTTGTGGATGTGCGCATCAAGCAGATCAACCTGCCGACAGAAGTCTCCGATGCCATCTTCAACCGTATGCGTGCTGAGCGTGAAGCCGTAGCGCGTAGTCAGCGTTCACAGGGTCAGGAAGAGGCGGAAAAACTGCGCGCCCAGGCCGATTACCAGGTGACGCGTACGCTGGCTGAAGCCCAGCGTGAAGCCCTGATCACGCGCGGTGACGGTGATGCGGAAACGGCGCGGTTGTTTGCCGATTCGTTCAGTAAAGATCCTGACTTCTACGCCTTTATTCGTAGCCTGCGTGCCTATGAAAACAGCTTCAATAGCGATCAGGATGTGATGGTGTTAAGCCCGGATAGCGACTTCTTCCGATATATGAAGGCGCCCTCTAACGCAACACGCTAAGAACTGATATAACCTGTGGGCCGACAATGTTGTCGGCCTTTTTTTTAGGATTCAGAATGAAAACAAGCATCTGGATGGCGCTGGCGCTGGTGTTAGTGCTGGAAGGGTTGGGACCGATGTTTATGCCGCGCGCCTGGCGACGCATGATCCTGACGATGACGCGGTTGCCCGATCGTCTGCTGCACCGCTTTGGGGGAGGACTGGTCGTTGCTGGCATGGTGATTTACTGCATGCTCAGCCTGCACGGCAACCTCTAGTACCCGAGTTCACACCGGCTAAATTGTGCCTCTTCGCGCCATTATCCCCAACATGTTGTAGTGATCAAAACTCAGGCAAAAAAGCGCGCAATCGTATGCTAAAAGTGCTGAAAGCCATGGGATCAGATGGTAGAATCCTTTTTTAAGCAATCGGTGATTTTGAGAAATGGGTAAGAACGTCGTCGTACTGGGCACCCAATGGGGTGACGAAGGTAAAGGTAAGATTGTAGACCTTCTGACTGAGCGCGCGAATTACGTTGTGCGTTATCAAGGCGGCCACAATGCGGGCCACACGCTTGTCATCAACGGTGAAAAAACCGTCCTCCACCTGATCCCTTCTGGCATTCTGCGCGATAACGTAACCAGCATTATTGGTAACGGCGTAGTGCTTTCTCCTGAAGCCTTAATGAAAGAGATGAAAGGCCTGGAAGCGCGCGGGATCCCGGTACGTGAACGTCTGCTGATTTCTGAAGCCTGTCCGCTGATCCTGCAATATCACGTTGCGATGGATATGGCGCGTGAACGTGCCCGTGGTGCCAAAGCGATTGGTACTACCGGCCGTGGCATCGGCCCTGCTTATGAAGATAAAGTCGCTCGCCGTGCACTGCGCGTTAGCGACCTGTTCAACAAAGAAACCTTTGCTGCCAAGCTGAAAGAAGTGGTCGATTTCTACAACTTCCAGCTGGTTGAGTACTACAAAGAGCCGGCAGTGGACTTCGACAAAGTGCTGAGCGATGTGATGGAAGTCGCTGACATCCTCACGGGCATGGTGGTTGACGTCTCTGAACTGCTGGACGTTGCGCGTAAGCGTGGCGATCTGATTATGTTTGAAGGCGCGCAGGGTACGCTGCTGGATATCGATCACGGAACCTATCCGTACGTGACGTCGTCCAACACGACCGCAGGTGGCGTGGCAACCGGTTCAGGCATTGGTCCGCGTTATGTCGACTACGTGCTGGGTATTGTGAAAGCGTACTCAACCCGCGTGGGCGCAGGCCCGTTCCCGACCGAGCTGTTCGATGAAACTGGCGAATTCCTCTGTGCGCAGGGCAATGAGTTTGGTGCGACCACCGGACGTCGCCGTCGTACCGGCTGGCTGGATGCGGTCGCGGTTCGCCGTGCGGTTCAGATTAACTCCCTGTCAGGTTTCTGCATGACCAAGCTGGACGTGCTGGATGGCCTGAAAGAAGTGAAAATCTGTGTTGCTTACCGTATGCCTGATGGCCGCGAAGTGACCACGACGCCACTGGCGGCAGAGAACTGGGAAGGCATTGAGCCGATCTACGAAACCCTGCCAGGCTGGAGCGAGACCACGTTTGGCGTGAAGACGCTGGAAGGTTTGCCTCAGGCCGCACGCGACTACATTAAGCGTGTAGAAGAGGTAACGGGTGTGCCGATTGATATCATCTCAACCGGTCCCGATCGCAGTGAAACGATGATTCTGCGCGATCCGTTCGACGCATAATCACTCAGGCCGGACGCTGTCCGGCCCTTGTTTTTCCACTATTTGATGCCACTTTACCTCCCTTCGCTTGTCAAACCTTGTGCTGGCTTAAAAAAACGCACGGCAAATCAGACTCTGGTTTATCATCGTAGTTAATCGAATGGCAATCCGATTTAATCCTGACATCAATCACAGGGCGAATAATGCAATGCCACGCCTGAAGGTTCACTGAGGTTACTGTGCAGCTCACGAGTTTTACTGATTATGGCTTACGGGCGCTGATTTATCTGGCAGCGTTGCCTGAAGATCAGCAGACCAATATTACGGAAGTGACAAACACCTATGGTTTGTCCCGTAATCATATGGTCAAAATCATCAATCAGCTGAGCCGTGCGGGCTACGTTGCCGCAACGCGTGGTAAAAATGGGGGCATTCGCCTGGGTATGCCGCCTCGTCAGATTGTCATTGGCGACGTGGTACGCAAGATGGAACCGCTACAATTAGTGGACTGCGCCTCCTGTTCCATCACACCAGCCTGCCGTCTGAAGCAGGCACTGCACGATGCAGTGCAGCGCTTTTTGCAGGAGCTGGATAGCTATACGCTGGCAGATTTGGTCGAAGGTAATACACCACTTTATGAAATCATCCTGTCCAAATCGCCGCCGGAAATAAATATTAAATGACATCGGAGGAACCGCTATGTCAAAAGATCCTTTTCAGGATAGAGAAGCTGAAAAATACGAAAATCCTATTCCAAGCCGTGAATTTATTCTGGCTCTGTTAGAAAAACGTGAAAAACCAGCCAGCCGTGAAGAGCTGGCTGAAGAGATGAATCTGCACGAAGAAGAGCACCTTGAGGCGCTACGTCGCCGTCTTCGCGCCATGGAACGTGATGGTCAGCTGGTGTTCACCCGCCGTCAATGCTATGCGCTGCCAGAACGTCTTGATCTCCTGCGGGGTAAAGTCATTGGCCATCGTGATGGCTACGGCTTCCTGCGGGCAGAAGGTCAGAAAGATGACCTCTACCTCTCCGCAGAGCAGATGAAATTCTGTATGCACGGTGACGTAATCCTGGCGCAGCCGCTGGGTGCCGATCGCAAAGGCCGCCGCGAAGCGCGCGTGGTCCGCGTGCAGGAACCGCGCAACAATCAGATCGTTGGCCGCTACTTTACCGATGCGGGTGCCGGCTTTGTGGTGCCTGACGACAGTCGCCTGAGTTTTGATATCCTCATCCCGCCTGAAGAGACGATGAATGCCCGCATGGGTTCTGTGGTGGTGGTTGAGCTGGTCCAGCGTCCGAACCGTCGCACCAAAGCGATCGGTAAAGTGGCTGAGATACTGGGCGATGATATGGGCACCAGCCTGGCCGTTGATATGGCGCTGCGTACCCATGAAATTCCGCACACCTGGCCGCCAGAAGTGGAAGCTCAGGTCAGCAAGCTGAAAGAAGACGTCCCGGAAGAGGCCAAAAAAGGCCGCGTCGATCTGCGCAAACTGCCGCTGGTCACCATAGATGGTGAAGATGCCCGTGACTTTGATGATGCGGTCTACTGCGAGAAAAAACGCGGTGGCGGATGGCGTCTGTGGGTCGCTATCGCCGATGTGAGCTATTACGTCCGTCCGGGTACGCCACTGGATGACGAAGCGCATCAGCGCGGCACCTCAGTCTACTTCCCGTCGCAGGTTGTGCCGATGCTGCCGGAAGTCTTGTCGAATGGCTTATGCTCGCTTAACCCGCAGGTCGATCGACTCTGTATGGTGTGCGAGATGACCATTTCGACTAAAGGTAAGCTCACCGGCTTTAAGCATTACGAAGCGGTGATGAACTCCCATGCGCGTCTGACCTATAACAAAGTCTGGAACATCCTGCAGGGCGACAAAGAGTTGCGTCAGCAGTATGCACCGCTGGTCAAAGATCTTGAAGAGCTGCACAACCTCTACCAGGTACTGGATGCTGCACGTGAAGAGCGCGGCGGTATCTCGTTTGAAACGGAAGAAGCGAAGTTCATCTTCAACGCCGAGCGCCGTATTGAACGTGTTGAGCGCGCGTCACGTAATGACGCCCACAAGCTGATCGAAGAGTGCATGATCCTGGCGAACATCGCCTCAGCACGCTTCGTTGAGAAAAATCAGGAACCGGCACTGTTCCGCGATCACGATCGCCCGACCGATGAGAGCATCAAGAGCTTCCGTACCGTGCTAAACGAGCTGGGACTGACTCTGCCAGGCGGCAACAAACCGCAGCCTGTCGACTATGCGGCGCTGCTGAAGCAGGTTGCCGATCGTCCTGATGCAGAGATGCTCCAAACCATGCTGCTGCGTTCGATGAAGCAGGCGGTTTACGATCCGGAAAACCGCGGTCACTTTGGTCTGGCACTCTCATCGTATGCGCACTTTACTTCGCCAATTCGCCGCTACCCGGATCTGACGCTGCACCGCGCCATCAAATATCTGCTGGCAAAAGAGCAGGATGAAGGTAAAGGCCTGGTACAACGCGCCATCAAATACCTGATGCCGAGAGAGCGCAGCGTCGCCAAAGATATGACGACAGCAACCGGCGGCTATCACTACGAGATGCCGGAGATGCTGCAACTGGGTCTGCACTGTTCCCTGACCGAACGTCGCGCCGATGAAGCAACCCGCGACGTCGCGGACTGGCTCAAGTGTGACTTCATGCAGGACCAGGTTGGCAACGTCTTCAACGGCGTTATCTCCAGCGTGACCGGATTTGGCTTCTTTGTCCGCCTGAGCGATCTGTTCATCGACGGACTGGTCCACGTTTCAACCCTCGACAACGATTACTACCGTTTTGACCCGGTAGGTCAGCGTCTGATTGGTGAATCGGGCGGCCGTACCTATCGTCTGGGTGACACCGTTGAAGTACGTGTCGAAGCGGTCCATATGGACGAGCGTAAAATCGACTTCGCTCTTATCTCCAGCCAGCGTCAGGTGCGTGGTGAGGGTAAAACCGCGCGTGATCGGGCGAAGCGTGAAGACAACGCGCCAGCGAAGCGTCGTCGTAACGTGAACAAAAAGTCCAACTTCGAGCCGGATGCTGCATTCCGGGGTGACAAGGGCAAACCAGCCGTGGCGAATACCGAGAAAAAAAGTAAAAACGTCTCGGAAAAAACCCGTAAAATCGCCGCCGCCACCCGGGCGAAGCGCGCCAGAAAAAAAGCTGAGCCTGAAGGCTGAGCGTAATAGAGTGCGCATACCCGCCCTTTCTTTCCGCAGAAAGGGCGGTCATTTATTCATTTCCAACCACTGAGCAGATCGATGAGCGAAATTATTTTTGGTATCCATGCCGTGCAGGCGCTGCTGGAACGTGATCCACAACGTTTCCAGGAAGTCTTTATCCTCAAAGGCCGCGACGATCGTCGCCTGCAACCCGTGGTCACCGCGCTGGAAGCTCAGGGGATCGTGATTCAACTGGCCGAGCGTAAGTGGCTCGATAGCCAGGTTGAAGGCGGTGTGCATCAGGGCATCGTGGCACGGGTAAAACCGGGTCGTCAGTATCAGGAAGGCGACCTGCCGGATCTGCTGCAGAGCCTGGAGAAGCCTTTCCTGCTGGTGCTGGATGGGGTTACCGATCCGCACAACCTGGGTGCCTGCCTGCGCAGCGCCGATGCGGCCGGTGTTCATGCGATTATCGTGCCCAAAGATCGTTCTGCTCCCCTGAATGCCACGGCCAAAAAAGTGGCCAGCGGTGCGGCAGAGAATGTGCCGTTGATTCGCGTCACTAATCTTGCGCGTACACTGCGCCTGCTGCAGGAGTACAACATCTGGGTGGTCGGCACCGCAGGTGAAGCGGACCATACCGTCTTCCAGAGCAAAATGACCGGTCCGATGGCGCTGGTAATGGGCGCGGAAGGCGAAGGCATGCGTCGTCTGACCCGCGAGCATTGCGATGAGCTGATCAGCATTCCGATGGCGGGCAGTGTTTCTTCACTCAACGTCTCGGTCGCAACCGGTGTCTGCCTGTTTGAAGCAGTGCGTCAGCGCAACGCCTAATCCCCGATGTGATCCTCGCCACAAATTAGTTTCTGTACCAGGCATAACTGCGCGTCATTCGTATATACCCAAAGGATTTCGGGTTGCATTGAGGCGGCAAGAGAACGAATCCCGATGAGCTTACATGAGTAAGTGATTCGGGTGAGTGAACGCAGCCAACAAAAATGCAGCTTGAAAGACGACGGGTATACTTACTGAGTGACATCCGCGAGGAGTGGTTATGACCTGGACAACACACACCGTTTTTAATCAGCCCCATCCTCTGAGCAACAGTAACCTGTTCCTGTCCGACACGCCGCTTGGTGAGGCACTGTCACGCGAAGGCGCCGGATGGGATGGGGAATGGCTGGCGTCAGTCGGCCGCCAGCTGGGCAGCGCCGAGTCGCTGGAGCTGGGCCGACTCGCCAACGCTGAACTGCCTGAACTGCTGCGCTACGATGCCCGTGGCGTGCGCCTGGATGAGATTCGCTTTCATCCTGCCTGGCACCTGCTGATGCAGGGCGTCTGCGCCAGTCGTCTGCACAATCTCAGCTGGCAACCGACGGTGCGTGAACAGGCCAGCGTAGCGCGCGCTGCACGCTTTATTCTGCACGCACAGGTAGATGCGGGTACGCTCTGCCCGGTGACCATGACGCACGCCGCCATTCCGCTGCTGCAGACTTATCTGCCCGCCGCGTTTGAAAGCTGGCTCGATCCGCTGCTCAGCGACCGCTACGACACGCATACACAGCCTGGCGACCAGAAACGCGGATTGCTGATCGGGATGGGCATGACAGAAAAGCAGGGCGGCAGCGATCTGCTTACCAGCACCACCCGTGCCGAGCCGCTGGGTGCGCGCGGCGCGGGAGAAGCCTACCGACTGACCGGTCACAAGTGGTTCTTCTCAGTGCCGCAGAGCGATGCGCATCTGGTCCTGGCCCAGACGCCCGAGGGATTAAGCTGTTTTTTCCTGCCGCGTCTGTTGCCCGATGGGTCACGCAACGCCATCCAGCTTGAGCAGCTCAAAGATAAGCTGGGCAATCGCTCAAATGCCAGCTGCGAAGTGGAATTTCGCGACGCGACCGGCTGGCTGCTGGGTGAGGAGGGCGAAGGCGTACGACTGATCCTGAAAATGGCCGGTATGACGCGCTTTGACTGCGCGCTCGGCAGTCATGGCCAGATGCGGCGTGCCTTCTCAGTGGCGATCTGGCATGCCCATCAGCGTCAGGTCATGGGAAAAAATCTGGTGGATCAGCCACTGATGCGTCAGGTTCTGGCACAGCAGGCGCTGCAGCT
Organism: Pantoea sp. 22096; assembly: GCF_052045955.1. Taxonomy (NCBI): domain Bacteria; kingdom Pseudomonadati; phylum Pseudomonadota; class Gammaproteobacteria; order Enterobacterales; family Erwiniaceae; genus Pantoea; species Pantoea sp. 22096. The sequence goes on along the minus strand of NZ_JBQEPW010000003.1, from coordinate 382,880 downwards.
TGAGGGGCAAACCGCCTTGCTGATGCGGCTGGCTCGTGCCTGGTCACAACCGGCCAAACCGCATGAGGTCGCCTTTGCCCGTTTATTTACGCCAGCGGCAAAATATGTGATTTGCAAAGCGGGTGCGCCGTTTGTGGCGGAATCGATGGAAGTGCTGGGGGGCATCGGCTACTGCGAAGCGAGTGAGCTGCCGCGCCTCTATCGTGACATGCCGGTCAACAGCATCTGGGAAGGATCGGGCAATGTGATGTGTCTTGACGTTCTGCGCGTACTCGCCCGTCACGCAGAGGTGACTGAGATGCTGAGTCAGGAGTTTGAGGCGGTAAAAGGGAGTAATCGTCATTTCGATACGCGCTGGCGTCAGCTGCGACTGAGGCTTAAGAACGTTCCCGAAGAGCAGGCGCGCGACGTCACCCACGCGCTGCTGCAGCTGGCGACAGGCGCTCAGCTACTGAAATACAGTGAGCCACCGCTGGCGGATGCGTGGTGCCAGCAGTGGCTCGACCAGCGGGGTTCACACCCGTCTGAGGCTGCAGTAACTGACCGGTTACTGGCCCGCGCCTGTGGCCGGTGAGGCACCATACAGAATTGCGCTGGCGTACCATAAACCGGGCATCACGGTTTCGCTTAGCATCACGATCTGATAGTAAGCCGCGCCAGCCTGATTAGCCTGGGCGGCGATGGCCCGCTGGGCATCATCCGGTGAGCCATGCACGTTAACGGTAATGTTACCCAGCTTCGGCAAACCGCCACTCTGTGCCCGTGAAATTTCCTGCGCCTGTTGGGTTGGCGCAGGCGGGGCTTTTGGCGTGGTTTCAAGCGCGGAACAGCCTGCCAGCAACAGACTGATTATCAGTAAGTAAGCGGAACGCATAGCCAAACCCCTGTTCAGGACGAAACAATAAGTGTATGTCATCGTCCTGAATGACGTCAGGATTTAAGGCTGAAAACGCTGACCAGCTGAGTCAGGTGATGCCCTTTATCACTCAGGTTCTGTGCGCTGTGTTCTGCCTGTGCCACCAGTTCACTGTTCTGATGGGTTGCCTGGCTGATCTGGTTCATCGCCAGATTCACCTGGCCGATACCCGCCGCCTGCTCCTGCGCTGCCACGTTGATCTCGCCCATCAGCGCCTGCACCTGTTCGATGTGGGTCACAATGTTGGTCATCGCATCACGCGTCTGCTCAGAGAGCTGGTGTCCCTCCGCCACGTTGCTGATAGAGGTGGCAATCAATCCATCAATCTCTTTGGCGGCCTGCGCGGAACGCTGTGCCAGCGCACGCACTTCTGCAGCCACCACAGCAAAGCCACGGCCCTGTTCACCGGCTCGTGCCGCTTCAACGGCCGCATTCAGTGCCAGAATATTGGTCTGGAAGGCGATCGACTCAATCACATGGGTGATATCCGCAATGCTTTGCGATGACACCTTAATGGCCGACATGGTGTTAACCGAGTGCACCACCGTCTGGCTGCCATGACTGACGATATCGCTGGCTTCGGCCACCAGTGACATCGCCTGACGCAGGCTGTCAGCGGTGTGTTCGACCGTGGCACCAAACTGCTCCATGCTGGCAGAGGTCTGCTCCACGCTGCTGGCCTGACGCCCGATCTGCTCGCTGATGTTATGGCTGCTGGCCGCGATGGTGTCCGTGCCGTCGCTGATCTCCTGCGCCGCGCCGCGCACCTGGCCGACGATTTTTTCCAGCCCATCGCCAATGCCGTTAATCGCAATAATCAACTGACCGACTTCATCACGACGGCGGGTATCCATATGGACCTGCAGATTTCCGGCGGCATACTGCTCCGCCAGATGGATCACCTGCTGTAGCGGACGGGTAATCGCCCGGCGGCTGTACCAGACAAACCCCAGTGCGAAGATCACCACCAGAATCAGTCCGGTAATCAGGAACAGGTTACGGCTGTGGGTAATCGGGGCGAGCAGGCTGGCACGGTTAACTTCACCGGTAATCACCCAGTTCCAGCCCGGCAGCTGCTGCCATGCCAGCATCTGCTGTTTACCGTTGATCTCCACCTGCTGCATACCCTGCGGCTGCGTCAGCAGGGGCTGAAGTGTCGCGTCATCCCAGTCTGGCCGTTTCCCTTCATTGTGCTGATCGAACAGATACTCGCCCTGATTCTTGCCTGGCGTGCCGTTGAGCACATAGAAATGGCCGCTGTCGCCCAGCCGGCGCGCCAGGATTTTCTCGCGCATCAGGGCATACTGCTTATCAATGCCAACACCGACAAACAGGATGGCGACGACTTTGCCACTCTCATCTTTTACCGGCTGATACTGCGTGATGTAGCGATGGCCGAACAGCGTGGCCAGGCCGCGGTAGACTTCGCCCTGGTGAACACTCTTCCAGGCGGCACCGCTGCGGTCCAGCTGCGTACCGATGGCGCGACGGCCATCTTCTTTTTTCAGCGAGGTTGAAACACGGACAAAATCATCACCATCGCGCACGAAAATGGTCGCCACGGCGGCAGTGCGGTCGGTGAAATCGTCAACCGCGGTCTGATCGAGGTTCAGCGTTTTTAATCCAGCACGCAGCACCGGCGTCGAAATGGTACCCACCTGCACCCGCGAGCTTTCATCCAGACTAAAGCGCCTGGGCAGGAAACTGGTAAACAAATCGGTGTAGTGAGCCACCTCTTCGGTGAGGGTGGCGTTAAACATGGTAGTCATTTCATAGATGCCCTGCACCTGGTTGTGCATATCATCAATGGCGAGATTTTCCAGCTGACGCGAGGCGTTGTGGCTTTGAGTCAGGGTCAGTACCAGCAACAGCAGCGCTACGCTGAGAGACGTCAGTACAGACAGCTTAACTCCGAGACTCAGTCCGCTGAGAGAGAGACGCTTCATAAATTACCTTTGATCAAGTTAGGGGAATACACGATCAACGGCACGCTGCGGAAAAAGTTTAGCGTGGAAAAGCATAACTAAGCGCAGCGGGGAATTTCGCAAATTAACCTGCAGAACGTACACTTGAACGGCACGCCTTGCCCCCGCTCAGGAGAGACCATGATTGAACTCACCACAGAAACGCTGGCCGGTATCGAATGCCTGCACGCCACGCCTGCCGGACAGCGGAATCAGCCGCTGCCGACCGTACTGTTTTATCACGGCTTCACCTCATCAAAAGAGGTCTACGCCTACTTCGCCGTTGCGCTGGCGCAGGCGGGATTTCGTGCAGTCATGCCGGATGCCGAGCTGCACGGCGCGCGTTTTCACGGTGATGCCGAAGCACGCCTGGGCCGCTTCTGGGAAATACTGAAGCAGAACATTGATGAGCTGCCGCTGCTGGAGACTGCGCTGCGTAATAAGAATCTGATCGCTGACGGGCATTTCGCCGTGGCAGGTGCGTCGATGGGCGGGATGACGGCGCTGGGTGCGATGGCGCGTTATCCACAGATTCAAAGTGTCGCCTGCATGATGGGATCGGGCTATTTTATGCAGCTCAGCGAGTCGCTCTTTCCGCCGCTGGTGGCCGACACGCCAGAGCAGAAGGCGCAGTTTGCGGCCCGCATGGCACCGCTGGCGGACTATGATCCCTGCAATCGTCTGCAGGCACTGGCAAACCGACCGCTGCTGTTATGGCACGGCGAGGCGGATGAGGTGGTGCCCTGGGCGGAGAGCGTCCGACTGGAGCGCGCACTGCGTGAAAACGGGCTGGCGCAGCATCTGACCACGCTATCGGAAAAGCAGATTGGGCATAAGATCACCCCATCCGCATTGACGGCGCTGGTCAGCTTTTTTAAAGATCAGCTTTGAAAAATGAACGGGCGTAGAAGAACTCTGCCGCCCGTAAACTTACCGGCACTTACCAGTGTGCAGACGATTTTTCTGCTGTTCTGGCAGGCGCATTGACCGGGTTTCTTTCCGGCGTATCCAGACGGTTAACGTAGACATAACCCGATGCCGCTTCGCTGCTGTGACTTCTCATCTGCTGCGCACAGTCAGCATAGCTGGCAAGAGCGGGTGGAGACAGGAAGAGACCCAGTAAAGTGGCGATGACGAACGTTTTCATGCCCGACTCCTCACTTCAGGGAACACACTCTGAATGACGCCACGAAGCGAATCGTCGCGTCTTTATTCAGTTTAGCGACTGAGCATAGTATCGCCAGATCGTTCCTCTGAACCTCTTCGTCAGCGTTTTTGAACAAAGCGGCATTAACCCGCTGTATTCACGCCATTAGCACAAAAAGCCACGGTATCTGGCACGCTATCGGCAATTTGTTTAAATGTGCGCTTGAGTTCACGGGCCGTCACCAGTATGATTACGCGTCAATTTTTCAGCCGCATTCTCAGGCTGTGTCCCACAAACGCTCGTCACAGCGAACCTTTGTGGGACACAGCCTATAACGTTCCTTGCTTCCATGGGCCGCGGTTGACCCCGACAGGAGGCTGAATAATCCGTAAGGAGCAATTTCGATGCGTCATTACGAAATCGTATTTATGGTTCATCCTGACCAGAGCGAACAGGTTCCTGGCATGATCGAGCGTTACACTGGTGCTATCACTGGTGCAGAAGGCACGATTCACCGTCTGGAAGACTGGGGCCGCCGTCAGCTGGCTTACCCGATCAACAAACTGCACAAAGCGCATTACGTTCTGATGAACGTTGAAGCGCCGCAGGAAGCGATCGATGAGCTGGAAACGAACTTCCGCTTCAACGACGCCGTTATCCGTAGCATGGTTATGCGCGTTAAAAACGCGGTAACTGAAGCATCGCCGATGGTTAAAGCGAAAGATGAGCGTCGTGATCGTCGCGAAGATTTTGCTAACGAATCCGCTGATGAGTCAGATGCTGGGGATTCTGAAGAGTAATCCATCGTGACGGTCAATCGACTTCGCCTGTCAGGCACTGTGTGCAGGACACCGGTTCGAAGAGTTAGCCCGTCAGGAATTCCTCACTGTCAGTTCGTGCTTGAGCACCGCTCAGTGCAGGAGGAGGCCGGGTTTCACCGGCAAGCCTGGTGTCGTATGCCTGTTATTATTAGCGGCAGCGCCCATCAGGTGATTACTCAACATATAACGGTCGGCACGCAACTCACACTCGACGGTTTCATTAGTTGCCATCAGGCACGAAATGGCCAGAGCAAAGTGGTGTTCCATGCCGAGCAGATTGAATTGATAGATTCTGGAGACTAGCCTAATGGCACGTTATTTCCGTCGTCGCAAGTTCTGCCGTTTCACCGCGGAAGGCGTTGTTGAGATCGATTACAAAGACATCGCAACGTTGAAAAACTACATTACCGAAAGCGGTAAAATTGTCCCGAGCCGTATCACCGGTACTCGTGCAAAATACCAGCGTCAGTTGGCTCGCTGCATCAAGCGTGCGCGTTACCTGTCTCTGCTGCCGTACACTGATCGTCATCAGTAATCGGCAACTGTCCATTAACGACTTTAAGAGGATAAGGTAATGCAAGTTATTCTGCTTGATAAAGTAGCAAACCTTGGCACCCTGGGTGATCAGGTTAACGTTAAAGCGGGCTACGCTCGTAACTTCCTGGTACCACAGGGCAAAGCTGTTCCTGCCACCAGGAAAAACGTTGAGTTCTTCGAAGCACGCCGTGCTGAACTGGAAGCCAAACTGGCTGACGTTCAGTCTGCAGCAACTGCACGCGCTGAGAAAATCAATGCACTGGGCACGGTAACCATCACGTCTAAAGCAGGCGATGAAGGTAAACTGTTCGGTTCAATCGGTACCCGCGACATCGCTGATGCAGTGACTGCAGCAGGCGTTGAAGTTGCTAAGAGCGAAGTTCGTCTGCCGAACGGCGTTCTGCGCACTACCGGTGAGCATGAAGTAAGCTTCCAGGTTCACAGCGAAGTCTTCGCTAAACTGAACGTGAAAGTTGTTGCTGGTTAATCCTGATTAACTAAGCACGACATCAACGCCGGCCCTGTGCCGGCGTTTTTGTTTTTATACCTTTGTTTATCCGCTGTTCGCATTACTGCGCGCGAATAAAGCTGCCATCGGGCTGACGGGTAAACAGCACCGGGCCGTTAGCGCCCTCCACCGTCAGACCTGTTACTGCACCCTGCGCATCCTGACGGATTTTTACCTGCTGACCACTTTTCAGTGTGCTGAGCGGCTGATCGCTACCCTCTACCCGCGCCATCGCAAACACATCATTGACCGGCAGACTGTTGTCACGGAACAACTGCGCCAGCGTCTGACCGGAAGCGATGGTGAGGTTACGCCATTCCCCCTGAGAATCGGCTTTTGGCGTCTGCTGAGATTGTGAGGATGAAGGCTGGCGGGTACCGTTGTTTTCATAAATATCCGCCTGCATCGGTACCTCCTTCTCAGCCGAGGGTGTAACAGGCTGCTCAACCGGATAGCGCAATGTACTGGCGGGCCAGAGAAACGCCACCAGTATCACCAGCAGGGCAGCTACGATGCCCCGGCGGTGCGGCGCTGGCAGCGGATCCATCCAGCGAATGTGGTCGGTAAAATGCCAGATACGCTGTAGCCAGCTCGGCAGGCGGGATGACGCGTCTGAAGCCATTCGGGGTTCCTCCTCTCCGGCAGGCTGCTGCGGCCTGCGTGCGGCCAGCCAGGTCTGTAGCCGGGTTACAATATGTTGTGCACGCATCCTGCGGCGGCGTGGGGCAATCTGGCCCATGTTTACTCTCTTATTCAGGTGCTACAGACGGGGTGATCCCCATCGATAGTTATAGTATGGGCAATACCGGCGCGAAGTGCCTGCCAGCATTGATAAATTTGACGGCTCTATTGTTTCTCTTTCATCAGTAAAAGTCATCTGCGACGCAGGGCATTTTACGCCAGCGGCCTGCACTGCTATGCTGCCGGTTCGAATTTATCCGAGAGTGAAAGGAACGAAGATGACTACCCCTTCTTTCGACAGCGTCGAAGCACAAGCAAGTTACGGTATTGGTTTACAGGTTGGCCAGCAGTTGCTGGAATCTGGTCTGCAGGGTCTGCAACCAGAAGCACTGCTCGCGGGTCTGCGCGACGCGCTGGAAGGGAACTCACCGGCCGTACCGGTTGACGTGGTTCATCGCGCACTGCGTGAAGTACACGAACGTGCAGAAGGCGTGCGCCGTGAGCGCACCGAAGCCATGGCAGCAGAAGGTCAGGCGTTCCTGCAGGAACATGCGCAGCGTGAAGGCGTGAGCAGCACCGAATCAGGCCTGCAGTTCAGCGTGATTACTCAGGGCGAAGGTCCAATCCCATCACGTCAGGATCGCGTACGCGTTCATTACACCGGCAAACTGATCGACGGCAGCGTATTCGACAGCTCGGTTGCCCGTGGCGAACCGGCTGAATTCCCGGTAAGTGGTGTTATCCCTGGCTGGATCGAAGCACTGACCCTGATGCCGGTTGGCTCAAAATGGGAACTGGTGATCCCACAGAACCTCGCGTATGGCGAGCGCGGTGCGGGTGCCTCTATCCCACCATTCAGCACCCTGATCTTCGAAGTCGAACTGCTGGAAATTCTGTAATACCCGGACGCTGCAACCAATCCGGTTGCAGCGTTTTTCTCCCGCCTTATTTTTGCTGTAAATTCACCTGCCACAGCGCAAAGCCAATCGCATCTGTGCCTTTGGGCTGAAGCGGATATTGCGCATGCTGCTGAATAAAGTTGGTCGCCTTATCACCCGGTGCCGTTTCAAACTGAATATTGAGCGGGGTGGATGCGGTAATCGGTGCCAGACGCCAGTTATTGTCCGCCTTCGGCTGCACTTCACCGTGTGCTTTGGTTTCCGCGCTGATATAAGCCGCAACCACTGCCCGGTTCTCGTCCGGCGAAGCAAAGGCAATGTACTTATCCCCGGTGCCAGCAAACTTGCCGCCGTAAGCGCGATAGTTATTGGTCGCGACCAGGAAAGTGGCCTGCGGATCGACGGGCTTACCCTGCCAGGTAAGCTGGCGGATACGTGAAGCATCCGGGTGGATCAGTTTACACTCCGCGTCGTAGCGCGCGGGTTGAGTCACATCGATCTGGTAATTTACCCCATCGATCACATCGAAGTTATAGGTGCGGAAATCCCAGTTGATCAGCGACTGCGTTTTGCTGCTGTGTGGATCGATCTGGTTAAACTGGCCCGCAGAACACTCCAGCCACTCTTTGACCTGTGCGCCTGTGACTTTCATCACCACCAGCGTATTGGGATAGAGATAAAGGTCGGCGGCGTTACGGAAGGTCAGCGCGCCTTTCTCCACTTCGGTGTAGCTTGATGGGTCGTTTTTACGTCCGCCCGCTTTAAACGGCGCAGCAGCGGAGAGTACCGGCAGTCGGCCCAGATCCGGATCGCCCTGAATAAAGTGCTCCACATAGGCGCGTTGAGCATTATTGACGATCTGCACGGTTGGGTCGTCCTGAACCAGCGACAGATAGCTGTACATCACATCGGCGGACTTGCCGATGGGTTTCGCCACAAACTCCCGTGTTGCGCGGTGATCGTCAGCGAGCACTTTTACCAGCGTCGGATCCTCTGCGGCCAGTGATTTCTTTGCGGCGATGTCATAAATTGGCCGCGCCTGTGCTTTGCCACTGCTTACCTGCCAGTGTCCATCTTCATTGCTCAGCACCAGATCGACCACACCCAGATGATCGCCCCACATGCCTGGCATCACTGCCGGAATCCCGTTCAGCGTGCCGTTAGCGATGTCTGCACCCTTAATGGCGGCGAACTCCTCACTGGGGAAGACTGCATGTGCATGACCAAACAGGATGGCATTGATGCCTTCTACCTGGCTGAGATAGTAAACCGAGTTTTCCGCCATCGTGTGATACGGCTCGCTGCTCAGGCCGGAGTGAGGGATAGCAATAATCAGATCGGCACCCTGCGCACGCATCTCAGGCACGTAGCGGCGTGCCGTTTCGGTGATGTCATCGACCCGTACCTTGCCCTGCAGGTTGGCTTTATCCCACACCATGATCTGCGGCGGCACAAAGCCGATATAGCCAACCTTCAGGGTCTGTGTTTTCCCCTCACGATCAACCACCGTGGTGGATTTGATGATATATGGGGTAAACAGCGGCTTGCCGCTCTTCACATCAATCACGTTGGCGTTCACATAAGGAAAGCGGGCGCCTGCCAGCGCTTTTTTCAGGTAGGGCAAGCCATAATTGAATTCATGATTACCGAGGTTGCCGACGCTGTAATCCAGGGTGTTGAGCGCCTTATAGACCGGATGAATCTCGCCATCACGTAACCCTTTGGCCGCCATATAGTCACCCAGCGGGCTGCCCTGGATGATGTCACCATTATCGACCAGCAGACTGTTCTTCACCTCCTGGCGCGCAGTGTGAATCAGCGTGGCGGTTCGCACCAGCCCAAACTTCGCGGTTGGCGTGTCTTTGTAATAGTCGAAATCCATCATATTGCTGTGCAGATCGGTGGTTTCAAGTATCCGCAAATCCACCGTTGCGGCCTGGGTGGCGACGGAAACGCTCAGGGCCAGTAACATCATTCCGGGCTTAAACATGCTTGCTCCTGCTGCAAATTAAATTAAGGCTCTCAAAATAATGTAAAAGCATGACAGATAGTCATTTTAAATCGTGATGGATATAACGTTTTGGTGCATCAGCCAGCGGCGGATTCTTATACGCCGGAGGCGCATCGGCGCAGGCGTAGCGATAAGCGTGTAACTATGGTATTGATATATCTATAAATTGATGGGTCAGCCTGCCTGTGCATGAGCACCGCAGGCTGAACTGCTAAAATGTCACTAGCTGGGGTGAACCTATCCCGCAGCAGACAGACACAACGAGGTGAAAAATGTTAGAGCAAATCTGCCAACTGGCACGCGAAGCGGGCGACGCGATTATGCAGGTCTATAACGATGCCGCGCCGCTTGACGTTTCTCACAAATCGGACGATTCACCGGTGACCGCCGCAGATATCGCGGCGCACCACGTTATCATGCAGGGCCTGAAGCAGTTATCGCCTGAAATCCCGGTGCTGTCAGAAGAAGATCCCCCTGCCTGGGAGGTGCGTCAGCACTGGCAGCGTTACTGGCTGGTCGATCCGCTGGATGGCACCAAAGAGTTCATCAAGCGTAACGGCGAATTTACCGTCAATATTGCGCTGATCGAAGCGGGCAAGCCAGTGATGGGCGTGGTTTACGCGCCGGTGCTGGGCGTAATGTACTCCGCAGCAGATGGCAAAGCGTGGAAAGAGGAGGGCGGTCAGCGTGAGCAGATTCATGCCCGTGACGCGCGTCCTCCGCTGGTGGTGGTAAGCCGCTCACATGGCGATGACGCCGAGATGAAAGAGTACCTGAAACAGCTGGGTGAACATCAGACCGTCGCCACCGGCTCTTCTCTGAAATTCTGCCTGGTGGCGGAAGGGAAAGCCCAGCTCTATCCCCGTTTCGGGCCAACCAACATCTGGGATACCGGCGCGGGTCATGCCGTGGCGATGGCCGCTGGCGCCCATGTTCATGACTGGCAGGGTAAAACCCTGGACTACGCGCCGCGCGAATCCTTTCTTAATCCTGGCTTCCGCGTCTCACTGTTTTAATGCTGTCTGAATTTGCAGGCTTATGAAATGCCGACGGTCGCTCTGTGACCGCCGGGATTTCAGCGATTACTCTTTCAGCAGTGAGGCCAGCAGCGCCATCACTTTTGTCACTTCATCCTGCGTCAGCGATCCATCCTTCACAAATCTCACCTTGCCCTGTTTATCCAGTACCACAATGGCGGAACCGCCCGACTGTAACTGCCAGGCATGCTGCACATTGCCCTTGCTGTCGATGACAAACTGCGACCAGGAATATTGCTGCTTGTTGGTCTCAACGCTGCTGCGCACAAACATGCCGGTGCCGGGAATGGCGTCATCGGTATTTACGATAGTGGTGGTCTGATAGCGCTCGTGCGGCAACTTCGCGGCCTTGATCGCCTCTATCAGTGCCGCATTCATCTCTTTAGCGGAGGAGCGGCCAGCAATATGCTGGACCACGCGAACTTTTCCACTAAGCTGCGCGCTATTCCAGTTTTTGTAGCTAAACTTCTTCTGCTGTAATAACAGTTCGCCCTTATCGTTGACGCCAATGGCGGGGACTCGTGATCCCAGCCTGAGGTCATGGGCCATCACGCTTGCTGGTATCAGCAAAGACAGCGCCACCGCGGTCAGAATGTTTCGCATTGCTATTTCCTTGAGTGATCGGACCAGTTAGTCATTTTACTGCAATAGTAAGCAGGGATGATGCGCCTGTCATGGAAAGGTGTCAGGTTTGTTATGGACACCACAATTCCTTAACCAATGAAGGTTTATACTGTCTTGTATGACGCTGATAACAGAGTGTTCTGTAATGATGTGTCAATTCAGTAAAAAAATTCACTTTTCGGAACACCAGTCGATTTTAGTGTTCTATAGTTATCGCGAATTCGCGCTTCATGGGCTGGAACCAAATTTGGAAACGGCGAAGCGTGCTTTAAAAATGTACAGGAGTTAGTCACTATGAAGATCTTCCAGCGCTATAATCCGCTACAAATAGCGAAATATGTAAAAACGCTGTTCAAAGGAAGGTTGTATATCAAGGACGTTGGCGCGTTCGAGTTCGATAAAGGGAAAGTCTTAATCCCGCGCGTTAAAGACAAACAGCATCTGAGCGTGATGTCAGAAATTAACCGCCAGGTCGTTCGTCTCAAGCTTGAGTTCAACTAATATCAAGGGCGCCGATGGCGCCCTTAGTGTCTGGCCCGTCAGACTATTTTATTTGACAGTCTGAACCTGGCCCTGAGTCATTCTACTCTTCTTCGCTTTTCGTCATGCTCAGTACCGGCGGTCGTTCGTCGATGCGGGTCACCAGCAGCTGGTCGATGCGATAGCTATCAATATCCACCACCTCGAACTTGTAGCCAGCAAACTTCACAAAATCAGTACGCTTCGGAATCTTACGCAGCATATACATCATAAAGCCGCCGATGGTTTCGTAGTTGCCTGACTGCGGGAAATCATCAATGTCCAGCACGCGCATTACGTCATCAATGGGTGTGCCGCCCTCAACCAGCCATGAATTTTCATCGCGCGCCACAATCTGCTCTTCCATGCCCTGTCCCACCAGGTCACCCATCAGCGTGGTCATCACGTCATTCAGGGTAATGATGCCCACGACCAGCGCATACTCGTTCATGATCACCGCAAAATCTTCGCCAGCGGTTTTAAAACTTTCCAGCGCTTCGGAGAGGGTCAGCGTGTCCGGCACAATCAGCGCAGAGCGAATCTGCAGGCCGCTGTTCAGCGCCATACTCTGATTGCCCAGCACACGCAGCAGCAGCTCTTTAGAGTCGACATAACCGACGATATGATCGATATCACCGCTGCAGACCAGAAATTTAGAATGCGGATGCTCAGCGATTTTGGTCTTGAGGCTGGTTTCATCTTCATGCAGATCAAACCAGACGATATTCTCACGCGAGGTCATGGAAGAGGGAACGGTACGTGATTCCAGCTCAAACACGTTTTCAATCAGTTCATGCTCCTGCTTACGCAGCACGCCCGCCAGGGCACCCGCTTCAACGACGGCATAGATGTCGTCAGAGGTGATGTCATCTTTGCGCACCATCGGCAGTTTGAATATACGGAAGAAGACGTTGGCCAGGCCGTTAAACAGAAACACCAGCGGACGCATCACCAGCAGGCAGAAACGCATTGGGTTGATGATGCGCAGCGCGATGGTTTCCGGGGCGACCATGCCGACCCGTTTCGGCGTTAAGTCGGCGAACAGGATAAAGAGGCTGGTGACGATGGTGAAAGAGCAGATAAAGCTGAGCTGCTCTGCCAGTTCTGGCGAGACAAAGCGGTTAAACAGGCCGCTGAAAACCGGTGAAAAGGCGGCGTCGCCGACAATACCGCCCAGGATGGCGACGGCGTTAAGGCCAATCTGCACCACGGTGAAGAACATGCCCGGCGTTTCCTGCATTTTAAGCACACGCTGCGCATTAACATTGCCTTCATCGGCCAGCAGTTTGAGTTTGATCTTACGGGCGGCCGCCAGCGATATCTCTGACAGAGAAAAAAAGGCACTGATTACGATCAGCAACAGAATGACAAGTAAGCTATCTAACATATGAGATCCAAAGGGTTATCCACTTGTCATTTTTGGCCTGGGCAGCGTGGGTAAGCGCAAACAGAGTTGGTTTATCCGTGAAACACAGCTATCCGTGCCAAAAATGTCTGCGCCTGTTCGACAGGAAAAAAGATGTCGGGGCAGAAATGAAAACAGGCGGAATGCCTGTGGTGGCAGATTATAGCAGGAGCGCTCATTGTGCCGCCAGAGGGCAAACCGCCGCATCGGACAGCATTAGCGTCCAGAGCAGCCGGTTATCGGCTCGGATTTATCTGGCTGAGTCATCTGAAATTGATCATTCCACTCCTCAGGAGTTGTATCGCGATCCTCATTTACCGACAATACCCTGTTATTTGACTTAGATGTCAGCGTTGCGCCGCCGTTTACCATAAAGTGCGGCTATGATGAGGGTGTTGCCGTTGCGGTAGTGCGGGCAAAGATGATTAATAAGTGCCCCGCGGAAAAGGGGCCGGCATGATTAACAGGAGTACAGGTGCCACGATTTTATGTTTATTGCATGGCTGGCCTGCTGCTTGCCGCGCCCGCCCTTGAGGCGGCGACAGTGCGATTACAGGTAGACGGCTTAACCGGGGATCTTCAGAGAAATGTCAGGGCGCGCCTGTCGACCATCGGCAGCGATGAGGTCTCTAACGATGGCCGTTTTCGCGCGCGTGTTTCTGTTGCGATAAAAGAGGGGCTACGTGCACTCGGTTATTATGAGCCCACCATCGATTTTGAATCCCGCCCCGCGCCTGCGCAGGGCGGACGCCCGGTATTAGTGGCCCATGTCACCCCTGGCGAGCCTGTCAAAATCGGCGGCAGCACCATCGTCGTTGAAGGCGATGCGCGCAATGATCCCGATTACAAAGCCTGGGTGAAGCAGGGACGGCCCAAAGTGGGCGCGCAGCTTAACCACGGGCAATATGACAAATTCAAAAGCGGTTTCTCAAATCTTGCGCTGCGTAACGGCTACTTCGACGGTACGTTTAAAAAAAGCCAGCTCGGCGTCTCGGTAGAGCGGCGTGAAGCCTTCTGGGATATTGATTACGACAGCGGCGAGCGCTATCGCTTTGGCGACGTCACGTTCCAGGGGTCGCAGATTCGCGAAGAGTACCTGCAGAATCTGGTGCCGTTCAAAGAGGGGGATTACTACAGTTCCCGCGATTTAGCCGAACTGAATCGCCGCCTTTCCGCCACCGGCTGGTTTAATTCGGTGGTGGTCGCGCCGGAATTCAGCAAGGGACGCCAGACCAAAGTCCTGCCGCTGAATGCCGTGATGTCGCCCCGCACCGAAAATACTATTGAAACCGGTGTCGGCTACTCCACAGATGTCGGTCCGCGCCTGAAAGGCACCTGGAAAAAACCGTGGATCAACGACAGCGGCCACAGCCTGGCGGCCAGCGCCTACGTTTCTGCGCCGGAACAGCAGGTCGATCTCAGCTACAAAGTGCCGCTGCTGAAAAGCCCGCTGGAGCAGTATTACACCTTCTCTGGCGGTCTGAAGCGCACCGACCTCAACGACACGAAAGCCGATACCACGACGCTGGCGATGTCGCGCAACTGGGACAGCAGCAGCGGCTGGCAGAAGGCCGTTAACCTGCGCTGGAGCCTGGACCACTTTACGCAGGGCAGCGTGACCAACACCACGATGCTGCTCTATCCCGGCGTCAGCGTAAACCGCACCCGTTCGCGTGGCGGTCTGATGCCGACCTGGGGCGATTCACAGCGCTACTCGGTGGACGTCTCTGATACGACCTGGGGTTCGGACGTTGACTTTCTGATCCTGCAGGCGCAAAACGTCTGGATCCGCACGCTGGGCGACAGCCATCGCTTTGTGGCGCGCGGCAATCTTGGCTGGATCGAAACCAACGACTTTGACAAAGTGCCGCCGGATCTGCGCTTCTTTGCCGGGGGTGACCGCAGTATTCGTGGCTACAAATACAAAAACATTTCCCCGCGTGATGACGACGGCAAACTCACCGGTGCATCCAAACTCGCCACCGGATCGTTGGAATATCAGTACAACGTCACCGGGAAATGGTGGGGCGCGGTGTTTGTCGACTCGGGCGAAGCGGTTAACGACATCAAGCAAAGTAACGTCAAAACCGGTGCGGGCGTCGGCGTACGATGGTCTTCACCAGTTGGCCCCATCAAATTTGATATCGCCAGACCTATCGGGGATGACGAGGCACATGGATTACAATTTTACGTAGGGCTGGGGCCAGAACTATGAAGCTGTGGAAAAAGGTCCTGATCGGTATTCTGATCTTTCTGGTACTGCTGTTGGGCGGCGCGGCATTTTTAATCGGTACCACGCCTGGGCTGCATTTAGTGCTGAAAGGGGCATCGCGCTGGGTGCCCGGCCTGTCAATCAAACAGGTCGATGGCGGCTGGCGTAACCTGACGCTCAACGGTCTGCGCTATGAAATGCCAGGCGTCAGTGTGGATGCCGGGCAGATTCATCTGGCGGTGGATCTCAACTGCCTGCTGCACTCCTCCGTGTGCGTTAACGACGTCTCCCTGCACGATATCAGCGTGGTCGTTGACAGCAAGAAGATGACACCTGCTGCACCTGCGCCGGAAGAGGAGAGTGGCAGCACTAACCTCAGCACGCCATACCCGATTACGCTGCGTCATCTTGGCCTGCACAACATCAATGTCAAAGTGGATGACACGGCGATCTCGCTGCTCGACTTTACTACCGGCCTGCAATGGCAGGATCGCGCGCTGACGCTGAATCCGACCCATATTCAAAGCCTGCTGATTGCGCTGCCGAAAGCGGCGAAAGTGGTCAATGACGAGGTAGTAGAACCGAAAGTCCAGCAGCCCCATCCTGCCGAGAAACCGCTGGGTGAAACGCTGCAGGCGATGTTTGCCCAACCGCTGCTGCCTGCGCTGCCCGATTTCCGTCTGCCGCTGGATATTGAGGTTCAGCAGATTCTGGGCGAACAGCTGCGCATTACCGGCGATACCGATATCTCCGTCAGCCGGTTGCTGCTGAAAGCTAAAACCGCCGATCGTCAGATGCAACTCAGCACGCTGGAGGTGGACTCGAACCTCGGCAACCTGAAGGGTAGTGGTCAGGCGACGCTGGCGGATAACTGGCCGGTCGATTTCTCCCTTAACGGTACAGTTAACACCGATCCGATTAAAGGCGAAAAGCTGGCGCTGAAACTGAATGGCGCGATGCGCGACGAGCTGAAGATGGGGCTGAACCTCTCCGGTCCGGTGAATGCGCAGCTGGACGCCACGACCCAGCTGGCGGTGGCGGGACTGCCGCTGTCACTGAAGCTGACCAGCCCGCAGCTTCGCTGGCCGTTAACCGGCCCGGTACAGTACCAGGCGGATAACCTGGACTATCAGTTCAAAGGCAAAGCCACTGACTATGTGATGTCACTGCAAACCGCCGTGAAGGGCGAGTCCGTACCACCAGCCACTATCTCACTGACGGGTAAAGGCAATGTTGAGCAGTTCAGCCTGGATCGCCTGCGCGTGGCTGCATTGCAGGGCAACATCGATCTCACCGCGCTGGTGGACTGGAGCAAGGCGATCAGCTGGCGCAGTGAGCTGACGCTGGCCGGGATCAACACCGCGAAACAGTATCCTGACTGGCCGGCGCGGCTGGATGGAAAAATTACCACCCGCGGCAGCCTTTATGGCGGCAGCTGGCAGCTGAGTGTGCCGCAGCTTCAGCTGAAAGGAAACGTGAAGCAGAACGCCGTGACCGCTGACGGCTCACTGACCGGTAACAGCTACAACCAGTGGACAGTGCCGGGCATTAAGCTGGCGCTGGGACGCAACCATCTGGATGTCAAAGGGGCGTTGGGTGACAGTCTGGATCTCGATGCCAGCATCGACGCACCGCAGCTCGATAATGCACTGCCCGGTCTGGGCGGTGTCGTCAACGGCACCCTCAAAGCGCGCGGCACCCTGAAGGCGCCGCAGCTGCTGGCCGATCTCAACGGTCGTGGTCTGCGCTGGCAGCAGATGCAAATTAATCGCGTTACGCTGAATGGCGATGTGCGTTCCGGCGAACAGGTGGCGGGTAAACTGCAACTGCGCGTCGAGCAACTGAAGCAGGATGCGCTGAACATCAGCCTGCTGACGCTGAATGCGGATGGCAACGAGCGTCAGCATCAGCTGAAGCTGAATGTGCAGGGCAAACCGGTCTCTGGCCAGCTGGCGCTCAATGGCAGCTTTGATCGCCAGACCGAACGCTGGAGAGGCTCGCTGAACGATACCCGCTTTGATACGCCTGTCGGCGAGTGGCGTCTGACCCGCGCGATGGCCATCGACTATCTCAACAGCCGCCAGACGGCGACCATTGGGCCGCACTGCTGGCAGAACCCGAATGCACAGATTTGTGTACCAGAGCCGGTAGAAGCCGGGCCGGAAGGCAAGGCGCATGTCGTGCTGAATCGCTTTGACCTGGCGATGGTGAAGCCGTTTATGCCGGATGCGACCCAACTCAGCGGCCTGTTCAGCGGTGATGTGCGCGTCAACTGGACGGCCGACGGCGCGCTGCCGACCGGAACCGTGGCGCTGAAAGGCAATGGCGTGAAAGTGGTGCAGGATGTGCAGGGCAATAACCTGCCCATCGCCTTTGATACGCTGAACCTCAATGCCGCGCTGCGTAATGGACGCGCCCAGCTCGACTGGCTGATCCGCATCGCTAATAACGGGCAGCTGGATGGCAGTGTGCAGATCGACGATCCGCAAAACCGCCGCACGCTGGGTGGCAACGTTAACATCCGCAATATCTCGCTGGCGATGCTCAATCCGGCCCTGATGCAGGGTGAGAAAATCAAAGGCAGCCTGAACAGCAGCCTGCGTCTGGGTGGCAGCATCCAGCAGCCACAGGTGTTTGGTCAGCTTGGTCTGACGGGTGTCGATGTGGATGGCAACTTTATGCCGGTCGATCTCACTGCCGCTAACCTGAATCTGGTGTTCAACGGAATGAGTTCGACCCTGAACGGGCTGGTGCAGACCGGGCAGGGCAACATCAACCTTAGCGGTAACGCGGACTGGAGTCAGCTTGATAACTGGCGTGCGCGCATTGCGGCGCAGGGCAGCCGGGTTCGCGTGACCGTGCCGCCGATGGTGCGTATGGACGTCTCGCCGGATCTGGTATTTGAAGCGACGCCAGCCGCCTTTAACCTTGATGGCCGGGTCGACATTCCGTGGGCGCGCATCACGGTGCAGGAAGTGCCGGAAAGCGCCACTGGCGTCTCGTCGGATGAAGTGATGCTGGATAAACAGCTGAAGCCAATCGCACCGCAAACCGCCGCGATTCCGATTAACAGTAATCTGGTGATCCATGTCGGTAACGATGTGCGGCTCTCAGCATTTGGCCTGAAAGCGAAACTGAATGGCGATCTGAAAATGGTGCAGGATCGGTCAGGACTTGGCTTAAACGGTCAGATCAATATCCCATCAGGTCGCTTCCACGCCTACGGTCAGGATCTGATTGTGCGTAAAGGCGAACTGCAGTTTGCTGGCCCGCCGGACCAGCCTTACATCAACCTGGAAGCCATCCGTAACCCGGATGCGACTGAAGATGGCGTCACTGCCGGTCTGCGCGTCACCGGCCTTGCCGATGAGCCGAAAGCAGAGGTCTTCTCCGATCCGGCGATGTCGCAACAGGAAGCGCTTTCCTACCTGCTGCGCGGTCAGGGACTGGGCAGTGACGGCGACAGTAACGCCCTGACTTCGGCTCTTGTTGGCTTAGGGGTTGCACAAAGTGGGCAGGTTGTGGGTAAAATCGGGGAGACATTCGGTGTCAGTAATCTGGCCGTTGATACTGCGGGTGTTGGCGACAGCCAGCAGGTGCAGGTCAGTGGCTATGTACTACCGGGTCTGCAGGTAAAATACGGTGTTGGCATATTTGATTCACTGGCGACGTTAACCTTGCGTTACCGCCTGATGCCTAAACTCTATCTGGAAGCCGTGTCCGGTGTGGATCAGGCTCTCGATTTGCTCTATCAGTTTGAGTTTTAGCAATGCGAATAATTGTCTACGGCAGTTTACGGCGCAAACAGGGAAACAGTCACTGGATGACGAATGCGCAGTGGCTGGGTGATCACCAGATTGAAGGCTTTGAGCTTTACAGTCTGGGGCATTATCCCGGCGTCATAGAGGGCAATGGAGCGGTACAATGTGAAGTGTACCGCATTGATGCCTCAACCCTTGCGGAGCTGGATGCGCTTCGCACCAAAGGGGGAGAGTACAAACGTTATCTGACTCAGACGCCGTTTGGCAGTGCATGGCTTTATGTCTATCAACGCTCAGTGGCAGGACGCCAGCGCATTATGAGTGGTGACTGGCTGAAGCGCGATGAGGAGCCAGAGGCCTGAACAAAAACACCGTCCAGTTGGACGGTGTTTTTTTTTCGACTCACAAACCGGCAGCAGGATTACTTCTTCTGTGCGCGCTCGTAAGAGGCGATGATTTCGGCTTTAGCGGCTTCGGCGTTATCCCAGCCATCCACTTTCACCCATTTGCCTTTTTCCAGATCTTTGTAGTGCTCAAAGAAATGGGTGATCTGTGCACGCAGCAGTTCTGGCAGGTCGTTCACATCTTTGATGTGATCGTACTCTTTAGAGAGCTTGGTGTGCGGAACGGCAACCAGTTTGGCATCTTCGCCAGACTCGTCGGTCATTTTCAGCACGCCAACCGGACGGCAGCGAATCACTGAGCCTGGGACCAGTGGATACGGGGTCGGAACCAGTACGTCAACCGGATCACCATCCAGAGAAAGGGTGTGGTTGATGTAGCCGTAGTTGCACGGATAGAACATGGCGGTAGACATGAAACGGTCTACAAACAGGGCACCAGACTCTTTATCAACTTCATATTTGATCGGATCAGCATTCGCTGGGATCTCAATGACAACGTAGATATCTTCTGGCAGGTCTTTACCTGCTGGCACCTGGTTCAAACTCATCTGGCATTCCTTCAGTAGTCGTATGTTGAGTGTCGGCTATTATAGCCAACTGACTCTGAAAGTATGCCCTCTTTTTGGCGTTTCGGAATGCGCCCAAACGCTACTTCGCCGCCACAAACAGCGAAACAATGCCTGCGGCAATCAGTGGCCCTACCGGCACGCCACGGAAGAACGCTACGCCAATCACCGTACCAATCAGCAGTCCCCCGATGACCGACGGCTGCACGCTCATAAAGTTCACGCCACGACCGCCCAGCCAGGCGACAAAAATCCCCACCACAATCGCCACAATCGACTTCCAGTTGGCAAACGATTTGAGCAGCGCGGAGGCGGGCAGTGAGCCGCTGGCCAGCGGGGCCATCACCGCCACGGTAAGAATAATGATGCCTAAAGTAATGCCCTGTTTTTCCACATAGGGAAAGAACTGCGCCAGTGGGGTAATTTTAATCGCCAGCAGCACCAGAATCGAAATCGTGACCGCGTTGTTGTGAACGAAATAGCTCAGTACGGCAAGGGCAATCAGAATCAATGTCGAGGCGTAAGCAGCCATGGTTTCTCCCTGAAGGTGAATGAGCGCGCTGACTTCAGCCAGCGCAAAAGCCGGTTATCGATCAGCAGTCATCGGGGTTAGCACAGCTGCCTTTACCAAGTGACTGCAACATCAGTGCCTGATTGCGCACCAGGCTCAGGCTCTGAGCGCTCAGCGCCACGCTGCCCAGCGAGCCTTGTGTAGTGAGCTGGCTGCGGCTCGCCTCAAGCCAGCTGTCGCGGTAACTCAGCCAGGCACGCTGCGCGGCACGCAGTTTGTTTTTAGGTTCACCGGAGAGGGTTTTCATCAGTGTGTTGTACTGCTTATTCATCTCCTGATCCCAGGCCCGATTGGCCGCAGCGTAGCACTGGTTCATGGCAAGGGTAGTCGAGGCGTCATTGAGGCAGCGGTCGGGCGAGGCGTCTGTCGGCAGATCCTCTGCCAGCGCCGCCGTGCTGAGGCACAGCAGCATCAGAAGTAATCCTGGTTTCATTCTTTTCTCCGGATAACGGATAAGCGGCGATTAGCTTGATGGATGTTTCCGTGATGATCAAGTTGTTAACACTAATCAGAGTTAAAGTTTCGCGCCGTTACTGCCGATACTTCATCCGTTTTAGGGCCGCTGGAAAATTCGCCTTTTCTCTTACACGGAAATTATCAGGATGAAACAGATATCACTTCGCACGGGGTTGCTGGCATTGCTGGCATTTATGACACTGCTGCTGTTGGCGGTGAGTTTTATGGGTATCGTGGCAATTAATAAAGGGAATCGCTCGCTGGATGTGATCAACCGTATTCAGGGGATCGAGCTGAACAGTCTTTACCAGAGTAATTCAGATCTGATGCGGGCCCGCGCTAATGCAGCGCTGGCGGTGCGTAAAATTGAAATCGGTATGCTGGAAGAGGGCGCGGCAGTGACAAAGCTGTCGCAGGCGGATGTGGTGTCATCACAGCGAAACCTGAAGCGCTTTGTGGATGCCGGAACGGTGACGGCGCACGGGAAAATGCTGGCGGACGCGATTTCAGCCAGTTACAAAGCCTATCTCGACCAGGGCATCAAACCGATGATGGACGCGCTTGATAAGCAATACACTGACGAATATTACCAGCTGCTGGAAGGCAACCTGGCGACGCTGGCGGCAAGCTACAACAACGCTGTCACAGACTTCAGCCAGTTCGCCGGACAGGTCACCGAGGCCCAGCTCGCACAGGCGGCCTACAATGAAACCAAAATGAAAATTCTGATCGCTGTGGCAGGCGTATTAACACTACTGCTGCTGGTGCTCGCCTGGCAACTGCTGCGCCGGATGCTGCTGCAGCCGCTGAATCTGGCGATTGTCCATCTTGAACAGATCGCGGCTGGCGACCTGTCGCAGGTGCTGCCGCCGTCCAGCAACAACGAGCTGGGCAGGCTTAATCATGCACTGAGCGGGATGCAGCAGTCACTGCGCACCTCGGTGAGTCAGGTGCGTGAAGCGAGTATGCAGATCGACATCGGCAGCCGTGAACTGGCGGCGGGTAACGTCAATCTGTCGCAGCGCACCGAAGAGTCCGCTGCCTCGCTGGAGCAGACGGCGGCCAGCATGGAGCAGCTTACGGCCACGGTCCGTCTTAACGCCAGCAACGCTCAGCAGGCGCATCAGCTGGCTAACGCGGTCTCTGATACCGCCGATCGCGGCGCTGAAGTGGTCTGCTACGTGATGGAAAAAATGCATGAGATTACCGATAGCGCCAATCGTATCGGCGACATTCTCAGCGTGATTGACGGCATCGCCTTCCAGACCAACATTCTGGCGCTTAACGCCGCCGTCGAAGCGGCGCGAGCCGGCGAACAGGGGCGTGGCTTTGCGGTGGTGGCGAATGAGGTGCGTACGCTGGCGCAGCGCAGTGCTAACGCGGCCAAAGAGATCCGCACGCTAATCAGTGATTCACAGTCGCGGGTCAAAGAGGGGACGGAGATGGCGACGCGCGCTGGGGAAACCATGGATGAAATTTCTGGTGAAGTGATGCGCGTAACGGCACTGATGAAAGAGATCTCGATGGCCTCCGACGAGCAGAGCCGTGGCATTGAGCAGGTCAATCTGGCGGTCACGCAGATGGATGCAACGGCGCAGCAGAATGCGGCACTGGTAGAGCAGGCCACCGCCGCGACCCAGTCGCTGGAAGCGCAGTCCGGCCAGCTTCAGGCGACGATGGCGCAGTTCAGATTGCAGACGGCGTAAAAGCAAAAAGGGCGCGAAATCGCGCCCTTTTTATATCTCTTATTAAACCACTACCTGATTAACCCTGACGGCAATCCGGGAACTCGGCCAGGAAACGCTCAACGTCGTTCACCATCGCCTCGTTACCGCAGTAGAACGGGCAGCGCTGGTGCAGCGTGACCGGTGGAATATCCAGAATACGCTTCTGACCGTCGCTGGCTTTACCGCCCGCCTGCTCGGCCAGGAAGGCCATCGGATTGCACTCATACAGCAGACGCAGCTTGCCCTGTGGGTGGCTGGCGGTGCTTGGATAGAGGTAGATACCGCCTTTCAGCAGGTTACGATGGAAATCCGCGACCAGCGATCCGATGTAACGTGAGGTATAAGGACGGTGCGTTGGCAGATCCTCTTCCTGACAGAACTTCAGATATTTCTTCACACCCTGCGGGAAACGAATGTAGTTACCTTCGTTAATGGAGTAGGTGTAACCCGTTGGTGGATAGGTCATACGTTCGTGGCTGAGGCAGAATACACCCAGAGACGGATCGTAAGTAAACGCATGCACGCCTGCACCGGTGGTATAAACCATCATGGTGGAGGAGCCGTAAACCACGTAACCCGCAGCGACCTGCTTGTTGCCTGGCTGCATGAAGTCCGCTTCAACAACCGGCGTACCCGGTTCGCTGACGCGGCGGTAGATAGAGAAAATGGTGCCGACAGAAACGTTAACGTCGATGTTAGAAGAACCATCCAGTGGATCCATTAACACCACGTACTTACCGTTTTCTTCACCTTCAAAGATCACAAACTCGTCTTCTTCCTCAGAAGCGATACCGGCGACGATGCCGCGTGCTTTCAGTGCTGCCTTCAGTTTCTCGTTGGCAAACAGATCCAGTTTCATCTGCTGCTCACCCTGAATATTCTCGACGCCGCTGGCACCCAGAATATCCACTAAACCGGCTTTGTTGATGTCGCGGTGGATGATTTTGGCACCCAGCTTAATAGCGGAAATCAGCGCTGTCAGTTCACCTGTAGCGTGCGGAAAGTCATGCTGCTTCTCGACGATAAATTCGCCCAACGTTTTCATAACACATTCCCTGAATCTTCGATGGAGTGGCAGCACGCGTAACAGTCTGCCAACGGATGCGTACGCAGTTTAGCCGATTGAACTTCAAAAACCATAGTCCTAATCCGTTTCTTCCGTCTGCGAGCGGCGTTACACTGTGCGCCGAACTTTTGAGTAATGGATCATGTTATGCGCATTCACATCCTCGGGATTTGTGGCACTTTTATGGGTGGTCTGGCGGTGCTGGCTCGTTCACTGGGTCATCAGGTGACCGGTTCAGACGCCAACGTTTATCCGCCAATGAGTACACTGCTCGAACAGCAAGGTATTGAATTAACAGAAGGTTATGATGCCAGTCAGCTTGATCCGGTGCCTGACTTAGTCATTATCGGCAATGCGATGACGCGGGGTAATCCTTGTGTGGAAGCGGTGCTGGAACGCAACATTCCCTACCTCTCTGGCCCGCAGTGGCTGCACGATTTCGTGCTGCGCGATCGCTGGGTGCTGGCCGTGGCCGGAACCCACGGTAAAACCACCACAGCCGGCATGGCAGCGTGGATTCTCGAGGCCTGCGGCCTGGAACCCGGCTTCATTATTGGTGGTGTGCCTGGAAACTTCGATGTCTCGGCAAAATTAGGAAAAAGTCCATTCTTCGTGATTGAAGCGGATGAGTATGACTGCGCGTTTTTTGATAAGCGTTCCAAGTTTGTCCATTACTCTCCACGAACCCTGATCCTCAACAACCTTGAATTTGATCACGCCGATATCTTTGACGATCTGCGGGCGATCCAGAAGCAGTTCCACCATCTGGTGCGGATCGTGCCGGGGCAGGGCAAGATCCTGCTGCCGGAACATGATCCTAACCTCAAACAGGTGATGGCGATGGGTTGCTGGAGCGAGCAGGAGAGCATTGGCGAGCACGGGCGCTGGCAGGCGAAGAAGCTGACCAACGATGCGTCTCACTGGGAAATCTGGCTCGACGGCGAAAAAGTCGGGGAAGTGAACTGGGCGCTGGTGGGTGAACACAATATGCACAACGGGCTGATGGCGATTGCAGCCGCGCGGCATGTCGGTGTGAAGCCGGAAGATGCAGGCCAGGCGCTGAACACCTTTATCAATGCACGTCGCCGGCTGGAGCTGCGTGGCGAAGTAAATAACATCAAAGTCTATGATGACTTCGCTCACCATCCGACGGCAATTCTGGCGACGCTGGCTGCCCTGCGCAGCAAAGTGGGCGGCAGAGCACGCATCCTGGCCGTGCTGGAGCCTCGCTCCAATACCATGAAGATGGGCGTCAGCAAAAACGACCTGGCACCGTCGCTGGCGCGTGCTGATGAGGTCTTCCTGTTCCAGCCGCACCATATTCCGTGGCAGGTTTCAGATGTCGCAGAAGCGTGCATTCCGCCTGCACACTGGAGCGCGGATATCGATACCCTGGTAGAAATGGTGGCAAAAGCCGCTCAGCCAGGTGACACGATTCTGGTGATGAGCAACGGTGGGTTTGGCGGCATTCATCAGAAGCTGTTGGACAGGCTGGCCTAAAAACAGGCACCCGTTTCGGGCGTTTCAGACTGATGACAAACCCTAATCAGGGTGAATCTGGCAGCAACGCAGTTGCCCAAGGCGAAGGGAATTCGGTCAGAAGAGGAAAGCGTCCCGCGCTACGGATGACGCGGGCCGGGCGTGTCATCGATGACAGCTTTTGCGTCTTTCCGATCTGACCGCGTTCTCTTTGCAGGCTCGGTCTTACCGCTACAGGGCCGAACTTTATCAACAATCTCCGACGCCCATATCGGGCGTTTTTTTAAACGTAGTATTCCCTATAATATTATCTTCTCAACAAATACCACATATTTTTGAATTTGATCTGCTCACTCTTCCTTCAGTTGCCATATTTTCTCTATTAGTGTCTGAAACAGAAAGGCCACACCTGTCGGTTATTTTTAGCATCGTCTCTGTTGTAGCCGGGAAATAAATAATAACCAGAAGGATTCAGGTTAAAAAATAACAGGTTTTATTTATGTGGCATCTTATATTAATACGGTTTTTAAATATAAGTTAACTTTGGGTTAAATGAGTTCGGATAATTCATTGCCCTGATGACTGAGAATAAGGATGTTTTTTATGGGAAAAAGTACAACACGATCATTGGCTCTGGGCGTTACGCTGTTATGCACTTCCGCAGCAGCACTGGCAACAGCCACGGTGGATTACCGGCACGAATACCGTCTTCGCGACCGCACGCACTATGACAAGCTGGGGCTGAGTACCACGCTGCCGGATAATATGTTTCTTGGCGTCGAAACCAAATTTAAAACCGGTGGCGCCGATCCAAAAGATAAATATTATAACGACACCGTGTTAAATGTGGTGGAAGTCACCTTTCTGAAGTCCTATTACTGGGGTAACTGGACGCTGTCACCTTTTATCCAGCCGGAATTTAACTCCTCGCGCACCGAATGGAAGTTTGGTGTGGCGCCCTGGTATAAAATTAATGACCGCTGGTCTGTTGGCGGATTATATCGCCTTGAACTGACCGATTATGCCCATGACGATCAATGCCGCACCGGGGGGATTGATTATTGCGATACTGACCGGCATCGCACGGCTAACCGTTTTGACCTCTATCTGCGCAATAAAACCGATCGTCTCACCACCACCTATAAGCTGGTATATAAGCACGCGGATGCGAAACTGTTTGCTAATAAGCATGATGACTATGAACAGGAATTACAGTTCGATTATGCGCTTGGCAACGATCGCGTCTGGGTGCCTTACGTCACCTTTGGCGATATCGGACGTTCTGCGACATCGAGCGAACGCCAGTTGCGGCTGCGCACCGGTATTCTCTATATCTATCGGTAAGGGCTGCCGGGAGGCGGGCGAAACTGCCCGCCATGGCATTACTGCGCTTCGGCCAGCTCGCGCAGATACTGGAAAATCTGACGGGCAGACTTCGGCGGCTTGTTGCCCGCTTTCTCTTTCTGCGCGTTACGGATCATGCTGCGTAACTGCTGACGATCGGCATCGGGATAAAGCGCAATGACGTCGCTCATCGCCTCATCGCCTTGCTCAATCAGACGATCGCGCAGCATTTCCAGTTTGTGGAACAGCGCAACCTGCTGGTTGTGGCGATTCTTTAGCTTATCCAGCGCAATGCGGATCGGCTCCACATCAATACTGCGCAGCAGTTTACCGATCAGCTGCAGCTGACGGCGGCGACCCTCTTTCTTGATGCGCTGTGCCAGTTCGATCTCGGTGCGCAGGCGTTCATCCAGCGGGATTTTATCCAGCGAGTTTTTACCCAGATCAACCAGTTCGGCTCCCAGGCGCTTTAGCTCTTCTGCATCGCGTTTAATTTCACTCTTACTGACCCAGATAATCTCTTCATCTTCTTCTTCGTCATTATCTGGCACATCGTCGAGCCACTCATCGGGCTGTCTGGTCATTTCCGGGCTCCCAAAAAAAAGAGGCTAATCCTACCAGTTTATCGGGTGACTGCGAAATTGTTCTCTGACTCTGATAGACTCAAATCATTCACACATAAGATTAGACGGCAGGTCGATGAACGTATCTACTCAGGTTGCAGAACAGCGAAAAGTACTGGAGCAGGCCATTGCGCAGGCACTTGAACTGGCTAAAGCAAGCACTGACAGCGCGGAAGTGGCTGTCAGTAAGACCACCGGCATCGGGGTCAGCACCCGCTATGGCGAAGTGGAAAACGTTGAATTTAACAGCGACGGTGCGCTGGGCATCACCGTTTATCATCAGAATCGTAAAGGCAGTGCCTCATCGACCGACCTCAGCCCGGATGCGATCAAGCGTACCGTGCAGGCGGCGATTGATATTGCCCGCTACACCTCACCCGATCCCTTTGCCGGTCTGGCCGACGCAGAACTGCTGGCCTATGATGCGCCGGATCTGGATCTCTACCATCCGTGGGAAATTGACGCTGATCGTGCCATTGAACTGGCCGCGCAGGCGGAACAGGCGTCACTGCGTGCCGACAAGCGTATTACCAACACCGAAGGCGGTAGTTTCAACAGCCACGTCGGCATCAAAGTCTTTGGCAACAGCCACGGAATGTTGCAGAGCTACTGCTCAAGCCGCCATTCGCTCTCCAGCTGCGTTATCGCTGAGCAGGATGGCAACATGGAGCGCGACTACGCCTATACCATTGGCCGTGCATTTGAAGATTTGAAAAGCCCGGATTGGGTAGGTGCAGAGTGCGCGCGCCGTACGCTCTCCCGTCTGGCCCCGCGTAAACTTCCGACCATGAAAGCCCCGGTGATTTTTGCCGCTGAAGTGGCGACTGGCTTGTTTGGTCATCTGGTTGGTGCGATCAGCGGCAGCAGCGTTTACCGTAAATCGACTTTCCTGCTGGATTCAATGGGTCAGGAGATTCTGCCGGAGTGGCTCACTATCAGTGAACAGCCACACCTGCTGAAAGGGCTCGCCTCTACGCCGTTTGACAGTGAAGGGGTGCGGACTCAGGCGCGCGACATCATCAAAGATGGCGTATTGCAGACCTGGCTGTTGACCAGCTATTCCGCCCGTAAACTGGGTCTGACCAGCACCGGCCATGCTGGTGGTATTCATAACTGGCGCATTGCGGGTCAGGGCCACAGCTTTGACGACCTGCTGAAGCAGATGGGTACCGGGTTAGTGGTGACCGAACTGATGGGCCAGGGCGTCAGCGCCATTACCGGTGACTACTCACGCGGTGCAGCCGGTTTCTGGGTTGAGAATGGCGTAATTCAGTACCCGGTCAGCGAAGTCACTATTGCCGGCAATCTTAAAGAGATGTGGCACAACATGGTGACCATCGGTGACGATATTGAAACCCGCAGTAATATCCAGTGCGGTTCGGTGTTACTGCCTGAGATGAAGATAGCGGGACAATAAAGATGAATTCCTGAAGCAGCCTGTTGGCTGCTTTTTTTTCATCACAATAAAAAGGAAGTAATGATGCGTAAGCATGTGATTGCAATGTTGTCGGCTTCTCTGTTGTTCTCCAGCGTCAGTCTCTATGCGGCAGATCTGGAGCAGGATATGGACACGCTGAATGCGAACCTGAAAATCGTTAAGAAAACGGACAGTGCGCAGGAGATGCAGCAGGCGTTAACCAAAATGCGTGCCGCGGCGCAGGATGCCAAAAAGTCGACGCCCGATAAGCTGGAAGGTCAGCCTGCTGACAGTGCGCAGATCAAAGACTATCACGCTGGCCTGGACTCACTCATCGCACAGATTGATGTGGTCAGCACGCTGGCGAAAGCTAACAACGTGGACGGCGCAAAGCGCGAAGCCGCTAAATTTGATGACATCCGTAATACTAACCATAAGAAATTCCGCTAATCCGACCGCCGGTCAGCCCGACCGGCAGTTTTTACCATCACTTCTGCTTATTACCGCGCCGTAAACTACCGTTTGGCAGTCTGGTCGCCGCACAATATCACCGCTTTTCTCGGTTAAATCCATCAAATTACGCATTCTGCGACGCGTGTCGCACTAAGCGTGCAGCCTGCGATCTGACGCACAACCTTCACTTCAATTTCCACTTGCTGCTGGAAATGTTGCCTCTCCACAGCCGGGGTGATGACCGCTAATTTATTTCTAACGCGAATTATCCGGTTTAACAGGAGTAGCAAGGTGAGCAATAACGGCGTCCCGGTGTATGAAGCGCCACCGGAGAAAGTGCAGCAGCTGGCTGACAGCGTAATGACGCAGATTGCGGCACTCTATCAGCAGCATGGCATTCAGCCCAATGCGGTCCAGCAGCAGATGCTGCAATCGCATGTCGGAGCCATGGCGTCACGCTCGCTGAGCGGCGAGCCGTTACCGGAAGTGGAAGCGGAGTTGTTTGAGGATATTCCGCCGGAAACGGTCGCGCTGGCGCAGCAGGTTGTCGACCTGTTTGGCAATCTCCCCCGCGAAGAGGCCTGGCTGCTGTCAGTGCATATTGAAGTCGCGCGATCAAACAAATAGAGAGGAACACACCATGGTAACAGTAGTGATTGGCGATCGTTTAGGTAAGGGCCAGAAAGTGGCCGCGGGCATCGAGAAAGCGGGTGGTCGTGCCGTCGTGGTGCCAGGCGTGGCCGCTGACATGAAGCTGGGTGACGTGATGAAGGCAGAGAACGCTGATTTCGGCATCTCGTTCTGCGGCAGCGGTGGCGCGGGTGCTATTACCGCGCAGAACAAATATGGCTACAAAGCAAAACATGGCATGCGTTCTGTCGACGAAGGCGTCACTGCCATCAATGAAGGTGCCACGGTGCTGGGCTTCGGCTTTATGGATAAAGAAGAGTTAGGCGAGCGGCTGGTGCAGGCCTGGAACAAGAAGCACGGCAGCTGATTATGAAAGAACACTACGTTACCCAGGTAACGGTCGAGGGCAAAGGCGACACCAAAGCGAAAGCCTTTGCCGATGCCCTGAGTCGGGTGCAGAACCAGGTCCTGCGCGCGACGCAAAAAATTCTGCTGCGCATTGAACCTCAGGATGTCCGGGTGCTGCGCGCGCAGGAGAGCGTCAGAACCGAGAAGTTTCTCTTCTTCTTTCTGGCGCGCCAGCGGAGGAGCTTCAGCGTCACGCTGGAGATCACCGTCAGCGTCACCGTTTTCGACACCGAACAGGTGACGTTCACGGCGGCATCATAAAACAGAACCTGTTCACATCAGCCCGCCGTTTGTCCGTTCCACTGCTGTTGCGATAGCGCGGCGGTCAGGCCAGGTCAATGCGGCGTCGCGGATAGGGCGGGTAAAAACGACAACAAGGTACAACAACATGTTTTTAATCATTTTGTTTAAGTCGTTGATCATTGGCGGGCTGGTCGGGGTCGGCGTCGGTGCGGGTGCTGCGCGCATGTTCCATGCGCCCACCACCCAGGGCATGGGCGCCTTTCGTACGCTGGGCGAGCTGAATTCGTGCGAGGGCGATCCGGCATCCCACTTCTCCTTTGGTCTTGGCTTCTTTTTCAATGCCTGGGCATCGTCTGTCGCAGCCGGTTCATTCACGCAGGATGTGGATCACCGCATCATTCCAAACTGGGGCGCGGCCGCTTTGATGGTGAAGAACCGTAATGTGGCGGAGACGCTGCACGATCCGAAAAAAATGGCCATCGCCTGCGGCATCATCGGCATGATCGTGGTCGCCTTCCTCAACTCCACTGCCTCTGCTGTGCCGGCTGCACTGCAGGTGACCGCGGTCAAAGTACTGGTGCCCGCCGCTAACCTGCTGGTGAATACCGTCATGCCGGTGATCTTCTGGCTGGCGGCGATTGATGCAGGCAAAAAATCAGGCTTCTGGGCCACCATTTTTGGCGGTCTGGCGCAGCTGATTATGGGCAACGCCGTGCCAGGTCTGGTGCTGGGTATCCTGATCGGTAAAGGCGTGGAAGAGAGCGGCTGGAACCGGGTCACTAAAGTGATGATGACCGCCATCGTGCTGCTGTTTGTGCTCAGCGGTTTCTTCCGTGGTTTCGACATGAAGCTGCTGCAGTCCTTCCAGCTCGGCATTCCCGGCTGGCTCGACATGATCCATAACGCAGTCAGCGGCAAATAAGAGGCGATGCGATGAACGAAAATAAAGGCTTCTGGTACGCCGACTGGTCTTTCCCAATCTTTGTTGGCCTGCTCTCCTCGGGCGTTTTTGCCGGGACCCACATGTATTACCTCTATGGCATCGGCGCGTTTAACGAAGTGGCGTTTGTTTCGATGCTGCGCGCGGGCATGGAGACCGGCGTCTACGGTGCAGTCGCCGCCTTCGGTGCCAGTTTCCTGTTTGCCCGCATCATTGAAGGTTCGCTGGTGGGCATTCTGGATATCGGCGGCGCGATCCAGACCGGCGTCGGGCTGGGTGTTCCGGCACTGCTGCTGGGGGCGGGCATCGTCTTTCCGGTGGCGAACTTCGCGGCTTCGCTGGCGACCGGCCTGGTGATTGGCGTGGCGATTGGCTACCTGATTATTCTGGCGCGTAAATTCACCATCAATCAGAGCGACTCCACCTACGGCGCAGACGTGATGATGGGCGCGGGTAATGCTTCGGGCCGCTTCCTGGGTCCGCTGATCATCCTGTCCGCTATGGCAGCCTCCATTCCGATTGGCCTGGGCTCACTGCTGGGTGCGCTGCTGTTCTACCTCTGGAACAAACCGATTACCGGCGGTGCCATCCTCGGCGCGATGATTCTGGGTGCGCTGTTCCCGATTGCTCTCTGAATCTCACCGGCAGCCCGGCAGCGGGCTGCCGTTAAGGAGAAACCATGTACGACTTGATTATCCGCGCAGCAAGACTCTGCGATGAGCAGGTGGTCGACATTGCGCTGCAGGATGGCCGCATTGCCGCTATCGGCAACGTGCAGGGCAAGGCCTGGCACGAGCGCGATATGGCGGGCCGCTACTACGTCAGCGCTGGCTGGATAGACTCACACGTTCACTGCTATCCCAAATCACCGATTTACCATGATGAAGCGGACGCGATTGGCGTGGCGCATGGCGTCACCACGGTAGTCGATGCGGGCAGCACCGGCGCAGAACACATTGACGATTTCTACCAGCTGACGCGTGCGGCGCAGACTCAGGTCTATGCGCTGATCAATATCGCCCGCACCGGCATCGTCACCCAGAATGAGCTGGCCGATATGACGCAGATCGACGGCGAAGCGGTGCAGCAGGCCGTAGCACGACTGCCCGATTTTATTGTCGGCCTTAAGGCGCGCATCAGCAGCAGCGTGGTGGGTCAGAACGGCGTCCAGCCGCTGATAAAAGCTAAGGCAATTCAGCAGGAAAGTGGCGGTCTGCCGCTGATGGTTCACATCGGCAATAATCCACCCAATCTCGACCAGATTGCGGATCTGCTCACCACGGGCGACATCATCACGCACTGTTTTAATGGCAAACCCAACCGCATTCTGACGCCGCAGGGTGAACTCAAAGCGGCGGTAAAACATGCCATTGCACGTGGCGTAAAACTCGATGTCGGCCACGGTAGCGCCAGTTTCAGCTTTGAGGTTGCCCGCGTGGCGATTGCGCAGGGCATTCTGCCCGACACCATCAGCTCTGACATCTACTGCCGTAATCGCCTGAGCGGGCCGGTTCACAGCCTGGCACATGTGATGTCGAAATTCTTCAGCGTCGGCATGACGCTGCCGCAGGTTATCGACTGTGTGACGGTCAATGCGGCTGCCGGACTGCGCCTGCTGCGCAAGGGCCAGCTGAAAATTGGCTACGACGCCGACCTGACGGTTTTTAGCGTCAAAGAGGAAACCCGGCCCTTTATCGATTCAGAAGGTGAACAGGTCGCCGGTGAGAAGCATCTTGTTCCGCTGGCGGCCGTCGTCGCTGGTACGTGGTTCGCGACAAAAGAAGGAATAGCGCATGAACTCGGTATATGAAAAGTATGGCCTGAAGCCAGTAATAAACGCCTCTGGCCGTATGACGATCCTCGGCGTTTCAACGCCGTCCAGTGACGTGATCGATACGGTGAAGTACGGCCTCGACCACTACTTTGAAATGAAAGATCTGGTGGATAAGACGGGTACTTATATCGCCGGTCTGCTGAAGGTGGAGGACGCGCTGGTGGTCTCCTGCGCCTCGGCCGGTATTGCCCAGAGCGTGGCGGCGGTGATTGTGAAAGACAACGACTGGCTGGTGGACAACCTGCACGCCGCACCGCTGACCATCCCGCACCAGATTGTCGTGCCGAAAGGGCACAACGTGAACTATGGCGCACCGGTCGGCAGCATGGTGGCGCTGGGTGGCGGGCAACTGGTGGAAGCAGGATATAGCAACGAGTGCTCACCCGCCCAGCTGGCGGCGGCGATCACGCCACAGACCGCAGCGATCCTCTATGTGAAATCTCACCACTGCGTGCAGAAAAGCCATCTCGATGTGGCACAGGCCGCGGCGGTTGCGCGTGAGCATGGTGTGCCGCTAATCGTCGATGCGGCAGCGGAAGAGGATCTGCAATGCTACTACCAGGCGGGTGCTGATCTGGTGATCTACAGCGGCGCAAAAGCGATTGAAGGGCCGACCAGCGGACTGGTCATTGGCAGACACCACTACGTTGAGTGGGTCAAACGCCAGACTAACGGTATAGGCCGCGCGATGAAAGTGGGCAAAGAGGGGATTCTCGGGCTGACCCAGGCGATTGAAAACTATCTGTCTCAGCCAAAAATCAGCGGCGCGCAGATGGTGGAAAAAATGACGCCGTTTATTGAGCGGCTCAACAGCCTGAATGGCGTGACGGCCCGCATCGTGTGGGATGCAGCCGGACGCGATATCGCCCGCGCTGAGATCGCATTTGACGAAGCCGCGATCCAGCAGCGCACCGGCGATCTGGTGCAGGCGCTGAAAAAGGGCGACGTCGCGATCTACTTCCGTGGCTACAAAGCCAACGAGGGGATCATTGAGGCGGACGTGCGCAGCGTCAGCGCCGATCAACTGCACACGATTTTCACCCGCATTCAGGCACTGTTAAACGGAGAGAAACACGCATGACGCTGACCCCCAACTTTTATCAGGATCGCATCTGCCTTAACGTCCTGGCGGGATCAAAGGAGAACGCCCGCGCCATCTGGCAGGCAGCAGAAGGGCACGTGCTGGTCGGCGTGCTGTCAAAAAACTACGCCAGCAATGACGCTGCTATCGCGGATATGCGTGAGTATGCCGCGCTGATCGATAATGCACTCTCGGTGGGGCTGGGCGCGGGCGATCCTAATCAGTCACTGATGGTGAGTGAGATTTCGGCGGTGCTGCAACCACAGCATGTGAACCAGGTCTTTACCGGCGTTGCCACCAGTCGTGCGCTGCTGGGCCAGTCACAGACCATCGTGAACGGTCTGATCTCGCCCACCGGCTCGCCGGGCCGGGTCAAAATCTCTACCGGACCGCGCAGCGCAAAAGAGCAGGACGGGATCGTGCCCATCGAAACGGCGATTGCGATGCTGCAGGATATGGGCGGCAGCTCGGTGAAATATTTCCCGATGGGCGGCCTGCAGGCGGTGGATGAGTACCGCGCTGTGGCGGAAGCCTGTGCAAAACAGGATTTCTGGCTGGAGCCCACCGGCGGCATCGATCTGGACAATTTCGGCGAGATCGTGCGCATTGCGCTGGAGTCGGGCGTCAGCAAAGTGATCCCGCACGTCTACAGTTCGATCATTGACAAAGCCAGCGGAGAGACCCGCATTGAAGATGTGCAGCAGCTACTGGCCATCTGTAAAACGCTGCTGGCCTGAAGATCGACACGATCAGCCTGCGGCAGGCCGATCGCGCGACATGGACGTTGCGTGACGATCGCCGTAGGCTGATCTTCCCACTTTCTGTCTGCAAACAGGTAACGCTTGTGAGATTTCCCAATCAGCGCCTTGCGCAACTGTTCGATGCCCTGCAAAACGAAACGCTGCCTCAGGATGAGCTGGCGCGGCGTTTTGCCGTCTCGACCCGCACCGTGCGCACCGATATCACGGCGCTGAATGCGCTGCTGGCAGAGCATGGCGCGCAGTTTATCCTGAGCCGTGGCGCGGGCTATCAGCTGAAGATTGAGGATGTTCAGCGCTTTCAGCATCTGCAGCAGCACACTGCGTCGCCGCTACGAGTGCCACGCACCTCGCCAGACCGGGTTCGTTACCTGCTGACCCGCTTTCTCACTGCGGCTTATTCGCTGAAACTTGAAGAGCTGGCCGAAGAGTGGTTTGTCAGCCGCGCCACCCTGCAGAATGATATGGCGGAGGTGCGCGAATGGCTGGGTCGCTATCACCTCACCATTGAGAGCAAGCCACACTACGGCATGAAGCTGTTTGGCAGCGAAGTGGCAATTCGTACCTGCCTGACCGACCTGTTATGGCAAATCGATCAGGCGCAGCCAGAGAGTCCGCTGCTGACGATTGAAGCGCTGAACAGCGGCATGCTGGAGACGCTGCGCCCGCTGCTGCAAAGCTGTTTTGCTCAACACAACATTCGCCTCAGCGATGAAGGTGAACGCTATCTGCGGCTTTACTGCGCCGTGGCGGTGCGTCGCATCAGCGAGGGCTATCCGCTTAACGATCCGGGTGCCGAGGAGATTGGCGATGAAGTGCGGGAAGCGGCGCATCAGTTGATTAATCTGATGCGCCCGCTGGTCAGCAAACCGATTTCACCGGCGGAAGAGAACTGGCTGCGGGTCAATATTGCGGCGCGACGCATTCAGGCGATCGCGCCCAGCGCCATCAATGCGGATGATGCCGACGCGCTGGTGGATTATCTGCTCAGCTTTATCAACACGCACTACAACTTCAATCTGCAAAACGATCAGCAGCTGCGTGCTGACCTGCTCACCCACATCAAAACTATGATTACCCGGGTGCGTTATCAGATCCACATTCCAAACCCGCTGCTCAGCAACATTAAGCAGCACTATCCGATGGCCTACGATGTCACCTTAGCGGCGGTGACCAGCTGGGGGAAATATACTCCATATGTTATCTCCGAGAATGAGATCGGCTTTCTGGTGCTGCATATTGGCGTCGGGCTGGAGCGCCACTATGACGTGGGCTATCAGCGTCATCCGCAGGTGTTGCTGGTGTGCGACAGTGGTAACTCTACGCTGCGCATGATAGAGGCGATGCTGCTGCGCAAATACCCGCAGTTACAGATCACGGCGCGCCTGTCACAGCGCGAATATGAAGCGCGAAGTCGTATTGACGAGGATTTTGTTATCTCGACCATCCGGCTCAGTGAAAAAGAGAAACCGGTGGTAGTGATGTCACCGTTTCCCACCGGTTTTCAACTGGAGCAGATTGGCAAGCTGGTGCTGGTTGACCGGACCCGGCCCTACATGTTGGCGAAATTTTTTGATGCCCAGCACTTTCATATCGTTGACAGGCCGATGACCCAGTCTGAACTGTTCCGTCAGCTGTGCGATCAGCTACAGACTGAGGGCTTTGTAGATGCGGCGTTCTATCCGTCGGTTGAAGAGCGTGAAGCGATTGTCAGCACCATGCTCGGCGAAGGGATTGCGCTGCCGCATTCGCTGGGACTGCTGGCAAAGAAAACCGTGGTCTATACCGTGCTGGCACCGCACGGCATCGCGTGGGGCGACGATACCGCCTATGTCATCTTCCTGTTGGCGATCAGCAAAAGTGAATATGAAGAAGCAATGGCAATTTACGATCTGTTTGTGACGTTCCTGCGTGAACGGGCGATGACCCGCCTGCGGGACAGCAGCGATTTTAACAGCTTCAGGGCGGTGGCGATGGATTGCCTGAGCCGGTCTTAGCTTCGCCCTGAAACCACGATACTTAGTTTTTCTTCGCCAGCAGGCGCGGGATCTCGCGCAGGCACCAGGATTTGGCTTCGCCCATGCTGTCACGTCGCCACGCCATAATAATATCGACCTCGCGGGTATATTCCGGGCTCACTACCCGCAGACGACCTTCAGCAATATCCTGCTCGACTAATGAATAGGGCATGGTTGCCACGCCCAGACCCGCCAGCAGCGCACGGCGCTTATCGTCCATGCTGCTCACGGTCAGGCGCTGCTGCTTATCCAGCAACTGCACGGTCAGCACCGGACGTTCGCGCGCAGTATCCGCGACTGCAATGCCACGGTATTTCACCCGCGTCACTTCAGACTGCGGTTCCGGCTCGTTATGAATCGGGTGATCCGCACTGGCGACGTAGACGCTCATCATGGTGTAGAGCTTGCGGGTATTGATCTCGGTGGAGGCGCGGAAATGCATATCGGGGGCAATCACGATATCGGCGCGGCCCTGTTCCAGTCGTTCCCATGCGCCCGCCAGTACTTCTGTGACCAGCGAAAACTGCGTGTTAGCTTTGTCGGCCAGACGGGTCACCAGCGGAAAGAGTGCATCAATGGGCACCAGCGCTTCGGTAACGATAGTCAGATGGGTTTCCCAGCCACGCGCCAGCGCTTCCGCATCGGTGGTGAGCTTGTCGGCCGCTTCCAGCAGTACCCGGCCACGCTCCAGCAGCATGCGCCCCACGTTGGTAAATTTGGTGCGGTGACCGGAGCGGTCAAACAGCACCACATCCAGTTCTTCTTCCAGCTTTTGCATGGTGTAGCTGAGGGCAGACGGTACACGCCCCAGTTCATCCGCTGCTGCTGCAAAACTGCCACGGCGATCGATCGCATCCATAACGCGTAACGATTCAAGGGTTAACGCACGCTCTTTAGCCATCCCGGTTCTCTGTCAGGAAATTTGAACATGCCGGGCAGATTAACTGGCTAACAATCCGGCGTCCAGACTTTTACCATGGGTGCATAAAGTCCGTGGCCGATCCTCGTCACCGGATGCCGGAGGTAAATAATGATAACGACACGCAGTGCGTCCGCCTGTGGTCAGGCCGATTTCGGCTGGTTGCAGGGCCGCTACAGTTTCTCTTTTGGCCACTACTTTGATCCCAAACTGATGGGGTACGCATCGCTGCGCGTACTGAACCAGGAAGTGCTGGCGCCGGGTGCCGCTTTTCAGCCGCGCACCTATCCGCAGGTCGATGTGCTGAACATCGTGCTGCAGGGTGAAGCCGAATATCGCGACAGCGAAGGCAATACGATCAGCGTGCGGGAAGGGGAAGCGCTGCTGCTCTCTGCTCAACCCGGTGTGAGTTACACCGAAATTAATCTGAGCAAAGATCGCCCGCTGACACGCATGCAGCTCTGGCTGGCTGCCTGTCCGGAGCGCGAAAATCTGCGGATGCAGAAAATAGCCCTCACGGAAGGTCGCTTGTCTCAGCTTATCGCCTCGCCGGATGGCGTGGACGATAGTCTGCAACTGCGTCAGCAGGTGTGGATCCACCAGGTCGAGCTGGCACCGGGCGAACATTACTCGCTGCCGATACAGGGCCCGCGCGCCTATCTGCAGTCGATTCATGGCTCGCTGGAGGCGATGTCCGGCACGGATCATCAGGAGAAGCTGGGCTGTGGCGATGGTGCGTTTTTACAGGAAGAGAAACAGTTGCAGCTGACAGCAAAAACCGCGACCCGCGCGCTGGTCATCGACATTCCGGTCTGAAAATCGGACCATAAAAAAGGCGGCCATGGCCGCCTTTTTTGCGTTTCAGGAGTTACTTCAGCATGGTGAAGGCCGTAGTGACGTGCTTCACGCCACTGACGCGGCTGGCAACATCGGCCGCAGCCTGCGCTTCCTGTTGTGTCACGAGACCCAGCAGGAATACTTCGCCATTCTCGGTCGTCACTTTCACGTTGGAGGATTTCACCTGATCGCTGCCCAACAGCTGCGATCGGATTTTGGTGGTAATCCAGGTGTCGGACGACGTAGTGCCTAACGTCACTTTCTGGCCGATGCGGATCTCGTTATAGACTTCGGTTGCGCCATCGACGCCCATGGTGATCTGTTTGGCACGATTGGCGATATCCTGCGAAGGTGCCTGACCGGTCAGCAGCACTTTGCCCTGATAAGCCGTGGCGATGACGCGTGCATCGGTTTTAATCTGCTGATCTTTCGCCAGCGCGTTAGTGACGCGCAGCTCCAGAGTGCCGTCATCAACCTGCGTACCTACCGAGCGTGGATCGGTCGCCGTTTTGGTGGCAACCGCTGCGCCGCCAGCCACAACCGCAACGCAGCCCTGAAGCAGCATGGCGGTTAACAGAATAGCTATAGCATTCAATGCTTTCATTCGTGCTCCTTCGGTCATTCCTGATGGGGAAAGAGAGTGTTATCGATCAGATCGCATAAGCAATTCACGGTCAGCATATGCATCTCCTGGATACGGGCGCTACGGTGCGATGGAATGCGGATTTCCACATCCTGCGGCCCCAGCAGTCCGGCGAGCTCTCCGCCATCATACCCGGTAAGCGCAACGATAGTCATATCGCGTGTTACCGCTGCTTCGACGGCCTTAACGATATCGCGGGTGTTGCCCCGGGTTGAGATAGCCAGTAGTACATCGCCTGCGTGTCCCAGCGCGCGTACCTGCTTGGCATAGATCTCATCGTGCAGACGATCATTACCAATCGCGGTCAGCATCACGTTGTCTGCACTTAATGCCAGCGCCGGTAAGCTGGGACGCTCAGTCTCAAAACGGTTGATCATGCTGGCGGCGAAGTGCTGTGCATTGGCGGATGAGGCACCGTTGCCACAGCTGAGGATTTTATTGCCATTCAGAAGCGACTGCACCAGCGTCATGGCTGCGCGGGAAATAGCGTCGGGCAACGCCTCTGCTGCGGCAATCTGAGTCTGAATACTTTCGGTAAAACACGCTTTAATTCTTTCCTGCACACGACCACCTGGTTCTAAACGTCTGCATTAAAGGCATTCGGCAGCCACTCGAGCGCCGTGCCGGTAATGGCGATGATGTCGAAACGGCAATTCACTGTTTCAAAACTGCCGCCGCGTTGCGCCAGCCAGAGAGCAGCGGCGCGCAGCAGCTTTTGTTGTTTATTCCGGGTAATGCTGGCGAGTGCGCCACCATAACGCGCATCGCGCCGGTAGCGGACTTCAACAAACACCCAACAGTGCCCGTCACGCATAATCAGGTCAAGTTCACCGTTGCGAAAGTGAACATTGCTGGCGACCCATATCAGGCCTGCCTGCTCCAGATAGTGTCGGGCATTTTCTTCATGCCCGGCACCAATCTGACGGCGATTTAGTTGGCCGGTGCGATTTCGCCCCGACGATACTGGTTCCATGTCAACTTCCTGTTGATCACACAATCCGTGTCGGCGCTCAGCTTGCCGGTATTACCATCCAGCGTAAAGCCAGGAGACTGACGCATCTGGTTAAAGTGGTTCGCCAGCGTCCAGGCATCCATTCCCATGGCATAGAGACGCACCAGCGAGTAGTCATTATTGAATGACTTCGAGGTCTGCTGCATCAGGCCAGGGTTGCTGCCGGAGAGCAGCGGAATATCGCTGAACTGCAGGCCATCCATTTCCAGACGGAAGTCCGGTCCTGCACCTGCCTGCGCGCTGCGCGAGCTGGCATAGAGCGAAATGTTGCTGCGACTGCCAGTGCGCATGGCAATCATAGGTTTGATCAGCTGCAGTTCATCCTGCGTGGAGACGATGTAGACCGCATCGACGCCGCCACCGCTGCTGGTGCTGACCACATCTGGCGTGCTCTGTTGCGGTGCTGGAATGGTGAGGCCTGCAATCGAAACGCCCTGTGGCTCGGCAGGTGCAGCGTTCACAGGCGTACCCGATAAGCTGATGCCCGCACCGCTGTTGATGCCCTGTTTCAGCTCAGATGTCGTGCCAAAGCGTTGCTGCATGACGGTGCTGCCCCCCAGCGTCTGCCACTCCTGAGCAAAAGCGTTGGTGACGCGATCGCCCAGTCCACTGCGCGGCACCAGCAACAGCGGCTGGCGTTTGCCCTGATCCCAGATATGGTGTGCGGCATCGCGCGCTTCGTCTTCAGGAGAAAGCGCAAAGTAACAAATATTCGGATGGTTCTGGATCTTTTCCGGCTCATTAAGCGCCAGCACATTCAGTGGCGTCTGGCTGTTGGCGACCTTCTCAACGTTGCTCTTCAGCAGCGGGCCGACCACGATAGTCGCACCATCCTGCTGGGCCTGCTGCATGACCTGCTCAATAGGCTGGCTGCTGGTGTCATAAACCTTGATCTGGGCGTTGCTGACCGGTGCGGCTGCAGCAGGCTGAGACTGGGGCTGTGACTGAGGTTGTGGTGTGATGTCAGCAGACTGCTGCGGCGCGCTGATGGGATCGGCAGCCGATCCCGCGGCAGCAGCAGGTTGCGTGCTGGCCGTCGCATCTGCAGAAGCAGGCTGGGCAGCCGCTGGCTGGGCGACCGGCGCGGTTACGCCATTCTTCGCGTCGTTAAAGCCTTTCTGAATCGCATTCGCAAACACCTGCGCCTGGCCATTCAGCGGCAGCAGCAGGGCGATGATGCTGGTAGAGGCTTTGGTGTAGTTCTGCATCTGGCTCAGCTGCGTCGGCAGCGTTTTAGCCGCCGGGTTCTGCGGATAGCGGGTCTGCCAGTCTTTGATGCCGGACTTGAGCATCTCCGCATCCTGGGCGTTGGCACGCCAGACCGCGAGCAGATCGAGCCAGCCCTGCAGCACATTTTCGTCGGCATTAATCACCAGGTTGCTGGCCTCCTGTGGTGACATCTGCGTCAGGGTCTGCCAGGTGGCGTCAATGTTGGCCTGATGATCGGTGCCTTTCAGCAGCGGCTCCTGCGCAATATAGGTGCGCAGCAGTGAGAGTGAAGGGCGACCCTGGGCGCTGGCGATCTGCAGGCTGTAATAACGTGCCAGCTGATCCTGCGACAGCGAACCGGTTTTCACCTGTGCTAACAGGGGTTCAGCCTCTTTGGTTTTCTGCTGTGAAATCAGCAATTGCGCTCTCAGCAGCAGGGATTCCTGTTGCTGCGTCTCTGAGAGCTGCTGCGGCAACTGGCTCAGTTGCTGGGTCGCTTCAGGATACTTTCCTTCCTTCAACAGGGCGCGGATTGCGAGTAATTGCCAGTCGGTCTTGCTATCATCGCTGCTTTGCTGCGCTTGCTGCAGATAGTAAGCGGAGCTGGCGGTGACTGGCCCCTGAATATTGACGGTTGAGGTTTGCGGCCCCTGACCGCTACACGCGGCTAAAATCAGCCCAGCAAGAATGACAGGCAGAAAGCGTCCTGCTTTATGACGAACGACTTTTGAAGGAAGCATACTGTATCCAGTGATGTTTTTTTCAAGATGCTCAATATTAAATCGGCAATTCGGATGAAACAATGAAACAACTCGATCGGGCAGAGATTTCTGCCAGCACGCTCTACATCGTTCCAACCCCGATTGGTAATTTGGGTGATATCACCCAGCGGGCGCTGACGGTGCTTTCGAGCGTCGATCTGGTCGCTGCGGAAGATACACGTCATACCGGGCTGTTGCTACAACATTTCGCCATCAATGCGCGACTCTTCTCACTTCATGACCACAACGAGCAGCACAAGGCTGAACTGCTGTTAACGAAGCTGCAGGAGGGTCAAAGCATAGCCTTAGTTTCCGATGCTGGCACGCCGCTGATCAACGATCCGGGCTACCATCTGGTGCGTCGCTGCCGTGAAGCGGGTATTCGTGTGGTGCCGCTGCCCGGTGCCTGTGCTGCCATTGCCGCGTTAAGTGCTGCAGGACTGCCATCCGATCGTTTCTGTTACGAAGGGTTTCTGCCCGCTAAAACCAAAGGCCGCTGCGATGCGCTGCGGGCGCTGGTGCAGGAGCCACGCACGCTGATTTTCTATGAGTCGACTCATCGTCTGATCGACAGCCTGCAGGATATGGTGAGTGAGCTGGGTGCCGAACGCTACGTGGTGCTGGCGCGCGAGCTGACTAAAACCTGGGAGTCGATCTACGGTGCACCGGTTGGCGAGCTGCTGGCCTGGGTGAAAGAAGATGAGAATCGTCGCAAAGGCGAAATGGTGCTGATTGTTGAAGGGTATAAAGTCGATGATGAAGATGCGCTACCGGCTGATGCGCTACGTACGCTGGCGCTGCTGCAGAAAGAGCTGCCACTGAAACGCGCGGCTGCGCTGACCGCTGAGATCCACAGCGTGAAGAAAAATGCCCTTTATAAGTATGCGCTGGAGCAGCAAGAGGCGTGACAAACGCTGGCGAATGTCCTATTATCCCGCGCCGAAGCTGACCAGACAGTCGCCGCTTTGTCGTCGTCCTCACTTGTGGGGAGACGGGCAGAGGGGAGGAAAGTCCGGGCTCCATAGGGCAGGGTGCCAGGTAACGCCTGGGAGGCGCAAGCCTACGACCAGTGCAACAGAGAGCAAACCGCCGATGGCCCAGAAATGGGATCAGGTAAGGGTGAAAGGGTGCGGTAAGAGCGCACCGCGCGACTGGCAACAGTTCGTGGCACGGTAAACTCCACCCGGAGCAAGGCCAAATAGGGGTTCACAAGGTACGGCCCGTACTGAACCCGGGTAGGCTGCTTGAGCCAGTGAGCGATTGCTGGCCTAGATGAATGACTGTCCACGACAGAACCCGGCTTAACGGTC
Organism: Pantoea sp. 22096; assembly: GCF_052045955.1. Classification (NCBI taxonomy): domain Bacteria; kingdom Pseudomonadati; phylum Pseudomonadota; class Gammaproteobacteria; order Enterobacterales; family Erwiniaceae; genus Pantoea; species Pantoea sp. 22096. Next base: position 339,129 of record NZ_JBQEPW010000003.1, on the reverse strand, counting down.
AGCTTCGACTTTTTATCAAAAACCCCGCTTCGGCGGGGTTTTTTGCTTTGTGGGATATGTGCTGGCAGCTTAACCGCGGCCGTGCGGCTCATCCCAGTCAAACGCCGGGCCCAACGAAATGACGCCGTTCGGGTTGATGGTCTTATGGCTGCAGTAATAATGATGGCGGATATGTGGCAGATTAACCGTCTCTGCGATACCCGGCATCTGATAGATATCACGCAGGAAACCGCTGAGGTTTCTGTAGTCACTGATGCGATGGCGATCGCATTTAAAGTGGGTCACATAGACCGGATCAAAGCGCACCAGCGTGGTCCACAACCGAAGATCTGCTTCGGTCAGCTGATCGCCAGTGAGGTAGCGATGCTGGCCCAGGATCTGCTCCAGCCGCGACAACGAATGGAACAGCGCCGTGACGGCCTCATCGTACGCGGATTGCGACGTGGCGAAGCCTGACTTATAGACGCCGTTGTTCACCGTGTCGTAGATCCAGCCATTCAGCTCATCAATCTTCTCGCGCAGCGCAACGGGATAGTAGTCACCGGCACGGGCGCCCACCGCATCAAACGCACTGTTGAACATGCGGATGATATCCGACGACTCATTGCTGACGATGGTATTCTGGTGTTTGTCCCACAATACCGGCACGGTTACGCGGCCACTGTATTGTGGGTCGGCATGCAGATAGAGTTGATAGAGGAACTCATTCTGGTAAAGCTTATCGCCGGTCGCATCCTGAAAACTATCATCGAAGGTCCAGCCATTCTCCAGCATCAGCGGATGCACCACGGAGACATCGATCATGCTATCCAGGCCCTTCAGCTGGCGCATCAGCAGCGTGCGGTGCGCCCAGGGGCAGGCCAGCGAGACATAAAGATGATAGCGGTCGCGTTCGGCGACAAATCCCGCTTTACCTGCCGGGCCAGCACTGCCATCCGCGGTAACCCAGTTGCGGAAAGCCGACTCTGAACGCTTGAAGCGTCCGCCGGTAGATTTAGTGTCGTACCAGGTGTCATGCCAGACACCGTCAATTAACTGTCCCATAATGGCTCCAATGCAAACAGGGCGGGGAAATGTCCCCGCCCTGCTAAGTATATGTGGCATTACGCTTTATGTGAGATTAGCGCGCAATCGCTGGCTGTGTTTTTCTTTTGCTGATCAGGCGATCAAGGCTATATGCACCCGGACCCACCAGACCTAACACCAGGAAACCCCCGGCGATAGAGAGGTTCTTCATGAACATCAGCTGGTTCACGCCTTCGGCAAAGTTACTGTGAAACAGAAACGCGGTCAGGATGGTGAAGCCTGCAGTGAACAGGGCAGTGAAACGGGTCAGGAAACCAAACAGGATGGCCAGACCGCCGCCAAACTCCAGCAGGATAACCAGCGGCAGCATAAAGCCCGGGACGCCCATTGCTTCCATATATTGCTGAGTGCCAGCATAACCGGTGATTTTGCCCCAGCCAGCCGTAATGAACAGGATTGGCATCAGGATGCGAGCCAGTAACAAACCAACGTCTTCGAATTTTTTCATCATTTACTCCAGCGCTATCAGGAATGCAGGGCAAGCTGCCCGCAGGGTTTATGCCCGCTGAAAGCAGTTCTGCATTCATTGGGTTGATAGCTGGAGATGATAATCGCGGCGTGGAAAGGTTGTAAGCGAGATATACTGTCAGTGTTCTTCAGAAATTCTGATGAAGAAAACCGGCCTTTTCAGGACCGGCTTTAAGCAGAATTAACGCGGGGGCAGAGCAGACTTGATCATGCGCCAGGTGCTCCATGCACCGAATCCCCGCTTTGCCCAGCGCAACAGCTTGCTGGGACTGCGAATGGAGTAAACGGCCAGCGCGCTGCTGCCAATGGCCAGATAGCGACGTAAGCTGAGGAAAGTAAACCAGCCGCGATCGTAGTGGGCGGTGCCTTCCAGCCAGTCACGCCGCGCAGCGCTTAAATCCAGCCGCTGCTGCTGCACATGCTTAAGCAGTTCATGGATGCGTTCTTCACGCTCGCGGCGACTCATCAGCGCTGGTCCTCAAGCAAATCACGATCTGTTTCCAGCTCTTTGCGCGTGTGGCGCAACAGCGTGGACTGACGTGATTTGTGAAGCGTCCAGAGTCCGAAAATAACCGCCAGCAAAAACAGCGTACCGGTCGTGATGCCAATCGCCATCAGACGATATTGTGCATCCACTGCCCAGATGATCAGGACCATCAGGCTCATCAGACCAAATGCAGTGAACAACATTGTCAGGCCAGTCATCAACAGCATCTGTATCAGATTCGCTTTCTCATGCTCAAGTTCCACCACTGCCAGACGAACGCGTGTCTCAACTATGCCAACCAGCGTGGTAATGATACGCTGGCCGATGTTAATGACCCCTTTAGCCGGGCCGTGGTTCTGCTGTGAGTCTGCCATGGTTAGCGACGCGAAATGAGCATGCCGAGTGCGACGCCAATCGCTGCACCGATACCCACACCATGCCATGGATTTTCACGCACGTAGCCTTCAGCTTTCTGCGCCGCTTCGCGCGTAGTCGCAGCGATGCGCTCGCCTGATTCGCCCAGTCGCTCACGAGAGCTATCCAGCGCCACACGCGCTTTATTGCGAAGTTTATCCAGCTCACCTTTGGATTTTTCGGTGCTGCTGCTCAGCACTTCTTCCAGCGTATCAGCAAGGTTTTTCAGTTCAGCACGTAAATGTTCCGATGATGTGTCTTTAGACATAAAATACTCCTTTAACATCAGTTGGTTAATTCCGATTAATAGGGCTCCGCCTGTAACTTTTTCAGGTCCCGGCGCGCTTCATCCAGTTTTTGTTGTCGCCTGGCAATCTTCTCCCTGTCATGGCCCTCTTCACGCTCTTCCCTGAGTGCGTGCTCACGCTCAGCCACTTTCTGCTTCTGAGCATTAATTCTTTCCAGATGGGCCGCTTCCAGCTTTTTATCACTGCAATCAGCCCGGACTTCGGTCAGCGCACGCTCCAGGCCGTTAACCCGGCGCTGGTTGTTATGCTTCTGTGCCATCCCGATTTCACGCTGAATATCCTGTTCTTTCTGTTCACAAAGCGATTCTGCTGCCAGCAGCGAACCCGACAACGAAAGCAGCGCGACGCCCAGTAATACTTGATATTTCATCGGTCCTGAACCTTCCATTGCGATCTGATTCCTCATCACACGCGTAATGTTATGCCTGCGCGTGCTGAGAATCGACTCTCAGTTAAGCATAGACATCGATAGTAAAAAGTTCAAAGAAGACCGGGAGATAGGGCGCCTTTCAGACCGCCACACCCTGCCGCGGCGGCCTGAAAGCAAAGAGAGGAGCTTATTACGCCAGAGAGAGGTGCTGAGCGTGATCGTGCTGGGCCACGATAAAACCCTGTGGCAACAATCGGCGCAATACCTTCTGTGCGGCCAGGCTCTGCTCTTCGCTGTCAAAATGGATAATCAGTGCGTCACCCGCAGGCGTGATGCTTTTGATACGAATACCCTGCGCACTTAATTGCTGATAGAGATAAAAGCCATCAGGCAGCGTTGCACCAGCATGAGAAACCCGAATTTTCACTACCGTCTCGTGCTGCATCAGAGGAGGAACCACACAAAGCGCGGTCAGCGCAAGTGCGCCAGCGATCAACCACGGTATCCACCGTTTAGGAATAGCCTGCAGCAGTTTCATTACTCGGCTTTCCCGTTCTGATTCGCCTGACGCTTACGCCATAACACGACCAGCGATCCCACCAGGCCAAAGACCAGCAGCGCCAGTGGCAGCATCATCAGGAAGAACATCATCTCATCTTCATAACGACGGAAAATCGGGGTTTTACCCAGCGCAAAGCCGATAACGGTCAGAATGACTACCCAGAGGAAGGCGCTCACCCAGTTGAAGAACTGAAAGCGGGCATTGCTGAGGCCTGACAATCCGGCGATGGTCGGCAGCAGCGTTCGCACAAATGCGATAAAGCGGCCAATCAACAGGGCAGACAGACCATGGCGATGGAACAGACTGTGCGCGCGTAGATGATACTGGGCGGGAAGGTGAGAGAGCCATTTCTGTACCGTAGGCGTATTGCCCAGCCAGCGGCCCTGAATGTAGCTCACCCAGCAGCCAAGGCTGGCCCCAGTAGTGAGAACCAGAATCGTTAACGGGAAACTCATGGTGCCTTTGGCAATCAGAACACCAACAAGAATCAGCAGACTGTCACCCGGCAGAAATGCGGCAGGAAGAAGACCATTTTCTAAAAACAAAATCATAAACAGCACGCCGTAAATGGCCCATACCAGCGTGGGGTCGGAGAGAGTTTCGTAGTCCTGTTGCCACAGGGCATGCAGCAACGCTTGCAAAATATCCATCAATCATTCCTGAACATCATTGTTAAACATGTCCCACAGGGACTTAAACGCAGACCGGCATTTCGTTATAAATTTTAGGAGCGCAGCCTGGGCGGGGTTTTCCGGATCCTTCCAGAATTGATTGTTAAATCAGCGACTTTATAAAACCCTGTCGCAAAGGGTAATAAAAGGGCGATAACTGTAACAAAAATCGCCTGTCTGAGACAGGAAAACTCTCTGGCAAACAGGAGTTTTACCTTGTGAAACGGCGTGTAAAAAGGAGCTTTACATGACCTGACACTATTGCAGATTAACTGACCATCTCAGGGTGTTTTCAGGCACTTTTAGCGGGCGTTGTTGGATCCATCAGGCAGGATGACCGGATTTTCACCAAACATGTAACGATCCACGTTAAATTCAAAATCATCCGCCGTCGCGTTGAACAGCATCTGTTTAGTATTTTCCAGATGTTGCCACATCGCCAGTTTGCTGGCGGCGGGATCTTTACGCATCAGGGCTTTGAGAATCTGATCGTGGTCGTCGCACCAGCTGAGAATGCTGCGCTGGTCGATATGTTCGTGAAGTTTAAGCCAGTAGGGATTGTGCAGACGATGCAGCCACATTTTTTCAACGATGGCGGCCAGGGCACTGTTTTGGGTGGATTGTGCAATTCGCACATGAAACTGCATGTCCCACTCGGAGTCACGGAAGTGATCCTCCTGGCGGGCTTTTTCCTGGATCGCCATCAGATCGATAATGTCCTGACGCGTTACCTGGGTGGCAGCGAATTCCGCCACGTTACTCTCAATCAGCTGGCGCGCCTGCAGTAATTCAAACGGACCAAAAGTGGCAAACTCAAGCTGGCTGCTGGTAGCGGCGATGCGGTTCTGCTGCTGGCTGGCGATAACATGAATACCCGATCCTTTACGAACCTCAACATAGCCTTCAACTTCCAGCATGATGATCGCTTCGCGGACGACGGTGCGGCTCACTTCCATCTCTTCAGCAATCAGGCGCTCGGCAGGCAGTTTTTCACCCACCGGGTAGATCCCGGTTTCAATGCGGCTTTTCAGCTCGCTGGCCAGCTGTTGATAGAGTCGACGGGATTCAGTGATGTCCATTGCACAATCCTGGTAGCAGACAGATAAGTTGTTATACCACTTCAGGGCGTGCGAGGAAATGGGCTGGCGCAAGCCAGCCCGGCGGGTTAACTGCGAACGGCGCTGGCTGACGGAATAACCGCTTCATTATTCAGCTCTGAAACAGGTTTATTTTTCAGGACCGTCCAGATAACGACAGCACCCAGCAGATCGAACACTGCCAGCGCGGCAAAGAGCGGGCTGAAGCCCAGCGTATCGGCCAGGGCGCCGACAACCAGCGCAAACATGGTACTGGCGGTCCAGGCGGCCATGCCGGTTAAGCCGTTCGCTGTCGCAACTTCGTTGCGGCCGAAAACGTCTGACGACAGGGTGATCAGTGCGCCAGAGAGGGCCTGATGCGCAAAGCCGCCGACGCACAGCAGGCCAATGGCGACGTAAGGGTTGGTAAATAGCCCGATGGTGCCTGGCGCAATCATTAATACCGCACCCATTGTCACCACCATCTTGCGGGAGACGATCAGGTTAACGCCAAACCAGCGCTGAAACAGCGGCGGCAGATAGCCACCCAGGATGCAGCCAAAATCCGCAAACAGCATCGGCATCCAGGCGAACATTGCAATCTCTTTCAGATTGAAGCCGTACACCTTGAACATAAACAGCGGTATCCAGGCGTTGAACGTTCCCCACGCCGGTTCTGCCAGAAAACGCGGCAGCGCGATGCCCCAGAACTGACGGTTACGGATAATCTGCAGGGCCGACATTTTGTGGGTGTTGTTGGTCTGATGCTGCGCTTCCTGACCAGAGATAATATAGTCACGCTCTTCATCGCTCAGCTTCTTTTGCTGTTTGGGGTGCTTATAGAACACCAGCCAGCAGAGTGCCCACGCCATGCTCAGCACACCGGTCATGACAAAGGCCATCTGCCAGCTATGCACCACGATTGCCCAGACGACCAGTGGCGGAGCCAGCATCGCACCGATAGACGAACCGACGTTAAAGTAGCCTACCGCAACCGAACGCTCTTTGGCCGGAAACCACTCACTGCTCGCCTTCAGTCCGGCCGGGATCATCGCCGCTTCAGCCGCACCGACGGCACCACGCGCCAGAGCAAGGCCGCCCCAGCTGCCCGCCATCGCCGTAGCGGCACAGAAAATCGCCCACATAATAGCAAACACCGCGTAGCCAACTTTGGTGCCAAGCAGATCCAGTACATAACCTGCCACCGGTTGCATCAGCGTGTAGCAGGCTGAATAGGCCGCAATGATGTAGGAGTACTGCTGCGTGGTGATATGCAGCTCTGACATTAATGTCGGGGCCGCCACGGCAATGGTGTTACGGGTCAGATACCCTAATACCGTACCGAGCGTCACCAGTCCAATCATGTACCAGCGTAACCCTTTGATCTTACGCATCCTCTACCTCTTCCAGTTCTGTATGCGGTCTTGCCGCTGTTGTTATCTGGAGCGGGACAGCACGTGATGCAGCTCTGCTCACGCCCGCAGGTTCTGTATGAGCAACCCTGTTATGACCTTGCCCTTTGTGAGTCGCTAACGACCTCACGATGGGGCCAGAGCCTAACTTGTTATACAACTTTAAAAGTTGAGAGCCATCACAAAAACCCTTTCTGCACTGTGGGATACTGGAAACCTGCGAAATGACAGCCATTTAGCGCGCTGCGGACGACAGAAACGTCCATAACGGCAGTCAGGCACCGCCGTTTATGTGAGCAGGATCTCAAATAAATCCGTAACGAACTAAAATTGGTATGATAACTTTGGGCCATCAGTGGTTCAGTCGATGAGGAAGCATGTATGTCACGTTTCATGACCGAAGATTTTTTGCTGGATACCGAATTCGCCCGTCGTCTCTATCACGATTATGCAAAGGATCAGCCGATTTTCGACTATCACTGCCACTTGCCGCCGCAGCAGATTGCCGAAAATTATCGCTTCGCCAACCTTTATGACATCTGGCTGAAGGGCGATCACTACAAATGGCGGGCAATGCGCGCTAACGGTGTGGCTGAGGCGTTCTGTACCGGCAACGCCAGCGATCGTGAAAAATTTGACGCCTGGGCGCGCACCGTGCCTCACACCATCGGCAACCCGCTCTATCACTGGACCCACCTGGAGTTACGCCGGCCTTTCGGCATCACCGATACGCTGCTTTCTGAGAAAACCGCCGACACCATCTGGCATCGCTGCAATGAACTGCTGGCGCAGGATAGCTTTACCACGCGCGGCATCATGCAGCAGATGAAGGTGAAGATGGTCGGCACCACCGACGATCCGCTGGATGATCTGCGCCATCACCGCGCGCTGGCAGACGATGCCAGCTTCAGCGTCAAAGTGCTGCCGAGCTGGCGTCCGGATAAAGCCTTTAATATCGAAGCCGAAACCTTTCTGCCGTGGATCGCGACGCTGGAGCAGCTGACTGATATCAGCGTGCAGCGTTTTGACGATCTGCGCCGCGCACTGCATCAGCGGCTGGATCACTTTGCGGCTCACGGCTGTAAAGTCTCCGATCACGCGCTGGATGTCGTCTGTTATGCCGAGGCGGATGACGCCACGCTGGATGCAATCCTGGCGCGTCGTCGCAGCGGTGCCGCGCCCAACCCGCAGGAAACGGCCCAGTTTAAAACGGCGGTACTGGTCTGGCTGGGCAGCGAATATGCCCGCCGTGGCTGGGTGCAGCAGTATCATATTGGCGCACTGCGCAACACCAATCCGCGCCAGTATCAGCTGCTGGGGCCGGATGTGGGCTTTGATTCCATCAACGATCAGCCGCTGGCGGAACCGCTGGCGCGACTGCTGGGCGCACAGAATCTCAATAACGCGTTGCCAAAAACCATTCTTTACTGCCTGAACCCGCGCGACAACGAAGTACTGGCGACGATGGCGGGTAACTTCCAGGGCGAAGGCCAGGCGGGCAAGATGCAGTTTGGTTCAGCCTGGTGGTTCAACGATCAGCTGGATGGCATGCAGCGTCAGATGACGCAGCTGGCGCAGATTGGCCTGCTGAGCCGCTTCGTCGGGATGCTGACCGACAGCCGCAGCTTCCTCTCCTACACCCGCCACGAATATTTCCGCCGTCTGCTGTGCCAGATGATTGGCCGCTGGGTAGAGCAGGGTGAAGCGCCAGCCGATGAAGCGCTGTTAGGTCAGATGGTACAGAACATCTGCTTCAACAATGCCCGCGACTACTTTGGCATTGAGCTGGGAGCCTGATAATGAAAAGGCTAAACCGCCACGACTTTCCGGGCGCGGTCTATCGCGAACGGGTGATCCAGTTTGGCGAAGGCAACTTCCTGCGCGCCTTTATTGACTGGCAGATTGACTGGCTGAACGAACATCAGGGCACCGATGCGGGGGTTGTGGTGGTGCGGCCGCGCAACCGTGAAGTCAGCGACAGCCTGAATCAGCAGGATGGCCTCTACACCACGCTGATCCGCGGGTTAAACGATCAGGGCGAACAGGTCAGCGAAACCCGGCTGATCCGCAGCCTGAATCGTGAAATTCAGCCTTATCAGCAGATTGGCGAGTTTATGGCGCTGGCCCGTAATCCCGATCTGCGTATGGTCTTTTCCAACACCACTGAAGCGGGCATCGCCTTTGTCGGCACGGACCAGCTCACCGATCAGCCCGCCAGCAGTTTCCCTGGCAAACTGACGCAGCTGCTGTGGGCGCGCTATTCGCACTTCAGTGGTGCCAGCGATCGGGGCTGGCTGGTGGTGCCGTGCGAGCTGATTGACCATAACGGCGACACGCTGCGCGAGCTGGTGCTGCGCTATGCCGACCACTGGCATCTGCCATCCGAATTTAAAACCTGGATTCATCAGCACTGTGCATTTTACAACACGTTAGTGGACCGCATCGTCACTGGCTTCCCGGCGGAAAGCGAGCAGCTGCAACGTGAGCTGGGTTATGAAGATCGCTATCTGGTGGCGGGCGAAGTCTACTACCAGTTTGTGATTCAGGGGCCGTCGGCGCTGTTCAGTGAGCTGAAGCTGGCGACGCTGTCGCCGCAGGTCCGGCATGTGGATGATATTGCGCCCTATAAAGCGCAAAAAGTGGCGATCCTCAATGGTGCGCATACCGCGATGGTACCGGTGGCGTATCTTGCCGGGATTGAAAGCGTCGGCGAGGCAATGGCCGATCCGGCCATTGCCGGATTTGTCGATAACCTGCTGCGTCACGAAGTGATCCCGACGCTCGATCTGCCCGCCGATGAACTTCACGCCTTTGCCGATGCGGTTCAGCGCCGTTTCCGCAATCCGTTCATTCGCCACGCGCTGCTGTCGATTGCTCTCAACGGCATGACCAAGTTCCGTACCCGTCTGCTGACGCCACTGCTTGCCGCGCATCAGCAAACTGGCGAATGGCCGACACACATCACCTTTGCGCTGGCGGCGCTGATCGCCTTTTATCGCGGTGAGTCAGCCGGCAAAAGCTGGCCGTTACAGGATGAGCCGCAGTGGTTACAGCGCTACGCCGATGCCTGGAAAGCGGTTAATGCGGACCAGATGTCGCCACAACAGCTGGTGCATGCTGTGCTCAGCGACGCGCAACACTGGGGCAAAGATTTAACCCGTCAGCCCGGACTGGCTGCGGTGGTCACCCAACACCTGCAAAATATCATCGCCCACGGAATGCGTGAGGCGCTGAGCCAACTGAGATAACGCTATGCAAGACGCAATTAAAATTGATCCCCACGACAACGTCGCCGTGGCGTTACGTGACTTAGAGGGGGGCGCCACGATTGAACTGCCGCCACTGAGCGTGGCGCTGCAACAGGCCGTGGGACGCGGGCATAAATTCGCCCTGCAGCCCATCGCGCAGGATGAGCTGGTGATCAAATATGGGCTGCCGATTGCCCATGCCACACAGCCTGTGGCCGCCGGTGAGGTCATCCATTCGCAGAATGCCCGCACCAATCTCAGCGATCTGGATGAGTATGCGTATCAGCCCGAGTTTGTAACGCTTTCACCGCAGCCAGGTGACCGGGAGGTGCAGATCTACCGTCGCGCCAGTGGCGAAGTCGGCATCCGCAATGAGCTGTGGATCCTGCCGACCGTTGGTTGCGTCAACGGGATTGCACGTCAGATCCTGCAGCGTTTCCTGAAAGAGACCCGGGACGCAGAAGGCATTGACGGCGCATTCCTGTTCAGCCACACCTTCGGCTGCTCGCAGCTGGGGCAGGACCATGAAAACACCCGCACCATGCTGCAGAATATGGTGCGCCATCCCAACGCGGGCGCGGTGCTGGTGATTGGTCTTGGCTGTGAAAACAATCAGGTCGATGCCTTCAGAGACACCCTCGGCGCGTTTGAAAGCGACCGGGTCGAGTTTATGGTCTGCCAGCAGCATGACGACGAAGTGGAAGCCGGGCTGGAGCGTCTGCATGCGTTGTATAAAAAAATGCGCCATGACCGGCGTGAACCGGGCAAGCTTAGCGAGCTGAAGTTTGGTCTGGAGTGCGGCGGTTCGGATGGTTTGTCTGGTATCACCGCCAACCCGTTGCTGGGGCGTTTCTCAGACCAGATGATCGCTAATGGCGGCACCACCGTACTGACCGAAGTGCCGGAAATGTTTGGCGCAGAACGCATCCTGATGAGCCGCTGTCGCGACGAAGAGACCTTCGGCAAAACGGTGGCGATGATCAACGACTTTAAACAGTACTTTATCGATCACCAGCAGCCGATCTATGAGAATCCGTCACCGGGCAACAAAGCGGGCGGTATCACCACGCTGGAGGAGAAGTCGCTGGGCTGTACGCAGAAAGCGGGGCAGAGTCAGGTGGTCGATGTGCTGAAGTATGGCGAGCGGTTAAAAACGCCGGGGCTGAATCTGCTGAGTGCGCCGGGCAATGATGCGGTCGCCACCAGTGCGCTGGCCGGCGCCGGTTGCCACATGGTGCTGTTCAGTACCGGACGCGGCACGCCGTATGGAGGATTTGTGCCGACGGTGAAGCTGGCGACCAACACGCCGCTGGCGGAGAAAAAACCGCACTGGATCGACTTTAATGCCGGACGGTTGATCGAAGGGATGAGCATGGATGCGATGCTGGAAGATTTTGTCGACAGCATTGTGGCGATTGCCAGTGGTCAGCAGACCAACAATGAGAAAAACGATTTCCGCGAGCTGGCGATTTTTAAAAGCGGTGTGACGCTTTAAACAAAACGACCCGCTAAAGTGCGGGTCGCTTGAGATCGTTGATAAAGTCCGGCTCTGTGGCGGTGAGACCGAGCCTGCGAAGGGAACACAGTCAGATCGGAAAGTCGCAAAGGCCGTCATCCATGACACGCTCGGCCCGCGCCATCCTTGGCGCGGGACGCTTTCCTCTTCTGCCCGTGTTCCCTGCGCGTTGAGTTTATCCGTTGCGGCTGGATTAACCCTGATGTGGGCATGGCAGCAGCCTTAAGCGATCCGTAATTATTCATACGGGTCGCCTTTTTTATGTTAACTGAATCAGGCCCGGCTTGTTTCGCGCTCCGCTTCTGCCTGACAGACAGCGGCAGTAAACAGAATATCGGTTGAGGAGTTCAGTGCGGTTTCCGCCGAATCCTGCAGGACGCCGATAATAAAGCCCACGGCCACCACCTGCATCGCCAAATCATTCGGAATGCCGAACATATTGCAGGCCACCGGGATCAGCAGCAGCGAACCGCCCGCTACGCCCGATGCACCACAGGCACAGAGTGACGCCACCAGACTCAGCAGAATCGCGGTCGGCACATCAATGCTGATCCCCAGCGTATGCACCGCCGCCAGCGTCAGCACGGTAATGGTGATCGACGCACCCGCCATACTGATAGTCGCGCCCAGCGGAATCGACACCGAATAGGTATCCTCATCGAGATCCAGACGTTTCGCCAGTGCCATATTCACCGGAATATTGGCGGCAGAACTGCGGGTAAAGAAGGCGGTCACGCCGCTTTCACGCAGGCAGGTGAAGACCAGCGGATAAGGGTTGCGACGGATTTTCCAGAAGACCAGCAGCGGGTTCACCACCAGCGCCATCAGCACCATGCAGCCCAGCAGCAGCGCCAGCAGATGGGCATATTGCCACAGCGCGCCAAAGCCGGTTGAGGCCAGAATCGACGCCACCAGACCGAAAATACCGACAGGCGCACAGCGGATGACGCAGCGCACCAGCCAGGTTACCGCCTCAGAGGCATCGTTGAGAAAGGCACGGGTGCTGTCACTGCTGTGACGGAACGCCAGCCCCAGGCCAATGGCCCATACCAGAATGCCGATATAGTTAGCCTGCATCAATGCAGTGATCGGATTCGAAACCATGCTCATCAGCAGTCCACGTAACACTTCGGTGATGCCGGAAGGGGGAACGATTTCCGTGCTGCCCACCGCCAGCGTCAGCGTCTGCGGGATCAGATGGCTGAAGACCACCGCGACGACCGCCGCGAAGAAGGTGCTTAGCAGATAGAGCATAATAATTGGCCGGATATTGGTTTTCTGGCCTTGCTGGTGGTTGGCGATTGAGGCGATGACCAGCATCAGAACCAGCAAGGGCGCGACCGCTTTCAGCGCACTGACAAACAGTTCACCCAGCAGACCGACCGCCAGCGCGGCATCGTGTGAAATCCAGGCGAGCGCCACACCGGCGATCAGCCCAATCATGATTTGCTTCACCAGGCTTCCGGCGAGCAGCGTGCCCAGACGTGCGGAGAGAGTTTTCTGCATAATATTTTCTATATTTTGTCGCGGATGTAGTTTCAGACGCGATGTTTTGCATCGGCTAAAACGGTTTGCCCGGCGGAGTATAAGGAAAAGATCGGACGAGAAAAGAGAAAGTTCTGTTGCTGTGGGGTATGTCGGATTTTTATTATGCTGAATAGTGGAAGTGTGACAGAGAGATGAAATGGCGTGGCAGGCTGCCGCAAAATAAAACAGGGGCATCCGCTGCCCCTGCAGGTAATTATGGTGTGAGCTTTTTCTGGTCTCTTTTGCGGTTAACCCAGGCGTTGATCAGCAGGGTAGACGCCAGAATGGCACCGACTACGCCCAGTGAGATCCCGACCGGAATATGGTAGAGGTCGACAATCAGCATTTTGAAGCCGATGAACACCAGCACAATCGCCAGGCCATACTTCAGCATTGAGAAGCGCTCTGCCACGTTCGCCAGCAGGAAGTACATGGCACGTAATCCCAGAATCGCGAACAGGTTTGAGGTCAGCACGATAAACGGGTCGGTCGTGACGGCGAAGATCGCCGGGATACTGTCGACGGCAAAGATCACGTCGCTGAGCTCCACCATAATCAGCACCAGCAGCAGCGGCGTCGCAAACAGCACGCCGTTTTTGCGGGTGAAGAACTTCTCGCCGTCGAGATCATCGGTCATGCGTAAATGCTTACGCAGCCAGCGCACCACTGGCTTGTCGCCCACCGCACCGTCATCCTCTTTCGCCAGCGCCATTTTCACGCCGGTAAACAGCAGGAACGCACCAAACACATAGAGGATCCAGCTGAACTGCGTGACCAGCCAGCTACCTGCGAAGATCATGATAGTACGCAGCACGATAGCGCCTAATACGCCGTAGATCAGTACCCGTCGCTGCAGGTTGGCCGGAATAGAGAAGTAGCTGAACAGCATCAGCCAGACGAAGACGTTATCCACCGCCAGCGCTTTTTCCAGCACGTAACCGGTCAGGAAGGCGAGCGTCTGCGTATTAGCCACTTCACGTCCCGCGCTGCCCTCCAGATACCACCAGAAAGCGGCGCTGAACAGCAGTGAGACGGAAACCCAGATCAGCGACCAGACAGCCGCCTGTTTGAAAGACATGGTCTGCGCGCCGCGACGTCCCTGCAACAGCAGGTCGATAGCCAGCATGATCAGCACCACAACCGCAAAGCTGCCCCACAGTAAAGGCGTACCCACAGTTTGCATATTCGTATCCTGTCTTAAAAATAAAAAAACGGCTGAAGTCAGAAGACGTCAGCCGCTTATTTTTGTGTAAGCAAACCTCGCCTTCCGGCAAGGTCTCACTTACAACACAGAAATGGATTCCGGGTTGCCTGATGACCGGATGCCTGCGCATCGTAGTGACGATCAATCAGCTTACAAGTTACTCCCCTTTGCAGGAGGGTAAGTTACGGTTTAGCCGCACAGGAAGCAACTCCTCACAGACATATTTAGAAATATTTACACAGCAGCATGATCGGCAGGGAAGATCACGCCGGTCTGACGCCGGATTTCGGTCAGCAACGCGGCGGTAATGCGCGAAACCTCAAGCCCCGGATGGTCCACCTGGCGCTGCTCAACCAGCCGGGCAAAAACGGCCGCTTCGTACAGCATGGTGTTGATATGTTGCGGCTGGCTCAGCGCCTGCTTTTCCGCGCCCCGCGGCACAAAGGTCAGCTGCTGGCACTCCGATAGCTTTTCAATCACCAGCGCGCCCGCTTCACCCTGAATCTCGCTGGGCAGGCTGGAATCACTCACCTTCGAATGCAGAATCGTCACGTCGAAATCACCGTAGCTCAGCACCACCACGCCATGTGCATCCACGCCGCTCGTCAGCAATGTCGCAGTGGCCTGCACACTATCTGGCTCGCCCCACAGCGTCACCGCCGAGGCCAGACAGTAATACCCGATATCCATCACCGAGCCATTCGACCAGCGCGGATCAAAAGTATTGGGGTTCTCGCCGTTGAGATAGCGCGGGTAGCGTGAAGAGTACTGACAGTAATTCAGCAGCGCTTTTCGCAGTTTACCCACGTCAGGCAGCGCCTGCTGTAGACGCAGGAAATTCGGCAGGCTGGCGGTTTTAAATGCCTCAAACAGCACCACCTGATGCTCACGAGCGCAGGCGATCATCTTCTCTGCTTCGGCCAGATTTGAGGCCAGCGGTTTTTCGCAAATGACATGCTTGCCGTGCGACATAAACAGCAGCGCCTGCTGGCAGTGCAGGGCGTTGGGGCTGGCCAGATAGACCGCATCGATCGCCGGGCTGGCGGCCAGGGCGTCCAGTGAGGTAAAGGTCTGTTTGCAGGGATAATCGGCGATAAAGGCGTCGGCCTGCTGCTGACTGCGTGAATAGACCGCGCAGAGCTTCATCGCTCCGGTTTCATGAGCGGCATCAATAAACTGGCGTGTAATCCAGTTTGTTCCCACAATGGCAAAACGAATCACGTCATCTCTCCGGCAGCGGTAAAGCGGCAGAGTAACATCTCACCGACGCGGTGCAAGCGCGCCGGGCAGGCAGGGATTGATCCTGCGATCCGCATTCCAATACTATGCGGAAGCAATAATAAACAGGCATCAACCAGGGAGCACAGGTGAAAGCAAGTAAGCACGCATTAAACTGGACCACATTGCTGATTGCCATTCCGGTCGGGTGTGCGGCGTCGCTGGTGACGCTGGCTTTTCGCGGCGTCATTGAACTGATCAACCATCTGCTGTTTGCGCGCAGTGGCGACATTACCGAATCCCTGCATCTCTGGCCGTGGATTTTCTGGCCGCTGCTGGTGGGCGCGGGCGGCGTGCTGGCGGGCTTTTTCCTGCGTTATGCGGTTGCCATTGAGCAGCAGCAGACGGTGAAAACGGATTACCTTGAAGTGATCAACGCCCGGCTCGATGCGGTGCCGACCAAAACCTCGCTGTTCCGCGCCCTGTCGTCGATTGCCAGTATCGGCAGCGGCGCGTCGATCGGTAAAGAGGGGCCGATGGTGCAGCTCTCAGCACTGTGCGGCAGCGCGATTGGCCGCCTGTTACCGTCCTCGCTTAACCTGAAAAACAGTGACGTCGTGGCGATGGCGGCCGCGGCGGGCCTCTCGTCGGTCTACCATGCGCCGCTGGCGTCGGCGATTTTCGTCGCGGAGATTGCCTTCGGTATTTCCGCGTTGCAGCGGCTGATCCCGCTTATTATCGCCTCGGCGACGGCGGTGATGACTATGTGGACGCTGGGCTTCCGCAGCGCGCTCTATCCGCTGGCGGACGCGAATTTCGCTATGGATCTGAGCAGCCTGCTGATGACGGTGGTGATCGGTCTGAGCGCCGGTCTGGCGGGCTGGATGCTGATTAAGTGTATCGCTCGCAGCAAAATGCTGTTCAGCCGGGTCGCCTCGCTGCCCGTGCGTCTGGGCGCGGGCGGAGTCGCCGTAGGCTTACTGGCGCTGATCTCCACCGATATCCTCGGCAACGGCTACGAGGTCATCGTCAAAGTGATGGCGGGCGACTATCTGCTGCCGGGCCTGTTGCTGCTACTGGTGCTGAAAACCCTCGCCACCAGCCTGTCGGTAGGATCGAACGCGGTCGGCGGACTCTTCACGCCTTCGCTGCTGATTGGCGCACTGCTTGGCGTCATCATCGCGACGGTGGGTGCGGCGCTGCATCTGCCGCTCGGCAATGTGCTGCTCTATGCCGCCATTGGCATGGCGGCAGTGCTGGCGGCGGTCAGTCAGGCACCGTTGATGGCGATGCTGATGGTGCTGGAGATGACGCTCAACAGCAGCCTGTTGTTCCCGCTGATGATCGCTACCGTGCTGGCGTCGATGGTGGTTTATCGCCTGCAATCAGTCAGTACCTATCCGGTGGTGAGTCATCACTTCAGCCGTTCAGAGGCGAAATATGATTTCGATAATATGCGCATTGCCGAGTTGATTATTCCCGGCGCGGCGCTGCAGCCGGAAGAGTCGGTAGGGCAGGCGCTGGCGGTCAGCTCGCTTAAGCGTGAACGCTACGTCTATGTCATTAATGCCGCAGGCGCTTTCCTCGGCGTGGTCTCAATTCATGAGATTTCGCGCCGGGTGCTGGCGCAGGAGATCACCCTTGATTCACCGGTGCAGTGCGTGATGGATCAGGATTTTCCGGTGGTGTTTGAGAATCAGAGTATGCGTGAAGGGTGGGAGGCGTTTGCGGCGGTCACGCTGGAGCGACTGCCGGTGCTTAACAATCCCCAGGAACGACGCTTTCTGGGCGCGCTGACCAAAACCAGCCTGATTCAGAAAGCACAGGAGTTTCTTTAAGCCGCGTTACCGCGCATCGCCTGATCAGTCATCCAGAGCCGCGCATCAAATTCGAGCTGGTGGTAATCCGGCTCCATATGGCAGCAGAGCTGGTAGAACGCCTTATCGTGGTCTTTCTCTTTCAGGTGTGCCAGTTCATGCACCACGATCATTCGCAGAAACGGCTCTGGCGCAAGGCGGAAAAAGGTCGAGATGCGGATCTCCGCTTTCGCCTTGAGTTTGCCGCCCTGAATCCGTGAGATGGCCGTATGCAGGCCAAGTGCGTGCTTCATCACCTTAATCCTGTTATCCCACATCACTTTGCTGATGGGTGGCGCGTTGCGCATATAGCGATTTTTCAGCGCCTGGGTGTAGTCATATAGCGCTTTATCACTCATCACGTCGTGAGTGTCCGGATAACGTTCCTGCAGAAACGCACCTAAGCGCTGGTGGGTAATCAGCGTCTGAACCTGCTCAAGAAGGGGGGCAGGATAACCCTGAAGGTAGATCAGTGAGGACATTAGGGATTCCAGGCGAAAGACAGTATACTGCGCCCCCGTTTTTGGGGCGAAAATCAACCAAAGTGTACCACGCCGGAGAATTCATGAGCCAACTTGAACTGAACGATCGCACACTGATCCTGCATCGCTTCCCGCAGATGCGTGACGAAAGTCCATTACAAGCCTGGGATGCGGCTGATGAATATCTCTTACAGCAGGCGCTGCCGGCAGGACCGGTGCTGGTCTTCAACGACAGTTTCGGGGCATTAACCTGCGCCCTGAGTCCACGCACCGTCTGGCATGTCAGCGACTCCTGGCTCAGCCAGCAGGCCGCCCGTCAGAACCTTTCCTTTAATGAGCTGGATGGCAGCGACGTACACTTTGTTGATAGCCTCGCGGAATTGCCGGCGGCTCCGGCGGCAGTGCTGATTAAGGTGCCGAAAACGCTGGCGCTGCTGGAGCATCAGCTGCGTGCCATTCGCGAAGTGGTCACACCCGATACGGTGATTCTGGCGGCGGCGCGCGCCAAAGAGATCCATAACTCTACCCTTCAGCTGTTCGAACAGATCATCGGGGAAACCAAAACCTCACTGGCGTGGAAAAAAGCGCGTCTGATTTTCAGCCAGTTCAGCAAGCCTGCAGTGCGTGAGGCGACGCCGACGCTGGTCTGGCCGCTGGATGGCACCTCTTATCAGATCCACAACTATGCCAACGTTTTCTCGCGCTCGTCGCTGGATATCGGCGCACGGCTGTTTGTGCAGCATCTGCCGGAAAACATTGAAGGTGAGATTGTCGATCTGGGCTGTGGCAACGGCGTGGTAGGGCTGGTGGCGCTGGAGCAGAATCCGCAGGCCGAAGTGCATTTCCTTGATGAGTCTTATATGGCGGTCGCCTCCAGCCAGCTTAATGTGGAAGTGAACCGTCCTGACGATCTGTCGCGCTGTCAGTTCCTGGTGAACAACGTGCTGAGCGGCTATCCGTCAGATCGGCTGCACGCGGTGCTGTGCAACCCGCCGTTCCATCAGCAGCACGCTGTCACCGATCATCTGGCGTGGCAGATGTTCCGCGATGCGAAACGCTGCCTTCAGTATGGCGGTGAGTTGCGTATTGTCGGCAACCGCCACCTTGATTATCACCACAAACTGAAGAAGCTGTTCGGCAACTGCACGCTGATCGCCTCTAACCAGAAGTTTGTGGTGC
Organism: Pantoea sp. 22096; assembly: GCF_052045955.1. Lineage (NCBI taxonomy): Bacteria > Pseudomonadati > Pseudomonadota > Gammaproteobacteria > Enterobacterales > Erwiniaceae > Pantoea > Pantoea sp. 22096. The sequence goes on along the minus strand of NZ_JBQEPW010000003.1, from coordinate 320,045 downwards.
TGCGCGCGGTGAAAATGCGCTAGTCAGACCGTTAAAGCCAGCTGCGTTGCCTGCGCAATCGCGCGGCGCGCATCCAGTTCCTGCGCTACGTCTGCACCGCCTATTACCGTCACTACCTGTCCTTTTGCACGCAGCGCGGCTTCCAGTTCGCGTTGTGGCTCCTGTCCGGCACAGATAATCACGTTATCGATCGCCAGCAGCAGCGTTTCGCCGTTACGCCGCAAGTGCAGGCCGCTATCATCAATCGCCAGATACTCCGCGCCGCCCCACATCTCCACGCCGCGCGCCTGCAGGCTGGCGCGATGGATCCAGCCGGTGGTTTTTGCCAGCCCGGCGCCGGGTTTCCCTGTCCGGCGCTGCAGCAGCCAGATTTGCCGTAACGCGGCAGGCGGCTCAGGTTTCACGATGCCGCCGCGCTGCGTCAGGCTGTGGTCGATGCCCCATTCGGCGTAAAACGCCGCCCGATCCTCATCATGTGAAGGCTGTGACAGATACTCCGCCACATCAAAGCCAATCCCGCCCGCGCCGATAATCGCCACCCGTTTACCCACCGGGCGCTTATCACGCAGCACCTCAAGGTAGCTCAGCACGCTGGGGTGATCGATGCCTGGAATATCAGGCGTACGGGGCTGAATGCCGGTCGCCAGCACCACTTCATCGGCGTCACTCAACTGATCCGCCGTGACCCGACAGCCGGTTTTGACCATCACGCCCGCTGCCGCCAGCTGATTGCGGAAATAGCGCAGCGTTTCGCTGAACTCCGATTTGCCGGGGATCAGCCGGGCAATATTGAACTGGCCGCCTATCTCCGGCGCGGCCTCATAGAGTGTCACCTGATGGCCGCGCTGTGCCGCCTGCAGCGCAAACGCCATCCCGGCGGGACCGGCACCCACTACTGCCAGCCTGCGCGGTGCGGTGCTGACGATAACCGGCATCAGCGACTCATGGCAGGCGCGCGGATTGACCAGACAGGAGGTGATCTTCCCGGCAAACACCTGGTCGAGACAGGCCTGGTTACAGGCAATGCAGGTGTTGATGCTGTCCGGTTCGCCGCGCTGCGCTTTGCTGACAAAGGCGGGGTCGGCAAGGAAAGGGCGCGCCATCGAGACCATATCGGCGCAGCCCGACTGCAACAGCTCTTCGGCAACGGCGGGGTGGTTGATGCGATTGGTGGCGATCACCGGCACTGACACATGGGCGCGCAGGCGCTGCGTCACCCAGGCAAAGGCCGCGCGCGGCACGCAGGTGGCGATGGTCGGGATGCGCGCTTCGTGCCAGCCAATGCCGGTATTGAACAGCGTGACGCCGCACTGCTCCAGCTCGCCCGCCAGCAGCAGCGTCTCCTCCAGCGTGCTGCCTTCTTCGATCAGGTCGAGCATCGACAGCCGGAAGATGATGATAAAGGCATCGCCGGTTGCGGCGCGAACCGCGCGGGTAATCGCCAGCGCGAACTGCATCCGCTGGCGGAAGTCGCCGCCCCAGCGGTCGGTTCGCTGATTGGTGTGCTTCACCAGAAACTGATTAATCAGGTAGCCTTCGGAACCCATGATCTCCACGCCATCGTAGCCCGCCCGCTGCGCCAGACGGGCGCAGCGGGCAAAGTCATCAATGGTCTGTTCAATCGCCGCCTCGCTCATCGCCTGTGGCGTGAACGGGTTAATCGGGGCCTGACGTGCCGAAGGCGCAACCAGATCGGGCTGATAGCTGTAACGGCCAGTATGCAGGATCTGCAGGGCGATTTTGCCCTGATGCTGATGTACCGCCTCCGTGATCTGCCGATGCCAGCTGCACTGCGCTTCGTCGATAAGCATCGCGCCATGCGCGGTGGTGACACCCTGAGCATTAGGCGCAATGCCGCCGGTGACAATCAGTGCAACGCCTTCACGCGCCCGCTCGCCGTAGAACGCCGCCAGCCGCGCTGCGCCATCCGGATGCTCCTCCAGACCGGTGTGCATTGACCCCATCAGAAAGCGGTTTTTCAATTGGGTAAAGCCAAGATTCAGCGGCGTAAACAGCGCAGGATAATCAGGATTGACGGGCATGATAGTCACTCACAGTTAAGTGGTCGGATGAGTTCACTCTAGCCACTTCTGCGTTAAAAAAAAGTGAAAGAATGTCAGGGTGTGAGTGAAATCATAAACATCGGTGGGGAAGTGCTGATGAGCGGGAGCAGGGAGGTTGTGCCTTACGCAGCACAACTATCCGTGGGCTTTAATGTTTCTGACTCTGAAACGCTTAGCGCCGTCGGATCCACGAATAGCGTGAGCGATAGCCGCTGCCATGATGAGTATTAAAGCGGTAGCTTGATCCGCTCTCCGCCATGCAGTAGGTGCAGACGTTCACGTTATCGATCTGCGCGACCGGCACACCCGCCTGCACCAGCAAATGCGTTGCCAGCGCAGGCAGATCGAACCAGACGCCCTGCTGGCGGGCAGCAGCCTGTGGACGTTGCGCCAGCGGATTGACCGGCGGGTTCCGGTGCCAGCGCAGCCCGCTGGCAAACGCCGGGTTCTGCGCAATCTCTGCAAGCTGCGGTTCAGCCAGCTCATAGCAGCAGGGCCCCATTGCCGGGCCAATCGCCACCACCAGGTCCTGCGGGTTGCAGCCCTGCTCGCCCAGTTTTTCCACGGCGCGGGTCAGCACGCCCGCCAGTGTTCCCTTAAGTCCGGCATGAACTGCCGCCACGATTCGTTTATTGCGGTCGGCGAACAGCACCGGCAGGCAGTCGGCGGTATAAACCGCCACCGGGCGTGTTCCGCTACCGATCACGCCATCCGACTCGCAGCTTTTCGGCGGGGTGTTCTCAATGTCGGTGACCACAGTCGCGCTGTGGCGCTGATGTCCCCAGGCGGCATCGGCGGGAGGCGGCTCACCGGCGGGCTGAAACGCATAATCGAGCCACTCCAGTGAATCGAGCAACGGCGAGCGCGGGATCACGGCCATAAGAATCTCCTGTTATAACAGCGTGCGTTAGGCTGCCCACAGCTTACGTTAACTGCTACATTTTTGAAGCTTCTCCTCAGACCTTTCTCACCTTAAGGATGAAATGATGAAAACCTCCGCAAAACTCGCTGCATCCGGACTGGTCGCGCTGCTGCTGACCGGCTGCGCCTCGTCAACACATCAGACCGCGCAACAGCAGCTCGGGCAGCAATCGGTGCTGGCGGTAAACTGGTTCCAGCAGTCAGGCGAATATCAGGCACTGACCTGGCAGGCGTTCAATACCGCGCGCATGGCGTTTGATCAGGCACCGTCGCTGACCGGCAAACCCAAAGCGGTGATTGTCGATCTGGATGAAACCATGCTGGATAACAGCGCCTACAGTGCATGGCAGGCGAAGAACGGCCAGCCGTTCAGCAGCAAAACCTGGTCAGCCTGGACGCAGGCGCGTCAGGCGAAAGCAGTGCCGGGTGCGGTCGAGTTCGCGCGTCATGTGACAGAGAAGGGCGGCACGCTGTTCTATGTGTCGAACCGCGATCAGAAAGATTACGCCGCCACGGTCGCCAATATGCAGCAGCTCGGCTTCCCGAACGTCAGTGATAAAACGGTACGTCTGAATACCGACAGCTCCAACAAGCAGGCGCGTTTCGATGCCATCAAAAACGCGGGTTACAACGTGGTGCTCTATGTCGGCGACAACCTCAACGATTTTGGTGGGTCGACCTGGCATAAGGGTAATCAGACGCGTCGCGATTTTGTGAGTCTAAATCACCAGCAGTTTGGTACGCAGTTCATCGTTCTGCCGAATCCACTTTATGGCGACTGGGAGAGCGGAATGGCGGAAAACTACAATAAACTGACACCGGAGCAGCAGTTGTCGGTGCGGGAATCACGGCTGCAAAGCTGGAACGGTAAATAATTCGTCAAGAAAAAGAGCCTGCTCATTCAGGCTCTGTTCAGAACTGGTCCTGATTTACTTACTGCCGTCACTATTCTGCTGCAAATTAAATTAATCATCTCTTGCTTCATTCTTCTCTTATTACAGGCATATTTAACTGGCTGTCAGCAATTAAGCCGGTGGATTGTGCTAATGGTTAGTTTTTTAATTAAGAGTATTCCTGGAAAAAAGCCCACCGGTTGGTATGGCAGTGAATATCCCCTCATTTATTAATTGTATTTATTTGTCATCAGTAACTTTAGTTTATTTTTATTACTATTTTATCTGTTTGATTTTATTGCCTTAATAAGGTGGTTGATTTATTTGCCCACATTCCTGCTGCTGAATTAAATTTACTTAACCCTGACCTTTACTGACTGTTAGTTGACAATAGCGGCATTGTTAAATCGCTGTGAAATATTACGCGTGCATTGAAATTAGTTAGCGTCTATAACCTTTTTCTGTGACTCAGTTCTTATTAACCTGGCGGCTCACGCTTTATTTGTGAGCCGATACACTTTGTGGTTAGCCAGGATGCGACATCCCGGTAGTAGAGAGAAGATGATTGTGACGACACTTAAACCCTTATTAGCGAAAAATCGCAGTTGGGCCTTACAGCGCCGCCAGCGTAATCCGGATTATTTTAACAAATTCCTTCATCAGCAAAAGCCACACTCACTCTGGATTGGCTGCTCTGATAGTCGCGTTCCGGCAGAAGTCTTAACCGGCTCCCATCCCGGCGAACTCTTTGTGCATCGCAATATCGCCAACATGGTGATTGAGGACGATGACAATTTACTGAGCGTGCTGCAATACGCACTCTTCTTTCTCGGCGTTAAACGCATTGTATTAAGTGGTCACTATGGCTGCGGCGGCGTAGAAGCCGCGCAAAATCTGCCGGGCAGTGTGCTGGACGGTCAGGAGAGCGCACTGGCGAGACGCATTCAGACCCTGCGTGATGATATTCAGGCGGGTCTGACAGACATTCCCCTCTCAGACGCGCCGCCGGGTGAACAGCTCGATCGGCTGGTTGAGGCCAACGTTAAGGCGCAATTCGCCCGGCTGGTGAAATCTGAACCGGTCCGGCAAATCTGGCAATCGGGCCAGGAACTGGAGGTGTTTGGTTGTGTTTATGACCTGCGCTCCGGCCATCTCAAAGAGCTGATTCATCAATCTGCAGAGGAGCCTTCATTATGAACCTCGATACCCTGCGTCGCGATATTCCTGCGGGTCTGGTGGTTTTCCTGGTCGCCTTGCCGCTCTGCCTTGGCATCGCACAGGCCAGCGGATTACCTCCGTTTGCCGGTCTGCTGACCGGTGTGATTGGCGGTCTGGTGGTGACGTCACTAAGCCCATCCCGGTTTGCCGTGAGTGGCCCGGCGGCGGGGCTTGTCACTATTGTCGTCGCCTCGATGGCTTCACTGGGCAGCTTCTCTGCTTTTCTCACTGCGCTGATTATCGCCGGGGCACTGCAATGCCTGTTTGGCCTGCTGCGCGCCGGACGGTTTATTTCGCTGGTGCCGGGTAGTGTCATCAAAGGAATGCTGGCGGCGATTGGCCTGCTGCTGATTATGCAGCAGATTCCGGTGGCGCTGGGCGCCGCTGGTGATGCAGAGCTGGTGTCACTGGTGACCGGCCAGATGACTTTCTCGCTGCCAGCGATAGCGGTGGCGGGTGTCGGCCTGGCCATTCTCTGTCTCTGGACGACCGCGCCGGTGAAACGGATCAAAGCGCTCGCCTGGATCCCTGGCCCGCTGATTGCGGTACTGATCGGCTGTCTGGCGACGGTAGCAGGAGGGCGGCTCTTCCCTGAAATGACGCAGGGGCTGGCGCGCATTTCGTTGCCTGCGTTTGACAGCGTTTCCGCACTGATGGCTGAACTGGAAACGCCCGACTGGATGGCCTGGCAGAATCCGCAGGTCTGGGTAGTGGCGGTGACTCTGGCACTGGTTGCCAGTCTGGAAACGCTGCTGAGTCAGGAGGCGCTGAAAAAACTGCGCCCTCAGACGCCCGCGCCGTCGCCCAATAAAGAGATGTTCGCGCAGGGTATCGGTAACCTGGCGGCGGGTTTTCTTGGGGCGATGCCGATAACGGCAGTGATTGTACGTAGCTCGGTCAACGTCAGTGCGGGCGCGCAGACGAAGCTCTCGATCTTCATTCACGGCGTGCTGCTGCTGATTTGTGGCATGTGGTTCAGTGAGATGCTGAATGCCATTCCGCTGGCCAGCCTGGCTGCCGTACTGCTCTATACCGGTTATAAGCTGGCGACACCTAAACTGTTTGTTGAGCAGTTCCGGATGGGCGCACAGCAGTACGTGCCGTTTCTGGCCACCATCGTCGGCATTATCACGCTGGGTATGCTGGTTGGTATTGGCATCGGTATCGCCACACAAATCCTCTACAGCATCTATAAGAGCCATCGCAACGCGTTGCAGCTTACCCGTTATGATGACCATTACGTGCTGCGCTTCCAGCAGAACCTGACCTTTATGCACAATCCAAAGTTGCAGGGATTGCTGGATGAGATCCCGGAGAACAGCGTGGTTATCGTCGATAACGACAATGCGGAATATATCGATCCGGACGTTAAAGCGGTGCTGAAAGATTTTGGTGATAACGCCGATAAACGCGGCATTCGCCTGAGTCAGTGGCCGGTTGCGGTAAAATAGCGCTTAGCGCAACGGTAAAGGGGTTTAAAAGGAAAAAATCGGATATCTCGGATATCCGATTTTTTTATTTGCGAGGCATAATAAGTTCCCAATTTCTGCTGTCATCGGATGGGGTTAGCCACTGCAGGATAACTTTCCTGAATCATCCCACGAAATGAGGCTTTATCGCCGGATGAGATTGAGGGTATTCAGGATTTAATCATTCTGACACCACGCGCCTGTTCAGGCTGGCGTGGACAGCCAGCCTCTCTGCGACAAGGTCCGGATGTATGCGCATACAGCTGTTTGAAGAGCACAACGCTAAGAAGAACGCATTTTTGCTGTTTTTAATCACGCTGCTGTTTTGCTTTATCGGCGGACACCTGCGTTTCCCCCAGGAGCTGTCTCTTTTCTGGCCGGTCAACGCGATCGTCACTGGCGTTATCGTCCGTAATCCTTTTCTGCATCAGACCCGCTCTTACCTGGCCATCTTTGCCGCGATGGTGTTTAACGACACCGTATTTTCCGGCTGGGCGCTTTCTGCATTTACCCTCAACCTGGCGAATATTCTGTTTGTGCTGGTGGCCGCCACGCTGCTGGTAAAGCATCTTCAGCATGACTCCGGCAGCGAGCGTATTACCAGTGTGCTGCGTATTTTTCCTGCCTGTCTGCTGGCCGCGCTGGCCTGTGCCAGCTGGGGAGCGCTGGCACAGCAGGCTGATTTTGATGCCGGACTGGCGGTGGCATGGGGTGACTGGTTCAGTGAGCAGTTATCAACCGGGCTGATGCTGCTGCCCTTTTTGCTGACGCGCGACTGGTCGTCGCTGTCGCCCCGCCAGTTTCTGCAGTTCCGCAAGCTGGCACCGGTCATCGCCGTGATGGTTTCGCTGATGATCGGCGCAATGATGGGGGGCGCGGGCAGCCTGACGCTGCCGGTTCCGGCGCTGGTCTGGTGCGCTATTGTGTTGCCGATGCCGCTGACCAGCCTGGTGATCCTGCTGACCGGTATTACTGAAATCATTCTGGTCTCTCATGGTGTGATGAACATTCAGGGCGACGATAATCTGTTGCCGCTCAGCCATCTGACCTCTGCGCGACTGGGTGTGGCAACCATCGCAATTAGTCCGCTGATCGTGGCTGCAAGCATGGATGCAATCCGCCAGCTTAATCAGCGTCTGGCGCTGCGCGCGAATTACGATTTCCTGACCCGCCTGCTGTCACGTTCCGGTTTATATGAAAGCCTGCGTGCGGAGCCGATTTTTCCGGATCGCAAAGTGGGCGTGATCCTGCTTGATGTTGATTACTTCAAAGCCATCAATGACAATTTTGGTCACGATGCGGGTGACAGCGTGCTGGAAGAGATCGCCCGCCGGATGCAGTGCGTGGTGGGTAAAGCGGGGCGCATCTGTCGCTTTGGCGGAGAGGAGTTTGTGGTAGTGCTGTTCGACCAGAATGCGGAAAAGCTCTATTTTCTGGCGGAGGCAATCCGGCAGAAGATGGCGAAAGAGAAGTTCTGGTTGCAGGGTAGCACGGCTACGGTGACCGTCAGCCTGGGGCTGGCCCATGGCAGTGCCAATGAGGCGACGGAATGGCACCGCGTGATCAACCGGCTAATCTCTGCGGCGGATAAAAATCTCTATCTGTCGAAGCGCAATGGCCGTAATCAGACTTCGCCGGTTAACTACCGCACGATTACCAGCGACGTGGCATAACGCCACGTCACCGGGTTCGATCAACTGACGCTGCTTTTCAGGGTGCTGGCCTGCTGATGGCGTTCAATCGCCAGGTCGATCAGACGGCTGATCAAATCCTGATAACTGAGTCCGGCCGCCTGCCACAGTTTCGGATACATGCTGATATTGGTGAAGCCGGGCAGGGTATTCACTTCATTGACGATAATCTCGCCGTCATCGGTCAGGAACACATCGACGCGCGCCATGCCAAAGCACTCCAGCGCGGAGAAGGCTTTGATGGCGACGTCACGGATTGCATCGCTGGTTTCCGCTGCAATGGCTGCCGGAACCACCGTCTGCGCACCACTTTCAGAGATATATTTAGTGTCATAAGAGTAGAAAGCGTCATGCACCACCACTTCGCCACACGGGCTGGCTTCCGGCGCATCGTTACCGAGCACCGCGCACTCGATCTCCCGGCCTTTGATACCCTGTTCAATCAGCACCTTGCGGTCAAAAGAGAAGGCCAGCGCCAGCGCCGCATCAAATTCTTCCATGCTATCCACTTTGCTGACGCCGACTGATGACCCCTGGTTGGCGGGTTTGATAAACAGCGGCAGGCCAAAGCGGGCAATGACTGCCTCTGCATCCAGGAGGGCGCGTTGTGCCTGAGTAATGCTCAGCCATGGCGCGACGTTGAGGCCGGCATCACGCAGCAGGCGTTTGGTGAAATCCTTATCCATGCTGACCGCAGAACCCAGCACGTCGGAACCGATGAAGGGTAACGAGGCCATGCGCAGCAGGCCCTGCAGAGAGCCATCTTCACCCAGCGTACCGTGCACGATAGGGAAGATAACGTCGATCTGCGACAGCGGATGGGCGTTGTGGCGGGTGATGATCTGCTGCTGAGTCGTGCCGGGCACCAGCGCCACATCTTCAGCGGCGTGATTCAGCGCGATTAGCGCCGGATTTTCTGCGTTAAGTAAGAAGTTTGACGCATCGTTAAGACGCCAGTGTCCCTGCTTATCGATGCCCAGCAACACCACGTCAAACCTGGTTTTGTCGATCGCCTCAAGGATATTTTTGGCCGACTGCAACGACACCTCATGCTCAGCCGATTTGCCGCCAAACACGATCCCTACCCGCAACTTTGTCATCAATTTTGCCCACTGAAAAAATCAAAACCACAAGATAGCATGGGGTTTGCGCGGGAAAACAGGGTGGGGCGAGAGATAATTGTGAGCAGGCGATTAACCCTCGCCATTCACCCGATCGCTGTCGTTGAGCTGCCCGTAGCGGCGCGGGTGGCAGCTCAACGGCCCGCTCGCAAAGGCCACTTAATCTCCTCTTTAACCTGATGCAGGCGGGGTGTCTGGTTTAACTTAATCTGACGCAGAGCCCAGCCAGACTTCAACCTGATGTTCCTGGCTATGGCTTTCCAGCGCTATTTCGTCGCCGTCACACCGTTTGCCATCCAGCCACAGCTGATAGGTGCTGCCACCGCGAGTAACCCGGATGTTGTAGATCCCTTCCCCCTCACGGTAGACAATTTTTATCTCTGACCATTCAGCGGGAAGCTGTGGCCGGACAGACAGCGCGTTGCCGCGCCGGATTATCCCAAGCAGACTCTCACTGATAAGCTGATAGGCCCAGCCTGATGAACCGGTATACCAGGTCCAGCCGCCTCGCCCGCTGTGGCCTTCGGCTGCATACACATCCGCAGCCATCACATAAGGTTCCGCTTTGTAGATCGCCATATCCTGTTGATTGCCACTATGATTAACCGGATTAATCATTGAGAGTAGGGACCAGGCGCGCTCTGTTTCACCCATCGCCGCAAAGGCCATAATCGCCCACAGAGCCCCATGGGTGTACTGACCGCCATTTTCCCTGACGCCCGGTAAATAACCGCGAATGTAGCCCGGATTTGGCCCTGCGCCATCGAAAGGCGGAGTAAGCAATTTAATCAGCCGGTTATCCTTATCAACCAGATGCTGATAAAGTGCCGCCATCGCTGACCGGCATCTGGCGTCCTCGCCTGCGCCAGAGAGTACCGACCAGCTCTGGGCAATGGCGTCTATCCGGCACTCACTGTCAGCATGTGAACCGAGCGTCTGACCACTGTCAAAAAAGCCGCGCAGATACCATTCACCATCCCAGGCCGCATGGTTAAGCGCGGTTTTGAGCGCCTGCGCATTGTCCTGACAGTGCCGGGCGGTATCGGTATCGCCGAACCGCACAGCCAGCGCGGCAAAGCGGTCCAGAACCGTATAGAGGAAGAAGCCGAGCCAGACGCTTTCACCCTTGCCGGCAATCCCGACGGTACTCATACCATCGTTCCAGTCCCCGGAGCCCATCAGCGGGAGGCCGTGCTGACCGAAATTAAGGGCGTGGTTAATCGCGCGAACGCAGTGCTGCCATAGCGTTTCATTAATCTTACTGACGCCCGGAAGCTCATAGACAGACTCTTCGTCCTCTGCCAGCAGGCGACCTTCAAGGTAGCTGACGGGCTGTGACAGCAGCGCAATATCATCGGTTGCCTGCACATAGCGGCACAGCGCATAGGGCAACCACAGGTAGTCGTCGGAGCAGCGGGTTCTGACGCCACGGCCAGCAGGCGGATGCCACCAGTGCTGTACATCTCCCTCGATAAACTGGCGGGATGCACACAACAACAGCTGATCGCGCAGACGCTGCGGGGCTGCGTGGGTCAGCGCCAGCGTATCCTGCAACTGATCGCGGAAGCCAAAGGCACCACCGGATTGGTAATATCCGCTGCGCGCCAGCAAACGGCTGGCCAGCGTCTGGTACAGCAGCCAGCCGTTTGCCAGTAAATCGACCTCCGTTGCCGGTGTCTGGATTTGCACTTTAGTCAGTAGCTGGTGCCAGTGCTGTTTAACCCTGGTCAGCTCGTTCTGAGCCTCCCCGGTGGAGAGGAACTGCTGCATCAGCGCGGTCACTGCACCCTCATCTTCCCCGACGCCGAGGGCAAAAACAAAACTGCGGCTGTCGCCGTCAATCAGTGTCGTCAGCGTTTGCAGCGCGGCGCAGGGATCCATTCCTGCCCCGGTGTTACCTGACAGACCACGAACATTCATCATCGCGGGCTGCCGTGTGGTGCCGTTACGACCCAGACACTCAAGCCGGTTGCCGCTGTGCGCAATCCGGGTTCCTGTGACGGCAAAAAAAGCGGTCCGCGCAGAGCCTGTGCTGTTATAAAAGTTTCTGGCCAGAACCGCGCTGCCTGTGGCAATAGCGGCAGGGGACGTCACCACATGCCTTGCGGAGCGGCTCGCCAGCTCACCCAGAACCCATTCGACGTATCCGGTAATTGACAGATTACGCGTTTTGCCAGAGAGGTTACTCAGCGTCAGCAGGGAAAGTCTGACCGGCGCCTCCTCTGCCACGAACACCGTCAGCGTGCTGCTGATGCCATACTCCGTGTGTTCAAACGTGCTGTAACCGAAGCCATGACGGGTCAGATAATCCCCCTTGCCGCGAACCGGAAGCGGCGTGGGCGACCAGACATCACCCGTCTCTTCATCACGCAGATAAAGCGCTTCGCCAGAGCTGTCACTGACGGGGTCATTATGCCAGGGCGTCAGGCGATATTCATGCGCGTTTTCATACCAGCTATAGCCCTGGCCACTCTCGGAAATGACGGTGCCAGACTGGCTGTTGGCCAGCACATTGCACCACGGCGCAGGTGTCTGTTGCTGGTCGGAAAGAATGATGTGATATTCGCTGCCGTCCTCGTTGAAGCCACCAGTGCCATTAAAAAACTGCAACCGCTCCGGCGAAAAGGTGACGGCTGCAGGCTGCGGCGTCTTACTGACCGATGGAAACGCAAAAGCAGGCGGGGTGCGCACCGGTTTTAACAGCGTGCTGAGTTGATCGGCGAGGCTGCCGTTTCGGCCTTCCAGCACGACCGCCGCGACGCTCAGCAACAATTGCAGATCGTCAGCGGAAAAACTTTCGCTTTTGCGGATAAAGATGCCGCCAGGTTTGTCTGCCTGCTGTCGTTCGTCTCCGGCAGGGATCAGAGTCGTGAGCTGATTGAACAGATTCTGCTGGTAGCCGCCCTGGTCGCTGTTCAGGATGAGCAGATCGACCATCAGCCCTTTTTGTCGCCAGTACTGATGCGCCTGAATGAGGGTGGTGACCAGGTCGAGCTGATTAATGTTTTCTATCCGAACCAGAAGAATCGGCAGATCACCCGAAATCGCATGACGCCACAATGACTCCTGGCCCAGCCGGTTCTGCATCAGCGCGTCTGATTCGCCACGCATTTCGGCGCTGGAAAACAGTACGGCACTGGCCAGCTGATTAAACAGACTGGTATCTTCGGTGCGGATATTCAACTGACGCAAGGCGACCTGACTGTGGGACCACGCCAGTTCAAACACCCGATCGGCGCTAATGTGGTTACGGTACTTCTCAATCAGCGCAATAGTTGTTTCACGCTGAAGTGTCACACCGTAAAGCATATCGATGGTGACGGCCTCTCCCGCTTTTAACGTCACTGACTGGCGAATTGATAACACGGGATCTAACACCGCTCCCTGCTGACCCGTTAATTCACTGCCCGGCATCAGCGCCTGAGCATCGGCTGGTATCCTGCCACGCCCGAGAAAACCAGCCCGGTCGGTTTCAAAAGAGGTCTGGCGGCCGGTATTGCCATGTATCGCCATCGCGTGAAACATCCATGCCGTCACTTCTTTCTCTTCACGTGGCCGTCGGTGAGCCAGGATCGCTTCCAGCCTGTCAACGATCTCAGTCTGGACGAACAGATTACTGAACGCAGGGTGGGCCATATCGCTGGCTGCTGGTGCCAGTACCACTTCGGTGTAGCTGGTGATATCGAACGGGCGGGTCTGACGGGAACGGTTAGTGACCGTGATGCGTCTGATCTCCACATCATCTTCCGGGGAGACCACGATATGCGTGTGAATGCTGAAGGTGGTGCCTGAAGCGTCAAACTCAATCCCGGCATCAGTAAAACGGGTTTTATAATGCGGACGCTCGCAGCAGGTCGGCTGATAGCTGTGAGCAATCACTTCGGCGGATTGCTGATCGGTAACGTAGCAGAACGTTCCGTAGTTGTTGCTGGTGCTATCCGCACGCCAGCGGGTGAGTGCCAGCCCCTTCCACTGGCTGTAGCCCGTCCCCGCGTGCGTCACCATCAGGTGATAATCTGCGTTTGAAAGCAGCTGCAGTTGTGGCTGGTGCGGATCTGAACCACTGAATTCTCGCTGGTCGGTAATGCTGCGCTGCTGTTTAGGGTCACTGTTTTCGACAAAACTGCGGCGTGGGGTATAGAGCTCAATATCATCAGGCACTTTTTCCTGAAGCAGCAAACGCGAAGACTGAAACAGTGCGCTGGACATAAAGCGCGCGACCATTGGCGCATCCAGCAGCTGGTGAGAGAGTGCAAGCAATCCCATCGCCTGATGATGGGCCATATACGATTTGACGATCGAAAATGGCTGACCGGGAGCCAGTCGGTCCGCGGTGAAATCCAGCGCTTCGTAATAACCGTAGTCACCGCTGGCACCCATTTTTTTAAGTCTTATCAGATTAGCCGTCGCCTCCTGCGGCAGCACCATCAGCGCCAGCAGCGTCGCATAGGGCGCAACAACATGATTGTCATTCAGGCCGCGTTTCAGACCCAGTTCTGGCGTGCCAAATGCCCGATACTGGTAGTTATGATTGACGTCAAACGCAGCGTAACCCGATTCCGAAACGCCCCAGGGCGTATCGGTGCTGTTACCCGAGGCAATCTGTTGCCTGACCGCCGATAACGCCATCTTTTCCAGTAGCGTGTCGGGGTAAACCGGCATGACCAGGTGCGGCATCAGGTATTCAAACATTGAGCCGCTCCATGACATCACGGCGGGCTGGTTATTCAGCTGAGTAAATAAGCGACCCAGCACAAACCAGCTCTTAGCCGGAAGCTGACTGGTGGAGATAGCAAAGTAGTGCGTCAGGCGGACTTCTGAAGGGAAAAGGTCATATTTGCTGGCGTCCAGCAGACCGCTGTCCATGTTATAGCCCACGCTGAGTAAAGACGTGGCTGGATAATAGAGAAAGCGGAAGTCCATACTGGCGTGATCGTTAAGGCGGCTGTCCAGCTCCAGCAGGGCAGCCATACGTTCGCGGGCGGCCCATATCACCGTTTCTGCCTGTTTTTCCGGGAGTCCGGGGCGGTTCAGGTTCAACTCAGCGAGCCACAGCAATGACGGAATGTCGGCAGGCAGTGGCGCATCCGGGCTAACCCAGCTGAAAAGGAGGGACCACTCCTGAGTAAAATCGACCAGCTGCTGGTGGAAAAGCGCCGGCCAGTTTACCCGTGTTGTCGGAAGATAAGTCTGTTCTGCCACCACGCTTAACGCCAGCAGAGCCTGCATCCCGGCGTGAAAATCGGCGGGCGAAGCGTGCTGCATCAGGCTTAATTGCGCATCGATTTTTTCCACAATGTCGCTGCGGGTGTCGCTCAGTTGGTCTTTAAGCAGTGAGAAGGTATCGGAGAGACCTTCCAGGATACAGGGAAGAGACATCACCGGCTGGTATTTCCACTGCGCCAGGCCAGCCTGAAGGGTTACAAGGTGAGCCGCCATATTACCGCTGTCTACCGTTGAGACGTAGCGTGGGTTCAGCGGTTTTAACGTCTGGGTGTCATACCAGTTATAAAGATGTCCTCTGAAATGCTCCATTCGGTCAAGAGTATCGAGGGTGTCGAGCGTCCGGCTGATGACCCGATTCTGGCTGATATAACCAAAATCCCAGGCCGTCAGGTTTGCCAGCAGCGACAGGCCAATGTTGGTCGGTGACGTCCGGTGGGCCACCCGCGACTCCGGAATCTCCTGCAGATTATCCGGCGGCAAATGGTTGTTGTCACTGCTGGCAAATTCGTTAAACCAGGCCCAGGTTTTACGCGCGGTGCGACGCAAAAAGATGCGCTGTTCCGCTGAAAGGCTGCCTGGCTGAGCGCGTTTAGGCTGGCTCATGCGGCTCAGTAACGCGGGGGCGACCGCCCACAATAAAGCGAGCGCCAGTGCAACATGCGTCATCGACGGCATGCTCAGGCTGGTCAGGAATACCAGAACCGCGCCTGCTACCGGATTAATCCACATGCAGCGGTAGAAGTGGCGCACATCAGGCTCGACAGGTTTCTGTGATGAAGCGCTTTTCCACTCGTTCAGGTAGCGATGGCTGATAGTCAGGCGCCATAAGGTCACGATAATCGCCTTCAGCGACCAGTAACTCTCGTGAGGCAGGATGGCCAGCGCCAGGCCAGCGCGGGAGAGGCGGTTAAAGGCATCGGTGACCAGCATGGATAAATGCTGTCGCCAGGTACGCGTTTTACTTTTCGTCACCCCATCGATCACCAACGCTGGCAGTCCCGGAAGCAGCAGAAAGAGCATGATGCATCCGACCCAGAATATCGGGTTTGGTACTATCGTGCACAGCATAAACACCAGCATCAGCAGGGCAGGTGCTACCAGGCTGCGGCGCAGATTGTCTGTTAATTTCCAGCGGGAAAGCGCACTGAGTGGGTTTTTTTGACGGCTGCAATCTTCCTGCCGCACCTGCAGCCGTAGCCAGTTCAGGAGCTGCCAGTCGCCCCGCACCCAGCGAAATCGTCGGTCAACATCGCTCAGGTAACTATCCGGATATTGTTCATACAGGACGACGTTACTGACCACACCGGAGCGGGCATAGCAGCCCTCCA
Source organism: Pantoea sp. 22096 (assembly GCF_052045955.1). Taxonomy (NCBI): domain Bacteria; kingdom Pseudomonadati; phylum Pseudomonadota; class Gammaproteobacteria; order Enterobacterales; family Erwiniaceae; genus Pantoea; species Pantoea sp. 22096. The sequence continues at coordinate 304,115 of NZ_JBQEPW010000003.1, read as the reverse complement.
GCAGGTCATGGCTCAGCACCAGATTTTCCGGACAGGTATTGCGTATCGCCCGGCTAAAGGCAGCGACATCGTAAATACCCTTGCCGACAAATGAGCCTTCACCAAACAGATCCTGATAAATATCGGATGAGAGTGAGGAGTAAGCATCATTCCCCGGAATGCTGCTGCACAGCCGGGCATAGCGGCTCTGACCGTTAACTGGTATCTCTTCAGCCAGACGAGGCTGCAGGATGGCATAGCCTTCAACTACCCGATTTTTGACATCGTCGAACACCGGCGCATTGAGCGGGTGGGCCATGACGCCAATCAGCTTATGCGCTGTCTCACGCGGCAGTATTGTGTCGCTGTCGAGAGTAATCACATATTTAACGCTGTGCAGTTGCGTCTGCGTGGCACCTACCGTGACGCTGAAGGCGTTTTCTTCACCCTGAAGCCAGCGATTCAGGGCATGGATCTTACCGCGCTTGCGTTCATACCCCATCCAGACGCCCTGAGAAATATTATGGGTGCGGTCACGGTGTAACAGGGAGAATAGCGCAATGTCCGATTTACCCCCGCTGTAGCGCCGATTCAGGGCTTCCGTTTTCAGCACGGCGTAACGGATAAGCGCGGCGTCATGATGATGGTCCTGTTCGGCGCTATCGGTAAAGTCGGTCAGTAACGCAAAACTGATATTCGCCAGGGCGTTACCGAGATAGCAGATTTCCAGAGAGCGCAACAGGGCGTCTGTGCCCTCATTGCTGCTGAGCAAACAGGGGATAACCACCAGTGTACGGTCATGCTCTGGTATCGCCTGAGCATAATCGAGTCGTGGCAGGGGAAGGGGATGGCGGCTGCGGGTGGTTAACTCACTCAGCAACTGTAAGGCTAACTGGCTGCTGACAATGATGGCGGGCAGCACCAGCAACCACAGTAAAGATGCCATGCCCGCCTGATGGGTGCTGTAGAGCATCTCGGCGGTAAACGCGGTTGTCAGCAGTAAAAGGCTGCCTAACCAGGAGAGTAAAGGAGTCTGGCTCAGATGCTGCCGGCTCTTGTTCAGCCACGTCACCTTAACGTCAAGCTGCTGTTCCAGTTGCTGAAATCCTTTATCCAGCAGGTAATAGCCGACATGCTGCTGACGCAGGGGAAGATCAGGCTGGCTGGCCAGCGTCAGCACAGCCTGGGCGACTTCACGTTCATCAAACCGACTGTGTCGTGCCAGACGTTCAATCACATGGCGGTAGTCATCACGACTGTCAAAATGCATCAGCGGGTATGTCCCGGTGGGATCCTGCTGCAGGACTTTCTCAACCAGGCTGACGGATTCGACAAAGGCCTGCCAGTCAATTTCGCCGAGTTGCCGCAGGCCGGTAATAGTGTTGCTGACAGAGAGCTGACTCAGGGCCAGCTGCCGGTTGAACTGCTCAATGACTTCCGAGGTTTTCCGGCCGGTAATTTCCAGCTGTTGTTCAACCCAGGTTAACGCCAGGGTATTGTTCTGGCCACTTAATCGCCGTTCAAGTTCAGCGACGAAAGCGCCGGAAACCTGCGGGTTCTGGCGGGCCATATCAGCGATGACCAGAATAACTTTTGACGCATCTTCGGCGGCAGTGGATAGGATATCGCTGATCCACTGCTCCGCTTTATTACGTTCCTGATGTACCCTGGCCACGTCATCCGCAATCCGGGACAGATTGTTGATAAGCGCAAAACGTAACATGGCAGGCAGGGCCCACAGTTCGCCGAGCAGCAGGGGCGTAACACGCTGGTAGGCAGCGATAAAAGGATGTAGAACGCTGGTTTCCAGGCGGCCATCACTGTGCTTAATCATCTCCTCGGCGATAGCCTGGATGCGAAGGTAATGGGCCGACTCCTCCAGCATGGGCAATCCTTTACCGAATTTGGCCGGTAACAGGTGCCGGACCAGGCGGATCTGCTCTTCAATGATGTAAAAATTATCGAGTATCCAGACGGCCGCTGGTGTCTGGCTGCGCTTATCGCCTTCACTCAGGATTTCTGCGCTGCGCGTCAATGACTGTTCATTATCTGCCAGCTGCTGCAACAGTCGGTAGGACCATTTCCCACCCGACAGATTATGCGTTTTCGCTAATTTTTCGCCGTAGTTATCCATTTGTTCAGCCGAAAAAACATCTGGCCGATGGGCCTGATAAATACCTTCTGTCGGGAACAAAGGAAAATGCTCATCGGATAATTCACTTTCCCGGCTGAACCACGTCGTCAGTTTTATTTTCACACTCATTTCCTTGCGCTTGCGCAGCAGCTGGATCCGGAAAAAAAGAAAGGATGACAAAAAAGGAGCCAAAAGAAGGGCTGGAGGTGATAAAAAGGTGTAGATGGTATTGATTATAGTCCTGTTTGCGTTATTCGTAGCTTTCCTGATTATCCGGCTGACGTTCTTTTATGGCGATTAAATAACGTTAAAAAAAATAAACAGCTGCCTTCTCCTCACCTTAGCCCTTTTTAACATCATAGCCGACAGATAAAAAAATTAATTTACCTCCACTGTGTTACGCTGATGGCAACATTTCAGAGGATAACGACATGACCTGGTTGAGCTTTCTCTTCGACGCGCTACACAGCAGCGAAACCAATACACAGTGTCCGGTGTGTAAAAAGTTTTCCAGACAGTCTGTAGCTAAAAAGAATAAAGGACAGGCAGTTTTATGCCCTCACTGTAAGTCATTGTATGTTATATAAAGTCCGTCGTCTTTTTATGTTGTGATCACCAGGCGTCAGCAAGTTATACTGTTTAACCTTATCCCTCATTGAGGCAATATCTTCGTAACATGTATTTCAATGTGCTGATAACTCTGCATTATCTTTCATACTCGGTGAAATAACGCTTTGATTCACCCTGGTCGAGAAATTCGAATGGTGAAAGTTGAATAATATCTGATCCTGCAGACCACACGTCATTAACTCTTGAAATAATATCGCCTTCCTGAAGCGACAGGAGGTTGTTAATGCGTAACACAGCAAATCTGCCATTTTCAAATTCGACTTGATACAACGCAACTTTCTCCAGCGGCATGATGGTTCTTCCACGAATTACCCGGCAGCAGAGTTCAGCACTCGATGAACTTTTCATGATAAACCTCTAATCTATTCATAATCTTCTGTTCAATAAATTAATCTGCAGCATTGTTAATCTGAGCTCAGCGCACACGTTGTGCAGATTTCAATTGGCCCGTTTTGACTGCATTTTTTCATATCCGTAAATATAGCGGGTTTATGAAAATAATCTGATATACCCTCTGCAGAGTTAAAAAGTGACTCCGGGGTATCCGTCGGGTTATCAGAGTGAGCATGAGTGGCGTCTTTTACAGGGAAAATAGTGGATATGAGAGTGTGAGGTTAATCAGGGAAAGGGAGAGGTGAAACGGCTGACGCGGCAATATACTGAAGCCTTCATCTCCCTGACGTAGCTTACCTGGCACGGCCCCGACCAGTTGGGCTATGCGCACTAAGGCATCACCACGCCGCCTGTTGAGTTCGCGAAAGGCCGAACTTTCCATCTGATGAAGTCGGACATCAATCAGCAGATTTCCGGCCTGCCGGGTTAGCTGTCGGTGGCTTAACAGAAAAATTTCAGATTTTTATAGGAAGAGAGAAACAAGGAAGTGAGATTTGAAGGATAAAAAAACCACCGTGAAAGGTGGCTTTAATCTGCTGATTTTACAGCTAAAATTTGGTGGCCCCTGCTGGGTTTGAACCAGCGACCAAGCGATTATGAGTCGCCTGCTCTAACCACTGAGCTAAGGGGCCAGCGGAGCGGGGATTATAAAGTATCTCTTCAGGGCAATCCAGCACTCCGCCATCGGTTGCTGAAATAAGCAGCAGTGATTTACCTGCTGATTTCTATAACAAATCTGGCAACGCCTGAAGCTGTAGTCGCAAAACGGCACGGATAATGCTTTACCGTGCCTTTAACAGAACTGTACTTCAGGCGGAAAGAATTAAGACTGACTCACTTCTGACGATAGCGGGATGCCGATTTGTCCCGTGAAAGGTGAGGAACCATTGCACCACGCGCCCGATCGTAATCGTGCCACATCTGCAGATCTTCCAGCGCCGGAATAGTTACCGTCTCCTTGCTGTCGAGTCCGGCAAGCGCGGCGTCCACCATCTCATCAACGTCCATCAGCATTTCAGCCGGGATTTCATTGATAGACTGGCCTGCGCGGTCGAAAATCTCCGTACGGGTCGCACCGGGTAACACCGCCTGTACCTGCACGCCGCTCTCTGCGAGTTCGCGCTGCATCGCACGCGTCAGTGTCAGCACGTAAGACTTGGTGGCGTTGTAGGCACCATTGAACATCTCGTGCACCAGCGACAGCACCGACGCGATATTGATAATGATGCCGTGACCGCGTGCTTTGAATGTCCGGCCAGCCGCCTGTGCCAGACGGGTTGGGGCCAGAATATTTAACGCCAGCATGCTGTTAATGCGTGTGATGTCCGCCTCCAGAAACTCACCCTCAACGTTCATGCCCGCGTTGTTCAGCAGCAGCGTAATCTGTGCGTTGTTCGCGAGCTCCGACTCCACACGCTGCAGGTCCTGCTCCTGCGTTAAGTCAGCCTTCATCACGGTCACCTGAACAGCGTGCAGCTTTGCCAGTGTGTCCGCCAGGGTGGTGAGTCGCGCCTGATCCCGGGCGACCAGGATCAGATCATAACCGCGTGCTGCCAGCCGTTTTGCATAAGTCGCGCCGATACCGCTGGATGCGCCGGTGATTAATGCTGTGCCTGATTTTGACATCTTTTTTCCTCGTATGATGATCGTCATAATCGTTATAAATATGACGATCATCATATCTGCCGTCAAGCTGGAATATGATGACCGTAATAATTACTATAATAGCCAGAAGCTACCGGGCAGAAACCGAAGGAAATAAGATGGAGAAGCAGAGCAGCAAAGCACAGACGCGGCAGCGTATCCTTGATGAGGCGGCGCGTGTGATGCGTGAAACCGGCACCGAAGGAATCGGTGTAGCGGCGCTGATGAAGCGGGTAGGGCTGACACACGGCGGTTTTTATGCACATTTTGCGTCACGTGAGGAGCTGGTTGAGGAGGTGCTAAAGCATATGTTCGCTGAAGCCGATACCTTTAAGCCCGCTGAGTCCGTGGCCCAGCCAGCGCAGCAGGTGGCAGACTTTATTGATAGCTATCTATCCGAGGCGCATCGTAATGCACCGGCGCAGGGCTGTCCGATGGCAGCGCTGGTGAGCGAAGTGGCGCATCTTCCCCAACCGACGCGACAGATCTTCGCTCAGGGCTTCAGTACGATGCATGCCAGCCTGACGCAGTTGCTGAGTGAGCTGGGGTGGACGGAAGCGGATACGCTTGCTTCAAGCATGATGGCAGAGATGATTGGCGCGCTGGCGCTGGCGCGAGCCTGTCCGGATGCGGAGCAGGCCAGCCTGCTGCTGCAACGCAGTCGCACAGCGCTGAAGCAGCGCACGCTGGAGGTCACCGCATGAGTGAACACGCTATCCGCGACATCATCAGTTCCGGTCTGGATGTACTGTTCTGCGGCATTAACCCAGGCCAGTCAACGGCCCATCAGGGGTTCCACTTTGCACATCCCGGTAATCGCTTCTGGAAGGTGATCCATCTGGCGGGATTCACCCGGGAACAGCTGAAACCCGAAGAGGAGCAGCGCCTGGAGGAAACCGGCTGCGGCATCACGATGCTGGTCGAGCGGCCCACGGTGCAAGCGAATGAGTTAGCGCCTGATGAGCTGCGGGACGGCGGCAAGCGGCTGATGGAAAAGGTGCTGAATTATCAGCCCGCCGCGCTGGCGATTCTGGGTAAAGATGCGTTTCGTCGTGCCTTTAAGCAGAGCAAAGTCGAATGGGGGAAACAGCCGATCTGTATGGGGAAAACGCAGGTGTGGGTGTTGCCGAATCCCAGTGGTCTGAATCGCGCATCACTGGACGAAATGGTTGAGGCGTATCGTCAGCTCTGGCTGGAACTGCATCCGGAGAGCAGCTGAACCTGCGCAGGGCAGGGGAGAGGCGGGTAGCAGGCAGGCATAAAAAACCCCGGCGAACCGGGGTTTTTGTCGGACTTAATCGTCGAGGAAGCTACGCAGCACTTCCGAACGGCTCGGATGGCGCAGTTTACGCAGGGCTTTCGCTTCAATCTGACGAATACGCTCACGCGTAACGTCAAACTGTTTGCCCACTTCTTCCAGCGTATGGTCGGTATTCATATCGATACCGAAACGCATGCGCAGTACTTTCGCTTCACGCGCGGTCAGGCCAGCCAGCACATCGTGGGTGGCAGAACGCAGGCTCTCTGAGGTAGCAGAATCCAGCGGCAGCTCCAGCGTGGTGTCTTCGATAAAATCGCCCAGATGTGAATCTTCATCATCACCAATCGGCGTCTCCATCGAGATCGGCTCTTTAGCGATTTTCAGCACTTTGCGGATTTTATCTTCCGGCATCAGCATACGCTCAGCCAGCTCTTCCGGCGTCGGTTCGCGGCCCATCTCCTGCAGCATCTGGCGCGAAATACGGTTGAGCTTGTTGATGGTCTCAATCATGTGCACCGGAATACGGATGGTACGTGCCTGGTCAGCGATAGAGCGGGTGATAGCCTGACGGATCCACCAGGTCGCATAGGTCGAGAACTTGTAACCACGGCGATATTCAAACTTATCTACCGCTTTCATCAGGCCGATATTACCTTCCTGAATCAGGTCGAGGAACTGCAGACCGCGGTTGGTGTATTTCTTGGCAATCGAAATAACCAGACGCAGGTTCGCTTCCACCATCTCTTTCTTGGCGCGACGGGCTTTAGCTTCACCGATCGACATGCGACGGTTAATATCTTTAACCTGTTCAATAGTCAGGCCGGTCTCTTCTTCAACCTGTGCCAGTTTCTGCAGGGAACGCATTACGTCATCCTGCACTTCCAGCAGCTTCTCAGACCACGGCTTGTTCATTGCCAGTGCGGCTTTGAACCAGCTTTCATTGGTTTCGTTGCCGGTAAACAGCGTGATGAAGTTTTTCTTCGGCATTTTGCACAGCTCAATACAGAGCTTCATGATCAGACGTTCCTGGGTACGGACACGTTCCATCATGGTGCGCATGCTGCCTACCAGGTAATCGAACTGCTTCGGTACCAGGCGGAACTGCTTGAAGACGTCGGAAAGGTTCTGGATTTCGGCAACGGCAGCAGCATGACTGCGACCTTTGCTTTTAATCACGTCGCGGGTGGTTTCATACTGCTTACGCAGGTCAGAAAACTTCTCGCGTGCCAGTTCCGGGTCGATAGAATTATCGTCGTCGGAGCTGTCATCATCCTCTTCATCTTCTTCATCGTCGTCGTTACGATCGGCTTCAGAAAGTTCGGAGCCCACGTGCGTTGCCGTCGGGGCCAGATCTTCTTCTGCGTTAGGATCGACGAAACCCGTGATCAGATCGGAGAGGCGTGATTCACCTGCTTCAACTTTGTCGTACTGGTCCAGAAGATAAGTAATCGCTTCAGGGTATTCGGCTACGGAACACTGAACCTGGTTGATACCGTCTTCAATACGCTTGGCGATGTCGATTTCGCCTTCGCGCGTCAGCAGTTCAACGGTACCCATTTCACGCATATACATGCGAACCGGGTCAGTGGTGCGCCCGATTTCAGATTCAACGCTGGATAACACCTGAGCGGCAGCTTCCGCGGCATCTTCGTCAGTATCGGAGCTGTTTTCATTCAGCATCAGATCGTCAGCATCCGGGGCTTCTTCAACCACCTGAATACCCATGTCGTTAATCATCTGGATGATGTCTTCGATCTGATCTGAGTCGACGATATCTTCCGGCAGATGGTCATTGACCTCAGCATAGGTCAGATAGCCTTGCTCCTTACCACGGGTGACAAGAAGCTTGAGCTGTGACTGCGGGTTTTGCTCCATAAGACGGTATCCACACTTCTGTTAAATTAGATTGGTGTCGGTCGGCAGCGAGCCAACAATAGCAGTAAAGGCGTTTAATTCTTGCCGCTGCCTTCGTCGCGGCGTGGGCTTTGCCCAACAGTAATCGGCACTTAAGCCGCTTGTATAAATTTTGGTGGTACAGGCCTGGCTTAACGCTCCCGGCCTTAAAACAGCCACGCTGCCCTTCGTCAGAACGGGCAGCGTGCTAAATTATTTCCTGGCAAAAGCCTGACTGAGTGTCCAGAGTTCACGGCGCTCATCGGCGCTCAGTCCCTGGGTGCGCTCACGCGCAATCAAAAATTCCAAACGCTCTTCAAGAGCAGAATCGTAGATGCTGGCCAGCGAGTCCTGAAATACCGCTTCGGCTTCTTCATCTACTATCATGTGGTTCCAGATCGCCAGCGTTTCAAGCGTCTGACTAAAATTTGTTCCGCGATATAACTCTAGTAGCTGTCCGGTGGTCAATCCAGGATTCTCAGTGCAACGACCCACTAACTCAATAAATAGCGGTAAACCCGGCATTTTTGACTCAGACAGCCCATCAAGCGAAGGCACCAGGGTAGCCAGCTGCGGGTTCTGAATCAGCAAGGCGATCAGCACACGCATGGTGGTCCGTTTCAGCGGTGGCGCAACTGGCGCCGTTCCACTTGCAGCCAGCTTCGGCATCAGCTTTTCAAGTTGATTGTCGTCAAGAATACCCAGTTTGTTCCCCAACTCCTGACGCATATAAATACGCAAGGTCTCACCGGGGATCTGGGTAATCAGCGGTAAAGCCAGCGTGCTCAGACGCGCTTTTCCGTCGCGTGAGCTCAGATCTACCTGCGGCAGCAGGCTATCAAACAAAAACGAAGAGAGCGGCATGGCCTGCTCCATCCTCGCTTCGAAGGCGGCTTTACCCTCTTTGCGTACCAGCGTATCCGGGTCTTCACCCTCAGGTAAAAACATAAAGCGTAGCTGACGACCATCATTCATGTAAGGCAATGCGGTCTCAAGCGCACGCCAAGCCGCTTCACGACCCGCCCTGTCGCCGTCGTAACAGCAGATCACGGTGTCGGTACTGCGAAACAGCAACTGAATGTGTTCAGCCGTGGTTGAGGTGCCTAATGACGCGACGGCATAATCGATCCCGTACTGCGCCAGCGCAACCACGTCCATGTATCCCTCGACCACTAACAGGCGGGCGGGTTCAGGATGGTTCTTAACTGCTTCATACAGGCCATAGAGCTGGCGGCCTTTATGGAAAATAGGGGTTTCCGGTGAGTTCAGATACTTCGGCGTATCGTTACCCAGTACGCGGCCACCAAAACCGATGACGCGTCCACGTTTATCGCGGATCGGAAACATGACGCGGTCGCGAAACCGGTCATAGGTACGGCCTTTGTCATTGCTGACCAGCATGCCCGCCTCCATCAACGATTCGCGGTCTTCCGATTGCTTACCAAAACGCTTGAGAACATTATCCCAGCCGGCTGGCGCGTAACCTATGGCGAAATGATTGATGATGTCGGCGCTCAGACCACGACGATCAAGATAGTCGCGTGCTGGCTGCGCACTGGATTGCTGCAGACCCTGCTGATAAAAACCGTTCAGGTTCTCCATCAGCTGATACAGGCTCTGGCGCTGATGGCGTTCCATCTGGCTGGGCCCGCTGCCTGCTTCGTAAGGCACGTCTAAACCGTGGGAAGTGGCTAACTCTTCAATACTTTCAACAAACTCCAGACGATCAAAGTTCATTAAAAAGTCGATAGCGTTGCCGTGTGCACCACAGCCGAAACAGTGATAGAACTGCTTTTCGCCGTTTACGGTGAAAGAGGGCGTTTTTTCATTATGGAAAGGACAGCACGCATGGAAATTCTTACCCTGCTTTTTCAGCTTAACGCGGGCATCGATAAGATCCACGATATCCGTGCGGGCAAGTAAATCGTTGATAAATACGCGTGGAATTCGTCCAGCCATACGCCCCAGATTTTCAGCTCATAAACGGCAACAAGCCGCGCTTCCTTTCGGAAAGCACGGCCTTTTACTTGACTCTGTCTGCGTGAATCACGCGGTGGAGGCGAACCTCCGGAACGACTTAGTACAGACGAGTGCGGCGTGCGTTTTCGCGAGCCAGTTTCTTGGCATGACGCTTAACTGCTGACGCTTTAGCGCGCTTACGTTCGGTAGTCGGTTTTTCATAGAACTCACGACGACGAACTTCAGCCAGAACGCCTGCTTTCTCGCATGAACGCTTGAAGCGACGCAGTGCTACGTCAAATGGCTCGTTTTCACGTACTTTAATTACCGGCATGTAACTCTCACCTCGATAAAATTCGGTTTTGCTGCTGACTGCGGCGCCAGCACATTTCAAAATGGTGCAGCATTTTACTCCAACTCATGTTGGTTTGTAAAGCACCATGGATAATTTGAAACCAACAGGAGCGTTTGCCTGTGCGGCTGCCGGTTTTTCCAGGGGCGGGAGTATAGCGCACTCTTTAGCCGACAGAAAATGACTTTTTAAGCGGGATGCCCGCGCTGCACATCACATTGCTGTGATAAACTGCGCGCCGCAAGAATGAGGTGATGCAATGCGAATTCTGGGTATTGAAACGTCGTGCGATGAAACCGGCATCGCAATCTATGATGACGAGGCTGGATTACTGGCTAACCAGCTCTACAGCCAGGTAAAACTGCACGCCGACTATGGTGGTGTGGTGCCGGAACTGGCCTCACGCGATCACGTGCGTAAAACCGTGCCGCTGATTCAGGCGGCGCTGAAAGAAGCGGGTCTGGAGCCGCAGCAGATTGATGCAGTCGCTTACACTGCCGGTCCCGGACTGGTCGGTGCGCTACTGGTCGGCGCCACCATTGGCCGCGCGCTGGCGTTTGCATGGAAAGTGCCTGCCGTGCCGGTTCATCATATGGAAGGGCACCTGCTGGCACCAATGCTGGAAGAGAATCCACCGGAGTTTCCGTTTGTCGCACTGCTGGTGTCCGGCGGGCATACCCAGCTGATTAGCGTCACCGGCGTCGGTGAATATGAATTGCTGGGTGAATCGATCGATGATGCCGCGGGCGAAGCCTTTGATAAGACGGCGAAGCTGCTCGGCCTGGATTATCCGGGCGGGCCGATGTTGTCGAAGATGGCGCAGCAGGGCACGGCGGGGCGTTTCACCTTCCCGCGTCCGATGACCGATCGTCCGGGCCTGGATTTCAGCTTCTCCGGCCTGAAAACCTTTGCCGCTAATACGATTCGCGCCAATCCTGATGATGCGCAGACCCGTGCTGACATCGCCCGCGCCTTTGAAGATGCGGTGGTGGATACGCTGTCGATCAAATGTAAACGCGCGCTGGATCAGACCGGCTTTAAGCGTCTGGTGATTGCCGGGGGCGTCAGCGCTAACCGCACATTGCGCGAGCAGGTGGCAATTATGATGCAAAAGCGCGGCGGCGAAGTGTTTTACGCCCGCCCGGAGTTCTGTACCGACAACGGTGCAATGATCGCGTATGCGGGCATGGTGCGGTTAAAAGGCGGAACACGGGGCGAGTTAAGCGTCAGCGTGCGGCCGCGATGGCCGCTGGCGGAGTTGCCCGCGATCTGATGTGAAAAAAGCCGGCTTGCCGGCTTTTTTTATGGCTGAGATTTCTTTTTGCGCTTCCAGATTTTACCTTCCTGACCGCGCCACAGCCGCTGAATATTATCGTGATGACGCAGCAGGATCAGACAGGAGAGCATGGAAACCGGAAAGGTAAACTGCGGTTTGAACCACCAGACATAGAATGGCGCGATCAGTGCACTGACAATCGCCCCCAGCGAAGAATAGCCACTGAGTAGCACCGTGAGCAGCCATGTGCCGGTAACCAGCCCGGTTAAGTCCCAGCCAATCGGCGCAATCGCGCCAAATGCCGTTGCTACGCCTTTGCCACCGCGAAAGTGAAAGAACACCGGATAAATATGACCGAGACAGGCGGCAATGGCGGTCAGGCCAAGATAGAGCGGCGTCACGTGCATCAGATAAGCCAGCCAGACCGGTACCATCCCTTTCAGCACATCAAACACTAATACGCTGGCTGCAGCGGCTTTACCGCCCAGACGCAGTACGTTGGTGGCACCCGGATTACCGGAACCGTGTGTGCGGGGATCGGGCAGGCCAGCGAGTTTGCAAACCAGAATCGCACTGGAAATGGAACCGCAAAGATACGCGAAAATAATCATACCAAGCGCGAAAGCACTCATAACACCGTACCGTTCCCTTTAGGGTCGTTTTGATCTCATCAACCGTGGATAATACGCATAATCCGCCGGAAGTGGTATCCGGCTTAGCCAAAAACAGAGACCCTCATCATGGATATCGTATTTATAGAACAACTCACGGTGTTCACCACCATTGGCGTTTACGACTGGGAACAGGGTATACAGCAGAAGCTGGTGCTCGATGTCGAAATGGCCTGGGATAACCGTCTGGCGGCCAGCAGCGACGATGTGAAAGATTGTCTCAGCTATGCCGATGTCTCCTCTGCGATTCTGACCCATCTGAATGGGGGGCGTTTTGCCCTGGTTGAGCGGGTAGCTGAAGAAATCGCGGATCTGTTGATGAACCGTTTCAATTCGCCTGGCGTACGCATAAAGGTAAGCAAACCGGGCGCTGTAGCCCAGGCGGCGCAGGTTGGCGTGCGAATTGAGCGCGGGACTATTCCTAAATAAATACGATGTGATTGCCATCACAATGAAACCAAACCAAATTACTGTCTGTCATAGCGTGGACCGTTTCGTTACAGCAGGCGAAACGGAGCGGAGCTTAAGGTTTAATTCAGGCTAATTGCGGCATGATTTCAGGCGATAGCAACGCGCTACCGCCTTTTTAATGGTTTTGAAACGGATAGAGGGAACATTTGATGGCAGATATTCATCAGCTTTGGGTAGCTGCAATCCTGGGCGTTGTGGAAGGGCTGACCGAATTTTTACCGGTCTCTTCCACAGGGCACATGATTATAGTGGGTCACCTGCTGGGCTTTGAAGGTGAAAAAGCCGAGACCTTTGAAGTTGTGATCCAGTTAGGATCGATTCTGGCTGTAGTAGTGATGTTCTGGCGCCGTCTGTTTGGCCTGATCGGCATTCACTTTGGCGAAGTCAAACATGAAGGTGTCGGCACCGGTCGTCTGTCGCTGATCCATATCCTGCTGGGTATGGTTCCGGCTGTGGTGGTGGGTCTGGTGCTGCACGATCAGATCAAAACGCTGTTCAATCCGATCAACGTGATGTACGCGCTGGTCGTGGGGGGGGTGCTGCTGCTGGCCGCAGAGTATCTCAAGCCAAAACAGCCGAAAGCCGTAGGTGTCGATGATATTACCTATCGTCAGGCGTTTATGATTGGCTGTTTCCAGTGCTTAGCGCTGTGGCCGGGCTTCTCACGTTCTGGAGCAACCATCTCCGGCGGGATGCTGATGGGTGTGAGCCGCTATGCCGCGTCAGAATTCTCCTTCATTCTGGCCGTGCCAATGATGATGGGTGCGACTGTACTGGACATGTACAAGAGCATCGGCTTCCTGACGATGGCGGACTTCCCGATGTTCGCCGTGGGCTTTGTCACGGCGTTTATCGTGGCGCTGATTGCGATTAAAGCCTTCCTTGAGCTGATCAAACGCATCTCTTTTGTCTCGTTCGCCATTTACCGCTTCATCGTGGCGGCAGCGGTTTACATGGTCTTCATGTAAACCTGTGGCAGCCTGCTAGTCAGGCTGCCCAATCGCCAGACCTTGCGCGACAGCGGCAATGCGTCGTCGCGTCATCTCTTTTCGCACTTCCATCCCTTTGAATCCCGCTTCGACGACCGCTTTGGTCGGCACCGTCTGCGCCAGCGCAAAAGCACGACGCAGATAGTCGCCCTGCGGATAAGGCATACTCTCCAGCCCGGCACGTCCGCGCGCATCTGCTTCGCTGGTCAGCGCCATCTGCTCAACGCGCTGCGGCTTACGCCAGGCATCGATGCGATCAAACAGCGCTACCAGTGACGCCGCAGATTGCCGCTCAATGGTGTGCACAATGTCGTGAAATTCGGTCACGATCAGCGCCAGATCGCGAATTGCGTTGGGCACCCGCAGCCGCTGGCACAGCGCCTCGACCAGCGGAACGCCTGCCAGTCCATGACCGTGGTGGCTTGGCCACAATTCAGGCGGTGTCAGCGCCTTGCCGACGTCATGGAACAGCGTAGCAAAGCGCACATCGATCTCGCCGGAGAGCGCGGCGGCCATCGCCAGCGTCATCAGCGTATGCACACCGGTGTCGATCTCCGGGTGCCACTTAATCGGTGCAGGAATACCAAACAGATTATCCAGCTCAGGAAACAGCACCTGCAACGCACCGCAGTCGCGCAGCACCTGAAAGTAGACCTGCGGATTACGGGTGCCCAGTGCTTTTTCTGTCTCTTTCCACACCCGTTCGGCAGTGAGATTCGACAGCTCACCGCTTGCAGCCATCTGCTGCATCAGCTGCTGGGTTTCGGGGGCAATACGAAAGTTGAGATGGGCAAAACGCGCAGCAAAGCGCGCGACACGCAATACCCGCAGCGGGTCTTCACTGAAGGCTTCCGAGACGTGACGCAGCAGGCGCAGGGCAATATCACGCTGGCCGTTGTAGGGATCAACCAGCTCGCCGCTTTCATCCTGTGCGATGGCATTGATGGTCAGATCGCGGCGCTGTAAGTCCTGCTCCAGCGTCACGTCGGGCGCAGACCAGGTGACAAAACCGGTGTAGCCTTTCCCGTTTTTCCGCTCGGTCCGGGCCAGCGCATACTCTTCGCGACTGACGGGATGCAGGAAAACGGGAAAATCGCGACCGACCTGTTGATAACCCTGCTCAAGCATGGCTTCGGGCGTGGAACCTGTTACCACCCAATCTTTATCTGTAACCGGCAGATTCAGCAGCGCATCACGCACCGCACCGCCAACAAGAAACGTCTTCACGCAACACTCCAGAGAAAAAGAAATGACCTGCACGCCGGGCGTATCCCGCGCCAGAAATCGGCGGTGCATCTCATTTTATTGTTGCACAGATTCCCCGGATTGCAGACATGCCAAAAGGGAGATCCTGTGATCCCCTGATCAGACCGACAGAAGGGGGTCAGTTCATCCAGCGGTCGCTTTTCTTACGACGCGGCAGCATGTGCGGCAGTAAGAGTCCCAGCAGCAGGCCAACACCCAGCACGCCACCGCCATACATAAACCACTGCATGATAATGGTGCGCTGCTTGTCATCCAGCTGAACGTTAGCGGCGCTGACTTTCTTCTGAGCGACGATCAGCTCATTTTTCAGCTTCTGATTCTCGCCTTTCAGCCCGTTGATCACGCCGTCGCTACTGGCGACTTTGTTCTGCATCTCAGCGGTACGCTGGTTCCAGCTGTTGTCGATGTTATCCAGCTTGGCTGTCAAATCTTTCACCTGCTGCTCAAGCTGCGGCACACGGGTACGCAGGCTCGGATTCGCGCTAAGCTGCGACAGGGGGATCCAGGTAGTGCGGCCTTCCGAATCACGGATCTGGCCGTAATGGGTGTCATTGTTGGTCTGTAACAGCTGCACCTCTTCTCCGGCGTTCAGCTTACCGAGCAGGCGAAACTGATCGCCCGGCCCGCTGCGGACCCAGGTTGAGAGTTCATCAGAAACATAGCGTTTTTCGTCGGCATGGGCAGGTGCAAGGGTGCTGAGGGCCAGCAAAGTGAGTCCAGCGAGTGTGATTTTTTTCATTCGATTTCGTTTGGCTTAGTCTGACTAAAATTTACCGGCACAGTCTGGAGAGGCCTCGCATAAATCTGAATGAGAACTATCCTGGTCTCATGAGAGTGCGAAAAGGTCTGCGAAAGAGCAAAGAAAGCAGAGACAGCGCGGCTTCTGTGCATTAATCTTCGCCTGATACCCCCTTGCCCTCCAGGCGACAGCGTGAGTAACCTGCTGATAATCGCCTGAAATATGCAGGAAAAACTCTCTTAAGTGCCAGCGGCGTAGTGAATAAAAAATTATGACCATCGAAATCGAACTAAAGTTCATTGCAACTCCACAAGCGGCCGGGAAACTGGCTGAACTGCTCTCCACTCTGCCGCATCAGCATCAGGCTGCTCGCGAGCTGACCAACATCTACTTCGAAACCGACGACAACCAGCTTCGACGCTGGGATATGGGATTGCGTATCCGTGGCATCGACCAGCGGTACGAAATGACGCTGAAAGCGGCGGGCCAGACGCTCGGCGGGCTGCATCAGCGCCCGGAATACAACGTTGAACTCAGCGAGCCGGTGCTGGATATTGCCCGCCTGCCTGCAGAAATCTGGCCGCAGGGCACCGATGTCGCAGCGCTGCAGCCGCGCTTGCAGCCCCTGTTTACCACCCATTTTCAGCGCGAGATCTGGCTGATCACCACAGGCAACAGTGAAGTTGAAGTGGCGTTTGATCAGGGCGAGGTCACGGCAGGTGATCTCAGCGAACCGCTGTGCGAGATCGAGCTGGAGCTGAAACGTGGCGAACGCCAGGATCTGCTGGCCTTCGCACAGCAACTGGTGGCGCTGGGTGGTCTGCGTATGGGCAGCCTGAGCAAAGCCGCCCGCGGTTATCAACTGGCGCAGGGTAATTCGTCACGCCAGATTGAGGCTTTCCCGCTGCTGAAAGCCGGCGTTAAAGCGACAGTTGAGCAGGGCATGGTCGCTGCGATGTCGGCTGGCTTGCGTCACTGGCAATATCATGAAGAAGTCTGGCTGCGCGGCAACGCGGCGGCGCAGGATGCGGTGCGCGAAGCGCTGGATCTGCTGCGTCAGGCATTCAGCCTGTTCGGTGCGCTGGTGCCACGCAAAGCCAGCAGCGCCCTGCGTCAGCAACTGACCACGCTGGAAGAGATGCTGGTGAACGAAGAGCAGGAGGCGGCGACGTTCTGCTTATCTTCTCTCTCGGTTGAAACGCAGCTGGCGCTGACCCACTGGCTGGCTGAGTCTCAGTGGCGTCAGTGGATTGATGCCAAAGGGGAGGCCAAGCTGCAGGGTTCATTTAAGCGCTTCAGCGACATCATGCTGAGTCGCGTCAATGCTGACCTGAGAGAGACGTTCGTCACGGTCAAACAACCTAACGAGTATCAGGACAAAGCCACGCGTCTGGCGCGTCAGCTGCTTACGGTGCATTTGCTGGCCGGATCTTATCCTGCAGAAACGGTAATGGCCTGGCTGGAACCTTGGCAGCAACTGCTGTCGGCGATTCATGAAAAGCAGTCATCCGGCTTAGCCTGGCTGACGTCGCAGGCTCTGAAACAGCAGCCATTCTGGCTCACCAGCGGCGCTGGCCGCTAACGGGTAATTCGTACCGCCATCAAGGAGGGCGTTATGTTGGCAGCACTTCCCGCGTTGCTACGCGATCAGGCCGAAGAGGCCGCCCGACAGCTTGGGGTTCCGCTGGCTTCGCTCAGCCCGGAGCAGGCCGCCGGGCTGGCTTTCAGCGACTTTGTGCTGGAAAATCTGCAACAACATCCCGACTGGTGGCAGATGATGCTCGACCAGCCGCCGCAGCCTGAAGAGTGGCAGCACTACGCTGTATGGCTAAACGAGGTGCTCAGCAGCATCGACAGTGAAGCGAGCCTGATGCGCGAACTGCGGCTGTTTCGCCGCCGTATGCTGGTGCGTATTGCCTGGATGCAGGCGCTGCAACACGCCACGACCGAACAGAGCCTGCACCAGCTCAGCGTTTTAGCCGAAGTGCTGATCAGCAGGGCGCGTGACTGGGTATATCAGGATTGCTGCCGTGATTTTGGTACGCCCTGTAATGCCGACGGCGACGCACAGCCGCTGCTGATTCTGGGCATGGGCAAGCTGGGCGGCGGCGAACTCAATTTCTCCTCTGACATCGACCTTATTTTCGCCTGGCCGGAAAACGGCACCACGCGTGGCGGACGGCGTGAGCTCGACAATGCTCAGTTCTTTACCCGTATGGGCCAGCGGCTGATCAAAGTCCTGGATCAACCCACCATGGATGGCTTTGTCTACCGTGTGGATATGCGGCTGCGGCCATTTGGCGACAGCGGTCCGCTGGTGATGAGTTTTGCCGCGCTGGAGGATTACTACCAGGAGCAGGGACGCGACTGGGAGCGTTACGCCATGGTCAAGGCGCGCCTGATGGGCGATGACCACGACCGCTGGAGCCTGGAGCTGCAGCAGATGTTGCGGCCGTTCGTGTATCGCCGCTACATCGACTTCAGCGTGATCCAGTCACTGCGTAACATGAAAGGGATGATCAGCCGCGAGGTACGGCGTCGCGGACTGAAAAACAATATCAAACTGGGGGCGGGCGGCATCCGTGAAACCGAGTTTATCGTACAGGTGTTCCAGCTGATTCGGGGCGGGCGTGAGCGCTCGCTTCAGTTACGTGCCCTGTTGCCGACGCTGGAGGCGATCAAAACCCTGGCTCTGCTGCCTGCTGAACAGGTGGATACGCTGCGTGACGCCTATCTGTTCCTGCGGCGGCTGGAGAATCTGCTGCAAAGCCTGGGCGACGAGCAGACCCAGACGCTGCCGGAAGATGAGCTGCATCGCGCCCGGCTGGCGTGGGCGATGGATTGTGCCGACTGGCCTGCGCTGATGACCCAGCTTGAGGCTCAGATGGCAGCGGTACGGACAATCTTTGACGAGCTGATTGGGGAAGATACGCCTGAGATTGGCGATCAGCGTGAGCTGGCGGAGTTTCAGGTGCTGTGGCAGGACCAGCTGGAGAATAATGAGCTGGCGCCGCTGGTACCGCAGCTCAGTGACGATCAGCGGCTTACACTGCATCAGACGCTGGAGGCGTTTCGTCAGGACATCAGCCGGCGCACTATCGGTCCGCGTGGCCGTCAGGCGCTGGATCAACTGATGCCGCGTCTGCTGAGCGAGGTCTGCCCGCGTGAAGATGCGGCGGTCACGCTGAGTCGTCTGACGCCGCTGCTGCTCGGCGTGCTGACCCGTAGCACCTATCTGGAGCTGCTGACCGAATATCACGGTGCCCTGCGTCACCTGATTCGCCTGTGCGCGGCCTCACCGATGGTGGCCAGCCAGCTGGCGCGTCACCCTTTATTGCTGGATGAACTGCTCGATCCGGCCACGCTCTATCAGCCGACCGCCACTGACGCCTATCGCGATGAGCTGCGACAATATCTGCTGCGCATACCCACTGAGGATGAGGAGCAGCAGCTGGAAGCGGTGCGGCAGTTTAAGCAGGCGCAACATCTGCGTATTGCCGCCGCTGACATCGCAGGCACGCTGCCGGTGATGAAAGTCAGCGATCATCTCACCTGGCTGGCTGAAGCAATCATCGACTCTGTGGTACGTCAGGCGTGGAACATGATGGTGCAGCGCTATGGTCGTCCCTCTCACCTGAACAATGAATATGAACGCGGTTTTGCCGTACTGGGCTATGGCAAGCTGGGCGGCTGGGAGCTGGGTTACAGTTCTGACCTCGATTTAGTCTTCCTGCATGACTGTCCGGCAGACGCAGTGACAGAAGGGGAGCGCAGCATTGATGGCCGTCAGTTCTATCTGCGCCTTGCTCAACGCATTATGCATCTCTTCAGTACCCGTACCGCCTCCGGCATTCTCTACGAAGTGGACGCGCGTCTGCGTCCTTCCGGCGCGGCAGGCATGCTGGTCAGTACTTTTGAAGCGTTTGAAGAGTATCAGCGTAGTGAAGCCTGGACCTGGGAGCATCAGGCGCTGGTCCGGGCGCGCGTGGTGTTTGGCGAAGCCGCGCTGGGTGATCGTTTCAACGCGATTCGTCAGACGATTCTGTCGCTGCCACGTCCTGCAGACGCGCTGCAAACCGAAGTGCGTGAGATGCGTGAAAAGATGCGTGCTCACCTCAGTAACAAACATAAAGGTCGGTGGGATATCAAGGCCGATGCGGGTGGCATCACCGATATTGAATTCATCGCCCAATATCTTGTCTTACGCTACGCCGCTGAGCAGCCCGAGCTGACGCGCTGGTCTGACAATGTGCGCATTTTTGAGCTGATGGCGAAGTACCATAAAATGCCCGCCGATGAAGCGCAGGCGCTGACGCAGGCTTATGTCACGCTGCGCGACGCCCTGCATCATCGCGCCCTGCAGGCGCTGCCGGGCCACGTTGAGCCAGAGGCTTACGCAGCGGAGCGGCAGACGGTTCTGAACAGCTGGCAACGCTGGCTGATAACGCCTGCGTCTATCCTGGCGTGATGCTGATAGCACAAATCGCAACTGTGCTATCATCCGCGCACTATTTTTAATGCAGTCTGGAGTGTCTGGAATGAAAGTGACTCTGCCCGCGTTCGGCCAAGCCTCAGTGCTGGTTGTTGGCGATGTAATGTTGGATCGTTACTGGTATGGCCCAACCAGCCGTATCTCCCCTGAAGCCCCGGTTCCGGTGGTGAAAGTGGACACGGTTGAAGAGCGCCCTGGCGGCGCGGCAAACGTGGCGATGAACATTGCAGCACTCGGTGCCGCGTCCCGGCTAATTGGCCTGACCGGTGAAGATGATGCGGCGCGCGTGTTAAGTAATACGCTCAAAGACGTCAACGTTCATTGTGACTTCGTGGCGGTCAAAAGCCATCCGACCATTACCAAACTGCGCGTACTTTCCCGCAATCAGCAGCTGATCCGCCTCGATTTTGAAGAGGGCTTTGAACAGGTCGATCCAGAGCCGATTCACCAGAAGATGCGTGAGTCACTGGCTGCTGCGGGTGCGCTGGTGCTGTCCGATTATGCCAAAGGCGCGCTCTCCAGCGTGCAGACCATGATTACCCTGGCCCGCGAAGCGGGCGTGCCGGTATTGATCGACCCGAAAGGCACTGATTTTGCGCGCTATCGTGGCGCAACGCTGCTGACGCCGAACCTCTCCGAATTTGAAGCCGTGGTTGGCAAATGCAAAAACGAAGAGGAGATCGTGGCGCGCGGCACGCAGCTGATCGCGGATTTTGACCTCTCCGCGCTGCTGGTGACCCGTTCCGAAAACGGTATGACGCTGCTGCAGCCGGGCAAAGCGCCTCTGCATCTGCCGACCCAGGCGCAGGAAGTCTATGATGTGACTGGTGCCGGTGACACGGTGATTGGCGTGCTGGCGGCAGCACTGGCTGCGGGCGACTCGCTGGAAGAGGCCTGTTTCCTGGCGAACGCGGCGGCGGGTGTCGTGGTGGGTAAACTCGGTACCTCGACCGTCAGCACTGTTGAGCTGGAAAATGCGATTCACGCCCGCCCGGAACAAGGGTTCGGCATCATGACGGAAGCGCAGTTAAAAGCCGCCGTTGAGATGGCCCGTCGTCGTGGCGAAAAAGTGGTGATGACTAACGGCGTGTTCGACATTCTGCACGCGGGACATGTCTCTTATCTGGCCAATGCACGCAAGCTTGGCGATAGACTGATTGTCGCGGTGAACAGCGATGCATCCACTAAACGTCTGAAAGGTGAAAGCCGTCCGGTCAATCCGCAGGAAAACCGGATGATCGTGCTCGGCGCGCTTGAAGCAGTCGACTGGGTAGTCGTCTTTGAAGAGGATACGCCGCAGCGGCTGATCGCAGGGATTCTGCCCGACCTGCTGGTCAAAGGCGGTGATTATAAGCCGGAAGAAATCGCGGGCAGCAAAGAAGTGTGGGCAAATGGCGGCGACGTGCAGGTGCTGAACTTCGAAGATGGTATCTCCACCACCAACATCATCAAAACTATTCGCGGCAGCTAAAGCAGAAAGTAAGCGGGAGCCTGGCTCCCGCTTAACACTTATTCTGACTTGTTGTCCGGAACAGGTTTCACGACATCGGCAACCGGTGGCGGAGAAACGGCAGGTGAAGTGGCTACTGAAGCGGATGGTGTCGCCGCTGCAACAGGTGTTGCCGGTGCGGTTACCGTTGCAGTCGGAGGCGTACCCGCTGATGACCCCTGACTTTCCAGCTGGGCCAGACGTTGCTCCAGGGCCGCCAGTTTCTCCCGCGTACGCAGTAATACCTGCGTCTGCACATCAAACTCTTCACGGTTGACCAGATCCATCCGGGTCAGCTGCGCCTGAAGAACCTGACGAATTTTCTTTTCGACATCATCACCAAACTCACGAACACCTTTAGGCATCGCTTCGTGAACCTGACGGGCAAGTTGTTCAATTTTTTTCGTGTCGATCATGATGATTTCCTGGTTACGGAGAGCTGTGTCAGCGTGTTTACCAACGTAATAAGTGTTAAGTGTAATGCCAGAAATGAAAAGGATAAACCTCAAATCGGTAACGCAGGAAATGCAAAAGCAATTGCGTTATTGATGATTGCCGCCTCAAACGATCGGCGTTATAGTTGAAAGGCTTATTCTCAGGGCGGGGCGCAATTCCCCACCGGCGGTAAATCAGCTTCGGCTGAAAGCCCGCGAGCGCTTTATCTCGATGAAAAGAGAGGTAAAGGTCAGCAGATCCGGTGTAATTCCGGAGCCGACGGTTACAGTCCGGATGGGAGAGGGTAACGACATCTGTCGGACAGTTGTGTCTGCATCACGTTATTGCCACGTCTTTTTGACGTCACTCCTAAGCACGCCCTGATTCTGGTAACCCATACATTTTAAGGTTTTTATTACCATGAATCAGACGCTACTTTCTGAATTTGGCACGCCTGAACAGCGTGTAGAACGTGCTATCGCCGCCCTGCGTGAGGGACGCGGTGTGATGGTACTCGACGATGAAAATCGTGAAAACGAAGGCGATATGATCTTCGCCGCAGAAACCATGACTGTTGAACAGATGGCGCTGACTATTCGTCACGGTAGCGGCATCGTCTGCCTCTGCCTGACCGAAGCGCGTCGCCAGCAGCTTGACCTGCCCATGATGGTGGAAAACAACACCAGCTCCTTTGGCACCGGCTTCACCGTGACCATTGAAGCGGCTGAAGGCGTCACCACTGGCGTCTCCGCGCAGGATCGCATCACCACCATCCGCGCCGCCATTGCCGACAATGCCAAACCTACCGATCTGCATCGCCCTGGTCATGTCTTTCCGTTGCGTGCCAGCGAAGGCGGCGTATTGACCCGTGGCGGACATACTGAAGCAACTATCGATTTAGTGACGCTGGCCGGCTTTAAGCCCGCTGGTGTGCTGTGTGAACTGACCAACGACGACGGCACTATGGCTCATGCGCCTGAAGCGATTGCGTTTGCCCGTCAGCACAACATGCCGGTAGTCACCATCGAAGATCTGATCGCCTGGCGTCGCGGACACGAAACGCGCTACGCCAGCTAATCTCTTTGATGCGATAAACAGGCCCCGAGCGGGGCCTGTTTCATTCCTGTCGCACCGTCATGGCGCGGGCTGAACTCTCGCTTTTCCTCACTTCTCCCTGCTGAATTCGTTTTAATCTGATACGTCAAATTTCATTCAAATTTCCTGGTGATCATCATCATGGTTATCCGCGTGATAACCTGACGAATGCGCGTATCGTAGTGGCTATTAAACAACCGGATCCCGGAGATGACGAATGAGCCTGTTACGCATGCCAGCCCTGTTTTTAGGCCATGGCAGCCCGATGAATGCCCTTGAAGAGAACCGCTATACCGCCGCGTGGCGTCACGCAGGCGATACGCTGCCACGTCCACGCGCAATTATTGCGGTTTCGGCGCACTGGTATACGCGTGGCACCGCCGTGACGGCAATGGCACAGCCGAAGACCATTCATGATTTTGGTGGCTTCCCACAGGCGCTGTTTGATACGCGCTATCCGGCACCGGGATCGCCTGAACTGGCTCGGCAGCTGGCAGAGCAGTTAGCGCCCGTCGAGGTGAAGCTGGATCAGGATTGGGGACTGGACCATGGCTCCTGGGGTGTCCTGATTAAGATGTACCCGGATGCCGATATTCCGGTGGTACAGCTCAGTATTGACGGCACCAGACCTGCGGCATGGCACTTTGAGATGGGCCAGAAACTGGCAGCACTGCGCGATCAGGGCGTAATGATTGTCGCCAGCGGCAACGTGGTGCATAACCTGCGTAAAGTGCGCTGGGATGGCAACAGCGAAGTCTATCCGTGGGCCAGCAGTTTTGAGCAGTTTGTCCGCGATAACCTGGCGGTGCAGAGCGATGCCGCTTCTCATCCGCTGGTTAATTTTATGGACCATCCTGGCGCGGCGCTTTCTAACCCAACACCTGAGCACTATCTGCCGCTGCTCTATGTACTGGGCGCACGTCAGCCGGATGAGACAATCAGCATTCCGGTTGATGGCATGGAGATGGGTGCCATCAGCATGTTGTCGGTTCAGGTAGGTTAGGGCGAAGCGGAGAGAAAACAGGCCAGAAGCTGGCCTGTTATTATCGCGGTGCGTTAACCGATAAAGGCGTGCGGATAGAAACGGGAAAGATCCTGAGTGATCAGGTCACGATCTTCACGCAGGCCGATTCCGGCCGGTTGATCGTCGATCAGCCAGCTTCCAATCAGCGTATAACTGTCGCCAAATTTTGGCAGCGGATGGAACTGCTGGACGATCATTCCTTCTTCGCCGTACGGCCCATCAACGCGGGCAATCTCCTGACCATTTTCCACGATCCGGATGTTAGCGCCTTCACGTGAAAACAGTGGCTTCACCACATATTTTTCCATGTGTGGCACGTCATCTTCTGCGAACCAGGCGGGCAGCAGGTTAGGATGATTTGGGAACATCTCCCACAGCAGCGGCAGCAGAGCTTTGTTCGAAATGATGCTTTTCCATGCCGGTTCCAGCCAGCGCACGCCAGCATCGCCCAGCTTGGTAGAGAACATTTCACGCAGCATGAACTCCCACGGATAGAGCTTGAACAGGTTACTAATCACCTGATCATGAGCGTCGGTGAATTCACCTTTTTCGCCCAGGCCAATCTCATCAATATAGAGAAATTCACTCGGCAGACCCGCTTCGGTGGCGCAATCCTGAAGATACTGCACGGTGCCACGATCTTCGTCGGTGTCGCGGCAGCAGGCGAAGTGCAGCCAGTTAAAGCCGTGCTGCTGGTGTAACGCGGCAAAGCGTTCAATCAGCTTTTCCTGCAGGCTATTAAACTGATCGCTGCCGGCGGGGAGTTGACCGGCGTTAAGCTGGTCTTCCAGCCAGAGCCACTGGAAAAATGCCGCTTCATACAGCGAGGTCGGCGTATCGGCATTGTTCTCCAGCAGTTTAACATCATCCTTGCCATCCCAGGCGAGATCCAGACGAGAGTACAGCGATGGCTGACGCTGATGCCATGAATCGCGCACGAAATCCCAGGTATGCTTAGGAATGCGGAATTTAGTCAGCAGCGCTTCGCTGTTGACCACTTTTTCCACCACCTGCAGGCACATCTGATGCAACTCAGCGGTAACATCTTCCAGATGCTCAATTTGCGCCAGCGTGAACTGATAATAAGCATCTTCACACCAGTAGGGCTCGCCATGCATGGTGTGAAAACGAAAACCGAATTCGGTGGCTTTTTCGCGCCAGCCCGGGCGCTCTGAAATGGCAATGCGTTCCATTGGGGCGTTAGCCTCCCATTGAACGGCTGGAGGTGCCGGTGGCGCTGCTGCGCTGCATGCTGTTCTGCTTCGCGACGGTTTCACCAAAGCCACCACGGGTAATGGTCGACGTGGTCGCCGGTTTTGGTGCCAGCGCCGTTTTCGGCACAGTCATGGTTTTGCCAGAGGTAGCAGCGCCATAGTTACGGCCCGATGCATCAACAAACTGACCATTGGCCGGGCTGCGGGCATTTTTCGGAGAGAACAGCGGTTGCTGCGCAAAGCCCGAACCACCGCCCATCATGCGGCCCATCATGTAACCCGCCATCAGTGGCATCCAGAAGCTGCCGCCGCTCTGCTGTGATTCCGCATTGGTGGTGCCCACGCCTGCCTGAGCCGGTGTCTGCTGACACTGGTTTTCGCCAAATTCAGCGACACAATCTTCACGGGTGGCATATTTTGGCGCGGTGCGTTCCGCCTCTTTTTTGGCCTCATTGAATGCGGTGGTACATTGCGCACTCTGGCCCGGATTGGCTTTCGAACAGTCATCGGCGTTCTGGTACATCGAAACCGTTTCATCGTTCTGTTCACAGCCAGCCAGCATAAATACCGCCGAAACGGCGATAGCAACAGGCGTTAAATGGCGTGCCTGCCAGCTCTTACGAAAAGCGGCATAGCGAATAGATTTTGTGCGTTTCATTATGATTATCCTGTGCCCAAAGGTAGCGCATAGAATAGGGGATGGGGGGGTAAAATTGAAGCTGGAGGCCTGATGCAACAGGGATCTTTACTTAGTTATACGTTCAACAGAGAGGCGGGCCGCAAAGCAGCCCACCTGCTGATTAATTACCGAAAGGATTACCGCTACTGTGGCGAGCCGCAGGACGTGCGGCCTCAGAAGAGCCGGTTGCCACCGGACCGCTATCCACACGTGCGGTCTGCTGGGCATTTTCCGGTGCCACGGTTTCCGGTGACGTCGGGATCTCTTTACCAAGCTGGCTGTTCAGTTTCTGCAGGCTCTGCTCATTGAGCGTACCCAGCGCATAACTGATATTCAGCTGGTTAATCAGGTAGCTATAGCGCGCATCAGAGAGCTGCTGCTTCGCGTTGTAGAGCACGGTAGTTGCATCGAGCACATCGACGATAGTACGTGTACCCACCTGATAGCCTGCTTCTGACGCATCGAGAGAGCTTTGCGCAGAGACCACGGCCTGTTTGTAGGCGTTGATGCTGCTGATAGACGCATTCACGTTGTTAAACGATGAACGTACGGTCTGAACCGCAGAGCGGTGCGCGCTTTCCAGTGATTCACTGGCGCTGACGAAGCTGTACTGCGCCTGTTTCACCTGAGAGGTGACGCTGCCGCCGCTATAGAGTGGCAGTGAGAAGCTCAGGCCAACCTGGTTAGAACCGGTAATGGAGTCAGTTGAACCCTGGCTCTGGTTCGCACGGCTGCCGCCATACTTGCTGTTTGACAGGCCGGTAGAGGCAGTCAGACCAATAGTAGGCATATGACCCGCTTCCATCTGGCGGATCTGCTCACGGGCTAAATCCTGGTTCAGACGCGCAGAGAGCAGCGACAGGTTACGGGCTTCCGCCTGCTTAAGCAGTGCGCTCACGGGTTCCGGCTTATCGGTTCTGAAGCGATCGATGCTCAGCGAAGCAAGCGACATGTAATCCATGCCGGTGATCTGACGCAGCGTTTCTACGTTATTATCAAGGTTGTTACGCGCGGTGACTTCGTTGGCCAGCACGCTGTCATACTGGGCGCGGGCGTTCTGTACGTCAGTGATGGCAACCAGGCCAACGTTAAAGCGCTGAGTGGTCTGATCCAGCTCGCGATAGATCGACTGTTTCTGCGCTTCCGTGTAAGAAAGCGTATCAATCGCTTTCAGCACGTTGAAGTAGGCGGTCGCGGTGTTCAGAATCAGATCCTGCTGTGCGACCTGATAGGTGACATCCTGAATACCGGCAGCTTTTTCCTGCAGGGTCAGCGCGCGCCATTTCGACATGTCGAAAATAGTCTGGGTCAATTGCAGCGTGCCGCTGGTCGTGTTGGAATGGAGACCGCTGCTGTCGCGATAGCCGTTGTTATAGGTGTAGTCTGCACCCAGGCCGAGCTGGGGTAATAATGGGCTGCGCGCTTCGTTGATTTTCTCAAAAGCAGAATCGCGATCGGCAGCGGCGCTGCGCAGATCCGGGTTGCTCAGACGCGCTTGCTGGTAAACCTGAAGCAGGTCTTCGGCCTGGCTGGCGAAGCTGAAACCGCCCAGGCTCAGCCCAATAAAAAATGGGAGCAGTTTTTTCATTTGCATTCCTTTTGTTGCAGCAAATTGCAGTGGGTGCGCTGCCGGGTAAGCCAAAAATTATCGCCGATTCTAGCAGAGGGCAACTGTGAGATAAGTTGGCTGAACGTGCCTTCTCCCTCTAATTTACGTAAATAATTCAGAAAGAACTACTTACATGGAGCACAGTTACAGGCTTTTTTCGCTCCACCCCAATCTGCACAAGGAACCTGATGATGCCGGAAGAAAAAAAATCCCCTGTGACTTTCACAAAAAACGATGTAGAAATTATTGCACGCGAAACCGTCTATGATGGTTTTTTTTCCATCGAACGTTACCGCTTCCGCCATCGCCAGTTTAATGGCGAAATGAGTGGGGAAGTGCAGCGTGAAGTTTTTGAGCGCGGACATGCCGCCGTGCTGCTACCTTATGATCCCTTACGCGATGAAGTGGTGCTGATTGAGCAGATCCGCATCCCGGCTTATGACAGCAGTGCTTCACCCTGGCTGCTGGAGATGGTCGCCGGCATTATTGAACCCGGCGAATCTGTTGAGCAGGTTGCGCGCCGTGAAGCCGTTGAAGAAGCAGGTCTGGACGTTGGCCGGGTTAAGCCTGTGCTTAGCTATCTGGCCAGCCCTGGTGGCACCAGCGAACGTCTGTCGGTGCTGATTGGGGAAGTGGATGCCAGCCAGGCAGAGGGATGCCATGGTCTGGAGGAAGAGAATGAGGATATTCTTGTGCATGTGGTAAGCCGCGAACAGGCTTATCGCTGGGTGGAAGAGGGGATAATCGACAATGCGGCGTCTGTCATCGCCCTGCAATGGCTGGCGTTGCACCATGAAAAACTACGCGAAGAGTGGATACAAAAATGAAACAGCGCTATACCCCTGACTTTCCCGAAATGATGCGGCTCTGCGAAACCAACTTCGCCCAGTTACGCCGCCTGCTGCCGCGCAACGATGAGGCGGGAGAATCGGTGATTTATCAGGTAAATGGCGCCCGTTATCAGCTGACGATTCAGGAGTCGACGCGCTACACCACGCTGGTGGAGATCCGCCAGGTCGCGCCTGCTGTGAGTTACTGGAGCCTGCCCTCAATGTCGGTTCGGCTCTATCACGATGCGATGGTCGCCGAAGTGTGTTCAACTCAACAGATCTATCGCTTCAAAGCGCGCTATGATTATCCTAATAAAAAATTGCATCAGCGCGATGAAAAGCATCAGATAAACCAGTTTCTTGCAGACTGGCTGCGCTACTGCCTGGCGCATGGCGCGATGGCAGTTCCGGTCTGCTGATGCGTATAATGCAGTAAATGGCGTGGAGACGAAGGAAACGCTTTGGATAGCCTGCTAACTCTTCCTGCAGCGAACGGTTCCGAAATCAGGATTTTGCAAATCACGGATACCCACCTCTTCGCGGGAAAACATGAATCGCTGCTTGGCGTGAACACCTGGTCGAGTTATGACGCGGTGCTGGATGCGATTATTGCGCAACAGCGCGACTATGACCTGATCATCGCTACCGGCGATCTCGCCCAGGATCACTCTGTCGAAGCCTATCAGCATTTTGCTGAGGGCATCTCACGTTTACCGCGACCCTGTGTCTGGCTGCCCGGTAATCACGACTTTCAGCCCGCGATGGTTGACACGCTGGCGGCAGCGCACATTAATGCCCATAAACAGGTGCTGGTGGGTGAGCAGTGGCAGATTGTGTTGCTCGATAGCCAGGTCTACGGTGTCCCGCATGGGATGCTGAGCGACTATCAGCTGGAGTGGCTCGACAACGCGCTGTCCCGCTTTCCGCAACGCCATACGCTGGTCCTGCTGCATCACCATCCGCTGGCCTCGGGCTGTACCTGGCTCGATCAGCACAGCCTGCGCAATTCCCATCAGCTCGATGCGGTATTACAGCGCTACCCGTTAGCCCGGACGCTGGTCTGTGGTCATATTCATCAGGAGCTGGATCTGGAGTGGCATGGCCGCCGCGTGCTGGCGACGCCGTCAACCTGCGTCCAGTTCAAACCGCACTGTACCAGCTTTACGATTGACACCGTGGCGCCTGGCTGGCGCTG
This sequence comes from Pantoea sp. 22096, assembly GCF_052045955.1. Lineage (NCBI taxonomy): Bacteria > Pseudomonadati > Pseudomonadota > Gammaproteobacteria > Enterobacterales > Erwiniaceae > Pantoea > Pantoea sp. 22096. The sequence continues at coordinate 274,396 of NZ_JBQEPW010000003.1, read as the reverse complement.
GTTTACCCTGCATCCGGATGGCGGCCTTGAGACCGAGGTCAACCGGCTTGACACCGACGCTTTTCGTCCCGATTTAGACTCAGAAGGATATTAACGCGTGGCGGCATTGCTTTATCTGCACGGTTTTAACAGCTCGCCGCAGTCGGCGAAGGCAACGCAGTTCCGGCAATGGTTAGAGGCGCAGCACCCCGGCATCGAGATGATCGTGCCTCAGTTGCCGACTTTTCCGGCCGATGCCGCGGCCATGCTGGAAGATCTGGTGCTGAGCCGCAGTGGCGAAACGCTGGGGCTGGTGGGCTCTTCGCTGGGCGGTTATTACGCCACCTGGCTGTCGCAATGCTTTATGCTGCCCGCCGTAGTCGTCAATCCTGCGGTGCGACCTTTTGAGCTGCTGGCGGATTTCCTGGGCGAAAATCAGAATCCCTACACCGGCCAGCAATATGTGTTAGAGTCACGCCACATTTACGATCTCAAAGTAATGCAGATTGAACCGCTGGAAGCGCCCGATTTACTCTGGCTGCTGCAACAGACCGGCGATGAAGTTCTCGATTACCGCCAGGCGCTCGATTATTACAGCGCGTGCCGTCATACGGTAGAAGAGGGCGGAAATCATGCATTTACTGGATTCGAGCGCCATTTCCCGCAGATTCTGGACTTTCTCGGTCTGAATCATCCCTGAGTAATGCGGAAATCGCACCCCATTTCACCCTTCTAATCAGACATTTACGATGAGTCAATCTAACTATAACGCGGATGCCATTGAGGTCCTGACTGGCCTTGAGCCTGTTCGCCGTCGTCCGGGCATGTATACCGATACGACGCGGCCCAACCATTTGGGTCAGGAAGTGATTGATAACAGCGTCGATGAGGCGCTGGGCGGCCATGCGAAGCGGGTTGAAGTGATTCTGCACGCTGACCAGTCGCTGGAAGTGATTGATGATGGCCGCGGCATGCCGGTGGATATCCATCCGGAAGAGGGCGTGCCAGCCGTCGAGCTGATTCTGTGTCGTCTGCATGCGGGCGGCAAGTTCTCCAACAAAAACTATCAGTTTTCGGGCGGCCTGCACGGCGTCGGTATCTCGGTAGTTAACGCCCTGTCAAAACGGGTCGAAGTCACGGTGCGCCGTAATGGCGAAATCTATGACATGGCGTTTGAAAATGGCGACAAAGTGCAGGATCTCACCGTCACCGGCACGGTGGCTAAACGTAACACCGGCACGCGCGTCCATTTCTGGCCCGATGAAAGCTTCTTCGACAGCCCGCGTTTCTCGGTATCGCGTCTTTCCCATCTGCTGAAAGCCAAAGCGGTGCTCTGCCCTGGCGTTGAGATTGTCTTCAAAGACAAGCTGAACAATACCGAACAGCGCTGGTGCTACGAAGATGGCCTGACCGACTACCTGTGTGAAGCGGTGAATGGCTTACCGACGCTGCCGGAAAAACCTTTTGTCGGCAGCTTTGCCGGTGATGTGGAAGCGGTGGACTGGGCGCTGTTGTGGCTGCCGGAAGGCGGTGAGCTGTTAACGGAAAGCTACGTTAACCTGATCCCGACCATGCAGGGCGGAACGCACGTCAACGGCCTGCGTCAGGGGCTGCTGGATGCCATGCGCGAGTTCTGCGAATACCGCAACATCCTGCCGCGTGGCGTGAAGCTCTCAGCGGAAGATATCTGGGATCGCTGTGCCTATGTGCTGTCGGTCAAGATGCAGGATCCGCAGTTCGCCGGGCAGACCAAAGAGCGTCTCTCCTCACGTCAGTGTGCTGCCTTTGTCTCTGGCGTTGTAAAAGATGCCTTCAGCCTGTGGCTGAACCAGAATATTCAGACGGCGGAAATGCTGGCTGAGCTGGCAATCTCCAGCGCCCAGCGTCGTATGCGGGCAGCCAAAAAAGTGGTGCGTAAAAAGCTCACCAGCGGACCGGCTCTGCCGGGCAAACTGGCGGACTGCACCGCGCAGGACCTGAATAAAACAGAACTGTTCCTGGTCGAGGGGGACTCGGCAGGTGGATCGGCCAAGCAGGCGCGCGATCGTGAATATCAGGCGATCATGCCGCTGAAAGGCAAGATCCTGAACACCTGGGAAGTCTCTTCCGATGAGGTGCTGGCGTCGCAGGAAGTGCATGATATTTCCGTGGCGATCGGCATTGATCCTGACAGCGAAGATCTTTCGCAGCTGCGTTACGGCAAGATCTGTATTCTGGCGGATGCGGACTCCGATGGTCTGCACATTGCTACACTGCTCTGTGCGCTGTTCGTGAAGCATTTCCGCTCACTGGTCAGAAATGGTCACGTCTACGTCGCCATGCCGCCGCTCTACCGTATCGATCTCGGTAAAGAGGTTTACTACGCGCTGGACGAAGATGAGAAAGAGGGCGTGCTGGAGCAGCTGAAACGCAAGAAGGGCAAACCGAACGTTCAGCGCTTTAAAGGGCTGGGTGAGATGAACCCGTTACAGCTGCGCGAAACGACGCTGGATCCGAATACCCGTCGGCTGGTTCAGCTGACGATCAGTGAAGAGGATGTTGACCAGACGCTGCGCATGATGGATATGCTGCTCGCGAAAAAACGTTCCGAAGACCGGCGTAACTGGTTGCAGGAAAAAGGCGATATGGCCGATATTGAAGTGTAGAAAACAGGACGCGAAAGCGTCCTGTTTGCTTTGTACTTCAGCCTGTACATCCTCAGAGAATCCGGCAGATTCAGAGCAGAGACAGTAACCCTTGTGAAAATTACCCTGGAAGAGCTACGCGCCTGGGTGGCGGTGGTGGACAGCGGTTCCATTACTGCGGCGGCATCCCAGCTGGCGCAGACCAGTTCCGGCATCAGCCGGGCGCTATCGCGGCTGGAGAGTAAGCTGCAGACCACGCTGTTGCATCGGACTACCCGACGGCTGGCGCTGACCGAAGAGGGGCAGGTTTTTCTGGAGCATGCGCGCCAGATCCTGGCCTCGGTTGAGCAGGCGGAAGAGCAGATTGCACTGCGGCGTGAGATACCGTCAGGACGGCTGCGGGTGAATGCCGCCACGCCCTTTATGCTGCATGTAATTGTGCCGCTGGTTGAAGATTTTCGCGCCCGTTATCCGCTGATCCAACTCGAACTGAATACCGACGACATCATGATCGATCTGCTGGAGCAGCAGACCGACATTGCCATTCGCATTGGCGAACTGCGTGACTCCACGCTGCGCGCCCGGCTGCTTGGCAGTAGTGCAATCCGGCTGATGGCCAGTCCGGCCTATCTGGCAAAAGCGGGCACGCCGCAGAGCGTTGCCGATCTCGCGCACCATCAGACCATCGGCTTCAGCTATCCTGACACCCTCAACGTCTGGCCGATCTGGCAGCCCGATGGTGATTTTATGCGTGTCAAGCCGACGCTCTCGGCTTCGAGCGGTGAAACCATCCGGCAGCTGGCGCTGGCAGGACAGGGTATCGCACGGCTCTCCGACTTTGTCAGCCGGGAAGATTGCGCCGCTGGCCGGCTGGTGCCGGTTCTTCCCGCGGAAACCCGCGATCTGCGGTTGCCGGTGCATGCGGTTTATTACCGTAACACCACGCTCTCTTCGCGTATCGGCTGCTTTCTCGATTTTCTCCGCACCGAGATTGATCGGCGTCAGATGCTCTGAACCGGCCTGTCAGAAACAAAAAACCTCTGTCACAGGACAGAGGTTTGAGGAGGGTGACAAAGTCTGGCCGGATTTGCTTTCAGAACGTGCCTGCACAAGGAACACGGTCAGATCGGAAAGACGCAACTACCGCCATCCATGGCACGCTCGGCCCGCGCGATTACGCACCTCATCCCTGAGGTGCGCCCTGACCGGACCAACGCTTTGCGTTGTTCAAAAACGCTCCCGGCGTTTTTATCCGGGCGGCGGGACGCTTTCCTCTTCTGACCGTGTTCCCTGCGCTTTGAGCTAATTTATTGCTGCCAGAGGCACCCTGCTGAGACTTCATCACCAGCCTTAACCCCCGCTACACAACCGGCGTTAAGGTTTCAGCAATCATCAGGCACTCGGTTCCAGCACCAGAATCTTCACATCCACCACATCATCTTTAATGATGGCGCGATGCGCATCCATATGCGGCATCTGCTGATGCTGCTCCAGATGGCGCAGCGTTTCCCACTGCTCCAGCATGAAAATAGAGTCTGGCGAGTTTTGCTTCCATGGCACCTGCGCCTGATGATCCAGCAGCGCGTCATACTGATGGCAGCCATCTTCTTCTAAGACCTGCGGGATCAGCTTTTTCACTGCATCCAGCACAGCCTGACGGCGACCGGGTTTAACACAAATTTCAGCAACGACTGTTAACATTCGCGAATTCCTCTTTCGTGGAAAAATAGGGGATAGCCCCCAACCATCTTACGCAAAAACGCGGCTAAGATGGGTCCGATAAGCGGCAATATCGCGTGGCACGTCCGGCGCTTTAATCACGTCGTTGCAGATAAAGGTCGGCAGCGCTTCCATTCCCAGGAACTGGTTGGCCTTGTGGAAGTGTAGATAGAGACCATCGACGCCGACGCCTTCAAAGAACTGTTCAGGGTCGGTAAAGGCCTGGAGCGGCGCATTCCAGGTCAGCGACAGCATATATTTTTTGCCCTGCAGCAGACCGCCGGAACCATATTTTTTTGCTGCATCGGAACGGGTACGACCATCGCTGGCGTAGAGCGAACCGTGGCCTTCAGTAAAGACTTCATCGATGTAACGCTTCACTGTCCAGGGTTCGCCCATCCACCAGCCCGGCATCTGATAAATCACCACATCGCTGTCGACATATTTCTGCACCTCATCGGCGATCACGTAATCGCTGTCAGCCACGGTGACTGACACTTCATGTCCCATGTCACGCAGCTGGCTGGCCGCAACATCGGTCAGGGTGTGGTTCAGTTCGCCTTTAGAGTGGGCAAAAGTTTTGCCGCCATCGATAATTAAAATCTTGCTCATGAATAGGTTGCCTCGTTTCCTGAATATGGTGCTCAGCTTACGTGCGCCGCAGCCGCAGAAAAATGCGTGGTTGATCACAACACTTTTGCTGCAGCAGCAACAATACGCCGGTTTATGGCACCATCGGTGGGCAAACTCACCATAAAAATCATAGAAAAAATCAGAATGAAAAAATTAATCCTCGCTTTGTTGCTGGCCAGCGGTGCTGTCCATGCGCAATCTCATCTCGACACCGTTCTCCGTTCTAAGACGCTCAAAGTCTGCACCACCGGCGATTACAAACCCTATAGCTATCTGCGACCCGATGGTCAGTATGAAGGGCTGGATATCAGCATGGCGAACGCGCTGGCTACCTCGCTCGGCGCAAAAGTAGAGTGGGTACAGACCAGCTGGAAAAACCTGATGCCAGACTTCCTGGCAAAGCAGTGTGACATCGCCGTCGGCGGCGTCTCCGTCACGCTGAAACGCCAGCAGACGGCCTGGTTCGCGCAGCCGCTGGACGTGGATGGCAAAATCCCGCTGGTGCGCTGCAGCGATAAAGAGCGCTTCCAGACCCTCGAACAGCTCAACCGGCCTGACGTACGGCTGATTGAACCGGCAGGCGGTACTAACGAAGCCTTTGTACACAGCCATCTGCCAGAGGCTTCGCTGACGCTGTTTCACGATAACGTCACCATCTTCCAGCAGCTGGTCGATAACAAAGCGGATGTGATGATCACCGATGCCTCAGAAGCGCGTTTTCAGCAGCAGCATTACCCGACGCTCTGCGCGATCAATCCCGACACACCGCTGCAGTATGGCGAGAAGGCTTACATGATCCCGCGTGACGACATCAGCTGGAAACTCTATGTCGATCAGTGGGTGCATCTCAGCATCGCCACGGGTGAATATCGTGATATTGCCCGTCAGTGGATAGGGTCAAAGCCCTGATTCACTTCAGCAGAGAGGTCAGGCACTTGCCGGTCTGAATCCGGCGTGCTTCCGGCACATGAAATTGCGCGGCGGGACGCCTATTGTCCCGCGCTTCCCCTGTGACTAACACCAGGGAATAAGGTACTATCCTCGCCAAACCACCGCCGGGTGTCCCGCCGTTGTGGGCCACGATGTGAGGATGAGAAATTAATGAGTGAACTGACTCAGGATGGTGCAGAGCGTCTCGCCCTGCACACATTCACCGAGAATGCGTACTTAAACTATTCGATGTACGTCATCATGGACCGCGCACTGCCTTACATTGGCGACGGATTAAAGCCGGTTCAGCGACGTATCATCTACGCCATGTCCGAGCTGGGGCTTAGCGCCAGCGCAAAATTCAAAAAATCGGCACGTACCGTGGGTGACGTGCTGGGTAAATACCATCCGCACGGCGACAGCGCCTGCTATGAAGCGATGGTGTTGATGGCGCAGCCGTTCTCCTACCGTTATCCGCTGGTTGACGGTCAGGGCAACTGGGGGGCGCCGGATGATCCCAAGTCGTTCGCGGCGATGCGTTACACCGAATCCCGTCTGTCAAAATATGCCGAGCTGCTGCTGGGCGAGCTGGGTCAGGGCACGGTCGACTATCAGCCGAACTTTGATGGCACGCTGCAGGAGCCGAAGATGTTACCGGCGCGCCTGCCCAATATTCTGCTGAACGGCACCACTGGTATCGCCGTAGGCATGGCGACCGATATTCCGCCACACAACCTGCGCGAAGTGGCTCAGGCGGCGATCGCATTGATCGACGCGCCGAAAACCACGCTGGAACAGCTGCTGGATATTGTCCAGGGACCTGATTATCCGACCGAGGCGGAGATCATTACGCCGCGTGACGAAATCCGCAAAATTTATCAGACCGGGCGTGGTTCCATCCGCCAGCGTGCGGTATGGAAGAAAGAAGAGGGCGAGGTGGTCATCACCGCGTTGCCGCATCAGGTGTCAGGCGCGCGCGTGCTGGAGCAGATTGCTAACCAGATGCGCAATAAAAAGCTGCCGATGGTGGAGGATCTGCGTGATGAATCGGATCACGAGAACCCGACCCGCCTGGTGATCGTTCCGCGCTCCAACCGCGTCGATCTCGATCAGGTGATGAACCATCTGTTCGCCACCACCGATCTGGAGAAGAGTTACCGCGTTAACCTCAATATGATCGGCCTGGATAACCGCCCGGCGGTGAAAAATCTGCATGAAATCCTGACCGAATGGCTGGTGTTCCGCCGCGATACGGTCAAACGCCGTCTGAACTACCGGCTGGATCGCGTGCTGCGCCGCCTGCATATTCTGGAAGGTTTGCTGGTCGCATTCCTGAACATTGATGAAGTGATCGAGATCATCCGTACTGAGGATGAGCCGAAGCCGGTCCTGATGTCGCGTTTTGGCATCAGTGAAACGCAGGCCGAATCCATCCTCGAACTGAAGTTGCGCCACCTGGCAAAACTGGAAGAGATGAAGATCCGTGGCGAGCAGGCGGATCTGGAAAAAGAGCGCGATCAGCTGCAGGCGACGCTGGCGTCTGAACGCAAGATGAATACCCTGCTGAAAAAAGAGTTACAGGCTGACAGCGCCAGCTACGGCGACGATCGTCGTTCGCCGCTGTGTGAGCGTGAAGAAGCCAAAGCTCTGAGCGAAACCGAGCTGGTGCCGTCTGAACCGGTCACCATTGTGCTGTCGCAAATGGGCTGGGTGCGCAGCGCCAAAGGCCACGATATCGATCCAGCCGGACTGAGCTATAAAGCAGGCGACAGCTATCTGGCTGCCGCACGCGGCAAGAGCAATCAGCCGGTGGCCTTTATCGACTCCACGGGCCGCAGCTATACGCTGGATCCGACATCGCTGCCTTCCGCGCGCGGACAGGGCGAGCCGCTGACCGGCAAGCTGACGCCACCGCCGGGTGCGGTGGTTGAACAGGTGCTGATGGAGCCGGATGACCAGCGTCTGCTGATGGCCTCTGATGCGGGCTACGGTTTCATCTGTACCTTCAGCGACCTGGTGTCGCGCAACCGTGCCGGTAAAGCGCTGCTGACGCTGCCGGACAATGCCCGCGTAATGACGCCAATGGCGGTCCATCATGAAGATGACATGCTGCTGGCGATTACCCAGGCGGGACGGATGCTGATGTTCCCGGTTGGCGAACTGCCGCAGATGTCGAAAGGCAAGGGCAACAAAATCATCTCTATTCCGTCAGCAGAAGCCGCCGCGGGTCAGGACAAACTGGCCTGGCTGATGATCCTGCCGCCGGGCAGTGCGATCACACTGCACGTGGGCAAACGTAAAATGCTGCTGCGCAGTGAAGAGCTACAGAAATTCCGTGCCGATCGCGGACGTCGCGGCACGCTGTTACCGCGCGGCCTGCAAAAAATTGATCGTGTTGAACTGGATGCACCTGCGCGTCCGGCGAGCCCGGATAGCGAAGCGTAAACTACCCGGCTGACCCTGCGTCAGCCGTGGCTCAATGAGGGAACTATGTTACTGATTCTGCGTGCCATTATCGTCGTCATTTATTCGATCCTAATCTGTATCTTTGGCTGTATCTGGTGTCTTTTTTCACCACGCGATCCGCGCCACGTCGCCACTTTTGGCCGTCTGTTCGGCAAATTATCGACGGTGTTTGGTCTTAAAGTCGATCTGCGCAAACCGGAAGGCGCAGAGAATTATGGTAATGCGATTTATATCGCCAACCATCAGAACAACTACGACATGGTCACCGCGGCTAAAATGGTGCAGCCCTATACGGTAACCGTGGGCAAGAAGAGCCTGCTGTGGGTGCCGTTTTTTGGCCTGCTCTACTGGCTGACCGGCAACCTGCTGATTGACCGCGATGACCGGGCGAAAGCGCGCGGCACCATCGGTGAGCTGGTGGATCAGTTTAACCGCAAGCGCATCTCCATCTGGATGTTTCCTGAGGGAACGCGCAGCCGTGGCCGTGGCCTGCTGCCGTTTAAAACTGGTGCCTTCCACGCTGCCGTGGCGGCGGGCGTGCCGATCATTCCGATTGTGGTCTCCAATACCCATGGCAAGATCGATCTCAACCGCTGGAACAACGGGCTGGTTATTGTTGAGATGCTGCCGCCGGTTGATGTAAAAGCATTCGAGTCTTCGTCGGTGCGTAAGCTGGCTACCCACTGTCGCGAACTGATGGCGGCGAAGCTGGAAGAACTCAACGCCGAAGTCGCAGAACGCGAAAAAAACGGAAAAATCTGACCGGCGAGCCATTCGCCGAACTATCCTGCATGGATGCCGCGCGGCGGGCCTTATCCGGCTCGCCGTGAACGCAGCACAGCAAAAACAGATCAATAAAAACAGGGTCGGCGCTTAGCGCCACGCGTAAAGGGTCAGAAGTTTTATGTCTTTCAGCAGACGTCAGTTCATCCAGCTTTCTGCCGGAGCGGCGCTTAGCGCCAGTTTACTCCCTCATGCGGCACATGCCGCCTCTTCAGCCAATGGCGATACACCGCTTCCGGTTCCGCCGTTGCTGGAATCCCGTCGCGGCCAGCCGCTGTTCCTGACGATGCAGCGCAGCCACTGGTCATTTAATGGCGACAATAACAAAGTGCCGGTGTGGGGTATCAATGGCCTCTATCTTGGCCCGACCGTCCGGGTTTACAGCGGTGACGACGTAAAGCTGATCTACAGCAACCGGCTGAATGAGTCCGTCTCCATGACCGTCAGCGGTTTACAGCTGCCGGGTGCATTAATGGGTGGCGCGCCACGTATGATGTCGGCCGGTGTCGACTGGTCGCCGGTGCTGCCGATTCGTCAGGCGGCCTCAACCTGCTGGTATCACGCCAATACCCCAAACCGCATGGCGCCGCATATCTATAACGGTCTGGCGGGTATGTGGCTGGTGGAAGATGACATCGGTAAACAGCTGCCGCTGCCGAAGCATTACGGCGTCGATGACTTCCCCATCATCATTCAGGACAAGCGGCTCGATAACTTTGCCACGCCGGTCTATGACCCGCCGCAGGATGGTGGTTTCCTGGGTGATACGCTGCTGGTGAATGGGGTACGCAATCCGTATGTTGAGGTGTCACGCGGCTGGGTACGCCTGCGTCTGCTGAACGCCTCGAATGCGCGACGCTATCAGATGGTGCTCAGCGATAATCGTCCGTTTATGGTGATTGCCAGCGATCAGGGCTATCTGCCTGCGCCGGTTGCGGTGCAGCGTCTGTCACTGGCGCCGGGCGAACGTCGCGAAGTGCTGGTGGATATGTCGCAGGGCGATGAAGTGTCGATTACGGCGGGAACGGCGGCAGGCATTATGGATCGGCTGCGCGGTTTCTTTGAGCCATCTTCTATTCTGACCTCCACCCTGATCCTGACGCTGCGCCCAACCGGCTTACTGCCGCTGGTGACGGATAATCTCCCGATGCGGCTGCTGGCCGACCAGATTCTGGATGGGGTGGCGGTGCGCACCCGCGAATTCCGCATCGGTGACAGCATGCCGGGCATCAACGGCGCGCTCTGGGATATGAACCGCATTGACACCACTGCGCAGCAGGGCACCTTTGAGCGCTGGATCCTGCACGCCGATCGGCCACAGTCGCTGCATATTCAGGGCGTTATGTTCCTGATTAAAAGTGTGAATGGCGCACAGCCGATGGGCGAAGATCGTGGCTGGAAAGATACGGTGTGGGTCGATGGCAGCGTGGAACTGATGGTCAGCTTCCCGCAAAGTTCGTCAGATCACTTCCCGTTTGTCTACCACAGTCAGACCCTGGAACTGGCCGATCGCGGTACGGCGGGTCAGCTGGTGGTGCAGCCCACTGCATAACAGCGCGGTCAGGCAGGAAGAACCCGCCTGACCGCATTAAGCCCCCTCTGCCCGTCAACGGCAGGGCAGAGCGGTTAAGGTCACCTTCACGTCAGTTAAAAGTGTCCGGATCCGGCCCCAGACGATTACCGCTGTCCAGTTTCGCAATATCACTCACTTCATGCTTATCCAGACGGAAGTCGAATACCTTAAAGTTCTCTTCGATACGTGCTGGCGTCACCGACTTCGGAATCACCACCAGACCGCTATCCAGATGCCAGCGGATCACGATCTGCGCCGGGGTCTTACCATATTTCTTCGCCAGCGACTTGATGATCTCCTGATCAAAAACGCCTTTGCCGCCCTGTGCCAGCGGACTCCAGGATTCGGTCTGGATCTGGTGCAGCGCGTTCCACGCATGCAGCGTACGCTGCTGTAGCATCGGGTGCAGCTCAATCTGGTTCACGACCGGCGTCACACCGGTTTCATCCAGCAGACGCTTCAGGTGCGCTTCATGGAAGTTACAGACGCCGATGCTTTTGGTCAGCCCCTGCTGCTGCAATTCGATCATCTTCTTCCAGGCATCAACGTAGTGGTCTTTTTCCGGGCACGGCCAGTGCATCAGATAGAGATCGACCTGCTCCAGTTTGAGTTTCTCCAAGCTGGTTTCCATCGCCTGCTGAACATTCTGCTGATCGTCGTTCCACAGTTTGGTGGTCACGAAAATCTCTTCGCGCGGCACATCGGTTTCCTGCAGAGCCTGGCCAATCGCCTCTTCATTCTTATAGGCGGCGGCGGTATCGATTGAGCGATAGCCGACCTCAAGCGCTTTCAGCACCGCATGACGCGCATCTTCGATGCTGGCCTGCCAGACACCGAGTCCGAGTTGCGGCATCATATTGCCATCGCGCAGTTTGATAATGGGTTGGTCTGCCATAGTTGCTCCTTTCCGTTGCGGTTAACCCGTGAGAATTCACTGTGCTTAAGTCTAGCCAACAATTTTCAGCCTGCTCAGCGTCAGCAACAACAGCAGGTCTGTTCTTCTGCCCGATCCGGTAAATTTCTTGCCTGATTCTCCAGGCTGCTGGCGGTTCAGGCATTCGCGCGGCACACTGGCTTTTTGTCCGAAAAGGAGTCGCTATGGCGCACGATGCACTCTGTCACCGGCTGGCACAGCAGGTAGTCACCTTAATGACTCATGGTCGCGACCGTCTTTGCCCGGTCGAAAATGTGTCACTGATTTATGCTAATCAATATCGTCCCCGTACGCCGATGATGTATCAGCCCGGCATTGTTATCCTGTTTCAGGGCAGCAAAACCGGCTATCTCGGCAGCACCGTGTTTCAGTATGACGCCAGCAAATACCTGATGCTGACCGTGCCGCTGCCGGTGGAGTGCGAAACCTGGGCCTCGCCGGAAATACCGATTGCCGGGCTGTGTCTCAGGGTTGATACCGCCAGCCTGCAGGATCTGCTGATTGAAATCGGCGACGACGATCAGTTTCAGCCTCAGCCGCAGACTTCGGGTATCCACTCGGCGTGGCTGACGGAACCGATGCTGTGCGCCGCGGAGCGGCTGCTGGATGTGATGACCCAGCCGCGCGATGCGCGCGTTCTGGGGCCGCACATCGTGCGTGAAATTATTTACTATGTGCTGACCGGTCCGATCGGCGGCGCGCTGCTTTCGCTGGTGAGCCGACAGACGCAGTTCAGCCTGATCGCGCGTGCCCTGCGACGGATTGAGAATCACTATGCGGAAAACCTCAGCGTTGATGCGCTGGCAGCAGAAGTGAACATGAGCGTCTCAGCCTTTCACCATAACTTCAAAGCGGTGACGCAGACCTCGCCGTTGCAGTATCTCAAGCGCTATCGCCTGCATCAGGCGCGACTGCTGATGCTGCACGATGGACTAAAGGCGAGTGCGGCGGCGGTGCGGGTGGGCTATGAAAGCCCTTCACAATTTTCGCGGGAGTTTAAACGCTATTTCGGCGTGACGCCGGGGGAAGAGGTGAGTCGTGTCAGGCAGACGGTAGCGGATCCGTCCGCCTGAGTGGCGGCGGATCCGAAAGCCAGATGCGCGTCAGGCGCGTTTCTGGCGACGCTTTTTCCAGATCACCACAATGCTGCCGGACAGGCCGAGCACCAGCAACACCATCGGCAGTATCATCAGGATCGCCATCACCTGATCTTCATGACGCTTGATAAACGGCACCTGACTGATGCCATAGCCAAAGGCAACGACAATGCCGACCCACAGCACGCCGCTGAGCCAGTTAAACAGCTGAAAGCGGCCATTCTGTAAGCCTGCAATGCCCGCCATAGTCGGCAGGATCGTGCGGATAAAGGCGAGAAAACGGCCGACCAGCAGCGCCATCAGCCCGTGACGGTTAAACATATTCCAGGCGCGCTGGTGATACTGTGCCGGCAGATGCATCAGCCAGCTCTTCACCAGCCGGGTATTCCCCAGCCAGCGGCCCTGCAGGTAGCTCAGCCAGCAGCCCAGGCTGGCAGCGGTCGTGAGGATCACCATTGTCGGCACAAAATCCATCACCCCTTTGGCCACCATCGCCCCGGCCAGCAGCAGCAGGCTGTCGCCTGGCAGGAAAGAGGCGGGCAACAGACCATTTTCCAGAAACAGCGTCAGGAACATTACGCCGTATACCACCCACACTACATCCGGATTTGCCAGTGCGGCAAAATCCTGATGCCAGAGCGCCTGGACAATCTCGTGTAAAACACCCATTAGCGATTCCATCACGTCACAAGGAACAATCCGTCTGCGTTCAGACAGCGCAGTGATTTCACTGATAACCTGAACGATGCGGGATAAATTTTAACAACAAATGAGCCGGTGCCCGGCAAACTCTGCGGGCCACCGCTACGTGGTTTATCTTCTGTTTACTTTCTGTTTATCTGACTTAGCGCGTCAGGCGTGAAAAACCGGCCTCCAGGTCAGCCAGCAGATCATCAACGTGCTCCAGACCAATATGCAGCCGCACCAGCGTGCCGGTGAAATCCACACCGCCCGCCGGACGAATCTCTGCCAGCTCTTCCGGCTGATTCGCCAGGATCAGCGATTCATAACCGCCCCAGGAGTAAGCCATGCTGAAATGATGGAAGTGATCGAGATATTCCGCCAGTTGGGGCGCGCTTAATTTTTCCTGCAGGATGAACGAGAAGAGGCCGCTGCTACCGTTAAAATCGCGCTGCCAGAACGCATGACCTTTGCTTTGCGCCAGTGCCGGGTGATTCACTCGTGCCACTTCCGGGCGCGCCGCCAGCCACTCTGCCACCTGAATCGCACTCTCTTCATGCTGACGCAGACGGGTACCCAGCGTACGCAGACCGCGACTCGCCATGTAGGCGGTATCGGCATCCACCATCTGGCCCATCAGGTAAGAGTTCTCACGCAACTGGTCGATACAGCGCGCATTGGCGACCGCCGTGCCGATCATCGCATCGCTGTGACCAATCAGATATTTGGTGCCAGCCTGAATCGAAATGTCGATACCGTGCGCCAGCGCGTTAAACAGAATACCGGCCGCCCAGGTGTTGTCGATCATGATGATCGCCTCGGGCGCTTTAGCGCGTACCGCTGCCACAATCGCCGGAATATCCTGCACTTCCATCGTTATCGAAGCAGGCGATTCCAGGAAGACAACACGGGTGTTGGGCTGCACCCGCTCACCGATTTCACTGCCGATGCAGTGATCGAACCAGCCGGTGGAAACCTGCAGCTTAGCGAGAATTTTTGTACAGAAGTCCTGTGTCGGTTCATAGACCGCGCCGCTCATCAGTACGTGGTCGCCCGCCTCGACAAATGCCAGAATCGCGTTCGCGACGGCCGCTGCGCCGCAGGGATAGAGCACACAGCCTGCGCCGCCTTCCAGCTCGGTCATCGCATCCTGCAGTGCAAAGTGCGTCAGGGTGCCGCGACGGCCATAAAAAAGTTCGCCTTTTGCCCGACCTGCGGTGGCGCGTTTTTTCTCCGCAACCGTATCAAAAACCAGCGAAGAGGCGCGCTGAATGACGCTGTTCACCGAGCCCTGGGTATAACGCTTGCTGCGTCCCGCACTGACGAGCGTGGTATCAATTTTTCTGGTGGTCATGAGTCGCCTTTACCGCTTCAGACTAAGCCCTCACGTTATCACGAAACGGCCAGCAGGGTTGAGACTCAATGGTGATTATCAGAGTGCGTCGCAGGAAAAAAACCGGCTCGCGAGCGGGCCGGAGATTGATGACTAAGTGTGGCCCGGTTAGCTGTGAGACCGAGCCAGTGCAGGAAACCCGGTCAGACCGGAAAGGCGCTTACGCCAATCCCTGGCTCGCTCGGCCCGTTGCCGGGCCAACGCGTTGCGTTGTTCAAAAACGCTCCCGGCGTTTTTTTCCGGGCGGCGGGCCGCTTTCCTCCTCTGACCGTGTTCCCTGCCTGTTGAGCTAATCCATCGCTGCCAGTTGCACCCTGATTCGAGTTTGTCAGCAGTCTGAGACCCGCAAGCGAGCCGGTTTCCATTGCCTTACATGACGCCCATCAGGCGCGGCAACCAGAGTGAAATAGCGGGAATATAAGTAATCAGCATCAGCACCAGGAACAGCATGCCGTAGAACGGCAGCATCGCCCCGACGACCTGCTCAATCTTCTGCTTACTCACCGCGCTGGCCACAAACAGCACGGTGCCGACCGGCGGCGTAATCAGTCCGATGCCCAGATTAGTCAGCATGATCATGCCAAAGTGAACCGGATCGACCCCCAGCGCGGTGGCTACCGGCAGCAGCACCGGCGTCAGGATCAGAATCAGCGGCGCCATATCCATCAGCGTGCCTACGACCAGCAGCAGGATGTTGATGCACATCAGGATCACATATTTGTTATCGGAGAGGCTGGTGAACGCCTCAGTAATAATGGTCGGCAGCTGCATAAAGGTCATCACTGCGCCGAACCCGGCTGCGAAAGCGATCAGTACCATCACGATGGTGACGGTTTTAATGGTGCGGAACAGCAGGATATGCAGCTGGCTCCATTTAAAGTCGCGATAGATGAACATGGTGACAAAGAAGGCCCAGATACAGGCAATCGCAGCGGATTCCGAGGCGGTAAAGATGCCGGAGAGGATCCCCCCCATGATGATAACGACGGTAAACAGCCCCCAGAACGCGTCGAAGAAAATCTTCAGCGCCTGACGAAACGGAATACGCTCGCCTTTGGGATAACCGCGTTTATGGGCAAAGCCCAGACACATCACCATCAGGCATCCGCCGAGCAGCAGGCCAGGGAAGATCCCGGCAACAAACAGCGAGGAGATGGTGACCATGCCGCCGGTCGCCAGCGAGTAGATGACTGAGTTGTGGCTGGGGGGCGTCAGCACCGCCTGTACCGAACCGCTGGCGGTCACCGCCGCGGCGAAGTCACGCGGATAGCCTTTCTCCTCCATCTGCGGGATCATTACCGAACCAATGGAGGCGGTATCCGCCACCGACGAACCGGAGATAGCGCCAAAGAACGTTGAAGCGACGATATTAACCAGCGACAGCCCGCCGCGAATAAAGCCGACAAAGATATAGGCGAAGTTGACCAGCCGGCGGGCGATGCCGCCCTCGGCCATAATCGCGCCCGCGAGGATAAAGAACGGAATGGTCAGCAGGGAAAATTTGTTAATCCCGTTGGTCACCTGAATCACCACCGCCTCCAGCGGCAGGTCGATCCACCAGGCCCCGATAAAGGCGCTCAGTCCCACCGCAAAGGCGACCGGAAAGCCCACCATCAGCAACACCAGCAAACTGCCTATCAAGATCAATGCATCCATTTTTCTGCTCCGCGTTAGTGGGTGCCGCCCAGCGTGACAATCGGTCGCTGGCTCTGATCGCCGCTCAGCAGGCGCTCAACAACAAACAGCAGGGTGAAGATCGCGCCAATCGGGATTGGCAGATACATCTCGCCGTAGGTCACCGCTGGAAGTGACGCGAGGGTCTGAACCCACATCGCTTCGCACAGGCTGTAACTGGCCTGGAAGATCACCAGGCAGGTGATAATCATCAGCAGATCGCTGACGCGCAGCATGAGGCGCTGCCGGGCAGGCGACAGGCGGTCAGTGACCATCGATACACAGATATGGGTTCCGGCGCGCAGACCCACCGGCGCGCCGATAAAGGTAAAAATAATCATGCAGATAATGGCAACCGGCTCCGGCCAGGAGAGCGCGCCGTTCATCACGTAACGGGCGAAGATCCCAATCGGGATGACCGTTACCATGATCAACAGTGCCACGGCGGCCACCAGCATGCAGAGCAGATAAAGCCCATCCATCAGACGCGTATAAGCAGACATAATTGATACCTGATTAAGCACGCCACACGGCAGTGTGGCGCGGGAAGGGTTATTTCACCTCAGCGATCCGGGTCATCAGATCCTGATATTTGCCGCCAAACTGATCGCGTACTGGCTGAGTCGCTTTGACGAAATAGTCACGGTCAGTCTGCTGGAAGGTGACGCCGCCCGCCTTCATTTTGGCGATCGACTCTTCGGTATAGGTCGCCCAGAGCTGGCGCTCCTCATCCTGTGCTTCTTTGCCGAGCTTTTTCAGCAGTGCCTGATCTTCGGGTTTCAGGCGATCCCAGGCGCGTTTTGAAAACAGGATCATCTCTGGCTGGATAAAGTGGCCGCTGAGGGTGTAATACTTCGCAACCGGCATGTAGTTATGAGCGACAAAGGTCGGTGGGTTGTTCTCGGTGCCATCGACCACGCCAGTCTGCATCGCACTGAACACTTCACTGACGCCCATCGCCACCGGATTCGCGCCCATCGCTTTCAGCGTCGCCAGCGAGATGGCGCTATTCTGCACCCGGATCTTCATGCCCTTAAGATCCTCCGGCTTCGCCAGCGGCTTCTTAGTGATCATGTTGCGCTCACCGGCATCGGTCCAGCCCAGGAACACCATGCGGGCATTGGGATCGTTGTCGAACTTGTCGGCGATCTCGCGGCCTATCTCGCCATCCAGCACTTTGTGCATGTGATCAACGTCGCGGAAAACGTAGGGCAGGGTCAGCACGCTGGTTTCCGGGGCAATCGAGGTGACCGGCGCCAGCGAGACGCGGATCATATCGATGGCACCCAGCTGCACCTGTTGCAGCGTCTGATCTTCATCGCCCAGTACGCCACCGGCGTAGAGCTTCATCTCCAGCCGTCCATCGGTGGCCTGTTTCAGTTTGTCGCCCATGTGTTGCAGGGCGACCACGGTGGGATAACCGGCAGGCTGTACTTCAGCCACTTTAATCACCTGTGCCGTGGCGGTGGCGCTCGCTATCATCGCCGCCAGGGCACTGGCTACGCATGTTTTCATCATTATCATTATATTGTCTCCCGCAGAGGTAAGACGGCCTGCAGTCTGGGCTAACTGCAGAGGGCCGTGAGGAGCCAGCATAGTGAAAACGCGTCTGAGTAAAATGTAGCAATGCTGATTGAATGAATTCCGTCACATTTTGAAACGTTGTTTTAATAAATTTTCATGCAGCTTCACATTTTCGAAACATCCTCACAAGCCGTGCCTGAACCCGCTCAACAACAGGTCAATAGCGCAGATCAGCTTTGTAAATACTAATGAGAACTACTATCAATTCGCCACCGTTTTGCTATTATTTGCGCTTGTTTCGCATCCCTGAATCAGAAGTTGGAGAAGCAGCGTGGTAGCCAGTGATTTGATGCAAACGGACCTCTCCGTTTGGGGCATGTATCAACATGCCGATATCGTGGTAAAGGTGGTCATGATTGGCCTGTTATTGGCCTCAGTGGTGACCTGGGCGATCTTCTTCGGCAAATATGCCGAACTTAGCGCGGCTAAGCGTCGCCTTAAGCGTGAGCAACTGGCACTGGGCGAAGCCCGCAATCTGAATGACGCCGCCCGCATTGCCCAGTCGTTTACCGGGCACAGCCACAGTGTGGTGCTGCTGAACGATGCGCAAAATGAACTTGAACTGTCGGCGGGTGTGGAAGATACCAACGGCATTAAAGATCGCACCAGTTTCCGTCTTGAGCGCCGTGTCGCCGCCTTCAGCCGCCATGCAGGACGGGGCAATGGCTTCCTGGCGACTATCGGGTCTGTCGCACCCTTTATCGGCCTGTTTGGCACCGTCTGGGGCATCATGAACAGCTTTATCGGCATCGCGAAAACCCAGACCACTAACCTTGCGGTGGTGGCACCGGGTATTGCCGAAGCGCTGCTGGCGACTGCGATTGGCCTGGTCGCTGCGATCCCGGCCGTCGTCATCTATAACGTTTTTGCCCGCATGATCGCCAACTACAAAGCCTCGCTGGGGGATGTCGCTGCTCAGGTGATGCTGCTGCAGAGTCGTGATATCGACCTGGGCACCGTTGCCAAAGAAGTTCCGCGTCCTGCGACCGCCCAGAAACTGCGCTTAGGGTAAGTTGTTATGGCCATGCGATTAAACGACGATCTGGAAACCGATGGTGAAATGCATGAGATCAACGTGACGCCGTTTATCGACGTCATGCTGGTGCTGTTGATCATCTTTATGGTGGCCGCGCCACTGGCCACGGTTGATGTGCGCGTTAATCTGCCCGCGTCCACCAGCGCGCCGCAACCGCGGCCGGAAAAGCCGGTCTATCTGTCGATTAAAGCGGATAAGCAGCTTTACGTGGGTAACGATCAGGTCACGCCGGATTCGCTGGTTAACGTGCTGACCAGCCAGACGCAGGGCAACAAAGAGACCACCATTTTCTTCCAGGCAGACAAGTCGGTAGATTATGAAACGCTGATGAGCGTGATGGATAAGCTGCGCACGGCGGGCTACCTGAAAATTGGTCTGATGGGCATGGAAACTGTGAAGAAATAGCGGGTTATCCGGCAAAATGAAAAGGCGACTGTTAAGGTCGCCTTTTTTATGGCGGCGCTTCAGCCAGATAAAATCAGGCAGATCGGCGGCCAGGCAGATCATTTATGCTGCCTGATTTGAATTGTTAATTGGTTGTTACTCATGTACACAGAATTGTAAAGTGCAATGGTGAGCCAGGTCACATTAATCTCGCCTTAGTCAGGCTAAAACGGCTAAAAAACAACAGGAAGCCGTTATGAGTCACACCCCGTCTTTACAAAAGCCGCCGAAAAGTGCGGCCCGAACCATCTTTAACGTCACCAGTGGTAACTTTCTGGAGATGTACGATTTTATGGTGTTTGGCTATTACGCCACCGCCATTGCCAAAACTTTCTTTCCCGGTGATGACCCGTTTGCTTCCCTGATGCTCACCCTGATGACCTTTGGTGCTGGTTTCCTGATGCGCCCGCTGGGGGCGATCATTCTGGGTGCCTACATCGACCATCACGGTCGTCGTAAAGGCTTGTTGCTGACGCTGGGCCTGATGGCGATGGGTACCCTGACCATTGCGCTGGTGCCAGGCTACGCCACGCTGGGCGCGGCGGCACCGATTCTGATCCTGCTGGGACGCCTGTTGCAGGGCTTCTCGGCAGGCGTCGAGCTGGGTGGCGTGTCGGTCTATCTGGCGGAAGTCGCGCCGAAAGGTCGTAAAGGCTTTTTCGTCAGCTGGCAGTCGGGCAGTCAGCAGATTGCGGTTATTTTTGCCGCGCTGCTGGGCCTGATGCTGAATCATCTGCTGGCGAAAGAGGCGGTGACGGAGTGGGGCTGGCGTATCCCGTTTGTGGTCGGCTGTCTGATTGTGCCATTCCTGTTCTACATCCGCCGGATGCTGGAGGAGACCGAAGCGTTCAGCAAACGTAAACATCACCCGAGCATGACGGAAATCATGCGCTCAGTTGCCAGTAACTGGGCGCTGGTGCTGGCGGGTATGCTGATGGTGGTCACCACCACGGTGATGTTCTACATGATCACTGCCTTTACCCCGACCTTTGGTAAAACCGTGCTGATGATGAGCGACAAACAGGCGTTTCTGGTCACCCTCTGCGTCGGTGTCTCAAACCTCTTCTGGCTACCGCTGATGGGCGCGCTGTCGGATCGCGTCGGTCGTCGCCCGCTGCTGATCACCTTTACCCTGCTGATGATTGTGACTACCTGGCCGGTACTGCATTGGCTGGTGGGATCGGCCAGCTTCGCTCATCTGCTGGAAGCGGAACTGTGGCTGTCGTTTCTTTATGCCAGCTACAACGGTGCGATGGTGGTCTATCTGGCGGAGATTATGCCTGCTGAGGTGCGCGCCGCCGGTTTCTCCATGGCCTATAGCCTGGCGACGGCGCTGTTTGGCGGTTTCACGCCTGCCATCTCCAGCTATCTGATCCATGCAACCGGTGACAAAGCGATGCCGGGCGTCTGGCTGACCTTTGCCGCAGTCTGTGGGTTGATCGGCACGTTGCTGATTGGCCGGATGGTGAAGCAGTATCAGACCCGTCACAGCGCTACGCCGGTCAGTGCTTCACTCTAAAATGACAAATCGACCACCACGCTGTCGCTGTAGTTACCGGCAGGCGGCGTGTTCTGCGTGGTCAGGATGCGCGCGGTGTAGTTAAAGCCGCGCGTCAGTCCATCCGTGGATACCGCCGTCGAGGTGGTACTGCTCCAGCGTTCCGTGCCTGCCGATCCCCAGCGATTGCTGGTGGTACTTTTATAAATTTCATAGCTCAGCCGATTCGCGCCGCTTGCCATATTCCTGACGCTACCCGCCGCATAGCTGCCATTGCTCAGCCCGACGGTATAGGTGCTGCCTTTGCTGCACAATACGTTGATGGTCTGCGAGACGGCGGAGAAGCTGCCGACCAGCGGCGCGCTGCCAAAGCTGATATTGGGCGAGGTGATCGTCGTACAGTCATTGGTCAGGATAGCGGTGATGTTAATCGGAATTACGCCGCTACCGGTCTGCTCACTTAAGCAGAGATTGCCCACCCCGACGCTGGTGCAGATGCGATAGGTCACCGCCATGTTCAGCGTCACCTGATAGGTTCCGGCGGCGACCACCTGTCCGGGAACGGTGCGCAGATAGACCGGGATGGCGAAGTTAAGGCTGCCCAGCAAGCCCGCCAGGTTGATCAGGGTCTGCGAACCATAGACAAACGGCGTGCCGCCAATCGTCAGTTCAGTAGCGCAGGCCGTGTCGGTGCAGAGCCGCACCGGCACATTATCACTGCCGGTATCACCGCTGCGTTTCAGCGTACCGCGCGTGCCGTTGCTATTGGTTGCGCCGGTCAGCTGAAAGGTTATCTGGTTATTGCCTAGCAGCGACAGCGACGAGCCGGAGCCACAGTTGACGTTGGCGTTGGTGGTGACCGAACTGACGGTGGTATTCGCTACAAAGGTGGTGACCGAACCAAAGCTCGCTGTGGAGGCGGGCAGGGTACAGGCTGCGTAACCCAGCGATGGCAGTAACAGCAGCAGACCAGCCAGTAACAGAGATCTCATCATAGTGGGTTTCCGGACGTAAAAGGTTCAGCAGGCGCGGCGGCGCTACCTGCAACTGGAGCCGGCAGCGCGCAGGTCAGGGGGCCATAGGTTTTCAGCGCCTGCGGCTGACCGCTGGCGATATGCAGTTGGGTTTCGCAGCGGCGACCATCGGGCGTCACCACTTCGATCGGGTTGCTGGCGGTAAGATCTTCCATCCAGACGATACCATCCCAGCCGACATATCCGGTGGGATGGTCAGGCCGCTGTACAAGGCTTGAGACCGGCAGCGGCTGGCCCTGCGCATCAACCAGGATTACGCTGGCGGCGCGCAGTTTCTCCACCGGGAAGTTGAGGAGGTAGCCGCTCTGGCGTTTCACCGCAAAGCGCTGCTCAACCCGCGGCGTGGTCATATCTGCCGGCAGGTCGAGGGTGTCGATATCATATTTGGCCGGGTAATAGCTGCTGATGGCGGGCACCAGCAGATAGCCCTGTTGATTGGTGCGTCCCATCGACTGATTTTCATAGCGCACGTTCACGTCGGGATAGCTTGTTTTCACCAGCACAAAGGCGTCGTTGATGGCGTTAGCGGCAAAGACGCTGTTATCCATTAACACCAGCGCACCCGAGAGATCGGCCCATTGCGTGAGGTTGTCATCATCGCCATAGAAGCCCGCTGAGGTATCAATCTGGTTGTTGCGATAGCGCAGACTGCCCTGACGATAATCGCCGCTGTCTCCGCTCTGATTCGCCCACGAGGCATCCCAGGCGAACCCGCCGTCGCTGGGCATGGCGCTGGAGGCATAAACGCGCTGACTGTCGCGGCCACGCTGATCGCGTTCGGTGCTGAGGGCAACGCTGCCCTGTTCGCCAAACGGGATCACCAGCGAGATGGCACCGGTCCAGCTCTTCTCTTCCTGATCGCGGCTGGCCGAGACATACAGACTGCTGTTACCCCAAAGATTTTTACTCCACGAAAGGTTCCATAGCCGGGTGCGATCGCCCTGACCGTCGGTGATGTCGATGAAGGCGGCACCAACGCTGCCAAAGCGATTCAGCGAGACGCTGGCGCTGTACTGCGCACTGCGGCGTGAGAGTGCGTAGCGGCTATCCGCCTGACTACCGGCACGGCTGCCGACCAGCGCCAGATTGCCGAAGTCGCTGCTGCGCTGGGTCTGCTGCGTGCCGATGTTGAACCAGCGGTTGTTGTACTGATATCCCCAGCTATATTGCCTGCCGCTCTCCCCATCGAGCTGACTTTGCGCCACCGCGCCGTTGACCACGCCCCAACTGCCGACGCGCAGCTGACCACCCAGCCCACCCATTGCCAGCGTTTCGCTGCCTTCGGCGTGGCTCTCCAGCGTCAGCCAGTCGGTCATACCGTAACGATAAGAGCCACTGGCCGCGGCCTCACCATAATCGAAATTCTTTATGCCGTAGTTTTCGCGGATTGCCCCGGCAGAGAAGGCGTAGTCCGACAGCCCCGATTTCAGCAGGTTACTGGAGACGTAAAACGGCATGGTGGTGGTGACGCGGCGGCCAACCGCATCGGTGGTGGTGATCACGGCATCACCCGCGCCGTTAACAAACGGCACATTGGTCATCGACCAGGGGCCAGGCTGCACGTTTGCCTGGCTGGAACGATAGCCGTTGATAAAGAGATCGACGGTGGAAGGCACGGCGGCCTGACCGGAAAAGGCGGGCAGCGGATAGGTTACCAGATCGGGACGGACGCTGAAGTCGCGGCCGACGCGGATGCCGCCGAGCCGCACACTGCTGCTCCAGGCCAGCGAATCGGTGATCAGATCCCCGACCCGCCAGCTTACCGCCGTGTTCTCATCTTCATTGCTCCACCAGGTGTCGTAGCGGATATAGCCATCATCCTGATAAGTCGTACTGCCTTCCAGCTGCTGTTGCCAGACGCCGTTAGTGGAGAAATGACCGGCATCACCAAACAGCCGCAGTTCGTTCCAGGCGGACAGGCGGGAGCCACTGTTATCCGTGCGGCTGGCGTAAAGATCATAATTAATCAGCGCGCCGCTGCTGGTACGGCCCGGATAGCGGGGCCCGTTCTTCGCCTCGCCAATGACCTGACCGGGCAGCCATTCAGGCGGTACGGTCAGCAGCAGACGCTGTCGCGCAGCGTCATACTCCACTTTGATGGGTTGCAGCCTGCTGACATCGACCTGCGGCTGCTGGCCCAGCTTATCCGCTGGCAGGCCGGCACGCTGCAGATCGCCGCTGCGAATCCAGAAATGACCGTCGCGCTGCTCTACCGGCACAATATTGCCGTTCTCCTGCTGATTAATCACCAGCTCCAGCATATAACGCTGACCGCTGCCGCTGGTCTGCAGGCTGGGTGGCGGGGGCAGGGATGAGTAAGTCTCCGCCAGCACAGGATCCGGCGTAAGGGCGTAAATCACGCTGGCCACGGCCAGCCCGCAGGGATGCAGGGAAAACGGTCTCATTCAGCGCTTACTTATTGGCGGCGCTGCGCCACGGGCTCTTGTTAACCTCTGCGGTGAGCTCGCCGCTTACCGGCGAGGAGAGCGGCCAGCGGTGATAGCTGTCAGCCAGCACATACCCGTATAATCCTTCGCCCAGTTTGCGACCGCCAATCGCCACATTGCTCAACCGGGCGTGACCGCTGCCACTGTTGGTTAACTGGAGCCAGCGCCTGCCGCCCTCGCTAATCTGTTGCCAGCGCAGAGCCGGGCGAGCGCTGTCTGTGTTCAGCCCGGCGCCATAAACAAACAGCGGCACCGAATAGCGCATCTGGAAGGTCAGCCCGGCCTGATTCTCGCCGGGATTACGCGGGGTCGGGATCTCATCCAGCACCACCCGATAGGCCAGCTCTTTACCGGCCGCAGGCGGCGTCTGTTTAATCAGCCTGACCAGCTGTTTCTGGCCCGGTTCCATCCGCACCATCGGCGGGCTGGCGACCACCTGCTGCTGAGTCTGATACTGCTCCTGGCCATTGTTCTGCTGCCAGCTGAAGACGCGGATCTGCATCATGGTGGTGCTGCTACCGCGATTCTCCAGCCAGAGTTCGCTGGCTTTCTCTTCAGGATTAATGGCGGGATCGATGGGCCAGATCATGACCGAATTCGCGGCGAAGGCCGGGGAGAGCAGGGTGGAACTTAGCAGCAGCAACAGAGCGCGCAGTGGCTTCATGATCATATCCTTGTTTTCTATCACCTCACCAGCTCAGGGTGACGGTCAGCGTGTCGGTATAAACGCCGGCGCGCGCAGTGCCGGGCAGTTGTAGCTGACCGTAGATCGGCAGCGTAATGTTATTGGCATTGCTATAACTCAACGGCACCGCCTGATTGACCGGGATCACCGTGGTGCGGCTGGCGTTGCTAAAGAGCGTGTAGGGAACGGTATTGCTGAAATTGGGCAGCTTCAGGTTACGGGTCGTGGTGAAATTGTTGCCCTGATTAATGCTCATGCTCAGCGTGGTGCCTGGCGTACAGGCGAGATTAATCGAGGTGCTCTGCAGATAGCTGGCGTTGACGGTATTCGCCGCCACGCCAGACTGCGTACCGAAATTAAGCGTGCCAAAGACGCCGGTATTGGTACCGGATATCACGCAGCCTGCCACAATCGACGCGGTAACCTGAAAGGTGCTGGTAGGCAGACTCCAGGCGCTGATACTCCCTGTCAGCAGGAGCAGACCGCATGCGATCGTCAGGCAGGATCGCCAGAGAACCACCCGTATTTACCTGCGACAGCAGTTAATAGTTCACGGCAACGTTAATCGTGTCGGTATAGGTTCCGGCAGGGATCAGGGGGTTAAAACCGCCGCCGACCACCCGGCCATAGATGGCGTAGTTGGTCCCCAGCGTCGGATCGGTGGTACCGCTGGCGGCGATAGGCGTATTGTTGGCGATCGCCGTGGTAAAGGAGGCGTCACTGTAAAGGGTATAGGCGATGCCCTGCGCATTATTCGATCCCAGTATCAGATAACGCGGCGACGTTGAGGCGGTGCCATAGATAGTGGCTGGCGCAGCATTGCTGCTGGTGACCACCACGTTGTAGTCCTGACCGGTGGTGCAGCGCACAAAAATACCGTTACCGGCTGCACCGACCAGGGTGGCGTTCAGGGTATCAAAGGTGGCAGCACTGCTACCAAAGTTCAGGGTACCGAAGTTAACGCCCGCCGTGGCTGACTGACCATTTACCAGGCAACCGGTAGTTAGCGTTAACGTGGCATTGATGGTTCCCGAGGTCGTCGCCGCCTGGGTTAATGATGGAACAGCAACTGTTAATCCTGCAGCGGCAAACAGAAAAAGCTTGAGTTTCATAATATTTCCTTACGGATTATCGAGAGTCAGTGCTTTTTCACCCGGTGTTTATTAACGATTCAACCCAAAGTAAGGAAATAAAAACAATAAGGCGGGCAGCGCCGCAGTCTTAAGAAAAATCTTAGACTTAAGGATTATGATTTATATCAGTTTTACTTACTATAGATCAGTTAAAGCGTTAGGCGAAGCGCTGCCGTTTAATTTTCGTTAATCAAATGGCCTCTCTGGCCGATAACCCAGTTACAGCAAGGCATAAAAGCGAGGCGGCAAAACAAACATCTTTGTTTTTTCGGCCTCTGGCCTGCTTTCAGCTTCGGTGATATGTTCCTGTACCAATCAGACATAATAACGATTTACCCGCAGACTCAGCAGGCGGGAAATAAGATGCAGGTCATTAATGGCCTGCGTTCGTGGGCCTTTTTTGCCCGGTCTTCAGGGTCAGGAAATACCGGAGTTTATTAACTTTCACCCGTTGGGTGTTTTTAAGATTACTTTTCTGACTTTATACAGCACCTGTTTTTCTGCAGGTGGTGAGGAGTTGCACATGTTGCTTGTCACCTGGAATGGCGTTCTGATCTGCGTTTCGCTGATCGTGGCGTTTATTGCCTCTTTTACAGCGCTGGATACCGCCGGACGGGTGGCGGTCTCCCATGGCTGGAGCGCGCGGTTCTGGCTGCTGGTGGGCGGCACGACAATGGGGATTGGCATCTGGGCAATGCATTTTATCGGGATGCTGGCGATGATGATGCCGATGACGATGCGCTATGACACGCGGCTGACGATCCTCTCGCTGCTGGTGGCGATCCTGGCGTCAATATGTGCTTTCAGCCAGACGGTGAGCGGTTTACATCTCACCCGTCAGCGGCTGCTGCGCGGTACGCTGATCCTGGGCGTGGGTGTGGTAGTGATGCACTATCTCGGTATGTATGCTCTGCTGATTAATCCCCAACCTGAGTGGAACAGGCTGCTGGTGACGCTCTCTGTGCTGATTGCGTTGGCGGCCTCAGGCGTGGCGCTGTGGCTGGCGTTTCATCTGCGGCAGGGTGACCATCATCTGCTGCTGATGCGTGGGCTGGCCTCACTGGTGATGGCGATCGCGATTGCGGGCATGCACTATGTGGGGATGGCGGCGGCGGTGTTCCGCCACGGCAGCATAATGCAGCCGTATGGCGTCAGTAATCCGGGACTGGCGGTATGGGTCACGCTGATTACGTTAATTATTCTGGGGATCACTCTGCTGAGTTCGATGCTGGACGCTCAGATGCGTGCCGCGCGGCTGGCAACCCGGCTCAATCGCGCTAACCAGGAGCTGCGTCAGCTGGCGATGCATGACAACCTGACCGCGCTGCCCAACCGGGTGATGCTGGAGCAGCAGCTTGATCTCGCCATCAAACAGGCGCTGCTGAATGAAGATCGCTTTGCCGTGATTTATATGGATCTGGATGGCTTCAAAGCGGTCAATGACACCTGGGGGCATCATGTCGGTGACCGGTTACTGGTGGCGGTGGCGGAACGGCTGCGCAGTCAGCTCAGTAACACTATGCTGCTGGTGCGGCTGGGCGGGGATGAGTTTGTGCTGATGGCGGAGTGTGACATCAACCCGGCCCAGCAGCTGGCGCAAAAACTGGTTAAAGTGATCGGTACGCCGTTTGAACTTGACCGCTATGTACTGCACGTTTCACTTAGTGCAGGTATTGCAATCTTTCCACTGCATGGTCGCAACCGGCAGGAGCTGCTGTTTAATGCCGACGCGGCGATGTACCACACCAAACACAGTGGACGAAACGGCTGGTGCCTGTTTGAACCTGCTATGAGCGCGGCAACGCAGCATCAGCTGGAGCTGGCCAACGATTTATGGGAAGCGATCGATCGCCAGCAGATGCGGCTGTTCTATCAGCCCAAATTCCGTTCCGGCGGCACACGCCTGATGGGGTTTGAGGCGCTGCTGCGCTGGCAGCATCCGCAGCGCGGTCTGCTGACGCCTGAGCTGTTTCTGCCACGCGCTGAAAAAACCGGCCAGATTGTAGCGCTGGGAAACTGGGTCATCGGGGAAGCATGCCGTCAGTTAAGGATCTGGCACAGCCAGGGCCACGGCGAGTGGACGGTCTCGGTGAACCTCTCGGCATTGCAGTTCCATCAGCGTGATCTGCTCAGCACGCTGAACGAGACGCTGGCGCGTTACCAGCTTTCAGGCAGTGCGCTGATGCTGGAGATTACCGAAGCGATTGCCATGCGCGACCCCGCTTTCAGCCAGCAGCGGATTCGTGAGTTGCAACAGGCGGGCGTCAGCGTCGCCATTGATAACTTTGGCATTGGCTATGCCAACCTGTTACATCTTAAAGACCTGGATGCCAGTGAACTCAAGATTGATCGCAGCTTTATCAACTGTCTGCGACCTGGCAGTGAAGATGCGACCGTAGTCAGCGCCATGCTGACACTGGCGCAGAGTCTCAACCTGCGCATGGTGGCGGAAGGGGTTGAGACTGAAGAGCAGCAGCATCTGCTCACCAGCCTGGGCTTTGATGCATTGCAGGGGTATCTGCTGGGCAAACCCACACCTCCGGATCGGGTTGAGGCGTTCAGTATTCCTGCACTGCGACAGCCAGTGGCGTCGGTATCTGGCTGAGGCTGACGATAGATTTCATCACTCAGAATGAGTGGAAAGGATGCAGGGTGCGCGGCTCATTAACTGCCGGTCTATGCCGATAACTAATACACATTTTAAAAAACCTCTGCCCTACCACCAGCACGGCTTTCGCGGGAATGCACAATGTTAGCGACCTCATACGACACTTTTATCGTCATCGTCTCCGTTCTTGTGGCGATGCTGGCTTCGTTTACCGCTTTAGATATGGCGGGACGGGTCGTACATTCTACCGGCAAAGTGGCGCTGGTCTGGCTGTTCGGCGGTGGTTTCTCCATGGGCATTGGCATCTGGGCAATGCACTTTATTGGCATGCTGTCGATGAACATGGAGATGGTCATGAGCTACAACGCCGGACTCACCGCTTTCTCCGCCGCCATCGCCGTCTGCGCGTCGATATTTGCACTGTGGCTGGTCTGCAATGGGGATATGCCTTTGCCGCGTCTGGCGGGCGGCGCGCTGATCCTCGGCAGTGGTGTCGCGGCGATGCACTACACCGGCATGGCGGCGCTGATGTTCTCGCCCGGTATCGTCTGGCAATGGGGCTGGGTGGCGCTGTCGGTGGCGATTGCTCTGGCCGCTTCGGGCGCGGCGCTGTGGCTGGCGTTTAACCTGCGTGAGGGGCAGACCAGCCGGGTCACGCTGCTGCGTATTGGCGCCTCTGTGGTCATGGGCTGTGCGATTGCAGGCATGCACTATACCGGCATGATGGCGGCAGAGTTTCCCGTCCACAGCCATCCGGTCGGGCAGGGCGTTAACAGCAACTGGCTGGCGATTCTGGTCACGGTAGTCACCATCTCCATCCTGGGCATTACCCTGCTGGTCTCAATGCTGGATGCGCGGATGCAGGCGCGTACCTCGATTCTCGCCAGTTCGCTGGCTGATGCGAATCGCGAGCTGGCTCAGCTGGCGCTGCACGACAACCTGACCCGGTTGCCGAACCGCATCCTGCTGGAAGATCGACTGGAGCAGGCGATCAATAAAGCGAACCGTGAGCAGGCGCAGTTTGCCCTGATGTTTATGGATCTCGATGGGTTTAAGGCAGTTAACGACGCCTTCGGACATCACATCGGCGACAGTCTGCTGGTCGGGGTGACCGAGCGGATGAGTCAGCAGATGACCGGCTACTACACGCTGGCACGGCTCGGCGGGGATGAGTTTGTGCTGCTGGTGGAGATCGACGATCCCAACGATGCCGCGGCCATTGCTGATAAGCTGGTTAAAGCAACAGGGCGTCCGTTTAATATCTCACGCTACGAACTGGTGGTCTCACTGAGTCTTGGTATCGCCGTCTATCCCGGCGATGGCGTGGATGAGCGGGAACTGATGTTCAACGCCGATGCAGCGATGTACCACACTAAAAATAATGGCCGTAACGGCTACACCTTCTTCCAGCCTTCTATGAACATCCAGGCGCAGAGCCAGCTTCAGCTGAATAACGATCTCTGGCATGCGCTGGATAACGACGAACTGCGCCTGTTCTATCAGCCAAAATATTGTGCGCCGCGCGGCCCGATCCTCGGTTTTGAGGCGTTACTGCGCTGGGAACATCCGAAGCGCGGCCTGTTGTCGCCCGATAAATTCCTGCCGATGGCGGAAAAGACCGGCATGATTGTCAACATCGGCAACTGGGTGATCCATGAAGCCTGTCGTCAGCTGCGCCAGTGGCATCTGCAGGGCCATCCGGACTGGTCGGTAGCGGTGAACCTGTCGGCACTGCAGTTTGAGCAATCGAATCTGGTGGAGACGGTGGTGGATGCGCTGACAAAACATCAGATTCCGGCCGAACTGCTGACGCTGGAAGTGACCGAGACCACTGCGATGCGCGATCCCGATGAGAGCGTGCGTATTCTCACCGAGCTGACCCAGCTCGGCGTGAAAGCTTCAATTGATGACTTTGGCACCGGCTACTCCAGCCTGCTCTATCTGAAACGCCTGCCGGCCAGTGAGCTTAAGATTGACCGGGCCTTTGTTAATGAGCTGCAGCATCAGAAAGAAGATGCCACCATCGTGTCGGCGATTGTGGCGCTGGCGCAGTCGCTGCAGCTGAAAGTGGTGGCTGAAGGTGTTGAAACCGCTGAGCAGCAGGCCTTTCTGACCAGCCTGGGCTGCAATACGCTACAGGGCTATTTGCTGGGCAAGCCGGTTCCCCCTGAGCGAGTGCCGAATCTGGCTAACTTTGTGGTGGCGGAAACGGAAGAGGCGATGGCAAACGTGAGCCCGATTGCTGAAGCCGATCAGCCACTGACGCCGCAGGTGGCGGTAATCTGAAGCACCTGATCAGAGCTGAATCAGCGTAATCAGTACGATAAGCGATGCGCGCCGCCTGTCATTGGCTGCCGTGCGTGGTAAAGTCTCGCGGTCAGACTACTCGCGGTAAACAAGGAGAGGCGACCCGTGGCGAAATACCAGCGTTTGATGGATGAGATTCAGCAGCAGATCGAGGCCGGCATCTGGCTGCCCGGCACCCGTTTACCGTCGCTGCGTCAGCAGGTCGCGCAGCAGGGTGTTAGCCTGATGACGGTGCTGCATGCCTATGAACTGCTGGAGAGTCAGGGCTGGATCGTCTCGCGTCCACAGTCAGGTTACTATGTGGCACCGCGCGCCTTAGCGCCCGCACCGCTCAGCGTGGCGATCAGCGAGCAGGTCGATATCAACGACTTTGTGTTTGATGTACTACAGGCCACGCGCGATCCCGCCATCGTGCCGTTTGGCTCCGCGTTCCCCGATCCGGCACTCTTTCCGCAGCGTCAGCTGATGCGTTCACTGGCGAACGTCTCTCATCATCTGACTCCAACCGATGCGCTGCACAATCTGCCGCCCGGCAACGCCACGCTGCGACAGCTGCTGGCGCAGCGCTATGCGCGTCAGGGCATCACCCTGTCGCCGGATGAAATTGTCATCACCAGCGGGGCGCTGGAGGCGCTGAACCTCAGCCTGCAATCCCTGACCGAGCCGGGCGACTATGTGGTGATTGAGCAACCGAGTTTTTATGGCGCGCTACAGGCGATTGAGCGGCTCAAGCTCAAGGCGCTGGCGATTCCGGTCGATGCAAAGCAGGGCATCGATCTCATCCAGCTGGAGGAGGCGCTGCAACGCTGGCCGGTAAAAGCCTGCTGGTTGATGACAACATTGCAGAATCCGCTGAGCGTAACGTTAACGCCGGAGCGCAAACAGCAACTGGTGGCGCTGCTGACGCGTTATCAGGTGCCGATGATTGAAGATGATGTTTATGCTGAACTCTGGGCGGGTGAGGCTGCGCCGCTGCCCGCCAAGGCCTGGGATCGGCAGGGAAACGTGTTGCACTGTGGCTCCTTTTCCAAGTCGCTGGTGGCGGGTTTTCGCGTCGGCTGGGTGGCGGCGGGACAGCATGCGCAGCGCATTCAGCGACTGCAGCTGATGAGCACGCTCTCAACCAGCGCACCGATGCAGCTGGCGCTGGCCGATTTTCTTGCCACGCGGCGTTACGACACCCATCTGAAGCGGCTGCGACAGATACTGGCGAAGCGACAGCAGATGGTGCGTCAGGCACTGCTGAAGGTGCTGCCGCCTCAGGCTACGGTCAGCGAAGCGCGCGGCGGCTATTTTCTCTGGGTGACGTTGCCGGACAGCATCAACACTACCCGGCTCTACCAGCAGGCGCTGGCTCAGGGGATCAGTATTGCACCGGGGCAGTTGTTTTCGGCAGGAGAGCAGTTCAGTCACTGCTTCAGACTGAATACCGCCTGGCCGTGGGATAGTCGGGCCGAGGCGGCAATAGCGACGCTGGGTCAGTTAATGGCGGAACCGCAGGCGGATTAGACGCGCGCCGCTTCCTGGTGGCCCCAGGTCAGGTAGTAGACATCATAAAAGTCCACTTCCCCTTTTTGCGTCAGCAGACGCTGGATACCGCTTTTTACCCGTTCCGGTGTTTCAGGCAGCGACAGAATGCGTGAGATAGCCTGTTCGCGCACCGGCTGAACGTAATACCACTCACCGTTGTAGCAGACACGCAGATCGAGCGCATCAATATCTTCAAAGCGATATTTCGGGTTGATATCGAGCAGCATCAGCACGCTCATTACCAGCACAAATGCGGTGGCAAACCAGAAGGCGGGCCAGCCGAGCATCTCGGTGGTGAATATCAGCGCCACGCACAGGCCGTAGCAGAGATACATAACTGCCCAGAGGCCGGGATGGTTCTTCAGAAACGAGAGGCTAAAGCGCGGCAGGTTGTCGCGACGTTCTTCGCGGTTAAGCGTGGCGATCTCGTCAATCAGGATTTGTTTAATAGCGTCCATTGGTTACCTCACTGTCATCTGTTAGCTATTACAACAGATAACAGTCAAGCATATCAGAAACAGATTTGTGCGATTTTTGTATAACAGTTTATCAAAAGACTGCCCTGGCATCGGGCTGCCGTATCTGCGTGCCGGGCCGCCTGACATTTTGCAACACTTTACCGCAGTAAGAACCGCTATCTGCCGCCGTACAGGCACGGTCTCGCCCTATTGTTAGCGACACATTTGGCTTTAGTCAGCAATATCAGTCAATTATCTCAGTTGTGTCGTCCGGCGCACATTGCATTGTGCCGCGGGTTTGCCACACTTATAAAAAAAGCGGAGAACCTGTATGCGTGCCTCATCCTCCAGTCTGATGTTAATGATGTCCT
The DNA here is from genome assembly GCF_052045955.1 of Pantoea sp. 22096. Taxonomy (NCBI): domain Bacteria; kingdom Pseudomonadati; phylum Pseudomonadota; class Gammaproteobacteria; order Enterobacterales; family Erwiniaceae; genus Pantoea; species Pantoea sp. 22096. The sequence continues at coordinate 240,775 of NZ_JBQEPW010000003.1, read as the reverse complement.
TTGCCGCAGGTACTTTTTCGGCCGGGGCCTCTGATAATCCTCAGCATCTGATGCTCGCCATTCCGTCGGGTGGCGTACCTAATAACCCGTTACCTCTGATTATCTGGCCGCGCGTGGTGCCGGAAGAGGAGGAGATCGCAGCGTGGTTTAAGAAAACGTTCGACGAAAACGGCTGGCCACCCGCCTGGCGCTATCCGATTTTCCCCTATACCCACTTCCATCCCAACACCCATGAACTGCTCGGCGTTGCGGAAGGCTGGGCGGAAGTGCTGTTTGGCGGCGACAGTGGCCGGATGGTCACCCTGCGCGCAGGCGATGCGGTGCTGATCCCGGCGGGTGTCGGTCATCGTCAGGTCAGTGCCAGCGACGATTTTATGGTGATCGGTGCCTATCCGCGTGGCATGTCGCCTGAGACGCTGCGCGACGAACCCGCGAAGCTGAAGATGGCGCAGGAGCAGGTGAAAAAAGTGCCGTTGCCGACCCAGGACCCGTTTACCGGCAAAGAGGGCGCGTTAACCGAAATCTGGCAGCCGATTGCCGCGATGCATTTACAGCAACAGATGGACCTGTAAACGCCGTTTCTGTCGCGAAATGATTAAGCGCGAGCCAGCCTCGCGCTCTGACCTTGCTGACTGTAAAACCTGCCTGAACGCCTGAGCTCAGGCGCTTATCCCAATCATTACACCATTGAACATTTGCTCGCCGCTGCCGATAACTCCCCTGATAAGATTAGTTATTCTTCTTAATACGCTTGTCTTCGCAGACCTTTTCCGCTTTAGTCCCGGCTCGCGATTAAGAACATTCCTAAGCCTTTACCGGGCTCCCGAGCAGCAGGCAAATAACAATGGATAATAACTCTGATGTCATGTATCGCATGCTGGTACAAAGCGTGATCGACTATGCGATCACCATGCTTAAACCGGACGGAACTGTCGCCAGCTGGAACGGCGGGGGTCTGCACGTCCTTGGTTACAGGCCAGACGAAATTATTGGACAGCACGCCGCCCTGTTTTACAACGAAGAGGATCGCCGTCGCGGTCAGCCGCAGCGCGAACTCGATATCGCCGCCACCACCGGACGTTACGAAAACGAAGGCTGGCGCTGCCGTAAAGATGGCAGCAGCTTCTGGGCACACGTGGTCATCTATCCCATCCGCGACGAGACCGCTCAGCTGATTGGATTTGCTGCGGTCTGCCGTGACTGCACCCGGCAGCAGGAGCAGCAGCGCAAAGAGCGGGAGCAGGAGATGCGTTTCCGCCTGCTGGTGGAGGGCGTCACCGATTACGCCATCTACATGCTCGATCAGGACGGTAACGTAGTGAACTGGAACGCCGGCGCACAGCGGGCCAAAGGCTATGTGGCGGAAGAGATTGTCGGCCAGCATTTTTCCCGTTTCTACAGCGCACAGGATCGACTCAATCATATCCCCAGCCAGAACCTGCAAACTGCCTATCGCACCGGCCGTTTTGAAGATGAGGGCTGGCGCTACCGCAAAGATGGCAGCGCGTTCTGGGCACATGTGGTGATCGACACGATCCGTGACGATCAGGGCAAGCTGCTGGGCTATGCCAAAATCACCCGTGACTGCACTGAACAGCAGCGTGTCCGCAGCGAGCAGCGCGAGCAGGAGCAGCGTTTTCGCCTGCTGGTTGAGGGCGTAACGGATTACGCCATCTATATGCTTGATACCGACGGCGTGGTTGTGAACTGGAATGCCGGCGCACAGCGCGCCAAAGGTTACAAAGCGGAAGAAGTGGTCGGTCAGCACTTCTCGCTGTTTTACAGTGCTCAGGAGCGGCTGAACAGGACACCGGAAGCTAATCTCGGTATCGCGCTGAAAACCGGTCGTTTTGAAGATGAGGGCTGGCGCTACCGTAAAGATGGCAGCGCGTTCTGGGCGCATGTGGTTATCGACGCGATCCATGATGATGACGGTAAGCTGATCGGTTTCGCCAAGATCACCCGCGACCGCACGGAAGGCCGTGAGCAGGAGCAGCAGATCCTGCGCGCCCGTGATCTGGCCGAAGCGCAGAGCACGCAGAAAACCGCCTTGTCTAAATTTCTGGACAACATCATTGCCAACATTCCCTCCTGCGTGATTGTTGAAGATGCGATTACCCGCGAGATCCTGCTGGTGAATGACCGCACCCAGCAGCTGTTTGGCCTGTCGAAAGCACTGATCGTCAACAAGCGTCCGCACGAATGCATGTCGCCTGAGCTTAGTGACTATTTTAACAATCTGGCGGACGTTGCACTGCGCAGTGAGGGCATGCATGAGCGTGAGCAGTTACTTATGACTGCCAGCGGCGAACGCATTCTGCATACCCGCGCCACCGCGATTAATGGTCAGGATGCGCGCCGCAACTACCTGATGCTGCTGGTGGAAGATGTCACCGACCAGCGCGCCGCCGATGCCCGTATTCACCATATGGCGCACCACGACAACCTGACCAGCCTGCCGAACCGCATGCTGTTCCGCCAGCGTCTGAGTGAGGCGTTGCGCACTGCGAGCCAGACGCAGCGCCAGACCGCCGCGCTGTGCCTTGATCTGGATAACTTCAAAAATGTGAACGATGCGCTGGGCCATCAGATTGGCGATGAGCTGCTGCGCAGCGTGGCTAAGCGTCTGCGAAACACGCTGCGCGATCAGGATACGCTGGCGCGCATTGGTGGCGATGAGTTCGCTATCGTGCTGCCCTCGGTAGCAAACAGTGAGGAGGCGAGCATTGTGGCGCAGCGTCTGATCGAGGCGATTCGTCCGCCGGTTAACGTTGAAGGTCATAATCTGTCGGTCGGGCTGAGCGTGGGTATTGCACTCAGCACCACCATCACCAATACGCCGGAGCAGCTGTTGCGCTGTGCGGATATGGCGCTGTATGAAGCCAAACGTAATGGCCGCAACCGCTATGAGCACTTTACGCTGGAGATGGATGATGTGGCACGCAGCCGACGCCTGATTGAAAACGATCTGCGCGATGCGATCAGCGGCGGGCATTTGCGGCTCTACTATCAGCCTATTACCAATGGCGATCACCGCACGATTATTGGCTATGAAGCGCTGATGCGCTGGCATCATCCTATCCGCGGGCTGATTATGCCCAACGACTTCATCCCGATTGCGGAAGAGACCGGCCTGATTCATATGCTGGGAGCCTTTGCGCTCTATGAAGCCTGTCGTGAAGCGGCGAGCTGGGAAGGGGAGCAGTCAGTCTCGGTCAACCTCTCACCGCTGCAGTTTAAAAACAGCTCGCTGGTGCCGGTGGTTGAAGGTGCGCTGAAAGAGTCGGGTCTCGATCCGGCGCGACTGGAAGTCGAGATCACCGAATCGGTGCTGCTGGATGACTCGCTGGGGAATATCCGTACCCTGCAGAATCTCAAGGCGCTGGGCGTACAGATTGCGCTGGATGATTTTGGCACCGGCTATTCGTCGCTGAGCTATCTGCGTTCCTTCCCATTCGACAAAATCAAAATCGACAAATCGTTTATCAACGATATGGGCGACAGCCGCGAGGCGCTGGCGATAATCCGCGCGATTACCGGCATGAGCCGCAGTCTGGATATCCAGATTACCGCTGAAGGCGTGGAGAGCGATGAGCAGTTCACGAAGCTGCGCGATGAGGGCTGTACGCTGTTTCAGGGCTTCCTGTTCGGACGACCTCAGCCGTCGGAGCTGCGGCTGAAAACGCTGGGTTAATCCGCGCCGGGTTAATCATAAAGGCCATGCTGCTGAACCGGCGCATGGCTGAGATTATCGCGGATACGGCGCACCGACTCGCGCACCACCAGCCTGCCGTTCAGCAGCAGGCTGCCGGTGGGGGTGCCGGGATTCAGCCGCATCTCCTGCAGCATTCTCACTGCCGCTGCGCCCAGCTCATCACGTGGCACCTGCACCGAGGTCAGCGGAATATCGTGGATAGCGGCCAGGTTAAACCCATCCATGCTCATCACTGAAATATCCTGTGGCACCCGTAATCCGGCCTGCTCCAGCGCAGTGACCGCCCCAGCGGCGATGTAATCCCCGCTGGCGAGAATCGCCGTCGGACGCAGTGCGTCAGGGCAGTGGCGCAGATAGTCACCCAGCCGTTCCGCCGCCTCATTGCTGCTGAAGCTGTTCAGGGTCAGCAGGTGCTGGCGGCTGTCGAAGCGCAGATTCATGGCGTGCCAGGCGTCGCGCACCCCCTGAAGACGCTGCTCCATGGTATAGCGGCGCAGGCAGTGCAGCGACAGGATCTGGCGGTGTCCCTGCTCAAACAGATAGCGCGCGGAGAATTCACCAATCAGCTGATGATGCGGCGAGACTGAAGGCAGGCGCATCCGGCGATCGAGGGCATTGATCAGCACGCAGGGCTTGTTCATCTCCGCCGCCAGCTGATGAATATGCTCATCATCAATGCCGATCAGCAGGGCGGCTTCGGTCTGCTGCATCTTATCGATAAACAGCGCGGCATCACTTTCCACCTCTTCCAGCGGACAGTAGCGCAGCCGCACCTCATGTGGCTCCACCGCCTGGCTTATCCCCTGAATCACCTTGTAGTAGAAAATGTCACTGCGTACGTCAAAGGCGCGCGGCGGGGCGAAGACCATCAGGTTATTCAGCAGGAGGCGGCCGCTGTGCAGGTTATCCAGCACGCCCTGCTGCTGCGCCACGGCCAGCACTTTGTCCCGCGTCGCGGGTCGGGTATTCGCTTTCCCCGCCAGCACCCGCGACACCGTACTGATCGAGACACCGCTCAGCGCCGCAATCTCACCGATTTTCAGCCTTTGTTTCATTCTGTGATCGCCTTCAAATCTGCTCATGAAAAATTTTTCATAGTCTGCTGAATCGCGTCAGATAAGCTTTTCAGTGCCATTTTCTGTCGGGATCCAGCCTGCCATGAAAACTGTTGCAAAAAAGTGGCTGTACCCACGTTTCGCACTTTTCTAAGTTCGATAAAAGGACACGCGGTACGCCAGCAGGCGGTGTGCGTCATCAATGGCAATCAGGAGTGGCACAATGAGCCTCGAATCAACAACCAAACCCATCAGTGCGTCACGCACGGTGCGCGTGATTAAAAATTTACGCTGGTGGATGCTGGGAATGTTTTTGCTGGGTGTAACCGTCAACTACATCACCCGTAATTCCCTCGGCATTCTGGCACCGGAACTGAAAACCAGTCTGAACATGACCACCGAACAGTATTCGTGGGTCGTAGCCGCATTTCAGCTCGCCTATACCCTGTTTCAGCCGATTTGCGGCTGGCTGATCGATGTAATCGGACTGAAGATGGGCTTCCTGATCTGCGCGCTGATCTGGTCGGTAACCTGTCTGCTGCACGCCGGAGCGGGAAGCTGGCTGCATCTGGCGCTGCTGCGTTTTGTCATGGGGGCTTCCGAAGCGGCGGCTACGCCCGCAAACGCCAAAGCGATCGGTGACTGGTTTCCGAAAAAGGAGCGTCCGGTCGCTGCGGGCTGGGCAGGTGTCGGTTTTTCGATTGGTGCGATGCTGGCGCCACCGATTATCTACGTTGCCCACATTACCTTTGGCTGGCAGGGCGCATTTCTGCTGACCGGCGGCCTGGGCCTGCTGTGGGTAGGACTTTGGTGGTGGGGCTATCACTCGCCAGAAAGCCATCCCCGTCTTTCCGATGATGAACGCGCTTTTATTAATCAGGACAACGAGGCGATCGGTGAAAAGCTGCCGTTCTTCACTGCGCTGAAAGTGATTGGTAAAGAGAAGAAATTCTACGGCATCGCCATTCCGGCCTTTCTGGCTGAACCCGCCTGGGCGGTGCTGAGCTTCTGGGTACCGCTCTATCTTGCCAACGAGCGCGGCATGGATCTTAAACAGATCGTGATGTTCGCCTGGCTGCCATTTCTGGCCGCCGACCTCGGCAGCGTTGCCAGCGGCTATCTGACCCGAATCTATGTGCGCTGGTTTGGCATGACCCGCGTGAATTCCATTGTTGCAAGTTCGGTGACCGGCGCACTGCTGATGGTCTCACTGGCGCTGATGACGCTGGTAAAAGATCCCTGGCTGGCGATCGCCCTGATCTCCGTCGGCGGCTTCGGTCATCAGGTGATCTCCTGCATGCTGAGCGCGCTGGTAGTAGAGCGTTTTGATCGCCGCCAGATGGCTACAGTCAACGGCATGCGCGGCTCCTGCGCCTGGATCGCCAGCTTTATCTTCTCGCTGATTATTGGTGTGACCGCCGATACCATCGGCTTTAATCCGCTGTTTGTGGCGATGGGCATCTTTGACCTGATTGGTGCCGTTTTCCTGGTGATGCTGATCGCCGAACGCCGCCAGCGCCCTGCTAACCCATAAGGATATCGCGATGAAAACCCTGAAGAACTGGACGCTGCATCAGCAGGCCGATCACTTTGTTGAACTCAAGGTCGACGATCGTCATTTCCTGCGACTTTATGTACTGGAAGAGAAGCTGATGCGTGTGCTGCTGAAGCGCGACGGTGATCTGGCGCTGAACCGCACCTGGAGCATTGCGCCTGAGCATGATGTGCCCTGGCAGGGACGTGACCGCGAGGCGCTGGATGGCTTTACGCTGCCCGCATTTCAGGTGGATCACGATGCGCAGCAGCTGCGCATCAGCACACCACAGTTGCGGGTGACGGTGCATCAGCCGCTCTGCCTGAGCTGGGAGCAGTTTGATGGTGTCAGCTGGCAGCCGCTGACCGCCGATCGTCATACCGGTGCCTATCTGCTCAATGCGCACGGCGACGGCGTCGAGCACTATCAGCGTCGTCAGCCGCAGGATCGGGTGTATGGTCTGGGCGAGAAGAGTGGCGACCTGAACCGCGTTAACCGGCGGTTTGAGATGCGTAATCTCGATGCGATGGGCTATAACGCCGCCAGCACCGATCCGCTCTATAAACATATTCCGTTTACCCTGACGCAGCGCGATGGCGTCAGCTTTGGCCTGTTTTATGACAACCTCAGCAGCAGCTGGCTCGATCTGGGGAATGAGCTGGATAACTACCATCTGCCTTATCGCCGTTACCGCGCCGAGGCGGGCGATCTCGATTACTACATGATGCTCGGGCCGACGCTGCTTGATGTCACCAAAGCCTTTGTGCGCCTGACCGGTCGCACGCTTTTTCAGCCAAAGTGGAGCCTGGGCTACAGCGGTTCTACCATGCACTACACCGACGCGCCGGACGCACAGCAGCAGCTGCAATCCTTTATCCGCCTGTGTCGCGAGCATGAAATTCCCTGCGACTCGTTCCAGCTCTCTTCCGGTTACACCTCGATCAATAACAAACGCTATGTCTTCAACTGGAACTACGACAAAGTTCCGAATCCCAACGCGCTGAGTGATGCCTTTCATCGTGCCGGAATGAAGCTGGCGGCCAACATCAAGCCCTGTCTGCTGCAGGATCACCCGCGTTACCAGGAAGTGGCGTCACAGGGGCTATTTATTCGTGACTCGGAACAGGATCGCCCGGAGCGTTCGGTGTTCTGGGATGATGAGGGATCGCACCTTGATTTCACCCATCCGCAGGCGGTGCGCTGGTGGCAGGAAAATGTCACGCAGCAGCTGCTGGAGAAGGGCATTGATTCAACCTGGAACGATAACAACGAATATGAGGTGTGGGATGGCGAAGCGCGCTGTCACGGTTTTGGTCAGCCGATCGCCATCAAGCATATCCGGCCGGTGATGCCGCTGCTGATGATGCGCGCCTCGATGGAAGCGCAGCAGCAGTTTGCGCCAGACAAACGTCCTTATCTGATCTCCCGCTCCGGCTGCGCCGGGATGCAGCGTTATGTGCAGACCTGGAGCGGCGATAACCGCACCAGCTGGCAGACTCTGCGTTACAACATCCGCATGGGGCTGGGGATGAGCCTGTCCGGGCTGTTTAATGTCGGACACGATGTCGGTGGCTTCTCGGGTGATAAGCCGGATGCCGAACTATTTGTGCGCTGGGTTCAGAATGGCGTAATGCATCCGCGCTTTACTATCCATTCGTGGAATGACGATCACACCGTGAACGAGCCGTGGATGTACCCGGAGGTCACGCCAATGATCCGCGAAGCGATCCGCCTGCGCTATCGTCTGATGCCTTACCTCTATAACCTCGCGTGGCAGGCCAGCGCGGAAGATGAGCCGATGCTGCGTCCGACCTTCCTCGATCATGAGCAGGATCCACGGACGTATCAGGCGTGTGATGACTTCATGCTGGGACGCGATCTGCTGGTCGCCAGCGTCGTGGAGCAGGGCGCGCGCAGCCGTGAAGTCTATCTGCCACGCAACCAGGGCGGCTGGTATGACTGGCACAGCGGCAGGGCGTTTGCGGGCGGCGAAACGGTTACGCTGGATGCGCCGCTGGATCGGCTGCCCTTGCTGGTGCGAGCCGGTGCGATTATCCCGCTGGGCGAATGCGAAAGCACCACCGATGCGCGACGCGACAGGGTGCGGCAGTGGCAGTTATGGCCCGCACCGGAAGGTGTAACCACTCAGGGCGAAATGTTTGACGATGATGGTGAGAGCCATGGCTGGCAGCAGGGCAATGCGTTGTGGCTGAGCTGGACGTTGTGCAGCAGCGCGAGCCGAATCGACCTGACGGTGGAAAAACGCGGCGACTATCAGCCTGCCTGGCGGGAGATCGCGCTGTTACTGCCTGCGGGTGAACGTCGTGAGCTGTGGGTGAACGGCGAGAAAGCGGCGAGTTACCGGCTGGAATAGCGGTGGCGTGATGGCCGTTAGACGGAAATAAGTTCGGCCCCGGAAAGGGGCCGACGAGGAAGCTGGCAAAAGCGGGTCCGCTGCCAAACCGTGCCTGCACAGGAAATACGGTCAGATCGGAAAGACGCTCAAGCCAGTCCCCGGGCGCTCTACCCGCGTGATGACGCACCTCATCCCTGAGGTGCGCCCGTAGCCGGACCAACGCGTTGCGTTGTTCCGGCTACGGGCGTTTTTGTCCCTGGCGCGGGACGCTTTCCTCCTCTGACCATATTCCCTGCTATCCTGGCTTTATCATTGCTTCCAGATAACTGATTAGGGAATTGTCAGTGGTCTTAATCGGTTGAGAGGCCCGAAAAATATTATTCTGCGTGGTTTTCGGTGCTCATGCGGCCCAGATCTTTATCGACCAGGAACAGACCGTTGCCGCTGTTGCTGACCAGCGCCAGTTTATCCAGCACGGTTTTGAACAGCTTCTCTTCTTCGTGCTGCTCGGCAACATACCACTGCAGGAAGTTAAAGGTAGAGTAATCCTGTGACGTCATAGCAGCGTGAGCCAGCTCATTGATTTTGCTGGTGATCAGCTGCTCATGCTCCAGCGCCTGCTGCAGGATTTCATTCAGCGAGGTGAAAGAAACCGGTGGCGCAGCGATAGTGCCCAGCACCGGCATCGCGCCGGTATCGCTCAGGTAATCAAACAGACGCTGCATATGCTGCATCTCTTCGCGTGAATGCATCTTCAGGAAGGAAGCGGCACCCTCAAAGCCTTTGTCGCTGCACCAGGCGCTCATTTGCAGATAAAGATTGGCAGAGAAGAATTCCAGGTTCAGCTGGTCGTTTAAACGCCCAGTCATTTCAGCAGTCAGCATGGCCGAGTCCTTTTAAGAAGATGTTAAATAAACAGGTGGAAGCGGTGAATTATGCATCATACATGTTAGTAAAGTGAAACCTTTTCCGCAAAATAAGCTAATTTATCTGATTGATTTAAATAGAATTATTTCGGAAATTGAATGCGAGCAATTCTCATTCTGTATCACGGCTATCAGGCAACAACGTCAGGCGAATCAGCACCATGATAGTGCGGGCGATGGTTATTTTGCTGGTGCAATAAGTCGCTGTAACAGACGAAATATTCGCAATCTGATGCCGTCCCGAAAATATCACCGGGTGGTCTGAAAAATAAATTTCAGAGCGTGATAAGAGGTATAGCGTGGATTAAATGTCCTGCGTGGGGAAATAAGGTGTTAACAATCTCTCTCTTAGCGGCTCTGGCATAAATCCTGCTTAGAACTGAGTTCCATATATTGAAACTTGCTACGGCAGGGAACAGGCGGCAGACCATGTTATCAGGAGAAAGTAATGTCAGATGAGAGTGTGGTTAATCCGGTAAAAATGACGGCGACCAGAGGCAGTTATATCGCATTAATTTTTGCCATTCTGTTTTTCTCAGGGCTGTTTTATAACGTCGAGGGCCTTAAATGGCTGGGGGCGTTTGACTTCACTACGCTGGGCGGCAGCTTCGGCACCATGAAAGATCCCGCCAGCAACACCTTTGTCGGCGCAGGCGGACTCAGTGCTAAAGCGGGCTTCCTGTTTGCCCTGTCGCTGACGCCCACGGTAATGCTGGCGCTGGGCGTGCTCGAAATCTTTACCCACTATGGTGCGATTCGCGCGGCACATCGCTTGCTGACACCGCTGCTTAAGCCGCTGATGGGCCTGCCGGGCCGTTGCGGTCTGGCGTTAATCACTGACCTGCAAAGCACCGACGCGGGCGCGGCATTAACAAAAGAGATGGCTGATCAGAAACTGATTGGTAAAAAAGAGCTGGTGGTGATGAGTGCCTGGCAATATTCCGGTGCGGGATTAATCAATAATTACTTCGCCATCGGTTCAGCGCTGTTCGCCTCTATGACGCTGCCGATTATTATTCCGCTGTTATTAATGTTCGTGCTGAAATTTATCGGTGCGGCAATAACGCGCGCTGTGTTAAACAGTGTTTATAAGAAGGATTTTGCCGATGGAAAATAAAATTGCGACCTGCAGTAATCCGTTCGATGTGTTTGTGACTGGCGCACGCAAAGGCTTTCACATCGCCATTCACAACCTGATGCCGAATGTGGTGATGGCCTATGTGCTGGCGGAAGTGCTGAACCTGCTCGGTATTATGCAGTTCCTTGGACATGCCTTTGCGCCGGTGATGGGGCTGTTCGGCCTGCCGGGCGAGGCGATTACCGTGCTGCTTACCGCCTGGCTTTCATCGTCGGCGGGCACTGGCGTTGCGGTAAGCCTGCTGACCAAAGGGCTGCTGACCGGCGCGGATATTACTATTCTGGCACCGGCGATTTTCCTGATGGGATCGCAACTGCAATATATGGGGCGGCTGCTGGGTGTGGCCGATGTGCCCAAAAAATACTGGCCGCTGCTGATGCTGGTGAGCATCATCAACGCGCTGATCGCGATGTCTGTTATGCGTCTGTTTATTCAGGAGTAACGCTGTGTCTAAGGTATTAGAGCATTATCACTATCTGCACGAAATTCCGGAGCTGGGCTTTCAGGAGATAAAGACCTCGGCCTACATCGCCGATCAGCTGGAGAAAGCGGGCCTGAAGGTAACGCGCAACATCAATAACACCACCGGCATCGTGGCGGAGATCGACAGCGGGGTGCCGGGGCCGGTGCTGGCGCTGCGCGCGGATATGGATGCGCTGGGGCACATCATTGATGGCGTGCCGTGTGCGCGCCACACCTGCGGTCACGACGGTCACTCTTCGGTCGTGCTGACGACGGCGACGGCTCTGCTGCAGGAGGGCGTGGTGAAACGTGGCCGGCTGAAGATCCTGTTCCAGCCCGCCGAGGAGCTGGGCGCCGGTGCGCTCTCAATGATCGAAGGCGGCGCACTGGATGATGTGGAGATGATTCTGGGCTTCCATCTGCGTCCGCTGGAGGAGTGCGTGGTCGGCCAGGCAGTGCCTGCCGTGCTCTACTCCGCCTGCAGCACGCTGGAAGCGACCATCAAAGGCCAGCCCGCCCATGCGGCGCGACCGCATCTTGGCATCAATGCGCTGGATGCGGCCGCGCAGGCGGTTCAGGCCGTCAATGCCCTCCATCTGTCCCCGGGCCTGACATGGAGCGTCAAAGCGACCCGCTTCCTGTGCGATGCGGGTGTCACCAACTCGGTACCGGATGAAGCCCGCGTGGTGTGGGATCTGCGTTCGCAGGAGAACGGGCCGATGACGCAGCTGAAAGAGCAGGTCACGCGCGCCATTACTCACAGCGTCGCGGCACTGGGAGCCACCGCCGAGGTTCGCGTGCTGAAAGAGATGCCGGCTGCCGAGATTGATGATGACGCGACGGCGGTGATCCGCGCGGCCATCGTTGAAGTGCTGGGTGAAGAGGGCGCACTGCCGACCCGCACCACGCCAGGCAGCGAGGACTTTTTCTACTATCCCGTGAAGCGTCCGGGTGTGAAGGCGGGCTTCTGGGGGCTGGGCACCAACCTGACGCCAGGGCTGCATCATCCCGATATGCGTTTTGATCTCAGCTCGCTGGAGATTGGTGTGCAGATCTTCAAAGCCTGCGTCAGAAAAGTACTGGGATAACAGAGTGGGGGCGGGTGCAGACCCGCCCGACGCTGTTGCCGCCTCCGCTATTCTCCGATTCTCCGCCCCTGAAATCCTGCCCCTTCCCTGTAGGCCGCGCGCGCAAAATATTGTATGCTATGCCGCCTTAAAGCTGACCAGGTAACCGGACTTCACGCCAATGTAACTTCGCGCTGACCCGCCAACGATGAAAGATCGTTTTTGGCACCGTTTACCCGCCGGTAAGGTTCTGCCGGCCACCGTGATTTATCAGCAGCGCCAGTATGTTGCGCTGCCTATTGAGAAGAATTCCATGTCTAATCCCTTTTTAGAAGAGGTGGCACGCCGCCGCACCTTCGCGATCATTTCGCACCCGGATGCCGGTAAAACCACCATTACCGAAAAAGTGTTGCTGTTCGGACAGGCTATCCAGACCGCCGGTACCGTAAAAGGCCGTGGCTCTAACCAGCACGCCAAGTCGGACTGGATGGAGATGGAGAAACAGCGTGGTATCTCTATTACCACCTCGGTGATGCAGTTTCCTTACCGCGATAGCCTGGTAAACCTGCTGGATACCCCAGGTCACGAAGATTTCTCGGAAGATACCTACCGTACGCTGACCGCCGTTGACTGCTGTCTGATGGTGATCGATGCCGCGAAAGGCGTTGAGGATCGTACCCGCAAGCTGATGGAAGTTACCCGCCTGCGCGATACGCCGATCCTGACTTTTATGAACAAACTTGACCGTGACATCCGTGATCCGATGGAAGTGCTGGATGAGGTGGAAAGCGAGCTGAAAATTGCCTGCGCACCGATCACCTGGCCAATCGGCTGCGGCAAGCTGTTCAAAGGGGTTTATCACCTCTACAAAGATGAGACCTATCTCTACCAGACCGGTAAAGGCCACACCATTCAGGATGTCCGCGTCGTGAAGGGGCTGAACAATCCGGACCTCGACACCGCAGTCGGTGACGATCTGGCGGCACAGTTGCGTGAAGAGCTGGAGCTGGTGCAGGGTGCATCGCACGAGTTTGAGCAGGAAGCCTTCCTGAACGGCAAACTGTCGCCGGTCTTCTTCGGTACCGCGCTGGGTAACTTTGGCGTAGACCATATGCTGGATGGCCTGGTGGCATGGGCGCCACGTCCGATGCCACGCGATACCGACACCCGCACGGTAGAAGCGAAAGAAGAGAAGTTCACCGGCTTCGTGTTTAAGATCCAGGCCAACATGGACCCGAAACATCGCGACCGTGTGGCCTTTATGCGTGTGGTCTCCGGTAAATATGAAAAAGGGATGAAGCTGCGTCAGGTACGTACTGGCAAAGATGTGGTGATTTCCGATGCCCTGACCTTTATGGCGGGCGACCGTTCACACGTTGAAGAAGCTTATCCTGGCGATATCATCGGTCTGCATAACCACGGCACCATACAGATTGGCGACACCTTTACGCAGGGTGAAAACATGAAGTTCACCGGTATTCCGAACTTCGCGCCAGAGCTGTTCCGTCGTATTCGTCTGCGCGATCCGCTGAAGCAGAAACAGCTGCTGAAAGGGCTGGTTCAGCTGTCGGAAGAGGGTGCAGTGCAGGTGTTCCGTCCGGTGCATAACAACGATCTGATCGTGGGCGCGGTCGGGGTACTGCAGTTCGATGTGGTGGTGGCACGTCTGAAAAGCGAATATAACGTCGAAGCGATCTACGAAGCGATTAACGTCTCAACGGCGCGCTGGGTTGAATGTGACGATGCTAAAAAGTTTGAGGACTTCCAGCGTAAAAACGAAGTTAACCTGGCGCTCGATGGCGGTGATAATTTGACTTATATCGCGCCAACCATGGTGAATCTTAATATTACCCAGGAACGTTACCCTGACGTCCGTTTCCGTAAAACACGCGAGCACTAATCGCCTGTTTCCGGGCCATTCCAGCAGGGAGTGGCCCTGATTTCCTCGCTCCAGACTCCTCCTAAAAAACCCTTTTTTCTTCTGTTTTGACGTGTGATCAACCAGTTAGCCAGGCAAATCGCAAAATGCCGTCTATGATTATTCTATCGGACGGCGGAAGAGACTTCTCTTGTCCTTACGTCCTGTAACGCAGCGGCATATGTGCCTCTGTTTCGCCCACAGTTTTGGGTGAGTTAACTGATAGAAGGAAGATATCGATGAACAAGACTAAGATTGCTAAAACCCTGATGGCCGCAATGATTGGCTCAGCACTGATCAGCGGCAGCGCACTGGCTGACGAATCTATGTCGCAGAAAGCGTCACAGACAGCCGACAGCGCGGGTTCGAAAATCGATAGTTCTATGAAAAAAGTCGATGGTTATATGGATGACAGCGGCATCACCGCCAAAGCCAAAGCGGCACTGGTGGATGACGACGCTATTAAAAGTACGGATATCTCGGTAAAAACGCATAGTGGCGTCGTGACCTTAAGCGGTTTCGTCACCTCACAGGATCAGGCTGAAAAGGCTGTGGCAGTGGTGCAGAAAATCGAAGGTGTTAAATCCGTCAGCGACAAACTACACGTCAGAGACAGCAAAACCTCTTCAGTGAAAGGTTATGCCGGCGATGCCGCTACAACCAGCGAAATTAAAGCTAAGCTGTTAGCAGATGACATTGTTCCGTCGCGCAACGTTAAAGTTGAGACTACCGACGGTGTTGTTCAGCTTTCAGGGCATGTTGCTAATCAGGCACAGTCAGATCGTGCAGAAAGCATCGCGAAAGCCATTGAAGGCGTGAAAAGCGTTAAGAATGACCTGACGGTTAAATCTTAAGCTTGCAAGCGGCCACTCTGGTGGCCGCTTGTATAAAAACACCCATCCGGGGATTAAATAAGCAGTTCGATTTTAAATAGGGTAAGGAGAGGCTTATGTTTCGTTGGGGCATTATTTTTCTGGTGATCGCACTGATCGCTGCGGCATTAGGTTTTGGCGGTTTAGCGGGCACAGCAGCATGGGCAGCTAAAGTTGTCTTCGTCGTTGGTATTATCCTGTTCCTCATCAGCCTGTTTACCGGCCGTAAAAAGCTTTAGCCGATGAGTCCTGCAGCGTAATGCAACGCAAAGCATAGAGCGGAGACCAGTCATCTGTAGCGACTGACGTGAAGAGAAGGACACCTTCACATCGCTGCGATGGCAAGCCAGTTCAGCTGGCCTGCCGGTTAAAGGAATAGATGACTGGTTCTCCGGAATGCTGCTGTCTTTAACGGATCCCTCCTCCAGCATACCCGGAACCCTTTTTTGAGGTTCGCACAGTGGGTATACGCATTCCCGTCACGCTCGGCGCCATTGAACCTCTGGCCCTGACACCCTTCAAAGCTCAGAAAATTGCCCTTGTCTGTGAAGGCGGCGGTCAGCGCGGCATTTTCACCGCAGGCGTATTAGATGAATTCCAGCGCGCCCGATTCAACCCTTTTCAACTGATGCTCGGCACTTCTGCCGGTGCACAAAATCTCTCTGCCTTTGTCTGTGGTCAGCCCGGCTACGCCCGTCGCGTGATTACCCGCTATACCACCAGTAAACTCTTTTTTGATCCGCTGCGCTTTGTGCGCGGAGGCAATCTGATCGACCTCGACTGGCTGATCGATATTACCCGCAGTGAATTTCCGTTGGCGATGAGCAGCGCGGAACAGCTCTTCTCCAGCGGCCGCGAGTTTTATATGTGCGCCTGCCGCAGCGACGACTATTCGCCCGGCTACTTTACGCCCACCGCCGAGAACTGGCTGGATCTGATTAAAGCCTCCAGCGCCATTCCCGGTTTTTACCGGCTGGGTGTCAATCTGGAAGGGATAAGCTATCTCGATGGCGGCATCAGCGATGCCATTCCGGTGCGTGAAGCTGCCCGGCGCGGGGCCGATACGATTGTGGTGATCCGCACCGTACCGTCGCAGATGTTCTATACCCCGAAATGGTTTAAACGGATGGAGCGCTGGCTCAGCACCGGCGCGCTGCAGCCGATGATTAACGTGCTGAATAAGCATGAGCAGAGCTATCGCGAAATTCAGCAGTTTATCGAGAATCCGCCCGACGATTTGCGCATCATTGAAATCTTCCCACCGCACGTGCTGGCCAGCAGTGCCCTGGGCAGCCGTGTTGCCGCGCTGAATCAGGATTATCATCTGGGACGGCGCTGTGGTCGCTATTTCCTCGCCACGCTGGGCCAGTGGCTGAGCGATGCTGAACCTATGATCTCAGCGCGCATTGTCACCCCACCTGCGCCGGTCGCTAATGCACCGGATACCCGATGGATCATTACGCCGCCGCTGGCGGACAATGATGCGAATTACGACAAAGGATCGCTGGCATGACGTTTATCGATACGCACTGTCATTTCGACTTTCCGCCTTTTGAAGGGGATGTTCCCGGCAGCCTGGCGCGCGCCGCTGAGGCGGGTGTAGAGAAGATTATCATCCCGGCAATTGATGCCAGCCGGTTTGAGCGCGTCTGCGCGCTGGCCGCCGAATACCCGCCGCTCTACGCGGCGCTGGGCCTGCACCCTATCGTCATTGAAAATCACCTTGAGGCGCATCTTGGGCAGCTGGAAACCTTACTGCAACAGCGGCCACGTAAGCTGGTGGCGATCGGCGAGATCGGGCTGGATCTCTATCGCGACAATCCGCAGTTTGATAAGCAGCAACGCTTTCTTGAGGCGCAGCTGAAGCTGGCGAAACAGTATCAGCTGCCGGTGATCCTGCATTCGCGGCGCACCCATGACAAGCTGGCGCAGATTCTGCGTCGTCACGATCTGCCGCGCCATGGCGTGGTGCACGGTTTCGCTGGCAGCCTGCAACAGGCGCAGGCCTTTATTAAGCTGGGTTATGCGATTGGCGTTGGCGGGACCATTACCTATGAACGCGCCAGCAAAACCCGTCAGACCGTGGCGCAACTGCCGCTCTCGTCGCTGCTGCTGGAAACCGATGCACCCGATATGCCGCTGCAGGGCTTTCAGGGCCAGCCAAACCGCCCGGAACGGGCGCGTCAGGTGTGGGAGGTGCTCTGCAGCCTGCGAGAGGAGTCACCCGAAGAGATTGCCCATGCGCTGTGGCACAACAGCCAGCAGCTGTTCCGGCTCGATCCCGCTTTCCCGGCGCTGCGTAACTGACCGGATCTGCCTAACCTGCGCTTAAATGTGATAATAGTAACATTCGGCCAGCTGGCGTATAATGGCTACCAGACGCTGTTATCTGCGATTTTCGTCACAGTGAGTGTGACGAAATTGCACCAATTTCTTATCCCTATGTGACTACTGGCACATATCAGGCCGCTTCTGAGTGTTATTATTATAACATTCCGCCGGCAAGCCGGTGGGTTGCACCCCGATCCTTTGGAGAGCCTCATGACCGATATTAAACCTCTTGCCCTGCGCGCCCTGAAACTGATGGATTTAACCACCCTGAATGACGACGACACCGACGCAAAAGTGATTGCCCTTTGTCATCAGGCTAAATCCCCGGCAGGCAATACCGCCGCCATCTGTATCTATCCGCGCTTTATTCCGATTGCGCGTAAAACGCTGCGCGAGCAGGGTACGCCGGAGATCCGCATCGCCACGGTGACCAACTTCCCGCACGGCAATGACGACATCGATATTGCACTGGCAGAAACCCGTGCCGCCATCGCCTACGGTGCGGATGAAGTGGATGTGGTGTTCCCGTACCGCGCGCTGATCGCCGGTAACAGCCAGGTTGGTTTCGATCTGGTAAAAGCCTGTAAAACCGCCTGCGCTGAAGCGGACGTGCTGCTGAAAGTCATCATCGAAACCGGTGAGCTGAAGGAAGAAGCGCTGATCCGTCAGGCTTCTGAGATTGCCATCGATGCAGGTGCTGACTTCATTAAAACCTCCACCGGTAAAGTACCGGTTAACGCCACGCCGGAAGTGGCGCAGATCATGATGAATGTGATCCGTGACAAAGGCGTCAGCCAGCAGGTTGGTTTTAAACCGGCGGGCGGCGTGCGCACCGCTGAAGATGCCGCGATCTATCTGCAGATGGCAGAAGAGACGCTGGGTGCCGACTGGGCTGATGCGCGCCATTTCCGCTTTGGTGCATCAAGCCTGCTGGCGAGCCTGCTCAACACCCTGGGTCATGACAGCGACACCAGCAAAGCGGGTTACTGATCCCTCAGGCGGTCGCTGACCGCCTGTTCTCCATCCTGATTTCCCTGAACCAGGGGGCTACTTTGTTCCTGCCACAAGAAATTATTCGAAAGAAACGTGACGGCCAGGCGCTGACTGAAGAGGAGATTCGCTTCTTCATTAACGGCGTGCGTGATAACACCGTCTCGGAAGGTCAGATTGCCGCGCTGGCAATGACCATCTGGTTCCATGATATGACGCTGCCGGAGCGGGTTGCGCTGACGATGGCGATGCGTGATTCCGGTACGGTACTTAACTGGAAATCACTCAACCTCAACGGGCCGGTGGTGGATAAGCACTCGACCGGCGGCGTTGGTGATGTGACATCGCTGATGTTAGGGCCGATGGTCGCCGCCTGTGGCGGATATGTGCCGATGATCTCGGGTCGTGGCCTGGGCCATACCGGTGGCACGCTGGATAAACTGGAAGCGATCCCGGGCTTCGATATCTTCCCGAGTGATGATCGCTTCCGCGAGATCATTAAGCAGGTGGGTGTGGCGATTATCGGCCAGACCAGCTCGCTGGCGCCGGCGGATAAGCGTTTCTACGCCACGCGTGACATCACCGCCACCGTCGATTCGATCCCGCTGATTACCGCCTCGATTCTGGCGAAGAAGCTGGCAGAAGGGCTGGATGCACTGGTGATGGATGTCAAAGTGGGTTCCGGCGCGTTTATGCCAACCTATGAAGCGTCAGAAAGTCTGGCGCAGTCGATTGTTGGCGTCGCCAATGGCGCAGGCTGCCAGACCACCGCACTGCTGACGGATATGAATCAGGTACTTGCCTCGTCAGCCGGTAACGCGCTGGAAGTGCGCGAAGCGGTCCGCTTCCTGACCGGTGAACAGCGGAATCCGCGCCTGTTGGACGTGACGCTGGCGCTCTGTAGCGAAATGCTGATCTCCGGCAAACTCGCCGCCAGCGACACCGACGCGCGTCAGAAACTGATGACAGTGCTGGATAACGGCAAAGCAGCCGAGGTGTTTGGTCGCATGGTCGCTGCCCAGCAGGGACCTGCCGATTTCGTTGAACGCTACGACGCTTATCTGCCCGCGCCAATGCTGAGCAAACCGGTCTATGCCGACCAGCCAGGCATCGTCAGCAGCATGGATACCCGTGCGCTGGGTCTGGCGGTGGTGGCGATGGGCGGCGGACGTCAGCGCGCCAGCGACAGCATCGATTACAGCGTTGGCTTCAGCGAAATGATCACCCTGGGCGAACGTGCCGATGCACAACGTCCGCTGGCGGTCATTCACGCCAGCAGCGAAGACAAATGGCAGCAGGCCGCAGCAGCGGTTAAAGCTGCGCTGGTGCTCGGGGATTCCGCCCCGGCTGAGACGCCGGTTGTCTATCGCCGTGTGAGCGATCTCAGCTAACTGACCAGTAACCGGTGCCAGCCGCGATGCATTCGGGTATACTGATCTGATCGCTTTTTTTTGACTTGTCACGCGCCAATGCGCAGGAGACTTGCATGAAACGTGCTTTTATTATGGTTCTCGATTCCTTTGGAATTGGCTCCAGTAAAGATGCCGATAAATTCGGCGACGCAGGTTCAGATACCCTGGGTCATATCGCCGAAGCCTGTTTTAACGGTAAAGCAGACAAGGGACGTAAAGGTCCATTGCATCTGCCTAATCTCACCGCGCTGGGGCTGGGTAAAGCCGCCGAGCTGTCGACCGGCCGCTTCCCGGCGGGTCTGGATCCTGAGGCAAAAATCACCGGCGCGTACGCTTACGCCAGTGAGCTTTCGTCAGGTAAAGATACGCCGTCAGGCCACTGGGAGATCGCCGGTGTGCCGGTGCTGTTTGACTGGGGCTACTTCAGCGACAAAGAGAACAGCTTCCCGCAGGAACTGCTGGACAAGCTGGTAGCGCGCGCCGACCTGCCGGGTTATCTCGGTAACTGCCACTCTTCAGGTACGGTGATCCTTGACCAGCTGGGCGAAGAGCATATGAAAACCGGCAAGCCGATTTTCTATACCTCTGCGGACTCCGTGTTCCAGATCGCCTGTCACGAAGAGACCTTTGGTCTGGATCGACTCTATGCGCTGTGCGAAATCGCCCGTGAAGAGCTGACTGAAGGTGGCTACAACATTGGCCGGGTTATTGCCCGTCCGTTTGTGGGTGACAAAGCGGGTCAGTTCGAGCGCACCGGCAATCGTCACGATCTGGCAGTCGAGCCGCCATCCGCCACCATGCTGAAAAAGCTGGTGGATGAGAAGGGCGGTCACGTGATCTCCGTGGGTAAAATCGCCGATATCTATGCTGAGCAGGGCATTACCAAAAAGGTCAAAGCGACCGGTCTGGATGCGCTGTTTGACGCGACGATTCAGGAGATGAAAACTGCGCCGGATCAGGCGATTGTTTTTACCAACTTCGTTGATTTCGACTCCACCTGGGGACATCGCCGTGATGTCGCCGGTTATGCGGGTGGGCTGGAGCTGTTTGACCGTCGTCTGCCTGAGCTGATGGAGTTGGTCGGAGAAGATGACATCCTGATTCTGACCGCTGACCACGGCTGTGATCCGACCTGGGAAGGCACGGAGCACACGCGTGAGCACATTCCGATTCTGATCTACGGACCAAAAGTGGAGCCGGGTTCACTCGGATACCGCGAAACGTTTGCCGATATTGGTCAGACAATTGCACACTATTTTGGCCTGTCCGAGATGGACTATGGCAAGAACATGCTGTAAATCAGCAATTTAATAAGGATTAAACAATGGCAACTCCACATATTAATGCTGAAATGGGCGATTTTGCAGACGTTGTACTGATGCCTGGCGATCCGCTGCGCGCAAAACACATCGCAGAAACCTTTCTGGAAAACGCGGTTGAAGTGAATAACGTTCGCGGCATGCTGGGCTACACCGGTACTTACAAAGGCCGTAAAGTCTCTGTGATGGGTCACGGAATGGGTATCCCTTCCTGCTCCATCTACACCAAAGAGCTGATTACGGACTTCGGCGTGAAAAAAATCATCCGTGTGGGCTCCTGTGGTGCCGTACGTGCCGACGTAAAACTGCGTGATATCGTGATTGGTATGGGTGCCTGCACCGATTCAAAAGTGAACCGTATGCGTTTCAAAGATCACGACTTCGCGGCGATTGCTGACTTCGACATGGTGCGTAACGCGGTTGATGCGGCGAAAAACCTGGGTGTTGAAGCGCGCGTGGGTAACATCTTCTCTGCCGATCTCTTCTACACGCCGGATCCGCAGATGTTCGACGTAATGGAAAAATATGGCATCCTCGGCGTTGAGATGGAAGCTGCAGGTATCTACGGTGTGGCCGCTGAGTTCGGTGCAAAAGCGCTGACCATCTGTACCGTATCAGACCATATCCGTACGCACGAGCAGACGACGGCTGCTGAGCGTCAGACAACCTTCAACGACATGATCAAAATTGCGCTGGAGTCTGTCCTGCTGGGTGATTAATACACGCGGCGGGTGACGATTCCCGCCCGCTGGCCAATCGCCTGTTCAGATCCTCCCTGACCGGAGGATCTGAGTTCCCGCCTCGCTTTCCCGGTAACATTCACATCAAATGACACACTTTTGCTGAGGCTTGTGCATCTTCGCGCTGGCACGCCTGCGATCGCGCTTTATCATGGTGCGCAACAACAGATAATAATTAATCGCCTGATAATGTCCCCTGATGAACTTTCGTAACTTCGACGCTGAAGAGAAGCTGTTTGCCCGTCGCGCCGCAATCGCCTTTGCCCTGGTCTGTCTCTGTTTCACCCTTCTTGGCGTAAACCTTTTCCGCTTACAGGTGCGCGACCATGCCTACTACCAGACGCGTTCCAACCAGAACGACATCAAGATGATCCCCATTGCCCCGACGCGCGGGCTGATTTATGACCGCAACGGTATTCCACTGGTGCGCAACGTCAGCTGGTATGCCATCACGCTAACGCCTTATAAAATCGACGATATGGACGCCACGCTGCGGGCGCTGACGCCGATCGTAAATCTGACACCCGATGAGATTGACACTTTCCGCCGTGCGCTGAAGCAGACCAGCCGTTACAAGCCGGTCGTGCTGAAAGAGGAGCTGACCGAAGAGCAGGTCGCCCGCTTTGCGGTCAATCAGTTCCGCTTTACCGGTGCCAGCATTGAGACCTACCAGGATCGTGAATATCCCTATGGAGCCGATCTGGCCCATGTGATCGGTTATGTCTCGAAAATCAACGATAACGACTACAAACGACTGAATGCGGAAGGTATCGCCGAAAACTATGCGGCTGACCACAACATCGGCAAGCAGGGGATTGAGGGCTATTACGAAGCGCAGCTGCATGGCAAGCCGGGCTATCGGGAAGTAGAAGTGGATAACCATGGCCGCATTGTGCGAGTGCTGAAAGAGGTGCCGCCGGTCGCGGGTAAAAACCTGACGCTGACGCTGGATCTGCATCTGCAACAGTATGTGGAGAGCCTGCTGGCAGGGCAGCGTGCGGCGCTGCTGATTGAGGATCCGCACGACGGCTCCGTGCTGGCGATGGTCTCCAGTCCCAGCTACGACCCGAATCCGTTTGTGAAAGGCATCAGCTATCAGGCTTACAAAAAGCTGCTGCAGGATAAAGACCTGCCGCTGATCAACCGCGTCACGCAGGGACTCTATCCGCCCGCCTCGACGGTGAAGCCTTATATGGCGATGTCGGCGCTGCTGACTCATGTGATTACGCCACAGTCGCAGTTCTTTGGTGCGCCGACCTGGACGCTGCCGGGGACGGACCGGCGCTATCGCGACTGGAAGAAAACCGGGCACGGCATGCTGGATGTCACTCGCGCGATAGAAGAGTCGGCCGACACCTTCTTTTATCAGGTGGCTTTCATGATGGGCATTGACCGGATTCACACCATGCTCAGCCAGTTTGGCTATGGTAAATCGACCGGCATCGACCTCAATGAGGAGTACAACGGTTTGCTGCCAGGCCGTGAATGGAAACTGAAGGTGCACAAAAAGGCCTGGTATCAGGGCGATACGGTTTCAGTTGGCATTGGTCAGGGCTACTGGATTGCGACACCGATTCAGATGGTGAAAGCGATGGTCGCGCTGATCAATAACGGTCGGGTCATCGCACCGCATCTGCTGGAGAAAACCCAGCGCGGCACGCTGGTGGAGAACTACCATCCACAGCAGCACGAGGCACAGATTGGCGATCCTCACTCACCCTACTGGTCGCTGGTGCGTCACGCGATGTTTGGCATGGCTAACGCACCAAACGGCACCGGTTATAAATATTTCCATACGGCGCCTTATGGCATCGCCGCGAAAAGCGGGACGTCGCAGGTGTTCAGCCTGCGTCAGAACCAGACTTATAACGCGAAGATGATCCCGGTGCGGCTGCGTGACCATATCTTCTATACCGCCTTTGCGCCGTTTGATGACCCGAAAGTGGCTGTGGCGTTGATTCTGGAGAATGGTGGCGGGGAAGGGGTAACGGCTGCGCCCGTGATGCGGGATATTCTGGACCATATCTTTATCCCGCCAGTACCAGACGCGCCGGTGCAGGGCACACCTGATAAATAGGGGGCGAGCGCCCCCGAAGAGTGTCAGACTTTAAGCGTCTTGGTCACCTGGCCGATGGCGCGCACCACGTCCGTTGCGCCTTCACGGATTTCTGCAATCACGCCGCCCGCCTCCTGAGCCAGCTGTACGCCCTGATCGGCACGTTTCAGGTTCGACTCAATACCTTTCAGCGCCCGGCTGGCCAGCAGATGATTTTGCTGAATCCGGTTTTCGATGTCGGTCGTGGCGCGGTTAATGTTGGCTGCCAGCGTGCGGACTTCGTTAGCCACCACCGCAAAGCTACGGCCATGGGTGCCGGCCCTTGCTGCTTCAATGGCGGCATTCAGCGCCAGCAGGTTAGTCTGATCGGCGATCCGACGGATGCCTTCCACAATTGCGCCGATACGATCGGAGGACTCACTCAGGCCAGTAATATCACCGGAGATCCCCTGCAATTCGCCCGCCAGCGCATTCATAGTCTGCACGCTGCTGGCGATAACATCGGCACCCAGCTTTGTGCTTTCATCCGTTTGCAGCGCGGTGTGATAAGCCCGCTGTGCCGCATCGTGCTCCTGCTGATTCTTTTCCACCTGTGCCGTCACATCCGTGGCGAATTTGACGATTTTGTAGAGCCGGCCCTGCTCGTCAAATACCGGATTGTAGGTGGCGCGCAGCCAGACCGTCTCGCCACGTTTATTCACCCGGGGAAACTGACCCGAGACAAATTCACCCCGGTTCAGTTGCTGCCAGAACTCGCTATATTCGCGGCTGTCGCGTACAGCCTGTGAACAGAAGTGACGGTGGTGGATCCCTTCTACCTCCTCACGACGGTAGCCCATGGTTTTCAGGAAGTTGTCGTTGGCTTTAAGCACTTCACCTTTGAGGTTAAAGGCGATCACCGCCATCGACCGTTCAATGGCGGTGGTGATGGCGCGCTGCTCCTGTGCATCGTTGATATGACCTGTAATGTCGGTGGCCAGTTTGACGATTTTAATTACCCGGCCATGGCGGTTTTGCACCGGCACATAGTTGGCTTCGAGCCAGATTGGGCGGCTGTTTTTCGCCATACGCAGAAATTTATCGCTGAAACTTTCACCCCGGTTCAGTCGCAGCCAGAAATCCTGATAATTGCGCGACTGAAGCTGTTCCGGCGTACAAAACAGGCTGTGGTGCTGGCCTTCAATCTCTGTCAGCGTGTAGCCCATGCGCGCCAGAAACAGCGCATTGGCGCTGAGAATGGTGCCATCGGGGGAGAACTCAACCATGGCGATGGAGCCGTTGAGTGAGCTCAGCGTGGCCGCTGAGTGTGCCCGCTTCTGCCAGCCGTGGCGTGAAGCGATACCTGATGTAATGGTGGAAAACATGGCGATCCTTATTATTAGTGTTGGTCTCACCTCCTATATCGGCAAAATCGCGGCACAATGGAGCCTTTACCGCTCTGCTGACTAAAATTTACCCGGTCAGCCACGACATTTTTGCATCAGGTCAAACCCGATATTTGAGTTGATGGAAAAGCCGTCAGTCGATGTGATTTTGGTGAAAAGCGTTTGACGCTGCCGGGCCGCTTTGGTTTAATGCGCCCCGTTGCCCGAATAGCTCAGTCGGTAGAGCAGGGGATTGAAAATCCCCGTGTCCCTGGTTCGATTCCGGGTTCGGGCACCATCTTTAAAGAACCCGCCTCTGGCGGGTTTTTGCGTTTTGAGGCGAACCCGTTATCGACGGTTCGATTCACTCGCCACATCCTGTGACTCGCCCTTCGGGTCGCGCTGGCACGCGATGCAAAAATGCTCCCGGCATTTTTGTCCGGGTTCGGGCACCATATTTAAAGAACCCGCCTCTGGCGGGTTTTTGCGTTTTGAGGCGAACCCGTTATCGACGGTTCGATTCACTCGCCACATCCTGTGACTCCATAATTTGAAACCCTCGCTTCGGCGGGGGTTTTTGCGTTTAAAGACAATACATTAGCGAATGTATGCCTCTGCGCTGATTTCAGCGTTAATCTGCACTTCGCGAGCCAACAGATTCGTCGTAAGCAGATAAAGAACGACTGCGCTATGGGGCCGTTTTTCGTACGGCCCGGCCTGGAAGAACCTAATTGATTGTTCGTTTTTTGTTCGATTATTGAAATGAGATACAAGATTTATGAATGTTGCTAAGGCATGCTTAAAACGTCTAAGACAAGGCATAAAAGGGTATTTATAAAAATAAGGGAGTTAACTGTGGAACAGATTGAAACACAAATTTCTCAGCACATTAATGGATTACCAGAGTCGCTGATCAACTATTTTAAAAACGACTATGAAGACGATTTAATGGTCGTCATTGAGGATCTTCTTCCCCTGGATCTACAACAGAAGATGGAAGATGAGGCGCGCTCACTGCTTGAGAAAAATGCGCTGCGTCGTGAAGTTATTATCAAACAGAGTGGTAACACACCAAGGGCATACGATAGTGTTGGCCGTAATGCTATTCGTGAAGAAGGGAAATATATTCCTGCCTTTTTCGACAGCCCAGGTGTCCTGAAATTTCTTTCCCGAATTACCGGTGAAGAAATTTATCGCGTACCTTACGAGCCTGAAGAATTTATCATCAATTCCCAAAATAAAAGTGGCGATAATTATGGCTGGCATTGGGATGACTATTCGTATGCTTTAGTATGGGTAATTGATGAGCCTGATGTGCTTTCAGGTGCCCGGGTTGAATTTATCCCGCGCATTCCCTGGAAGAAAGAGAATACAAGAGAGTGGATTAAAAAGACGCTGGCTGAATATCCGGTTATTAGTCGTCATGTTGCTCGTGGCCAGTGTTACCTGCTAAGGGCCAGGGATGCTCTTCATCGTATAGCGCCGTTAACGCAGGAATCTCGTCGCACAGTTATCGTTTTTACGTATGCAAATGAGCTGGACTTTAACGACGCATCGCTGACACATGATTCAATGGAAGAGATTTATCCACAAGATACAGCTCAATAAAAAATAGTAAGAATAATGGAGAGTACAATGTCAGCAGGTGGCATGAACGATAAAACAGGATTTCCTGTGTTTTTTACAGAAGTGCCCAATAATCTCGTTCGCTATCAGGACTATACTTTCGCATCAGAAAAATTTGCTAATTTGTTCCCTCCATCTGAATACGCGTCTGTATTAGATATATGCTGCGGCATAGGAAAAATGAGTCATGCTTTATTTCTTCAGGGGTATAAAGTGACTGCCATAGATTTATCTTCTGAACAAATTGAAATAGCAAAAAAGGATGCCTCAGGCCCAGGTTATTACCAGGCTGATATGAAAGATATTCCCGGTAAAAATTACGACCTGTTAATTAATATATATACAAGTTTCGGGTACTACACCACTGAGGCAGAAGACCTGTCACTTTTCAGATACTGGTATGGGTTATTACGTCCGGGCGGTGTTCTTGTAATAGAACTTGCTGATATGGAAAGAGCAAGAAATAGAATTAATGCAGAGGGCGTTTTAGTCCGGGAAGATAATGGCGTTACGGAATATCTTCATATGGATTGGAATAAGAGACTGATTAGGGTTGATTATCATAATCAATCCCAGCACTGGAGTTGCCTCACAAGGCTCTATGAGAAAGAAATGCTCAGAGATGAGTTATTAAATGCAGGCTTTGAAAGCGTGTCGTTATAGGGTGATTTCTCTTTGAAGAAAAAAGAGAAAGACGACAATCTGGTTATCATTGCACGTAAAGGATTAAAATGAAAAGATACATCTGTATTGTTGATGCGTATTCTACAGGTGCTGAGTTAGCGCCTGTTTTCAAAAAAAATGGCTGGACTTGCATTCATATTCAATCATCCCCGGAGATTCCACTGGAATATCAGCAAACATTCAGACATGAAACTTTTGATTTCCTGATTTCGCCGGGTGATGAATCTCACAGTGAATTTTTGAGGATAGCCGAAGAACTTAAGCAACTGTCGCCAGAATATATTATACCTGGAACCGAAACCGGTGTTTATATCGCAGACCTCCTGTCTTCGTTAGTGGGTACCCCCGGGAATTCAATAGACACCAGTGCTTTGCGTCGCAATAAATATGCAATGCAGGAGGCCTTAAAATCAGGGGGAATCAGCTCTATACCTCAGTTTTTAACCGACTCTGTTGAACAGGCAAAGAAATGGGCTGGTGAGCTGAATAAGTGGCCTGTCGTCGTCAAACCCGTGGATAGCGCTGGAGCGGATAGTGTTCGCTTTTGCAACACGGTTGATGAAGTACAGAATGCCTTTAATAAAATATATGGTAAAAAAAATAAATTAGGTTTAAAAAATGGCACTGTTCTTTTGCAGGAACGCCTTATCGGAAGGCAATATATTGTCAATGCGGTCAGCATCAATGGACAGCATCTGATTACAGAGATATGGTCTGATGACAAAAAGGAAGTTGAGAATGCATCGCTGATCTGTGAAAGGGAAATTCTTCTGCCTTACTCGGGTGAAGTACAGGATCAGCTTGTCAGATATATGGAAAAAGCGCTGACTTTTCTCGGTATCGCCAATGGCCCGTCTCATAGTGAAGTAATGATGACGGAATCCGGGCCTGTGCTTATTGAAACCGCTGCCCGAATGCAGGGAACTATCATGCACAACGCGGTTGTGTCTGCATTGGGATATAGCCATGTCACACTTACTGCCGAACGTTATGTGAAACCTCAACGTTTTGCTGCCAGGCTTGGAAAGAATTATATGCTCAAAACTCAGCTGCAATGTATTACACTGGCTTCAGAATTTGAGGGTGTGGTTAAAGTTAATAATTGCGAAAAATTGCTTAAGTTACTCCCATCCTATTTCGGCATGATGCACACGCCAGATGCAGGCGAGAATATATACAGGACGACGGATCTTTTTACTAATCCAGGTATTATTTACTTGTGTCATGAAGATGAAAAGCAAATTGACAGTGATCATGCAAAGATCAGAATTTATGAAAAAGAAGGTAAACTTTTTGATTTAGCCTGAGAATAATATGAATAATAAAAATTATCTTTTTGGTCTATTGATGGTCTTCCTCTATAATTTTCTTGATGCTGTAAAGGAGGTTTATTCAGGATTCCTTGTTCAGGATAACCATCCTTTAAGCATCACTTTTATTGTCTTTTCAATTGCAATGCTCTTTTTTCAGTCTTATGGTGTTATTTTTAACCGAAGGAATTATGTTTCTACGGTGCGATTTTTTGCACCCGTAGTAATTTTAAATATTACTACAGCGGGTTCCTGGATAACATTTTTCTATTGCATGAAGTGTCTTGAGCCCGCGGTGGCGTCTGCTATTATAACAGGCGTAGCACCGTTAATGATTATTTTCATTGCACCAATGTTTTTTAAAAATGAATCTCATCAATACAAATCTATATATATTTCCGGGATTACTGTTTGTTCTCTTTGGCTCGCTCTGATTAGTTTGCATCAGGGCCGGTTTATCTATAACTATTCTTCATCAAACGTTATGGCTGGCGTGATGATGGCGGTGCTCTGCTCTGTCTTCAGTATCTTCTCTAATATTTTTAGCAGAAAACTGAGTGACAAAGGTTGCTTACCCTCTTCGATCATGGCACATCGCTTTTACATTACAGTATTTATAACAATGAGTTATAGCATGGATTCATTTGGTTATAGTGCGATAGGTGAAACCCTGTCACCGGGTATCGTCATCCTTGCTATATGTGGCGTGGTTATACCACTTTGGTGTCTGCAGTACGGCATAAAATCTTTACCACCTGCCAGAGTTATGGTTTTTATTTCTGTAAATCCGATTTTTACTTTCATTTTTCAGTTATTTGACCCGAGATTATCGCCATCACTTTCCTCACTTGTTGCAATTCTGTTAATATGTTTCTTCTCTCTTGCATCAGAGATATGGGGCGTAAAGCCGAAAGGAAAGGTTGAATCAGATGGGTATCACGATATATCGGAAGATCGCCGGAATTGAGGTCACATTATCAGACAGCACCAATCATATTTTTCCAAAGCACTCTCATGATGAGTTCTACATTGGTGCTAATGTCTCGGGAAGAGAAAAGATTTGGTTAGATGGAAAAAATGCTGAGGCCAGTGTTGATGAGATAACCATTTATAATCCAGGTCAGATTCAGGCTGCTGAGCCTACACCCTATGAATGGTACTACTACAGCTTTTATGTTTCCCCCGAGTCAATGATGGAATTTACCGGTCTCGATTGTGATGATCATTTCAAAAAAAACATTATTGCAGCGCCTGATGTGGCAGCGGAAATACGTCAGGTCGCTGCATTTGCACTCGATCGCCACACGTCAGATTGCGAGATTAACGAACGCGTGGCGAGTGTTCTGCAATCAGTGCTTTCTCGGTCAGGCGCACATCCGCATATCGCGATAAAAACAACAGATAAAACTGTCGTTGATTATGTGGTAACGAGACTAATGGATGATTTTCATTTTCCTCCTACGCTTCAAATGTTGGCAAATGAAACAGGCGTCTCACCCGTCAAACTGGTCAGAATGTTTACTAACGTTAAGGGACTTCCGCCTTTTGCATGGATTAAAGGAGCACGATTGCGTCAAGGTAAGAATATGATTATTCAGGGGAAAGCTATATCTGACATTTCAGCTCAATTAGGTTTCACCGACCAGGCACATTTCACGCGAAATTTTAAAAGCATGTTCGGGGTTACGCCTGGTCAACTTTATAAGCTCGCACAATAAAGATGCTGTGAGGGCGTTAACTTAATTAAGCTTTTTAGCATAGTCAGAATTACGCTGAGCCAGCGTCTGACAGGACACAATCCTGCAGCGCTGCCTTACTATCCTTTCTCTTTTGTTTATTTTGCTGTTTCATCTGCTCCTGACGTCCTTAATCCGTAAACCTGACTCACTCGGCAAGGCACCGCCACTGTGGGGTTTAACCGCGGCAGGCTGTGACACGTAAGGTAATCGGGTTCCTGGTCTGGCGTAGCCGCGGGTTATGCACAGCGCCTTGCTGCGGTCAGTGGAATGTAATACCGATGTACTCACTACTGCCTGAAGATTCTGATTTTCACCGCTCTCCGGCCCATTGCTTGTCTCAATTCTACAACGATACAAACAGATTTCATGGCGAAATCAATTTGCCGCTTCGCCTCTGTGCTGCGTTGCCAGACTGGCACCGCCTGATATCCTGTCCAGCCTGCAATTGACCGTGGCTAATCGTGTTTTATAAGCCACCCTTTACAGAATCATCCTGACAGGCACAATACCCCTTTTTCCTCCTCTTACATGGTTATGTCAGAAGAAGCGCTGCGTCTGCAAATACAGAACCTGAAAAAGCACAATGCGCGTCTGAAGCGTATAGCGCATGATGCCCGCACCAAACTCAATGCGGCGCTGGATGGCACCGGACTGTTTCTGTGGCAGCTCGATATTCCCAGCGGCAAGCTGGTGATCTTTAACCGGCGCTGGGGCGCGATGCTCGGCTTCCAGCCAAAAGAGACCGACGCCAACTTCGAATCGTGGAAAGAGAGCCTGCATCCCGATGACGCCGCCGAGGTTTTGCGAGCGTTTAACGATCACATTGCCGGAAGAGCGCCTTACTACGAAGCGCTGCATCGCATGATTGCCAAAAATGGCAGTATCACGTGGGTGCTGGATCGCGGTCGGGTCAGTGAGTGGAACGCGCACGGCGAGCCGGTTAAAGTCATTGGCACTCACATCGACATGACCAAAGAGAAGCAATATGAAGAGCAGCTCGCCCTGCTGGCGCTGCACGATCCTCTTACGCTGCTCAACAATCGCCATGCTCTGCAAAATGATTTCTGTGAAATGAAAGCGCAGGGGCCGCTCTGCGTTGTTTTTATTGATCTGGATAATTTCAAAAACGTCAACGACACCCTGGGGCATCGCAGCGGTGATGAAGTGTTAATTCAGTTAAGTCAGCGATTGACTGATCTTTCCCCGGCAGAGGTGATCATCGGCCGGCTTGGCGGCGATGAATTCGTCCTGCTATTGCCGTTTGCACTAAGCGAGCCGCAGGTCAGACAGCTGGCGCATGCCTGCCTTGACGCGGTACTTACCCCTTTTGATTTGGCTAACGGGCAAGCGCACATAGGCGCGTCAGTAGGCGTGTCACAGGTTCGGGTAAAAGATGACTTTGATACCGCCCTGGCACGGGCAGATGAAGCCATGTACCGCATTAAGAAAAATGGCAAACGCGGTGTGGCCTTTGCGCCCGCTTTCCCGGATCCCTTCTGATACTGCTCTACTGGACCGGACAGCAGCCTGGCCTGCTGTTAGTACGTCATCTTATCTCTCGTCCCGGCTACCTTTAATCCATAATTTTGAGCCTTGCCTTTGGCGCGACGTGCGATAAAGCAGTAGTAACCGACAAAAAAAGGGTTTTCGTATTATTCTTAATTATGGTTTTTAGAAGCAAATTGCCTCGCTTTTTCCGCTTCGCTTACCTGGTATTACCACTCCAGAATCAGAAGTGTCATTTGAATTAAAACTCTCGTTAAAACAGCATAACTGATCATTTAATGATCAATTTCAGCTATTTTAAGCGGGTGGATTTAACTCTTTACGCTTCGCTTATTTATAACGTCATGAAAAACTAAATTAGTGTTATTTGCCGCTTCGCTTAGGGAATTTGATCGTTTGTTGATCATCTTCACTAACTGATATTGATGTGGTTTTCTCAGTACCGCTTCGGTTACTATTTTTTCAATTGGACATTTTTCGAAAATGATCGATTAATAGGGCGCGGCGATTTTTGTAAGCAATCTTTTTTACGCCGTATCCCTTTTTTAAATAGTACAGAGCGATAGTTGAAAGGCGTTACCAATCCGGATGAAGTTTGTACTGTCAATAAGGTGATGCTGTAACAGATTTTTATTTGTCTTTCTTGATCGGTCCGATTTTCTGTCTACATTTATGTTGCTGAATCGGCCTGATGAAGCATTAACTGTGCAAATTCTGATTTCAACTTCAAAGAGGAACACAGAATGACTCAATATCGCGGTGGGGCCGGAAATTTTGCGGCTGATAAGGAGCGTGCTGCGGAAGCAGGACGCAAGGGCGGTCAGAAAAGCGGCGGGAATTTTAAGAACGATCCCGAACGTGCCATTGAAGCCGGACGCAAGGGAGGTAAGGTAAGCCGCAGAAGCTAAACGCTTTTAAGGTCGCTGTAACAGCAGTTTAATGCGTTTGCCGGGCTGTGCAGATTCTCTTTTCATTAGCCTGCAAGATAATTACCTCCTGAATTATGTCGCTGATTTATCATCGGCACAGAGAGACACCGTTAATTAAACCGGTTGGGATTTCCCTGCCGGTTTTTTATTTTCTATCGTTTAAAGTTATACGAATTAATAAAGTCCTGTACAACTAAGTTTTAAATGGCGCTTTTTTCATGCACATAATCTGAAAAAATTTATGCAGCGATTTATTGCTTTGTACAAATTCAACCTGCCTGGCGAAGCCGGAGCCATAAAAAATTTATCCGCTAAATCACTGCTGTGAAAAGGAAAATGCATTTTATATGCTACTTCTGTCTTAAATTCAGGCTGATGAAACGTGCGATATTAAGAATCTCCACTAGACTTTTCAGGTGTCAACGACATGACTGGCGTTGCGTTATTATCGACGCAGCTTTTTAAACAATGAGGCTATCTTATGACAGTGAAAACGTTAAACGATCTGTTCATCCATGACCTATCCGATGTATACAGCGCTGAGAAACAGATAACCCGTGCATTGCCTAAAATGGCGCGCGCAGCCAGTGACGAAAACCTTATCGCTGCGTTCAATCAGCACCTGGAAGAGACCCGTGCTCAGATTGAACGACTTGATGAACTGGTGGAAGTAACACCTGAAGTCAAAATCAAAAGAATGAAATGCCATGCGCTCGAGGGTCTGGTTGAAGAGGCGCAGGAAATTATTGACTCGGTCGAGAAGGGCGAAATCCGCGATCAGGGGCTGATCGGTGCAGCGCAGAAAGTGGAGCACTATGAGATTGCGACTTACGGTACGTTGCATGCGCTGGCGCTGAAGCTGGGTTATACCAAAGCGGCAGAGCTGCTGGCCGCGACTCTGGATGAAGAGAAACAAACCGATGAGAAACTCACCTCGGTAGCCGAAGCTATTACTGTCTCTTAAGGAGTAACACATGACAGCGATCGAACACTATCATGACTGGCTGCGCGATGCGCATGCGATGGAAAAGCAGGCAGAAAGCATGCTGAGCAAGATGTCAGGCCGTCTTGAACACTATCCCGCGCTGGAACAGCGTCTGGCGCAACATCTGGAAGAGACTAAGCATCAGCTGACCCTGCTGGAACAACTGCTCGACAGCCACGGTATCGATCACTCTGTGATGAAAGATGCGATGGGTAAAATGGCGGCGACCGGCCAGGCGGTGGGCGGTATGTTTAACTCAGATGAAGTGGTGAAGGGTGCCATCAGTGGCTACGTTTTTGAGAATGCTGAGATCGCCAGCTACACCAGCCTGATCGCCGCGGCGGAGCAGGTAGGTGATACGCAGGGCGTTCGCATTCTCAACGAGATCCGCGATCAGGAAGTGGCCATGGCGGAGTGGCTGCTGCAGAACCTGCCTGACGTGACTCAGCAGTTCCTGCAACGTGCATCACAGCCGGGCACTGAAGCGAAGAAGTAACGCCTGACAGCCTGCATGAAAAAAGCCGGGAATTGCCCGGCTTTTTGCGTTTTGTGATTTGCAGGCTGCGACACTCAGTCAGCCATTAAATGCCCATACATCGTCATCAGCTTACGGGTAACGCCATTCGTCCAGCCAAAGCCATCCTGTAACGGATATTCACCGCCGCCGCCGGGGCGCGCGCGTTCTCCGCTGATGTCATACTTCTCGACCAGCTTGTGGTGCAGCTGATAGAAGTTATTCACCGTATTAAGCCAGTTTACCGCGACTTCACTTGCCAGCGTCTCTTCACCGTAATTATTCAGGCCAACAACGGCCATCCACTGCATCGGTGCCCAGCCGTTGGGACGATCCCACTGCTCACCGCTTTCCACCATTGAAGTCAGCAGGCCACCGTTGCTCAGCAGCAGATGACGCAGTGAGATTGCCTGCAGATGCGCCTGATGCGGCGTCGCCAGACCCACAAATAGCGGAACCACAGAGGCAACGGTAAAAGCACCGAAACGTTCACGACGCCAGTCGTAGTCGCGGAACACACCAGCGGTGCTATCCCAGAGGTAACGGGTGATAGCACGTTTCCGCGTTTCCGCTTTTTTCTGCCAGGCCAGCGCCGTCAGCTCTTCACCTTTGGCGTGCGACAGGGTGGCAATCATCAGCTCCAGCTTGTACAGGAACGCGTTCAGATCGATGGGGATAAACTGCGTTGTACGGATACTCGACAGCCGTTTCGGGTTACGCAGCCAGCGCGAGGAGTAATCCCAGCCCGACTCTGCACCAGCACGCAGGTCACGATAGACTTCGCTGGCCGGACGTCTGGATTCGCGCGCGGTTTCGACATCTTCCATCCACGACTCATCACGTGGCGTATCGCGGTCATCCCAGTAACGATTCAGCAGCGAGCCATTTGGCATCCGCACGACGTGACGATAAGCCTGGTTTGGCATCAGTGAGCCGGCACCATCCATCCAGAACTGGTACTCCTTCATCAGCTGTTCCTGATAGCGCTTAGCACCGCGCACGCCATCTTCTTCGAACAGCTCCACCATCAGGGCAAATACCGGCGGCTGGGAACGGCTGAGATAGTAAGTACGGTTGCCGTTTGGCACATGACCGTAGTTATCGATCAGCCAGGCAAAGTTATCCGCCATGTGACGCAGCAGGTCATCACGGCCCGACTCCGCCAGGCCCAGCATGGTGAAGTAGGAGTCCCAGTAGTAAGTTTCGCCAAAGCGTCCGCCCGGAACTACATAAGGTTTTGGTAACGGCAGCAGCGATGAGTGCGGCATATGCTGCTGTGGCATTTTGGTCAAAACTGGCCACAGGTCATCGATATGCTCATTGAGCGATTTATCCGGGTTGGAGACATAAAAACTTTCGTTTACGCCAGGCAGATAAAAGTGATCGGCAACAAAACGCGACAGGTCGAAATCACTGCTGCGTTTCTGTCGACGATAGCGCATCAGCACATCCAGCGGATCGTACTTAGGCGAACAGTCGGGGAAGGTTTTGCTGTCCTCGAAAATCCGCGACATCTGGACATGTTCAAACAGTTCCAGATAACGATCGGCAGGCGTGAGCGCATCCGGCGCCGGTAAGCCTTCAATCAGCTCCGGTTCCGGTTCAGAATCCTGCATGCGATCCAGTTTCAGTTCATGGGGATCGTATTGATACTCAACTTCCGCCCCGGCACGAACCTCTTCAAGTGCATTTTGTTGCTGGCGATGGGTATTAATAACGGCCTCCTGAGCGGTCGTGGTTGCACAAAGGACAAATTATAGACCTCTCATCCCAGGGAACAACAATGCAGAATATCTATGAACGTAATAAAAATTGTCGATTAATCGAGCTTTTTTAATAAATTCCAGTCAATTCAACCAAATATAGCGGTGTTCACAAAAAACGCATTTCAGATGAATCTCTTAGCGACCCGAATAAAAAAATTTAACCTGAAGAAAACTGGCGTTTATTCACATTTTGTAAAAGAAACCGCAGCTGCAAAGGGTGCAGAAAATGGCATACGCAACGGAAATCAGGGCAGGAGTGGGAAGTGAGCGGGCCAGGTTGCCCGCTCAGAGAAAGCTGGATTAATGGTTTGCCAATGCTGCGCGGATCACCGCCTGCCAGCTTGTGGTCGGGCGACCGATCAGTTTGCTCAGCTGACGCGAATCATCAAACAGACCCCCTTTTTCTGCACCAGCATCAGAATCTGCCAGCATCTCTGCCAGACCTTCTGGCAGGCCAGCGCCTTTCAGCGCGGCGGCAAAGTCAGCCTGAGACAGGTTGACGTAATCGACCTTCTCCCCACTCTGTGCGGCAATCTCCGCAGCAAACTGCGCCAGCGTGTAGCTGTCGTCGCCGGACAGCTCATAGACTTTGCCCGCCTGATCGTCACGGGTCATCACTTCAGCCGCCGCTTCAGCGTAATCCTGACGGGCAGCTGAGGCGATGCGGCCTTCACCCGCCGCGCCGATAAACGCATGATGCGCCAGCGCCGGAGGAATGCTGGCGGCATAGTTCTCGGTGTACCAGCCGTTGCGAAGCAGGGCAAACGGGATACCCGAGGCTTTCAGCAGCGCTTCAGTCGCGCGATGTTCAACACCTAAACCCAGCGGTGAGGTATCCGCATGCAGCAGACTGGTGTAGGCGATAAAGCCCACGCCTGCCGCCTTTGCAGCGTCGATGACAGCTTTATGCTGCGCCTCACGCTGGCCCACTTCACTGCCCGAGATCAGCAGCAGCTTATCCACGCCTGCAAAAGCGGCTTCCAGCGTCTCTGGCTGGCCATAATCGGCCTGGCGCACAATCACGCCCAGCGCAGCAAGATCGGCCGCTTTGGCGGGCGTACGCACAGCGGCAACAATTTCTGCCGCCGGCACTTTTTTCAGTAATGCATCGATAACGATTCGGCCCAGCTGGCCGGTGGCACCTGTAACTGCAATCATGGGATGACTCCTGTGGCTGTTGGTGAAATCCAGACTAAGATATAAACTAATTTTTAGTAAGTACTTACAGAATTGTTAGTTTGAGGTGTGCAGATTAAATGTCTGAAAAACTGAGTGAAAAATTTAGTCGTGGTGAACTGCTTAACGTTAACTGTCCGTCGCGCGACGTACTAAAACGGGTGACCAGCCGCTGGAGCGTACTGATCCTGCTGGCCCTGCAGGATCAGACGCTACGCTTCAGTGCATTGCGCCGTGCGGTCGGTGGCGTCAGCGAACGGATGCTGGCGCAGAATCTGCGCTATCTGGAGGAAGATGGCTTCGTGCAGCGCATCGCTTACGATGTTGTGCCGCCGCACGTAGAGTATCGTCTGACCCCGCTTGGCCGTGAAGTCAGTGAACAGGTGGTGGGGCTGGCGGACTGGCTGGAGCTGAATCTGAGCCGGATTCTGGCACAGCGTGAAAAATCTGCAGCTGAGTAAAATTCTCAGCCTGTCAGCTATCTCGTCGTGAAGGGGGGATGCTGGCAGAAGATTTCTGATCTGCTCTTCTCTTACTTCACTCCCTGAAACCGGAATAACGTAACGGCAGCGAAAATAACCCCAGCGGTTTTTACGCCTCTTTGCTGGTTATTAAATCATTTTATCAAGCTCAGGCCCGGAATAACTGACTGCTTCGTACGTGCTGTTAATTCATAACGGCTTTTTGACCCATTTTATTAACATCTCTGGTGGCGCTTAACTGCGCTGCTCTGGCTATTTTTCGCCAGGATCCAGGTCTGGATTAACCCGGGTAAAGCAAAAAATTAAACAAAGCGGTTCAGATAACTATTTACTAATGTAACTCTTTAAGAAATAAGGTTATTTAAATTATTTACTCTCAATTTTGACCTTTTTTAAAACCGGATTTATAAAAAAATAGCTTCTGAAAACAGCCGGTTGAAGGCTTTTTTTAGTCAGGTATTGCTTTGCCGACGTGAAATTTTAAAGTGACAAATACCGTAACATTAACGACACATAAATACGCTCTGATTAACCTTTAAGCCTTATTTTTAAATAAGTAATTCCCGCTAAAAACAATGATCAAAATCAACAAAGACTGTTATAGTTTTCATTAACCCCACTGTTTCTGTTTCCTCGTCGCGGATAGTTCTAAATTTGCGGCGGGAATTTCAATAAGCGCAGAGAAGTCAGCGCATCAGGCTTAAGTTGTTAATAATAAGTAAATACATGGTGTTCTATGTGGCAAAGAGGTAAGCAATGTTCGGATTAGATGCCTTTCATCTGGCCAGGATTCAGTTCGCATTTACTGTTTCCTTCCATATTATCTTTCCCGCCATCACCATCGGTCTCGCCAGCTTCCTGGCTGTACTCGAAGGTATGTGGCTCAAAACCCGCGATCAAACCTATCGCGATCTCTACCATTTCTGGTCCAAAATCTTTGCCGTTAACTTCGGTATGGGTGTGGTATCAGGGCTGGTAATGGCTTATCAGTTCGGTACGAACTGGAGCGGCTTCTCAGAGTTTGCCGGCAGTATCACCGGCCCGCTGCTCACCTATGAAGTGCTGACGGCGTTCTTCCTGGAAGCGGGCTTCCTGGGCGTGATGCTGTTTGGCTGGAATCGCGTAGGTCCGGGTCTGCACTTCTTTGCCACCTGCATGGTCGCCCTGGGGACACTGATTTCGACCTTCTGGATCCTGGCCTCTAACAGCTGGATGCATACGCCGCAGGGCTACATCATTCAGAATGGCATCGTGGTTCCGCAGGATTGGTTCAAAATCGTCTTTAACCCCTCTTTCCCTTACCGGTTGTTCCATATGTCGGTGGCGGCGTTCCTGGCGAGTGCCTTCTTTGTTGGGGCGTCGGCGGCCTGGCATCTGCTGAAGGGCAACAATAACCCTGCCATCCGCAGGATGTTCTCCATGGCGTTGTGGATGGCGCTGATCGTCGCGCCGATTCAGGCAATGATTGGTGATGCTCACGGTCTGAACACACTGGAGCATCAGCCTGCCAAGATCGCGGCAATTGAAGGACACTGGGAAAACCCGCCGGGTGAAGCCACACCGCTGATTCTGTTTGGTATTCCCGACATGGAGCAGGAGCGCACCAAATATGCGCTGGAAGTGCCTTATCTCGGCAGTCTGATTCTGACGCATAGTCTGGACAAGCAGGTTCCGGCGCTGAAGTCGTTCCCGAAAGAGGATCGACCTAATTCAACGGTGATTTTCTGGTCCTTCCGCGTGATGGTGGCGCTGGGCCTGCTGATGATCACGCTCGGCGTGGTCAGCCTGTGGCTGCGTTTTAAAGGGCGTCTTTATGAGTCGCGTCCGTTCCTGTGGTTTGCGCTGCTGATGGGACCATCGGGTCTGATTGCGATTCTGGCTGGCTGGTTTACTACTGAAATCGGTCGTCAGCCGTGGGTGGTTTATGGCGTTCAGCGTACCATCGATGCGGTCTCGGCACATGGCGATATGCACATGAGCATCAGCCTGCTGGCCTTTATTCTGGTCTATAGCTCGGTGTTTGGCGTGGGGTATCACTACATGATGCGTCTGATTAAGCAGGGACCGGTTGTCGGCGAAGGTCATACCACCGAAGAGGGTGGACCGGGTCAGAAGAAAACGCCAGCGCGTCCACTTTCCGCTGCCACCTTTAAGGATGGAGACCACTAAGATGATCGATTTTTCCGTTATCTGGTTTGTGATTATCGTCTTCGCAACCCTGATGTATATCGTAATGGATGGTTTCGACCTGGGCATTGGTCTGCTGTTCCCGTTCAATAAAGATGCTGGCGAGCGCGACATGATGGTTAATACCGTCGCGCCGGTCTGGGATGGTAATGAGACCTGGCTGGTGCTGGGAGGCGCAGGCCTGTTCGGTGCGTTCCCGCTGGCCTATGCAGTCATCGCCGATGCACTGTCGATTCCGCTGACCGCCATGCTGATTGGTTTGATTTTCCGCGGCGTTGCCTTCGAGTTCCGCTTTAAAGCGGTGGAAGGCCATCGTGCATTCTGGGACAAGTCGTTTATTGCCGGTTCGATTATCGCCACCTTCAGTCAGGGTGTGGCGGTCGGTGCATTGCTGGATGGCATTCCTGTTGAGGGGCGCCGCTTTGCCGGTTCCGCAATGGACTGGCTGGCACCGTTCCCGCTGTTCTGCGGTGTGGGTCTGGTGGTGGCCTATGCGCTGCTGGGCTGTACCTGGCTCATCATGAAGACCGAGAATGAACTACACCGTAAGATGTCTGCGCTGGCGACGCCGCTGGTGATTGCGCTATTAGTGATTATTGGCATCGTCAGCCTGTGGACGCCGTTTGCGCATGCCGACATTTCTCATCGCTGGTTCAGCACGCCAAATCTGTTCCTGTTCCTGCCGGTTCCGGTGCTGGTGCTGCTCTGCTCGTGGGGCATTATTCGCGCCATCAAACGCGAGGCACACTATTCACCGTTCCTGCTGACGCTGGCGCTAATCTTCCTGGGCTTCTCTGGACTGGGCATCAGTATCTGGCCAAACATTATTCCGCCATCCGTGACCATCTGGGCCGCTGCGGCACCTCCGCAGAGTCAGGCCTTTATGCTGGTGGGTAGCCTGCTGATTATCCCGATGATCCTGGGCTATACCTTCTGGAGCTACTACGTATTCCGTGGAAAAATCAAAGCAGACGCAGGATATCATTGATATGAAAAGCCTTAGCAGCATGAAAGACCACAACCACAACGCAGAGATGAAAGCACCGTGGTGGAAGCGGGTGATGTGGCTGGTGTTTATCTACGCCGCCAGCGTGCTGGCGCTGGGTGTTGTCGCCTCGCTGTTCCGGATGATGATGACTGCGGCGGGTATGCGTAGTCATTAGTTGTCGCAGGCATGAGTCAGGCTGATGCGGATCTATATTCAGGCAGCTGACAAAGCTCATTCCGGGTGATGCTGGCAGCAACGACTAAGCCCAACGCGCAGGTAACACGGGCAGAAGAGGAAAGCGTCCCGCGCCAGGGACAAAAACGCCAGGCGTTTTTGTACAACGCAACGCGTTGGCCCGTTTACGGGCGCACCTCAGGGATGAGGTGCGTAATCGCGCGGGCCAGGCGTGTCAGGGATGACGGGTTTTGCGACTTTCCGATCTGACCGTGTTCCCTTCGCAGGCTCCGTCTTGCCGCTATCCGGCGCAGTTTTTATCAATAATCAGAAGGCTGACGTAAGCCAGCCTTTTTTAGTTAGTAACCTAAGCAATTAATGCGGAAACGCCCTGAACGGGCGCGCAATGCTTACCCATTCCTTACACCGATTTGCGATTTTTGTTATCCTTTTGTAACTGAAATTCCAGTCCTAACCCGCGTCGTAAATCGCCATCATGCTTAGTCAGGCCATTAAAAAACAGCACATCAACGATCTGGTCGAGTGGATAGAAGCCAACCTCACCGACGATCTCAATATCGATCAAATCACCCTGAAATCAGGTTATTCCAAATGGCACATGCAGCGCATGTTCAAGGAGATGACCGGACAGACGCTGGCGGCGTATACCCGCAAACGGCGTCTGACGATGGCGGCCATGGCGCTGCGTCTGACGCGTATGACGCTGATCGATATCGCCGTACGTTTTGGCTTTGATAATCAGCAAAACTTCACGAGGGTGTTCAAAGGCCACTTTGCACTGACGCCTGGCGCGTTTCGCCGTATTCCTCATTTGCCGGTTAAAAACTTCCATGGGCGCATTCTGGTGCGCTCGCTGGCAGAGCGTGCGACGCTGGTGGAACGTGAGGAAGAACTGCACCTGTGCGGAGAGACACTGGAGTGGGAGTGCAGGTTTGGTGAGTATATTGCCGACCACGACCACCGTGTGGCAGAGCAGGCACGGCATCTGGTCGCGCTGGCGGGCAGCCATACGACGCACGGCTGGTTAGGTTTTCAGTATGGTCCCGGCCATAGCTCTGCTGACCAGCAGAATATCAGCCTGTTTCAGGCGCTGGCACCACAACATGCCGGGCTGCTGGGTGACAATACCGCCAGCTGGAGCGAGGTGTGTGGCCTTTATGCGTCGATCCGCTGGAGCGG
The DNA here is from genome assembly GCF_052045955.1 of Pantoea sp. 22096. Classification (NCBI taxonomy): domain Bacteria; kingdom Pseudomonadati; phylum Pseudomonadota; class Gammaproteobacteria; order Enterobacterales; family Erwiniaceae; genus Pantoea; species Pantoea sp. 22096. The sequence continues at coordinate 198,254 of NZ_JBQEPW010000003.1, read as the reverse complement.
CAGGCCGGAGCAGCTGACGCGCTTTATTGAGGATATCTACTATCAGCATCTGCCCATGCTGGGCGTGTCACGCCGTCCGGGCAAAGACCTGCTGCGTCTTGATTTTGCGCACTGTAAGCCCGACTGGCTCAGCGGTGTTTTTTCTATTCCGGTGATGCAAGCGTAGCCGGCAGGGCAGGGGCGATCGCTTCTGCCAATGCATCTTTCGTGCGATAAACCGTGACAAACCGCACGATTTTATAAAATAAGTCGCTATTCTGGCGTAAAATCCTCCCCCGAAACCCTGCCATATCTGAATCATCGTACTTCTGTGGCAGGGCTGGAACATTCATCTGCATTTCAGGCCTTTTCTGGCCAAAACGACAATCGAAGACAACTATGCGACGCTTAATGATTTCCCTGATCCTGGCATTGCCTGCAATGGCGATGGCGCAGCAGGCTGAGCCTTTCTCACCGCCTGCCGGACTGCATCCACACTCTCAGGTCACCCAGCATGAAATCCTGGGTGATGGTGAACTGCCGGATCACACCAGCAGTAATGCCTCCCTTTCCGGATTCAACGACACGCTGTAAGTGTTGATGTGCTGCCAGAACCGGCGGCGCGAGATGATGCCCGGCTCGTCAGGAGCCGGACAGCTTCCGCCTGATTGACCTGCTCACACTCTGCACCTGCGGCTTCCTCTCTGAGGCCCACTCGCCTGCATCTGAAACACTCTTTACCTGCATGCTGCATCTCTGATGCTTCTCTCTCATGCCACTTTCCGTCCGTATTACTTCTCTTACGACGCTGTTTAAAATATATCTTAAGTCGCAGAATCGCATTTTTCGTTCTTGTGCCGAAGATATATCATAGCTAATCTTGTGGCTTCAGATGAGAATGATTGTTATTCCATTGTTGTTTAATCATGGCGGGTATGCCCCTGACTATCGGGCATAGACCCTGTTTCAGGAGAGAGATTTTGACTACAACAGCCGAAAAGCGAACGCCGCAGCGCGTCCGCAATGAACTGCGTTTTCGCCATATCCAGGTCGAGAGTAAAACGCATATTGCCGGGAAATTCTGGCGCATCCGGTTCAGCGGCAGCGATCTGGCAGGCTTTACGTCGCCAGGCTTTGATGACCACATCAAGGTGTTTTTCCCTTCTGCTAAAAGTGAAACTCTGGCTCTGCCACAGATTACCGACGCAGGCATTGTCTGGCCTGAAGGTTTACGTCCGCAGGCGCGTGATTACACGCCGCTGGAATTCGATGGTGAGTCTTCACTGACCCTCGACTTCTATATTCATCAGCAGGGCGTAGCCAGTGACTGGGCCGCGCAGGCGCAGGTAGGCGATCAACTGATTGTTGGTGGACCACGCGGCTCGCTGGTAGTGCCGACCGACTACGCATTCCAGCTTTACGTCTGCGACGAAACCGGGCTGCCCGCTTTTGCCCGCCGTCAGCGTGACGCCCGCGCCCAGTCGCTGCATCTCTATGCCTTTACCGATGAGGCGACCGGTCGCGACTATTTATCGGATATGGCAGGCGTAACGGCAAACTGGCTTAGCAGCGGTCAGATGCAGAAAGCGCAGCTCAGCCAGCTGATTACCCGGCTTGATCAAATCGCTATTCCGACGGAGGATTACTTTATCTGGCTGACCGGCGAGGGGGAGTTTGTTAAAGCGCTGTCTGACTACTTTACATCGCAGCGTGGTCTCGACAGCGACTTCGTGCGGGCGGTGGCCTACTGGCATCAGAAGTAAGCCGCGCTGGCAATTGAGTTTTGCCAGATGGCGGACTACCATCACTCTCCTTTTTTTCAGCAGGGCAGGTCATGAAACAGCATCCGACTTCTACTTCATCTGACGAACAGACTTCGCGCGCAGGCGGCTGCAGCGGACGACGTAAACGACGTGAAAAGATGCTGGAAGCGGGTGAGATACGCCTGCTGATGCTCCATTTCCTGGCGCAGAATGCGGCGCACGGCTATGAACTGATCAAGTCCGTTGAGGAGCTGTCAAAGGGAGAGTATTCGCCCAGTCCGGGGATCATCTATCCCAACCTGACGCTGCTGGAAGAGATGGAGGCGATTCAGGTGGTGGATGCGCAGGCAGCGCGTAAAGCCTACCGACTGACGGCGGCTGGTGAGGCGCAGCTGGCGGATAATCGCGAAACGGTAGCCAGCCTGATTACGCGTCTCTCTACGCTGGCAATCGTTGTCAATAACCGCAGCATTCCTGCTGTGGAGCAGGCAATTCACGGGCTGAAGGTGGCTCTGAATCAACGACTGGCGCAGGAAGATATTTCAGAAGCCGCGCTGCAGACGCTGATTAGGGCGCTGCACGACGCGGCTGATAAAATCACCCACAGTTAATCAGCTGATTTCACCTTTATTCTTGTCGATGTGACCCAGGGTACGATCCGGGAAACAGATGTCGCGCACGCGCTGTTTCAGGGTAGTCGCATCCGGGAAACCACCGTCCCGCTTACGTTCCCATAGCAGATGACCATCCAGCGTAATCTCAAAAATACCGCCGGTGCCCGGTTTCAGCGTCACCTCCGCCAAATCCTCAGCGAAGGTATGCAACAGTTCCTGTGCCATCCACGCTGACCGCATCAGCCAGTTGCATTGCATACAGTAGTGAATAACAACCACAGGTTTTTGCGCCATAACTCTCTTCCTTTACGTATTGATAAATGCAGATGCATTCGGGTTAACAATTTGAGCGCTGTGGTTATTGATGAATTCATAAAGCTGTTGAATCCCATTCTTAAGTGCAATAGATGGGATAAGAGCCTCGCTTGATCAGCCTGCTGTTTTGTTTTTTTACGGCTTTTATGCAGAACTGTTTTTGTGATGCCAGCGAGCAAGCGAGTGAATACTAACAACTAATCAGGTGATTCGCTCCTGTGTCACTACGTTTTAGGAGATTGACTAAACGGCATCAGCTTCAACAGACGTTACCCGGCACACTCACAGATTCGTAAAATGCTGACTTACTGCTCTCAGTCTCTGTTGCTGAGGGGGAAACAGGCTACGTGTAAACCGCCCGATATTGTGCTGTGTATTCTGGCCGTTTCGCTTTAAAAACATTGCTTTGCGTGTTTTTAATCACTGGTTTTGCGCTATACCTGGTGTTCAGGACAGAAGATTCAGGAGACCATAATGGCAAAATCATTAGATCAAACCGCTGAGCAACTGGGTAACATTTTACTCTCCTCCGGACTTCATCTGACGACCGCCGAATCCTGTACCGCCGGGCTGATCAGCATGACGCTGGCCGCGGTGGAAAGCAGCGGCGACTTCTATACCAGCGGCTTCGTCACCTACAGCGAAAATGCCAAAATCCGTTTGCTGGGCGTGCATCCTGATACGCTGAAACAGCACACGGCGGTGAGCGAGCAGACGGCACGTGAAATGGTACAGGGAGCCTGCGCCCGCTCTGGTGAACCGGTGGGGTTATCGATTACCGGCTATGCCGGACCCGATGGTGGCGAAGATGGCACGCCAGCAGGCACTATCTGGTTTGGCTGGGTATTGCCCGACGGCAGGGACGATGCGGAGTGTCATCAGTTCAGCGGCGATCCGAAGTCCGTGATGGAGCAGGGCACGCAGTTCGCGCTGGAAGGGTTAATCAAACGACTGCAGCGAACCAGTCGATAAAGGCGCGCGATACGCGCCTTTAAACGCGGGTTAGCGACAGTCGACAATCAGACGACCCTGTACGCGGCCATCCAGCAATGCCTGCGCACCTTCTCTGGCTTCACTCAGCGGGATCACCCGGCTCAGTTTGCTGAGCCGATCGCTATCCAGCAGCTCACCGAGCCGCTGCCATGCCTGCTGACGAAGCGGCTTCGGACACATCACGCTGTCGACACCCGCCAGCGTGATGCCACGCAAAATAAAAGGTGCGACGCTGGCGGGCAGGTCGAGTCCCTGCGCCATACCGCAGGCAGCCACCACGCCGTCACGCTGAATGCCGGCCAGCACGTTCGCCAGAGTGTGACTGCCGACGCTGTCTATCGCGGCGGCCCAGCGCTCTTTTGCCAGCGGCTTGCCGGGATGAGAAAGCTCTTCGCGGTTAATCACCGATGCCGCGCCCAGTGTATCGATAAGATACGCATGGTCGCTGGCGCGCCCGCTGGAGGCGATCACCTGATAACCCAGACGCGCCAGCAGGCTGACGCTGTAGCTGCCGACGCCGCCACTGGCACCGGTCACCAGCACGGGTCCGTGTCCGGGCGTGATGCCCTGTTTTTCCAGCGCCATGACGCAGAGCATAGCGGTCAGCCCTGCTGTGCCGATGGCCATGGTCTGCAGCGGGCTAAGAGAGGCGGGCACGCGCACCAGCCAGTCGCCGCTGACGCTGGCTTTCTGCGCCAGGCCGCCCCACTGTTTTTCGCCTGCGCCCCAGCCCGTCAGCAGCGCCACATCATCCTCTTTCCAGTCGGGATGACGGCTGGCCGTCACGCGGCCGACAAAATCGATACCTGGCACCATCGGAAACTGGCGCACAATCGGGCCTTTGTTGCAGATAGCCAGGGCATCTTTATAGTTCAGGGATGAGTAGCTGACGTCGAGCGTGACATCGTGGTCTGGCAGTTGGGATTCGGGGAGATCTTTCAGCAGAGAACGGTAACCTTGTTCGTCATTTTCAATGACCAGTGCCTTGAACATGCAGCCTCCGGCAGAGTGGGAATGAGAGGATCAGTTTACGCCTGGCTGCGGTAATGCGGTAGGGCAATGGCCGAGTCTGCGGATGAAGGCCACTGCAGGAGCGCAAAATTGCGCAGCATGACGTTTGCATAAATCTGCATATAATTCATATAATTAGTCGTATTATGAATTTCTTATAATAAATAGACTATAAAAATCATGTTGTTATCTTTTTATTACATGACTGAATAATTCCCTGGGTCGGGTTGTTCGTGCATAAAAAAGATGACATTATGACCGCCACGTTTTGGCCCTGCTTGTTCACCACAGAGGACGTCGCCATGTCCGGTTCACCGCGCACTTGCCCGGATTACCGTTCGCTTTTTCCGGCGCTCACCGGGTTTTCCTCTTTCCCAAACTCTCCATTATTCACCATGCGGTGAGGCCAGCCAGGCAGCGGCTGTGGATCTGCTCGCCACACTGCAATATGCCTTCTGACGATCAATTATTCGCCGGGGCGCTGTCCCCATAATTGTGCTTCTGGCACGCCCTCCCTGACGTTAGGGATCCTGTTATGACTCCACTGAAAATTGCTGCCAGCGCTGCTGTCGCACCCAGCCTGACCCTGAACACCGCGCGTGACGTAGTGACGCTGGACAATACCGACTTTACGGATGTGGCGGCGGTCGTCGTCTCGCTGGCGGATACCCGCAGCGGTGTGCTGGCGCTGCTGCGTCACACCGGTTTTAATCTGCCGGTGTTTGTCGCGAATGCGTTTGAAGAAGAGGTGATGCACCTGCCTGGCGTTAGCGGTGAGCTGAATGGCGAGCCGCAGGAGTGGCTTGCGCTGGAAGCCGCTGCGCAGGCGTATGAAGCGGCGCTGCTGCCACCCTTTTTCGAGACGCTGACCCGCTATGTCGATATGCAGAACAGCACCTTTGCCTGCCCCGGACATCAGGGTGGGGCATTCTTTAAAAAGCATCCGGCGGGCAAACAGTTTTATGACTTCTATGGCGAGAATGTTTTCCGCTCTGACATGTGCAACGCCGACGTCAAACTGGGCGACCTGCTGATCCACGAAGGTTCGGCTAAAGATGCACAGAAGTATGCGGCAAAGGTGTTTAACGCCGATAAAACCTACTTTGTGCTCAACGGCACCTCAAGCGCTAATAAAGTAGTGACCAATGCGCTGCTGACCCGCGGTGATCTGGTGCTGTTTGACCGTAACAATCACAAGTCGAACCATCATGGCGCGCTGATTCAGGCGGGCGCGACCCCGGTCTATCTTGAAGCAGCACGTAACCCGTTCGGCTTTATTGGCGGCATTGACGCGCACTGCTTTGATGAGGCTTATCTGCGCGAGCAGATCGCGGTCGTCGCCCCCCAGCGTGCAGAAGAGGCGCGGCCTTTCCGTCTGGCGATTATCCAGCTCGGCACCTACGATGGCACGGTCTACAACGCCCGCCAGGTGGTGGATCGCATCGGTCATCTGTGTGATTACATCCTGTTTGATTCCGCGTGGCTCGGCTATGAGCAGTTCATTCCGCTGATGGAAGGCTGTTCGCCGCTGACCCTGGAGCTGAATGAAAACGATCCTGGCATCTTTGTCACGCAGTCCGTACATAAGCAGCTGGCCGGTTTTTCGCAGACCTCGCAGATTCATAAAAAAGATAACCACATTCGCGGACAGCGGCGCTTCTGCCCGCATAAGCGACTGAATAACGCCTTTATGCTGCATGCTTCAACCAGTCCGTTTTATCCGCTGTTTGCCGCGCTGGATATCAACGCCAGAATGCATCAGGGCGAAGCGGGACGTCGCATGTGGGATGAGTGCGTCACGCTGGGTATTGAGGCGCGTAAAGCGATCCTGGAACGCTGCGAAATGATCCTGCCGTTTGTGCCGGAGATCGTTGATGGACAGCGCTGGCAGGATGCGCCCACGCAAACGATCGCCCGCGATCTGCGCTACTTCAGCTTTGAACCGCAGGCGAAGTGGCACGGTTTTGCGGGTTACGCGCGCGATCAGTACCGGGTCGATCCCTGCAAGCTGCTGCTGACCACGGCAGGGATCGATGCGGCCAGCGGGGAATACAGTGATTTTGGGATCCCGGCCACCATTCTGGCCAACTACCTGCGTGAAAACGGCATCGTGCCGGAGAAGTGCGATCTCAACTCGATCCTGTTCCTGCTGACCCCGGCTGAGAGCCCGGAGAAGATGACGAATCTGGTGGCGATGCTGGCGCAGTTTGAGCAGCACGTTAAAGAGGATGCGCCGCTGGCCGAAGTGCTGCCGACGATTTACCGCAAAAACGCGCAACGTTATGCCGGCTATACCCTGCGTCGCCTCTGTCAGGAGATGCACGACCTTTACGTCAGTCATAACGTGAAGGATCTACAGCGCCTGATGTTCCGCGCCGCGGAGTTCCCGCCGGTCAGCGTGAATCCGCAGGATGCACATCAGGCTTATATTCGCGGCGAAGTGGAGCTGGTGCCTATCGCCGAGGCCGCAGGCCGGGTCGCTGCGGAAGGCGCGCTGCCTTATCCACCGGGCGTGCTGTGCGTCGTGCCGGGAGAAGTCTGGGGCGGCGCGGTGCAGCGTTACTTCCTGGCGCTAGAGGAGGGGCTGAATCTGCTGCCCGGCTTCTCCCCGGAGCTGCAGGGTGTTTACACCGAAGAGGATGAGCATGGACGTAAGTATCTGGTGGCCAATATGATGGTGGGGCGCTGATCTGAGGGCGTTTTCGCCTGGCGGCGGGGCACGCTTTGCAGCGGGCTGGCTATGAGAAGATTTCGCCCGCCAGGCGAGGGGGAGTTTCAGGTTGTCCGTGCAGGCGGACGCGTCAAGGGGCGGACGCCCGCCCCTTAACAATCCCGGCGTCCGGCTGCCTGCGCGCCCCGCTTTGCGGGGTGCCTTCGTCACGCCCTGCGGCCGACGGACCGTCCGGACGCGCCATCCCTGGCGCGAACCGTCCTTTCGCCGACGTCCTGTCGGCTCATCCTCGCCTCCGGTTGTTCCTCAGCGCTTCGGATGCCTCTCACCAACCCCCGCCTGTGATTTCTTTGTGTTAACTGTGGTGCTGTGTTGTCTGCTGGACTTAAAGCCACAGTCAAAGTCAAAGCCAGTCCCAAAAAACCCTCAGTGATAAAGTACCCAACACAAAAAGAAGAGATAACAGCGGAGGGTTGGGGAGGCCGTCAGAACCGCTGAGCGGATGAGGGATTTCAGGGCGAGCGACAGGGATGTCGCGAAGAGGCGGGTTCGCGCCAGGGATGGCGCGTCCCGGCGGTCCGTGAGAAATCCGGAAGAAGCGAAGGGACCGCGAAGCGGCGGTGAAGCAGGCCGGAGCCGGGGGGCAAGGGGCGCGGCGACTGGCGCCCCTTGTCGGTCGCCTGCAGAGGCGCGTCTGAAACTGCCCAACTAATCAGGCGAACGAAACCCCGCTCATAGCCCGTTCGCGCAGCGAACAAACCCCGGCTTCAGCGCCGCAAGCCCGTTCGCGCAGCGAACACCCCCGCTTCAGCGGCTCCGATCAGAATCCCCGATAACTCTTCTGAGCAGTGCTCACCTTATACAGATAACGACGCGACTCCGCCGACGGATGCTGGTTCGCCAGGGTCGAATAGACCTTGCCCGGTGACATGCCGTTAATCATCGAGAACGCGCGATCTTTATCGCTGGAGAAGACGCGCAGCACGCTGCCTGCACCACCGTTATAGGCGGTGATTACTGCATAGCGGCGTGATACCGGATCCTGAATGCCGCCCAGATAGCTGCGTTGCAACAGTGACAGATAAGCCGTACCGGCATCGATATTGTTCTCCGGATCCAGCAGATAGCTGCGGCTCGGCTTGCCCCATTTACCCTTCATGCGGAATACGTCAACACCGGCGGTATGCTGCACCACCTGCATCAGACCCAGCGCATCAGAATGGCTCACGGCGTAGGGGTTAAAGCTCGACTCCGTCTGCATAATCGCCAGGATCAACGAAGCGTCGACACCATACTGCTCGGCGGCTTTACGCACCATCGGCAGGTATTTGTGCGCTCGCTTGTCCAGGTGGTTCGGCACCATCGGAATCGAAATGCTGTAAATCACATGCAGACCCGAGGTGCGGCGCATCAATTTATTCTGAATCAGATAGTCAGCAAAGGCTTCCGCGCGGCCCTGCCAGCGAATCGGCTGACCGGTGTTATCCAGCACCTGACCATAGAGCAGCGGCTCTTTACTGATCTCGATGTCGTTGGCGTCAGAGTAGAGATCGACATTGCCCGGATCTTCGCCAATCAACAGCGTGGTCACGATCGCCTGACGCAGACTGGCCATCGGATCGGTACCAGAAATCGTCTCGATGGTCAGCTTACCGCTTTCAAAGTTGATGTGGCTGCGGGTGTAATAGTTGTCGCTATATTTGACGTAATCTTTAGGTCCGGCGATCAGGACCTCATTGATACCCCAGATATTCTCAATATTGTGAGCAAACTGGCCCATCAGAATATCAAAGCCGTTGGTGTCTTTAACCCACTCCTCGTGGGATTGCTGATTCTTTGACCCGGAACAGGAAACCAAAAGTGGGGCTATCACCAGCAGGGCGATTAATTTTTTATTCATTGGGAATGCAAGCCTGACCTGGATAACCGGCCTCAGCGATGAGGCCCGGAATGTTTACGCTTCTGGCGGTGTATAGCCTTCGATATGAACGTCTTTGCCTTCGAACAGGAAATTGATCATCTCCTTCTCCAGCACTTTACGATCTTCGGGATTCATCATGTTGAGCTTCTTCTCATTGATCAACATGGTCTGTTTCGCCATCCACTTCTGCCAGGCTTCTTTGGAGATGTCGTTGTAAATGCGTTTACCCAGGTCGCCCGGATAGAGCTGAAAATCCTGACCTTCCGCGTCGCGCTGTAAAAAAGTACAAAAAATGGTGCGGCTCATTACTCTTCCTCATTAATCTCACAACTGTCCAAAGCCAGTTGTCGGGGATGGCGCAGCTCGTGTAACAGGCGCTCAACGGGTGCAGCTAATCCCACAGATGGTGGCAGCGCTAAGTTATACCAGAGACCGCCTGCTTCATCCATCGCCGCCCCGGCAGAAGGCCACGACAGCCACATCGGCACGATATCGAGATGGAAATGGCTGAAGGTGTGACGAAACGCAGTAAGCTGCTGTGGTTTTGCATGGATGCCACGCGCTGCCAGCCAGTCATTCAGCGCCGCTTCGGTGGTGAACTGCGGAAAGCAGAACAGACCGCCCCACAGACCCACAGGCGGGCGCTGCTCCAGCCAGACATCATCGCCATCCTGCATCATCAGGAACCAGCCGCTGCGCTCTGGCAGCACCTGCTTAGGCTTCTTGCCGGGATAGCTCGCCCAGCTGTTGCTGGCGTACGCCTCACACCCGCTGTTCAGCGGGCAGATTTCACACTTCGGCTTAGAGCGGGTGCAGACAATCGCACCCAGATCCATCATAGCCTGATTAAACTGGCTGACGCCCTCGGCGGGTGTGACCTCTTCGCTGATCTGCCAGAGCCGTTTCTCGACCTCTTTTTTACCCGGCCAGCCGCTGACGGCATAGCAGCGGGCCAGCACGCGCTTGACGTTGCCATCCAGAATCGGGAAATGCTGACCCAGCGACAGCGACAGGATCGCGCCCGCCGTAGAGCGGCCAACGCCGGGCAGGGCTGAGACATCATCGAAATTACGTGGGAATTCGCCCCGATGAACCTCAACAATCTGCTTTGCGGCTTTATGGAGATTACGCGCCCGGGCGTAGTAGCCGAGGCCGGTCCAGAGATGCAGTACCTCATCCAGCGGCGCCGCAGCGAGATCGGTGACCGTAGGGAAGCGCGCCATAAAGCGTTCAAAATAGGGAATAACCGTGGCAACCTGGGTTTGCTGTAGCATCACTTCGGAGAGCCACACCTTATAAGGTGTTTTCTCCAGCTGCCACGGCAGGGTTTTGCGACCAAAGCGCTGATACCAGTCCAGCACCTGTTGCGCGAACTGCGGCGCTTGCATCATAAGAAGGAAATTTTCCGTGTTTACTCTACACTCAGGCAGGAATTCCAGCACATGCGCACCTGGGTGTAAACCGGAAGATTGCAAAGGCTTGCTTCTGCTTATGAACTTTGCATAATGCCCGTTTCCCGGAACAGGCTAACCAGCAGGCTTTTACATGATTAATGACGTCATCACCCCAGAATTTGATGAGAACGGGCGGCCATTGCGCCGGATCCGCAGCTTTGTGCGCCGCCAGGGTCGCTTAACGAAAGGCCAGCAGCAGGCGCTGGACACCCTGTGGCCGGTCATGGGGGTGGAATATCAGCCGGAGCCTGTCGATCTGCCCGCACTGTTTGGCCGCGAAGCTCCGGTCACGCTGGAGATTGGCTTTGGTATGGGCGCGTCCCTGGTGACCATGGCGCAGAACACACCGCATCAGAACTTCCTGGGTATTGAAGTGCACGCGCCGGGCGTGGGTGCCTGTCTCGCCGCCGCCAAAGAAGCCGATGTACAGAACCTGCGGGTGATGTGTCACGATGCGGTAGAAGTGCTGGAGAAGATGATTCCGGATAACTCACTGCGCATGGTTCAGCTTTTCTTCCCCGATCCGTGGCATAAAGCGCGTCACAATAAACGCCGTATCGTTCAGGTACCTTTCGCCGAGCTGGTGATGCGTAAACTGAAGCCGGGCGGCGTTTTCCATATGGCGACCGACTGGGAAGCCTACGCGGAGCATATGCTTGAAGTGATGAACAGCATCGATGGCTACCGCAACCAGTCAGAGCAACAGAATTACGTGCCGCGTCCTGAGACGCGTCCACTGACCAAGTTTGAGCAGCGCGGGCAGCGTTTAGGCCACGGCGTATGGGATTTAATGTTTGAGAGGGTGAAATAATGGCCACACAACGCAGCCGCCGTTTACGTAAAAAACTGCACATCGACGAGTTTCAGGAACTGGGCTTCTCCGTTGCCTGGCGCTTTCCGGAAGGCACCAGCGAAAGCGAAATCGATGAGACGCTGAACCAGTTCATCAATGAAGCGATCGATCCTAACGGCCTGGCCTTTGATGGCAGCGGCTACCTGGTGTGGGAAGGTCTGGTTTGCCTGCAGAAAACCGGCAAATGCACCGATGAGCATCGTGCGCTGGTCCGCAAATGGCTGGAAGACCGCAAGCTGCAGGATGTGCAGATGACGGAACTCTTTGACGTCTGGTGGGACTAAGTCGTCACACAGTGTCGGGCTGCGGCCCGATCGGAGGGTTTCAGACCCGATCTTAGGGAGTAGATATGATGCGTAAAGCGCTTCTTGCTGTGCTGCTGGTGGCAGCAACTCAGGCTCAGGCAGCCTACGAATGCAGCGTTAAGCCACAGGACGATGTGGTGATTAAACCGCAGAGCGTGCAGGTGGTCGGTGCCAGTGGCAATATGGAAATCTCGCCGCAGGGCGACGTGCAGTTCAACGGCCAGAAAGTTTCGCTGGATATCGCTGAACGTCAGAAAGCGATCGACTATCAGAACGCGCTGCGTCGCGATCTGCCGTGGATCGATAGCGGAGCGACATCCCGTCTGGAAAAAGGACGTGCGGCACTGGATCGGGTCATCGTTGAAAAACTGGGCACCGACAGCAACGTGCGTAATCGCCTGACCACGCTGAATGGTCAGCTGAAACAGCAGATGAACCGCATCATTGAACATCGGGAAGACGGTCTGACGTTCCACCATCAGGCGATTGATGAGGTGCGCGCCGAAGGCGAACGGCTGGTGCAGTCAACGCTGGGCGGCGTGATGCAGGATAGTCTGAATGAGATGGGCAGTAAGCAGGGCAGCGGCGGCAGTAATCCGCTGCAGGCAATTATGGGCAATCTGGGCGGTCTGCAACAGTCGATTCAGGCTGAGTGGAGCAAGCAGGAGCAGGATTTCCAGAACTTCGGACACGAAGTATGTAATCGCGTTATTTCGCTGGAAGATCAGCGTAAACAGCTTACCCGCGCACTGAAAAAATAAGTTAACGCCTCAGCCTGCCGGGCTGAGGCGCTTTTGCTACTCTTCCGCTAAAAACAGCTCCAGCAGCGAATTCAGGAACAGCTTCCCTTTCTCCGTAATCTGCCACTGATCAGCGGTTTCCGTCACATAACCGGCGGCAATCGCGGCATCCATCTGCGGACGGATCACCTGCTCTGACAAACCGGTGTAGCGGCTGAACTCGTCGCGCGGCGCGGCCTCCAGCAGGCGAAAGCGGTTCATGAAATATTCAAACGGCTTGTCGCTATCGGCAACCTCATACTGCTTTTCGCGGTAGTTACCCTGCATGAAGCCACGCGGATGACGGGTTTTCACCGTGCGGACAATGCGGCCATCCGGCTGCGTCAGCTTGCCGTGTGCGCCACAGCCAATCCCCAGATAGTCGCCAAAGCGCCAGTAGTTGAGGTTGTGTTCACAGCGATAACCCGGCTTCGCGTAGGCGGAGGTTTCATACTGCTGATAACCCGCCGCCTGAAGTAGCCGATCACCCTGTTCGAAAATATCCCAAAGTGCATCATCATCTGGCAGCACCGGCGGGCGTGAGCCAAACAGCGTGTTGGGTTCGATGGTGAGCTGGTACCAGGAGAGATGCGGGGGGTTAAGCGCAATCGCCTGACGTAAATCGTCGAGCGCTTCCTCCAGAGACTGATCGGGCAGGCCATGCATCAGGTCGAGGTTAAAGCTGCGCAGCGACAGCGACTCTGCCAGTTCGGCGGCGCGTACGGCCTCTTCCGGGCCGTGAATACGGCCCAGACGCTGCAGCTTTTGCGGACTGAAACTCTGTACACCAATCGAAATACGGTTGATACCGGCGCGCTGATAGGCGCTGAACCGGTCCGCTTCCACGGTACCAGGATTTGCTTCCATGGTCACTTCCGCATCAGGGGAGAGCGTCAGACGCTCCCGCACGCCATCCATCAGCATCTGCATCGCGCTGCTGCTCAGCAGGCTGGGCGTGCCGCCACCAATGAAAATCGTGCGCACTTCCCGGTCGCCGATCAGCGGCAGGTCGATCTCCAGATCGCGCAGCAGGTGCTGCACATATTCAACGTGCGGCACCTCATCTTTCAGCGCGTGGGAGTTAAAATCACAGTAGGGGCACTTCTGTACGCACCACGGAATGTGGATGTAGAGACTTAACGGCGGCAGATTAGGCATTACGCATCGCTTCCAGCAACAGCGTCAATGCTTTACCCCGGTGAGAAACCGCACCTTTTTCCGCTTTGCTCAGCTCGGCCGCAGTTTTACCCAGCGCCGGGACAAAGAAAATCGGGTCGTAACCGAAGCCACCGGAACCCGCAGCGGAACGCGTAATTTCCCCCTGCCAGCTGCCGTGAAACACCAGCGGGGTCGGGTCTTCCGCATGACGCAGATAGACCAGTACGCAGTGGAACTGCGCCTGGCGCTGACCGTCAGGGACGTTTTCCAGCGCCTGTAATAGCTTCTCCAGGTTCTGCTGATCGCTGGCCTCTTCACCGGCGTAACGCGCCGAGTAGATGCCAGGCGCGCCGCCCAGCGCATCCACGGCCAGGCCGGAGTCATCGGCGATGGCCGGTAATCCGGTGATCTGTGCCGCGTGACGCGCTTTGAGAATCGCGTTCTCAATAAAGGTCAGGCCGGTCTCTTCTGCCGATTCAACCCCAAGGTCCGTCTGCGCGACGATATCCAGACCAAAGGCGGAGAGTAACTCCGCCAGTTCACGCACTTTGCCGGGATTGCCGGTTGCGAGCACAACTTTTTGCATAACAGTTCCAGTTTGATTCATTTACAGCAGATACCAGAGACCCGGAAACAGGTCCATGCCGAGAAAGTTCAGGGCATACAGCACCAGGATGACGATCATCGCAGAGAAATCGATGCCGCCCATCGCAGGCAGAATACGGCGAACAGGGGCCATCATCGGCTCGGTTAACTGCACCAGCAGATAATCGACCGGGCCACGTCCCTGGCTGATCCAGCTCATCAGAGAGCGTACGATAATGACCCAGAAGACCAGATAGCCGGCGGATTTCACCAGCGACAGCAGGCCGACCAGCAGGTTAGTCGGATCGACCGAGAACACGCCCACCTGAATCAGCAGCAGAATCGGGTATTTCAGCGTGGTCAGCACAAAGGCCAGCAGCAGCGAGGCGGTATCAATCGGCCCCAGCGCCGGCAGTATGCGGCGCAGTGGCTTAACAATTGGCTGTGTCACTTTTACGACAAACTGCGCCACTGGATTGTAAAAATCGCAGCGGGACCACTGCATCCAGATGCGTAACAGCAGCACCATGACGTAGAGATCGATCAGCGTTTTTACTAAAAACGTCAGTGTTAACATGAAGTTCCTCTGTTATTGTTGTGAGTTGTGCGCATAATCTCGTGCGCCAAAAATGGCGGTGCCGATACGCACCATCGTACTACCTGCGGCGATTGCCGCCTCCATGTCATCGCTCATTCCCAGCGAAAGCGTATCTATACCAGAATAGTGCTGTTGCAGCTGCCGGAAGGCTTCCGCCATCTGCTGACACACCGCCAGCTGCCGCTGGTAATCACTCTCCGCTGCCGGAATCGCCATCAATCCCCGCAGCCGCAGTTGCGGCAGGGCAGCGATCTGCTCCGCCAGCCCGGAAACGGCCTCCAGCATGATGCCAGATTTGCTGTTCTCGTCACTGATATTTACCTGAATTAACACATTCAGCGGTGGCAGCGAGGCGGGCCGCTGATCGTTGAGCCGCTGCGCAATGCGCTGGCGGTCAATGGTGTGACACCAGGCGAAATTTTCCGCCACCAGACGGCTTTTGTTGGACTGCAACGGGCCGATGAAGTGCCACGCCAGCTCAGGATGTGCGGCCAGTGCCTGAACTTTTTCAACCCCTTCCTGAACGTAATTTTCACCGAAGGCAATCTGGCCAGCGGCAAAGGCTTCTTCGACCGCGCTCGCAGGTTTGGTTTTACTGACTGCAAGCAGGGTAATTTCTTCTGGTGCGCGGCCGCAACGCACGGCAGCGGCGGCGATTCGCTGCCGCACTTGCTGTAAGTTCTGCTGGATTGAAGTCATAGTCAGGAGAAATTATGAATCTGGATGAAATGGTGGGGCTTAGTGTAAAGCATAATGCCGCCGATCTGCACCTTTGCTGCGGACATTTGCCCTACTGGCGGCGGCAGGGAAAGCTGGAGGTCATTTCGCAGCAGGGCCCGCTTTCTGCCGCCTGGATGGCAGAGTTTATGACCCGCTGGCTCAGTGACCCGCAGCGGCAGGCGCTGGAACGCGCAGGGCAGCTCGACTTCGCTCTGAGCCTGGCTGGCGGTCAGCGTCTGCGTGCCAATCTGTTTATGCAGCGTAACGGCCTGTCACTGGCGCTGCGCATCATCGCCACGACGAGCCCGACGCTGGAGAGCCTGCAGCTGCCCGCCATTGTGCCGACGTTGCTGGAGCAGCAGGATGGCCTGATTCTGGTGACCGGTGCGACCGGAAGTGGTAAATCGACCACGCTGGCGGCGCTGGTCGATGCGCTGAACCGCCAGCAGGCGCGCCATATCATTACGCTGGAAGATCCGATTGAATTTATCCATCACAGCCAGCAGTCGCTGATTCAGCAGCGCGAAATCGGCCTGCACTGCGATTCGTTCTCGCTGGGGATAAAGGCGGCGCTGCGTGAAGATCCCGACGTCATCCTGCTGGGTGAGCTGCGCGACAGCGACACCATCCGTCAGGCGCTGACGGCGGCGGAGACTGGCCATCTGGTACTGGCGACGCTGCATACTCGTGGCGCGGCGCAGGCGGTGGATCGGCTGGTGGATGCCTTCCCGGCGGAGGAGAAGCAGCTGGTGCGTACGCAACTCGCGGGCAGCCTGAAAGCAGTGATTGCACAGCGGCTGGTAACCTCAGTGGCTGGATCGCGGATTGGACTGTTTGAGGTACTGATCGCCACTCCGGGTATCACGAATCTGATCCGGGAAGGCAAGATGCATCAGATCCCCGCGCTGCTGCAGACCGGCGCACAGGCCGGTATGCAGACGTTTGAGCAGAGCCGGCTGGCGCGTCAGGCAGCCGGTCTGATTGAGTAAGCCGATCAGTAATGGTTTTCGAACCAGTCCTGCAAAATGATGGCAGCAGACTGTGAATCGACCGAGCCTTTGTTGAGGGCGCGATAACCGCCGCGCTCAAACAGGCCAGCACGCGCCTCTACCGTGCTGAGCCGTTCATCCTGCAGCTCTACCCGGATGCCAAAGCGACCGTGCAGGCGGTTGGCAAATTTACGCGCGCGGTCAGTCAGCGGCTGCTCGGTGCCATCCATATTCAGCGGCAGGCCGACGACGACAAAATCGGGCTGCCACTCTTTCAGTAGCTTTTCGACCACCAGCCAGTCCGGGATGCCATCCTGCGCTTTAATTGCGGTCAGCGGACGGGCACTGCCCGTGAGTTCCTGACCTACAGCGACACCAATACTTTTGGTGCCGAAGTCGAAACCTAACAGAGTCTGAGTTGACATCAGGCGTGTCCCGCGTCGCTGGCCATGTTGTGAATATCGACGCCAATACTGCGCGCCGCTTCGCGCCAGCGCTCTGAAATCGGCGTCTGGAACAGGATATTGCTGTTAGCGGGCGTGGTCAGCCAGGCATTTTCCATCAGCTCATTTTCCAGCTGATCTTTTTCCCAGGCGCAGTAACCCAGCGCGACCAGCACATTGGTGGGCTGAGACGCGGTGCCAATCGACTCCAGCACGTCACGGGAGGTAGTGATAATCGTGTTATCTGAGACGCGAATGCTGGAGGTAAACGTGCGTTGTGCTGAGTGCAGAATAAAGCCACGATCTTCCGCCAGCGGACCGCCGGTAAACACCGGTTTATCCAGCCTGATGGCCGGGTCGCGATCGTCAGCAGGGATTTTCAGCTTCTTCAGAATGCCTTCAACCGTCAGGTTTTCCATGGGTTTATTGATGATCAGTCCCATTGCACCCTCTTCGTTATGTTCGCAGAGATAGACCACGGAACGTTTGAAGAAAGGATCCTGCAATGAAGGCATGGCAATCAAAAAGTGATGTTGTAAATTCATTCTCACACGATGTACCAAAAAAATAACCGGCACGCGACGGCCGCACCGGTATTGGGTTGATCACGGAGCCACGCCCCGGCTTCTTGCTCAGCCCAGGCGCTTCTCAATGGCATCCATCAACATGCCGGTGATGGAGATCGGGAACGCAGCCTCAATTTCACGAATGCAGGTTGGGCTGGTCACGTTAACTTCAGTCAGTTTATCACCGATGATGTCGAGACCGACAAAAATCAGTCCTTTTGCTTTCAGCGTTGGGCCTACACGGCGCGCAATTTCCCAGTCGCTTTCGCTCAGCGGACGCGCTTCACCGCGACCACCGGCGGCGAGATTACCACGCGTTTCACCACCCTGCGGGATACGCGCCAGGCAGTAAGGGACCGGTTCGCCATCTACAACCAGCACGCGTTTGTCGCCTTCTTTAATCGCCGCAATGTAGTTCTGTGCCATGCAGAAACGGCTCTCATGCTCGGTCAGGGTTTCGGTAATCACACCAAAGTTAGGATCGTCTTTCTTCACGCGGAAGATAGAGGCGCCACCCATGCCATCCAGCGGCTTCATGATGATGTCGCCATGCTCCTGCCAGAAGTCACGCAACTGCGCTTTGCTGCGGGTCACCAGGGTGTCAGGCGTAAACTCGGCAAACCAGGCGGTGTAGAGCTTTTCGTTACAGTCACGCAGGCTCTGCGGTTTGTTCACGATCAGTGTACCCAGCTCTTCTGCGCGCTCCAGAATGTAGGTTGCATAGATGAACTCGGTATCGAATGGCGGATCTTTACGCATCAGCACCACGTTCAGGTCAGCCAGCGGGATCACCTGCTCGCTGCCGAATTGATACCAGTTGTCAGGATTCTGCTCGACGGTCAGCAGACGGGTGCGGGCAGAGGCCACGCCACCGCGCATGGAGAGATCGTGCATCTCCATGTAGTGAATTTCGTAACCGCGGCGCTGTGCTTCCAGCAGCATAGCGAAGCTGGAGTCTTTTTTAATATTGATGGACGAAATAGGGTCCATCACGATGCCAAGTTTAATCATTATTATCTCCTCGGTGAGGCGGTGTTTACCGCCTCGTCTGGTTCGGTCTGCAGTGGGCCGATCGGTCAGGACATCATGCCTGCGCTCTTTCCGCTGAAAGTATCGCTTAACCCAGGTCGCCAAACCTCACCTGAAGTGCCGTAATGGCCGTCAGCGCGGTGGTTTCGGTACGTAATACCCGTGGGCCAAGCAGAATGTCAGTAAAGTCGTGCTGGGCCGTCATCGCAATTTCGTCCGCAGACAAACCGCCTTCAGGGCCAATCAGCAGCCGTACCCGCTCAACAGGCTGTGGCAGCGTATTGATGCTGTGACTGGCGCGCGGATGCAGGTTGAGCTTCAGACCGCTGTCAGCCTCTGCACACCAGGCTTCCAGCGTCATCGCTTCACGAATCTCCGGCACGCGATTACGGCCACACTGTTCGCAGGCGGCAATAGCAATTTTCTGCCACTGCTGGATCTTCTTCGCCAGACGTTCAGCATCAAGCTTTACGCCACAGCGCTCGGAAAACAAGGGTGTAATGACATTCACGCCCAGCTCGATCGATTTCTGGATAGTGAATTCCATTTTTTCACCGCGCGACATCACCTGACCTAAATGCAGATGCAAAGGTGACTCGCGATCGTCCGGCTGGCTCTCTGTGAGCGATACTTTTACACGCTTTTTATCAACATGCGTGATCTCTGCTGCAAAAGTCAGATTAGTGCCATCAAAGAGTTCCAGACGCTGGCCTGCCGTCATCCGGAGTACCCGGCCCACATGATTGGATGCATCTTCATCCAGGGTAATTTCACTGCCGATCTCTAATGGCCCGGCGTGATAGATGCGAGGT
The DNA here is from genome assembly GCF_052045955.1 of Pantoea sp. 22096. NCBI lineage: Bacteria > Pseudomonadati > Pseudomonadota > Gammaproteobacteria > Enterobacterales > Erwiniaceae > Pantoea > Pantoea sp. 22096. The sequence goes on along the minus strand of NZ_JBQEPW010000003.1, from coordinate 178,696 downwards.
ATGCGCATAAGGTTCCTGAAACCGGACGCCGCACTGCAGCGGCGTCATGGGAAAAAAAGCTAGTGTAGGGCAGGGATTTTAGCGCTGGCAAGCCTGCTGCACATAAGGATTGTGATTGCCCTGAACCTTTGCAATGCGCTGATCGCGTTCACACTCCCACTTTGTGACGGGATAGAGCTTGTCCCAGGCGGTAAACAGCTGCGTCTGCTGGCGCGAAATGCGCAGATGGTACTGATCGCGCATGTAGAAATAGGTTCGGGCAATAGCTCCCCGCGCCCGTGCGGGTGGCTCCGCCTGTTTGAGTTTAAAGTCGATCTTCATCTCACACTGGCCGTACTGCTTCTCGCTACCGTTCCATTGACTGTAGGCGAAGTTACCACGGTCACCATTCACTTCACCCACTGCAGGCTGAAGGTTATGCAAATCTGTTTCGATGCGGCGATAGTCGGGGTCCTTGCTGCAGTTTTTGCGGCCTCCGTCCTGCCAGCACTGACGCTGATGACCAAACTCCCAGGCCGGCATCACATGTTCCCACTCAATGCGCCCGGCGCGATTGGCGTTCCTGCGCACCTGATAACCACAGCTGTTGAGATCGGGAATGCCCTTTTTGCCCTGCCACTGAATCTTACAGCCACAGTAGAATGAACCCGGCGCATCGGCGTTAATCGCCGCCGCAAAGGTTTTAGCCTGCTGGAAGTTATTTTGATGATAGTTATTCAGATTAAGGGCGTCAGCGGCAGGTGCAAATAGCAGCGCAACCGCCAGACTTAGTATGCGAGACATATTCCGGATTTCTTCCTGGTACGAAAAAGGGCGGCAGGTTAACAGAATGTGGAATAGGGCGGAATGGGGATTGTTCTCAGGAAGCGACAAACTCGCCTGCGACCAGCAGGCTGCCACAGTGCACGCAGCGATATTCACTTTCTTTACGCAGAACACGATTGTGGCGGCGAACCGTCAGCTGATGCTGCTGGCACTGGCAGCGGTAAGCAAAGGTGTTACTGCGTACGGAGGCGATCTCAAACTGATGGGTGCGCCGTGCCGGAACGCCCAGAACCTGCTCCATCATCCACTTCCACTCTTTGCCGTGTGGTGCGACGCGGCCAAACTGTTTCCACACCAGCAGGTGCGCCAGCTCATGCGGCACCACTTCATCGATAAATGTCTGCTGATTTTCCAGCAGCAGCACCGGATTGATGCGGATCTCCCAGGACGCCAGCCAGGCGGTGCCCGCCGCCGTACCGCGCTGCTGGTAAAGCAGCTTCGGTTCCGGATAATGGGTTTTCAGTGCCAGATTTGCACGCTCAAGCGACTGGCGCAATGAGCGCATTACGGCCTGCTGCAGGGCAATGGGGAGACGAGGTATTTTCATGGCGCTCAGAATAATCGCCGTCGTCCAGGAACTCAACGTTACCCGTGAAAACGACAGCGCAGCGACTATACTCTTTCGCCAGTTTCGATCCATACGATCCACCGCGGGAGAGTGGCCAAGAGTGTCCCTGCTATTGGCTGAAATTTCTGGATTAAATATGGTTACGGCCTTTTTTAGAATATCCTGTTGCTAATGTTCACAGCAGAGTGAATGGATCAGAAGCGGAAAGCACAGTGTACGGACAACGCAATGAAAAATAATAACATCAGGAAACAGCGCATTGTGCTGGTTACCGATCTCATGGCTGGCCGCGGCGGTATGGAGAATGTGACCTGCCAGCTGATTACCGCCCTCAATAAGGAATCCGGAACGGAAGCGGGGCTGTTTATTATCAACAGCGGAGAGGAGAGCCTCTCCCGCGCCTGGACTGCCAACGCCGTTTTATCAGAGAGCGTCTGCACGCTGCGGAATAAGAAAATAAAAAATCTTATTCACACGCTGAGAATGGCCGCCTTCTTTCGTCGTTATCAGCCTGATCATGTTCTGACCCTCAACACCATTCCCTGTCTGATGACGCGCCGGGCCATTACGCTCTCAGGACGTAAAATCATGTTGTCGAGCTGGATGCACCTGCCACCGCGTGAACGCTATCGCCCACATTATCTGCTGCGGGCCGATCACCATTTTGCCATCAGTAAGCAGATTAAAGAGCAGTTGGTGGAGTTAGGTGCACGCGCCACTGACGTGGACGTTATCTACAACCCGATCAGGCGTAATGACGTGGTTATCGGCAGGCCGCAGGGGCTGAAGTTTCTCTATATCGGCCGCGTCCATTTTCAGCGGCAGAAACAGCTTAAAGATCTGTTTGATGCGTTAAAGCATCTGGATGCGCCGTGGACGCTGGAAATTGTCGGGGATGGGGAAGATCTGACGCAATGTCAGCATTACGTGTCGGAACTCGGCATTCAGGATCGTATCACCTGGCATGGCTGGCAGGAGAACGCCTGGGAGTATGTCATCCGCTATATCAGACAGGTCACCTGTCTGCTCATGACCTCGAACTTTGAAGGCTTCCCGCTGATCCTGCTGGAGGCGATGTCACGGGGCGTCTACTGCGTCTCATCCGACTGCATCAGTGGCCCGTCAGAAATTATTCAGAACGGTCTCAATGGTCAGCTCTACCCCACCAATGACAGCATGGCGCTTGCCGCTATTCTCAACGCCATGAGCCGGGATTACCCCTTTCCCGATCATCAGGTTATTAAAGCGAGCATCACCGGTTTTTATGAGGAAAATTATATGAAGCACCTGATGAGTGCATTTAACCGTCTGACTGAGGTTAAGCATGACAAATAAAAGCAGCCGTAATGGATTAACGTTAATGGTTAATGCCTCAGTTGTTGCGCTCTGTCTGGCGCTGTCACTGAATATGTTTGTTTCCGGCCTGCCGCAAAAAATATTTTATCTGGTCTCTTATCTCTCCGTCGCGTCTGTGTTGTATGGCGTAGTGCGCAAGCGAGTAGCGTTTAAAGAGAACGGTTTTTATGTCGTCCTGTTTGCTGTGCTGATTATCTTTGCTCTGATCCGTCTGTTCTGGGCAATACACACAAAGGGGATTGAGACCGCGCCCTCAAACGATGCCATGACCAATATCAGCAACTATCTGCTGGGGGCGAAGCGGCTGTTGCTGGGCGCCTTTGTGCTGCTTAGTCTGGCGATTTATGGCAATCGGGTCTCTGCAACCACGCTGCGTATTGGAAAGGTGTTAATTCTGGTCGGTCTGCTGATTACGCTGGGCTTTGGTATTCATGAGCATCTCTATACCGAGAATATCCGCATTAAGCTCACCACCGAAGCGGCCTCCATGTCCTCCTACATGATTCTGTTTATCTACTGCGCCTGGCTGTGGCTGAGCCGTTACGAGACGCACAGATACTGGAAGATTGCCGACATCGCCGTACTGGCGGTGACCTTTGCCTTGCTCTACCTGTGCGGCACCCGCGTAACGCTGATTGCGCTGATTGCCGTGGGTCTGCTGTTCCTGTTGCAGACCTGGCGGCTGTCGCTGCTGACCAACTGGCGGATTAGCGCACTGTTAGTAGGCGTACTGGCGGTGCTGATCCTGATGACCAGTAACCGTTGGGTGGAAGGCGTGCAGGACATTGAGAACTACGGATCAAACAGCTCGACCTCTCTGGGCGCACGTGTCGCGATCTGGGGCGGGGCGGTCAACTTTATTGAGCATCATGGCAGTTTTGCGACGCCGGATGCGCGCACTACCGAGGCGCGTCAGTTCATCATGGCGCACTATCCACTGAATGTTGAAGGCTACACCAACGTTAAATACAACATGCACAATGAGTTTCTGGAAGTAACCACGCTACAGGGCTGGCTGGGTACGCTGTCGCTGGTGCTTCTCTATCTGACTGTGGCTGGCGGCATGCTGAAGAAGTGCGATCTGCGCGGCGTGGCGCTGCCAATGCTGGCACTGTTTATCTGCGGATTAACCGATTCGGTACTGCCGTATAATCAGACCGTCACCATTTTCATTATGGCGCTGGCGCTCTGCTGCATACGTCAGCCATTGCCGGCAGGGCGAGTTAACACGCTGTAATCCTGTATTGAACAAATAAAAACGGCGGGGTTTCCAGAGAAACCCCGCCGTTTTTTTTACCGCGTTTTATCCGGTAATGTTAATCGCGTGAACCGATGTCACGCAGTTTTTTACCTGCCATCAGGTTACGTTCGATGTGCTCCAGCGAGACGTTTTTGGTCTCCGGGATCAGCATCAGCGTCAGCAGAATAAAGAACAGGTTAAGCAGTGCGTAGACCCAGAAGGTGTTCGCGTTGCCCAGCGTATTCAGCATCGTAAGGAAGGTCGCACCCACGATCATGTTTGCGATCCAGTTGGTGGTTGTGGAAACCGTGATACCGAAGTCGCGGCCTTTCAGCGGCTGAATTTCGGAACAGAGTACCCAAATCAACGGACCGGCTGACATCGCAAAACCAACGATGAACATCAGCAGCATACCTACTGCGAAGTACTGCGCGCCCGCAGAGTGGATACCGAAATGCAGCATCGTACCCAGCACGCCCATACCGGCTGCCATCACCATAAAGCCCAGAATCAGCGTAGGTTTACGGCCCCAGCGATCCACCAGACCAATAGCGATGAAGGTGGCCAGTACGTTGACCAGACCCACAATCACCGTGCCCCACATCTGCTGGGTGGTGTTGGTAAAGCCCGCGATTTCGAAGATTTTTGGCGCGTAATACATGATAACGTTCATACCGGTAAACTGCTGCATGACCTGCAACAGGATGCCGAGATAGACCGCACGACGGAAGTGGCTGCTGCTGGTGAACAGACCCCAGCCAGACTGCTTGACCTTCAGACTTTCACGAATCTCTTCCAGCTCACGTTTTGCCTGCTCACTGGTATCACGCAGACGATCCAGTACACGTTGCGCATCGCGGAAGTTGCCTCGCGCCGCCAGCCAGCGTGGGCTGTTTGGCAGGAAGAAAACACCAACCAGCAGCAGCAGTGCCGGAATGGTGATAATGCCCAGCATCCAGCGCCAGTTGCCGGTAAAGCTGAAGGCGGTATCAGTAAGGTAAGCACCCAGAATACCGATGGTGATCATCAGCTGGTAAAGCGAAATCATACTGCCGCGAATTTTTTCCGGAGCGATCTCAGAAAGATAAAGCGGGGCAGTATAAGAGGCGATACCCACTGCCAGGCCCAGCAGAACGCGGGCGCTGATCAGCATTTCCGGGTTCGGCGACATTGCCGACCAGAGTGAACCGATAACGAACAGAATCGCACCGGCCATCAGGCTTTTTTTACGCCCCAGGCGGGAAGACATCCAGCCGCTGCCGATAGCACCGACCGCCGCACCAAACATCATGGAACTGACGATCCACTCCTGCTGATGAGGAGTAACGTTAAAGTCCTTTGCGATAAACGGCAGGGCACCGGCGATAACGCCGATATCCAGGCCGAACAGCAGTCCCGCAAGGGCCGCCAGAAAGCAGACAAATAAGGTCATCGCCTTATTTGAAGTTCTGCTTTTGTGTGTATTGCCAGGCATGGGAGCCTCCAGGTTTATCCATCATTGTTTTTATCAATGTTAAAAAACCTTTTGCGGGAAAAAAGTGAGTCTGATCACATCAGTGTAATCGCTTACACACGCTGAAACCCTGAAATTCAGCATATTTTTCCCGGAAAGATTAATTAACCAGTGAGGTATAGCACTCATTAAGTTTCTGACAATGCTCTATTTAGTGGCTATCAGACGACGCTGAAAATAACGCATTTTCAGCATAATAACTACGTGCGTTAATTCCTAAATATCAGAAAAACAAAGCATTTCAATTTGTAATCGTTAACATTTTGTCGTCAGAAAAAGCGAAAGGAAGTGTAGCTGAGAATGGAAAATTTGCTTCAGAGTGAAGGAGATGCCGGGCAGATTTATTTTTATAACGTCTGAAGGTCGCCGGGAACTGCGCGAATATGGCGTTCAGTCTGCGTGCGTGAGAAAAAATTCTCTGGTCAGCAGTGGGGCTGAAAAGGCGATAAAAAACCCCGCCGCAGGGGCAGGGTTTTATTAGCAGTCGCTGATCTTACAGGCCAGCTGCTTCACGCAGCAGGGCTGCTTTGTCGGTTTTTTCCCACGGGAAATGTTCGCGACCAAAGTGACCGTAAGCGGCGGTCTCTTTATAGATTGGGTGCAGCAGATCCAGCATCTGAATCAGACCATATGGACGCAGGTCGAAGAACTCACGTACCAGCAGCGTCAGCTGTTCGGTAGAGATTTTCTCAGTGCCGAAAGTTTCCACCATGATGGAGGTCGGTTCAGCCACGCCGATAGCGTAGGAGACCTGGATTTCACAACGGTCAGCCAGACCGGCAGCCACGATGTTTTTCGCCACGTAACGCGCTGCATAGGCTGCAGAGCGGTCAACTTTTGACGGATCTTTACCCGAGAACGCACCGCCACCGTGACGCGCCATGCCGCCGTAGGTGTCCACAATGATTTTACGACCGGTCAGACCGCAATCGCCCATCGGGCCGCCGATCACAAAGCGACCGGTTGGGTTGATGTGATATTTGGTTGAGGCGCTCAGCCATTCTGCTGGCAGAACCGGCTTGATGATCTCTTCCATCACCGCTTCCTGCAGATCTTTCTGGCTGATGGATTCTGCGTGCTGGGTAGAGAGCACGACGGCATCGATGCCGACGATTTTGCCATCGTCATACTGGAAAGTGACCTGGCTCTTGGCATCCGGACGCAGCCACGGCAATGTGCCGTTTTTACGCACTTCAGCCTGACGCTGCACCAGACGGTGCGCATAGGTCACCGGCGCAGGCATCAGCACATCTGTTTCGTTGGTGGCATAGCCGAACATCAGGCCCTGGTCGCCCGCGCCCTGTTCCAGTGGATCGGTACGGTCAACGCCCTGATTGATATCCTGAGACTGTTTACCAATCGCGCTTAATACCGCACAGGAGTTGGCATCAAAGCCCATATCGGAATGAACATAGCCGATTTCACGTACGGTTTTACGGGTGATCTCTTCGATATCGACCCAGGCGCTGGTGGTGATTTCACCGCCAACCAGCACCATACCGGTTTTAACGTAAGTTTCGCAGGCCACGCGCGCTTTCGGATCCTGTTCAAGGATTGCATCCAGCACAGCATCGGAGATCTGGTCGGCGATTTTATCGGGATGTCCTTCTGATACGGACTCGGACGTAAAAAGGTGTTTAGCCATTCTGTTCTTTACCTTAAATATGGTTTGAGTACGACTGCATAGCGCCAGTGAGGTTGTCTGACCTGACGCCCCTTCAGGCAAAGCCGCGAGCAGTGAGGTTGTGTCAGCACAGCGGGCCAACACCGCCTGGATAGTAACCTGTTTAGATGGAAAACCATCTGGATGGCTATTTTAGGATAGAGGGGAAACCAATTACCAGCCCTTTTTCTGTTTCAGCATTTAACCTGTTAGCGTTATCGACATAATTTGCTGACACTTCACGCAATTCCCGGATAATCTTTTTGCATTTTAGAGTCGTAAACGGTATAAAACGCCGCTGCTTCGAGAGCAGCAGCAAGAATGACGCTACTCTTTGCGTCGCGCCTGTCGGACTCTGATCTGGCTTTCACCCAGGTTGTTTTCCATGTGCCCCTGGCATATGCGGAGGTGATACAAGTAATGAACCACGCTTTTTCTCTTTCCGGTTCTCTGCGCTGCGGCGTGGCGCTGGCTCTCTCCCGCTTCCCATCTGTTTCTCTTTTCTGCCGACACAACGTCCGATGCGGTAATTTTACCGACACAGGCGCCGGCTAATCTTTATCTCTGCTCAAGCGATTTTGTCTCTTCTCTGCGCCCGCGCAGCGGAACGACACAGATTATCCATGGTCAATAGTGTTCGGTTAAATGTTCTCTGTTTCAACGGAGATGGCCAGGGTGTTTTACACTTAACTCTCATGCGTGAATCGCGCTGACGGCGATGTCAGGTGAACAGGACAGTGCATTTAATGTGGCAACAGGTTTTCAGATTAGCGGCCATAAAGCCGGTTAACAGTTCTATCTTTCAACGGAAAATTGAGGTTCGCGATGTCTGACGACATGAAGAATATCAAAGGTTCGTCAGCTGGCGAACAGGGTACACTCCGCTCAATGCAGGAGGTTGCAATGAACGATCAGGATGCGAGCAAAATGTTGCGTACGTACAACATCGCCTGGTGGGGCAACAACTATTACGACGTTAACGAACTGGGCCACATCAGTGTCTGCCCCGATCCGGATCGTCCGGATGTGCGCGTCGATTTAGCCCGCCTGGTGAAAGAGCGCGAAGCCCAGGGTCAGCGTCTGCCTGCCTTATTCTGCTTCCCGCAGATCCTGCAGCATCGTCTGCGTTCGATTAACGCCGCCTTTAAACGTGCACGTGAATCCTACGGTTACAAGGGCGACTACTTCCTGGTTTACCCGATTAAAGTTAACCAGCATAAACGCGTGATTGAGTCGCTGATCCACTGTGGCGAGCCGCTTGGGCTGGAAGCAGGTTCCAAAGCAGAGCTGATGGCGGTGCTGGCGCACGCCGGACAGACCCGCTCGGTGATCGTCTGTAACGGCTATAAAGACCGTGAATATATTCGTCTGGCGCTGATCGGCGAGAAGATGGGCCACAAGGTCTATCTGGTGCTTGAGAAGATGACAGAAGTACGGTTGGTGCTGGAAGAAGCGGAGCGTCTGAATGTGGTGCCGCGTCTCGGTATCCGTGCGCGTCTGGCTTCACAGGGCTCCGGTAAATGGCAGTCGAGCGGCGGCGAAAAGTCGAAGTTTGGTCTGTCCGCGACCCAGGTGCTGAAGCTGGTTGAGATCATGCGTGAAGCAGGTCGCATCGACAGCCTGCAGCTGCTGCACTTCCATCTGGGTTCGCAGATGTCCAACATCCGCGACATCGCCACCGGTGTGCGCGAGTCGGCGCGCTTCTACGTCGAACTGGCGAAGCTGGGCGTCAACATCAAATGTTTCGACGTCGGCGGCGGTCTGGGCGTCGATTACGAAGGCACACGCTCGCAGTCTGACTGCTCGGTCAACTATGGCCTGAATGAGTACGCTAACAATGTGATCTGGGCGATTGGCGCTGCCTGTGATGAGCACGGTCTGGACCATCCGACGGTGATCACTGAGTCCGGTCGTGCCGTGACCGCGCACCATACGGTGCTGGTCTCCAACATCATCGGTGTGGAGCGTAACGAGTTCAGCGAACCCGAAACGCCGGATGCGGATGCGCCGCGCCCGATCCTCAGCATGTGGGAAACCTGGCAGGAGATGCACGAGCCGGACACCCGTCGTTCGCTGCGTGAATGGCTGCATGACAGCCAGATGGATCTGTCTGATATTCACACAGGCTATGCGTCCGGCACTTACGATCTCAAACAGCGTTCATGGGCTGAGCAGCTCTATCTGAGCATCTGTCACTACATTCAGCAGCATCTTGATCCCAGCAACCGTGCGCACCGTCCGATCATTGACGAACTGCAGGAGCGGATGGCGGATAAGATCTACGTTAACTTCTCGCTGTTCCAGTCAATGCCGGATGCATGGGGTATCGATCAGCTGTTCCCGGTCCTGCCGCTGGAAGGGCTGAACAAGAAACCAGAGCGCCGCGCCGTGTTGCTCGACATCACCTGTGACTCTGATGGCACCATCGATCACTACGTCGATGGCGACGGTATCGCCACCACTATGCCGATGCCGCAATATGATGTTGATAACCCGCCGATGCTGGGCTTCTTTATGGTGGGTGCTTATCAGGAAATCCTGGGCAACATGCACAACCTGTTCGGTGACACCGAGGCGGTGGATGTTTACGCGCGCGAAAATGGCGAAGTAGAAGTTCAGCTTTCTGATGAAGGCGACACCGTGGCTGATATGCTGCGTTACGTGCAGCTGGATCCTAACGAGCTGATGGCGCTGTTCCGCAATCAGGTGCAGGCGTCCGATCTTGACGACGAGCTGCGCGCGCAGTTCCTGGAAGAGTTTGAGAGCGGCCTCTACGGATACACCTATTTGGAAGATGAGTAACCGGCCCCGGCAGCCCGTAATCGCATATTGCAGTTGCCGTTAACTATGTCGATAATCTGAACCACTCAATCCCTTCCTCGTCGGGCCTAACGACGCGGAGGGGATTTTTTTCATCTCAACCTTAATGGCTTGCGGGCCTGGCCCGACTTACGCACATAGAGAGAGCAATTATGTACAACACGCTTGGCAATCAGTACGACAACTCCCTGGTTTCTAACGCCTTTGGCTTCATGCGTTTTCCGCTGAATTTCCAGCCTTACGACAGCGACGCCGAGTGGGTTATCACCGGCGTGCCGTTTGATGCCGCCACTTCCGGTCGTCCGGGCAGCCGCCTCGGTCCGGGCGCAATCCGCCAGATCTCTACTAATCTGGCCTGGGAAGGCTGCCGCTGGCCGTGGGATTTCGATCTGCGTCAGCGTCTGAACGTCGTCGACTGTGGCGATTTGGTTTACGCCTTCGGCGACTCGCAGGATCTCTCAGACAAGTTACAGGCCCATGCTGAAAAACTGCTGGCCAATGGCAAGCGCATGATGACCTTTGGCGGTGACCACTACGTCACGCTGCCCCTGCTGCGCGCTCATGCAAAACACTTCGGCAAGATGGCGCTGGTGCATTTTGATGCCCATACCGACACCTACTCCAACGGCCCGACCTTTGACCACGGCACCATGTTCTTTACCGCGCCGAAAGAAGGCCTGATTGATCCACAGCATTCCGTGCAGATTGGTATCCGTACCGAGTTCGACAAGAGCCTGGGCTTCAACGTGCTGGATGCGGCACAGGTCAATGACCGCAGCGTTGACGATATCCTCGCCGAAGTAAAACGCACCGTCGGCGATCTGCCTGTTTATCTGACCTTCGATATCGACTGTCTGGACCCGGCCCATGCGCCTGGCACCGGCACACCGGTCATTGGCGGCCTGACCACTGATAAAGCGACCAAGCTGATTCGTGGCCTGCAGGGCATGAACATTGTTGGCATGGATCTGGTAGAAGTGGCACCGGGTTACGATCATGCGGATCTGACTGCACTGGCGGCGGCGACGCTGGCGCTGGATATGCTGCATGTTCAGGCTGCGAACAAAGGCTAATTCCGTCTCTGATAAGAGAAGCCTGCCGGGTTTGCCTGGCTGGCATTGCGCCGCTAAGTGAGGCGGCGCAATGCCAACAACTCTGCCCATCCGCTTTTCGCCTTCAGCTTGTCCCCCTTTGATAGCGCACGCACATCAGGCGTAACCGCGCATCAGCAACTAAACTGACGGATATCAATTCTCAACGTGGAGGCAATTATGGGCTTTCTGGATGAACTGGCGGGAGCGCTGCAGGGCAACCAGAGTGACGGGCATCTGCCCGGACAGTTGCAGGCGGTCTGGCACTGGGTACAGGAGCAGGGCGGCATCGAAGTGCTGCTGCAAAAATTCCAGCAGGGCGGGCTGGGTGAGGTATTTGGTTCGTGGATCGGCACCGGGACGAATCAGCCGGTAGAACACAGCGACATCCACACAGCGTTTGGTGAGGCGGAACTGCAGTCACTGGCAGATAAGCTGGGAACCGACGTGAAGGGCGCCGCAGGCACGCTGGCGGTTATTCTGCCGCAGCTGATCGATAAGATGTCACCTCAGGGGCACATGGATGAAGCATCGCTGCACGAGAACAAACTCGATTTAGGTTCGATGGTGGATCAGATATTCAAGCGTTAGGTCAGTGATGTTGACCTGATACGCCTTACAGGCGCATGCACCGTGCATGCGCCTGACGTCTCTATTACTTCGCGTCAGCGGCAATACGCTCACGGATGTGCCCGGCGCGTGCTTCAGAAGCAGGGTGCGAGTCAAACATCGAACTCTGACGTCCCTGTTCCAGTTTCGCCAGTTTCTCAAAGCTGGTCACCAGGCCTTCCGGATTGATATTGCGCTTCTTCATCAAATCGTAAGAGTAGTCATCCGCCTGCGATTCCTGCGTCTGTGAGAACTGCGCATTCACCAGTTTTTCACCCATTTCACCCAGCTGCGACTGCGACAGTGAACCAATCACGCCACCCACCGAGGCGGCTGCAGTGCGGGCCGCGGTTGTGGCATATGCCAGCTGCATTGCCTTGCGCGTATGACCTAACGCGACGTGACCCATCTCATGACCCAGTACGCCTTCCACTTCATTGTCAGTCATCATATCCATCAGACCGCTGTAAACACGAATACAGCCGTTTGCCATCGCCCAGGCGTTGACATCTTTGGTCTGATAAACCTTGTAGTTAGCCGGTACGCCGTTGATGTTATCGCCCAGCGCCGCCGCGATCTTGTTCAGACGCTGCTGATACTCACTGCCTGCAGGCGCAACCTGATTATCTTTGTCCATCTGCTCACAGGATTTATCACTGAGCTGCTTAACCTGATCGTCGCTCAGGGAATAAGCCTGATACGCCTGCGCGCCCGACTGCATCAGCGCATTATTGTCTAAACCCTGACAGCCGCTGAGCAGCGTTGCCAGCCCAAGCGCTAACACCGTTTTCTGGATTTTCATGCTCTATCCCATTCATAACAAGGTAAGAAAAACAAACACCTGAAACTCACTCAGGTGAATAAACGATTTGGTTATAGCGTGCCAGTCTGCACTTTGCTAGCAGAGTTGGCCGGAAAAGCCATACGAAGCGGTTACATTTAGCGTTTTACAGCATGTACTTTTGCCCCGATTTTCATGTACATTGATGGGCAACTTTTTCCTTGTTTTGCCCACTAACTCATTAATAACAATGGGTTAAGGCGCGAAGCATTAATCCGACCTGGAGTAGAAAATGCCCTCTCGTAAAGAGCTTGCCAACGCCATTCGTGCGTTAAGTATGGATGCAGTACAGAAAGCGAAATCGGGACATCCGGGTGCCCCAATGGGCATGGCGGACATCGCTGAAGTACTCTGGCGCGGCTACCTGAACCACAACCCAACCAACCCGCTGTGGGCCGACCGCGACCGTTTCGTCCTCTCTAACGGCCACGGCTCCATGCTGATCTACAGCCTGCTGCACCTGACCGGCTACGATCTGCCACTGAGTGAACTGGAAAACTTCCGCCAGCTGCACTCAAAAACTCCAGGTCATCCGGAATATGGCTACACCGTGGGCGTTGAAACCACTACCGGCCCGCTGGGGCAGGGCATCGCAAACGCAGTCGGCTTCGCCATTGCAGAGCGCACGCTGGCCGCACAGTTCAACCGTCCGGGTCATGACATCGTAGACCACAACACCTATGTCTTCATGGGTGATGGCTGCATGATGGAAGGTATCTCGCACGAAGTCTGCTCGCTGGCGGGTACGCTGAAGCTGGGCAAACTGGTTGCGTTCTATGATGACAACGGCATCTCTATCGACGGTCACATTGATGGCTGGTTCACCGATGACACCGCGAAGCGCTTTGAAGCGTACGGCTGGCACGTGGTGCGGGGCGTTGATGGTCACGATGCGGATGCGATTGCTAAAGCGATCGACGAAGCGAAAAGCGTCAGCGACAAGCCTTCACTGCTGATGTGCAAAACCGTTATCGGCTTTGGTTCACCCAACAAAGCAGGTACGCATGATTCACACGGCGCACCGCTGGGTGATGATGAAGTGGCTCTGACCCGCAAACAGCTGGGCTGGAACCACGCACCATTCGTTATTCCTTCTGACATCTATGCAGAGTGGGACGCGAAAGAAGCGGGACAGGCAAAAGAGTCTGCATGGGATGAGAAATTCGCTGCGTATGCGCAGGCGCATCCTGAACTGGCTGCCGAGTTCAAACGTCGCGTCAGCAACGAACTGCCTGCTAACTGGCAGGAAGAGTCACAGAAGTTCGTTGAGCAGCTGCAGGCGAACCCGGCGAAGATCGCCAGCCGTAAAGCCTCACAGAACGCTATCGAAGCTTTCGGTAAAATTCTGCCGGAATACCTGGGCGGCTCAGCCGACCTGGCACCGAGCAACCTGACTATCTGGTCTGGCTCCAAGCCAATCAACGAAGATGCAGCGGGTAACTACATCCATTACGGCGTGCGCGAGTTCGGTATGACCGCTATCGCTAATGGCCTGGCGCTGCATGGCGGCTTCCTGCCGTACACCGCGACCTTCCTGATGTTCGTTGAATATGCGCGTAATGCAGCGCGTATGGCGGCACTGATGAAGATCCGTCAGATCATGGTCTACACCCACGACTCTATCGGTCTGGGCGAAGATGGCCCGACGCATCAGCCGGTTGAGCAGATGGCGAGCCTGCGTACCACACCAAACATGAGCCTGTGGCGTCCCTGTGACCAGGTTGAATCTGCCGTGGCGTGGAAATATGCCATTGAGCGTAAAGATGGCCCGACGGCACTGATTTTCTCTCGTCAGAACCTGGCGCAGCAGGAACGTGATGCTGCGCAGCTGGCTAACGTGGCACGTGGCGGTTATGTGCTGAAAGATTGCGACGGCACACCTGAGCTGATCCTGATCGCCACCGGTTCAGAAGTTGAACTGGCTGTCGGTGCATGGGACAAACTCACCAGCGAAGGCCGCAAAGTGCGCGTGGTCTCTATGCCGTCAACGGATGCTTTCGACAAGCAGAGCGATGAATACCGCGAATCTGTACTGCCGAAAGCGATCAGCGCGCGCGTCGCTATCGAAGCGGGCATTGCGGATTACTGGTTCAAATATACTGGCCTGAACGGCGCTATCGTGGGTATGACCAGCTTCGGCGAATCTGCACCTGCGGATCAGCTGTTTGAACTGTTTGGCTTCACCGTTGACAACGTGGTCGCGAAAGCGAAGGCGCTGCTGGCGTAAAAACCGCCCGGGCGGGTCTGTTCCCGTCTGGCAGCGAAATAAGAGGGACGAAATTTTCATCCCTCTTATTTATTATTCCTCCAGTAATAACTGACAATGGCTCGAATTTGTGACGCAGATCCAAATTTAAGCAGTCAGATTGATCACAATCATTCCTGTTATTCCTTCCTTCTATTATTGTGGCTGAACCGTTTCAGTTGCCGTGCAGACCGCCCTGATTTCGGACAATGCCGGGTAAGAATCTCCTGTACAAAATGCAGTGAAACGCTCAGGCTAACGGCACGTTTTTTTCAGTCTGACGTGGCAGGAGAGAAATGACGGTACGGGTAGCGATAAATGGTTTTGGCCGGATTGGACGCAACGTCCTGCGCGCGCTCTATGAAACGGGCCGACGCGCAGAGATCACTGTGGTCGCCATTAACGAGCTGGCAGAAGCCACCGGTATGGCACACCTGCTGAAATACGATACCAGCCATGGCCGTTTTGCTTTCGATGTCCGTCAGGAGCGCGATGTGATGTGGGTGGGGGGGGATACCCTGCGTATTTTGCACCGTGCAGACATTACCGATTTGCCCTGGCGTGAACTCGACGTGGATGTGGTGCTGGACTGCACCGGCGTCTATGGCTCGCGGGCTGATGGCGAAGCGCATCTGCAGGCGGGCGCTAAAAAAGTGCTGTTCTCTCATCCCGGTGGCAACGATCTCGACGCCACGGTGGTGTATGGCGTTAACCAGCAGGCACTGACCGCCAGCGACCGCATCGTTTCCAACGCCTCCTGTACGACGAACTGCATTATTCCGGTGATTAAGCTGCTGGATGATGCGTTTGGAATCGAATCCGGTACCGTCACTACGATCCACTCGGCGATGCACGATCAGCAGGTGATCGACGCCTATCACAGCGATCTGCGCCGCACACGCGCAGCCAGTCAGTCGATCATTCCAGTGGATACGCGTCTGGCGGCCGGCATTACCCGTATTTTTCCGAAATTCAACGATCGCTTTGAGGCAATAGCCGTTCGCGTCCCGACGATTAACGTGACGGCCATTGATCTCAGCGTTTCTGTGCATAACGCGGTGACAGCGTGTGATGTTAACACCCTGTTGCGGAGCGCGGCAGAAGGGGCATTTCGTGGTATAGTTGACTATACGGAATTACCGTTAGTCTCAGTAGATTTTAACCATGATCCGCACAGTGCCATTGTGGATGGAACACAAACGCGGGTCAGCGGTCAACACCTTATCAAGACCCTGGTCTGGTGTGACAACGAATGGGGCTTTGCTAACCGAATGCTCGACACGACGTTAGCGATGGCCGCAAGCGGTTTCAGGTAAGACGCGGTTTGCGTCTGGCAAAACTTATGAGAATCAACGAGAGGGTTCACCATGTCTGTAATTAAGATGACCGATCTGGATCTGGCTGGCAAACGCGTTCTGATCCGTGCCGATCTGAACGTACCAGTTAAAGAAGGTAAAGTGACGTCTGATGCACGTATCCGTGCTTCTCTGCCAACCATTGAAGCGGCGTTGAAACAGGGCGCGAAAGTAATGGTTACCTCCCACCTGGGTCGTCCGACCGAAGGTGAGTACAACGAAGAGTTCTCGCTGCTGCCGGTAGTTAACTACCTGAAAGAGAAGCTGAGCGGCACCAATGTGACCCTGGCAAAAGATTACCTCGATGGTGTTGAAGTCGGCGCTGGCGAACTGGTGGTGCTGGAAAACGTTCGCTTTAACAAAGGCGAAAAGAAAGACGACGAAGCGCTGTCTAAAAAATATGCTGCGCTGTGCGACGTATTTGTGATGGACGCCTTTGGTACTGCGCACCGTGCGCAGGCGTCTACCCACGGCGTCGGCAAATTTGCCCCTATCGCCTGTGCTGGCCCGCTGCTCTCTGCGGAACTGGAAGCGCTGGGTAAAGTCATGAGCAACCCGGAGCGTCCGCTGGTGGCTGTCGTTGGCGGTTCTAAAGTCTCTACCAAATTTGACGTGCTGCAGTCTCTGGTCAAAATCGCGGACACCGTGATTGTGGGCGGCGGCATCGCGAACACCTTCGTCGCTATCGACAACAAAGTCGGTAAATCACTCTATGAACCCGACTTCGTTGAAGCAGCCAAAGGCCTGCGTGATCAGCACGGCATCCCGGTTCCGACTGACTCACGCGTCGGCACAGAATTCTCTGAAACTGCGCCAGCGACCGTGAAAAAGGTTTCGGAAGTGGCGGATAACGAAGAGATTATGGACTTCGGTGACGAAACTGCACAGGCAATGGCTGCTATCCTGAAGGATGCTAAAACCATTCTGTGGAACGGCCCGGTGGGCGTATTTGAGTTCCCTAACTTCCGTAAAGGCACCGAGATCGTGGCTAACGCCATTGCAGACAGCGATGCCTTCTCTGTTGCTGGCGGCGGCGATACCTTAGCGGCTATCGACCTGTTCGGCATTGAAGACAAAATTTCCTACATCTCTACCGGCGGCGGCGCGTTCCTTGAGTTCGTGGAAGGCAAAAAACTGCCTGCAGTTGCTATGCTGGAAGAGCGTGCTAAGCAGTAATCCTTTGGGGGCGATGCCCGTGGCATCGCCTGAAGTCTTGCCCGTCTGGGCGTTTAAATCGACGTTCCTCAAGGGGAACAACGGTCACGAAACAGGACACAATCATGTCTAAAATTTTTGATTTCGTAAAACCCGGCGTTGTCACTGGTGATGACGTACAGAAGATCTTCAAAGTTGCGAAAGAGAACAAATTCGCACTGCCAGCCGTAAACTGCGTCGGCACCGACTCTATCAATGCCGCACTGGAAGCCGCTGCGAAAGTTAAAGCGCCAATCATTATCCAGTTCTCTAACGGCGGTGCTGCATTTATCGCGGGTAAAGGCTTCAAGACTGATAAACCACAGGGCGCGGCCATTTTCGGCGCTATCGCGGGTGCACATCATGTTCACCTGATGGCTGAGCAGTATGGCGTGCCGGTTATCCTGCACACTGACCACTGTGCCAAGAAACTGCTGCCATGGATCGACGGTCTGCTGGACGCGGGTGAAGAGTATTTCCAGAAAAACGGTAAACCACTGTTCTCTTCTCACATGATCGACCTGTCAGAAGAGTCTCTGGAAGAGAACATCGAGATCAGCAGCAAGTACCTGGCGCGCATGGCGAAACTCGACATGACGCTGGAAATCGAACTGGGCTGCACCGGTGGTGAAGAAGATGGCGTGGATAACAGCCACATGGACGCTTCTACACTCTACACTCAGCCGGAAGATGTGAACTACGCGTACGAAAAACTGCATGCGATCAGCCCGCGCTTCACCATTGCGGCTTCATTCGGTAACGTGCACGGTGTTTACAAACCAGGTAACGTGAAACTGACCCCAACCATTCTGCGTGATTCGCAGAAATATGTGTGTGAAAAACATGGCCTGCCGCACAACGCGCTGGACTTCGTTTTCCACGGCGGTTCAGGTTCTTCAGCTGCAGAAATCGAAGAGTCTATCAGCTACGGCGTGATCAAGATGAACATCGATACCGACACCCAGTGGGCAACCTGGGACGGCATCCTGCAGTACTACAAAAAGAACGAAGGCTATCTGCAGTCGCAGCTGGGTAACCCGGAAGGCGACGACAAGCCAAACAAAAAATACTACGACCCACGCGTCTGGCTGCGTTCTGCCCAGGCCTCTATGGTCGTGCGTCTGGAGCAGGCTTTCAAAGAGCTTAACGCTGTCGACGTGCTGTAACTGACATTCAGTTATCGTACAAAAAAGGCCCGAAAGGGCCTTTTTTTTGGCTTTTTTTCGTCAGATTTGTGTCAAAAGCCATGCAGGTTTGGCACACCGCCATTTATTGTTTACCCTTTTGTCAGGGATTGTCAGAGCGGTTCTGACAATATGTTGTTATTTCCCCGGGCAATTTAATTACAGGATGGTTCCATGCAGGATACGGGTATGTTTGATGAGCTCAACAACGCGGGTAACTGGATAGTACGCAATCAGGAGCTGCTGATTAGCTATACGGTAAACATTGTCGCAGCTATTGCGATTATCTTTGTGGGGATGATGATTGCACGCATCATCTCTAATACCGTTAATCGTCTGCTGCGCGCGCGTCATATTGATACGACCGTTGCTGATTTTCTGTCGGCGCTGGTGCGCTACGGTATTATCGCCTTCACACTTATCGCGGCACTCGGGCGCATTGGTGTCCAGACAACCTCGGTCATCGCCATACTTGGTGCAGCCGGTCTGGCAGTCGGTCTGGCATTAAAAGACTCCCTGTCAAACCTTGCTGCGGGCGTACTGCTGGTGATTTTCCGTCACTTCCGTGCCGGTGAGTTCGTTGATCTGGGTGGGATCATGGGTACGGTAATGAACGTGCAGATCTTCTCCACCACGCTTAAGTCAGCCGACGGCAAGCGAGTGGTGGTACCTAACGGTAAAATTCTTGCCGGAAACATCGTTAACTTCTCGCGTGAACCGGTTCGCCGTAATGAATTTATCATTGGCGTCTCTTACGATGCCGATGTTGATGAGGTTCTGACGCTGCTGCGTGAAGTGGTCGATGCTGACAGCCGTGTATTGCAGGATAAAGGCGTGCAGGTTGGTCTGAATGAGCTGGCCGCTTCCTCCATGAACTTTGTGGTGCGCTGCTGGAGCAACAGCGGCGATCTGCAGGACGTCTACTGGGACCTGCTGAAGAACTTTAAGCGTGCGCTGGATGGCAAAGGGATTGGTATTCCTTATCCGCAGATGGATGTGCATCTGCACCGTGTCAGACAGTCAGACGCAACTACGCCAGAGACTCAGCCACAGTAATCTTTCAGTGGGCGGCTTCTGTCGCCCATTCATTTTGCTAATCGCAGATTAATTCTTTCAATTTCCGCTAATCATCCTCTCTCTTTATACTTCTCCTCCTCTAACGATGTGAGGAAATAATCCTGTGTTATCTCTCTATTTTCAGGGGCTTGCCCTTGGCGCCGCGCTGATTCTGCCGCTGGGCCCGCAGAACGCTTTTGTGATGAATCAGGGGGTAAAGCGTCAGTATCATCTGATGACGGCAGCCCTCTGCTCGCTGAGTGATATTCTGCTGATCTGCGGTGGGATCTTTGGCGGCAGCGCCTTGCTGAGCCAGTCTCCACTGCTGCTGATGGTGATCACCTGGGCGGGTGTAGCCTTTCTGTTGTGGTATGGCTGGGGCGCATTGCGTAACGCTTTTCGCGGCGACGCCGATCTGTCGGATGGTGAGCCATTAAAGCAGAGCAGGGGACGCATTATCGCGACGCTGCTGGCAGTGACCTGGCTCAATCCGCACGTCTATCTCGATACCTTTGTGGTGCTGGGCAGTCTTGGCGGTCAGTTGCCGACCACCACCGCGCGTCAGTGGTTTGCGCTGGGCACCATCAGTGCGTCGATCCTGTGGTTCTTTGGTCTGGCGCTGCTGGCCGCCTGGCTGTCACCACGCCTGCGCACCGCCAAAGCCCAGCGCATCATTAACCTGCTGGTGGGCGCGGTGATGTGGTTTATCGCCCTGCAACTGGCGCGCCAGGGCATTGCCGGATTTTGATCCCAACGTCGATCCGGTGCGGTTATTGCCGCGCGGAGGCCGAACTTTTGCCATAATGACCACTCAAAGCATGGCGCATACCGATGCGCTGTTGGGCTTCGCCGGTTGGAAGCCGTCATAGTACCTTTTCAAGGAGGACTTTCATGAAACTGAAAGCATTGGCTCTGGCCGCAATCATGAGCGCCGGGGCATTGCCTGGCGTATACGCTGATGAGTTACCGAACGGACCGCACGTGGTGACCTCAGGCAAGGCAACGGTCGATGCCCGTCCCGATATTGCGACGCTCTCTATCGTGGTGAACGTGTCGTCTAAAGATGCCGCAGATGCGAAAAAGCAGGCGGATAGCCGGGTTGCGCAATATTTCGATTTTCTGCAGAAAAACGGCATTGAGAAGAAAGATATCGATGCAGCTAACCTGAGCACACAGCCTGAGTACGATTACACCAAAGAGGGTAAATCGGTACTGAAAGGCTACCGCGCGGTGCGTCAGGTACAGGTCACCCTGCGTCAGCTGGATAAGCTGAACGATCTGCTGGACGGGGCGCTGAAGTCCGGTCTGAATGAGGTACGCAGCGTCGAGTTAGGCGTGGCAAACCCGGAAAGTTACAAAGAGCAGGCGCGTAAAGCCGCGATTAAAAACGCGACTCAGCAGGCATCACAGCTGGCTGAAGGCTTCAACGCGAAGCTGGGATCCATCTACAGCATTCGTTATCAGGTTGCCAACTATCAGCCGATGCCAATGAACCGCATGTATAAAGCGGCTGCCGCGGCGGATACGTCGGCGCAGGAAACCTATGATCAGCAGAGCATCAACTTTGACGATCAGGTGGATGTGGTGTTTGAGCTCAAGCCCAACACGCCATAATGCAAAACGGGGCTGATGCCCCGTTTTTGTTTTCAGGCTGCCACGTCATCCTGCCGCAGCACCCGATGTCCATGCGCAATCAGCGCATCGGTCACCCGACGCATTAACCGGCTTTCCGGCGCAAACCGATGCCAGTAGAGCATCCGCCGCTGACACAGACCCGGCGTCAAATCGATTAACTCACCGCTTGCCAGCTCACGCTCAATCTGAAGATGTGGGATCATACAGCAGGTCGAACCCTGTCGCGCCATCTGCACAAAAGCTTCAGAGGAGTTCACAATGTGACAGGGCACGCTGCCCGGTGAGAGATCAAAGTTCTGCTGCAGGAAGGCCTGATGCATATCATCAAGATGGTCAAACGCTACCGCAGGCGCTTTCAGCAGGGCAGAGCGAGTGACGCCGTTTGGGAAGAAGCGATCGGCAAAGTCGCGTGACGCCACAAACAGATAGTCGAGCGCACCGAGCTGATCCACCAGGCAACTTGGCAGCGGCTGCGGCTGAATACTCACCGCACCCACCACTTCACCCCGACGCAGACGCTCCTGAGTGCGGGTTTCATCTTCGACCTGCAGATTCAGACGCACAGGTGAATCCGCCAGTACATCTTTCAGTGCGGGCAGCAGCCAGGTCGCCAGACTGTCGGCATTGACCGCCAGCGACAGCAGCAGCGGCGTGGTGCCACTGTTCTCGTCGCCCAGCCACTCCTCTTCCAGCAATTCTACCTGATGCAGCAACGCCAGCAGTTTTTGCCCCTGTTCAGTCGGACGCGGTGGCACGGTACGTACCAGCAGCGGCTGACCAAACAGGTTCTCCAGCTGCTTGATACGCTGTGAAACCGCCGACTGGGTGATACATAACTTTTGTGCGGCACGCTCAAAGCCGCGTTCGCGGATCACTGAATCCAGCGCCTGAAGCGTTCGATAATCCGGGCGTTTCATTCTTCTTCTCTCTCCTTCAGGGTGGACGTCACTATGCCACAAAAGTGTCACCTGTGATGGCTCTCTTATTTTTTGTGGGCTGGCTTCCAAAGCGATAAATCCACGTCGGACAGCCGAGCATTTTCAGCAAGCCTTGTTTTATACTACGCGCACTTCGTTGTCGCACAGGTTTTAAACATACCATGACCCAGGATGAACTGAAAAAAGCCGTTGGCTGGGCTGCACTTGAGTACGTGCAGCCGGGCACCGTTGTTGGCGTAGGCACCGGATCCACCGCTGCCCACTTTATTGATGCGCTGGCCACAGTCAGGCATCAGATTGAAGGTGCTGTCTCCAGCTCGGATGCCTCAACCCAGAAGCTGAAGAGCCTGGGTATTCAGGTGTTCGATCTGAACGAGATTGACCTGCTGTCGGTATACGTTGATGGCGCGGATGAGATCAACCCACAGATGCAGATGATCAAAGGCGGTGGCGCAGCGCTGACGCGCGAAAAGATCGTGGCCGCAGTGGCAGAGACGTTTATCTGCATCGCTGACGCCTCAAAAGAGGTCGATGTGCTGGGGCGTTTCCCTCTGCCGGTCGAAGTGATTCCGATGGCGCGCAGTTACGTGGCGCGTCAGCTGGTGAAAATGGGTGGCTTACCTGAGTATCGTCAGAACGTGGTCACGGATAACGGCAACATTATTCTTGATGTGCATAATCTCCGCATTCTCGATCCGATTGAGCTGGAAAAAACCATCAATGCTTTGCCTGGCGTCGTGACCGTTGGCCTTTTTGCCGCGCGCGGTGCCGATATCGCATTGATCGGCGGTCCTGATGGCGTGAAAACCATCAAAAAATGATCTGTCTGGCGCTGTAAAGGCGCCGGTTATTTCTGCCTGCAAATCATCTTTTCTCGCGTCGGTGAAATTTGGTGACTTATGTCACATAACCGTCATCGACAGTAGGTTCGTTCTCTCTTCATCGCTGACCTCATGATTTTGTCCGGCAATGTGCTGCTGCCAGCCATTGCCATGCTGGCTGGCGGGCAATCGTTTGTATTGCCGGACGCGATTTTTTTGATATTTTGACAGAAGGCTGGCTTATGGTAGTCCTCATTGAATGCTGAATAGGATCGGGAAATGGCAAAGGTATCACTGGAAAAAGATAAGATTAAGTTCCTGCTGGTGGAAGGTGTCCATCAGAGCGCGCTGGAAAACCTGCGGGCTGCAGGCTATACCAACATCGAATTCCACAAGGGCGCACTGGACTCCGACGCGTTAAAAGCATCGATCCGCGATGCGCACTTCATTGGTATCCGTTCCCGCTCCCAGCTCACTGAAGAGATTTTTGCGGCGGCTGAAAAGCTGGTCGCCGTGGGCTGTTTCTGTATCGGCACCAACCAGGTTGATCTGCAGGCGGCTGCCCGCCGGGGTATCCCGGTGTTCAATGCGCCTTTCTCGAATACCCGCTCGGTGGCGGAGCTGGTCATTGGTGAGATGCTGCTGATGCTGCGTGGCATCCCGGAAGCAAACGCGAAAGCACACCGTGGCATCTGGAATAAGATTGCCAAAGGCTCATTTGAAGCGCGTGGCAAAAAGCTGGGCATCATCGGTTACGGTCATATCGGTATGCAGCTGGGCGTGCTGGCAGAAAGTCTGGGCATGCATGTTTTCTTCTACGACATTGAAAACAAGCTGCCGCTGGGTAATGCCACGCAGGTACGCCATCTTGCAGACCTGCTCAACATGAGCGACGTTGTCAGCCTGCACGTGCCGGAAACGGCCTCTACACAGGATATGATCGGTGCAGAGCAGCTGGCGCAGATGAAACCCGGTGCGCTGCTGATTAACGCCTCACGCGGTACAGTCGTGGATATTCCCGCGCTGTGTGATGCCCTGGCCAGCAAGCATGTGGGTGGTGCAGCCATCGACGTCTTCCCGACCGAGCCAGCCACCAACAGCGAGCCGTTTATCTCTCCATTGAGTGAGTTCGACAATGTGATCCTGACGCCGCACATTGGCGGATCGACAGAAGAAGCGCAGGAGAATATCGGGATTGAAGTGGCGGGCAAGCTGGCAAAATATTCCGATAACGGCTCGACTCTCTCAGCGGTCAACTTCCCGGAAGTATCACTGCCGATTCACGGTATCAGCGCCAGTCGTCTGCTGCATATCCATGAGAACCGTCCTGGCGTGCTGACGGCCATCAACCAGATTTTTGCCGAGCAGGGTATCAACATCGCCGCCCAGTATCTGCAAACTTCACCGTTCATGGGCTATGTGGTGATCGACATTGATGCAGAGCCGGAAGTGGCCGAGAACGCGCTGCAGCTGATGAAGGCGATTCCGGGTACTATCCGCGCGCGTCTGCTCTACTAAGCGCTACCAACCTGAACAGGCGCTTAGTCGCGTCTCTTCAGGTAGGTAATACAGGCTGTCGCGATTTACTGTAAGATCGAGACTGCGAAGAGAACACGGTCAGATCGGAAAGACGCAAAATCCGCCATCCCTGGCATGCCCGGCCCGCGCGATTAGGCACCTCATCCCTGAGGTGCGCCCGTAAACGGGCCAACGCTTTGCGTTGTTCAAAAACGCTCCCGGCGTTTTTGTCCCTTGCGCGGGACGCTTTCCTCTTCTGACCATGTTCCCTGCGCGTTAAGCTTTTCCATTGCTGCCAGATGCGCCCAGGTATGGGTTTTCACTTGTCTGCAAAAGCGACGCTTCTACTCCCACTGCCAGAGTTTTGATGGCGTCATTACCGCCGGCAAAGGCACATCCCATTCTGCCACCGGCAGGCTATCGACCTGCTGACAATCGTGTGCCAGGCCCACCGGCAAAAAACCGTGCTGCCGCCAGTTCTGCAGGGTACGATCGTAGAAGCCGCCGCCCATCCCCAGACGCTGTCCATGCTGATCAAATGCCACCAGCGGCACCATCATCAGATCCAGTTGGTCAAGGGTGATCAACTGCCGGATATCCAGCGGCGGTTCAGGAATGCGCAGCTTATTTTTGAGCAATGGGGTATCGGGCGAGTAGCGCAGAAACAACAAATTACCGGGGGAGAAGGGGTGTAAAACCGGCAGACAGACCGTTTTCTTCAGATGCCAGAGGCGGGC
This sequence comes from Pantoea sp. 22096, assembly GCF_052045955.1. Lineage (NCBI taxonomy): Bacteria > Pseudomonadati > Pseudomonadota > Gammaproteobacteria > Enterobacterales > Erwiniaceae > Pantoea > Pantoea sp. 22096. The sequence continues at coordinate 153,487 of NZ_JBQEPW010000003.1, read as the reverse complement.
AATCAGCGGACGGGTATTCAGTTCGCCATCCACCGACAGAAAAAGGGCGATATTGCGCGCTTCAGTCACCGGGGCGTAGTTGAGCGCATGTTCAGCGAGCTGCTCAGCGGCCTGCGTTTGCTGCTCATCGGTGAGTGCCCGTCGCAGATGTCGCACATGCTGGCGAATCGCCTGACGCTGGGTCATTGAAGGTTCAGACATGGAAGGTTCAGACATGGAAGGTTCAGACATGATTTCCCCGCCGGATAAGTCGCTGTTGAGCGACTATAACATGTCAGTCAGGGGAAAAAGCAGGACTACAGGAAGAGAGATCTCCGAGATGCCGCCGTAGGCTGTAACCCTTGAACCCTTGGTTCAAGGTGAACATGCCGTCATAACCATCAGGCTTCTCGGACGAACCGAGCATGCACACAGGTTACGAGCGTCACATTCTGTTTTTTCGAAATATCGGCTCAGGGGACTGGCCCACATGCAAACATCTCAGAGAAGATTTACCTCACCGTTACTTAAGTATAGCAACCATGAAGTTTTATTCGAATTTCGCACCCTCACGCTCAGAGATGCGACCCTGCTCAACTAATGCCTGTTCAATCGTCTGCTGCAACATACGGATACGTTGTTCCATATTAGCAGCATAATCGCGCGTTTTCACTTTCTCTTGCGCCAGCTCGTGGCAGACGTTTAACGCGGCGATGAACACCAGTTGTTCTGTATTGGTGACTCTAGTGCGAACTTTTAGATCTTGCAACCGTTGATTGAGATCTTCAGCCGCGCTATTGAGCGCATCTTGCTGCTCTGGCGGACAATTTACTCTCAACGAACGACCAAAAATTTGTAAATCTACCGGTTGTGCAGACATGCCACCTTCCTGACTGATTACTTCGCTCGCAACTCCCTTAGCAGTCAATGGCTTGGGAGGCGGGCAACTATATAGACCCACGAAATAAGATACAACCCCTTTTCTGGAAACCTTGAGGCAGCTAGTGGTAGCATAACACGAACTTATTCTGCCAACGACGATGAAAACTTATGTCCTTACAGAACGCAACCCCCGATTACAACGCGCTCGCGGCGGTGCTCTCACAGCAGGGTGTTGGAATGACGCCCGCGGAAATGCATGGCCTGTTGAGCGGGATCCTCTGCGGTGGTAACCAGGACACCAGCTGGAAGACGCTGGTACACGATCTGGCTAACGAAGGCATGGCGTTTTCACACACTCTTGCCGTGCCGCTGGCGGAGCTACACGAGCATACGGCGACTACGCTGGAAGATGAAGGCTTCCTGTTTCAGCTGCTGCTGCCTGCTGACGACGACATCACCGTATTCGACCGTGCCGACGCGCTGGCGGGCTGGGTTAACCATTTTCTGCTCGGCCTGGGCGTAACACAGCCTAAACTGGATAAGGTCACCGGCGAAACCGGCGAAGCAATCGACGATCTGCGTACTATCGCCCAGCTCGGTTACGAAGAAGATGAAGACCAGGAGGAGCTGGAGCAGTCGCTGGAAGAGGTGATTGAGTATGTACGTGTCGCCGCACTGCTGTGCCACGATACGTTTACCCGTCCACAGCCTACTGCGCCAGAAGTGCAAAAACCGACGCTACACTAATTTCAGGTCAACGCGTTTAACCGGTCAGTTTACAGGGAGTGCAGAGATGATTTCACTGGAACGATACCTGCAGCGTCGTCAGGCGCTGCTGGCAAAGATGGCGCCTGGCAGCGCAGCGCTGATTTTTGCTGCGCCCGAAGTGACGCGCAGTAATGACACGGAATATCCGTTTCGTCAGAGCAGCGACTTCAGCTATTTCACCGGCTTTAACGAGCCGCAGGCACTGCTGGTACTGATCAAAAGCGATGAAAATCACAACCACAGCGTGCTGTTTAACCGCGTTCGCGACCCGGCAGCGGAAGTCTGGTCTGGCCGTCGGCTGGGCCAGGAGGCGGCTCCCGAAAAACTGGGCGTCGATCGTGCCCTCCCCTGGAGCGATATCGGCGAACAGCTGCACCTGCTGCTGAATGGCCTTGACGTCATTTACCATGCGCAGGGCGAATATGCCCATGCGGATACGCTGGTGTTCAGCGCGCTGGACAAGCTGCGTCGCGGTTTCCGCCAGAATCTCAGCGCGCCTGCCACCGTCACTGACTGGCGTCCGTGGGTGCATGAGATGCGTCTGTTTAAAGATGCGGATGAAATTGAGTTGTTACGTCGCGCCGGGATAATCAGCGCACTGGCGCATACCCGTGCCATGCAAACCTGCCAGCCAGGCATGTTCGAGTATCAGCTGGAAGGGGAAATTCTTCACGAGTTTACCCGTCACGGCGCGCGTTTTCCCTCCTATAACACCATTGTGGGTGCTGGTGAGAACGGCTGCATTCTGCACTACACCGAAAATGAAAGTGAAATGCGCGATGGCGATCTGGTGCTGATCGATGCAGGCTGTGAATTCTACGGCTACGCTGGCGATATCACCCGCACCTTCCCGGTTAATGGCAAATTCAGCCCGGCGCAGCGCGCGATTTATGACATCGTACTGGCTTCGCTGAACCGATCGCTTGAGCTGTTCCGGCCCGGCATCAGCATTCGTGAAGTGAATGATGAAGTGGTGCGCATTATGGTGACGGGCCTGGTTGAACTAGGCATCCTTGAAGGCGACGTTGATACCCTGATCGCTGAAGAAGCACATCGCCAGTTTTACATGCATGGCCTGGGGCACTGGCTGGGGCTGGATGTTCATGATGTCGGTCACTATGGTACCCCGAGCCGCGACCGCGTATTGGAGCCGGGCATGGTGTTAACCATTGAGCCGGGCCTTTATATCGCCCCGGATGCGGATGTGCCCGCACAGTATCGCGGCATCGGTATCCGAATCGAAGATGACATTGTGATCACTGAAGATGGTATTGAAAATCTTACCGACAGCGTCGTGAAAGAGGCCGATGAGATTGAAGCACTGATGGCGGCGGCAAAACAGGCATGACGATTCTGATTGCCGGCGGCGGCATGACCGGGGCGACGCTGGCGCTGGCGCTCTCCCATCTCACTCAGGGTACCCTGCCGGTGACGCTGATTGAAAGCAGTGAGCCGGGCAGTCGGGCGCATCCCGGTTTCGATGGCCGCGCGATTGCGCTCTCTGCCGGCACCTGCCAGCAGCTGGCGGACATCAATCTGTGGCAGCGCATCGCCAGCTGTGCCACCCCGATTACCGACATCCATGTCTCCGACCGCGGGCACGCTGGCTTTGTGTCGCTGGCAGCGGCGGATTACGCTATTCCGGCACTGGGACAGGTGGTTGAACTGTTTGACGTCGGTCAGCGGCTGTTTGCGGAACTGAAAAAAGCGCCAGGTGTGACGCTGTGCTGTCCGGCGCGCGTTACGCATGCCCAACGCAGCGAGCAGCAGGTGGAGGTGACGCTGGACAGTGGGGAGCAACTCAGCGGCAAACTGCTGGTGGCGGCGGATGGCACGCGCTCTGCGCTGGCCGCCTCGTGCGGTATCCAGTGGCAACGGGACGACTATCAACAACTCGCCGTGATTGCCAATGTCACCACTGCGCTGCCTCATCAGGGCCGGGCATTCGAGCGTTTCACCCAACATGGCCCGCTGGCGCTGCTGCCGATGTCCGGCAACCGTCTGTCGCTGGTCTGGTGTCATCCGCTGTCGCAGCGTGAACAGATTGAGGCGTGGAGCGAGGCTGAATTTCTCAGCCAGTTGCAGCGTGCCTTTGGCTGGCGCCTGGGCAAATTCACCCACACCGGTCAGCGTGAATATTACCCGCTGGCGCTGCACCGGGCGATGTCGCCCGTGACGCATCGCGTGGCGGTGGTGGGCAATGCGGCGCAGACGTTGCATCCGATTGCTGGTCAGGGCTTCAATCTTGGCCTGCGTGATGTGATGTCGCTGGCTGAAACCCTGGCCGCCGCCCATCGCCAGCAGCAGGACCCCGGCAGTTATGCAGTGCTTAACCATTACCAGCAGCGTCGTCAGCCCGATCGCGCCGCGACTATCGGTATTACCGACGGGCTGGTTCGCGTCTTTGCGAATCGCTATGGCCCGATGGTAGCCGGTCGCAACCTGGGCCTGCTGGCGATGGATCATCTGCCGTGGCTACGAAATCAACTGGCTAAGCGTACGCTTGGCTGGGTTAAGCGTTAATAAAGAGGCTCAGATGCAAACTTTTGATGTGGTGATTGCCGGTGGCGGTATGGTGGGACTGGCGGTGGCCTGCGGCTTGCAGGGCAGCGGACTGCGCATCGCCGTCCTGGAAAAATCACCGGAGCCACCGCTGGCGATGAGTGCGTCACCGTCCATTCGCGTGTCGGCGATCAACGCCGCCAGTGAACGGCTGTTGCAGAAGCTGGATGTCTGGTCGACCATTCTCTCGCTGCGTGCCAGCGCTTATCACGGCATGGAAGTGTGGGATAAGGATAGTTTCGGTGCCATCGCCTTTGATGATGAGCATCAGGGCCTGTCGCATCTGGGCCATATCATCGAAAACCCGGTGATCCATAACGCGCTCTGGCAACGCGCCAGTGCCTGCAGTGACGTAACGCTGATGGCACCCTCGCAGTTACAGCAGGTGGCATTTGGCGACAACGAAGCCTTTATTACCCTGCAGGATGGCAGCATGTTAAGCGCGCGATTAATGATTGCCGCCGACGGTGCCAATTCCTGGCTGCGTAATAAAGCCGATATTCCGCTGACCTTCTGGGATTACGATCACCATGCGTTAGTGGCTAACGTCCGCACTGAGAAGCCGCACGACGCAGTAGCGCGCCAGGTGTTCCACGGCGACGGCATTCTGGCTTTCCTGCCAATGCAGGATCCGCATCTGAGCTCTATCGTCTGGTCGCTCTCGCCGCAGGAAGCGAGCCGTCTGGAAACCATGCCGGAAGCGCTGTTCAATCAGCAGCTCTCGGTGGCGTTTGATATGCGGCTCGGCCTGTGCCAGCTGGAAAGCGAGCGCAAATCGTTTCCGCTGGTGGCGCGCTATGCCCGCAACTTCGCGGCACACCGTCTGGCGCTGGTGGGCGATGCGGCTCACACCATTCATCCGCTGGCGGGTCAGGGCGTTAACCTTGGGTTTATGGATGCCGCCGAGCTGATCGGTGAGATTCGCCGCCTGCATCAGCAGGGCAAAGATATTGGTCAGCACCTCTATCTGCGTCGCTATGAGCGCAGCCGTAAGCACAGCGCCGCCATGATGCTGGCGGGAATGCAGGGCTTCCGTGAGATGTTCGCTGGTAATAATCCGGCGAAGAAACTGCTGCGCGACGTGGGTCTGAAGCTGGCGGATCGCCTGCCAGGGGTAAAACCGATGATGCTGAAGCAGGCGATGGGCCTGAATGATTTGCCCGCCTGGCTACGCTAAATCCACGCCTCCTGATAAGCCAGCATCTGCTGGCTTTTTTTATATCTGAACCCCTCTGCACCACCAAAATGCAACGCTGCACCATCAGGGATCTTCGTTTGATTTATTCTAATTTTGCGGCTGAATTCGCATTACTTTTTCTCATTCATCTCCTGGCGAGCTGCGGGATTTTTTTAACATCCTGAATGCCATCTCGCATAAATTTGCTGCGTATATTTATAATCACTGAATTTATTGCGCGATTAATCACAAAATTGCAGTTTTTTATCCTGTTGGTGGTCGTTCCTGGTTAGGCTGTGCATCTGCTTTCGACCCCGGTTTGCTTATGGTTAATCGTCAGATTCGGTGGTAACGTCAGCCGTAAGAGAACGTTTGCGTCGGCACTGAATTCCGGCGCACTTTTGCACTCAACCGCTTCTGCACAGGATGGTTATGACTCAGCAAACACCTCTGTTTGAACAGCATCAGGCCTGCGGTGCCCGCATGGTGGATTTTCATGGCTGGATGATGCCGCTGCACTATGGCTCCCAGATGGATGAACATCATCTGGTGCGCAGCGATGCCGGTATGTTTGATGTCTCTCACATGACCATTGTTGACCTGACAGGTCAGCGGACCCGCGAATTCCTGCGCTACCTGCTGGCAAATGATGTGGCAAAACTGACGCAGCCGGGTAAAGCGCTCTACACCGGCATGCTGAATGCATCGGGTGGCGTCATTGATGATTTGATTGTTTACTTTATGAGCGAAACGTTCTTCAGACTGGTGGTGAACTCTGCCACCCGTGAGAAGGACCTCGCCTGGATCATCCAACACGCAGAGGGCTATGGCATTACGCTTACCGAACGTGATGACCTGGCGCTGATTGCCGTGCAGGGGCCGCAGGCGCAGCAGAAAGCACAGACGCTGTTCAGCGAAGAACAGCGTCAGGCTGTTGCTGGCATGAAGCCATTTTTCGGCGTGCAGTCAGGTGACCTGTTTATCGCCACAACCGGTTATACCGGCGAAGCGGGCTATGAGATTGCTATGCCTGCAGAGGAGGCGGCCGGTTTCTGGCAGCGTCTGCTGGCCGCAGGCGTAAAACCTGCTGGCCTTGGCGCGCGCGACACGCTGCGTCTGGAGGCGGGTATGAATCTTTATGGTCAGGAGATGGATGAAGGCGTTTCACCGCTGGCCGCCAACATGGGATGGACCATCTGCTGGGAACCCGCTGACCGCGATTTTATCGGCCGGGAAGCGCTGGAACTGCAGCGTGAACGCGGCACCGAAAAGCTGGTGGGACTCATCCTCACAGAAAAAGGGGTGCTGCGTAACGGCCTGCCGGTGCGTTTCACCGATGACCAGGGGCAGTTGCAGGAAGGGATCATTACCAGTGGTTCTTTCTCACCAACGCTGGGTTGCAGCATCGCCCTTGCGCGTGTTCCGGCCTCTATCGGCAGCACTGCCATCGTTGAGATCCGTAACCGTCAGATGCCGGTTCAGGTTACCCGTCCCGTTTTTGTCCGCGCCGGTAAGCCGGTCGCCCAGTAAATTTTATTCAGGAGAAATGGCCAATGAGCAATGTGCCGAATACGTTGAAGTACCGCGACAGCCACGAATGGGTGCGCAAAGAAGCCGATGGCAGCTACACCGTGGGAATTACGGAACATGCGCAGGAGTTACTGGGCGACATGGTGTTTGTCGATCTGCCGGAAGTGGGCGCGACGTTTGCCGCTGGTGAAGAGTGCGCGGTCGCAGAATCCGTTAAAGCGGCTTCAGATATCTATGCGCCGATCAGCGGTGAGATTGTGGCGGTCAACGAAGCACTGACTGACTCACCGGAGCAGGTCAACAGCGAGCCTTATGAAGGCGGCTGGTTATTCAAAATCAAAGCCAGCGACGCGTCTGAAATCGACACGCTGCTGGATGCGGATGCTTACAAAGCCTCCATCGACGAGTAGTCGTCAGGCGGCCTCACACAGAGGCCGCAGATTTATGTTTGCTCTCCGGTTCCCCCAGCCCGATTCAGGATTTACTGCTAATGACTCAGACTCTCAGCCAGCTTGAACACAACGGTGCATTCATTGAGCGCCATATCGGTCCTTCACCTGAGCAGCAGGCGCAGATGCTTGACGCGATTGGTGCCCGTTCGCTGGACGCGTTAATCAGCACGATTGTGCCGGCAGACATTCAGCTGCCAGGCCCGCCAGCGGTTGGCGAAGCCGCTACGGAACAGCAGGCGCTGGCCGAACTGAAAGCGATTGCCAGCCAGAATCTGCGTTACAAATCCTGGATCGGTATGGGATACAGCGCGGTGATCACCCCGCCGGTCATCCTGCGTAATATGCTGGAGAATCCGGGCTGGTACACCGCCTATACCCCGTATCAGCCCGAGGTCTCCCAGGGCCGTCTGGAAGCGCTGCTGAACTTCCAGCAGCTGACGCTGGACCTCACCGGCATGGATATTGCCTCCGCGTCACTGCTGGATGAAGCCACTGCTGCTGCCGAAGCGATGGCGATGGCAAAGCGCGTCAGTAAGCTCAAAAACGCCAATAAATTCTTTATTGCCGACGATATTCATCCGCAGACGCTGGATGTGGTCCGCACCCGTGCAGAGACATTTGGCTTCGAACTGATTATCGACAGCGCCGACAAAGCGCCCGATCACGACGACCTGTTTGGTGTGCTGCTGCAACAGGTGGGCACCACCGGCGACGCGCACGATTACAGCGCGCTGATTGCCGGACTGAAAGCTCGTAAAGTGGTGGTCAGCATGGCGGCAGACTTCATGTCGCTGGTATTACTGGAAGCGCCAGGCAAGCAGGGTGCAGACATTGTGTTTGGTTCCGCTCAGCGTTTCGGCGTGCCTATGGGTTATGGCGGCCCTCACGCGGCCTTTTTCGCCAGCCGCGACGAGCATAAACGCTCTATGCCAGGTCGCATCATTGGTGTTTCACGTGATGCGGCGGGCAACACGGCGCTGCGTATGGCGATGCAGACCCGTGAACAACATATCCGCCGTGAAAAGGCCAACTCCAACATCTGTACGTCGCAGGTGCTGCTGGCAAACATCGCCGGTCTCTATGCGGTGTTCCACGGCCCGGCGGGCCTGAAACGCATTGCCTCACGCATTCATCGCCTCACCAACATTCTGGCGGCGGGACTGCAACAGGGTGGCCTGAAGCTGCGCCATCAGCACTGGTTCGACACGCTGACGGTGGAAGTGGCGGATAAAGCCGCCGTGCTGAATCGCGCCCTGAGCTTTGGCGTTAACCTGCGCAGCGACATCCATAACGCCGTTGGCATCACGCTGGATGAAACCACCTGCCGCGACGATATTCTTGCGCTGTTCGCTATTCTGCTGGGTGATGAGCACGGCCAGGATCTGGAAAAGCTCGACAGCGAAGTGGCCAGCGAAAGCCACGCGATTCCGGCTGGCCTGCAACGCCACAGCGAAATCCTGACCCATCCGGTGTTTAACCGTCATCACAGCGAAACTGAGATGATGCGTTACATGCACAGCCTGGAGAAAAAGGATCTCGCGCTGAATCAGGCGATGATCCCGCTGGGCTCCTGCACCATGAAACTCAACGCTGCTGCCGAAATGATCCCGATCACCTGGCCGGAATTTGCGGAGCTGCATCCGTTCTGCCCGGCGGAACAGGCGACCGGCTATCTGCAGATGATCGGCCAGCTGTCGCAGTGGCTGGTGCAGCTCACCGGCTATGATGCGCTCTGTATGCAGCCAAACTCCGGCGCGCAGGGTGAATATGCCGGGCTGCTGGCGATCCGCCGCTATCACGAAAGCCGTGGCGAGGGCGATCGTCATCTCTGCCTGATCCCGAGTTCAGCGCACGGGACTAACCCGGCTTCCGCCCAGATGGCGGGCATGGACGTGGTGGTCGTGGCCTGCGATAAACAGGGCAACATCGACCTTGGCGACCTGCGGGAAAAAGCGGCGCAGGCGGGCGACAAGCTCTCCTGCATCATGGTGACTTATCCCTCCACCCACGGCGTCTATGAAGAGACCATCCGTGAAGTGTGCCAGATTGTGCATCAGTATGGCGGCCAGGTTTATCTGGATGGCGCGAACATGAATGCGCAGGTCGGCATCACCACGCCGGGCTATATTGGCGCGGATGTTTCGCACCTCAACCTGCACAAAACCTTCTGCATACCGCACGGCGGTGGCGGCCCGGGTATGGGACCGATTGGCGTGAAAGCGCACCTGGCACCGTTTGTTCCGGGACACAGCGTGGTACAGATCGACGGTGTACTGACGCAGCAGGGCGCCGTATCCGCAGCGCCGTTTGGCAGCGCCTCTATTTTGCCGATCAGCTGGATGTACATTCGTATGATGGGCGCCGAAGGGCTGAAACAGGCCAGCTCGGTCGCGATTCTGAATGCCAACTATATCGCCAGCCGCCTGCAGTCCGCCTATCCGGTGCTCTACACGGGCCGTGACGGCCGCGTGGCGCACGAATGTATTCTCGACATCCGTCCGCTGAAAGAGCAGACCGGTATCAGTGAGCTGGATATCGCTAAGCGCCTGATTGATTATGGCTTCCACGCGCCGACCATGTCCTTCCCGGTAGCGGGTACGCTGATGGTGGAACCAACCGAGTCCGAGAGCAAAATCGAACTGGATCGCTTTATCGACGCGATGCTGTCGATCCGCATGGAGATTGACCGTATCACGGCAGGTGAGTGGCCGCTCGACGACAACCCTCTGGTCAATGCGCCGCATACCCAGCTGGAAATCGTCAGTGAGTGGTCACATCCTTACAGCCGTGAACTGGCGGTCTTCCCGGCGGGCAGCCACAACAAATACTGGCCGACGGTAAAACGTCTGGATGATGTGTTTGGCGACCGCAATCTGTTCTGCTCATGCGTACCCATGAGCGACTATCAGTAAGCGCCCTGCAGGAAAACATTAACGTTTAAGGGGCGATTCGTCGGCCCTTTTTTCTGGAGAATCCGCATGAAAATGGCGCTGGTTACGGGTGGCAGCCGCGGTATCGGACGGGCCACGTCGCTGTTACTGGCAGCGCAGGGTTATCGTGTTGCGGTGAACTATCGTCAGCGTGAGGCCGAAGCGCAACAGCTGGTGGCGCAGATCCAGCAGCAGGGCGGTGAAGCCTTTGCTGTTCAGGCAGATATCAGTGATGAAGCCCAGGTGATGGCGATGTTTGCGCAACTCGACCAGCAGTCTGTGCCGCTGGCGTTGCTGGTGAACAACGCCGGGATTCTTTTTCAGCAGTGCCGCACCGAGCAACTGGATGCAGCGCGACTGCATAAAGTCTTTGCCACCAATGTTATCGGGACCTTTCTCTGCTGTCGTGAGGCGGTTAAGCGGATGGGCACCCATCATGGCGGTCAGGGCGGTGCGATCGTCAATGTCTCATCGGCCGCATCCCGTACTGGTGCGCCCGGCGAATATGTTGATTACGCCGCCTCAAAAGGGGCGATGGATACGCTGACGAAAGGTTTGTCGCTGGAAGTGGCGCAGCAGGGGATTCGGGTTAATAGCGTACGTCCGGGATTTATCTATACAGAGATGCATGCCGATGGCGGCGAGCCGGACAGGGTAGACAGGCTTGCCAGCGTGATCCCGATGGGACGTGGCGGTGAGGCAGAAGAGGTGGCGCAAGCGATCGTCTGGCTGGCCAGTGACGCGGCCTCTTACGTCACCGGCAGCATCATTGACGCTGCCGGTGGGCGTTAACGGGTTTCGTCTGAGCGAAGTAATGAATCAGAGGTTTTCGCCGTTGCTGGCGATAACCTGCTGATACCAGTCAAAGCTCTTCTTCTTCGCACGAGAAAAATCACCGCTGCCATCATCATTTTTATTCACATGAATAAAGCCGTAACGCTTGTCGTACTGACCGGTAGTGAACGAAACGCAATCCAGGCAGCCCCACGGCGTATAGCCCATTAAATCCACACCATCATATGCCACCGCTTTCTTCATCTCTTCGATGTGCGCACGCAGATAGTCGATACGGTAATCATCTTCAATCAGCCCGTCGGCATTGGGCTTATCGATAGCACCAAAGCCGTTCTCTACAATGAACAGCGGCTTCTGGTAACGCTCGTACATCTCGTTCATGGCATAGCGCAGGCCCACCGGGTCGATCTGCCAGCCCCAGTCTGACGCTTTCACATGCGGGTTTTTCACCACACCTTCAAAGCCGGTAATCGGGTCGTCAACGCCGCTGGCATCGGTCTTCACGGCGTTGCTCATGTAGTAGCTGAAGCCGACATAGTCGGCGCAGCCCTGACGCAGTGTCTCGGCATCGTCCGCTTCCATCTGGATGTCATACCCTTTGCGCGCCCACTCTTTCAGGGTGTAGGCCGGGTAGTAGCCGCGCATTTGCACGTCACTGAACACATAGCGCTGATGCATCGACTCCTGCGCCAGCACGACATCGTCCGGGTGGCAGGAGAACGGATAAACCGGGACCATGGCAATCATGCAGCCAATCTGAAAGTCTGGATTGATATCGTGGCCGAGTTTGACCACTCTGGCGCTGGCAATAAACTGGTGATGCATCACCTGATACATCGCCTGCTCAGGCTTCTCGTGTTCGGTGAAGATCACGCCTGAACAGCAGTAACCAAACAGCGGATACTGCCAGTTACGCTGGTTGTTGATCTCGTTAAAGGTCATCCAGTATTTCACTTTGTTCTTATAGCGATTCATCACCACTTCGCTGAAGCGCACAAAGAAGTCGACCACTTTACGGTTATGCCAGCCGCCATACTCTTTGACCAGGTGATAAGGCATTTCGAAGTGCGAAAGGGTGATGACCGGTTCAATGCCATACTTCAGCAGTTCATCAAACAGATCGTCATAGAATTGCAGGCCCGCTTCGTTGGGCTGCTGCTCATCCCCGTTGGGGAAGATGCGGGTCCAGGCAATGGAGGTGCGGAAGCATTTGAAGCCCATCTCGGCAAACAGCGCGACATCCTGTTTGTAGTGGGAGTAAAACTCCACGCCTTTGTGGTTCGGATAGAAATGGCCAGGCTGCACGCCGTCGGTGATCACCCGGTCAACGCCATGCGAACCGCCGGTCAGCACGTCAGCAATGCTGACGCCTTTGCCGCCCTGATCCCAGCCGCCTTCAACCTGATGCGCTGCCACTGCGCCGCCCCAAAGAAAGCCTTTTGGTAACTGCAATTCTGCACTCATGCTTCACCCTATTGCGAATATTGAAATTGCGCTGAGTGTAGCAAGGAAATAATGAAAGTCACGATATAACAGCGCGCAGAAAATGGCGTTTGTTACATCTGAAAAACAGGCTGTTTTATTTCCCCAGCTGACGGCCTATAGCTTCAATAATATAGGTCACTGGCACCTGAGTCGTAATATCGGTGTTGTCCGCCATGCGGATAATCGGCACGTGATAGCAGAGGTTGAAGTCACCAATCTTCGCCAGTGAGCAGCATTCCGTATTGGTTATCGCAATGATTTTGCACTTATTAATACTAAACTGGCTGGCAATGCGCAGGATCTCTTCGGTTTCGCCTGAGACCGATAAAATAATGGCAATAGCATTTTCATAGAGATCGGGTGCGACCGGATAATAAGGATCGTCAATCGCATGACTGAATTTACCGAGGTTTGAGAAAAAACGCGCGCCATATTTTGCCAGGCTGCCGGAGGTGCCGACGCCAATAAAGAAAATTCGCTCCGCCTGATTAATCTTCTGCGCGGCCTGGGCAATAAGCTGTTCAAACTCCGGGTTATTTATACTCTTAAAAAAGCTCAGCATTTCGCTGACGCCGGCCGTGTTCAGCAGCGGCGCGCTCTGTTGTTCGCTTAAGCGCAGGCGGATGCGGAATTCCGACCAGCCTTCGCAATCCATCTTGCGGCAGAAACGTAGCACGGTAGTAGTAGAGACACCAGCCTGCGCAGCCAGCTCGCGGATCGTCATGTAGCTGACGCCTTCGCGGTGCTTAATGATGAACTGATAGACCTGCATTTCCAGATCGTTAAGACGAGCGAGATCGCGATGCGAAAACATGAATGACTCATAGAACAGTTGACCGGCGGTCAGTTTACCAGATTCAGCATCCGGTTTAACGGATAGCGAAATTCATCAGATAATTTTAGCGTACAGGTGTACACTGAAATCGCTATCATCCCGTCTGGAGAATATTATCACTGCAATTACGCTGTTCAGGACACACTTATGACCCCCACACTTTCTCACAAACAACGACACGCGGCGGACGAGTGGTTCGGCGAAGAAATTGCCAACAGTATCAGTCATGGTCTGGGCTGTCTCTTCGGCATCGTCGGACTGGTGCTGATGCTCAATCAGGCAACGGAGAGGCAGGCTGACACCGTCACTTTTATCAGTTATAGCCTCTATGGTGGCAGCATGATCCTGCTGTTTCTGGCCTCGACGCTTTATCACGCTATTCCGGCTGGCCCGGCCAGGCCCTGGCTGAAAAAGTTTGATCACTGCGCCATTTATCTGCTGATTGCCGGCACCTATACGCCGTTTCTGCTGGTCGGGCTGAGAACGCCGCTGGCGTATGGATTAATGGCGGTCATCTGGGGGCTGGCACTGACGGGTATTCTGTTCAAGCTCACGATTGCGCATCGCTTCAAAGCGCTGTCGCTGGTGACCTATCTTTGTATGGGGTGGTTGTCGCTGATTGTGGTTTATCAGCTGGCGATGATCCTGCCTGCGGGCTGCATCTGGTTGCTGGCCGCAGGCGGAATTATCTATTCGCTGGGCGTGATCTTCTACGTGGCGCGCCGCATTCCCTATAACCATGCCATCTGGCATTTGTTCGTGCTGGGCGGCAGTCTCTGCCACTTCTGCGCTATCTACTTTTATGTGCGCTGATCTGAATTGCAGCACTGGCCCTTCCCTTAACGGAAGGGCCATTTGGCGGAATCAGCTCTCATCCAGTGAGTAGGGCAGCGGCTGAATGGTCAGATGGCCGCCTTCATCACCTTCAACCCGCAGCACGCTATCCGGCTCCAGATCGTTATTCAGCACCACCTGAATCCAGCTGATGCCGTCATCTAATTGCAACGCAGCCAGCACGCTGCCGGTCCGACGCCAGCGATCACCCATCTGCAACTCCAGCGGGGCATTGGCTTCCGGCAGATGACTGGCCTGACCCGCCAGCCAGTAAAGCGCGCGTTTATTGGCACCGCGATATTTCGCCCTCGCGACCATCTCCTGACCGGCATAGCAGCCCTTTTTAAAGCTGATGGCATCCAGAGCCTGCAGGTTAGTGGCCTGGGGAATAAACTGCACGCTGGTGGCCGGATCGATCACCGGAATGCCCGCTTCAATCTCCAGCGCCAGCCACTGCTGACTGTCATTGAACTGTGCATCATCGTTGAGCTTCTGCTTCAGCGCTTCTGCCTGAGACAGCGAAGTGACAATCAGAAAACGCTCGGCCGGATGGGCAAACCATAGCAGCGTCGTTTCGCCCTGCTGTACCACCGGTTTCTCGCTGTCGGGCAGGCTATCAAACAGATTCGCCAGCGCAGCGCGCGCCTGAAAACCGGCAACGCCCAGCAGAACGGACTCATCGTCAGCCGCCATCGTCACTTTCGAAAACACGGCGTATTTCTTTAACTCAGTCAACTGGGTGTCGCGCAGTTCACGGCGGATCAAATAGGCATAGCCTTCGCCGCGATGGAACAGGCGCATATTGCTCCACATTTTGCCTTTAGCATCACAGTGTGCGGCGGGCGAATGGTGGTCTGCATCCAGCGCCGCGACATCCAGCGTTAACTGACCCTGCAGGTAAGCGGTGCTGTCGGCACCGGTAACGGAGACCAGCGCCCAGCTATCCAGTGACATCAGGGTTAGCGGCAGACGAGACGACGCGGCAGGCTGGCGCGGCGGTAAAGTAAAAGTGGGCATGGAGATATCCTGTGTAAGAAGGTTCATCCGGAATGTTGTCTTCAATGTTAAAAGAGCCGACTGGCAATGCAACCTGTTTACGGAAAACGGCGCACAAAAGGCGTGATAACCCTGAAAAAATCCAGCCTGAAATGTGGCAGGTTGCACAGCCTGCGACGCTGTACCTGCGAGCCGCAGTAAACCAGGTTACACTAGCGGCCACGTTGAGAATTGTGGAAATTGACGCATGGATATTAATGATAAATCACGTATTCAGTGGGCCTGCCGTCGCGGCATGCTGGAGCTGGATGTGGCGATTATGCCGTTCTTCAAATTTGAGTATGACACGCTGAACGACACCGATAAGCAGGTCTTTGTTGCCCTGTTGAAGAGTGACGATCCCGATCTGTTTAACTGGCTGATGAACCACGGTGAGCCAGCCGATCCGGAGCTTAAGCGGATGGTAAAACTGATCCAGCAGCGTAACCATGACCGCGGCCCGGTGGCAATGTAAGCTGCGACCCTCTCGCCTGGCGTGCGGATGTCTGTGCGCCTGGCTGGTGGCTGCCGTTCCTGGTGTAATGCTGATGACGCTGCCTGTGAGCGGCTGGCTGATTAAAACGCCGGTTATTCTGCTGATGCTGGCTGAGGGCTGGCGCAGCGTTCGGCGATTAATTCAGCGGCACGGTACGTTACAGCGGGAAAGCGTTCATTGCTGGATCTGGCAGGGAAAACGCTGGCGGCCAACCCAGCCGCTGCGCTGGTTGCCGATTGGCGTGCTGCTGGTGGCAAAGAGCGAACAGGGTGCCACGCTGCGCTGGTGGCTGATGCGGGACAATATGCAGCCTGGCGAATGGCGGGCGTTGCGCGCCTGCTGTTTCAGCAAAGCGCGGCATTAACGGCAGCAGGCCAGGCAATCATCGTCTGCTGGCGCCTGGGTTCGACAACAGCAAACCAGCGCGCCTGACCGGTCAGAGTCGTGCAGCGGTTTCGGTCAGCACCTGCTCGCACCACTGCTCAACGCGCTCGTCGGTGACCTCGAACTGATTCACATCATCCAGCGCCAGACCTACAAACTGCGAGCCATCGGCACTCAGCGGTTTCGGGCTGGTGAACTCATAGCCCTCAAGCGGCCAGTACCCGACAAAATGCACGCCCATTGGCTGCAGCAAATCGTGCAGCATGCCGAGCGCATCTAAAAACCACTCGCCATAGCCAATCTGATCGCCCATGCCATAGAGCGCGACAATCTTGTTTTGCAGATTCAGTGCGGGCAACTGCGGCCAGATCGCCTCCCAGTCCTCCTGCAACTCACCGAAATCCCAGGTCGGGATGCCCATGATCAGCAAATCGTACTGCTCCATCAGGCGCGGGTCGTCATCTTTGACGTTATGAAGCGTCACTAACTCTTCGCCAATAAAATCGCGAATTTTCTCCGCTACGATTTCGGTGTAACAGGTACTGGAACCGTAAAAAAGACCGATTTTCATGCAGATAACACTCTGTAAATACTGACTTTGGCGCAATTGTACCAGAAGCGCTGCTGAATCAGGCATAATGAGCATGATTTTACACCAGACGGCGGAGATAACGTGCAGGACAGCGATCTGACAGAACAGTTTCTTGATGCGCTCTGGATTGAACGCAATCTGGCGCAGAATACTCTCTCCTCTTATCGTCAGGATCTTCAGACGCTGACCGGCTGGCTGGCGCATCGCCAGCTGACGCTGCTCAGCGTGACGCCGCTGGATCTGCAGCAGTTTCTTGCTGAACGGCTGGAGGGCGGCTACAAGGCGACCAGTTCAGCGCGGCTGCTCAGCGCCATGCGTCGCCTGTTCCAGTATCTTTATCGCGAAAAGCTGCGCCCGGACGATCCCAGCGCGCTGCTCTCTGCACCAAAACTGCCGCAGCGTCTGCCGAAAGATCTCAGTGAAGCCCAGGTTGAACGGCTGTTGCAGGCACCGGATACCAACATCCCGCTGGAGCTGCGCGACAAGGCGATGCTGGAGGTGCTCTATGCCACCGGCCTGCGCGTCTCTGAACTGACTGGACTGACGCTCAGCGACATCAGCCTGCGACAGGGCGTTGTGCGGGTTATCGGTAAAGGGGATAAAGAGCGGCTGGTGCCGTTAGGTGAAGAAGCGGTTTACTGGCTGGAGCAATATATGGAACATGGTCGCCCATGGCTGCTCAACGGGCAGACGCTGGACGTGATGTTTCCCAGTAACCGGGCACAGCAGATGACGCGCCAGACCTTCTGGCATCGCATCAAGCACTACGCCACGCTGGCGGGCATTGATAGCGAAAAGTTATCGCCGCATGTGATGCGTCACGCCTTTGCGACCCATCTGCTGAACCACGGCGCGGATCTGCGTGTCGTACAGATGCTGCTGGGACATAGCGATCTCTCCACCACCCAGATTTATACGCACGTCGCCACTGAGCGCCTGCGTCAGTTACATCAACAACACCATCCGCGAGCCTGATTCGCGGGCATAAAGGATAAAAATGAACAAGCATTTTGCCATGCTGGCCCTGTTAGCCAGCGCCTTTTCCGGTCTGGCACAGGCCGATGACAGCGCCATTCAGCAATCCCTTAAAAAGCTCGGTCTGAACCAGACGGAGATCAGCCCGTCACCGCTGCCGGGTTTTAAAACCGTGCTGTCGGAAAGCGGCGTGCTCTACGTGACCGATGACGGCAAACATATGATTCAGGGCCCGCTCTATGATGTCAGCGGCAAACAGCCGGTCAACGTCACCAACCAGCTGCTGGACAAAAAAGTCGAGGCGCTGGTGCCGGAAATGATCGTCTACAAAGCGCCAAAAGAGCAGCACGTGATCACGGTCTTCACCGATATCACCTGTGGCTACTGTCACAAGCTGCACGAGCAGATGGCGGACTACAATGCGCTGGGCATTACCGTGCGCTACCTGGCGTTTCCGCGTGAAGGGCTGAATGGTCAGATCGCACTGGCGATGAAAGCGATCTGGTGCAGCGCTGACCGTAATAAAGTGTTCGACGAGGCGATGAAAGGTAATGCGCCGAAGATGGCCGCGCCGGACAGCTGCAAAATTGATATTGCTCAGCACTACAAACTGGGTGTGCTTTTCGGCATTCAGGGCACGCCCGCAATGCTGACCGACACCGGCATGATGATACCGGGTTATCAGTCGCCGCAGGAGCTGAAGCAGGTGCTGGACAATCAGAAGCGTGGTGGTTAATCGGTGGTAAAACAGGATGTAGAACTCCGTCGCCGTGAGGTGACGGTTGACGATGCGCTACCGGCCACGCTGCCGCCGCTGCTGAAACGACTTTATCTGCAACGCGGCGTGTGTGACGCTGCGGAGCTGGAGCGCGGTGCAAAAAACCTGCTGCCCTATCAGTCCTTAAGCGGGATTGAGAGCGCCGTAGAGCTGCTGCACCAGGCGCTGCTGGATGGGCGTCGCATTATGGTAGTGGGCGACTTTGATGCCGATGGCGCAACCAGTACCGCGCTGACGGTGATGGCGCTGCGCAGCATGGGTGGCGGCAACGTGCAGTATCTGGTGCCTAACCGCTTTGAAGATGGTTATGGCCTCAGTCCGGAAGTGGTTGAGCAGGCGCGCGCGCGTGGTGCCGCAATGATTCTGACGGTCGATAACGGCATCTCCTCTCATGCCGGTGTGGAGTGCGCGCATCAGCACGGTATTCCGGTGCTGATTACCGACCACCATCTGCCGGGCGAAACCCTGCCGGCCGCTGAGGCGATCGTGAATCCCAATCTGCCGGACTGCAACTTTCCTTCACGCGCGCTGGCAGGCGTGGGCGTTGCGTTCTATCTGATGCTGGCGCTGCGCGCCCATCTGCGTACCCAGGGCTGGTTTGGCGCTACCCGCACTGAACCGAATCTGGCAGAGATGCTGGATCTGGTCGCGCTCGGCACGGTTGCTGATGTGGTGCCGCTCGACGTTAATAACCGCATTCTGGTGTGGCAGGGGCTCAGCCGCATCCGGGCCGGAAAATGTCGGCCAGGCATCCGGGCGCTGCTGGAAATTGCGAATCGCGATGCCCGTCAGCTGGCGGCCAGCGATCTCGGCTTTGCGCTGGGGCCACGGCTCAACGCCGCAGGCCGCCTCGACGATATGTCGGTGGGCGTGGCGCTGTTAATGACCGACGATCTTAGCCAGGCGCGCATGCTGGCCAGTGAGCTGGATGCGCTGAACCAGACGCGCAAAGAGATAGAGCAGGGCATGCAGAGTGAAGCGCTGGCGCTGTGTCAGGCGCTGGAGCGTGAACAGAGCGATCTGCCGCTGGGACTGGCCTTCTATCATCCCGAATGGCATCAGGGCGTGGTGGGCATTCTCGCCTCTCGTCTGAAAGAGCGTTTCCATCGTCCGGTCATTGCCTTTGCGCCCGCGGGCGACGGCACGCTGAAAGGCTCGGGCCGCTCGATTGCCGGTCTGCATCTGCGCGATGCGCTGGAGCGCCTGGACACGCTGAATCCCGGCCTGATGCTGAAGTTCGGTGGTCACGCCATGGCGGCCGGTTTATCACTGGAAACCGCACGCTACGAGGAGTTTCGTCAGCGCTTTGCCGATCTGGTCGGTGAGTGGCTGGATGGCGAATCTCTGCAGGGCATCATCTGGTCTGATGGCGCGTTACAGCCGCAGGAGTTTTCGCTGCAGACCGCTGAGATGCTGCGCGAAGCCGGTCCCTGGGGCCAGGCGTTCCCGGAACCCGCTTTTGACGGCAAATTTAAGCTGCTGCAACAGCGGCTGGTGGGCGAGCGACATCTGAAGGTGATGGTCGAACCGCTGGACGGCGGTCCGCTGATTGACGGAATCGCCTTTAATGTCGATACCACGCTGTGGCCCGACAGCAGCATTCGTCAGGTCGAGCTGGCCTATAAGCTGGATATCAATGAGTATCGTGGTAACCGCTCGGTGCAGCTGATCATTGACCATCTCTGGCCGCTGAACTGAGTTAAACAGGTCACGCGCGTCTCCGGCCACGGCAGAGGCGCGACAGCCTGATTATCCCCGGCGTTAACCTGCCGCGCGCGGGGATGCCACGTAAATGCGACACATCACGCAACCCCGGCATCCGCCCGCTGTCTCAGCGCTACAATCTGCCGCCAGTTTCGGGTAAACTTGTGCGTTAATTTTCCTGTCCCATCGAACATAAGAAAGACGCTAAAGCCATGTTTGAAATCAACCCGGTCAAAAACCGTATTCAGGACCTCAGTGAGCGCAGCGACGTTCTTCGGGGGTATCTTTGACTACGATGCCAAGAAAGAACGCCTCGAAGAAGTAAACGCCGAGCTGGAACAGCCCGATGTCTGGAACGAACCTGAGCGTGCTCAGGCGCTGGGCAAAGAGCGCGCCTCGCTGGAAGCGATCGTGCAGACGCTGGATCAGATGTCGCAGGGCCTGGAAGATGTGCAGGGTCTGCTTGAACTGGCGGTAGAAGCGGAAGACGAAGAGACTTTCGACGAAGCGGTTGCCGAGCTGGATGTCCTTGAGGGCAAGCTGGGCGAACTGGAATTCCGCCGCATGTTCTCTGGTGAGTATGACAGCGCCGACTGCTACATCGATCTGCAGGCGGGTTCCGGCGGCACCGAAGCGCAGGACTGGGCCAGCATGCTGATGCGTATGTATCTGCGTTGGGCCGAAGCCAAAGGCTTCAAAACCGAAATTATCGAAGAGTCTGAAGGTGAAGTTGCAGGCATTAAATCTGTGACTATTCGCGTGTCAGGCGACTACGCCTTTGGCTGGTTGCGCACCGAAACGGGCGTGCATCGACTGGTGCGTAAGAGCCCGTTTGACTCCGGCGGTCGTCGTCACACCTCATTCAGCTCCGCCTTTATCTACCCGGAAGTGGATGACGATATTGATATCGACATCAACCCGGCCGATCTGCGCATTGACGTCTATCGTGCGTCAGGGGCGGGCGGCCAGCACGTTAACCGGACGGAATCTGCGGTACGTATTACCCATATTCCAACCGGTACCGTCACCCAGTGTCAGAATGACCGTTCTCAGCACAAGAACAAAGATCAGGCGATGAAGCAGATGAAAGCGAAGCTGTACGAGCTTGAGATGCAGAAGAAAAATGCTGAGAAACAGGCGCTGGAGGACAACAAGTCCGACATCGGCTGGGGAAGTCAGATCCGTTCTTACGTTCTCGATGATGCACGCATCAAAGATCTGCGCACCGGCGTAGAGACGCGTAACACCCAGGCGGTGCTGGACGGCGACCTGGATCGATTCATTGAAGCTAGTTTAAAAGCAGGGTTATAAGGAACCGACATGTCTGAACAACAACCGCAGAGCGCTGATGCCGCCGTTGAGTTAAATAACGAACTGAAAGCGCGTCGCGAAAAGCTGAGCGTGCTGCGTGCAAATGGCGTGGCGTTTCCTAACGATTTTCGTCGTGACAGTCTCTCAAACCAGCTGCATGAGAGCTATGGCGAGAAGAGCAACGAAGAGCTTGAAGAGCTGGGTATCGAAGTCAGCGTTGCCGGACGCATGATGACCCGTCGTATCATGGGTAAAGCCTCTTTCGTGACCCTGCAGGATGTGGGTGGCCGGATTCAGCTTTACGTCTCGCGTGACGATCTGGCTGAAGGCATCTACAACGAGCAGTTCAAAAAGTGGGATCTCGGCGATATCCTGGGCGCGCGCGGCAAACTGTTCAAAACCAAAACCGGCGAACTGTCGATTCACTGTTCTGAACTGCGCCTGCTGACCAAAGCACTGCGTCCGCTGCCGGACAAGTTCCACGGCCTGGCCGATCAGGAAACGCGCTACCGTCAGCGTTACCTTGATCTCATCGCCAACGAGGAGTCGCGTAACACCTTCAGAATTCGTTCGCAGATCATGGCTGGTATTCGCCAGTTCATGGTGGGCCGCGACTTTATGGAAGTGGAAACCCCGATGATGCAGGTGATCCCCGGCGGCGCGTCTGCGCGTCCGTTCATCACCCACCACAATGCGCTGGATATCGACATGTATCTGCGTATTGCGCCAGAGCTTTATCTGAAGCGTCTGGTGGTGGGTGGCTTCGATCGCGTGTTCGAGATCAACCGTAACTTCCGTAACGAAGGTATTTCGCCACGTCATAACCCTGAGTTCACCATGATGGAACTCTATATGGCCTATGCGGATTACAAAGATCTGATCGAGCTGACCGAAAGCCTGTTCCGTACGCTGGCGCAGGACGTGCTGGGCAGCACCGTAGTGCCTTACGGCGAGCAGGAGTTTGATTTCGGCAAGCCGTTTGAAAAACTGACCATGCGTGAAGCGATCAAGAAATACCGTCCGGAAACGGATCTGGCCGATCTGGAAGACTTCGATAAAGCCGTGGCGATTGCACAATCCCTGCATATTAAAGTGGAGAAGAGCTGGGGTCTGGGCCGTGTCGTAACCGAGATCTTTGAAGAGACGGCAGAAGCGCATCTGATTCAGCCGACCTTTATTACCGAATATCCGGCTGAAGTCTCGCCGCTGGCCCGTCGCAATGACGAGAACCCGGAAATCACCGATCGCTTTGAGTTCTTCATTGGCGGTCGTGAAATCGGTAACGGTTTCTCCGAGCTGAACGATGCGGAAGATCAGGCTGAGCGTTTCCTGCAGCAGGTAAATGCCAAAGATGCGGGTGATGACGAAGCGATGTTCTATGACGAAGACTATGTCACCGCGCTGGAACATGGTCTGCCGCCAACTGCCGGTCTGGGCATCGGTATTGACCGCATGGTGATGCTGTTTACCAACAGCCACACTATCCGCGATGTGATTCTGTTCCCGGCACTGCGTCCAGGCAGCAAGTAAGTTTGACTGTTCTCAGAAAAGGCCGGGGCATCCCGGCCTTTTTTATGTCTGCTGTTCGCCTCGCCATGCTTGAGTCATGCCGCTCCCTCTGCCAGGCTGAATGTCTCAACCTGGAGCAACCATCATGACACAACGTCCCGACTGTATTCGCCACTGGCAAGCGCTTGAAGGCGAAGATAACGAACATTATGCTGACAGCGATGAGCGCATGTCGATTGGTGCGCCACTGGCTAAGTTGCTGGGATTAACCCGCCTTGGCATTCACCATGAAAGGCTCTTGCCCGGACGCCGCATGTCTTATCCCCACGCGGAGAGCGCAGAAGAAGAGTTCATTTTTGTGCTTGAAGGTCATCCTGACGCCTGGATCAACGGCGAGCTGTACCCGTTGTCGCCGGGCGATGCAGTGGCTTTTCCGGCGGGCACTGGCATTTGCCACACCTTTATCAATAACAGCGAGCACGAGGCACGCTTTTTAGTGGTGGGGGAGACCAGCAAGCCTGAAAATCGTATTACTTATCCTCTTAACCCGGAATACGAAGCAACCCGTAAAGACAGATGGCTGAATCCGCCCGAACATCCTATGGGTAACCATCCCGGTTTGCCCGACAAAAAATCTCAGGATTTAATCGCCTGAGCCAGCCATGTCTGAAATCGCGAGTAAGGCACATAGAGCGCAACGTTCTTATAAAGTGTTTTACCGCTGGCATTGTCGTTGATGTCATTGCTGTAGCCGATAATCACGCCCGCCAGCGTATCATCAGAGGCGTTATAGACTGCGCCGCCCGACATCCCTTTCACCACACCTGCATTCGCCGCCACGACGACGCAGTCCGGCTTGTTCCAGCGGTTTGCCAGCGTGGTATTAATCAGGTTTTGTCCGCTGGAGCTGACCGGCATGGCCGAAATGAAACTGTAGCCGTAGAGATTCACCTGGTCGCCGATATGGCTGTTGCGGAAGCTGGGTGGAAGGTTTATTTCACTGTTTTTGTGGTAGACCACCGCCAGATCGCATTGCGGATGCCAGGCTTTGACGCGATAAAGCGAAAACTTCGCCACGTGCGCGGCGGTCAGGCTGTACTCCGGCGTCAGCGGGATAGTGGTTCCAAGCGTGCCAAAACCCAGCACGGTGGGAATGCCGGTCACGGTCATATCAACCCGTTTTTCAGCTTCTTTACTGTACTCATAATGACCTACCGAACAGCCGGTTAAGCCAAAAACCATAAAGGCTATGAGTCGTTGCATTCTCTCTCCCTGCGTCAGAAGTTGATCACATCACCTGGCAATTGATTAGGGATATATCGGCAACGTTAAGGATTTATTAATTAAATACGCACTAAAAAGCGTAACGGTTTCGCGGGAAATGACAACCTGACCCTGGGTCATGCGCGCTTTAACGGGCTTAGCCAGAAGGCTGACAAAGCCATTTGTTCCGAAAAAGCAGCAGGATTATTGCGGCCCCGGCAATAATCCTTTGCTGCGCGCAGGCTATGTCGCGCATCAGCACTGTGCTGTAATGCTCACCGTGACGCAGATCAAATTTTAATAAGCGTCGTGGGGCTGCGCGTCTGTGCAGTTCACCTGCAAATGATATTGGGAGAGTGTTATGCCTGTAGCATTAATGGCGCTGGCGTTGAGTGCGTTCGCCATCGGAACCACGGAGTTTGTCATTATGGGATTGCTGCCGGAGGTGGCGCGTGACCTTCAGGTGTCAATTCCGTCGGCGGGCTGGCTGATCAGCGGCTACGCGCTGGGCGTGGCGATTGGTGCGCCGATTATGGCGCTGCTCACCGCCAGGCTGCCGCGTAAAAAAACGCTGATTCTGCTGATGGTGATATTTATTGTCGGCAACCTGCTGTGTGCGCTGGCTTACAACTATAACCTGCTGATGCTGGCACGCATCGTCACCGCGCTTTGTCACGGTGCCTTCTTCGGTATTGGCGCGGTGGTCGCCGCCAGTCTGGTGCCAGCCGGTCGTCAGGCTTCCGCTGTCGCACTGATGTTCACCGGACTGACCTTAGCCAACGTGCTGGGCGTTCCGCTGGGAACCAGTTTCGGACAGATGTTTGGCTGGCGCGCCACGTTCTGGGGCGTGGCTGTGATCGGCGTGCTGGCGTTTATCGCCCTGATCGTGAGTCTGCCGAACAATAAAGAGGAGAAGCCGGTTCATCTGGCGAGTGAAATCGGTGCGCTGGCCAACGGGAAACTCTGGCTCTCGCTGCTGATGACGGTGTTCTTTGCCGCGGCGATGTTTGCACTGTTCAGCTACATTGCGCCGCTGCTGTTAGAGGTAACGGGCATCAGCGATCGGGGTGTCAGCTGGACGCTGTTCCTGATTGGCGCAGGCCTGACGGTCGGTAACATTCTTGGCGGCAAACTGGCCGACTGGAAAGTCTCTTTTAGTCTGATCCTCAGCTTCTCCCTGATCGCCAGCTTCTCGTTGCTGTTCAGCTGGACCAGCCATGCGTTGTGGCTGGCGGAGATCACCCTGTTCCTGTGGGCGATGGCGACCTTTGCGACGGTACCGGGTCTGCAGATCAACGTGGTCCGTCACGGTAAAGAGGCGCCGAACCTGGTCTCAACCCTGAACATTTCGGCATTTAACGTCGGTAATGCGCTGGGTGCCTGGGTCGGCGGTGCGGTGATTGGCCGTGGATATGGCCTGACGGCGGTGCCGGTTGCTGCCGCTGCGCTGGCGGCAATTGGCCTGCTGATCTGTCTGATCACCTTCCGCAAATCGGGCCGCGCAGCCGCCAAGGTTCGCGCTTAAGCCAGGCGGGCGTCGATGCGTGCCGGAAAGTCAGCCACCTGCCGTTGCAGATGGCTGACAAAAGCATCGACCAGCGCCGACGCAGGGCGGTGCTGCGGCCTCACCAGGCTGACGGTAAAGGGTACCGCCACGCTGAACTTACGCATCACCACACCGCTGTCGGCGTAATCCAGCGCCGTCAGCGGATTCACAATCGAAATGCCCACGCCCGCTCTGACCATGGCGCACACCGAAGCGGCGCTGTGCGTCTCCATCACCAGCCGCCGTTCGACGCCCTGCTCATGAAACAGCGCATCCAGCAACTGACGATAACTGTCACTGCGCGACAGGCTGACATACTGTTCGCCCGCAAAATCGTGCGGTGTCAGTTCTGCACGCTGACTCAGAGGATGATGCTGTGGCAACACGCACACTTCATCACAGGTCAGCAGGGCGAGGCGGTCAGTCCCGGCCGGCGCGTGCTGGGTTTCGGTTAAGCCGATATCATAGCGCTGGGCTGACAGCCACTCCTCCAGCAGCGGCGACTCCTGAGGAATCACATTCAGGCTCACATCCGGGTAGCGCTGTAAAAAGGGCTGACACAGTGGTGGCAGCAGCGACTGCGAAAAAACGGGCAGGCAGGCGATCGACAGCTCACCCTGACGGAACTGGCGCAGCCCTTCAGCCGCTTCCATGATGCGATCCAGGCCGTACCAGGATCGCTGCACCTCTTCAAACAGACGTAATCCCTGCACCGTCGGTTGCAGGCGACCACGAACCCGTCCGAACAACTCTAATCCCAGCTGCTGCTCCAGGCGTGCCAGCTCCCGGCTCACCGTCGGCTGTGAGGTATGCAGTAGCGTTGCAGCCTGGGTCAGGTTGCCGCTGGTCATCACCGCATGAAAGATCTCAATATGCCGCCAGTTAATGTTTGCCACGCCGCCTTCCTATATCCATTGTGAATAGATGCTATTAAAACAGATATTTTTCGCTATGGCATGATTCTGGCTTAATGCGGTTATTGCCACAGGAGAATTGCTATGCCACGTTCCTTACAGAGTACCGACACCGCCCTCAACGCCGCTAACCTGCTGCCGCTGGCACGCCGTTATGCCGGGCC
This sequence comes from Pantoea sp. 22096, assembly GCF_052045955.1. Lineage (NCBI taxonomy): Bacteria > Pseudomonadati > Pseudomonadota > Gammaproteobacteria > Enterobacterales > Erwiniaceae > Pantoea > Pantoea sp. 22096. The sequence goes on along the minus strand of NZ_JBQEPW010000003.1, from coordinate 126,587 downwards.
ATTCTGGGCTTATGATGCGCAGATTATTCAGGCGCGTATTGCCCAGCTGCAGGCGTTTGATGTGGTGCGTTTTGCGCAGAAAGCCTGTTCAAATATTCATATCCTGCGCCTGATGCGCGCAGCGGGTGTGAAAGTGGACTCGGTATCGCTGGGTGAGATCGAACGTGCGCTGGCTGCGGGCTACCAGCCTGGTGGTGATGAGATCGTCTTTACCGCGGATCTGTTCGATCAGCCAACGCTGGCGCGGGTGACCGCGATAAAGGTGCCGGTCAATGCCGGATCGATCGATATGCTGCATCAGCTCGGCGCGGTCTCACCGGGACACGCGGTGTGGCTGCGGGTTAATCCAGGCTTCGGTCACGGCCATAGCCAGAAAACCAATACCGGCGGCGAAAACAGCAAGCACGGTATCTGGCACGGCGATTTAGCCGAGGCGCTGGCAGCGATTCAGCAGCACGGCCTGAAGCTGGTGGGCATTCATATGCATATCGGCTCAGGCGTCGATTATGCGCATCTGCAGCAGGTCTGTGATGCGATGGTCGAACTGGTGATGGCGTCAGGTCAGGATCTGACGGCGATCTCTGCGGGCGGCGGCCTCTCTGTGCCTTATCGCTATGGCGAAGAGGCGATCGATACCGATCACTATTTTGGCCTGTGGGATGCAGCACGGCAGCGTATCGCTCAGCATCTGGGTCACGCGATAAAGCTGGAGATTGAACCAGGCCGTTTCCTGGTGGCCGAGGCGGGTGTGCTGGTCTCTCAGGTTCGGGCAGTGAAGTCGATGGGCAGCCGTCACTTCGTGCTGGTCGATGCCGGTTTCAGTGACCTGATGCGCCCCTCAATGTATGGCAGCTATCACCATATCTCGCTGATGGGGGGCGATGAGCGGGCGATTGAGGAGCAGCAGACCATCGACACGGTGGTCGCGGGTCCGCTGTGCGAATCGGGTGATGTCTTTACCCAGCTGGAGGGCGGCATGGTCGAACCACGCGCGATTCCGGCGGCAAAGGTTGGCGATTACCTGGTGTTCCACGACACCGGAGCTTACGGTGCATCCATGTCCTCTAACTACAACAGCCGTCCGCTGATCCCGGAAGTGCTGTTTGAGCAGGGCCAGCCGCGGGAAATCCGCCGCGCGCAGACTATTGAGTCGCTACTGGCACTGGAAATCAGCTAATCACCTCGCTCAGGCGGCCGGCGCGCCGCCTGTCAGCTATAGATCTCTTTGCGCAGCATGACCAGCTCCTCTGCCAGCTCGCGGCACAGCATTGCATTCATCAGATGATCCTGCGCATGCACCAGAATCAGCGTGACCGGCAATTTTCCGCTTCCCTCATCTGCACTAATCAACGCGGTCTGAATTTTATGTGCCGCTTTTGCCGCGGTATCTGAAGCTGCCAGCGCTGCGTCAGCCCCGGTCCAGTCGCGTTTGCGCGCACACTGAATCGCCATCATCGCCGACGAACGGGCTTCCCCTGCATTGATCAGCAATTCCATCATGGTCTGTTCGTAATCCATAACGCCTCCGCTATTGGTATGCCAAATTGGCCGTTTTTATCATACTGGAATGCCAATAAGCGTTTCCGGGAGATCCGTCACAGAAAAAACCGAGGAGATTCGTCATTTTGGTATGCCACTAACAGGGAAGACCACGACGATTACAGGAATACCGATCTTACATCTCTGAGGGTTGATCATGTCTCTACAGGACCGCCTTATCGATTCCCTGGGCAGCTTTGCCACCCGCTTTAACAGTTATCGCTACATCATGGCGATTAAAGCCTCGTTCATTACCCTGATGCCGGTGATCATTGTTGGCGCCTTCTCGGTATTGATCTCTAACATGGTGCTGGACAGCAAAAATGGCCTTGCCAGCTTTGCCGCCCTGGCTTTTTTAGCTGATCTTAAGCCCATCACCAGCAGTATCAATTACGCCACGCTTAGCTTTCTTAACATTGGTGCGGTGTTCCTGATTGGTATTGAGCTTGGGCGCATCAACGGTATAAAAACGCTGTTTCCCGGCCTGCTGGCAATCATCTGCTTTGTATCCGTGACGCCGACCACCTTACAGATGATGGTCGATGGGCAGATGCACCTGGTTACCGACGTACTGGCCAAACAATTCTCCGATACCAAGAGCCTGTTTCTCGGCATGTTTATCGCCATTCTGTCCGTAGAGATTTACTGCCGCCTCGAACAGGTTGAACGGCTGAAAATCAAAATGCCCGACACGGTGCCGCCCAACGTGGCCGCCTCTTTCTCCGCGCTAATCCCCTCAATCATCACCGTAACGCTGATAGCGACCTTCGGCTTTATCTTCCATCGCGTCACCGGCATGTACCTTTACGACGCGGTATACCAGGTGGTGCAGCAGCCGCTGGAGTCGGTGGTGCAGAGCCTGTGGGGCATTCTGATTCTGATGTTCGTCGCCCAGTTGTTCTGGGTGATTGGTATTCACGGCAACCAGATGGTGAAACCGATCCGTGAGCCGCTGTTGCTGGGCGCGATTATGGTCAACATGACCGCTTTTGAGCAGGGGAAAGAGGCACCAAACATCATCACCATGCCGTTCTGGGATGTTTATATGAGCATCGGCGGTTCCGGCCTGACCATCGGGCTGCTCACCGCCGTGATGCTGGCGACGCGACGCAAAGAGATGCGTGAAATCGCCAAACTGTCGTTTGGGCCAGGCCTTTTCAATATCAACGAGCCGGTTATATTTGGTATGCCGATTATGCTTAATCCAATCCTGGCTATCCCTTTCATCATCACACCGCTAGTGACAGGTTCTATCGGTTACTTCGCTACGGTGATGGGATTTGCCGGGAAAGCCGTGGTGATGGTGCCCTGGACCACGCCTCCGATTATCAATGCCTGGCTGTCAACGGCCGGATCGATGGGTGCGGTGGTGACGCAGATCGTCTGCATTCTGGTATCAGTACTCATCTATCTGCCATTTGTGAAAGTCGCAGCCCGCCGCGCGGATGCAGCGGAAGCAAAGAACCTGCAACCGGAGCTGAATCCCAACCGAACGGAGGTGTTATGAGTCGTCAGACTGTCCACATACCTGAGAATTTCATTCTGGGGGCTGCTGCCTCCGCCTGGCAGACGGAAGGCTGGAGCGGAAAAAAAGCGGGGCAGGACTCCTGGCCTGACGCCTGGTATCAGCAGGATCGCCACGTCTGGCACAACGGCTACGGTCCGGCGGTTGCCACCGACTTTATTAACCGCTTTAGTGAGGATGTTGCGTTAATGAAGGCCAGCGGGCTGACCCACTACCGCACTTCGATCAACTGGTCGCGTTTCCTGATCGATTACGAAACCGCTACGGTCGATGAGGAATACGCGGCTTACTATGACCGGCTTATTGATGAAATGCAGTGCCAGGGCATTGAACTGATGCTCTGTCTGGAGCATTACGAGCTGCCCGCCACGCTGCTGGAGCAGTATGGCGGCTGGCAGTCAAAGCATGTCGTTGAACTGTTTATCCGCTATGTCGAACAGGTGTTTAAACGCTATGCCGGTCGGGTCACGCGCTGGTTTGTGTTTAACGAGCCGATTGTGGTGCAGACCCGCGTCTATCTCGACGCGCTGCGCTGGCCTTATGAGCAGAACACCCATAAATGGATGCAGTGGAACCACCACAAGAATCTTGCTACCGCCCGGGTAGTGCAGCTGTTCCGCGCGGCAGGCTATGCCGGTCGCATTGGTACCATACTCAATCCGGAAGTCACCTATCCGCGATCATCAGCCCCGCACGACCAGAAGGCGGCGCATATTTATGACCTGTTCTACAATCGGGTGTTTCTCGATCCCGCCATTAAAGGCGAGTATCCGGCGGAGCTGCTGGCGCTGCTTGATAAGCATCAGATTGAGTGGGAAACCACCCCGGAAGAGCTGGCGATTATTGCCGCCAATACCGTCGATGAGGTCGGGCTTAATCTCTACTATCCGCATCGCGTGAAGGCACCGTCCCGCGCCTGGCATCCCGAGACACCCTTTCATCCCGCCTGGTATTACGAACATTTTGAACTGCCGGGGCGGCGGATGAACCGTTCACGCGGCTGGGAAATTCAGCCTGAAATTATCTGGGATATGGCGCAGCGGATGCGCGATGAGTACGGCAATATCCCGTGGTTTGTGGCTGAAAGTGGTATGGGAATTGAGGACGAAACGCAGTTCAAAAATGCCGAAGGGGAGATTCAGGACGATTACCGCATCGCGTTTATCAGCGAGCACCTGCATCAGGCGATACGCGCCAGCCAGGCGGGGATTAACTGTCAGGGCTATATGCTGTGGGCGTTTACCGACAATGTCTCGCCAATGAATGCCTTTAAAAATCGCTATGGTCTTATCGAAATCGACTTAGATAAGCAGCGTCAGCGCCGTATGAAGAAATCTGCCCACTGGTTCCGTACGCTGTGCGACACGCAGCAATTCACCCTATGGCTTGATGATGAGCCGAAATAACGCGAGGAAACGCGCATGAAACGAATTGTTCTGGCCTGTGCTGCAGGCATGTCGACCTCAATGGTGGTGACGCGGATGGAAAAGGAGGCTGCCGCTCGCGGACTGGCATTTCAGATCTACGCTATTCCGGAGCAAAACCTGCGTGAAGAGCTGCAAAACTACGGCAACGAGGTGGTGGTCGTGCTGCTCGGGCCACAGGTGCGCTTCAAACTGGAAGAGAACAGAAAACTCACCGACAGCTATCAGTTGCCCATCGCGGTAATTGATACGGTTGCTTACGGCACGCTGAATGGTGCAAAGGTACTCGATCAGGCGCTGGCTTTGATACACTGAGCCCCAGTTTGCGAGCCAGCCTCTCCGGTTCGCGGGCATTGTCGCGCAGGGAACCGCGGCAATGCCGTTAGCGCATTGATTGCAAAGGGTGACAGTGTGGACAAAGCCGAAGCGCCGCAAGAAAAAAAGCAGTATCAGGAAATTGGTCAGCACCTGCGTCAGCAGATTTGTGACGGACACTATCCGGTGGGATCGCGCCTGCCGCCTGAACGTCAGCTGGCTGAAACCTGGGGCGTCAGCCGGACCATCGTGCGCGAGGCATTATTGATGCTGGAGCTGGAAGGTACGGTGGATATCCGCCAGAGCTCCGGCGTCTATGTGATGCGTATTCCTTCCGCCAGTGATGATGAAGAAGAGGCCTTCTTCCGCAGCGACGTTGGCCCGTTTGAAATGCTACAGGCACGTCAGTTGCTGGAGAGCAATATTGCAGCCTTTGCCGCAAAAATGGCGACCAAAGCGGACATCGAAAATCTGCGCCGAACGCTGGAACAGGAGCAGCGTGCTATCGCCGCCAACGATAGCAGTCAGGACAACGATAAGTTGTTTCATCTGCTGCTGGCGGGTGCCAGTCAGAACCAGATGCTGCTCGATACCGTCACCAGTATCTGGCGACATCATGACAGTAGCCCGCTCTGGCAGCAGCTGCGCCCGCAGTTTGAAACCCGCGCCTATCGCCTGAAATGGCTCGGCGATCACCAGACCATCCTGGCCGCTCTGCGTCGGCGTGATGTGATGGGGGCCTGGCAATCTACCTGGCAGCACCTCGAGAACGTCAAGAATACGCTGCTGGAGCTTTCCGACGCCGATGCGCCTGACTTTGATGGCTACCTGTTTGATTCAGTCCCGATCTTTCAGGGGAAACTGATGTGATTGAAATCGTCTCGCTCAGCGATGCCCCCCAATTTGCCGATCAGATCATCGACTGGCAGTGGCGCGCATTTGGTGAAACCACAAGCCGGGCGTTCTTTGCCAGTGTGGTGAACAGCAGCCTGACCGGTGCTGATTTTCCGGTGACGTTTGTCGCCGTGGAGGCGGGCAGGGCAATCGGCACGGTGGGATTCTGGCGTTGCGACCTGATCAGCCGTCAGGATCTTTTCCCCTGGCTGGCGGCGCTCTATGTTGATGAGTCGGTGCGCGGCAAAGGTGTCAGTGAGGCGCTGCAGCAGCATGTCATCGCCTATGCACAGGCGCAGGGCTATCCACGGTTGTGGTTGTGGTCAACGTTTGGGGGGTATTACGAACGGTCTGGCTGGCTGCCACAGGGCGAAGCGCTTGAGTATCCCGATAAGCCGGTAAAACTCTATTATCGCGACCTGTGAGAAAGGCCAGCCGCCACAGCGGCAGCTGGCAACAGAGTACTTATGGCGCAGGATAGGTGTAACGGCGGTGGATCGCCTCAATACCTTCCAGAATCTCTGCATTTAAGGTCAGATTGACGCTGTCGATATTAATCTGTAACTGCTCAAGCGTGGTGGCGCCCAGCAGCGTGCTGGCCACAAACGGCTGCTGACGCACATAGGCCAGGGCCATCTGCGACGGGTCGATCTGATGCTGCTGAGCCAACGCCACATATTCGGCAATCGCCTTCTGTGACTGCTCGCCGCTGTAGCGAGTAAAGCGGCTGAACAATGTGTTGCGTGCGCCCGCAGGCTGCGCGCCATTCAGGTATTTGCCGCTCAGCGTACCAAACGCCAGGCTTGAATATGCCAGCAGCTCTACGCCTTCATGCTGGCTGATTTCGGCCAGACCCACTTCAAAACTGCGGTTCAGCAGGCTGTAGGGATTCTGAATGCTGATAATGCGCGGCAGCTCATGCTTCTCTGCCAGTTGCAGATAGCGCATCACGCCCCACGCCGTTTCGTTCGACACGCCGATATAACGGATTTTGCCGGCGCGCACCTGCTCGGTCAGCGCTTCCAGCGTCTCCAGCAGCGTCACCTGCGCCGTGGTCTCGCTGTACTGATAGCCCAGCTTGCCAAAATAGTTGGTCTGGCGCTGTGGCCAGTGCAACTGGTAGAGATCAAGGTAGTCGGTGTTCAGGCGTTTCAGGCTGGCATCGAGTGCGGCGCGGATGTTTTTACGGTCAAGTGCCATATCCGGGCGAATTGAAGCATCATTGCCGCGTGACGGACCCGCCACTTTACTGGCCAGGATGATTTTGTCGCGGCTGCCGCGCTGTTTAAGCCAGCTGCCAATGTATTGTTCGGTCAGACCCTGAGTTTCCGGGCGCGGTGGCACCGGATACATCTCGGCAGTATCAATAAAGTTGATGCCGGAACGGATAGCCAAATCCAGTTGAGCATGGGCGTCGGCTTCACTGTTCTGTTCGCCAAACGTCATAGTGCCCAACCCCAGCTGACTCACTTCCAGCGTGCTGTGGGGAATACGATGATAGTGCATTGCCAGCTTCCTTTTTTTATGGAATGGAATGTTGTGTCCTCAGGGACTATAGCGCGAGCAACGGCGGGGAAGGAAGGGGGAAAAGTCGGGGAAATCGCCTGCCAGCGTGGAATCGATGGCAGGTGATTAAATCGGGCACTTAACGTTCAATGATCGTTGAGACCTCGTCGCTGTTAATCTGCACCTCGTGACCCGTCTGGTCGGTGTACTGCACCAGGCCGGTCTCTTTATCAATGCTCGGCTTACCTTCGGTCATGATCATCCGGCCATCTTTGGTCGCCATGACATAATCAGAGCTGCATCCACTCAGGAACGCTGCGGTTACCATCACCATTGCTACGCCTGCCCACCCTTTCATCTCGCCTCTTCCTCACAAATCGTTAAGTGCAAAAAGTGTAGTAATAAATGGTTTTGCCGGCAGGGTTAATCGTAGGATTCTGAAAATAACCGGGCGAGCAGGCTCGCCCTTGACTTTATCAGGCGTGCTTTTTCTTGCTGCGCATCAGGTTAAGGCACTCAACCGCCATGGAGAAGAACATAGCAAAATAAATGTAACCTTTTGGTACGTGAACCGCGAAACTCTCCAGAATCAGGGTAAAACCGACCAGAATCAGGAAGGAGAGGGCCAGCATTTTGACTGACGGATGGCGTTCAACAAACTCACCAATGGCGCGTGCGGCAAACATCATCATCAGCACTGCAATGACCACTGCCGCCATCATAATAAACAGATGATCAGAGAGGCCGATGGCGGTAATCACGGAGTCAAGGCTGAAAATAATGTCGAGCATCATGATCTGCACTATGGCACCAAGGAACGAATGAACGCGGGTGTTGTGCTCGCCTTCACTGCCTTCAATCGTTTCATGGATCTCCATGCTCGATTTCCACAACAGGAACAGACCGCCAAACAGCAGAATCAGATCGCGCGCCGAGAATGCATGATCCATCAGCGTAAACAGCGGATTAGTCAGACGGGCGACCCACGCGATGGAAGCCAGCAGGCCAAGACGCATCAGCATCGCGCCCATCAGACCAATGCGGCGTGCACTGGCTTGCTGGTGTTTTGGCAGCTTAGCGACCACCAGCGACAGGAAAATGATGTTATCAATACCCAGCACCACCTCAAGGATGGTCAGGGTGCCCAGCGCCAGCCAGGCGTTGGGATCGGAAATCCACTCAAACATACCGGCATTCAATCCTAAACGAAAAGTAAACGGCGATTATACGCATTGAATTCGCCAATCTCCCACAAAATTGCGACATTGGTCGCGCAGGAGACGCGATTTACAGGAGAAAATGGCGCGCCAGCAGGGGACCGGTGAAGCTCTTCTTCAGGTAGAAGCCGCGCGGCAGAGTCATAATGGGCTGGCCCTGATCGCCGATTCCCTCGGTCAGTGCCTTGCTATTGGCGGCTTTGGGCCGGATTTGCAGCCAGGCACCATGCCGTGCGGTAATCTGCTCAACGCGCCCCAGCACGATCATATCCATCAGTTCCTCCCAGTCCTGTCGCAACATCTCATCTTCTTCCGCATTCGGGCTCCACAACAGTGGCGCGCCGACACGGCGTTCCCGCAGCGGAATCTCACGCCCACCTTCAACCGGGATCCACAACACCCGCGCCAGCTTGTGACGCACATGGCTGGTAAGCCAGGTTACGCCGCTGTTACCGGTCAGCGGTGCGACACAGACAAAGGTGGTTTCCAGCGGTTTACCCTGTGCATCAATCGGGATGGTTTTCAGTTCGATACCCAGATGGGCAAAGTCCTGTTCCGCTTTGCTGCCCGCGCTCGCCCCAAGGTGCCACTCTAGCAGCATGCCGACCCAGCCTTTATCGCGTTTAAGATCCGCAGGCATGGGCAGGCCGGCACGTGCAGCCAGCGTTTCCATAGGTAATCCGGCTAAATCCTGCGCGCGTGCCAGCAGGCTGGCTTCATCTTCGGGTGGTCCTGGTGGATAACGCATGTTGATAACTCATAATGATTAAAATGTGTACAGGTGCGGATAAGTAAGTTGTCCCGCTAAAATAAATCGTGTCCGGGCTCGATAATAACATGATAGATCATGCTTTTTTGAGTGGATTGCCCTCGTGCTATCTGCAGTGGGTCAGGGTTATCCCAGCTTACCCGCAATAATGAACAGGATCTCCAGTCCGGTTATCCACAGAAAAGTGGGATAACCCCCTTATCTTTGCGGTACTGGTTCCATTTACAGCCTTGACTTTTCGCCATTTGAACAGAATTTCACCGGTCTGACCTAACCCTGAGCGATTATCTGTGGATAAAAAGCACTGTGATTATAATTTAACCAATTGTCAGTGGGCGTAAAAATATTCGCTGTTTATAAAAAGCCAATGAAGCGTGATTCTGCATTAATTTCATTTTTAATCAGTCAGATAAGGAATTAACTCTTTTCGGTATTCCCAGGTGTGATAGCAGGGTTATTCAGTTAACTCCCGCGTTCTGCACAAAGCTATCCACAGAAAAGGTGAATAAGATCGAGCTTTTTTGCAGTCTTTGTTTATAACTATGCCCTTTTCTGTGAGTTATCCCGCTATTGATGCCTCAACCCCCCATGAATCCAGTGGTTTACCGCCTGTAAGGAGTGTGAAACAATCAGGCCATTCAAATTTTGCTTTGAGGTAGTCCGGTGATCGATGATGATGGCTACCGCCCGAATGTTGGTATCGTAATCTGTAACCGGCAGGGACAAGTATTATGGGCCAGGCGCTTTGGACAGCACTCCTGGCAATTTCCTCAGGGAGGCATCAATCCCGGTGAAACCGCAGAACAGGCGATGTATCGCGAACTGTTCGAAGAGGTTGGATTACACCGGAAAGATGTTCGAATACTTGCCTCTACCCGTAACTGGTTACGTTACAAGTTGCCAAAACGTTTGGTGCGTTGGGACACAAAGCCGGTATGTATCGGCCAGAAACAAAAGTGGTTTCTTCTGCAGTTAATGTGTAATGACGCGGATATCAATGTGCAGCACAGCAGCACGCCGGAATTTGACGGCTGGCGCTGGGTCAGTTTCTGGTATCCGGTGCGTCAGGTTGTCTCCTTTAAGCGCGACGTCTATCGTCGGGTAATGAAGGAATTCGCTGGCGTGGTGATGTCTATGCAGGAGAGTGCGGGGCAGCGAAATAATCCTGCCCATCGACGTAAGAGAGGTTAGGCCACGCCCTTTATGCTCACTCAGTTGCGCGAAATTGTAGAAAAAGTGGCGAGTGCGCCGCGTCTCAATGAAGCACTCGACATCCTGGTCAATGAAATCTGTCTGGCGATGGATACGGAAGTCTGTTCCGTTTACCTCGCCGACCACGATCGTCGCTGCTATTACCTGATGGCGACGCGCGGCCTCAAAAAACCGCGTGGCCGCACCGTGACGCTGGCGTTTGACGAAGGTATCGTCGGTTTAGTGGGCCGTCTGGCCGAACCGATTAACCTTGCTGACGCCCAGAGTCACCCCAGCTTTAAATATATCCCCGCAGTCAAAGAGGAGCGCTATCGCTCCTTCCTCGGCGTGCCCATTATCAGCCGTCGTCAACTTCTTGGCGTGCTGGTGGTGCAGCAGCGCGAACATCGTCAGTTTGATGAAAGCGAAGAGTCATTCCTGGTTACGCTCGCCACTCAGATGGCGGCGCTGCTGTCGCAGTCTCAGATGGGGCAGCTATTTGGTCAGTTCCGGCAGACACGGGTGCGCGCTATTGCGGCAGCGCCTGGCGTAGCGGTGGCACCCGGCTGGGTCGATGAGACGCAGCCTCTGCTCGATCAGGTTTCAGCCGCCTCAACGCTGGATGTGCAGCGTGAACGTGAGCGTCTGTCGCTTGCCATGAGCGAAGCAACCAATGAATTTCGCCGTTTCAGCAAACGTTTCAGCGCCAGCGCACAGAAAGAGAGCGCGGCCATTTTCGATCTCTACTCTCACCTGTTAACCGATGCCCGGCTGAAGAAAGATCTGTTCGACGAGATCGAGCACGGATCGGTCGCGGAGTGGGCCGTGAAACAGGTGATCGAGAAGTTTGCTGAACAGTTCGCCAGCCTGACTGACAACTATCTGCGTGAACGCGCAGGCGATCTGCGGGTGCTGGGCCAGCGTCTGCTGTTTCACCTCGATGATACCCTGGTCGGCACCAATGCCTGGCCGGAACGCTTTGTGCTGGTCGCCGACGAGCTGACCGCCACCAGCTTAGCGGAGTTGCCGCAGGAGCGGCTGGCGGGTGTGGTAGTGCGTGACGGCGCGGCTAACTCCCACGCGGCGATCCTGACCCGCGCCATGGGCATTCCGACGGTAATGGGCGCTGACATCCAGCCCCATCAGCTCAACAAACGCCTGCTGATTGTTGATGGCTATCGCGGTGAGCTACTGATCGATCCCGAGCCGGTGCTGGTGCAGGAGTATCAGCGGCTAATCAGCGAAGAGAACGCGCTGAGCAAAATGGCGGAAGGCGTGGTCGATCAGCCGGGTGAGCTGAAAAGTGGCGAACGTATTCAGGTGATGCTGAATGCCGGATTAAGCCCGGAACATGAACAGGCGCTGGGCAGTTGGGTCGATGGCATCGGCCTCTACCGCACCGAAATCCCGTTTATGCTGCAGAATGGCTTCCCGTCGGAAGAGGAGCAGGTAGCGCAGTATCAGGGCATGTTGCAGCTGTTCCACAACAAGCCGGTAACGCTGCGAACACTGGATGTGGGAGCAGACAAACAGCTGCCTTACATGCCGATCAGTGAAGAGAATCCCTGCCTGGGCTGGCGCGGCATCCGCCTGACGCTCGACCAGCCGGAAATTTTCCTGGTGCAGGTGCGCGCGATGCTGCGCGCCAATGCCGCCTCCGGCAACCTCAGTATCCTGCTGCCGATGATCAGTCATATCGACGAGATCGACGACGCAAAACAGCTGATTGAGCGCGCCGGACGCGAAGTGGAAGAGATGCTGGGCTATACGATTCCCGCGCCGCGTATTGGCATCATGATCGAAGTGCCGTCAATGCTGTTTATGATCCCGCATCTGGCGTCACGGGTCGATTTTGTCTCGGTCGGCACCAACGACCTGACGCAGTATCTGCTGGCGGTGGATCGTAACAACACCCGCGTCGCGAACCTGTACGACTCGCTGCATCCGGCGATGCTGCGCGCACTGAATGCGATCGCGCAGGAAGCCCGCCTGGCCAATCTGGAATTGTGCCTGTGTGGTGAAATGGCGGGCGATCCGATGTGCGTCGCGCTGCTGGTCGGCCTGGGGTATCACCATCTCAGCATGAACGGTAAAAACGTACCGCGCGTGAAGTATCTGTTGCGTCATCTGGATCACGAAGAGGTGCAGAAGCTCAGCGAGCAGGGGATGAATGCCGACACCGCCACCGAAGTTCGCCATCTGGTCTCGGCCTTTATGGAACGGCGCGGGCTGGGTGGATTGATTCGCGGCGGTCGCTAACTACGAAGCCAGGCGGGTTATCCGCGTTTACATTTGCAAGACAATTCACAAAACCGGCTGTGCTATGATGCGCAGCCTTAATTTATGTGCCTGACAACGCCCCTTTTCAGGGTTGAAAAATAGACGGTGAATGATGAATAACGGCTATATTGCATTTCCGCAGTTCGATCCGGTGATCTTCTCGATCGGACCGGTTTCGCTTCACTGGTACGGTCTGATGTATCTGGTGGGCTTTGTTTTCGCCATGTGGCTGGCAGTACGCCGCGCCAATCAGCCAGGCAGCGGCTGGAAAAAAGAGGAAGTTGAGAACCTGTTGTACGCCGGTTTCCTGGGCGTCTTCCTGGGCGGGCGTATCGGCTATGTCCTGTTCTACAACTTACCGCTGTTCCTTGAAAATCCTCTCTATCTGTTCAAAGTCTGGGATGGCGGCATGTCGTTCCACGGTGGCCTGATCGGAGTGATTGTGGTGATGCTGATCTTTGCCCGCCGCACTAAACGTAATTTTTTCCAGGTTTCGGATTTCATTGCGCCGCTGATCCCGTTTGGTCTGGGTGCCGGTCGTCTTGGCAACTTCATTAACGGCGAGCTGTGGGGACGTGTCGATCCGGGCTTCCGCTACGCCATGCTATTCCCGGGTTCACGCAGCGAAGATGTTGCGCTGGCCGCCACCAATCCACAATATCAGGAACTGCTTAACACCTACGGCGTACTGCCACGTCATGCTTCGCAGCTCTATGAACTGGCGCTTGAAGGTGTGGTGCTGTTTATCATTCTGAACCTGTTTATTCGCAAGCCGCGCCCGATGGGCAGCGTCTCAGGCCTGTTCCTGATTGGCTACGGTGCCTTCCGTATAATCGTTGAGTTCTTCCGCCAGCCGGATGCCCAGCTTGGCCTGTTTGAAGGCGGAATCAGTATGGGGCAGATCCTTTCTGTGCCGATGATTGTTGCCGGTATTATTATGATGATCTGGGCGTATCGTCGTCGCCCGCAGCCACAATTTCGCGAGGAAAAATGAAACAGTATCTGGATTTAATGCAACATGTGCTGCAGGAAGGCACACCAAAATCTGACCGTACCGGCACCGGTACGCTTTCAATTTTTGGTCACCAGATGCGTTTCAATCTGCAGGATGGTTTTCCGCTGGTCACCACCAAGAAATGCCATATCCGCTCCATTATTCATGAGCTGCTGTGGTTCCTGAAAGGTGACACCAACATCGGTTATCTTAAGGAAAACAACGTCTCCATCTGGGACGAGTGGGCAGATGAGAATGGCGACCTTGGCCCGGTGTATGGCAAACAGTGGCGCAGCTGGGGAACGTCCAGCGGTCAGGAAATTGACCAGTTAAGCCAGGTGATGGAGCAGCTGAAGCGCGATCCTGACTCACGCCGGATTATTGTTTCTGCCTGGAACGTCGGCGAACTCAGCGAGATGGCGCTGGCCCCCTGCCACGCGTTCTTCCAGTTCTACGTAGCGGACGGCAAGCTCTCCTGCCAGCTTTATCAGCGCTCGTGCGACATCTTCCTGGGCCTGCCGTTTAACATCGCCAGCTATGCGCTGCTGGTGCATATGGTGGCGCAGCAGTGCGATCTGCAGGTAGGCGACTTCGTCTGGACCGGCGGTGACACGCACCTCTACAGCAATCATCTGGAGCAGGCGCGCCTGCAGCTGACCCGCGAGCCGCGTCCGCTGCCAAAGCTTAAGATCAAACGCAAACCAGCGTCACTGTTTGACTATCAGTTCGACGATTTCGAGATTGAAGGCTACGATCCGCATCCCGCGATCAAAGCGCCTGTCGCCATCTGATCCGCAGTAAACGATAACGCCCTGGCAACTTCGCCGGGGCTTTTTTTTGCCTGCAAACCGGTAAATTTGCGGCACCGCTCGCACGCTTCTGCCACTGCCTGTTTGCGGGGGATGATTCTCTGCGGCACGCTTTCCAGCCTGTCACAACGCCTGTTGTTTCCCCCGTTCATCACCCGCACTCTGTCTTCATGAAAACAGCACACTTACGCGGTTTTACCCTGCCGGAACTGCTGCTGGTGATGGTGATTACCGGCATGCTGAGCGTTGCTGCGCTGCACGGCTGGCAGCGCTGGCAACAGCGGCAGCAACTGCGCGACAGCGCTCAGCAATTGCAGGGATTCCTGCTACGACTGCGCGCCCAGGCCAACCGGCAAAATAGCGACCTGGTATTATGGTCACAGCCTGGCAATCCCTGGTGCATCGGTGCCGGCAGCCGCCCCGTTACGGGGTGTGATCAAGGGAAAAGGTTGCATTTCATCGTGCCGCACGCGGGCGTTGCACTCTATGACATTCGGGGCGAGCCGGGCTTCTATGGCCGCCGCAATGTCGCTAAAGCGGGCAGTATTGAGCTGGGGAACAGCGCCGGACGCATGCGGCTGATTATCTCAGCCAGAGCCCGAATTCGCCTCTGCATAACGGATGAGGAGACGTGCCGTTGAAAATCGACGGATTCAGCCTGCTGGAGATGCTAATCGCCATGGCAATCAGCGCCGTCGTGATGCTCAGTACCGGTCGTTTTCTGCCGCTGCTGCTGGCGGAGAATGCGGGCGTGCTGCAACAGGCGCAGCTGCGTCAGGAATTACAGCAGATTATGGTGACGCTGGAAAAGGCGGTGCGGCGTGCCGGTTATTGTCACGGTGAGTGCGGCAGTGGCGCACTGAAAATCAGCGAGCACTGCCTGCTGCTGCGCTGGGATGAGAACAGCAATGGTAAATGGGAACCGGTGGGTCATGCAGAGAGTGACTATTACGGCTTTCGCCTGCGCCAGCAGCAGCTTGAGATGCAACGCGGTGTTGACCAGTGTCAGTCAGCGGGCTGGGAGCGGCTCTCCGATCCCGCATTCATGACAGTGGAGCAGTTCGGCATCAGCCAACAGGGCGCTCAGATCAGGATAGTGCTGCAGGGGCGGGCCGGACGCTGGCTTGAAACGGTGGAGAGTTGGGTGGAGGGCGCGAACCTGTGAAGCAGCGGGGCAGCAGTGCGCTGGGCATGGTGTTAATGATTATGGTGATCGGCAGTTTTACGCTACATGCCAGCCGAAAGATGTCTGAGCAGGGAATGCGACTGCTGGCGGATGAGCAGCAGTTTATTCAGGATTTCTGGCGGGCACAGTCGGCGCTGCAATGGGGGCTTTCCCTGAGCTGGCCAGCGACGGAGTCAGCCCTGTGTCAGCAGGATGATCGCCAGGGCTGGCGCAGCTGTTTACAGCGAGGTGAAAAGGATGAAGGTCTGCTTAAAGGTGAGGCCAGCGGCAGTGGCATGGCGGTCTGGCATTGGATACGTTTACGGGGCAATCAGATTAGCGCGCTGCCGCACGGCTGGATTGACTATTGCCCGCTCACGTCCCCGGCAACCTGCCAGTAAATGCGGCGGATTCAGTCTGCCGGAAGTGTTGTTTGCTCTGCTGTTAATGGCATTAAGCAGCAGCACGCTGTTGCACTATCATCGCGCACTGGCGCTGGGATTCAGTCAGCAGTGGTATCAGCGCGAGGCATGGCGGGTGGCTGAGCAGGGACTGGCAGGGCATGACGTTGCCGGGTGGACATCGACGCTGCAACAGCAGAGCGGCCCTTCAGGCTGCACCCTGGAGCGGGCTGACGTGAAGGGGCCTTTTCAGCGCAACGCTACGCTGACGCGCCTGCGATGTTAAAGGTCGTGGGTCGCCCTTTTGATGGGTTTCAACCGCGATACGCGGTAAAGTGACAGAGCCGCAATACCGCAGTCACGTTCTGAGTTATCACAGGAGTTTTCATGTTTCACGTTTATCACTCAAATCAGCTTGATGTGCTGAAGATTCTGGCGGCGGCGGTGATTAAACATGACCCTCTTGATGATCCTTTCGCCTCAGAAATGGTGCTGGTGCAGAGCCCGGGAATGGCGCAATGGCTGCAGATGGAGCTGGCGCAAACCTTTGGCATTGCCGCCAATATCGAATTTCCGCTGCCTGCCAGTTTTATCTGGGAGATGTTCGTCCGCGTACTGCCCGATATCCCGGTAGAAAGTGCTTTCAGCAAGGCCAGCATGGGCTGGAAGCTGATGCACCGGCTGCCAGTGATGCTCGAACATGAAGAGTTTGTCTCTTTACGCCACTATCTCCATGACGACGGCGACAAACGAAAACTGTATCAGCTCAGTTCACGCGTGGCCGATCTGTTCGACCAGTATCTGGTTTATCGTGCCGACTGGCTCAACAGCTGGGAACGTGGCGAAACCATTGAGGGGCTGGGTGAAGCGCAGCGCTGGCAGGCCGCACTGTGGCGTGATCTGGTAACTTATACCCAGGCGCTGCGCCAGCCCGAATGGCACCGTGCCAACCTCTATTCGCGATTTATTCAGACGCTGGAGCAGGCGAAAACCACGCCAGAAAATCTGCCGAAACGGGTCTTCATCTGTGGTATCTCTGCGCTGCCGCCAGTCTATCTGCAGGCGTTGCAGGCGCTGGGACGTCACATCGACATCCATCTGCTGTTCACCAATCCCTGCCGCGACTACTGGGGCGACATTCAGGATTATGCGTTTCTGGCGAAACTGCAGAGCCGTCAGCGCCGACGTCATGGTGCCGATGAATCACGCGGACTTTTCCGGGATGCAGAACAGGCACCGGCACTGTTTAATGACGCTGGCGAACAGCAGCTCACTAACCCGCTACTTGCCTCATGGGGCAAGCTGGGGCGCGATAACCTGTATCTGCTCAGTCAGATGGAGTCAAACGACGATATTGATGCGTTTGTGGATGTAGAACCGGATAACCTGCTGCACTGCATGCAGCACGATCTTCTCAACCTGCAGGATAACGCCATCATCGGACTGAATGCGGCGGAACTGGCGCATAGCGATAAGAAGCGCTGTCTGGATCCGGATGACCGCTCTATTGTGGTACAGGTCTGCCACAGCGCTCAGCGTGAAGTCGAAGTATTGCAGGATCATCTGCTGGCGATGATGGAGACCGATCCGACGCTGAAAGCGCGTGACATTATCGTCATGGTGGCAGACATCGACGCCTACGCGCCGTTTATTCAGGCGGTGTTCGCCAACGCGCCCCCTGATCGCTACCTGCCGTTTGCGATTTCAGACCGGAGGGCCAGTCAGGCGCATCCGGCCATTGTGGCATTTCTGAATCTGCTGGCACTGCCGGACAGCCGTTTTGTCTCAGAGGATGTGCTGGCGCTGCTGGATGTCCCGGCGCTGGCTGCTCATTTCTCTATTGATGAAAGCGGCCTGCGCTTACTCCGGCGTTGGGTCAGCGAATCGGGTGTGCGCTGGGGGCTGGATGATGCCAGCGTGGAAGCGCTGTCACTCCCGATTACCGGCCAGCACACCTGGCGCTTTGGCCTGCAGCGCATGCTGCTGGGCTATGCGATGGAGAGCCACAACGGTGACTGGGAAGGGATTCTGCCTTATGACGAGTCGAGTGGTCTGGTGGGGGAACTGGCGGGACATCTGGCTGAGCTGCTTTCCCGGCTTAATCACTGGCGGCAGCTGCTGGCCGAACCCCGTCCGCTGGTCGCCTGGCTGCCACTGTGCCGGGAGTTGCTGAATGCCTTTTTCAGCCCTGATGCAGAAACCGAGGCTGCTCTGCTGCTGGTGGAAGAGCAGTGGCAGCAATTGATCGAATATGGCATGGATGCGCGCTTTGAAGAGGCGATTCCGGTGGCGCTGCTGCGCGATGATTTACGTAGCCGGCTTGATCAGCAGCGCATCAGCCAGCGTTTTCTGGCTGGACAGATTAACTTCTGCACCCTGATGCCGATGCGCTCCATTCCTTTTCAGCTGGTCTGTCTGCTTGGCATGAACGACGGCGTCTATCCCCGGACCCTGGCACCGTTAGGCTTTGACCTGATGCAGCAGCAGTCCCGCAAAGGCGACCGCAGCCGCCGCGATGATGATCGCTACCTCTTCCTGGAGGCGATGATTTCGGCACAGCAGCAGCTCTATATCAGTTATATCGGCCGCGCGATACAGGATAATACGGAACGCTACCCTTCAGTACTGGTCACAGAACTGCTGGATTACATTGGTCAGAGTTTTTATCTGGAGGGTGACGGTCATCTTGAGCTGGATGAGAGTGCCGCGCGGGTGCGGATGCACCTGCAGCACCTGCACAGCCGGATGCCATTTGCCGCGGAAAACTTCCAGCCGGCTGCCAGACTCCAGAGCTTCGCCCGTGAGTGGCTGCCTGCCGCGCAGGGAGCAGGGCAGCCGCAACCCGCTTTCGTTCAGCCGCTGGAAGCGCCGCTAATTGACGCGCTCACGCTGGAGGCGTTCCTGCGCTTCTGGCGACATCCGGTCCGCGCCTGGTTCCACCAGCGGCTCGGCGTGAGTTTCTGGCTGGAGGAGAACGAACTGCCCGACAGCGAGCCATTTGCCCTGGACAATCTGGAGCGTTACCAGATCAATGCGCAACTGCTGAATGCCCTGGTCGAAGGCGAGGATACTCAGCGACTTTATGCGCACCATCGTGCGGCCGGTAATCTGCCTTATGGCGCTTTCGGTGAGCTGTTCTGGCAGGCGCAGCGCGATGAGATGCAGGAAGTAGCGGCAGAAGTGGTCACCCAACGCAGCGACGGCGAGAGCTGGGAAGTGAATCTGCAACTGGAGCAGATCAGCTTAACCGGCTGGCTGACGCAGGTACAGAGTGATGGATTGCTGCGCTGGCGGCCTGGCGTGCTCAACATGAACGACGGACTGTTACTCTGGCTGGAGCATCTGGTCTACTGCGCACTGGGCGGCACCGGCAGCAGCCGGATGTTTGGCCGGCAGCAGAGCCGCTGGTGTTTCCTCGCCGTACCGCAGGCTGAGGCGATCGCTGCGCTGAATGAATATGTCGCAGGCTATCTCGCGGGTATGCGCCAGCCGCTGATGTTGCTTAACAAGAGTGGCGGCGCGTGGCTGACCGCCAGCTATGACAAAAAAAGCCAGCAGTTGCTGACCGATGAAGCGACGCAGCTCAAAGCGCGTAATCGACTGCTGACCGCCTGGCAGGGTAACTATCAGGTGGAGGGCGAGGGCGGCGATCCCTATCTGCAGCGTCTTTGCCGTGTGCTGGATGAGCCACAACTACAGCAGATAACTGAGGCGGCACAGCACTGGTATTTACCAGTGCTGGCTGCACATCAGGATGATGAATAGCAGGTCAGAAGGCATTTTTGCTAACTGGCTTATTACACAGAAATTTTGCTCTGCTTTGAGCCGCCGGGTACGTCATTGGCGGTTTATCGGGAAACGAGAGGGGTTTACATGCGGGTATACGCACGCTGGATAGCGGCGCTATTGTTAAGCCTGGTGGCTTGTACAGCACAGGCGCAGACATCATCAGGCTGGCAGCCAGTTAACGACACCATTCGCAAAAGTGAACAGGATCCTCGCCACTATCAGGCGATCCGGCTCGACAACGGGATGACCGTGTTACTGGTTTCCGATCCTGTCGCACCGAAATCGCTTGCGGCGCTGACGCTGCCGATAGGATCGCTGGACGATCCTGATCAGCAGGCGGGACTGGCACACTACCTTGAGCATATGGTACTGATGGGCTCAAAGCGCTACCCGCAGCCGGACAACCTGGCCGAATTTCTGAAAAAGCATGGCGGCAGCCACAACGCCAGCACGGCCTCTTACCGCACCGCCTTTTATCTGGAAGTGGAAAACGATTCGCTGGAACCGGCGGTTGATCGCCTGGCGGATGCGGTGGCTGAGCCGCTGCTGGATCCGGTTAACGCCGATCGCGAACGCCACGCCGTGAACGCCGAGCTGACGATGGCGCGCTCGCGCGATGGCCTGCGCATGGCCCAGGTGGGCGCTGAAACCCTGAACCCGGCGCATCCGGCGTCACGTTTCTCGGGCGGCAATCTTGAAACATTGAAAGATAAGCCCGGCAGCAAACTGCACCAGGCGCTCCTGGATTTTTATCACACCCATTACTCTGCGAACCTGATGAAGGCGGTGATCTACAGCAACAAACCGCTGCCGGAGATGGCATCGATTGCGGCCAGAACCGTTGGCCGGGTGCAAAATCATGACGCCAGCGTGCCGGAGATTACGGTGCCGGTAGTGACGGATGCGCAGCAGGGCATCATTATTCATTACGTTCCGGCCCAGCCCCGCAAGCAACTCAAAATTGAATTTCGCATTGCCAATAACAGCGATCGCTTTCGCAGTAAAACCGACACGCTGATTAGCTATTTAATCAGCAACCGCAGCAAAAATACGCTGACTGACTGGCTGCAAAAGCAGGGGCTGGCCGACGGGGTCAATGCGGGCGCTGACCCGATGACTGAGCGTAACAGTGGCGTATTTGCGATTACCGCGTCACTCACCGACAAAGGCCTGGCTCAGCGTGACAAAGTGGTAGCGGCCATATTCAGCTACATCAATCTGCTGCGTCAGCAGGCCGATGATAAGCGCTATTTCGATGAAGTTTCACACGTGCTGGCGCTCGACTTTCGCTATCCCTCCATCACCCGCGATATGGATTACATCGAATGGCTGGTTGATACCATGCTGCGCGTGCCGGTTGAACACACGCTGGATGCGCCTTATCTGGCGGATCAGTACGATGCTGCCGCGATTAAAGCCCGGCTGGAAGAGATGACCCCTCAGCATGCGCGTATCTGGTATATCAGCCCGCAGGAGCCGCACAACAAAACAGCCTATTTTGTGGATGCGCCTTACCAGGTTGAGAAAATCACATCACAAACCTTTGCCGACTGGCAGCAGCGCGCCAGCCAGATCACGCTGGCGATGCCCGTGCTGAACCCCTATATCCCGGACGACTTCACCCTGTTGCCGTCAGACGGAAAAACGTATCAGCATCCGGTGAAGCTGGATAACAATGACGGTATGCGCATTTACTGGATGCCCAGCCGTTATTACGCCAGCGAACCTAAAGCGGCGATCACGCTGGCATTACGCAATAAAAACGCCATCAGCGACGCCCGTCAGCAGGTACTGTTTGGCCTGAATGACTACCTCTCCAGCCTGGCGCTGGATGAGCTTAACTCGCAGGCCTCCGTGGGCGGCATCAGCTTCTCAACCGGTGAAGATGAGGGGCTGGTTTTCAGTGCCAACGGCTTCACGCAGCGCCTGCCGACGCTGCTAAAGAAACTGGTTGAGGGTTATGCCACCTTCCAGCCGACAGAGCAGCAGCTGGAGCAGGCCAAATCCTGGTATCTGGAGCGGCTGGACGCGGCAGAAAAAGGCAAGGCGTTTGAGCAGGCGATTCAGCCGATGCAACTGCTGTCGCAACTGCCTTATACCCAGCGCGAGACTCGCCGCAAGCTGGTAAGCACAATCTCACTTAAAGATGTGACGACCTATCGCGATACGCTGTTCCGCGATGCGACGCCAGAGATGCTGGTGGTGGGTAACCTTAGTGCTGACAGCGTGACGCAGCTGGGACATGAGCTTAAGCAACAGATGCAGAGTAATGCGACCCGCGACTGGCACAGCCAGTATGTGACCATAAAAAAATCGCTGAAAGCCAACCTGCAACAGCAGGGCAGCAGCACCGACTCCGCTCTTGCCGCTCTCTATGTTCCACTGGGATACGGTGAATATCAGAGCATGGCGCACAGCTCGATGCTGAGCCAGATCGTTCAGCCGTGGTTCTACAATCAGCTGCGTACTAAAGAGCAGCTCGGCTATGCGGTCTTTGCCTTCCAGATGCCGGTGGGCCGCCAGTGGGGTGTGGGCTTCCTGCTGCAAAGTAACAGCAAACAACCGGCCTGGCTGTTGCAGCGTTACAAAGCCTTCTATCCACAGGCAGAAAAACGATTACGCAGCATGAGCCAGGCAGATTTTTCCCAGTATCAGCAGGCGATGATCAATGATTTGCAGCAGCGTCCTCAGACGCTCTTTGAGGAAGCGGATCGTTTTAGCCGCGACTTTGATCGCCAGAATGATCACTTTAATACCCGGCAAAAAGTGATCGAGCAGGTTCAGCAGTTAACCCCGACCAGCCTGGCAGACTTTTTCCGGCAGGCCGTGATTGAACATAAGGGCATGGTAATGACCTCGCAGATTGCCGGCACCGGCACTGGCAAAACTGAATTTGCCCGTCAGCCTGGCTGGAAAACCTGGAATGAAGTGGCGCAATTGCAGCAGTCGCTGCCGGTAAAGAGTGAGACCCAATGACGCAGTTACCTCCCGTATCGCTGAATCCTTTAACGCTGCCGCTCAGAGGCGAGCGGCTGATTGAGGCGTCAGCGGGCACCGGAAAAACCTTTACCATTGGTCTGCTCTATCTGCGCCTGCTGCTGGGGCTGGGCGGAGAAAACGCTTACAGCCGCCCGCTTTCGGTAGAAGAAATCTTAGTGGTGACCTTCACCGAAGCCGCCACTGCGGAACTGCGCGGGCGAATCCGCGAGAATATTCATCAGTTACGTCTGGCCTGTATCCGCGGCAAAAGCAGCAATCCGATGCACCAGTTACTGCTGGATCAGATGCCTGATCTCAGTCAGGCGGCCGCGCAGTTGCTGGCTGCTGAGCGGCAGATGGATGAAGCCGCTATCTTCACCATCCATGGCTTCTGTCAGCGGATGCTTAATCTCAACGCCTTTGAATCGGGCATGCTGTTTGAGCAGGAGTTAATTGAAGATGAGCAGGCGCTGCTGAAGCAATCGACCGCTGATTTCTGGCGTCGCCAGTGCTACCCACTGACGCTTGATGTGGCGCGCATTATCGCTGCAGAGTGGAGCGGGCCTGACAGCCTGTTGACCACGCTGCGCCCCTGGCTTCAGGGAGAATCACCCAGCCTGAAGCGTCCGCCCGCAGCCGATGAGACGCTGGCGTCACGCCACGCCCGTAACCTGGCGCGCATTAAGGCTATCAAACAGCAGTGGCAGGCGCTTAGCGCCGATGTGGAAGGCATGATCAGTGCTTCTGGCGTGGATAAGCGCAGCTACAGCAGTAAACATCTGCCCAACTGGGTCGCAAAAGTCACGCAGTGGGCCAGCAGTGAGACGCTGGATTATCAACTGCCGAAAGAGCTGGAGCGCTTTGGGCAGCAGGTGCTGGATGAGAAAACCAAAAAAGGCGACGCCCCGCGACACTCGTTGTTTGAGGCGATCGATCAGTTTCTGGCTGAACCCTTGTCGCTGCGCGATGTGATCATCGCGCAGGCGCTGACCGATGTGCGTGCCACGGTGCAGCGCGAGAAGCGGTTACGTGCGCTGTTAGGCTTTGACGATCTGCTCAGTAAACTGGATGAGGCGTTGCAGCAGCCTGGCGGCGTGTTGCTGGCCGAAACCATCCGGGCGCGTTTCCCGGTGGCCCTGATTGATGAATTCCAGGATACCGATCCACAGCAGTATCGCATCTTCCGCACGCTCTATATTAATCAGCCGGAGCAGGCGCTGTTTCTGATCGGCGATCCCAAGCAGGCAATCTACGCATTTCGCGGCGCGGATATTTTTACTTATCTGCGGGCCAGAAGCGAAGTCAGTGCTCACTACACACTGGATACCAACTGGCGTTCTTCACCTGAGATGGTCGGGAGCGTCAACCGCCTCTTTTCTCAGCTTGATTCGCCTTTCCTCTTCTCGGCGATCCCCTTCCAGCCGGTTAAGCCTGCCGCACCAAACGAGTCACTGAAGCTGATTTTTGACCAGCAGCAGCAACCCGCATTACGTTTCTGGCTGCAGCCTGGCGAGGGCGTCGGCAACAGCGACTACCAGCAGTTTATGGCGCAGCAGTGTGCCGCCGATATCAGCCGCTGGCTGGTGGCAGGACAGCAGGGACGTGCCTGGCTGGGTAAAGGTGAGGCGCTGCAGCCGGTGCGGGCTTCCGATATCACCGTGCTGGTACGCAGTCGCAATGAGGCCGGTTTAATCCGCGACGCGCTGAATGCGCTGTCGATTCCGTCGGTCTATCTCTCCAGCCGGGACAGCGTCTACACCACGCCGGAAGCGCGCGAATTACTCTGGTTGTTGCAGGCGATACAGGCACCGGAACAGGAACGGCTGCTGCGTAGCGCGCTGGCGACGTCGATTTTTGCCATCGATGCGGCGACGCTGGACGCGTTAACTCAGAATGAGCGCGAGTGGGATGCGCTGGTGGAGCAGTTTGCCGTCTGGCAGCAGCTGTGGCATCAGCGCGGCGTGTTACCGATGCTGCGTGATGTGATGATCAAGCGGCAACTGGCGGAGAATATGCTGGCCTCGGAGAACGGTGAACGTCGCCTGACTGACCTGATGCATCTGGGTGAACTATTGCAGGAAGCCTCGGTGCAGCTGGAGAGTCCGCACGCGCTGGTGCGCTTCCTGGCGCAGCAGATTGCCCGGCCCAACAGTCAGGCCTCCAGCCAGCAGCTGCGTCTGGAAAGCGACCGCCATCTGGTGCAGATCATCACCATCCATAAATCAAAAGGGCTGCAGTATCCGCTGGTCTGGCTGCCGTTTGCGGCCGGATTCCGCGAGGCGGCCAGCGCGCTCTATCACGATCGCGACAACTTCACGGCGCTGCTGGATGTGCAGGGTGATGCGCAGAGTCTGGCGCTGGCCGAAGAAGAACGGCTGGCAGAGGATCTGCGTCTGCTCTACGTGGCGCTGACCCGTTCGGTTTATCACTGCAGCGTTGGCATTGCACCGCTGATCAAAGGCACCCGTAAAAAAGAGGGTGAAAGCGATCTCCATAAAAGCGCGCTGGGCTATCTGGTACAGCAGGGTCAGGCGGTCGATGCGCAGCAGCTCAGCCAGCGACTCAATGCATTAACCGGTGAAGGGATTGCACTGGTTGAAGAAGATCTGCTGCCGGGCGAAATGTGGCAGGATGCGCAGCAGGGCGACGAGGCGTTAAGCAGCCGCGACGTGACGCGCGCCCTGGCGGATGTCTGGCGAGTAACCAGTTACTCCGGTCTGCAACAGCATCACAGCTCGCCACTGCTGGATGCGTTACCTAACTTCGATATCGATGCAGCGGGCGAAGAGGAGAGGGGTGAAGAGTCGGCGTTGACGCCGCACCATTTTCCGCGTGGTGCAGCACCCGGCACCTTCCTGCACGGTCTGTTTGAGTCGATCGACTTTACCGAACCGCCGGATCGCATCTGGCTGGAGGATCAGCTGCAGCACAATGGTTACCCACTGAGCTGGTTACCGGTTCTCGAACAGTGGATCGATCGGGTCTTACATACGCCGCTCAATGCGGAGGGGCTGACGCTGTCGGCAATCAAAAGCAGTGAACGGCTCATCGAGATGGAGTTTTATCTGCCGATAAACAATCTTCTGACGGCGGCGGATCTTGATGATCTGCTGCGTCGTCACGATACACTTTCTCAGCAGGCCGCTCCGCTGGATTTTCGCCAGGTGCGCGGCATGCTGAAGGGCTTTATCGATCTGGTCTTCCGCTGGCAGGGAAAATATTATCTGCTGGATTACAAATCGAACTGGCTGGGGGAAAGTCACGCCGCTTACACCCCCGAAGCGATGGCGCAGGCGATGATTGGCCACCGCTACGATCTGCAGTATCAGCTCTATACGCTGGCGCTGCATCGCTATCTGCAGCATCGCCTGCCGGACTACGACTATCAGCAACATTTTGGCGGGGTGTTTTATCTGTTTTTACGCGGGATGGATGGCAGCTCGCCGGACAACGGCATTTTTGCTACCCGGCCTTCCGAAGCTTTTGTGGAAGAGATTGATGCGTTGTTTGGTGAAACCGGGGAGATGTTATGAGTGACATGCTGAGTCTGCTGCTGCAGGCGGTTGAGAAGCGTCTCCTGCGGCCGCTGGATATCCAGTTTGCGCGTCTGGTGGCGACAGAATCACAGCCTGCGCTGCTGCTGGCGGCTGCCTGCGTCAGCGCGGAGGCGGGAGAAGGGCACGTCTGTTTACCGCTGAGCAACCTCTGTGAAGATAGCCTGTTTGCCGGGCGTCAGCCTGCGCTGGCCCAGGCCATCTGGCAGGCGGCTGGTGCGCCGGATGACTGGCCATCACGGCTGGCTGACTGGTCGGCCGTCAGTGACGGCAGCCGGGTGACACCGCTGGTGCTGAGTAACCAGCGTTTATATCTGCATCGGCTATGGTACAGCGAAGGCCGGGTCGCCGACTTTTTTGCTGCACAGGAAATCAAAACTGCGTTTGATATGCGTGCCGCAGGAGACGTGCTGAACAGCCTGTTTGGCGACCAGCCGGAGAACTGGCAGAAAATTGCTGCAGCCGTGGCGCTGACCCGCAAGACGGCGGTCATTTCCGGCGGGCCGGGCACCGGTAAAACCACCACCGTGGCGAAACTCCTCGCCGCCCTGATTCGCCTGAATCCCGGCGCGCTGCGGATTCAGCTCGCGGCACCGACCGGTAAAGCTGCCGCACGGTTGACCGAGTCGCTGGGCCGGGCGCTGCAGGAACTGGTAGTCAGCGACGAAGAGCGGCGGCGTTTTCCCGCCGAAGCCACCACGCTGCATCGCCTGCTGGGCGCGCAGCCCGATACCCAGCGGTTACGCTACCATGCCGGCAATCCGCTGCATCTTGATGTGCTGGTAGTGGATGAAGCGTCAATGGTCGATCTTTCGATGATGGCAAAGCTGATCGCCGCGCTGCCTGCCCATGCCCGCGTGGTGTTTCTGGGCGACCGCGATCAGCTCGCTTCTGTTGAAGCGGGTGCGGTGCTGGGCGACATCTGCCGCTGCACGGAAAGCGGCTACAGCCAGGCGCGGGCAGAACAGCTTGCCCTGCTGACTGGCTGCACGCTGCAGGGCAGTGACGACAGGCAGGCACCAGTCGTGCGTGACAGCATCTGCCTGCTGCAGAAAAGTTATCGTTTTGACGCTTCATCCGGCATCGGGCAACTGGCAAAAGCGATCAATCGTGGTGATGCAGAGCAGGTCAGGGCGGTGTTTGCTGCGGCCCATGAAGATGTCAGTTTTCAGACGCTGAACAGCGCGGAAGCCTATCAGGTGATGCTGGATGAGGTCGCACAGGGCTATCAGCCCTTCCTGCAACTTGTCCGTCGGCAGGCATCGCCTGCTGAGGTGATAGCCGCTTTTGGTCGTTATCAGCTGCTGTGTGCACTCCGTGACGGGCCATTTGGCGTGCAGGGTCTGAACCAGCGCATTGAGCAGCGACTGATACAGCTGCAGCGCATCCGGCGTCCTGGCATGGGCAGCCGCTGGTATGAAGGACGTCCTGTGATGATTACCCGAAATGACAGCGCGCTCGGCCTGTTTAATGGCGATATCGGCATTACGCTGCGGGATGAAGAGGGTAACCTGAAGGTCTTTTTCCCGCTGCCGGATGGGTCAATCAAGGCGATCCAGCCGAGCCGGTTACCTTCACATGAAACGGCCTGGGTAATGACGGTGCATAAATCGCAGGGGTCGGAGTTCGACCACACTGCGCTGGTGATGCCGACGCAGTTTCTGCCGGTGCTGACCCGCGAACTGGTGTATACCGCGATTACCCGCGCACGTAAGCAACTGACTATTTACAGCGAACCGGGCGTATTTCAGCGAGCCGTGCAGTTGCAGACGCAGCGACGCAGCGGTCTGGTGGAGCGACTGGGTGAAACCAGCTGAGAAAAAGGGGACAGTCCACAACGGGGGCCTGTCCCTTCGGGATGAAATCAGGTGAGGTCGGCCATCAGCACCTTGGAACGGCGCTGATAGTTGTACATCTCTTTTTTACTCTCGGGCAGTGACTCAATATCAACCGGCGTAAAGCCGCGCTCCTGGAACCAGTGGATGCTGCGCGTGGTTAACACAAACAGCTTTTGCAGTCCCATCTGCTTCGCCTGCAACGCTACGCGCTGCAGCAACATCTCACCGCGTGAAGAGCTGCGATAGTCAGGATGAACCGCCACACAGGCCATTTCACCAATCTTCTCATCCATAAACGGATAGAGGGCGGCACAGGCGATGGTCAGATTGTCGCGCTGAATAATCGTGAACTTATCTATCTCCATTTCCAGTTGCTCACGTGAGCGACGCACCAGAATGCCTTGTTGCTCCAGCGGACGGATCAGTTCGAGGATTCCGCCGATGTCGTTGATATTGGCGCGACGGATCTGCTCGGCCGACTCCATCACGATCTGCGTACCGATACCGTCGCGTGAGAAGAGCTCCTGCAACAGCGCGCCATCTTCCTGATAGCTGATGAGATGGCTGCGGCGCACGCCACTGCGGCAGGCTTTCACCGCGCCACGCAGGAAGCGGACCGTACCAGAAAGATAATCACCTTCCTTTTCAATCTCGTCGATGCGGGCCTGTGCATCGTTCGGGAACAGCTCGGAGATGATTTCACCATCGCTGTTCAGCACGCCCTGCTCGGAGCAGAAACCGATCATTTTTTCCGCTTTGAGCTTAATTGCCAGCTGGGTAGCCACTTCTTCTGACGTCAGATTAAAGCTTTCGCCGGTCACAGAGACTGCAACCGGACCCATCAGCACGATGGCATCGTTATCCAGCTGGCGATGAATCGCCTCTTCATCAATACGACGGATACGCCCGCTATGGCAGTAATCCACGCCATCATCCACGCCCAGCGGCTGTGAAATAATGAAGTTGCCGCTGACCACATTGATATGCGCGCCCTGCAGCGGGGTATTGTTAAGACTCATTGAAAGGCGGGCAGTGATATCTAACTGCAACCGACCAGCAGCCTGCTTCACTAACTCCAGCGATTGCGCATCAGTCACCCGGGTAAATTTATGATAAACCGGTTCCAGTTGCTGCTGAGCCAGGCTGGCGTCTATCTGTGGCCGTGCGCCATAAACCACCACCAGGCGGATGCCCAGGCTGTGCAGCAGGCCGATGTCGTTAACGATGCCAGAGAAGTTCTCATGCTCAATCGCTTCGCCACCCAGCATGATGACAAAGGTTTTACCCCGGTGGGCATTGATATAGGGAACGGTATGGCGAAAACCCTGAACCAGTTCGGTACTACGTTCCTTCACGGCCAACCCTCAGTGAATGTTTATTCGTATTTTCTGTATTTTTATGCTTTTATGCCCGATTTTGCAAGCCTTAATCCTGACGAAAATTTACGTTTTTATGGGTGTCAAAGCCGCTAACAGCCTGCATTATTTGGGGTTTCCAGGGTGACATCATCCTGCGGATTGGATAAAGTTTTCGCCGCCATTTGATTAACTGGCGCTTTTTTAGACATAACACAGCAGCTGGAGCGGCATGTCAGACGGTAATTCCCATTTTTCACGCAGACGATTTTTACAGGGGACAGGCGCCTTACTGTTGCTGAGCGTCAGCCGTACAGGGCTGGCGGCAAAGAACCACATTGTGGCGGTGCGTATCTGGCCCTCATCCACTTACTCGCGCATGACGCTGGAGTCCAGTGTCGCGCTGAAATACAAGCAGTTTGCGCTGAGCAATCCCGAACGACTGGTAATCGATATTCAGGGCCTGCATCTTAACTCGACCCTGAAAGGGGTGGATAAGCAGGTTCGGGTCGACGATCCCTTTATCAAAAATGCCCGGGTCGGCCAGTTCGACAGCAACACGGTGCGCGTTGTTCTGGAGCTGAAGCGCAACGTCGCACCGAAGATCTTTAATCTGGCACCGGTCGCTGGTATCAATCACCGGCTGGTGGTCGATCTCTACCCGAGCCAGGACCATGTGGAAGACGATCCGCTGCTGGCCCTGCTGAAAGATTATAATCAGGGCGATCTGGAGAAGGATGAAGGGGTGCAGGCGCCGTTACCCGGCAAAGCGGGACGCGATCGTCCGATTATCATCATGATTGATCCCGGCCATGGCGGAGAAGATCCTGGCGCGCACGGCAAATATAAGACGCGCGAGAAAGATATTGTGCTGAAGATCGGACGGCGACTCAAAGCGCTGATCGATAAAGAGTCCCAGATGAAAGCCTATATGACGCGCAACGAGGATGTCTTTATTCCGCTGCGTGTCCGGGTCGCCAAAGCCCGTAAACAGCGCGCCGATCTCTTTGTGTCTATTCATGCTGATGCCTTTACCAGTCGGGCAGCACGCGGCTCTTCGGTATTTGCCTTATCAACCAGCGGTGCCACGTCAGCCGCCGCCCGTTTCCTGGCGCAGACCCAGAATGAATCAGACCTGATTGGCGGCGTCAGCAAAAGCGGCGACCGCTATCTTGATCACACCATGTTCGACATGGTGCAGCGTCAGACGATTCACGACAGCCTCAGGTTTGGTAAAGAGGTGCTGCATCGCATGGGGCGCATCAACCATCTGCATAAACGCACCGTGGATCAGGCGGGATTTGCGGTGCTGAAAGCGCCGGATATCCCGTCAATCCTGGTAGAGACCGCGTTTATCAGTAATGTGGAAGAGGAGCGTAAGCTGCGAACCACCCGCTATCAGCATCAGGTTGCAGAGGCAATTCTGGAAGGCATCAGGGCTTATGTGAAGAGTGGGGCGGCGCTGGCCCATCGGTAAAGGTGTGCGGGTAGTCACGACTATCCGCGCATTTATCTGCGGGAGTGAGGCCTGAGAGGAATTTGCGAACGGCAGAAACAAAAAAACACCCTTTCAGGTGTTTAAATGATTGGTTGCGGGGGCCGGATTTGAACCGACGACCTTCGGGTTATGAGCCCGACGAGCTACCAGGCTGCTCCACCCCGCGTCCGTATCATACTTTTTTCACATTGTGACTTCTGTAAAACTGCTGCAGAAGTATTGGTTGCGGGGGCCGGATTTGAACCGACGACCTTCGGGTTATGAGCCCGACGAGCTACCAGGCTGCTCCACCCCGCGTCCGTATTGCTTCTATTACTTTTACTTCTCACACTGTGACTTCTGAAAACTACTGCAGAAGTATTGGTTGCGGGGGCCGGATTTGAACCGACGACCTTCGGGTTATGAGCCCGACGAGCTACCAGGCTGCTCCACCCCGCGTCCGTGGAAGCGCACTATACTCTCCGCGCTAATTCATGCAACCCCTTTTTAAAGATAAAAGCCAAATTAACAGCCAGTTGCTGAAGGATTCAACCATATGGCTAATTATTGAACTGATATGCGCCAGGTCAAAGCGGATGCATTTCATTCTGTCGGGGGCTTTGCTATCGTCGCGGGGCGAACAGTTATAAAAAGAGAAGATAATGAAATCACATTGGGTGAAGTATGCACTCACTGGCGCGTTAATCACGCTGCTGGCGGCCTGTAGCTCTAAACCGACCGATCGCGGTCAGCAATATAAAGATGGCAAACTGGAACAGCCGCTGGCGCTGGTGAATCAGCCCAATGCTAAAGGCGCACCGGTTAATGGCAAAGACTTTGGCGATCAGGTGCGCCAGATTCAGTCCGCCTCATCCGCTCTTTATAATCGTCAGAACGGCACCTACAGCGCAATTGAAAGCTGGCTGATGGCAGGCGCCGATACCCGGCAGCTTCGTCAGTATGGCCTGAACGCGTGGCAGATGGAGGGCACGGACAACTACGGTAACGTGCAGTTCACCGGTTACTACACGCCGGTCGTGGAAGCGCGCTACACCCGGCAGGGCGAATTCCAGTATCCGATCTACCGTATGCCGCCGCGCAAACGCGGAGAGAAATTACCGAGCCGCGCCTCTATCTATAGTGGCGGACTTGATGACCGCTACGTCATTGCCTACAGCAACTCGCTAATTGATAACTTCATGATGGATGTGCAGGGCAGTGGTTACGTCGACTTTGGCGATGGCCGCCCGATGACCTTCTTTGGTTACGCCGGTAAAAATGGCTGGGGCTACCACAGTATCGGTAAAGAGCTGATCGACCGCGGTGAAGTGAAGCGCGAAGATATGTCGATGCAGGCGATTCGCCAGTGGGCGCAGGAGCACTCACCGCAGGAGGTGCGTGCGCTGCTGGAAACCAACCCGTCATTCGTCTTCTTTAAAGCTGAGCCGTTTACGCCGGTGCGCGGTGCCAGCGCTGTTCCGCTGGTAGCGAAAGCCTCGGTGGCCTCTGACCGATCAATTATTCCGGCAGGCACCGTACTGCTGGCGGAAGTGCCGCAGTTGAATGAGAAGGGCAAATTCAACGGCAAATATGAGATGCGCCTGATGGTGGCGCTCGACGTAGGTGGCGCGATTAAAGGACAACACTTTGATATCTATCAGGGTATCGGCCCGGACGCCGCGCATCTGGCGGGCTTCTATAATCACTACGGCCGCGTCTGGGTGATCAAAGCCGCGCCGGGTGCCGGACAGCCGCTGTTCTCCAGCCCGCAAAACGGTAATAATGGTTCACTGCTTCTCGGCTCTAACTAATTTCTTCTCTGCGGGCCTTCGGGCCCGCACGACGTAACAGGTTCAACTATGAAAGTGTTAAACGACGCCTGGCATCAGCGCTTTGGCGGCACGGCGCGTCTCTATGGCCAGAATGCGCTGCAACGTTTTGCTGACGCACACTTCTGCGTCATCGGTATTGGCGGCGTCGGCTCCTGGGCAGCGGAAGCGCTGGTGCGCACCGGCATTGGTAAAATCACCCTGATAGATATGGATGACGTCTGCATTACCAACACCAACCGACAGCTTCATGCGCTGCAGGGTAACGTCGGTAAAGCCAAAACGGAGGTGATGGCCGAGCGGCTGCGGGCGATCAATCCGGACTGCGACGTGATCTGCATTGATGACTTTATCACGCCCGAGAACACCGCCGAACTGATGGCCGCCGGTTTCGACTATGTGATCGACGCGATCGACAGCGTGCGGCCTAAAGCGGCGCTGATCGCCTGGTGTCGCCGGAATAAGATCCCGTTGATCACCACCGGTGGCGCGGGTGGGCAGATTGATCCGACCCAGATCCAGGTCGCCGATCTGGCAAAAACCATTCAGGATCCGCTTGCGGCGAAGCTGCGCGAACGCTTGAAAAGCCTGGGCGTGGTGAAAAACAGCAAAGGCAAACTCGGCATCGACTGCGTTTTTTCGACTGAAGCGCTGGTCTATCCGCAGGCCGACGGCAGCGTCTGTGCTTCACGCAGCACGGCAGAGGGTCCGAAGAGAATGGATTGCACATCCGGCTTTGGCGCGGCAACCATGGTGACCGCCACCTTCGGCTTTGTGGCCGTTTCGCATGCGCTCAAAAAATTTCTGGCGCGCGCCGCCCGTCAGGATGCGGTCAGCGCCTGACGCGCGGCATGCTCTACCGCAGCGGCCAGCGCCTGCAGGCCGCTGCTGCGGGAGGCGCTGAGCTGGGCGCGCAGGCCGAGTTCATCAAACAGGGCTAAGGGATCGGTGACCAGCAATTGCTGCGGCGTCTGGCCCTCAACCGCAGTCAGCAGCACGGCCAGCAGGCCGCGCACAATCCGTCCTTCACTATCACCATAGAAGTGCAGTGAGCCATCCTCACATAACTGGCTGCCCAGCCAGACCCGGTTTTCACATCCGCTCAGTTCAATTTCCGCCGTTTTCAGTTCCTCCGGCAGGGCAGGCAACTGGCGGCTCAGCTGGATCAGCTGGCGATAACGATCTTCCCACTGATGAAAGCGGCCGAAACTCTCTTTCAGACTGGTAACGGTAATCTGTTCGCCAAACGGGTGTGGCGCTAACAGCGATGAACACATAATCAAAACTCCGATAACAGCGAGATTGCGCCTTTCATGGCGCGCACCAGCGCATCAACATCCTGCAGATTATTATAGGGTGCAAAAGAGGCCCGCAGCGTGCCGCTGACGCCCAGCGCCGACAGCAACGGCTGCGCACAGTGCTGACCGGCGCGCAGGGCGATTCCCTGCTCAGCCAGCAGCGTCACCAGATCGCTGTGATGCAGGTCAGCAAATTCAAAGGCCAGCAGACTGGCATTGCCACAGCGGAAGCTGCGAAAGCCGGGCAGTTCTGTCAGCTGCTCTTCCGCCAGCGAGGCAAGCTGCTGACTCCAGCGCTCAGCTTCGGTCAGATTGTACTGCGCCAGCCAGCTCAGTGCCGCACTCAATCCCACCACACCCGCCACATTCGGGGTGCCGGCCTCAAAACGCCACGGCACCGGCTGTGGCGTGAAACCATTGAAGTCAACATCCGTGATCATTTTCCCGCCGCCCTGCCAGGGTTCCATCGTCTCCAGCAGTTCCGCTTTGCCATATAACGCGCCAATGCCCATCGGGCCGTAAATCTTATGTCCGGAAAAAGCGTAAAAGTCGATATCCAGCGCCTGTACGTCAGGCGGGCAGTGCACCACCCCCTGCGCGCCATCGACCATCACTTTCGCCCCCACGGCATGTGCCAGCGGGATCGCCTGAGCAAGATCGGGGCAACCCCCGGTGACGTTCGACATCTGACCAACTGCCAGCAGGCGGGTACGGCTGTTAAGCAGGGTGGGTAACAGGCTGATATCGGGCAGACGATCTGGCCCTAACGGCCATTTTACGACGCGGGCACCGCACGCCTGCGCAGCCATCAGCCAGGGAACCAGGTTGGCGTGGTGCTCAGCCTCACTCACCACGATCTCATCACCGGGCTGCAGGCGCGGCCGCAGCCAGCTGTTCGCCACCAGGTTTATCGCTTCGGTAGTGCCGCGCGTCCAGACAATCTCACGATCGTCCGCGGCATTAACCCAGCGGGCAACCTGATTGCGCGCCTGCTCATAGCGCTGGGTTAAGGCCTGGGCGGCGGCAAACTGGCTGCGATGAACCGTACCCGCACTGAGGCTGTAAAACTGCTGCGTACTGTCAATAACGGCCTGCGGCTTCAGCGTGGTCGCGGCGCTGTCGAGATAGATGCCGGCGTCGGCGAGCGCGGGAAACTGCTGGCGGAATGCGGTGGGATTAAATGCGGTCATGCCGGGTCCATGATAAGAAAAATTAGGACCACACTGAAAGAATGGTCTGCGTCTGGCAAAGCTGGAAAAGCGCGTTATGCTGAATAATGCAAGGTTTGAACCAAACCCGCATAACGATCGGACGTTTAATAGTCGATCCCACTTATCGGCTGCCTCTGGTTAGCGTAACGCGGGTGGTTTGATGCAATCAATCTACAAGGAGATAGCAGATGAAAAAACTTACCGCAGTACTGGCCGTATGTACTCTGGCTTTTACCCTGAGTGCCTGTTCAAGCAATTACGTAATGCATACCAATGATGGTCGCACCATCGTGGCTGCCGGCAAGCCTAAAGTTGATAACGATACCGGCATGATCAGCTATAAAGATGCGAATGGCAACGAGCAGCAGATTAACCGCTCTGATGTCAAAGAAATGGTCGAGTCAAAGTAAGCAGCAAAAAAAAAGCACCGCAATTTGCGGTGCTATTTAAAAATCACTATGGACAGACAGGGTAAATCTACAGGAATTAAGAGTTTGATCCGCAATCGTCGGATCAAAAATTGCAAACACAACATCACGACCACAAGCCAAAAGCTTTCAGAAAATCTGCGAACTCACTCACAAATCTAAAAACTTTTCGTTCCGGCTCAGGAAGTGCGGCAACTATAGGTATTTGCTGGAGGTTCCTCAACGGACAAATTATAATGCCTCGGATTAAAAATTCTAATACGTAAACGCTTTTTATAAGCCTGCGTATTTTTCGCCGATCCGGATACGGAAAACCATGTCGAAACGCCTTCCTCCTCTTAACGCACTGCGGGTTTTTGATGCCGCTGCGCGCCATTTAAGCTTTACCAAAGCCGCTGAAGAGCTGTTTGTCACCCAGGCTGCCGTAAGCCATCAGATTAAATCTCTGGAAGATTTTCTGGGGTTAAAGCTGTTTCGCCGGAGGAATCGTTCGCTGTTACTGACCGAAGAAGGGCAAAGCTACTATCTCGACATCAAAGAGATTTTCTCGGCAATTAACGAAGCGACCCGCAAACTGCAGGCGCGCAGTGCCAAGGGAGCGCTGACCGTCAGTTTACTGCCGAGCTTTGCTATTCAGTGGCTGGTTCCCCGCCTCTCCAGCTTTAATATGGCTTATCCGGGAATCGACGTGCGTATCCAGGCAGTTGACCGCGATGAAGAGAAACTGGCCGACGATGTCGACGTGGCAATTTTCTACGGACGTGGCAACTGGCCCGGCCTGCGGGTTGAAAAACTCTATGCCGAATATCTGCTGCCGGTCTGTTCGCCATCACTGATGACCGGCGATAATCCGCTGAAAACCCCGATGGATCTCTCGCGCTTTACCCTGCTGCATGATGCCTCCCGCCGTGACTGGCAATCGTATATCCGCCAGCTGGGTCTGCAGCATATCAATGTTCAGCAGGGGCCGATCTTCAGCCACAGCGCCATGGTGTTGCAGGCGGCGATTCATGGTCAGGGCGTGGCGCTGGCCAACAACGTCATGGCGCAGAGCGAAATAGAGGCCGGGCGATTAATCTGCCCATTTAATGATGTATTAGTCAGTAAAAACGCTTTTTATCTGGTTTGTCATGACAGTCAGGCAGAACTGGGTAAAATAGCCGCCTTCCGACAGTGGATCCTGGAAAAAGCTGCAACCGAACAAGAAAAATTCCGCTTTCGCTATCAACAATAACAGTTTGATTTATCTGCATTACGGTGCAAATGCACCCTGAGGATCGGTTAATGTCCAGTCGTGCCATGTTTGTTTTTGCGGCTATCAGTGGATTTCTGCTGGTAGCTTTTGGCGCATTTGGTGCCCACGTTTTGAGCCAGTCGCTGGGTGCGGCTGAGATGGCCTGGATTCATACCGGGCTGGAATATCAGGCTTATCACACGTTAGCGGTGATGGGACTGGGTGCCGCGATGTTACGCCGCGCCAATATCTGGTTTTACTGGAGCAGTGCGCTGATGGCGCTCGGCACCGTGTTGTTTAGTGGCAGCCTCTATTGTCTGGCGCTGTCACATCTGAAGTTTTGGGTTTTTATCACACCGGTGGGGGGAGTCTGTTTCCTCGCCGGTTGGGTATTGATGTTGATTGGCGCGCTGCGTCTTAAACGAAAGGCAGAACGCCATGAATAAAGTTTTACTCTATTGTCGTCCCGGTTTTGAAAAAGAGTGTGCGGCGGAAATCAGCGCCAAAGCGGCTGAACGTGAAATCTACGGCTTTCCGCGGGTTAAAGATGATTCCGGCTACGTGCTGTTTGAGTGCTACCAGTTTGAAGATGCCGAGCGTCTGGCGCGTGAGTTACCGTTTGACGAGCTGATTTTTGCCCGGCAGATGCTGGTTGTCGGTGAAATGCTGCGTGACCTGCCGCAGGAAGATCGCATCACCCCGATTGTCGGTATGCTGACCGGCGTGGTGGAGAAGGGCGGCGAACTGCGTGTAGAAGTGCCTGACACTAACGAAGCGAAAGAGCTGACCAAATTCTGCCGCAAGTTCACCGTGCCGCTGCGTTCAGCACTGCGTGAAAGCAAGATTCTACTGAACTATGAAAGTCCGAAACGCCCGGTCGTGCATGTGTTTTTCATCGCGCCAGGCACCTGTTACGTTGGCTACTCCATCCGGGAAAACAGCTCGTCGTTTTACATGGGTATTCCACGCCTTAAGTTCCCCTCCGATGCGCCAAGCCGTTCCACCCTTAAGCTGGAGGAGGCGTTTCACGTCTTTATCCCTGCGGATGAGTGGGATGAGCGTTTAGCCAGCGGCATGTACGCCGTGGATCTCGGTGCCTGTCCGGGCGGCTGGACTTATCAGCTGGTCCAGCGCAGCATGATGGTCTATGCAGTGGATAACGGACCGATGGCCCCGAGCCTGATGGATACCGGCCAGGTGATGCACGAGAAAGCCGATGGGTTTAAATTCCGTCCGCCACGCACCAACATCAGCTGGCTGGTATGTGATATGGTGGAGAAGCCGGTGCGCGTGGCTAACCTGATGACCGACTGGCTGGTTAACGGCTGGTGTCGTGAAGCGATCTTCAACCTCAAATTGCCGATGAAAAAGCGTTATGAAGAGGTCACGCAGAATCTGGCCATGATGCAGGAGCGCTTTGATGAGAATGGCATCAATGTGCAGATTCGCGCCCGTCAGCTCTATCATGACCGCGAAGAGGTGACGGTTCATGTGCGCCGTATGTGGGCCGCGACCGGTGGACGTCGCGACGAACGTTAATCGGCAGGCTGAGTGCAGCTGCACTCAGCCGGTATAACGCAGCGTATTCAGATTGCCCTGCAATACCAGATCCCGCTTCAGCATGGCGACCTGACGGCTGATCTCAGCCATTTGCTGACCTTCCGCGAGCTTTTCCTGCCATTTAGCGGGCACCTTATCCAGTTGCTGATAGATTCCTTCAAGCGTGTGAAACTCTGCCAGTAGCTGTTTCGCGCTTTTCGGGCCGATGCCGGTGATGCCTGGAATTTTACTGCTGCTGATGCCGCACAATCCCCAGTAGTCGGGGAGTAACTGGGGGGCTACGCCAAATTCAGCTTCAATAAAAGGCAGATCGAGCCACCGTTTCTGGAAGTAGTCACGGATGCGGATTTCGGGGGCCAGCAGCTGGCAGTAGCCTTTGTCGGTGGACACGATGGTGGCCTGGTGTCCGGCCTGAGCCATTTTCACCGCCAGCGTCGCCGCTAAATCATCTGCCTCATCCTCGCCCGCTATCCAGCAGCTTACGCCTGCCGAACGAAAAGCCTCCTGCAACGCCGGCATCTCTGCCTGTAGATCGTCTGGCATCGGCGGGCGACCACTTTTGTAATCGGGCAGCAGCTGATGTCGCCAGCCCTGATGACGTGCCTCGCCATCAAAAACCGCCACAGCATGAGTCGGACGGGCGTGGCCCAGAACCTGGCGCAGCGCAGCTACACAGCCGTCGACACAGGGGGAGCCCTGTACCGCATGCAGACGGCGGATCAGGTTCAACGCGTCAACAATAACAAGATGAAGAGCCATGAGCGTATGGGCAGCCCGGGGGCTGCCTCCTGGTTATTTGATAATTTCGTAGCAGGGGATGTAGGCAGTGCCAGGCAGTTTCATGCGTTGCTGGGCAACGAATCCCTGTAGCAGCTCATCCATGCGGTGCATGATGTCGGGATCGCCATGCAGTTTGTAGCGTCCCTTCTCGCGGATTTCGCGGATGCCCATCTCTTTGACATTACCGGCGACGATACCTGAGAAGGCGCGGCGCAGGTCGGCAGCCAGCTTCTCGGGAGGCTGATTGGTATAGAGATTGAGATTGGCCATATTTTCATGGGTTGGCAGGAACGGCACCTGCAAATCGGGCTCAATGCGGATCGACCAGTTAAAGCTGTACGCATCGCCGGTTTCGCGACGGTTCTCTTTGACCTGCGGCATCGCTTTCTTCATCAGACGCGCTACTTCTGCCGCGTCATCAATGATGATCTGATAATGCTTACGTGCCTGTTCACCCAGCGTGTTAACGATGAAATCATCCAGAACGCGGAAGTAATCGGCGCTCTCTTTCGGCCCGGTCAGAATCAGCGGCAACACCTGATCGTTGTTCTGCGGATTCATCAGGATGCCCAGCAGATAGAGCAGCTCTTCAGCCGTACCGACGCCGCCCGGAAAAATGATGATGCCATGAGCGATACGCACAAACGCTTCCAGACGTTTTTCAATATCTGGCATGATGATCAGCTCATTCACCAGTGGATTCGGCGGCTCAGCTGCAATAATTGAGGGCTCGGTGAGGCCGATAAAACGGCTGTCGCGATAGCGCTGCTGAGCATGGCCAACCGCTGCGCCTTTCATCGGCGCTTCCATCACGCCTGGCCCGCAGCCGGTACAGATATTCAGTTCACGCAGTCCAAGCTGCGTACCGACATTGCGGCAATACTGATACTCAACGGCGTTGATTGAGTGACCACCCCAGCAGACTACGGTGTTGGGATCCTCGCCGATGTGCAGAGCCCGCGCATTACGCAGAATCGAAAATACCGTGTTGGTGATGGCGGCGGAATCATTCTCTTCGGCTGCGCTTAACCGGCCTGGTATGTTGAGCTGGCCGCTGACAAACAGGATGTCACGCAGTACCGCAAACAGGTTAGCCTGTAGTGAGCGGATAATGCGGCCATCCACGAACGCCTCTTCCGGCGGATTGATCAGTTCCAGTTTGACGCCGCGCTCCTGGCGCAGCACGTTGATGTCGAAGTTCTCAAAGCGGGAGAGCAATTCGTGGCTGCTGTCAGTCTGGCTGCCGGAGTTAAGCACGGCCAGAGAGCAATTGCGAAACAGCTGGTAGAGGTCGCTGCTGGCAGTGCGCTTGAGCATGTCGACTTCCAGCTGCGAGAGCAGATCCATTGAGCCAAGTGGGCTGATATGGGTAATCAAATGAACTCCTTTACACCCGCCTGGGTGCGTGTTGGCACTGCAACGGCAGTGACGAAAATCCCTGGTCGGCAACCCGCAGGTTGCCGCCTTCACCAGAGTAGCCTTGTCGGCCCGCACAGCTCAAGCGGAACTGCGCTTACGGCACCCAGCCTGAGAGAAGTCTCGCAAACTACTGACGGACCAGCCGCGAAAAACCGGGCGAGAAGGGCACGTTGGTGCGCCACGGGTTAATATCCAGCCCGCCACGACGGGTGTAGCGCGCATAGACCGTCAGCGCTTCCGGATGGCAGAATCGCATCACATCATTAAAGATGCGCTCAACACACTGCTCGTGAAATTCGTTGTGCTGGCGGAATGAGACCAGATAGCGCAGCAGTGCTTCACGCGCGATACGCGGGCCTTTATAGCGGATCATGACCGATCCCCAGTCGGGCTGGTTGGTAATCAGGCAGTTCGACTTGAGCAGATGGCTGACCAGCGTCTCTTCAACGATTTCGCTGCCTGCGGCATCAGCCAGATAGTCAGCATTGAAGCGGTAATCCTCAATGGCAATATCCTGCTCATCAATACAGCAACCCTCAAAATGACCAATCGGCTGGCCTTCTATTTCATTGAGTCGGAACAGCGCGACCCGCGCTTCCCCTTCAGCACAAGCACTCAGATCCCGCTCCAGCGTCTGACGAACCTCACCCCAGTCGGCAAAGCGGGTCTGATTGAAACTGTTCAGGTAGAGCTTGAAGCTTTTCGACTCAATAAGATTACGGCTCTGCGCATCCAGCACCACTTCGCCAACGGCAACCTGTGGCAGACCTTTGCTGTTGAGCCACGAGAGTTCATACAGGGTCCAGATATCGCTGCCGGTAAAGGGCAGACTGTCGGGAAACAGGCCAAGCGGTTCACGGTTCAGGCTGCGCGGCACCGCCTGCAGTAAGCTGTTGTCATACCGATCGTGATAGGCTGTGGGTTTGCCCAGCGTCAGGTTACTGAGCGCCCGATCCTGTTCGTGAGTAGTCATTGCGGTCACCACCAAAATTAATCAAAGTGGCTAAGTGTAACCTATCAGAAGTGAGAATATGAATGATGCAGCAAACTGCCGCCGCGTTGCGTGACTTTACCACCCGATACTGCCAGCACTGGCTTCAGCAGACCGGGCATGCGCCGGCCAGCAGCGATCTCTATGGGGTGCCGTCACCCTGCGCACTGGAGGATCGCGATCAGCGGGTCATCTGGCAGCCGCAACCGTTTAGCCTGCCACCGACGCTGGATGCGGTTGAGCGGGCGGTCGACATCCAGCTCCAGCCGCCGATGACCGATTTCTACACCACGCAATTTGCCGGCGATATGCAGGCCCGTTTTGGTGAGAATCAGCTGACGCTGTTACAGGTATGGAGTGAAGAGGATTTCCTGCGGTTACAGGAGAATCTGATTGGGCATCTGGTGATGCAGCGCCGCCTTAAACAGTCGCCGACGCTGTTTATAGCCACTACTGATTCAGAGGAGGAGATCATCTCCCTCTCTAATCTCAGCGGCGAAGTGATTCTGGAGCAACCTGGTCGTAAACAGCGTGTGGTCTTAGCAGAAAATCTTGAGATATTTCTTAAGTCATTACAACCGGTTATCATCTGATTTGCAGTGATTTGCCGCCTGGCTTGTGAGATATCTCTTACAACTGCTGTGAGAGATCGCCATATAACAGTTGAGACATCCGGAAGGCTGCAATGTAAAAATATTGTGAATCATCAACTTAATGGCATTTATCTGATTTTGCGCAGCACATTTCGTAAAGTTTCGCTGTAAGTACCTTGTGCGCGTAACGAGTTCTGTCAAAATGTTTCCCACTGCAGGATGCTCAGGAAACAGATATCGTCAGGATGATGATAAGCCATGAGGCAGGAACGTAACGGAGCTTACGGCACACGGAAGGTTTCAGGATGAAACAGGATCGCTCAGGAGTGAGCAAGGGACACCTCCAGGATGGAGAATGAGAACCCCTCAGAAGAGGTGGTGGGCCAGGATGCTAAGGATACATCAGGACGATGCGCGACAGGAGTTCGCACTGGACAAGTTGTCATGGAAGAGCAGGGAGCAAAAACGTAGCAGGATGGCTGCAAACGAACCGGGAGCACTGTTTATACAGTGCTCCCTTTTTTTGTGCCTGTGCCAACAAGTGATATGCTTGCCGCCCCTTTTTGACTGCTTGCCGGAGGTGGCGCATGACGCCTGAACAATTGATTACACAACGGCTGGAGCAACTGGAAGCGGTGATGCGTGAGCACCATCTCTGGCAGAGTACCCCTCCGGCCGAAGACGCGCTCGAGAGCCGTGAACCCTTTTGCCTGGATACGCTGGAGCCGCTGCAGTGGCTCCAGTGGGTGCTGGTTCCGCGGATGCATGCCCTGATAGCGGCTCAGCATCCTTTACCGCAAAATTTTGCCGTTGCTCCCTACTACGAGGTGGCGCTGGTGCCTGACCAGCCCGGCATTGCACCGCTACTGCTGACCCTGCGTCAGCTTGACGCGTTGATCAAGGATGCAGCCCACTGATGCTGGAGATACTCTATCAGGATGAGTGGCTGGTTGCTGTCAACAAGCCCAGCGGCTGGCTGGTTCATCGCAGCTGGCTGGATCGTCATGAAACGGTGTTTGTAATGCAGACCGTTCGCGATCAGATTGGACAGCATGTGTTTACCGCGCATCGCCTGGACAAACCCACCTCAGGCGTACTGCTGATGGGGCTTTCAAGCGAAGTCGGCCGTCTGCTTTCCCTGCAGTTCGAACAGCACCAGATGCAGAAAACCTATCATGCTGTCGTACGCGGCTGGCTGGAGAGCAGAGGAACGCTCGACTATCCGCTGGTGGAAGAGCTGGATAAAATCGCTGACAGGCACGCCACGGAAGCGCGCACCGCACAGCCCGCAGTCACTGATTATCAGTCACTGGCGACGGTCGAGATGCCGGTCGGCATTGGCCGCTATCCCACATCGCGTTACAGCCTGGTTGAAATGGCTCCTAAAACCGGTCGTAAGCATCAGCTGCGTCGTCATATGTCGCACCTGCGTCATCCGATTATTGGCGATTCGGCACACGGTGATCTGCGCCAGAACCGGGGGGCCGCCGAACACTTTGGCGCTAATCGGCTGATGCTGCACGCCAGCAGCCTGGCACTCACCCATCCGGTGACCGGGGAACCGTTGCTGCTGCGCGCCGGACTGGATGGCGTCTGGCAGAACCTGATGAACCAGTTTGGCTGGCAGGATCGCATTCCTGAGGTGCCGCGGGTTGAGTTTAACGCAGCGCCAGGACAGGATAACGTTTCAGAATAAGGGAGAAAGCAGATGGCAAAGATTGGCATTTTTGTGGGGACGGTATACGGCAATGCGCTGCTGGTAGCAGAAGAAGCAGAGCCCGTTCTGCAGCAGCAGGGTCACAGCGTCACCGTGTTTGATGAGCCGACGCTGGCAGACTGGCAGAACTATGCCAGCGACGTGGCGTTAATTGTCACGTCAACCACCGGACAGGGCGATTTTCCCGACACGATTTCAGGCCTGTTCCATGCAGTTAAAGATAAGCTGGGTCATCAACCTGCGTTGCGCTATGGCGTGATTGCGCTGGGTGACAGCAGTTACGACCATTTTTGTGGCGCGGGTAAAGCTTTCGATGCGCTGCTGCAGGAGCAGGGCGCGCAGCGGATTGGTGAGGTGTTACTGGTTGATGCCACTGAAAATCCTGAGCCGGAAGCGGTGACTTCTCCGTGGGTTGAAGCCTGGGGCGCGCAGTTCTGATGACCACGCCAGGCTTATCTCTGCTTTAGGAGCTAAGGATAAGCCTGGCGTGTGTGCACGGCGCGGTCAGGTCACCGGTGCCGGGTTAAACACCGCCAGCTGATTACGGATACCCCAGCGATCGGACCAGGTCTGCTTCCTGCCACTGGCAATGTCCAGAATCAACTCAAACAACCGCCAGCCCACCTGTTCAATACTCTCTTCACCGGTCGCAATCGTCCCGGCATTGATGTCCATCAGATCGTGCCAGCGCTCTGCCAGCGCATTACGCGTCGCCATCTTGATGACCGGAATTGCAGCCAGACCGTAAGGCGTTCCGCGACCGGTAGTGAAAACCTGTAGCGTGATACCGGACGCCAGCTGCTGCGTACCGCAGACAAAATCGCTGGCGGGCGTCGCGGCGTAGATCAATCCACGCCGCGTGGGCCGCTGGCCGGGCGAC
This sequence comes from Pantoea sp. 22096, assembly GCF_052045955.1. Lineage (NCBI taxonomy): Bacteria > Pseudomonadati > Pseudomonadota > Gammaproteobacteria > Enterobacterales > Erwiniaceae > Pantoea > Pantoea sp. 22096. Next base: position 81,626 of record NZ_JBQEPW010000003.1, on the reverse strand, counting down.
AGCACTTCAACAATGGCGCTGCGCCCCGATTTAGCGATCGACCCCAGCGCTTTTTCCACCACGTTCGCCAGCCCGCCTTTTTTATTGCCCGGCGACGGATTCGCGCTGCGATCGGTCTGGCCCTGGTCGAGGTAGTTGTCATACCAGGCCATCTCCTCCAGTAAGCGCTTACCGACTTCCTGGTTAATCACCCGTGGCGTCAGCAGGTGAATCGCATCACGTACTTCAGTGACTTCCGAAAACATCACCGTCGCACCGCAGCGCACCAGCAGATCGGACGCGAAACCCACTGCCGGATTCGCCGTCACGCCCGAGAACGCATCGCTGCCACCGCACTGCATACCGACAATCAGTTCTGCTGCGGAACAGGTTTCACGCTGGCGCTGATTCAGCCGCTGGAGATGACGCTCCGCTACCTGCAGAATCTCATTTACCATCGCACCAAAACCGACCAGCTTCTCATCCTGCAAACGCACGATGTCATGATCGTCCAGCGAAATCGCCTGCACGTCAGGCGTGCCGGTCAGCAGACGCTCCGGCTGTAACTTCTCACAGCCCAGGCTGACGATCATGACTTCGCCACCGAAATTAGCATTCAGCGCCAGGTTATGAATGGTGCGAATCGGCACTACCGCCGCGGGTGCATTAATCGCCACGCCGCAGCCATAAAGGTGGTTGAGCGCGACCACGCCATCCACATTCGGGTAGCGCGGCAGCAAATCCCGTTCAATGATCTGTACGACATGATCCACCACACCGGCCACGCAGTGGACGCTGGTGGTGATCCCCAGCAGGTTACGCGTGCCGACGCTGCCATCCGCATTGCGATAACCTTCAAAGGTATAGCCTTCCAGCGGCGGCAATTCAGGCGGAACCTGATTGGCTAACGGCAGACTCGCCAGCGGAGGCGCTTCCGGCAGCGCGACCAGCGACTCATCAATCCAGCTGCCCTGGGCAATATCCCGTAATGCATAGCCGATGACTTCACCATAACGCACGATCTCTGCGCCCTGGTTAATTGCGCGCAGCGCCACTTTGTGGCCCTGTGGCACATGCTCCGTGAGTGTCAGGCCATCCGCAAACTGCGTGCCAGCCGGCAGACCCAGGCTGTTAACCACAATCGCCACATTGTCGTGCTCATGAACTTTGATATAGAGCGGTTGTTCATCTGTGTTTGGGTACATCGCTCACCTTCCCGTCTGACGTGCCGTACTTGTGCGGCACGCTGTAATGTTCTGACCTGTCACACGATTGTTTGCCATCTTCAGTATAGGGAGGCGGCGTGGGGCGCGCATTGTGCAAATGACCACCATTGAGACAAGTCGCCTTATGATTTTGAGGCGATTATCCAGAAGCAAGTGAAGAGCCTCACAAACAGCGGGAGAAAGCGTTACCTGAGGGGGTTTTCGCTCGTTTATTTGCCGCTTTCGTGAGCCATCCCGCAGGGTTTTGTGCATCCGCAATACAATCACTTCTTCACCGGCGTTATTCCAGGGCGATGTGCCAATGTGCTCGCTTCAGGCTGTTCTTATACTGGGTTCCGTTAGCCAAAGTCAGGTTATCTGTCACGACGTATTACTCATCTGAAGAGGTTACCGAGGCGCATTAGCTGCCACCTCGCAGATGGATAAATAAAGGTTTGCCAGAACAACAAGATCGCCGTGTTTAACCCAACTTCTCTCTGATACCCAACGCGATGTGTATGCAGTCAGAGCGAATGTAGCTCACGCTATATTTCAGGAGTGCATCATGAATAGTTTCAGCCAGACCGCGGAGACGGTGCAGAAGCGCACCAATGCCCGCTACTGGATTGTGGTGATGTTATTTATCGTCACCTCATTCAACTACGGTGACCGCGCAACCATTTCGATTGCCGGTTCTGCAATGTCCAAAGATATCGGTCTCGATTCGGTCGGACTTGGCTATATCTTCTCTGCCTTCTCATGGGCGTACGTTATTGGCCAGATTCCGGGCGGCTGGCTGCTCGATCGCTTCGGCTCTAAACGCGTCTATTTCTGGAGCATCTTTACCTGGTCGCTGTTTACGCTGCTGCAGGGATTTGTAGATATCTTCAGCGGCTTCGGCATCATTATGTCGCTGTTTATTCTGCGTTTCCTGGTAGGGCTGGCCGAAGCGCCTTCCTTCCCGGGCAACAGCCGCATTGTGGCCGCCTGGTTCCCGGCGCAGGAGCGCGGCACGGCGGTAGCGATCTTCAACTCGGCGCAATACTTCGCCACTGTCATCTTCGCCCCCATCATGGGCTGGCTGGTCTCTGAAGTGGGCTGGGCGCATGTGTTCTGGTTCATGGGCGGCCTGGGCATCATCCTCAGCTTTATCTGGCTGAAAGTGATCCACGATCCTACCGATCACCCTGGCGTGAACAAGGCTGAACTGGAGTACATGGAGCAGGGCGGCGCGCTGATCAACATGGATGTCAAAAAGGATAGCCGCAAAGTGAGCTGGAGCGAGAAGTGGTTCCAGATTAAGCAACTGCTGACGTCACGCATGATGCTGGGCATCTACCTCGGTCAATACTGTGTTAACGCCTTAACCTACTTCTTTATTACCTGGTTCCCGGTCTATCTGGTGCAGGCGCGCGGCATGTCGATTCTGAAAGCGGGCTTTATTGCTTCGATTCCGGCGGTGTGTGGCTTCCTCGGCGGCGTACTGGGTGGGGTAATTTCTGACTGGCTGATGCGTAAAACCGGCTCGCTGAATATCGCACGTAAAACGCCAATTGTGCTCGGCATGCTGCTCTCCATCTCGATGGTGATGTGTAACTACACCGATACCGAATGGATGGTGGTGTTCTTTATGGCACTGGCGTTCTTTGGTAAAGGCATCGGTGCGCTGGGCTGGGCGGTAATGGCAGATACCGCGCCGAAAGAGATCAGTGGCCTGAGCGGCGGTCTGTTTAACATGTTCGGCAACTTCTCCGGCATCGTAACGCCTATCGCCATCGGCTACATCATTGCCACCAGCGGATCCTTTGAGGGCGCGCTGATCTATGTCGGCATTCATGCCTTTGTCGCAGCCTTCAGCTTCCTGGTCATTGCGGGCGATATCAAACGTGTCGAACTGAAAAACTGGCCCGGTAAGGATGCATTATGAATACGCAAAGTTCGCCGGTGATTACTGAGATGCAGGTTATCCCGGTCGCCGGTTATGACAGCATGCTGCTCAATATTGGCGGTGCGCACAACGCCTGCTTTACCCGCAACATTGTGGTCCTCACCGACAGCGCCGGTCACACCGGCGTGGGTGAAGCGCCTGGCGGTGACACCATCTATCAGACGCTGGTGGAGGCGATTCCGCAGGTGAAAGGCCAGCAGATTGCGCGAATGAACCGTCTGGTGCAGCAGGTACATAAAGGCAATCAGTCGGCTGACTTCACCACTTTTGGCAACGGTGCCTGGACCTTTGAACTACGTGTCAATGCGGTGGCCGCGCTGGAAGCGGCGCTGCTTGATTTGCTGGGGCAGTGTCTGGGCGTCCCGGTGGCTGAACTGCTGGGGCCGGGCAAACAGCGCGATGAAGTCACGGTGCTGGGCTATCTTTTTTATCTTGGCGACCGCCGCAAGACGGATCTCCCTTATCTCAGTGGCGATCAGGCCAGCCACGACTGGTATCACCTGCGTCATCAGGAAGCGCTGACGAGCGATGCCGTGGTGCGGCTGGCTGAGGCGGCTGCGGATAAATATGGCTTTAAAGATTTCAAGCTCAAAGGTGGCGTGCTCCCCGGCGAGCAGGAGATCGCTACGGCGGCAGCGCTCAAGCAGCGCTTTCCCGAGGCGCGCATCACAGTCGACCCCAACGGTGCCTGGCTGCTGGACGAGGCGATAGCGCTGTGTAAAGGGATGCAGGATGTGCTGAGCTACGCCGAAGATCCCTGCGGAGCAGAGCAGGGCTATTCGGGGCGTGAAGTGATGGCCGAGTTCCGGCGCGCCACCGGCCTGCCGGTCGCGACCAATATGATTGCCACCAACTGGCGCGAGATGAACCACGCGGTGATGCTGAATGCGGTCGATATTCCGCTGGCGGATCCGCACTTCTGGACGCTGAGCGGTGCCGTGCGTGTCGCGCAGCTATGTGATGAGTGGGGCCTCACCTGGGGTTGCCACTCCAATAACCACTTCGATATTTCTCTGGCAATGTTCACCCATGTGGGTGCGGCGGCGCCGGGCAATCCCACCGCGATTGATACCCACTGGATCTGGCAGGAGGGCGATCAGCGCCTGACGAAAAACCCGCTGCAAATCCGCAACGGAAAAATTGCCGTACCGGATGCGCCGGGTCTGGGCATTGAGCTCGACTGGGAGCAGGTAAACAAAGCCCATCAGCTTTATCAGTCACTGCCCGCCGGTGCGCGTAACGACGCCACCGCGATGCAGTATCTGGTCCCCGGCTGGACATTTGACCGCAAGCGCCCGGCATTTGGCCGGACAACAGCATAAGGAGCAGGAGATGAGTTCAACACCGAAAGTGACCGCCATGCAGGTTATTCCGGTCGCAGGCTACGACAGCATGCTGCTGAACCTCAGCGGCGCTCACTCGCCATTCTTTACCCGCAACATTGTGATTATCAAAGATAACGCCGGACACACCGGCGTCGGTGAAATCCCGGGCGGCGAGAAAATTCGCCAGACGCTGGAAGATGCCGCCTCGCTGGTGATCGGCAAAACGCTGGGTGAGTACAAAAATACCCTCAGCCTGGTGCGCAGTACTTTTGCCGACCGCGATGCGGGCGGACGCGGCAACCAGACCTTTGATCTGCGCACCACGATTCATGTGGTGACCGGCATCGAAGCGGCGCTGCTTGATCTGCTGGGTCAGCACCTGGGCGTCAACGTCGCCTCGCTGCTGGGCGACGGGCAGCAGCGCGACCGCGTTGAGATGCTCGGTTACCTGTTCTACATCGGCGACCGCACTAAAACCTCACTCTCTTATCAGAATCAGCAAGACGATCCGTGCGACTGGTATCGCCTGCGCCACGAAGAAGCGTTAACGCCGGATGCGGTAGTGCGCCTGGCAGAAGCGGCTTATGAGAAATATGGCTTTAACGACTTCAAACTCAAAGGCGGCGTGCTGCGCGGCGGTGAAGAGGCTGAAGCGGTCACGGCGCTGGCTAAACGTTTTCCTGAAGCTCGCATTACCCTCGATCCCAACGGGGCCTGGTCGCTCAACGAGGCGATCATGCTCGGCAAACAGCTCAAAGATGTGCTGGCTTACGCAGAAGATCCCTGTGGTGCAGAGCAGGGCTATTCAGGCCGCGAAGTGATGGCGGAGTTCCGCCGTGCGACCGGCATGCCCACCGCCACCAATATGATCGCCACCGACTGGCGGCAGATGGGGCATACCCTGTCGCTGCAGTCGGTGGACATTCCGCTGGCCGATCCGCACTTCTGGACCATGCAGGGCTCGGTGCGGGTGGCGCAGATGTGTCACGACTTCGGCCTGACCTGGGGCTCGCACTCTAACAACCACTTTGATATTTCGCTGGCAATGTTTACTCATGTTGCCGCCGCCGCGCCGGGTGCCATTACCGCCATTGATACCCACTGGATCTGGCAGGAGGGCAATCAGCGCCTGACCAAAGAGCCGTTCCAGATTAAAGGCGGCATGGTGCAGGTGCCGCAGAAGCCAGGTCTTGGCGTAGAGCTGGATATGGATCAGGTGATGCAGGCCAATGCGCTCTATCAGAAGCAGGGACTGGGCGCGCGTGACGATGCTGAAGCGATGCAATTTTTAGTACCGGGATGGACTTTCGACAATAAACGCCCGTGCCTGGTACGTTAACCTTTCTGGCTCCCGCCGCGGAGCCACCGTCACAGGAGTTCAACCATGAGTAATGCAGCCTGGCCTAATGGATTTCGTCGTCGCCTGTTAGCGGGCGACACCCTGATTGGCAGCTGGTGTGCGCTGGCCAGTCCGATCTCAACTGAAATCCTGGGGCTGGCCGGTTTCGACTGGCTGGTACTGGATGGCGAACACGCGCCCAACGACATCACGACCTTCGTGCCGCAGCTGATGGCGCTGAAAGGCAGCCATAGCGCGCCCGTGGTGCGTCCGCCCTGCAACGAGCCGGTGATCATCAAGCGCCTGCTGGATATCGGGTTTAACAACTTCCTGGTGCCGTTTGTCGAGACCGAAGAGGAAGCCCTGCGGGCGGTCGCCTCAACCCGCTATCCGCCAGCCGGGATTCGCGGTGTCTCGGTGTCGCACCGCAGCAACATGTACGGCACGTTGCCGGATTACAACAGCACCATTAATGACAACATCACGGTGCTGGTTCAGATCGAAACTCAGCAGGCAGTCGACAACATTGACGCGATTGCAGCCGTTGACGGCGTCGACGGTATTTTTGTCGGGCCGGGCGATCTCTCCGCTGCACTGGGCTATCTCGGCCAGCCTGCGCATCCTGAAGTGCTGAAAGTGATTAAACACATTTTTGAACGTGCCAAAGCCGCCGGTAAGCCGAGCGGCATTCTGGCACCGGTGGAAGCGGACGCGCGTCGCTATCTGGAGTGGGGTGCCACCTTTGTGGCCGTCGGCAGCGATGTCGGGATGTTCCGCAACGCTTCGCAGACGTTATGCGACAAATTTAAGCGTTAATCAATCAAGGGGAAACGCAATGAAAATTGGATTTATCGGCCTGGGCATTATGGGCAAACCCATGAGTAAGAATCTGGTGAAAGCCGGTTATTCGCTGGTGGTACGCGACAACAACACCGAAAACGAAGCGGAACTGGCTAAACTGGGCGCGACCGTGGCGAAAACGCCAAAAGAGGTGGCTGAGCAGTGCGATGTGGTGATTACCATGGTGCCAAACTCGCCGCAGGTTATCGACGTCTGTCTGGGGAAAAACGGCATCATTGAAGGGGCGAAGCCGGGCCTGGTGGTGATCGACATGAGTTCGATTGCGCCACTGGCGAGCCGGGAAGTGCATGATGCGCTGGCAGAAAAGCAGATAAAAATGCTGGATGCACCGGTCAGCGGCGGCGAGCCAAAAGCGATTGAAGGCACACTCTCTGTGATGGTCGGCGGTGATAAAGCCGTGTTCGATTCCTGTTATGACATCATGAAATCAATGGCGGGATCGGTCGTGCATACCGGCGACATCGGTGCAGGCAACGTGACCAAGCTGGCAAACCAGGTGATTGTGGCGCTGAACATTGCGGCAATGTCCGAGGCGCTGTCGCTGGCGACTAAAGCGGGTGTGAATCCGGATTTGGTTTATCAGGCGATTCGCGGTGGGCTGGCGGGCAGTACGGTGCTGGATGCCAAAGCGCCGATGGTGATGGATCGCAACTTCAAACCCGGCTTTCGTATCGACCTGCATATCAAAGATCTGGCGAACGCGCTGGATACCTCGCACAGCATCGGCGCGCATCTGCCGCTGACGGCGGCGGTGATGGAGATGATGCAGGCACTGCGCAACGATGGACAGGGTAACGCCGACCACAGCGCGCTGGCCTGCTATTATGAGAAGTTAGCGAAGGTTGAAATCGCCCGCTAAAACCCGGTGCCGGTCTCCCCAAACCGGACTGGTCAGGAGCCGTTTTAATTACTCAACTGCGCTCGGATTGCCTATGAAAATCGTAATCGCACCGGATTCATATAAAGAGAGTTTATCCGCCCTGGATGTGGCATCGGCGATTGAAGCGGGTTTCCGTGACATTTTCCCCGATGCGCATTACGTGAAAATACCGGTCGCCGACGGTGGCGAAGGCACGGTAGAAGCGATGGTGGCGGCGACGAAGGGGAAAATCGTCAGGCTGAAGGTGACCGGGCCGCTGGGCACGCAGGTCGACGCCTTTTATGGCTTGTCCGGCGATGAGTCCACTGCTTATATCGAAATGGCAGCAGCCAGCGGACTGGAGCGGGTGCCAGCATCACAGCGTGACCCGCTGATCACGACCTCATTCGGCACCGGCGAGTTGATCCGACATGCGCTGGATAAGGGCGTCGGCCACATCATCATTGGTATCGGCGGCAGCGCCACCAACGACGGCGGTGCCGGGATGATGCAGGCGCTGGGTGCCCGATTGCTCGACACCCAGGGTAAAGAGATTGGCCAAGGTGGCGGCGCGCTCTCTCAGCTCGCTAGCATTGATATTGACGCCCTGGATGCCCGCATCCATCAGTGCCGCATTGAAGTGGCCTGTGACGTCACGAATCCGCTGACCGGCAAAGAGGGCGCATCGGCTATTTTCGGTCCGCAGAAAGGGGCGACCCCGGCGCTGGTGCAGCAGCTCGATCAGGCGCTGGCCCATTACGCTGAGATTATTCACCGCGATCTCGACATCGATGTGCTGCATATTCCCGGCGGCGGCGCGGCGGGCGGCATGGGCGCGGCGCTGCACGCCTTCTGTCAGGCGGAGCTGCGGCGCGGCATTGAGATTGTTACTGAGGCACTGGGCCTGGCTGAAGAAGTCAAAGATGCTGACCTGGTGATTACCGGTGAAGGGCGTATCGACAGCCAGAGTATTAATGGCAAGGTGCCGATTGGGGTTGCCAACGTGGCAAAGCGTTTTAACAAGCCGGTGATTGGCATCGCCGGAAGCCTGACGGCGGATGTCGGCGTGGTGCATCAGCACGGGATTGATGCAGTGTTTAGCGTGCTCTACAGCATCTGTACACTCGAAGAGGCACTTGCGGATGCCGGAAAGAATGTCGAGATGACAGCGCGTAACGTGGCCGCGACGTTAAAACTGGCCGGATTTCACTGACCGTCAGGACTATCAGGCCAGGCAATGCGGGCCTGATAGTCCTGACGGTGATGCTGGTGGTAAGCATAGTTTTACGGCATCAGCCTTTTACCCCGGAGGCAGGTGCGTCAGCGGAAGCTAACGCACCTGCCGGTTAGCGTTTGCGCGAATAACAGGCGTGGCAGCAGGTCCGTCAGACTTCCCCGAATCCTAACAGTCGCCGGGCTTCTCTGGCGACGTTCTCCATCTCATCCTGCAGCTCCAGCAGTTCCGGCTCCAGCGCAGCGATATCGCTGGCCTCCAGTAGCCCGCGTTCCAGCTGATGACAGAGTTGCTTCATGCGCGGCACGCCGCTGTAGCTGGCACTGCCGTGCAGCTTGTGAATAATTTCACGCAGGGCGTTGACCTCATTGGCCGCCATAAACTGCGCCATCTTCGCATGCACTTCCGGTAAAAATTCCAGCAGCATGCGTAGCAGATCGCGCGCCAGATCCGGTTTGTTCGCCGCCTGTCGCAGCGCCAGCTGCCAGTCCAGCGTCGGTAATATCGGCTGCAGTTCCGGCAGGGAGACCACTGGCGGCGGCGTATAGCGTGCCAGCAGTTGTCTCAGCTTGCTCTCATCAATCGGCTTGGCAAGATAGTCATTCATGCCCGCCTTGATCAGCTGCTCACGCTCGCCATCAATCGCATGTGCGGTCACCGCCACAATCGGTGTATTCGCGTGATGCGGCAGACCCCGGATAATTTCGCTGGCACGAATGCCATCAATTTCGGGCATCTGAATATCCATCAGAATCACATCCAGCGACTGCTGACGCGCTGCGCGGATGGCGTGTTCGGCGCTGCTGCACAGCAGGATGTTCTGCACCTGCTCCTCCAGCAGCGCGCCAATCAGCTTGAGGTTGGCGGGATTGTCATCCACCGCCATCACCGTTAGCGGTAGACGCGGTGACAGCGGCAGCTCGCTGATCTGACGGGTATGGAGATCCAGTAACATCGGCAGAAGCCGTGTCAGTGAGATCGGCTTAGCAATGCAGCCGTCAATGCCGCGTACCTTCAGTTCATCAGCCAGCAACATCATCGGGCTGGGAAGGGCCATCAGCACGTTGTCTGCCCGATCCAGCAGCCCATTGATCAGGCGCTCATTAAGTAGTGCAGGCTGGCTGATACCGACCGGCATCGCCATCAGCAGCAGCGGATAGTGAGATTCTTTCAAACCTTCCAGCGTTTCGCTGTAGTCGATCTGCAATGGAGTGGCGCTTAACATCTCCAGCGCGGCGCTGGCAACGTTAGCATCCGCTTCCACATAGGCAATGCGCGCATGGGACAGCGCATCCAGCACGCGAGGCATACCGGGTGCATTGGGATTAAGATCCAGCTGTACGCGAATCACAAAGGTCGACCCCTGATCCGGCTGGCTGCTGAAGGTGATTTCTCCTCCCATCTCCCGCACCAGTTTCTGGGTGATGACCAGACCCAGCCCGGTGCCGCCATGGCGGCGCGTAATGCTGGCGTCAGCCTGACGGAACGCCTGGAACAGCTGTGTCTGCTGCTGCTCAGAGATGCCGATGCCGGTGTCCTCAACCTGAATCTCCAGCTCGACGCGCGACTGGGTAATCACCCGCTGTCCGACGCGCATGCCGATGTAACCCTGCTCGGTAAACTTGATGGCGTTACCAATCAGGTTGATCAGAATCTGTTGCAGACGCAGCGCATCGCCAATCACGTTGTCCGGTACGCTGCTGTCACATACCACCGTCAGCTCCAGCCCCTTTTCATGCGCCGACGGCGCCAGCAGCACCAGGGTTTCATCCAGCGTGGCGCGCAGCGGGAAGGGGATTGCCTCCAGCATCAGCTTGCCTGCTTCCAGCTTCGAAAAATCGAGGACGTCATTGATAATACTGAGCAGGTTATTTGCCGAGCGCTCAATGGTCTGCATATAGTCGCGCTGGGTGGTGCGCAGTTGGGTTTTCAGCATCTGCCGGGTAAAGCCCAGCACGCCATTGAGCGGCGTTCGCAGCTCATGCGACATATTGGCCAGAAACTCAGATTTGATACGCGCGGCTTCCTGCGCGCGTTTCTTCGCCAGATCCAGTTCAACGTTCTGAATTTCCAGCTGCTCCAGCGTCTCTCTTAAATCCCAGGTTGCCTGGTCGATATTGTGCTGCATCTCTTCGTGATAGGCGGTCAGCGACATCGCCATCGCGTTAATGCCGTTTTTCAGAATGTTGAGTTCACCCAGCATGTAGCCCTCAACGCGGCTGTCGAGCTGGCCGCGACGGATGCGGTCAACGGTAGTGACCATATTGCGGATCGGGCCGGTGACATCGCGCATCAGACGATAAGCAAATAGCATGGCAAGACAGAGGCAGAAGAGCAGCATCAGCGTGGCAACAAACACCTCTTTGTACTGCTGCAACCGCACCGACTGCAGATCCAGTTCAATCGCCACATAGCCCAGCGGATTGCCCGCTGGCTTGGCATCTTCATCCGGTAATTCGTCCACATCGTAACGCTCAGAAGTAATCGGCGTACGCAGAATTAATAGGCTGCCGTGGCGCTCCATTGAGACATCGTCAGGCAGGGCGCGGATATCATTCTGTTGCAGCAGGCTGAGGTTTTGCTTGTGGTTCGAGGTGACATAAAGCTGATTGTGATTATCAAACACCGAGATGGCCCGGACGATGCCGGAATGGCGGCGGTGCAGCAGGCTGACCAGTTCACGCATGGCATCACGGTTGTGCCACGTCATGCTGTATTCGCTGGAGATCGCCAGGGGTTCGATGATGTTAGCCCCGGCATCAATCACCTGGCGCTGCAGTTCGTTGTAGCGGTGCACCACAAAAAAGGAGCTGAGCAGCAGGCCAACCATCAGCGTGGGTGCCAGGATTAAAATCATCATTCGCGCCCGCAGGCTGTATTTGGTCATAATAGTCGCCTGGCTACTCCGGCATTAACGTCCCTGTGCATGCTGTCGACAAAACGATGCAGGCCGTTTTCGATAAAGAGAATGAATAACACTATGGCGCAATTCTACGTTGCAAAACAGCGCGTGACGACGCAACAACGGATCACCGTCACCATTGAGGAGCTCGACCCGTTCGGGCAGGGGGTGGCGCGCCACAAGGGCAAAACCCTTTTTGTCACGGGTGCTCTGCCGGGTGAACAGGCGGAGGTCGTGCTGACAGAGGATAAACGTCAATTTGCCCGGGCGAAAGTGACACGACTGATTAGCCGCAGCCCGGAGCGCGTCACGCCGCGCTGCCCGCACTACGATCGCTGCGGCGGCTGCCAGCAGCAGCATGCCGATGTGGCGCTGCAACAGCAGAGCAAATCCCAGGCCCTGAGCCGGATGCTGAGCCAGGCCGCAGCACAGAACGTGGCGGTAGATGAGGTGATCGCCGGTCAGCCCTGGGGCTACCGTCGTCGCGCCCGTCTGGGTCTGCAATGGCAAAATAAAGCGCAACGCTTACAGATGGGCTTTCGTCAGGAAGCCAGCAACGATCTGGTCGATATTCAGCACTGCCCCATTTTAGCGCCCGAACTTGAAGCGTTACTGGTTCCGCTGCACCAGTGCCTCAGTGAGTTGCGCGCCGTCAGGCGTCCCGGACATGTGGAACTGGTGCTGGCGGATAACGGCCCGCTGATGATTCTGCGCCATCTTGATGCGCTGCATGCCAGCGATCGTGAAAAACTGGAACAGTTTTCGCATAAGCATCAGCTTATGCTGTTCCTGGATGCCGGTGATGAAGCATTGACCGCGTTAAGTGAATCGACGCCGTTTTATCATTCGCACCAGCTTAAGCTAACCTTCAGCCCACAGGATTTTATTCAGGTTAACGATGCGGTTAATCAGCAGATGGTCGCGAAGGCGATCGCCTGGCTCGATCTGCAGCCGGAAGACCGGGTGCTGGATCTGTTTTGCGGCATGGGAAACTTCACACTTCCTATAGGAATCTTCGTACATAATGTGGTTGGTGTGGAGGGGATTGCAGCATTAGTACGGCAGGCAGCGTATAATGCTGATTTGAATAATCTTAAAAATGTCAGTTTCTTTCAGCATAATCTGGAAGAAGAGGTGTCGCGCCAGCCGTGGGCGGCACAGGGATTTAACAAGGTATTACTCGATCCGGCACGCGCCGGGGCTGCGGGCGTCATGGCGCATGTGGTTAAACTTGCACCAGAACGCGTGGTCTATGTTTCGTGTAATCCCACAACACTCGCCCGCGACAGTCAGACATTGCTGTCGGCAGGCTACCAATTGGAAAGGGTCGCGATGCTGGATATGTTCCCACATACCCGTCATCTCGAATCCATGGTGCTGTTCAGAAAAACATAAGCGATGAATGTCGTTGTGCAGGAGAGGTTATGGTTGCGGTCAGAAGTGCGCATTTAAATACTGAGGGGGACTTCGCCCTCGACCAGTGGATCGCCAGTCTCGGTATTGCCAACCCGCAATCCTGTCAACGCGTTGCTGAGACCTGGCGCTACTGCGAAGCGCAGACGCAGGGCCATCCCGATCAGTCGCTGCTCCTGTGGCGCGGTATTGAGATGGTGGAAATCCTCTCCATGCTCAGCATGGATATTGAAAGCCTTTGTGCGGCGCTGATTTTCCCGCTGGCTAACGATGAAGTGGTGAGTGAAGAGGAGCTGGAAACTGCCGTCGGCAAAGGCATCGTCTCGCTGGTACACGGCGTGCGCGACATGGACGCCATCCGCCAGCTGAAAGCGATCCATAACGACTCCATGGCCTCTGAACAGGTCGATAACGTCCGCCGCATGCTGCTGGCGATGGTGGAAGACTTTCGCTGCGTGGTGCTCAAGCTGGCCGAACGCATCATGAACCTGCGCGAAATGAAAGATGCGCCGGAAGATGAGCGGGTGCTGGCCGCCAAAGAGAGCACCAACATCTATGCGCCCCTGGCCAACCGTCTTGGTATTGGACAGCTCAAATGGGAGCTGGAAGATTACTGCTTCCGCTACCTGCATCCCGACGAATATAAGCGCATCGCCAAATTACTACATGAGCGAAGAATCGACCGCGAGCAGTACATCGATAACTTCGTCAGCAACCTGCGCAAAGAGATGGCCAAAGAGGGCGTGCGCGCCGAAGTCTATGGTCGCCCGAAACATATCTACAGCATCTGGCGCAAGATGCAGAAAAAGTCGCTGGCCTTCGATGAGCTGTTTGACGTACGGGCGGTGCGCATCGTGGCCGATCGCCTGCAGGATTGCTATGGCGCGCTGGGTACGGTGCATACGCTCTATCGCCATCTGCCCAGTGAGTTTGATGACTACGTCGCTAACCCCAAACCCAACGGCTATCAGTCAATTCATACGGTGGTGTTAGGGCCGCAGGGCAAAACGGTGGAAATCCAGATCCGTACCCGCCAGATGCATGAAGATGCCGAGCTGGGCGTGGCGGCGCACTGGAAATATAAAGAGGGGCCAACCTCCAGCAGCGCGCGCGGCGCGGCGGGTCATGAAGAGCGTATTGCCTGGCTGCGTAAGTTGATTAGCTGGCAGGAAGAGATGGCCGACTCCGGCGAGCTGCTGGAAGAGGTCCGCAGTCAGGTGTTCGACGACCGGGTCTACGTTTTCACCCCGAAAGGTGACGTGGTGGATCTGCCGGCCGGTTCGACGCCGCTCGACTTTGCCTATCATATTCATAGTGACATCGGTCACCGCTGCATCGGTGCAAAAATCGGTGGTCGCATCGTGCCGTTCACCTATCAGCTGCAGATGGGCGATCAGGTTGAAGTGATCACCCAGAAACAGCCGAACCCGAGCCGCGACTGGCTCAATCCGAATCTGGGCTATATCACGACCAGCCGTGGACGCTCGAAGATCCACAACTGGTTCCGAAAACAGGATCGCGACAAGAACATTATCGCCGGACGGCAGATTCTGGATAACGAACTGAATCAGCTCGATATCAGCCTGCGCGAAGCGGAAAAACTGCTGCTGCCGCGCTATAACGTGACCTCACTGGAGGAGCTGCTGGCGGCCATTGGCGGCGGCGATATCCGTCTTAACCAGATGGTTAACTTCCTGCAGGCGAAGCTGAATAAGCCGAGTGCTGAAGAGGAAGATCGCGAAGCGCTGCGCCAGCTGACCCAGAAATCCTACTCGCAGCCCGCACGCAAAGAGAGTGGACGCGTGGTCGTCGAGGGCGTAGGCAATCTGATGCACCACATTGCCCGCTGCTGTCAGCCGATTCCGGGCGATGATATTGTTGGCTTTATCACCCAGGGGCGCGGCATCTCAATTCACCGCGCCGACTGCGACCAGCTCTCTGAACTGATTTCACATGCGCCGGAACGTATCGTCGATGCCGTGTGGGGCGAGAGCTACTCCAGCGGTTACTCGCTGGTCGTGCGCGTCACCGCCAACGATCGCAGCGGCTTGCTGCGTGACATCACTACCATTCTCGCCAACGAGAAAGTGAATGTACTGGGCGTCTCAAGCCGCAGCGACACTAAAAAGCAGCTGGCGACCATCGACATGGATATTGAGATCTACAACCATCAGGTACTGGGACGTGTCCTGGCGCGCCTGAACCAGGTCTCTGATATTATTGACGCCCGCCGCCTGCACTGATATTCAGCTGCACTGCGGCAACCGGCAACAGGAGGTTGCGCGGACGTTTTCTGCGGTACTTGAGAGTGCCGGACGCGGTTCATCCCGTCCGGCACTGTTATACGCCTCGCCTCCTTGCCCGCTTCCTGTCACCTGACTACTCAAGGACCCGTCTGAATGAACGCTATTGAGCGCCTGCTTGGCATCATGAAAACCCTGCGCGATCCCCTCCATGGCTGCCCGTGGGATCGTGAACAGACCTTCACTTCTATCGCGCCCTATACGCTGGAAGAGACCTACGAAGTGCTGGACGCCATCCAGCGCGAAGATTTTGACGATCTGCGCGGCGAACTGGGCGATCTGCTGTTTCAGGTGGTGTTCTATGCGCAGATGGCCAGCGAACAGGATCGCTTTAATTTTGAGGATATCTGTCACGCCATCAGTGACAAGCTGGAGCGCCGTCATCCGCACATTTTTGGCGATGCCACGGCAGAAACCAGCAGTGACGTGCTGAAAAACTGGGAAGCGATTAAAACCGCCGAACGGGCTGATAAAGCCCAGCATTCAGCGCTGGACGACATTCCTAAAGCGCTGCCCGCACTGATGCGTGCTCATAAGATTCAGAAGCGCTGTCACAATGTGGGATTCGACTGGACTACGCTGGGGCCGGTGGTGGCAAAAGTGCATGAAGAGATTGATGAAGTGATGCACGAAGCACAGCAGAGCGTGGTGGACAGTGAAAAGCTGGAAGAGGAGATGGGTGACCTGCTGTTCGCCACCGTTAACCTGTCGCGCCATCTTGGCAGTAAAGCGGAAACGGCGCTGCAAAAGGCCAATGACAAGTTTGAGCGCCGGTTCCGCGAAGTCGAAGCGATCATCGCAGCACAGGGGTTAAGCATGCCGGGCGCCACGCTGGAGCAGATGGAAGCGGCCTGGCAGCAGGTAAAACTGGGCGAAAAAAGCTGATTATTCCAGCGCTGTGCATAAAGTCGCCATGTGTGCTTACTCGTTTCAGCGCGGCAACAACTTTGTGACGCACATCAACATTTCATTGGCAGCTATCCGCTATGGTAGGACGCAGCAATGCGTTGGAGGATGGCTGTGATTCATCAATTGTGGCTGATAGCGGTTTCCAGTATACTGTTTTCCCGTCCTGGTTATTCCACCGTCTTTAAACCTAAACTCTCAGGTTCAGCATGACAACGAATTATATTTTTGTGACCGGCGGGGTCGTTTCCTCTCTGGGTAAAGGCATTGCCGCCGCCTCCCTCGCAGCCATTCTCGAAGCTCGTGGTCTGAACGTGACCATCATGAAGCTGGACCCGTATATCAACGTGGATCCAGGCACCATGAGCCCGACCCAGCACGGCGAAGTTTTCGTCACTGATGACGGCGCTGAAACCGATCTCGATCTGGGTCACTACGAGCGCTTCATCCGCACCAAAATGTCGCGTCGTAACAACTTCACCACCGGCCGTATCTACTCAGAAGTCCTGCGCAAAGAGCGCCGTGGCGACTATCTGGGTGCAACCATTCAGGTTATCCCGCACATCACCAACGCCATCAAAGAACGCATTATTGAAGGCGGTGAAGGTCATGATGTGGTGCTGGTCGAAATCGGCGGCACGGTAGGGGATATCGAATCACTGCCATTCCTGGAAGCGATTCGCCAGATGGCCGTGGATGTGGGCCGTGAACACACCATGTATATGCACCTGACGCTGGTACCGTACATGGCGGCTGCCGGTGAAGTGAAAACCAAACCGACTCAGCACTCCGTAAAAGAGTTGCTGTCGATTGGTATCCAGCCAGATGTGCTGATTTGCCGTTCTGACCGTGCCGTACCGGCCAACGAACGTGCCAAAATCGCCCTGTTCTGTAACGTTCCTGAAAAAGCGGTAATCTCGCTGAAAGACGTTGATTCCATCTACAAGATTCCTGGCATGCTTAAGTCGCAGGGCCTGGATGACTATATCTGCAAGCGCTTCAACCTGAATGCACCGGAAGCCAACCTGGCCGAGTGGGAGCAGGTGATCTACGAAGAAGCTAATCCGGGTGGTGAAGTCACCATCGGTATGGTGGGCAAGTATGTTGAGCTGCCGGATGCCTACAAATCCGTTATCGAAGCGCTGAAACATGGTGGCCTGAAAAATCGTGTCACCGTGAACATCAAACTGATCGATTCGCAGGATGTTGAATCCCGCGGTGTCGAATTACTGAAAGATCTGGATGCGATTCTGATCCCGGGTGGCTTCGGCTACCGTGGTGTGGAAGGCAAGCTGATGACCGCACAGTACGCACGTGAAAACAACGTGCCGTACCTGGGCATCTGTCTGGGCATGCAGGTTGCGCTGATGGAGTTCGCGCGTAATGTTGCGGGCATGCCGGGCGCCAACTCCACTGAATTTGTGCCAGACTGTAAATACCCGGTGGTGGCATTAATCACCGAATGGCGTGACGAAGAAGGCAACGTCGAAGTCCGCAGCGAGCAGAGCGATCTGGGCGGCACCATGCGTCTGGGCAGCCAGCAGTGTCAGTTAACGCCGGGCAGCCAGGTTCGCCAGCTCTACGGCTCTGACACCATCGTTGAGCGCCATCGCCACCGCTATGAAGTGAACAATATGCTGTTAAAGCAGATTGAAGCAGCCGGTCTGCGCGTAGCAGGTCGCTCTGGTGATGATCAACTGGTTGAGATTATCGAGATCCCGAACCATCCGTGGTTTGTGGCCTGCCAGTTCCACCCTGAGTTTACCTCGACCCCACGCGACGGCCATCCGTTGTTTGCCGGCTTTGTTAAAGCCGCGCATGAGCATCAGAAGCGTTTAGCGAAGTAAGTTTCACAGACAACGCGCGAACTTTTCGCGCGTTGTCTGTCTTAGGATTGACTAACTTGTACTGAGGAAAATCGTAATGTCCAAAATCGTAAAAGTCATCGGTCGCGAAATTATCGACTCACGTGGTAACCCGACTGTTGAAGCTGAAGTGCATCTGGAAGGCGGTTTTGTCGGCCTGGCCGCTGCGCCATCAGGTGCCTCTACCGGTTCACGCGAAGCGCTGGAACTGCGTGACGGTGACAAATCACGTTTCCTGGGCAAAGGCGTAACCAAAGCCGTTGCTGCAGTAAACGGTCCGATTGCTGAAGCGGTAAAAGGCAAAGACGCGAAAGATCAGGCGAACATCGATAAGATCATGATCGACCTGGACGGTACTGAGAACAAATCTAACTTCGGTGCTAACGCCATTCTGGCTGTGTCACTGGCAGCGGCTAAAGCAGCTGCAGCTTCTAAAGGTCAGGCGCTGTATGAGCACATCGCTGAGCTGAACGGCACCCCAGGCAAATACTCTATGCCACTGCCTATGATGAACATCATCAACGGCGGCGAACATGCCGACAACAACGTCGACATCCAGGAATTCATGATCCAGCCGGTTGGCGCTTCTAACGTTAAAGAAGCTATCCGTATGGGTTCTGAAGTATTCCACAACCTGGCAAAAGTGCTGAAAAGCAAAGGCATGAGCACGGCAGTGGGTGACGAAGGCGGCTACGCGCCTAACCTGGGTTCCAACGCCGAAGCGCTGGCTGTCATCGCTGAAGCGGTAAAAGCAGCAGGCTACGAGCTGGGCAAAGACATCACTCTGGCGATGGACTGTGCGGCATCTGAGTTCTACAAAGATGGCAAATACGTTCTGGCCGGTGAAGGCGGTAAAGCGTTCACCTCTGAAGAGTTCACCCACTTCCTGGAAGATCTGACTAAACAGTATCCGATCGTCTCTATCGAAGATGGCCTGGATGAATCTGACTGGGACGGCTTCGCTTACCAGACCAAAGTGCTGGGCGATAAAATCCAGCTGGTGGGCGACGACCTGTTCGTGACCAACACCAAAATTCTGAAAGAAGGTATCGATAAAGGTATCGCTAACTCCATTCTGATCAAATTTAACCAGATCGGTTCTCTGACCGAAACCCTGGCTGCGATCAAAATGGCGAAAGATGCGGGCTACACTGCCGTGATCTCTCACCGTTCAGGCGAAACGGAAGATGCAACCATCGCTGACCTGGCGGTAGGTACTGCAGCGGGCCAGATCAAAACCGGTTCAATGAGCCGTTCTGACCGTGTTGCTAAGTACAACCAGCTGATCCGTATCGAAGAAGCGCTGGGTTCTAAAGCGCCATTCAACGGTCTGAAAGAAGTTAAAGGTCAGTAATGACCCTGTGCTGATGGCGCGTTAAGCGGCATTGCATACACTGAAAGCCCCGCCTTGTGCGGGGCTTTTGCTTTTTCGTGTCGCGCAGCTGTTGTTGTGCGGTACACGCTGGCATAATCAGCGCCCCGATTTATCCAGGCGAGTAAAAAATGTTCTACCCGATTAACGAAATGTTCCAGACACTGCAGGGCGAAGGTTATTACACCGGCGTGCCTGCTATTTTCATCCGCCTGCAGGGCTGCCCGGTGGGCTGTAGCTGGTGTGATACCAAACATACCTGGGAAAAGCGGGCAGATCGGGAAACGTCGCTGGGCGATATTTTGATCAAGACAGTGGAAAGCGACGCCTGGGGTGATGCCGATGCGGCGACCCTGGTGAGTGCCATTGCGCAGCAGGGCTGGACGGCGCGCCACGTGGTGATTACCGGTGGTGAACCGGCGATTTATGACCTGCGTCCGTTAACGACTGCGCTGGAGCAGCACGGTTTCCAGTGCCAGATTGAGACCAGCGGAACCCACGAGATCCACTGTTCCGAACAGACCTGGGTGACTGTCTCCCCGAAGGTCAACATGCGCGGCGGCTACGATGTGCTGCCCCAGGCGCTAAGCCGGGCCGATGAAATTAAACATCCTGTGGCGCGTCAGCGTGATGTGGACGCACTGGATCTGCTGCTGGCGGGGATGGATGACACCAAAGCCCGAATTATCGCCCTGCAGCCCATCAGTCGCAAAGATGAGGCTACCCGACTCTGCATTGAGACCTGTATTGCACGCAACTGGCGTCTGTCGATGCAGACCCATAAATATCTCAATATCGCCTGATAAAGCGCGCGATGTCGTTAACCGCAGGAAAGAGGTGATTCAGATACGTGACGGAAAGGGAAATAGTGTCGGATCGAAGGGTTCGATCCGACAGGTTTAGCCGCGGTAAACGCAGCCTGCGGTGCAGGTTTCTTTGATCATGACCGCGCTTAACAGCGGCAGTTGCGGCTTCATCTGATCCCAGATCCATTTCGCCAGCACTTCGCTGGTGGGATTTTCCAGGCCAGGAATATCATTCAGATAGTAGTGGTCCAGCCGATTGTAAAGAGGCTTAAACACCGCCTTCAGTTCAGCAAAATCCATAACCCAGCCGGTATGCGCATCCACTTCGCCGGTAATCTCCAGACGAACCAGGAACGAATGACCGTGCAGACGGCCACATTTGTGTCCGGCCGGCACATTCGGAAGATGGTGCGCGGCTTCGAACTGGAACTCTTTAAACAAGGTGGTAGACATAGTGGTTCTCAGACATTTAAAAACCGCTGAATTCTACCTGATTACCGCTTTTTTCGCACCCGCGCCGCACAAAGCGATACTTTCCCATCCGATTACCGGATCGTGTCGAGCTAATTAACTAATAAATCACCCGTTTGCTTATCAGTTTTAACGATTAACCCTACCAGAAAAACCACTTAGTCATTTTGGTTATTTGATATGTCGAAGGTGTATTTAATCGTTAATATACGGACCGGTAACCTACGCACTCTTCCGCCACTTTACGGTCCGGACTTCTGATACTGGAATTTTTAACGCGATGACGACTCAGGCACCTGGTTCACTGCTTCCGCTCTCACCGGAACAACTCGCCCGCTTACAGGCGGCGACGACAGATTATTCCCCGACTCAACTGGCGTGGCTGTCAGGCTATTTCTGGGGCCGGGTAGAGCAGACGCCGGGTGGCGCCGTCGCCAGCAGCGCACCGTCCGCGCCCGCCGCTGAAGCGCCGGTTATTACCTTGCTTTCCGCCTCTCAGACCGGCAATGCCCGTCGCCTGGCGGAGCAGCTGCGTGATGATCTGCTGGCTGCGAAGCTGAACGTAAACCTGGTGAATGCCGGTGATTACAAGTTTAAGCAGATTGGCCAGGAAAAAATGCTGGTGGTGGTCACCTCTACTCAGGGCGAAGGTGAGCCACCGGAAGAGGCGGTGGCGCTGCATAAATTCCTGATGTCGAAGAAGGCACCGAAAATGGAGGGGGCGGCCTTTGCAGTGTTTGGCCTGGGCGATACCTCTTATGAATTCTTCAGTCAGGCGGGCAAAGATTTTGACAGCCGTCTGGCGGAGCTGGGCGGCGAACGTCTGCTGGACCGCGTTGATGCGGATGTCGAGTATGCAGAGCAGGCCACGGCCTGGCGCGGTGCGCTGACGGAAATTCTGAAAAAGCGCGTGCCGACCGAATCCCCGGCGCAGGCTGCGGCGACAGCGGCAGGCACCGTCAACGAAGTGACCACCAGTCCCTACAGCAAAGAGTCTCCACTCAGCGCCAGCCTGGCGGTGAATCAGAAAATTACCGGACGTGACTCAGACAAAGATGTGCGCCATATCGAAATCGATCTGGGCGACGCCGGTCTGCGCTATCAGCCTGGCGATGCGCTGGGCGTCTGGTATGAAAATGACGCGGCGCTGGTCAGCGAACTACTGGAGCTGGTCTGGCTGAAAGGCGATGAGTCAGTGGAGGTTCAGGGCAAAACCCTGCCGCTGGCTGAGGCGTTGCAGAAGCACTTTGAGCTGACAGTGAATACCGCGCAGATTGTCGCACAGTACGCTCAGCTGTCCCGTAACGCCGAGCTGCTGTCGCTGGTGGATGATAAAGCCCGGCTGCAGCAGTATGCGCAGCACTATCCGATTGTGGATATGGTGCGGCTGGCACCGGCTGAACTGAGCGCTGAACAGCTGACCGGGCTGCTGCGCCCGCTGACGCCGCGACTCTACTCTATCGCCTCTTCACAGGCCGAAACCGACACCGAAGTGCACATCACTGTAGGTGCCGTACGCTTCGATATTGAAGGCCGCCAGCGCGGCGGCGGTGCATCGACCTGGCTGGCCGATCGTGTTGAAGAAGAGGGCGAAGTCCGCGTCTTCATCGAGCACAACGACAATTTCCGCCTGCCGGCTAATCCGGACGCGCCGGTGATCATGATTGGCCCGGGCACCGGCATCGCGCCGTTCCGCGCCTTTATGCAGCAGCGCGACAACGACGGTGCCAGCGGCAAAAACTGGCTATTCTTTGGTAATCCGCACTTCACCGACGATTTCCTCTATCAGGTGGAGTGGCAGAAATATGTGAAGGATGGCCTGCTGACGAATATTGACCTTGCCTGGTCACGCGATCAGGCAGAGAAGATTTACGTACAGGATAAGATCCGCGCGAAAGGGGCCGAAGTCTGGCGCTGGATTGAAGAGGGCGCGCATCTTTATGTCTGTGGCGACGCGAATCGTATGGCAAAAGACGTCGAGCAGGCATTGCTGGATGTGGTGGTCGAACACGGCGGAATGGATCGTGAAACGGCCGACGAATTTTTAAGTGAGCTGCGCATTGAGCGCCGTTATCAGCGAGACGTTTACTAATGAGTGATAAACACCCTGGACCGCTGGTTGTAGAAGGTAAGTTAACCGACGCTGAGCGCCTGAAGAAGCAGAGCAACTATCTGCGCGGCACCATCAAAGAAGATCTGGAAGAGGGTCTGACCGGTGGCTTTACCGGCGATAACTTCCTGCTAATCCGTTTTCACGGCATGTACCAGCAGGACGATCGCGACATTCGCGCTGAACGTGCGGAGCAGAAGCTGGAACCGCGCCACGCCATGATGCTGCGCTGCCGACTGCCGGGCGGGATCATTACGCCGACGCAGTGGCTGGCCATCGACAAATTTGCTACCGACAAAACTATTTATGGCAGCATCCGTCTGACCAACCGTCAGACCTTCCAGTTTCACGGCATTCTGAAGAAGAACGTCAAGCCGACGCATCAGATGCTGCATGAAGTGGGGCTGGATGCGCTGGCGACCGCCAACGACGTCAACCGTAACGTGCTCTGTACGTCGAACCCGGTTGAGTCGGAACTGCATCAGGAAGCGTATGAGTGGGCGAAGAAGCTCTCCGAGCATCTGCTGCCGCGCACCCGTGCCTATGCCGAGATCTGGTGGGATAAAGAAAAAGTCGCGACAACAGACGAAGAGCCGATTCTCGGTGAAACCTATCTGCCGCGTAAATTCAAAACGACGGTAGTGATCCCGCCGCATAACGATGTGGATCTGCACGCCAACGATCTGAACTTTGTCGCCGTCGCCGAGAACGGCAAGCTGGTGGGCTTCAACCTGCTGGTGGGAGGCGGTCTTTCGATCGAGCACGGTAACAAAGCGACTTACGCGCGTACCGCCAGCGAATTTGGTTACTTCCCGGTTGAGAAGATCCTCGATGTTGCCGAGGCGGTCGTGACGACGCAGCGTGACTGGGGTAACCGTACCGACCGTAAAAACGCCAAAACCAAGTACACCCTGGAACGCGTTGGCGTCGAGACCTTTAAAGCGGAAGTTGAAAAACGCGCTGGCCTGACGTTTGAGCCGATCCGTCCCTATGAGTTCACCACCCGTGGCGATCGCATTGGCTGGATCAAAGGCATCGACAACAAATGGCATCTGACGCTGTTTATCGAAAATGGTCGCCTGCTCGACTATCCGGGCCGACCGCTGAAAAGCGGCATCGCGGAAATTGCGAAAATCCATCAGGGTGACTTCCGCCTGACCGCCAACCAGAACCTGATTGTGGCGGGCGTGCCGGAAAGCGAAAAAGCGCAGATTGAAGCGATCGCCCGCGCACATGGTCTGATGGATCATGTGACGCCACAGCGCGAAAACTCGATGGCCTGCGTCGCGTTCCCGACCTGTCCGCTGGCGATGGCAGAAGCCGAACGCTTCCTGCCCGCGTTTGTGACTAAAGTCGAGGGCATCATGCACGCGCATGGCGTTGGTGATGAGCACATAGTGTTACGCGTTACCGGTTGTCCGAACGGTTGCGGCCGTGCCATGCTGGCTGAACTGGGTCTGGTGGGTAAAGCGCCAGGCCGCTACAACCTGCATCTGGGCGGAAACCGCAGCGGAACGCGTATTCCCCGTATGTATCGTGAAAACATTAACGAAAGCGAAATTCTCGCCACCATTGATGAGCTGGTGGGACGCTGGGCCACCGAGCGCCAGGCCGCTGAAGGCTTTGGTGACTTCACCATCCGCGCAGGCATTGTTGCGCCGGTGCTGGACCCGGCACGCGACTTCTGGGAGGAAGCAAAATGAGTCAGCCCGACCTCGCAGCACTGAATGAGATGTCCAAAGTCCAGCGTGCGATGGCGCTGGCGGCGACCAATGCGCAGCTGGAGAAGTCATCAGCAGAAGAGCGGGTCAGCTGGGCGCTGGAGAATCTGCCGGGCGCCTATGTGCTCTCCTCCAGTTTCGGTATTCAGGCCGCGGTGTCGCTGCATCTGGTGACGCGTCAGCAGCCCGATATTCCGGTGATCCTGACCGACACTGGCTATCTGTTCCCGGAGACCTATCGTTTTATTGATGAGCTGGCGAACCAGCTTAATCTCAACCTCAAAGTGTTCCGTGCCGAAACCTCACCGGCCTGGCAGGAAGCGCGCTATGGCAAACTGTGGGAGCAGGGGGTCGAAGGGATTGAGAAGTATAACGAGATCAATAAAGTCGAGCCGATGAACCGGGCTATTGAAAGCCTGGGTGCCCAGACCTGGTTTGCCGGTCTGCGCCGCGATCAGTCCGGCAGCCGGGCGAATCTGCCGGTGCTGGGCGTGCAGCGAGGCGTCTTCAAGCTGCTGCCGATTATCGACTGGGATAACCGCCAGATTCATCAGTATCTGGAGCAGCACAAGCTGAAGTATCATCCGCTGTGGGATGAAGGCTACCTTTCGGTGGGCGATACCCACACCACCCGCAAGTGGGAGCCGGGTATGGCAGAAGAAGAGACGCGCTTCTTTGGTCTTAAACGCGAGTGTGGTCTGCACGAAGGCTGATGCCGTGCTTCTCTCCCCCGCCAGGGGGAGAGAATGTCTTCGTGCAGTCAGTCAGGCAGGAAGTTAAACGCCTTTTAATCCGGCAAACGCCTCCGCTGCACGGGTCACATTCACTTTCGTCACCTCATACTCCGCCACCGCGACAAACGGATCTTCCGCTAAGATCGCATCCAGCTTTTCACGTTCCATCTCCCTGACCATCAGCATGCCGCCCGTGCGTGGATCTTTACGTCCCGCGGCAATAAAAAAGCCCGCATCAAAATAGCGATCGAGCCAGTCGATATGGCCTGCCAGCAGCGCTTCAACCTCTTCTATCGGACGAACGTAATTCAGAAATACCACGTACATGTCAGATCCTCACACTTTGGGATTGGTCAGTTCGCTGAGCAGCGGCAGCAGCACGCGAACACTGTCGCGGGTTCGCAGGGTTATCTGGCCCGGCAGCCAGCGGTCGAGATAGCTCAGATTATCCAAATCAGTCTGATGACGGGTTACGCCATCAGGAAAGTGGTGGCTGCGATGACGCTGTAACGCGCCATCTTTATTTCCCAGCGTCCAGTTGCTGGCGGTGACATCCAGCAGCGGAAAGCCCGCCCTGTCGAAGGCATTCAGACCGTTGAAGTCTTTGCGATTCAGCTGGTGGCTGGCAGCGGGAATGCCCAACTGACGGGCCAGTAGCAGAGCGCGGTCGCTGGTCTGCTTGCGCACCGCCCGAGGCGTGTTCATGCCGCTGTTGAAATAGAGATGATCGCCGGTGATCAGGCTGTTCAGATCGATGACCAGCAGCGTATTTTTCTTCTCACGCGTGCTCATCCGCTCAACATAATCATCCATGCCGTGCAGATCGGTTTCTCCGGCGCTGAGCGCCACAAAGCGGATGCCGTAGTGCAGCGGTTTGTGACTCAGCTGCTGTGCCAGCTCCAGCATCACGCCAAGACCCGACGCATTATCGTCGACGCCCTGCAGACGCAAGCCGCCCAGATTATGATGGACCTGGCTGCTGTTCTGCGGCGTCCAGGTATCCAGATGCGCCACGATCAGAATCTCCTGCGGCACGCTGCCTGCACGCGCGGCTATCACCGAGGTGGCCGTGAGCTTATGCCAGCGCTGCGTACCGTCATCCTCCTGCCATTTATAGCCGGTGTTGAACTGGCGGGTATCGGTTTTATACCCCAGCGCGGTAAATTGCTGTTGCAGATAGTCAGCGGCCATCAGTTCAGCCGGACTTCCGCTCATCCGGCCAGGAAAATAGGTGGCGATGTGCCGGACCTGCTGTTCGGCAAACTGACCCGCTGGCGCGGCCAGGACCAGCGGGGAAATGAGTGCGCTAAACAAAACTGTCGCGACCCTCAGGCGGAGGGAACAAAACATAGTGCATCCTTTTTTTTCATTATCCGGGAGCCAACAGGCATGCGGGCCAGGGCCAGCCATGCCGCGCGCATTATACGCCTTTTGTTCTGTGAGCTGGTTAGCGGAATCGGGCGCTGCTCTGAGCGAAAGCACGAACACACATTTATTACTGGCACTTATCTGGTTTTGCAGACGCAGGCGCGGCCCTGAATGTGTGAACCTGTTCACAAAAAAGCCATTAAATACATCTGCTAAGAACAAATTGTTCTGTGCTTTGCGGCGTCGTTATTCCATTCGGTAACTACTCATTCCAATTCGTAATTTCATCTGGATAAACTCAGCGACGTATAGTCGCGTTAATACAAAGTTAAATCATCAGGGTTAACGTGGACTATTTGCCTCTTTTTGCCGATCTCTCTGGCCGCCCGGTTCTGGTTGTCGGCGGTGGAGATATTGCGGCGCGAAAAATTGAACTGCTGCGTCGCGCGCGCGCGCGTATTCAGATCGCCTCTCGTGAACTCTGCCCTGAACTGCAGGCACTGCTGGATAAGCAGGAGCTGGAGTGGGTGGCGACCGCATTTGACCCGACCCAGCTGGATGGTGTTTTCCTGGTGATTGCCGCCACCGACGACAACCAGCTTAATACCCAGGTTTTTGAAGCCGCAAACGCGCGGCATAAGCTGGTTAACGTGGTCGACGACCAGCCAAAATGCACCTTTATCTTCCCGTCGATTGTTGACCGCTCACCGCTGGTGGTGGCGATCTCCTCCAGCGGCACCGCACCGGTGCTGGCACGCATGCTGCGCGAAAAAATCGAAACGCTGCTGCCCGCCAGTCTTGGTCAGATGGCGGAGGTAGCCGGACTCTGGCGCGATAAGGTCAAACAGCGCTTCAGCCGCATGTCCGATCGTCGGCGTTTCTGGGAGCGTGCCTTCGACGGTCTGTTCGCCAGTCAGATGTCCGCCGGTAACGTCGAAGAGGCGAAGCGCACGCTGGATCGTGAACTGCTGGAAGAGCCAACCCGTCAGGGCGAGATCTTTCTGGTCGGTGCCGGGCCGGGCGACAGCGGCCTGCTGACGCTGCGTGGCCTGCAGGTAATGCAGTTAGCCGATGTGGTGCTCTACGACCATCTGGTCAGCGAAGAGGTGCTGGACCTGGTGCGTCGCGACGCCGACCGCATCTGCGTCGGTAAACGCGCCAGCGCGCATACGTTGCCGCAGGAAGAGATTAATCAGTTGCTGGTTTCACTGGCGCTGAAAGGTAAGCGCGTTGTCCGCCTTAAGGGCGGCGATCCCTTTATCTTTG
Organism: Pantoea sp. 22096; assembly: GCF_052045955.1. Classification (NCBI taxonomy): domain Bacteria; kingdom Pseudomonadati; phylum Pseudomonadota; class Gammaproteobacteria; order Enterobacterales; family Erwiniaceae; genus Pantoea; species Pantoea sp. 22096. The sequence continues at coordinate 53,639 of NZ_JBQEPW010000003.1, read as the reverse complement.
GCCGCGGCGGCGAAGAGCTGCAGGCGGCACAGCAGGCGGGCGTGCCGTTCCAGGTGGTGCCGGGCGTCACCGCGGCTGCCGGCGCGACAGCCTATGCCGGGATTCCGCTGACCCATCGCGATTACGCGCAGAGCGTGATGTTTATTACCGGTCACTGCCGTCCCGATGGCGATGATATTGACTGGCCATCGCTGGCGCGTGCGCGTCAGACGCTGGCGATCTACATGGGCACGGTTAAAGCAGCCGCTATCAGCGCAGCGCTGATTCAGCACGGTCGCGCGCCATCAACGCCAGTGGCGGTGATCAGTCGCGGCACCCGTCAGGATCAACAGGTGCTGACCGGCACCTTAGAACAACTTGAGGCGCTGGCCGCCTCGGCACCTACTCCGGCGCTGCTGGTGATTGGAGAGGTGGTTAATCTGCACGGGCAACTCGCCTGGTTTAAACATTCAGCACAACAGGGGACTCGCGAGTCCGCCGTTGTCAATCTGGCTTGAGGGAAAATCATGGACCAAAAACGACTCACTCATCTGCGTCAGCTGGAGGCGGAGAGTATCCACATCATTCGCGAAGTGGCAGCAGAGTTCAGCAACCCGGTGATGATGTACTCCATCGGCAAAGACTCCTCGGTGATGCTGCATCTGGCGCGTAAAGCCTTTTATCCGGGCACGCTGCCGTTCCCGCTGCTGCATGTGGATACCGGCTGGAAATTCCGTGAAATGTACGCGTTTCGCGACCGCACCGTGAAAGCGATGGGCGCAGAGTTGCTGGTTCACCGCAATCCGGAAGGCGTGGCGATGGGGATTAACCCTTTTGTCCACGGCAGTGCCAAACACACTGACATTATGAAGACCGAAGGGCTGAAGCAGGCGCTGAACAAATATGGTTTTGATGCGGCCTTTGGTGGCGCTCGTCGCGATGAAGAAAAGTCACGCGCCAAAGAGCGTATCTACTCCTTCCGTGACCGCTTCCATCGCTGGGATCCGAAAAACCAGCGTCCTGAGCTGTGGCACAACTACAACGGCCAGATCAACAAAGGCGAGAGCATCCGTGTCTTCCCGCTGTCGAACTGGACCGAACTGGATATCTGGCAGTACATCTTCCTGGAAAACATCGAGATCGTGCCGCTCTATCTCGCCGCGCCGCGTCCGGTGCTGGAGCGTGATGGCATGCTGATGATGATCGATGACGATCGCATCAACCTGCAGCCGGGTGAAGAGATCACCCAGCGGATGGTCCGTTTCCGTACGCTCGGCTGCTGGCCTCTGACTGGGGCGGTAGAGTCCGAAGCGCAGACGCTGCCGGAGATCATCGAAGAGATGCTGGTCTCCACCACCAGCGAGCGTCAGGGCCGCATGATCGATCGCGATCAGTCCGGTTCGATGGAACTGAAAAAACGCCAGGGTTATTTCTAAGGAGACGCCAGATGAATACCGTAATTGCACAACAGATTGCCGACCAGGGCGGCGTTGAAGCCTGGCTGACCGCTCAACAGCATAAGAGCCTGCTGCGTTTTCTGACCTGCGGCAGCGTGGACGACGGAAAAAGTACCCTGATTGGGCGTCTGCTGCATGACACCCGTCAGATCTATGAAGATCAGCTTTCATCACTGCACAACGACAGCAAACGACACGGCACCCAGGGCGAGAAGCTCGATCTGGCGCTGCTGGTGGATGGCCTGCAGGCGGAGCGTGAGCAGGGCATTACTATTGATGTGGCCTACCGCTACTTCTCGACCGAAAAGCGTAAATTTATTATCGCGGACACGCCGGGACATGAACAGTACACCCGCAACATGGCGACCGGCGCGTCAACCTGCGATCTGGCGATCCTGCTGATCGATGCACGTAAAGGCGTACTGGATCAGACCCGCCGTCACAGCTTTATCTCAACGCTGTTGGGCATCAAACACCTGGTGGTGGCGATCAACAAGATGGACCTGGTGGAGTACGATCAGGCACGCTTCGAGCAGATCAAACAGGATTACCTGGATTTTGCTGCCCAGCTGCCGGAAGACCTTGATATCCGCTTTGTGCCAATGTCAGCGCTGGAAGGGGACAACGTTGCCTCTGCCAGTCAGACCATGCCGTGGTACAGCGGACCGACCCTGCTGGATGTACTGGAAACCGTGGAGCTGAAGCGCGTTGTCGATCATCAGCCGATGCGTTTCCCGGTGCAGTATGTGAACCGTCCCAACCTGGATTTCCGTGGCTATGCCGGTACTCTGGCGTCGGGCAGCGTGCAGGTGGGCCAGCGGGTAAAAGTGCTGCCGTCTGGCGTGGAGTCGACTATTGCCCGTATTGTGACTTTTGATGGCGATTTGCAGGAAGCGGGTGCAGGCGAAGCGATTACGCTGGTACTGCAGGATGAGATTGATATCAGCCGTGGCGATCTGCTGGTGGATGCCAGCGAAGCACTGGCTGCGGTGCAGTCTGCCAGCGTTGATGTGGTCTGGATGGCGGAACAGCCGCTGCAGGCCGGTCAGAGCTATGACCTGAAAATCGCCGGTAAGAAAACCCGTGGTCGCGTTGAGAAGGTGCTGCATCAGGTCGAGATCAATTCGCTGGAGACGCGTCAGGTCGATTCGCTGCCGCTGAACGGTATTGGTCGCATTGAGATCACCTTTGACGAACCGATGGTGCTCGATAGCTATCAGCAGAACCCGGTAACCGGCGGCATGATCTTTATCGATCGCCTGAGTAACGTCACCGTGGGTGCTGGCATGATCCATCAGCCAAACCATGATGCGCCGGTTAACAGCGGTGAGTTCAGCGCGTTTGAGCTGGAACTGAATGCGCTGGTGCGTCGTCACTTCCCACACTGGAACGCGCGCGACCTGCTGGGCGGTCAATAATGGCGCAGCACGATGATAACGTGGTGTGGCATGACCATCCGGTAACACGTGCTTCTCGCGAGCAGCAGCACGGCCATCAGGGCGTGGTGCTGTGGTTCACCGGGCTTTCGGGCTCGGGGAAATCCACCGTCGCAGGTGCGCTGGAGCAGGCGCTGCACCGCATCGGTGTCAGCACCTATCTGCTGGATGGTGACAATGTGCGTCACGGCCTCTGTCGTGACCTCGGCTTCAGCGATGATGACCGCAAGGAGAACATCCGTCGGGTCGGTGAAGTGGCGAAGCTGATGGTGGATGCCGGACTCGTGGTGCTCACCGCCTTTATTTCGCCGCATCGCGCCGAGCGTCAGATGGTGCGCGACCTGCTGGAGCCAGGGCAGTTTATCGAGGTGTTTGTCGATACACCGTTAGCGGTGTGTGAAGCGCGCGATCCGAAAGGTTTATATCGCAAAGCGCGCGCCGGTGAGCTGCGTAATTTCACCGGCATCGACAGCGTCTATGAGGCGCCAGACAGCCCGGAAATCAAGCTGGATGGCGAACAATTGGTTACAAAACTGGCTGCCCAATTGTTAGACCTGCTGCGTGACCGCGATATCATCAGATCCTGAAGAGACAGCGGCAGATCGGGTCTGATCTGCCGCCCTCGCGCCAACAGGATGCCTATGCAGAACATTACCCCAATGCTCGCCCGTAAAGATGACTCAGCCCCGGATGAGCCACGCTCACTGCTGCCGGGCGGCGTTATCGGCTTTCTTGCTTACTGGTGTGCGCTGGCGATTCCATTCCTGCTGTTCGGCTCTAACACGCTGTTTTTCTTTCTCTATACCTGGCCATTCTTTCTGGCGCTGTTGCCGGTCGCCGTGGTGACGGGTATTGCACTGAATACGCTGCTGAGCGGGCAGTGGCTCTGGGCCGCGCTTGCCACAGTGATTATGGTGGTCACGCTCTTCTGGTTAATGTTCTCATTTCTTTCTGGCTGGTAAGCCATCACTGCGCCTGTGCTGATGTGCAAACGCATCGGCAGGTTACAAATCTTTTCCCGCCAGAATCGGTACTGATTACCCGGACGCGCAGCAAAGCATGCCATTTTCGCCGCTGGTGTGGAGTCCTGTGCAAAGTTATGGGATGATTGGGCCGTTTTTAGGGGGCGGGATGGGAAAACTGACGTTACTGTTATTGGTGCTGCTAGGCTGGCTGCAATATTCATTGTGGCTGGGGAAAAATGGCATCCATGACTATACGCGCGTCAATGATGATGTCGCGGTGCAACAGGCAAACAATGCCAAACTGAAATCGCGAAACGATCAGCTGTTTGCCGAAATTGATGACCTCAATGGCGGCTCGGAAGCGATCGAGGAGCGTGCGCGCAATGAACTGGGCATGATTAAGCCCGGTGAGACCTTCTATCGTCTGGTGCCTGACCAGAATAAACGCAACGCGCAACAATCAGCGCAAAACCTACAACGATAAATCATGAACACTCTGGCCTCCCTTGCGGATGTGATTGCCGTGGTGCCCGCTGCCGGGATCGGCAGCCGCATGCAGGCAACCTGTCCAAAGCAGTATCTGACGATTGGTCAGCACACCCTTCTGGAACACAGCATTGCACGTCTGTTTTCCCATCCCGCTATCAGACAGGTGATTGTTGCCCTTAGCCCCGATGACGAGCACTTTGCTTCCCTGCCGCTGGCACGCGATCCGCGCGTGGTCAGGGTCACAGGCGGAGAGACCCGTGCCGAATCGGTGCTGGCAGGACTCCAGGCCGCACAGGGTTCCGCCTGGGTGCTGGTCCATGACGCTGCGCGTCCCTGTCTGCATCCCGACGATCTCCAGCAACTGCTCAACGTGCGCGAACAGAGCCACGTAGGCGGAATTCTGGCCGCGCCCGTGCGCGACACGATGAAGCGGGGCGAGCCGGGCAAAGCGGCAGTGGCCCATACCGTAGAACGTGACGATCTCTGGCACGCTTTAACACCGCAATTTTTCCCTCATGCACTGCTCACCGCCTGCCTGACGCGGGCGCTGGCAGAAGGCGCGACCATCACCGATGAGGCGTCGGCGCTAGAGTATTGCGGCTACCATCCGCTGTTAGTCAGCGGACGCAGTGATAACATCAAAGTCACCCGGCCAGAAGATCTGGCGCTGGCGGCTTTTTATCTGAGTCAGATTCAATTAAAGGAGAGCGCATGATGCGTATCGGTCACGGTTTTGACGTTCACGCCTTTGGCGGAGAAGGTCCGTTAGTGATTGGCGGTGTGCGGATCCCGTTTGAACACGGTTTTATCGCCCATTCGGATGGCGATGTAGCGCTGCATGCGCTGACTGACGCGCTGCTTGGCGCAGTAGCGATGGGCGACATCGGCAAGCTGTTTCCCGACACCGATCCGGCCTTTAAAGGGGCAGACAGCCGCGGCCTGTTGCGAGAGGCCTGGCGTCGTATCGAAGCCAAAGGCTATCGTATCGGTAATGTCGACGTTACGATTATTGCTCAGGCTCCGAAAATGCTGCCGCACGTGCCACAGATGCGCATCAACATTGCAGAAGATTTAGGCTGCCATATGGATGCGGTCAACGTCAAAGCGACCACCACCGAGAAGCTCGGCTTTACCGGGCGCGGCGAAGGCATCGCCTGTGAAGCGGTCGCGTTAGTTCTGAAAGCTGACAGCCAATGACGCTGAATTACCTGCACGGCACGCCCGTCGCTTCCGGCGTGATCAAAGCCAACCCGGAAGATTTCGTGGTGGTGGAAGACCTCGGGTATGGCGCGGATGGGGAAGGTGAGCATCTGCTGGTGCGTATCCGTAAGGTCGGGGCCAATACCCGCTTTGTGGCGGAGGCGCTGGCTAAGTATCTTGGTATTCATCAGCGCGACATGAGCTATGCCGGGATGAAAGACCGCCATGCGGTCACGGAGCAGACCCTCTGTTTTCGTCTGCCAGGCAATGCGATGCCCGATCTGCGTGGTTTTTCGCTTGAGGGCGTCGACATTCTGCAGGTGGTGCGCCACAAGCGTAAGCTGCGCATCGGCGCACTGGCAGGGAATGCGTTCCGGCTGGTCATTCGCCAGATCAGCGATCGTGATGCGGTTGAAACGCGTCTGGCGCAGATTCGCGATGCGGGCGCGCCCAACTATTTTGGTGAACAGCGTTTTGGTCGCGGCGGCAATAACCTGGTGATGGCGGAAAAGTGGGCGCGCAATGAGATCATTATTCGCGACCGCAACAAGCGCAGCCTGATGCTTTCTGCCGCACGCAGTGCGCTGTTTAATCAGGTGACCAGTGCGCGTCTGCAACAGCAGGGCAGCCTGACGCAGGTGCTCAACGGCGATGCTTTGCAGCTGACTGGCCGTGGCAGCTGGTTTGTTGCCCAGCCTGATGAACTTGCAGAGTCACAGCGCCGGGTTGAACAGCATGAGCTGCGCATTACCGCGCCGCTGCCCGGACGCGGTGAGCCTGGCCCGCAGGCTGACGCGCTGGCCTTTGAGCAGCAGGCGCTGGCGGATGAGTCGCTGCTGCTGGAATTAATGGAACGTGAGAAGGTCGATGCCGCCCGCCGCGCCATGCTGGTGGTGCCGCGCGATATGCAATGGAGCTGGTGGGATGACGTCACGCTGGAACTGGCGTTCTGGCTGCCTGCGGGTAGCTTTGCCACCAGCGTGGTCCGGGAGCTGCTGACTCAAACGGATGCGCCCGATCAGCCTGATGAGTAATCTTCGCTGCAACATGACCCGACTTGTGGGTAATGTTGCGGCAAACCCCCACCGTCGTGTGATTTACGCCTACCACTTCCTTGCGTGCCTCGCTAGAATGCAAAAATCGCTGTCCATTCATCACCTGTTGCCATGCCGTTGAAACAGGTTCAGTCACGGCGACCAGTCGAATAAAAAAAGGTCAGAACGAAATGCGGATATTGCTCAGCAACGATGACGGCATTCATGCGCCAGGCATTCAGACTCTGGCAAACGCTCTGCGGCAGATTGCTGACGTGCAGGTTGTTGCTCCCGATCGTAACCGAAGCGGTGCCTCCAACTCCTTAACGCTGGAAACACCTCTACGTACTTTCACCCATGAAAACGGCGATATCGCGGTTCAGATGGGCACCCCGACCGATTGCGTCTATCTGGGGGTGAATGCGCTGATGCAGCCGCGTCCTGACATTGTGGTGTCAGGCATCAATGCCGGCCCTAATCTGGGCGATGATGTCATCTACTCCGGCACGGTGGCGGCGGCGATGGAAGGGCGACATCTTGGTTTACCGGCGATAGCGGTTTCGCTTAACGGCCATCTGCACTACGCCACTGCGGCAGCGGTGACCTGCGCAATCCTCAGGGCGCTGACGCATGAACCGCTGCGCACCGGCCGCATTCTCAACATCAATGTCCCCGATCTGCCGCTGGCCGAACTTAAAGGCATCCGCGTGACGCGCTGTGGCAGTCGCCATCCAGCGGATCAGGTGATTGCGCAGCAGGATCCGCGTGGCAATACCCTCTACTGGATTGGCCCGCCGGGCGAAAAACTGGATGCGGGCCCGGATACGGACTTTGCCGCCGTGGATCAGGGCTACGTTTCTGTGACCGCACTACATGTCGATTTAACGGCGCACAGCGCGCAGAATGTGCTCAGTGACTGGCTGGCTAAAGCTGAGGTGAACCTGGCATGGTGAATCGGCGTATTGAGACATTGCTGTCACAACTGCGTCAGCAGGGTATTGATGATGAGAACCTGCTGAAAGCCATCAGCGAGGTGCCACGCGAACGGTTTATTGACGAGGCGTTTGAGCATAAAGCCTGGGACAATGTAGCCTTGCCTATCGGCTCCGGTCAGACGATCTCACAGCCCTATATGGTCGCGCGGATGACCGCGTTACTCGGCCTGAATCCGCATTCGCGTGTACTGGAGATTGGTACGGGGTCCGGGTATCAGACAGCGATTCTTGCCCATCTGGTAGACCATGTTTATTCAGTGGAACGCATCAAAGGGCTGCAGTGGCAGGCCAAGCGTCGTCTGAAACAGCTGGATCTGCATAATGTCTCAACCCGCCATGGCGATGGCTGGCAGGGCTGGCCTTCTCGCGGGCCGTTCGATGCCATTATCGTTACAGCCGCTCCACCGGAAATTCCGATTGCGCTGATAGCACAACTGGCAGAAGGCGGCATTATGGTGCTGCCGGTTGGCGAAGATCAGCAGGTACTGAAGCGCCTGCGTCGCCAGGGCGCAGAAGTTACGGAAGAGATCATTGAACCGGTGCGTTTTGTTCCGCTGGTGCAGGGCGATCTCGCCTGACGCTCTTCGTATTTCTTCACAACTGTTTCATGGCACCACCTGGTTGATATTGTTACTATCCAGTTTATTCAACGAAAACACAGATTTTATCGCGCCGCGCAGAGCATTCTGCTGGCCGGTGCAGTGAAACAGATAGATCAGCGTTGCCATCACGGGGGATTAATGAGCACGGGAAGCACACTTTTTCAGTTACGCCGTCTGGCGGCACTTTCACTGGTAGGATTCTGGCTTGCAGGCTGTAGCTCCGGCGACAACTCACAGGCACCCATCAGTCGCGTTGGCGATGATGGTGGCATGATGAACAGCCAGGCTGGCGCAGGCCCGGTTTCGGGTGGTGTTCCTGCCGCGCCGTCTCAGGGACAAATGTTAAGCAGAAATTCAGCATCTGTTCCCAGCAATGGTGGAATGATTAGTACCAACAGTAATGTTGAGACGCAGAACGGCCGGATAGTGTACAACCGCAGTTACCAGAATATTCCTAAGGGTAGCTACTCCGGTGAAACGTATACCGTTAAGCGCGGAGACACCTTGTTTTACATTGCCTGGATTACCGGCAATGATTTCCGTGATTTAGCCCAGCGCAATAACGTTGCCGCGCCATATAGCCTGAATGTAGGCCAGACTTTACAGATTGGTAACGGATCGGGCCAGCCGATTACCGGTGGAAATCCCATTACCGTTGCTGATGCAACGCAGGGCGGCGTGCCGGCCGCGCCACAAATTAAATCGCCTGCTGTTGCACAGCAACCTGTTATTACGTATTCTGATGATTCAGGTAATTCGGGTGGCAGCAAATTGTTGCCTTCGAAAGGAGCAAATGTTGCAACGACAACAGCTCCGGTGATTACCGCACCCCCAACGGTTAGCAGTACTACCAACAGTTCAACGCCGGTCGGAAGCTGGCGCTGGCCGACTGACGGGAAGATTATCGATAACTTCTCTGCCGCCGAAGGTGGCAATAAAGGTATCGATATCGCCGGGACGCGCGGACAATCTGTGGTTGCCACTGCTTCAGGACGAGTGGTTTACGCAGGTAACGCACTCCGGGGTTACGGTAATTTGATCATCATTAAACACAACGATGATTACCTGAGCGCCTACGCCCACAACGATACAATGCTGGTTCGGGAACAACAGGAAGTTAAGGCGGGGCAAAAGATCGCTACCATGGGTAGCACCGGAACCAGTTCAGTCAGATTACACTTTGAAATTCGTTACAAGGGGAAATCCGTAAACCCGTTGCGTTATTTACCGCAGCGATAATCCGGCAGAACAAAACTGTTTTATGTTCTGCCCTGGAATCACGGGTAGGAGCCGCTTATGAGCCAGAATACGCTGAAAGTAAACGAGTTACATGAGAACGCGGAATTCGATGAGAATGGAGCTGAAATTTTTGACGAGAAGGCACTCGTTGAAAACGAAGCCAGTGATAGCGACGTAGCGGAAGAAGAGTTGCTATCACAGGGTGCGACGCAGCGTGTATTAGATGCGACGCAGCTCTATCTTGGGGAGATTGGCTATTCTCCGTTGTTAACGGCAGAGGAAGAGGTTTTCTTCGCTCGCCGTGCATTGAGAGGTGACATCCCTTCCCGTCGCCGCATGATCGAAAGTAACTTACGCCTGGTAGTGAAAATCGCCCGTCGTTACAGCAATCGTGGTTTAGCCCTGCTGGACCTGATTGAAGAAGGTAACCTCGGCCTGATTCGTGCCGTTGAGAAATTTGACCCCGAGCGCGGGTTCCGTTTCTCAACCTATGCTACCTGGTGGATTCGTCAGACCATTGAACGGGCGATCATGAATCAAACCCGTACCATTCGTCTGCCGATTCACATTGTAAAAGAACTGAATGTTTATCTGCGAACTGCGCGTGAACTTTCCCACAAGCTCGACCATGAGCCGAGTGCGGAAGAGATCGCCGATCAGCTTGATAAACCTGTTGAGGACGTAAGCCGTATGTTACGTCTCAACGAACGCATTACCTCAGTTGATACGCCATTGGGCGGTGATTCTGAAAAAGCGCTGCTGGATATTCTGGCCGATGAGAAAGACAACGGCCCTGAAGACACCACGCAGGACGATGATATGAAACAAAGCATCGTCAAATGGCTGTTCGAACTGAACGCCAAGCAGCGTGAAGTGCTGGCACGTCGTTTCGGCCTGTTAGGCTATGAAGCGGCAACGCTTGAGGATGTGGGTCGTGAAATCGGCTTAACCCGTGAGCGTGTACGTCAGATTCAGGTTGAAGGTTTGCGCCGTCTGCGAGAAATCCTGCAGGCGCAGGGCCTCAGCATTGAAGCACTGTTTCGTGAATAATCGTCTGTAAGATGGTCTGAGTTCGAATGCAAAAAGCGGTGGTGAAAACCACCGTTTTTTTTATGCCTGCAGAAAAGTGATTTACAGAAGTGTGCCAGCGCCGCACCGTGCGTTCACACGATGCGGCGTGCTATCACACCAGTGATTTAAGCCGGTAAATCCAGTCGAGCGCCTGACGCGGTGTTAGCGTATCCGGATCCAGCGCCTCAAGCGCCTCCACCGCTGGCGAGGTCTCTTCAACCAGCAGCGGCAGCTGAGAACCATCTACCGTTGATGATGCCGAGTGATTTGAAACGGTTTCCAGCTCTTTCAGCTTGTTGCGCGCTCGCTTGATCACCTCTTTAGGCACGCCGGCCAGCGCGGCTACGGCCAGACCATAACTCTTGCTCGCTGCACCTTCCTGAACGCTGTGCATAAAGGCAATAGTGTCGCCATGCTCAACCGCATCCAGATGGACGTTGACCACGCCTTCCATTTTTTCCGGCAATGTTGTCAGCTCAAAGTAGTGGGTGGCAAACAGCGTCATCGCCTTGATGCGGTTCGCCAGGTTTTCGGCGCATGCCCAGGCCAGCGATAAACCGTCGTAGGTCGAGGTGCCGCGTCCAATCTCATCCATTAGCACCAGACTGTTTTCAGTGGCGTTATGCAGGATGTTTGCGGTTTCGGTCATCTCAACCATAAAGGTCGAGCGCCCGGAGGCGAGATCGTCAGCGGCACCGACGCGGGTAAAGATGCGATCCAGTGGTCCAATCAGCGTCTCATCGGCAGGAACGAAACTGCCAATCCATGCCATCAGCGCAATCAGTGCCGCCTGTCGCATATAGGTACTTTTACCACCCATGTTAGGACCGGTAATAATCAGCATTCTGCGCTGGGGTGCCAGTGACAGCGGGTTAGCAATAAACGGCTCTTTCAGGACCTGTTCAACCACCGGATGGCGACCGCCACTGATTTTAATGCCGGCTTTATCCTGCAGCACAGGACGGCAATAGTTCAGGGTCCAGGCACGTTCTGCCAGGTTGCTCAACACGTCCAGTTCGGCCAGCGCGGCGGCACTCAGCTGTAGCGCTTCAAGGTGCGGCAGCAGCTGATCGAACAGCGCCTCATACAGGCTCTTCTCCAGCGACAGCGCTTTACCCTTCGAGGTGAGAACTTTATCTTCGTACTCTTTCAGTTCCGGGATGATGTAGCGCTCAGCGTTTTTCAGCGTCTGACGACGGACATAGTGCATCGGAACCTGATGACTCTGTCCCCGACTCACCTGGATGTAATAACCATGCACACCGTTAAAGCCGACCTTCAGCGTATCCAGTCCCAGCTTCTCGCGTTCACGGATCTCCAGCCGGTCAAGGTAGTCGGTAGCGCCATCGGCCAGCGCGCGCCACTCATCCAGCTCCGCGTTGTAGCCTGGCGCAATCACCCCGCCGTCGCGAATCAGCACCGGCGGTGACTCAATCACCGCCTGTTCCAGCAGCTCACGTAACGCGCTGAATTCGCCCATCTGCGTGCGCAGCTTCTGTAGCTGTGGCGCTTTAACGTCGGCCAGCAGTTGGTTGAGTTCCGGCAGTTGCTGAAACGCATGACGCATGCGGGCCAGGTCGCGCGGACGCGCGGTGCGCAGTGCGAGACGCGCCAGGATACGCTCCAGATCGCCGACCTGACGCAGCACCGGCTGCAGCACGTCGCTGAGATTCTGCAGTTCAGCAATCGACTCCTGACGCTGGTTAATGATGCGCACATCACGCAGCGGCATATGCAACCAGCGCTTCAGCATCCGGCTGCCCATCGGGGTGACGGTTTTATCCAGCACAGCCGCTAAGGTGTTGTCAGTACCGCCAGCCAGGTTCTGGGTAATCTCCAGATTGCGGCGGGTGGCGGCATCCATGATGATGCTGTCCTGCTGCCGCTCCATGCTCAGCGAGCGGATGTGGGGCAGCGTGGTGCGCTGGGTATCTTTGACATATTGCAACAGGCAGCCCGCCGCACTCAGTCCGAGGTGCGCGTTCTCTACGCCGAAGCCATTGAGGTCGCGGGTGCCGAACTGCAGATTCAGCTGCTGGCGCGCGGTGTCAATTTCAAACTCCCACAGCGGACGACGGCGCAGGCCACGACGCTGATCGATCAGCGACATCGCCTGAAAATCTTCAGGGTAGAGCAGCTCAGCAGGATTGGTGCGCTGTAGCTCTGCCGCCATGGTTTCGGCATCAGCCGGTTCGCTTAATCGAAAACGGCCTGAGCTGATATCCAGCGTGGCGTAGCCAAAACCGCGCGGACTTTGCACAATCGCCGCCAGCAGATTGTCATGCCGCTCCTGCAATAGCGCCTCATCACTGATGGTGCCGGGTGTTACAATGCGCACCACTTTGCGCTCGACCGGTCCTTTGCTCAGCGCCGGATCGCCTATCTGCTCGCAGATGGCAACCGATTCGCCCAGCTGAACCAGCTTAGCCAGATAGCCTTCAACCGCATGATAGGGCACACCTGCCATCGGGATCGGTTCGCCCGCGGACGCGCCGCGTTTGGTGAGTGAAATCTCCAGCAGCTGTGAGGCGCGTTTTGCGTCGTCATAAAACAGCTCGTAGAAGTCACCCATACGGTAAAACAGCAGAATATCAGGATGCTCAGCCTTGAGGCGCAGGTACTGCTGCATCATGGGCGTATGGGAAGGAAAGTCCTTTTCGGTTGGCTCTTGCATAAGGTTTTAACTCATCTTTAATGCGGTAAATTTCTGGCGGTCAACGCCCATGAAACCGAAAGGATTCGCGTCGGCGCGCAGGATAACCAGATGATAACGAATAGGGCAGGGCATATGCCAGCCTGATAATCGCCCTGATCCTGACCGGGTGTAACCTGACAGGCATCCTGGCAAATGTGGCGACGGCTGGCGACAGAAAAGTGGCGTTTTTCATGATGCTGGCGTGGTGCTGCGAGACGGCTCGCGATTTCTGCGTCAGTTTATGGCGGAAGGGGCGGCGCTACAGCGCACAGCAGAAGGAAAATACTCAGTGCAGCCCGTTCTGCAGCGCCCAGACGGCGGCTTCAAGGCGGGATTTGAGGTTCATTTTTTTCAGCAGATATTTGACGTGAACCTTGACCGTGCTTTCACTGATAGCCAGTTTGCGGGCAATCGCTTTGTTGGTCATTCCATCGCTGATCAGTTGCAGGATGTCGCGTTCACGTCGGGTCAGCTGGCTGATATCGCGCGTCTGCGCAGGCTGTGAATTGCGCAACCGCGCAACCAGAATTGGGGTTAACGCTTCGCTCAGTACGATCTGCCCGGCGGCCGCCTGATGCAGCGCTTTCAGCAAGGCTTCGGGTTCCATATCTTTCAGCAGATAACCATCCGCACCGCGCTTCAGCGCGCTGACCACATCCTCTTCATTATCGGAAACGCTGAACACCACCACCCGGCCAGAAAGGGCGATTTGGCGCAGTTGGGTGAGGGTATCCAGCCCGCTCAGACCCGGCATATTAAGATCCAGCAGGATCAGGTCGGGATCGTGCTGTTGTGCCAGCGCCAGACCATCAATGCCGTTACCCGCTTCGGCCACTACCTGCAGTCGTTCATCCAGCGCAATCAGCTGCTTCAGACCGTTGCGCAGCATAGGATGATCATCGATTAATAAGAGCGTAAATTTCTCTGCCGTCACAATCTTTCCTGTCCTATACGCCAGCCCTGTACGGGCGAAGGTGCCTATCTTACCGGTGAAGCGGGGTCGCTATATACCCCCAAAGGACTACTCCTTTATTTCCATTCAGATGCCCTTTTGCTGAAGATGTTCGCAGCTGCAATTAAACCGCATGATTTATAAGGGTTATCTGCATTCAGTTAACTACTTAACCGGGATGAGCTGAGATTGCCACGCCTTTGTAACCTGCATTGCCGTTGATTTGTATCAAGCAAGCCACCAGGCCGGATGCGCAGGATATGCACAATTATTATTCTGCTGATGAGAGATTTATGACCCAATCTGCCCCATTGCAAACCCCGACGCGCGGCGCGTTAATCCAGGACTGGCAACCTGAAAATGAGGCGTTCTGGCAGACGCGCGGCAAGCGTATCGCCAGCCGTAACCTGTGGATTTCTGTTTTTTGCCTGCTGCTGGGCTTCTGCGTCTGGATGCTGTTCAGCACCGTCGCGGTGAATCTGAATAAAGTCGGCTTTAACTTCACTACGGAGCAGCTCTTTTTGCTGACCGCGCTGCCGTCTGTGTCCGGCGCGCTGCTGCGTGTGCCTTACTCTTTTGTTATTCCCATCTTTGGTGGTCGCCGCTGGACTGCTTTCAGCACCGGCATCCTGATTATCCCCTGCCTGTGGCTCGGCTTTGCGGTACAGGACAGCCAGACCTCATTCGCCACATTTATGGTGATCTCCCTGCTGTGCGGATTTGGTGGCGCTAACTTTGCTTCGAGCATGGGCAACATCAGCTTCTTCTTCCCTAAAGCCCATCAGGGGGGCGCGCTGGGTATCAACGGCGGCCTTGGTAATCTTGGCGTCAGCGTGATGCAGTTTGTCGCACCGCTGGCAATCTCCTGTGCCATTTTTGGCTTTGCCGATGTGGGTCAAACCACCGTCACCGGCGACAGCATCTGGCTGGAAAATGCGTCCTGGATCTGGGTGCCTTTCCTGGCGATCGGCACGCTCGCAGCCTGGTTCGGCATGAACGATCTCGCGGCGGCGAAATCCTCGCTGCGTGAGCAGTTGCCGGTGCTGAAACGTCCACATTTGTGGATTATGGCACTGCTCTATCTGGCGACCTTCGGTTCCTTTATCGGATTTTCTGCTGGTTTCGCCATGCTGACGAAAACGCAGTTTCCAGATGTTGTGATCATGCATTACGCCTTTTTCGGCCCGTTAATTGGTGCGCTGGCCCGTTCAGCAGGCGGCATCGTTTCTGACCGCCTCGGCGGTACCCGCGTCACGCTGGTTAACTACATCCTGATGGCGCTGTTTGCCGCACTGTTGTTCCTCACACTGCCGGGAGATGGACATGATGGCTCGTTCATTGCCTTCTTCGCCGTGTTTATGGGCCTGTTTCTGACCGCCGGTCTGGGCAGTGGCTCCACCTACCAGATGATTGCGGTGATCTTCCGCAAGCTGACGCTGGAACGTATCAAAGCTGAAGGTGGTGACGATGCGCATGCGCAGCGTGAAGCGGCAACTGAAACCTCGGCTGCGCTGGGCTTTATCTCCGCCATTGGTGCACTGGGCGGCTTCTTTATTCCACAGACCTTTGGCCTGTCGCTTGCCATGACAGGTTCACCTGCTGGCGCGATGAAAATCTTCCTGGTCTTCTATCTCTGCTGCATCGCCGTGACCTGGCTGGTTTACGGACGAAAAGCCCGCGCCTGATAACGACAAAGCCGGTGTGGCGCACCGGCACCATTTTACTTTCTGTATCGCGACAGATGCAGAGTCAGCAATGTCATACCAGGCCTTCAGGAGTATTCCGGATGAGCAAGTTTCTTGATCGATTTCGTTATTTCAAACAGCTGGCTGAGCCCTTTTCCGGCCAGCATGGGCAGACTTTAAACAGTAACCGCGACTGGGAAGATGGTTATCGCAGCCGCTGGCAGCACGATAAAGTCGTACGCTCTACCCACGGTGTTAACTGTACCGGCTCCTGCAGCTGGAAAATCTACGTCAAAAATGGATTGGTCACCTGGGAGACCCAGCAGACCGACTATCCGCGTACGCGTCCCGATCTGCCTAACCATGAGCCGCGTGGTTGCCCACGTGGAGCCAGCTACTCCTGGTATCTCTACAGCGCTAACCGCCTGAAATATCCGCTGATGCGTAAGAAGCTGATTCAGCTGTGGCGCGACGCGAAAGCGCAGCACAGCGATCCGGTGGAGGCATGGGCATCCATTATCAGCAATCCAGAGAAAGCGAAAAGCTACAAGCAGGCGCGCGGACGCGGCGGCTTTGTGCGTTCCAGCTGGCAGGAAGTGAACGAGATGATCGCTGCTGCGAACATCTGCACCGCGAAGACCTACGGCCCTGACCGAATTATGGGATTCTCGCCGATTCCGGCGATGTCGATGGTCTCTTACGCTGCCGGCGCTCGTTATCTGTCACTGATCGGCGGAACCTGCCTGAGCTTCTATGACTGGTATTGCGATCTGCCGCCTGCGTCACCGATGACCTGGGGCGAGCAGACCGACGTGCCGGAATCGGCCGACTGGTACAACTCCTCTTACATTATTGCCTGGGGCTCCAACGTGCCGCAGACCCGTACCCCGGATGCGCACTTCTTTACGGAAGTCCGCTATAAAGGGACAAAAACCGTGGCAATCACCCCGGACTATGCAGAAGTCGCGAAGCTGTGCGACCAGTGGCTGAGTCCGAAGCAGGGCACCGACAGCGCGATGGCGCTGGCGATGGGCCATGTGATGCTGAAAGAGTTTCATCTTGATCGCGAAGTCGGTTATTTCCGCGACTATGTGCGCCGCTACACCGATATGCCGATGCTGGTCATGCTGGAGCCACGTGAGGGCGGCTACTACGCCGCAGGCCGTCAGCTACGCGCCAGCGATCTGGTGGATGGTCTGGGTCAGGAGAATAACCCGGAGTGGAAAACCGTGGCGCTGGATCAGGCGACCGGTGAATTGATTGCGCCGCAGGGCTCTATCGGCTTCCGCTGGGGCGAAAAAGGGAAATGGAACCTGGAGCAGCGCGACGGCCTGTCACAAAAAGAAGTGGAGCTGCAACTCAGCCTGCTCGGCAGCCACGATGAGGTCGTTGAAGTCGGTTTCCCTTACTTTGGCGGCATCACCAGCGAGCATTTTAACAGCGTCGCGCTGGATGAGATTCTGCTGCACAAGCTGCCGGTGAAACGCCTGAAACTGGCGGATGGCAGTGAAGCGCTGGTCACCAGCGTCTACGATCTGACGCTGGCGAACTACGGTCTGGATCGCGGCCTTGATGATACTAACTGCGCGCAAAGCTACGACGAAATTAAAGCCTACAGTCCGGCCTGGGCAGAGCAGATTACGGGTGTTTCCCGGCAGAACATCATCCGCATTGCCCGTGAGTTTGCCGAAAACGCCGAGAAAACCCGTGGCCGTTCAATGATTATCGTCGGTGCCGGTATGAACCACTGGTACCACATGGACATGAACTACCGCGGCCTGATGAACATGCTGATTTTCTGCGGCTGCGTCGGTCAGAGCGGCGGGGGCTGGGCGCACTATGTCGGTCAGGAGAAACTCCGTCCGCAGACTGGCTGGGCCCCGCTGGCCTTTGGCCTCGACTGGCAGCGTCCGCCGCGTCAGATGAACAGCACCTCTTTCTTCTACAACCACTCCAGTCAGTGGCGCTATGAAACCCTGGCTACCAGCGAACTGCTGTCACCGCTGGCGGATAAAAGCCGCTACAGCGGCAGCCTGATCGACCTCAACGTGCGTGCCGAACGCATGGGCTGGCTGCCTTCCGCACCGCAGCTTAACGTCAACCCGCTGCACATCGCGGCGCAGGCGAAAGCCGCCGGTCAGTCCCCGCTGGATTACACCGTGGAAAGCCTGAAGCAGGGCACCATGCGGTTTGCCGCTGAGCAGCCGGACGACCCGCAGAACTTCCCGCGTAACCTGTTTGTCTGGCGCTCTAACCTGCTCGGCTCCTCAGGTAAAGGGCATGAGTACATGCTCAAGTACCTGCTGGGCACCGAAAACGGCATTCAGGGTAAAGATTTAGGTCAGCAGGGCCGCGTGAAGCCGGAAGAAGTGGAATGGCTGGATCAGGGTGCCGAAGGCAAGCTGGATCTGGTGGTCACACTCGACTTCCGTATGTCGAGCACCTGTCTCTACTCCGATGTCGTACTGCCAACCGCCACCTGGTATGAAAAAGACGATATGAATACCTCGGATATGCATCCGTTTATTCATCCGCTGTCGGCGGCCGTCGACCCGGCCTGGGATTCAAAAAGCGACTGGGAGATTTATAAAGGCATCGCGAAAGCCTTCTCCGATCTCTGCCCTGGCCATTTAGGTGTTGAAACGGATGTGGTGACGCTGCCGGTGTTGCATGACTCACCGGCCGAACTGGCGCAGCCGTTCGAGACTAAAGACTGGAAAAAAGGCGAGTGCGACCTGATTCCGGGCAAAACCGCGCCACACATTATGGTGGTAGAGCGCGACTATCCGGCGATCTGGGAACGCTTTACCTCGCTGGGACCGTTGCTGGATACCCTGGGTAACGGCGGCAAAGGCATCAGCTGGAACACCAGCAAAGAGGTCGATTTCCTCAAGCTGCTTAACTATGTCAAAGCCGATGGTCCGGCAGCGGGGCGGCCAAATATTGACACGGCGATCGATGCAGCAGAAGTGATCCTGGCACTGGCACCAGAAACCAATGGTCAGGTGGCGGTGAAAGCCTGGCAGGCGCTGGGGGCGATTACCGGTCGTGACCACACGCATCTGGCACTGAACAAAGAAGATGAGAAGATCCGCTTCCGCGATATCCAGGCACAGCCGCGCAAAATTATCTCCAGTCCGACCTGGTCAGGTCTGGAAGATGAACATGTCTCCTACAACGCCTGCTACACCAACGTTCATGAGCTGATCCCGTGGCGTACCCTGAGCGGTCGGCAGCAGCTCTATCAGGACCATGAGTGGATGCGCGCCTTCGGTGAGAGCCTGATGGTTTATCGTCCGCCAATTGATACCCGTGCGGCGAAGCCGTTGCTGAACAGCAAACCCAACGGTAACCCGGAGAAGGCGCTGAACTTCCTGACGCCACATCAGAAATGGGGCATTCACTCCACCTACAGCGACAACCTGCTGATGCTGACGCTATCACGCGGCGGCCCGATTGTCTGGATGAGTGAAGATGACGCCCGCGAGCTGGGCATTGTGGATAACGACTGGATCGAGGCGTTCAACGCCAACGGTGCACTGACCGCGCGTGCGGTGGTGAGCCAGCGTATCCCGGCCGGTATGACCATGATGTATCACGCTCAGGAACGCATCGTGAATATCCCCGGTTCGGAGATCACCAGCCAGCGCGGCGGCATCCATAACTCCGTGACGCGAACCTGCCCGAAACCGACCCATATGATCGGCGGTTATGCCCAGCTCTCCTGGGGCTTTAACTACTACGGCACCGTCGGCTCTAACCGCGATGAGTTCGTGGTGGTCAGAAAAATGAACAACATTAACTGGTTAGATGGGGAAGGCAACGATGCCTGCCAGGGCAGCCAGCAGGAGGTAAAACCATGAAAATTCGTTCACAGGTCGGCATGGTGCTGAATCTCGACAAATGTATCGGCTGCCACACCTGTTCGGTGACCTGTAAAAACGTCTGGACCAGTCGCGAGGGCATGGAATACGCCTGGTTCAATAACGTCGAAAGCAAACCTGGCGTCGGCTATCCGCACGCCTGGGAAAATCAGCAGAAATGGAAGGGTGGCTGGATCCGTAAGATCAACGGCAAGCTGGAGCCGCGCATGGGCAGTCGCGTCGGCCTGCTGTCGAAGATCTTCGCTAACCCGGATGTGCCTGCACTGGATGATTACTACGAGCCGTTCGATTTCGATTATCAGCATCTGCACAACGCGCCTGCCGGTAAACATCAGCCGATCGCACGTCCGCGCTCACTGATCACCGGTGAGCGGATGAAAAAGATCGAAAACGGCCCGAACTGGGAAGAGATCCTTGGCGGCGAATTTGCCAAGCGCTCGCAGGATAAGAACTTCGATAATATCCAGAAGGAGATCTACGGCCAGTTTGAGCATACCTTCATGATGTATCTGCCGCGCCTGTGTGAGCACTGCCTCAACCCGGCGTGCGTGGCGACCTGCCCCAGTGGCGCGATCTACAAGCGCGGCGAAGATGGCATTGTGCTGATCGACCAGGATAAATGTCGCGGCTGGCGGATGTGCCTGACCGGCTGTCCGTACAAGAAGATCTACTTCAACTGGAAAAGCGGCAAATCGGAAAAATGCATTTTCTGTTATCCACGTATTGAAGCGGGCCAGCCCACCGTCTGCTCGGAAACCTGTGTCGGCCGCATCCGCTATCTCGGCGTGCTGCTCTATGACGCTGACCGCATTGAACAGGCGGCCGCAGCGGAAAACGAGAAAGATCTCTATCAGAGCCAGCTGGATATCTTCCTTGATCCCCACGATACGGCCGTGATCGCCCAGGCACTGAAAGATGGCGTTGCGCAGAGCGTGATCGACGCCGCGCAACGCTCTCCGGTCTACAAAATGGCGATGGAATGGAAGCTGGCGCTGCCGCTTCATCCTGAATACCGCACGCTGCCGATGGTCTGGTATGTGCCGCCATTATCACCGATTCAGTCGGCGGTGGATGGCGGGGCGCTGGCGCATACCGGCGTGCTGCCGGATGTGGAAAGCCTGCGCATTCCGGTTGAGTACCTGGCGAACCTGCTGACCGCAGGCGACACCGCACCGGTGCTGCTGGCACTGAAACGCATGCTGGCGATGCGCCATTACAAGCGCGCAGAAAGCGTGGACGGTGAGCATGATGTCCGGGCGCTGGAGCAGGTCGGTCTGACCGAAGCGCAGGCGCAGGAGATGTACCGTTATCTGGCGATCGCTAACTATGAAGATCGCTTTGTGGTGCCTTCCAGCCATCGTGAACTGGCGCGTGAAGCCTTCCCGGAAAGCAAAGGCTGTGGCTTCAGCTTTGGCGATGGCTGCCACGGCAGCGACAGCAAATTTAACCTGTTCAACAGCCGCCGTATTGATGCCATTGACGTCAGCAGGAAAACCAGCCGTCCGGAGGATGCCTCATGATCACGCTGCGTGTTGTGTCGCGTCTGCTGGACTACCCGGATGAGGCGCTGTTTACCCACTATCCCGACCTGATCGCGGCGCTGGAAGAGGCCAGCGAACTCAACCTGCAACAGAGCGCACGGCTGGTGCGCTTCATCAATCAGCTCTGCACCCGGCCCATGCTGGATGTGCAGGCTGACTACTGCGAACTGTTTGATCGCGGCCGCGCCACCTCGCTGCTGCTGTTTGAACATGTGCACGGTGAGTCCCGCGATCGCGGTCAGGCGATGGTTGATCTGCTGGAACAGTACCGGGCTGACGGTCTGGAACTGGACAGCAAAGAGTTGCCCGATTATCTGCCGCTCTACCTGGAATATCTCGCCTGTAAAAGCGATGAGGCCGCGCGTCAGGGGCTGGAGGACATCGTGCCAATCCTGGCCTTGCTGGCCGCGCGTCTGGAAGAGCGACAGAGTCCTTATGCTGACCTGTTCACCGTGTTACTGACGCTCTCCGGCAGCGCAGTCGATCCTGCGGCCCTCAAGCCCCAGGTGGCGCAGGAAGCGCGTGATGATACCCCGGCAGCACTCGATGCGGTCTGGGAAGAGGAGCAGATTAAATTTCTCGGCGAACAGGGCTGTGCCTCAGCGCAGCAGGCGAGGCATCAGCGTCGCTTCGCCGATGCGGTCGCGCCGCAGTATCTGGATATCGCCGCGGCGACGGCGCGCACCACAGGAGAATCAGCATGAATTTTATTAACACTTTCTTCTTCGATATTTACCCTTACCTGGCCGGGACGGTTTTTCTGGTTGGGAGCTGGCTGCGCTATGACTACGGGCAGTACAGCTGGCGGGCCGGTTCCAGTCAGATGCTGGACAAAAAAGGAATGCGGCTTGCCTCTAACCTTTTCCACATCGGCATCATCGGTATCTTCTTCGGTCATATCGTCGGGATGCTGACCCCGCACTGGATGTATGAATCCTTCCTGCCGATCGACGTGAAGCAGAAGCTGGCGATGATTGCCGGTGGCCTGTTCGGTGCGATGACGCTGGCGGGTGGGGCGCTGCTGCTGAAGCGCCGTCTGACCAATCCACGAGTGCGGGCGACCAGCAGCGTCGGCGACATTCTGATCCTGACGTTGCTGGTGGCTCAGGCCACGCTGGGTCTTCTGACCATTCCGTTCTCTGCTCAGCATATGGACGGCAGTGAGATGATGAAGCTGGTGGGCTGGGCACAGGCGGTGGTGACCTTCCACGGTGGCGCGTCGCAACATCTTGAGGGCGTCGCGTTTATCTATCGCGTGCACATGGTACTGGGCATGACGCTGTTCCTGCTGTTCCCGTTCTGTCGTCTGGTGCATATCTGGAGCGCACCAGTTGAATATCTGACCCGCCGTTATCAGCTGGTGAGAAACCGCCGCTAATCCCGAAAAGGCTGTGGGGGGAGATACCGCCCCGCAGCCATGTTAACCCACGGCTGCGTTGACGTTTTTTTAAGATTCCGGACTGTATGTCAACGCGCTGAACGACTACTATTACCGCATCTGAATTTACCCTTCGTTTATGGATAACCGATGCGTCTCAAGTTAGCCCTCCTTGCGTTCATCCCGCTTCTGGCCTCCTGCAGCAGCAAACCTGACGTTCCTTCCCAACAGAAGATGCTGGCTGCGCCACAGGGCGGTTTCTTACTGCAGCCGTCGCACAGCGGGCAGGCGATGTTCGGCGACTTTGCCGGTAATCCGGCCGCAGAGCAGTTTATCGATAAGATGGTTGAGAAGCATGACTTCGACCGTGAGCAGCTGCACAACATCATCGGTCAGGCTAAGCGACTTGATTACGTGCTCCGGCTGATGGATCGTCAGGCACCGAGCTATACGCCTGCACCGGGACCTAACGGTGCCTGGATCCGCTATCGCAACAAGTTCATTACGCCGGATAACGTGCAAAACGGCGTGGCGTTCTGGAACCAGTATCAGGATGCGCTGCAACGCGCGCAGCAGGTCTATGGCGTGCCGCCGGAAATCATTGTCGGCATCATTGGCGTGGAAACCCGCTGGGGTCGCGTAATGGGGAAAACGCGGATTCTGGATGCGCTTGCAACCTTATCGTTTAACTATCCGCGCCGTGCCGCGTACTTCAGCAGCGAGCTGGAAACCTTCCTGCTGATGTCGCGTAAAGAGCAGGATGATCCGCTGGCGCTGAAAGGCTCTTTCGCCGGGGCGATGGGCTATGGTCAGTTTATGCCTTCCTCTTACAATGATTACGCGGTTGATTTCAACGGCGACGGCCATGCAAACCTGTGGGATCCGGTGGATGCGATCGGCAGCGTGGCGCACTACTTCCAGAAACACGGCTGGCGCAGCGGTGAAAATGTGGCGGTCCCGGCAAGCGGTCAGGCACCGATGCTGGAAGATGGCTTCAAAACCCGTTACAGCGTGAGCATGCTGGCGGCGTCAGGCCTGTCACCTCAGGGTTCGCTGGACGGTAACAATCAGGTCAGTCTGCTGCGCCTCGACTTAGGCACCAGCTACCAGTACTGGTACGGCTTACCCAATTTCTATGTCATTACCCGCTACAACCACAGTACTCATTATGCGATGGCGGTATGGCAACTGGGTGAGGCGGTGAGCAAGGCACGGCAGGGCGGCCTGTTATAAAGGCTATCCTTGTTAACTGTAAGGTTATATGATGACGCCCTTTTTCAGGCCATACAGCCACTGATACCTCTGGAGTCGTTATGTCTTTACCTGCCTGCCCAGCTTGTCACGCCGATTACACCTGGCAAGATGGTGATAATCTCAACTGCCCCTCCTGCGGCCATATCTGGACCGAAGGAGAGGGGGACAGCAGCAACGGCTCGCTGGAAGTGCGTGATGCCAACGGCAATCTGCTGGCAGATGGCGACAGCGTCACGGTGATCAAAGATCTCAAGGTGAAGGGCAGTTCCTCATCGTTGAAGATCGGCACCAAAGTGAAAAGCATTCGCCTGGTTGAAGGGGACCACAACATCGACTGTAAAATCGACGGTTTTGGCCCGATGAAATTAAAATCTGAGTTTGTAAAAAAGAACTGAGATCCGGGGCGCAGGGATGCGCCCGCCTTTCTTTTAGCTGAACAGCCGATCGATTGCGGCGCACTGTTCCGCGTTCAGAGCACCACCGTAATTACGCGAATTACTGCTCATTGAGTCATAGCGACGCGCTACAGCCGTTTTAATCGTTGTCACAAAATCATCCCCAATACTGTAAATCGCCATCAGCCGACCAATCTGCTGCTGCAGACGCGTCAGCTCAGGAAGATTGCCTGTCCGCCACGCGTTCATCATTCCGGCGAAGTACTCCGGCACAATATTATTCAGGCCTGAAATCACCCCGGCCCCCCCCGCCAGCAGATTGGGAAGCAGGTATTCGTCATATCCTGACAGCACGGCAAAATCACTGCGTACCTTGCGGGTCTCCTCAATCATTGCCCGGTTATGCGACAGGCAATCCACCGTATCTTTGATACCGACAAAGTTGGGCAGCTTTGCCGCCAGAGCGGCAATCAGCGTTGGCGTCAGATCGCAGCCGGTGCGAGCCGGGAAGTTGTAGGCAAACCATTTGCCACCCAGCTGCGCATCAAGCGCTTCGAAGTAGTGCAACAGCTGCTGTTGCGTCTGTCCGTAGTAGTAGGGCGGCAGCACCATCACCGCGTCAAAGTCATTTTTCCAGGCGGCTTCGGCCAGTGTCAGCATGTCCGGGATACAGGTTGCCGAGATGTTCGCCACCATTTTTAGTGGTGACAAGGGTCTGGCTTCCTGAATCAGCTGTAAACGCTCCTGCTGCGTCAGTGAGGCAAACTCGCCAATGCTGCCCATCACCAGCAGGGTGTCAATACCGGAGTCATTGAGGCGGGAGAAGTGTCGCCCGAGCGCGTCGATATCAAGGCCGCCCTGCGCACTGAAAGGGGTGACGGTAGGGCACCAGACACCGGCAAAGGCCGATTTTTCACGCATAGCTGTCTCCTGAAGTAAATGTTAAAAATGAAACAGTGTTTTAACTTAATGGCTCCAGCCAGTCTCTGCCAGCGCGTGATGCAAAAATGAGCAACGAGTCGCACTTTTTCGCCTTTCATCCGTCTCAGTAAGCGAATACTTCTTACAACTGAGCGAGAGGTGATGATGAAAGAGTGGGATCCCGTGCTGTATCGCAAATTTGAAGCGGAACGAACCCGTCCAGCCCGCGAACTGCTGGCTCGGATCAGCCTGGAACAGGTTGAGCAGGTGACGGATCTGGGCTGCGGACCCGGCAACAGCACCGAGCTGCTCGCCGATGCCTGGCTGCTGGCGCAGATCACAGGACTAGACAGTTCAGCGACGATGCTAACTCAGGCCCGTGAACGTCTGCCGCACTGCCGTTTCGTCCAGGCAGATATCCGTACATGGCAGGCGGATACGCCGCAGCAAGTGATTTATGCGAACGCATCTCTGCAATGGCTGGATAATCACGCCACGCTGTTTCCTCATCTGGTCAGCCAGCTTGCACCCGATGGCGTGCTGGCGATACAGATGCCTGATAACCTCAATGAGCCGTCGCACCAACTGATGCGCGAGGTGGCGGCTGGAGATCGCTGGTCGTCACTCATTAATGCCAGTGTCGCTGAACGTACACAGCTGCTTTCTACGGGCGAGTACTACAATCTGCTGACCGAGGCTGGCTGTGAGGTAGATATCTGGCGGACCACCTATTATCACGTGATGGCCGATGCACAGGCGATTATCAGCTGGTTGCAGGCGACCGGCCTGAGGCCTTTCCTGGCTATGCTGAATGAATCTGAACAGTCGGCTTTTCTGTCTGATTATCATCAGCGCTTACTTACTGCTTATCCGGCTCAGGCCGATGGTCAGATTCTGCTCGCCTTTCCGCGACTTTTTATGGTTGCAGTGAAAAAAGGTGATGGCGCTGGAAAGCCTGCCGCAAAATCAGGGCAATAATGATAAGAGCCCTTGAAAAAGTGGTTTTTCTGCACCACCTTCAACCTACGACCAAAGGGAGAGTTGCAATGGACGATCAGCAATTGCAGGCGTTAAGCGCGCAGATAGGTGAGAAGCTGAAGCAGCGTAATGCTACCGTAACCTGTGCGGAATCCTGTACCGGCGGCTGGATTGCCAAAGTCTTTACCGATATCAGCGGCAGTTCCGCCTGGTTCGAACGCGGTTTTGTCACCTACAGTAATGAGGCTAAACAGCAACTGGTCAATGTGCAGACAGACTCGCTGGCGCAGTATGGCGCGGTGAGTGATGCGGTGGTACGTGAGATGGCGCTGGGTGCCCGTAAGGCGGCCCATGCTGACTACGCGATCTCCGTAAGCGGCATTGCCGGTCCGGATGGCGGCAGTGAAGAAAAACCGGTCGGCACAGTGTGGTTTGGCTTTGCCGGGCCGCAGGATAACGTATTGACTTTTCAACAGCATTTTAGCGGCGGTCGTGATGCCGTCCGCCGCCAGTCGGTGGCATGGGCCCTGCAGAAACTGTATGGCGAATTTCTGACAAATTAAACTTGATACTGTATGACTATACAGTATAATTGTCGGCAACAGAAAGAGTGCAGGCACCCTGAGTGCGTGTTTACCCGGCTTGATTAGGAGTTGAAATGGCGATTGATGAAAACAAACAGAAGGCTTTAGCTGCCGCGCTGGGCCAGATTGAGAAACAATTTGGTAAAGGCTCCATCATGCGCTTGGGTGAAGACCGCTCAATGGATGTGGAAACCATCTCTACCGGTTCGCTCTCGCTGGATATTGCATTAGGTGCAGGCGGTCTGCCAATGGGACGTATCGTTGAGATCTACGGACCAGAGTCTTCCGGTAAAACCACGCTGACCCTGCAGGTTATCGCATCTGCACAGCGTAAAGGCAAAACCTGTGCCTTTATCGATGCTGAGCATGCGCTTGATCCGGTTTACGCCAAAAAACTGGGCGTAGATATCGAAAACCTGCTCTGTTCTCAGCCCGACACCGGTGAGCAGGCGCTGGAAATCTGTGATGCGCTGGCGCGTTCTGGTGCTGTTGATGTCATCATCGTCGACTCCGTTGCGGCGCTGACGCCGAAAGCGGAAATTGAAGGTGAAATCGGTGACTCACATATGGGCCTCGCGGCACGTATGATGAGCCAGGCGATGCGTAAACTGGCCGGTAACCTGAAGCAGTCCAATACGCTGCTGATCTTCATCAACCAGATCCGTATGAAAATTGGTGTGATGTTTGGTAACCCGGAAACCACTACCGGTGGTAACGCGCTGAAGTTCTATGCGTCTGTCCGTCTTGATATCCGCCGTATCGGTGCCATCAAAGAGGGCGATAACGTGGTCGGTAGTGAGACCCGCGTTAAGGTAGTGAAAAACAAAATCGCCGCGCCATTTAAACAGGCTGAATTCCAGATCATGTACGGCGAAGGTATCAACACCTTTGGTGAGCTGGTCGACCTGGGCGTTAAGCACAAGCTTATTGAAAAAGCGGGTGCATGGTACAGTTACAATGGCGACAAGATTGGTCAGGGTAAATCGAATGCCGGCAACTTCCTGAAAGAGAATGCTGCTGTGGCAAACGAAATTGATCTGAAGTTGCGTGAGATGTTGCTCAACGGCGCAGATGAGAAACTCGCAGCAGCCGACAAAGCTGCTGAGAAAGAAGACGCGGCAAGTGAAGCAAACGAAGACTTCTGATTTATGATGCGGGAGGGGCAAAAGCCTCTCCCGCTGTTTTATCCCCCTCATACCTTTCCTGCCTTCCCTCTGTCCTGTTCTGTCGCCATAATCTCCCTCTGTTTGTAGAAGGTGCGCAGTATGACTGAATCCTCTCAGCCCCAACCCAATGTTGTCTCTTATTCTCGTCTGCTTGACCGTGCGATGCGCATTTTGGGTCAGCGCGACCACAGCCGTGCAGAGTTATCCCGTAAGCTACAACAGTCAGCTCAGCGTGCCGCATGGGCGCAGAAAAAAGAGCCTGAAATTATTACTGAAGCGCTGCTGGAGCAGGTACTGGACTGGTGTCAGGAAAGCGGCTGGTTAAACGACGAGCGTTTTACCGATCGGTTTATTCAGAGCCGAAGCCGTAAAGGTTTTGGGTCGCAGCGCGTACGGCTTGAACTGGCCCAGAAAGGCATCGATCGTGAAGCCATTGATATTGCGATGGAAGAGACTGAAGTCGACTGGGCGGCCTGCGCGGCTCAGTTGGCTGAAAGAAAATTCGGACATCCGCTGCCTACAGAGTGGAAAGAGAAAGCGAAAGTACTACGCTATCTGCAGTCAAAGGGCTTTCAGACCGACGATATCCAGTCCATTTTCAGAAATTTTGATGACTAAAAGCCGATGTAATTTTACTTCCCACCGAAGAAAATTTATCTTATTCCCACTTTTTGTTCCGCTAATCAGGCACCACGAGAATGTGGCCGCGCCGATCAGAGGGAACGTTCGTTAGCGTGATTCCAGGACATATATGAGCAAGAGCACTGCTGAGATCCGTCAAGCGTTTCTCGACTTTTTTCATAGCAAGGGACATGAGGTTGTAACCAGCAGCTCCCTCGTACCGAATAACGATCCAACGTTGTTGTTTACTAACGCCGGGATGAACCAGTTTAAAGATGTGTTCCTCGGTCAGGACAAACGTGATTATACACGTGCGACCACGTCACAGCGCTGCGTACGCGCAGGCGGCAAACACAACGATCTTGAAAACGTCGGCTACACCGCACGTCACCACACCTTCTTTGAAATGCTGGGTAACTTCAGCTTTGGTGACTACTTCAAGAAAGAGGCGATTGGTTTTGCCTGGGAACTGCTGACGAGCGAGCAGTGGTTCAGCCTGCCGAAAGAGCGTCTGTGGGTGACGGTCTATGAAACCGATGATGAAGCCTACAATATCTGGGCGGACGAAATCGGCGTGCCACGCGAGCGCATTATCCGCATCGGCGACAATAAGGGCAGCGCGTACGCGTCAGATAATTTCTGGCAGATGGGCGATACCGGTCCTTGTGGTCCGTGCAGTGAAATTTTCTACGATCATGGCGATCACATCTGGGGTGGCCCGCCAGGCAGCCCGGAAGAAGATGGTGACCGTTATATTGAGATCTGGAACATCGTCTTTATGCAGTTCAATCGTCAGGCTGATGGCACTATGCTGCCGCTGCCAAAACCGTCGGTTGATACCGGAATGGGCCTTGAGCGTATTTCTGCCGTTCTGCAACACGTTAACTCCAACTATGAAATCGACCTGTTCCAGAAACTGATTCAGGCTGTGGCACAGGTTACCGGCGCGACCGATCTGAGTAATAAATCGTTGCGCGTGATTGCCGACCATATCCGCTCCTGTGCTTTCCTGATTGCCGATGGCGTGATTCCGTCGAATGAGAACCGTGGCTACGTGCTGCGTCGTATCATTCGTCGTGCCGTACGTCATGGCAATATGCTGGGCGCCAAAGAGGCTTTCTTCTATAAGCTGGTTGCGCCACTGGTTGAGGTTATGGGGGCTGCGGGCGAAGAGTTACAGCGTCAGCAGGCTCAGGTTGAGCAGGTGCTGAAAAGCGAAGAGGATCAGTTTGCCAGAACGCTGGAGCGCGGACTGGCGCTACTGGACGAAGAGCTGGAAAAACTGCAGGGCGACACGCTGGATGGCGAAATCGTCTTCCGTCTTTACGATACCTTTGGCTTCCCGGCTGATTTAACGGCTGACGTCTGCCGCGAACGCAACCTGAAAATTGATGAAGCGGGCTTTGAGCAGGCGATGGAACAGCAGCGTCAGCGTGCACGTGAAGCAAGTGGCTTCGGCGCTGACTACAGCAACGTTATCCGCATTGATGCCGCCTCCTCCTTCAAAGGCTACGACCAGCTTCATCTGGCCGCCACGGTGAAAGCGCTCTACGTTGCGGGCGAGGCGGTTGATGAAGTGACCGCCGGTCAGGATGCTGTAGTCGTGCTGGATGAAACGCCATTCTATGGCGAATCCGGTGGTCAGGTAGGCGATACCGGTCTTCTGAAAGGGAAGAATGCTGAATTTAGCGTCCAGGATACACAAAAATATGGTCAGGCAATCGGTCATGTCGGTAAGCTGACTGCAGGGCAGTTGCGTATCGGAGATCGTCTTGAGGCCCAGGTTGATGCGGCACGCCGTGCACGCATCCGTCTTAACCACTCCGCGACCCACTTATTGCATGCCGCATTGCGTCAGGTTTTAGGTGAGCATGTGGCGCAGAAAGGCTCGCTGGTTAACGACAAATACCTGCGTTTCGATTTTTCGCATTTCGAAGCGATGAAACCTCAGGAGATTCGTCAGGTCGAAGATATCGTCAATGCGCAGATTCGTCGCAACCTGCCGGTTGAAACTGAAGTGATGGATCTGGATGCGGCAAAGTCTAAGGGTGCGATGGCACTGTTTGGCGAGAAATATGATCAGCGCGTACGCGTTCTGACCATGGGTGATTTCTCTGTTGAGCTGTGCGGGGGGACTCATGCTGCGCGCACGGGTGATATCGGCCTGTTCCGTATTCAGGCTGAGTCAGGAACGGCGGCAGGCATCCGTCGTATCGAAGCCATTACCGGTGAAGGGGCGCTGGCGCAGGTCAATGCGCAGAGCAGCCAGCTGCAGGATCTTGCGCAGCTGGTCAAAGCGAACAGCAGCAACCTGAACGAGAAAGTACGTGGTCTGGTTGATCATGTGCGGGCTCTGGAGAAAGAGTTGCAGCAACTGCGCGATCAGCAAGCCGCGCAGGAGAGCGCTTCACTGAGCAGCAATGCCATCGACGTTAAGGGAGTGAAACTGCTGGTCAGTGAGCTCAACAATGTTGAACCTAAAATGTTGCGTACCATGGTTGATGATCTTAAGAATCAGCTGGGGTCGGCGATTATTGTGCTGGCAACGGTTACTGAAGGTAAGGTGTCGCTGATTGCGGGTGTGACCAAAGATCTGACTGACCGTGTTAAAGCGGGTGAGTTGATTGCCGGTCTGGCTCAGCAGGTTGGCGGGAAGGGCGGTGGCCGTCCTGATATGGCACAAGCTGGTGGTAACGATGCGGGTGCTCTGAAAGGCGCATTAGCAGGGGTTGAGGACTGGGTCAGCAGCCGTCTGTAAGTGAATTAAAACAAGGCATCGTAAAAAGCGTCAGAACGGTTGTTCCGGCGCTTTTTAATACGATGCTAAAGCAGCAAATGACAAAGTCAGGTTGATGTAGTGTATTTCGGCTAAACTAACTATCAGCAGAATGTATTGGCGCATCGATGTGCATTGGTGTATTTCTCATACACATTGTGCAGCGTTAAATGATGGATAATGCCGGGAGCCTGTACAAGCCCGACTCTTTTAATCTTTCAAGGAGCAAAGAATGCTTATTCTAACTCGTCGAGTTGGTGAAACCCTCATGATCGGTGATGAGGTAACTGTAACGGTGCTGGGTGTTAAGGGTAACCAGGTTCGTATAGGGGTTAACGCGCCGAAAGAAGTGTCTGTGCATCGCGAAGAGATCTATCAACGCATCCAGGCTGAAAAAACGCAACAAACCAGCGTTTAACGGATTCAGCGTCTCGCACAAGTGCGAGGCGCTACCGCTTTGTTAAAAATCCTGCTTTTTCTTTTCTGCTTTCTCTTCCCGGTTTCGTTAACGACATCACCTTTCATTGTTGATAATTCACTCTTTTTGTCGCCATTTTGTCCCAATTGTGTGTGATTTGCGCAATCAAACAAAGTTTCGGAAAAATTGTTTGACTTAAAAGTCCGGGAAAGTAATATGTGCGCCACGCAGTGCCGATGAGCAGAAACAACGTTCAGACGCACAGTTCGAAAGAAAGCGTAAGGTGAGGTGGCCGAGAGGCTGAAGGCGCTCCCCTGCTAAGGGAGTATACGGTCAAAAGCTGTATCGAGGGTTCGAATCCCTCCCTCACCGCCATTTTCGATGCATCCATAGCTCAGCTGGATAGAGTACTCGGCTACGAACCGAGCGGTCGGAGGTTCGAATCCTCCTGGATGCACCATATTTTCGAATATGGAAAAGTGCCTCGGTGTGACATGACGCATTAGCGTTCAGGCCGCACTAAGGAGGATAACGTTGCTTTAGCAACGGCCCGCAGGGCGAAGCGCAAGCTGAGTAATCCTCCTGGATGCACCATCGAAACAAAGCGAATTAGCAATTCCTTTCATGGTGAGTAGTTAGCACCCTGCGTTGTACAAGAATTTGATTTATGCATCCATAGCTCAGCTGGATAGAGTACTCGGCTACGAACCGAGCGGTCGGAGGTTCGAATCCTCCTGGATGCACCATATTCTTCCCGAATATGGACAGTGCCTCAGTGTGTCATGACGTGATTATCGTTCAGGCCGCACTAAGGAGGATAACGTTGCATCAGCAACGGCCCATAGGGCGAAGCGCAAGCTAAGTAATCCTCCTGGATGCACCATTCTTTGTAACATCCTCAGGTTGGTTTCCGAAAGTCCATAAAAAAGTGTGACCCCCAAAGATAGACCCCAATGCATCCATAGCTCAGCTGGATAGAGTACTCGGCTACGAACCGAGCGGTCGGAGGTTCGAATCCTCCTGGATGCACCATCTTCTCGAATGTTGGCAGTTCCTCAGTGTGACATGACGCAATAAGCGTTCCGGCCGCACGAAGGGGGATAACGTTGCATCAGCAACGGCCCGCAGGGCGAAGCGCAAGCTGAGTCATCCTCCTGGATGCACCATCTTCTTCTTTAGTCTCAAAATCCAGTCTTAAAATCCCTCAAAGTATCATGGCGCGATGATCGCTAAGACCTCACTAAACACGCTAGCGTTACTTCCGTAACCGCCCGTACAGCAAACGCTGAGTGAGTATCCTGAAAAACCTCTGCAGTTTCCCTCTGGCTTCACACGCCCTCTTTTCCTGTTTAATCTGCCCCATTGATTCATCATCCTGACTTAAGCGATCCGAAACGCCTGTTTCCCGCATCAACGCCTTCTGTTTTGCTGCCCACGCCCGTCCGCCGCCGCCTGTCAGCCAAAAGAATGTTAAAAATTCGCTTAAAATTCGTACTGTTATCACTGGCCGCGCACGATCACCTTTATCTGAAAACAAAAATTGCTAATGCTTTCAAAGCATTTGCTGTTCATCCCCCCTGGCGACAACCTGTCCACATTAGGCTAAAGTAATGTCTCATTTGGTGGATGTCCGGAGTGACAATGTACGATCAATATGACGCCCTGATTTTCGATATGGACGGCACGATTCTTGATACTGAGCCGACACATCGAAAAGCGTGGCGTCAGGTACTGGCGCGTTATGGATTAACGCTGGATGAAGCTCGTATTATCGACTTCAATGGCGCACCAACCTGGCGGCTGTCGCAGTTCATCATTGAATCCAATCAGTCGTCACTCGACCCTCATCTTCTTGCCGCAGAAAAAACCGCTGCCGTGAAAGCGATGCTGCTGGAAAACGTGAAGCCACTGCCTTTAATGGAGGTGGTGAAAGCGTATCACGGGCGGCGTCCGATGGCGGTGGGTACCGGAAGCGAACACAGTATGGCAGAGGCGTTACTGACGCAGCTGGGCGTGCGTGAGCTCTTCTCTGCAGTCGTTGATGCTGACGACGTACAGCGTCATAAACCTGAGCCTGAAACCTTCTTACGCTGCGCTGAGCTGATGGGTGTGACGCCGGCACGCTGTGTGGTGTTTGAGGATGCGGACTTTGGTATTCAGGCAGCGAAGGCGGCAGGTATGGCTGTGGTGGATGTCCGCTTACTGTGAGTGACGTTCTTACCTATGCCTCAATGTTCGGCAGCAGCTTTTTAAGTGCAACGCTCCTGCCGGGAAGTTCTGAAGCACTGCTGATAGCATTATTGATAGCAAAAAAGACATCAGTTTACGGGTTGCTTTTGGCCGCATCACTGGGAAACACCTTGGGCGGCTTAACCAACATTCTTATTGGTCGCTTGCTGCCGTTAAAACGTCAGGGGCGATGGCATGACACAGCAATGACGTGGTTGCACCGACTGGGACCTGCAGCACTGTTATTCAGCTGGCTGCCAGTGATAGGTGATCTGCTCTGCGTTCTGGCAGGCTGGTTACGTTTCGCCTGGCTACCCGCGATGCTGTTTCTCGCTGTCGGCAAAACACTGCGTTATATCGTTATCGCGACTGCCACATTACAGGGTATGCAATGGTGGCATTGATTCGCATAGATTCGAGGCTACGGTTAACATTATGCTGAACAAAAATAAATTATTATCACAGCGGGGGGGTAATGTGATCCCGGACGTATCTAAAGCGCTCTCCTGGCTGGAAGCGCATCCCAATGCCCTTAAAGGTATTGGCCGTGGCATCGAGCGTGAAACGCTGCGTGTACAGGCAAATGGCGAACTGGCAAAAAGCGGCCACCCAGAATCTCTGGGGTCGGCGCTGAAACATGACTGGATCACCACTGACTTTGCCGAAACGTTGCTGGAATTTATTACGCCAGTGGATCACAGCATTGATCATATGCTGGCATTCCTGCGCGATATTCATCGTCACGTGGCCCGTGAACTGGGTGATGAACGCATGTGGCCTTTCAGTATGCCATGCGAGATTGACGACGCAGACAATATTGAGCTGGCGCAATATGGCACGTCCAATATCGGTCAGATGAAGACGCTCTACCGCGAAGGCCTTAAAAACCGCTACGGCGCGTTGATGCAGACCATCTCCGGCATTCACTATAACTTCTCGCTGCCACTCTCATTCTGGCAGGAGTGGGCTGACGTGAAAGATCAGGAAAGCGGAAAAGAGACGATTTCGGCGGGCTATCTGCGGCTGATCCGCAACTATTATCGCTTCGGCTGGGTCATCCCCTATCTGTTTGGCGCATCGCCTGCTATCAGCTCCAGCTTCCTGCAGGGCCGTGAGAGCGCGCTGCCGTTCGAAACCAACGACAAAGATACGATGTGGCTGCCGTACGCCACCTCGCTGCGTCTGAGCGATTTAGGCTACACCAATAAATCACAGAGCTCTCTGGGCATCACGTTTAACTCGCTGGAAGGCTATGTCACCGCGCTGAAAAAAGCGATTAAGACGCCGTCAGAAGAGTATGCCGCGATGGGCACTAAAGATGCCGACGGTAACTGGCTGCAGCTCAACACCAACGTGCTGCAGATTGAAAACGAGCTCTATGCGCCAATCCGGCCTAAGCGTGTGACACGCTCGGGTGAAGCCCCATCTGATGCGCTGCTGCGTGGTGGTATTGAGTACATTGAAGTGCGTTCGCTGGATATCAACCCATTCTCTGCCATCGGCGTTGATGAAAATCAGGTTCGCTTTCTCGACCTGTTCCTGATCTGGTGTACCCTGGCGGATGCGCCGGAGATGAGTGCCGATGAGCTGCAATGCACCCGCATAAACTGGAACCGGGTTGTGCTGGAAGGGCGTAAACCGGACCAGAAAATTGCCGTAGGATGCGGAGAAGCGGAACATTCGCTGGTGGAAGTCGGCAAAACCCTGTTTGCCGATCTGCGTCGGGTTGCTGAAGTCTTAGACAGCAATAATCAGGACAGCACGGAATATCAGCAGGTTTGCGATCAACTGGTAGCATCGTTCGACGATCCTGAGCTAACCTACTCGGCGCGCATCCTTCAGGCAATGAAGGACAATGGTGTAACCGGAACCGGCGTGGCGCTGGCTGAACAGTATCGCCATCTGCTCTGCGAAGAGCCGCTGGAAGTGCTGACAGAAGACGATTTCACGCGTCAGGCGCAGGAATCTGTTGCTGCACAGCAGCAGCTGGAAGCGAGTGATAAGCTGGATTTTGAAGCATATCTGGCGAGCCGGGAAGGGTAGAAAAGAAAAAGGCCACATCAATGTGGCCAAATTAACATCTCTGTTGTCAGGGATGATGATAACAAATGCGCGTCTTTCATATATTCAGACGTTGGGCGAACAGAAAAGTTTCATCGTTTTAAAAAAAATTCTCAGAACAGGAGGTGACGTATGCCACTACTGGACAGTTTTACCGTTGATCACACCATCATGGGCGCACCGGCAGTACGCGTTGCAAAAACCATGAAGACTCCGCATGGCGATACGATTACCGTTTTTGACCTGCGTTTTTGCCGCCCGAACATTGATATTCTCACTGAGCGTGGCATTCATACGCTGGAGCATCTCTTTGCCGGATTCATGCGCGATCACCTGAATGGTGACGGTGTGGAAATCGTCGATATCTCGCCAATGGGTTGCCGTACCGGCTTCTACATGAGCCTGATTGGTACGCCAGACGAGCAGCGCGTTGCGAAAGCGTGGAAAGGGGCGATGGAAGATGTTCTGAAAGTGAAAGATCAGAACCAGATCCCTGAGCTGAATGAATACCAGTGTGGCAGCTACAAGCTGCACTCACTGGATGAAGCGCAGCAGATCGCGCGCAATGTGCTGGCGCATGAGATCGGCGTTAACCGCAACGACGATCTGAAGCTGCCTGCTGAAAAGCTGAAAGAACTGCACATCTAGCCAGAGCCTCTCTGCTAAAAAAAACGCCGCATCATGTCGATTGCGGCGTTTTTTATGGCTTCAGGAACCGACCGATTTTTTCAGTGGCGTCTTTGGCGTGATGCGCACCTGTTTAATCATGTTGTCCTGCACGTCCAGAATATCGACGTTGTAATGGCCGATCTGAACACGGGTGGCGATGGCAGGGATCTCTTCCAGCGCTTCCAGCAGCATGCCGTTAATAGTGCGGGCTTCCTGCTCTGGCAACTGCCAGTTAAATGCCTTGTTGATTTCACGCACGTTAGCACTACCCTCAATCAGCACCGAGCCATCATTCTGCGGCATTACTTCTTCTGCCAGTGACGGTGACATGGAGGTAGTGAAGTCACCGACAATCTCCTCCAGAATGTCCTCAATCGTCACCAGCCCTTTGATGTCGCCATATTCATCCACCACCACGCCCGCTTTCTCTTTATTGCGCTGAAACTTCACCAGTTGGGTGTTAAGCGGTGTCCCTTCCGGGATGTAGTAGATCTCATCGGCGGCACGCAGCAGCGTCTCTTTGGTGAACTCTTTTTTCTCCGTCATCATGCGCCAGGCTTCGCGTACCCGCAGCATGCCGACGCAGTCATCCAGCGAGTCCCGGAACAGCACGATGCGGCCGTGTGGCGAGTGGCTTAATTGACGTACGACCGACTTCCAGTCATCGTTGATGTTGATGCCGACAATCTCATTACGCGGCACCATGATGTCGTCAACGCTGACTTTCTCCAGGTCGAGAACAGAGAGCAGCATGTCCTGGTTCCGGCGTGACATCAGGCTACGCGACTCATAGACGATAGTACGTAACTCCTCTTTGCTCAGCGCAGAGTTAATGGCACCGTCAGCGCGGATACCCGCTATCCTCATCAGCAGCCGGGTAATGGTGTTAAGCAACCAGACCAGCGGCAGCATGATATATTGCAACGGGACCAGCAGCAGGCTGCTGGGAAAGGCGACACGCTCAGGATAGAGCGCCGCCACGGTTTTTGGCAGCACTTCAGCGAAGACCAGCACCACAAAGGTCAGGATGCCGGTCGCAATCGCGACGCCTTCATCACCGTGAATACGCATGCCTACGATGGTGGCAAGGGCAGAGGCCAGAATATTGACCAGGTTGTTACCGATTAAAACCAGACTGAGCAGCCGGTCAGGACGACGCAGTAGCTTCTCCACCCGGCGTGCGGCGCGATTACCGTTTTTTGCCTGATGGCGCAGCTTATAGCGGTTAAGCGTCATCATTCCGGTTTCCGACCCGGCAAACCAGGCGGAAACCAGGACCATGACGCAGAGAATAATAATCAGCGTGGTGGTTGAAACATTCTCCAACGCAGAACTTCCTTTTTAACGAGAGGTAGGGACAAGCAGATGCTGCAGGATGCGACTGCCGAAGTAAGCCATGGTTAACAGCACCGCACCGCTGCAGTTAAACCAGACAACGCGGCGACCACGCCAGCCTTCATGATAGTGCCCCCAGAGCAAAACGATATAAACAAACCACGCAATGATGGAGAGAACGGCTTTATCGACGTTTTCTGCGCTGAAGAGATCCTGCATATAAAACAGACCGGTGCAGAGCACCAGCGTCAGCAGCACGACGCCGACCTGAGTAATGTGAAACATCTTACGTTCGATGGTCAGCAGTGGCGGCATATCCTGAGTAAACGCCAGTCGCTTGTTTTTTAGCTGGTAATCAATCCACGCCAGCTGCAGCGCATAGAGCGCGGCAATAATCAGTGTCGCATAGGCGAACAGCGACAGACCGATATGGATCATCATGCCTGGCGTGGTTTCCAGATGGGTAATGAACGCATTGGGGACGAAAGTGGCGAAGGCCAGATTAATCAGCGCGAAGCTGTAAACAATCGGCAGCAACAGCCAGCCACGGTTGCGTGACGCCACAATGGTCATGATGGCGCAAATCAACAGGCTGACCAGCGAGCCTATGTTGAGCAGGCTTAAATTCTGTCCGCTATCAACCGCAAATATGCGTTGCTGCAAGGCCACCGCGTGTGTCACCAGCGCCACACAGGCAGAGAGCATCGCCATTCGCCGCCAGCCGCCGTTACGTTTCAACAGGCTGGGAATGATCAGGGCAAGGCTTAAAGAGTAGGCGAATAGCGCCACTATCGCGAAAACGAACATAGATCCTTTCAGGTTCAGTCAGATAAGGAAAAAGGCAGTATAGCGCCAGCCGAAGCAGGCTCCAAACGATCTGAGGGGCAATTGCAGAGATCGCCGAGGCTTCGTGTTATAATCCGCCGCATTCTGCCGATCAGGCGCCTCGCGATCTTTTTAAGTGAGAGACCATGTTTGATAATTTAACCGATCGTTTGTCGCAAACCCTGCGAAATATCAGCGGCCGCGGAAGGCTGACTGAAGAGAACATCAAAGAGACCCTGCGTGAAGTGCGCATGGCGCTGCTTGAAGCTGACGTTGCCCTGCCAGTGGTACGTGACTTCATCAACCGTGTGAAAGAGAGCGCGGTCGGCCATGATGTGAATAAAAGCCTGACGCCAGGTCAGGAGTTTATCAAAATCGTTCGCAACGAGCTGGTTGCGGCGATGGGTGCAGAGAACAACGCACTCGACCTGGCGGCTCAGCCACCAGCCGTAGTACTGATGGCGGGCCTGCAGGGTGCCGGTAAAACCACCAGCGTCGCTAAGCTGGGTAAGTTCCTGCGTGAAAAACACAAAAAGAAAGTCTTAGTGGTTTCTGCCGACGTCTATCGTCCGGCGGCAATCAAACAGCTGGAAACGCTGGCACAGCAGGTTGGCGTGGATTTCTGTCCGTCCGATCTCAGTCAGAAGCCGGTCGATATCGTCAATAATGCGCTGCGTGAAGCCCGCCTGAAGTTTTACGATGTGTTGCTGGTGGATACCGCCGGTCGTCTGCACGTTGACGAAGCGATGATGGACGAAATCAAACAGGTTCATGCCGCGATTAAGCCGGTAGAAACGCTGTTTGTGGTCGATGCCATGACCGGTCAGGATGCCGCAAACACGGCTAAGGCCTTTAATGAAGCCCTACCGCTGACCGGGGTTATCCTGACCAAGGTTGACGGTGATGCCCGCGGTGGTGCAGCGCTGTCGATTCGCCATATCACCGGCAAGCCGATTAAATTCATGGGTGTCGGTGAAAAAACCGAAGCGCTTGAACCGTTCTATCCTGACCGTATTGCGTCACGTATCCTCGGCATGGGTGACGTGCTGTCACTGATCGAAGATATCGAAAGCAAGGTTGACCGTGATCAGGCGGAGAAACTGGCTAAGAAGCTGAAAACCGGCGACGGTTTTGATCTCAATGACTTCCTTGAGCAGCTGAAGCAGATGCGCAACATGGGCGGCATGGCCAGTCTGATGGGCAAACTGCCCGGTATGGGACAGTTGCCTGACAATGTGAAATCGCAGATGGATGACAAAGTGCTGGTACGCATGGAAGCCATCATCAACTCGATGACACGCAAAGAGCGTGAGAAACCAGAAATCATCAAAGGCTCGCGCAAGCGCCGCATCGCAACTGGCTCCGGAATGCAGGTGCAGGACGTTAACCGCTTATTGAAGCAGTTCGACGACATGCAGCGTATGATGAAGAAAATGAAGAAGGGCGGTATGGCGAAAATGATGCGCGGCATGAAGGGTATGATGCCGCCAGGATTCCCTGGCCGCTAAGCGTTCCACAAAAAAGCCCGGAAAGGCACGGTTTAGGT
This sequence comes from Pantoea sp. 22096, assembly GCF_052045955.1. Classification (NCBI taxonomy): domain Bacteria; kingdom Pseudomonadati; phylum Pseudomonadota; class Gammaproteobacteria; order Enterobacterales; family Erwiniaceae; genus Pantoea; species Pantoea sp. 22096. Next base: position 13,259 of record NZ_JBQEPW010000003.1, on the reverse strand, counting down.
TGCTTTTTTCGCCAAAATGAGTAAAATTTTCGGGCTTTTTATACAGCACCCGGACCCCGTTCCTCGATGGGGGCCGGGTGTTTTATTAACTGAAGAGGATGTTATGGTAACAATTCGTTTGGCACGTCACGGCGCTAAAAAGCGTCCGTTCTATCAGGTCGTCGTCACTGACAGCCGCAATGCACGCAACGGTCGTTTCATCGAGCGCGTTGGTTTCTTCAACCCGATCGCATCTGGTCAGGCTGAAGGTCTGCGTCTGGATCTGGACCGTATCGAGCACTGGGTTGGCCAGGGCGCAACACTCTCTGATCGCGTTAACGCGCTGGTCAAAGAAGCTAAGAAAGCAGCTTAATCTGTCACGGTGGTGAGCATGAGCAGACAACTTGCCGCACAGCCTCCTGTTAACCCGATTGTATTGGGTAAGATGGGAGCCGCCTACGGTATTCGCGGCTGGCTCAAAGTGTTTTCCTCCACTGAAGACGCTGAAAGCATCTTCAACTACCAACCCTGGTTCATCCAGCGCGCCGGTAAATGGCAGCAGGTCGAACTGGAAGGTTGGAAGCACCACAATCAGGACCTGATCATCAAAGTCAAAGGCATTGACGATCGGGATGCGGCGGCTCAGTTAACCAATTGCGAAATTCAGGTTGACTCGACGCAGTTGCCATCGCTGGAAGAGGGTGATTACTACTGGAAAGACCTTATGGGCTGCCAGGTAGTTAACCTCGAAGGCTACGAGATGGGTAAAGTCATCGATATGATGGAAACCGGCTCGAACGACGTACTCGTCGTTAAGGCAAACCTGAAAGATGCATTCGGTGCTCAGGAGCGGTTAATTCCGTTTCTTGATGAACAGGTTATCAGGAAAGTCGATCTCTCTACTGGCGTCATTGAGGTAGATTGGGATCCTGGTTTTTGATCTCCGAATCGAACGGTAACGTAACGGCGAATACAATGTGGATTGGTGTTATCAGCCTGTTTCCAGAAATGTTTCGCGCTATTACCGATTACGGGGTAACTGGCCGGGCTGTAAAAAACGGTCTGCTCAGCATTCAGAGCTGGAGTCCTCGTGACTTCACGCACGACCGGCACCGTACCGTGGATGATCGTCCTTATGGCGGCGGACCGGGAATGCTGATGATGGTACAACCCTTACGGGATGCCATCTCCGCAGCGAAAGCAGCGGCAGGTGATGGCGCCAGAGTGATATATCTTTCACCTCAGGGCCGCAAACTGGACCAACAGGGCGTTTGCGAACTGGCGGCACGAGACAAGTTAATTCTGGTCTGTGGTCGTTATGAAGGGATTGATGAGCGCGTAATTCATTCCGAAATTGACGAAGAATGGTCAATCGGTGATTACGTTCTCAGCGGCGGGGAACTGCCAGCGATGACGATGATTGACGCAGTTGCCCGGTTTATTCCAGGCGTACTCGGCAAGCAGGCGTCAGCCGATGAGGATTCGTTCTCTGACGGTTTGCTGGATTGTCCGCACTATACCCGTCCTGAAGTGTTAGACGGCGTGGAGGTCCCGGCAGTATTACTGTCAGGTAACCATGCTGATATTCGCCGCTGGCGTCTGAAGCAGTCGCTAGGCCGTACCTGGCTGAGAAGACCTGAACTTCTGGAAAACCTGGCTCTGACTGAAGAGCAAGCAAGGTTGCTGAACGAGTTCCAGCGGGAATCCCGGCAGCAACAAAACGATGATGTGGAAGAGTGATCTTCCCCGACTATCAGTTTACCCAGGATATGAGATTTAATTATGAGCAACATTATCAAGCAAATTGAACAAGAGCAGATGAAACAGGACGTACCTTCCTTCCGCCCGGGTGATTCCGTGGAAGTGAAAGTATGGGTCGTTGAAGGTTCTAAAAAACGTCTGCAGGCATTCGAGGGCGTGGTTATCGCTATCCGTAACCGCGGTCTGCACTCTGCATTCACTGTTCGCAAAATTTCTAACGGCGAAGGCGTTGAGCGTGTATTCCAGACTCATTCACCTGTAATTGACAGCATCGCTGTTAAACGTCGTGGCGCTGTGCGTAAAGCCAAACTGTACTACCTGCGTGAGCGTACTGGTAAGTCTGCTCGTATTAAAGAGCGTCTTAACTAAGGTATCGCTAACGCGACATCTAAAAGTTAATAGCAAACAAGGGGTTGGCATCTGCCAGCCCCTTTTTTTTTCCTGATGGCAGCCAGCTGACAGAAGCTAACTGGCAGCCGGCCGCTGAAAATGATAAATCGCAGTATTAACCGGCCCTTTCTCTAATACGATCAGGCCATAGCGACAGCCAATGAACTGACCACCGCACTTCTCAGCCACGCTCCGACTGGCCAGGTTATCCTCTGCTGCCAGAATCTCAATCACCCGGGTCTCTGGGCGTGAAAACCCCAGCGGCAGCAAAGCGGCCACCGCGCGGCTGGCGATTCCCTGACGCTGTGCATCACTGCGAACCCAGTAACCAATTGCGCTGGTGTCACCCGGATGACGGGCAAAGCGTATTCCTGCGCCCCCCAGCAGCTGGTCATGCTGATCAACGATTGCAAACTCTTCCGCCTCCTCCCTCATCCGTTGCCAGTGAGTAAAGCGGATCCAGCTTTCTGCTTCGTGAGGCTGATAATCGTGATGCGCCCAGACCATCCAGGGGATCAGGCTGTCCAGTGAGTCATTCACCGCAGCAGTAAACGCGGAAACGTCGTTAAGCTCAAAAGGTCGCAGATAGATGTTAAGTGGGGAGGCGTGCATGATGGACTCAGCATTAAAATAAACATTATGTTCATTTTGCCTGCAGCAGGCAGAAACGCAATAAAGCTAATCGTAAACTTAACTTTACGATTAATGGCAATTATTGTAGTGCGGTTATTTTTTATAATATTGATATTTATGGTTTTTATTAAGGTGCTGTTTGTTACTTTTGAACTGTGGTAATGAATGTGTACATATAATATTGCGCTATGTATTGCCTGTGATACAGTATTTGTATTCCTCGATGAGGAGCCCCAATCAGCTAATACGAGCCAAAGGATCGCCATCATGCAAAAAGACGCGCTGAACAATGTGCATATCGCCGGTGAACAGGTACTCATCACGCCTGAAGAGCTGAAAGCGAAGTTTCCACTGACCGCTGAACAGCAGGATCAGGTTGCGGCGTCCCGCCAGACCATCTCTGACATTATTGCCGGCCGCGACCCGCGTCTGCTGGTGGTGTGCGGACCCTGCTCAATTCACGATACCGAAGTGGCACTGGACTATGCTCGTCGTCTGCAAACCCTTTCTGAAGAGCTGAAAGATCAGCTTTTTATCGTGATGCGCGTCTATTTTGAAAAACCTCGTACCACCGTCGGCTGGAAAGGGTTGATCAACGATCCTTTCATGGATAACTCGTTTGATATGGAAGCGGGTCTGCACATTGCGCGCCAGCTGCTGGTGAACCTGGTTGAAATGGGTTTGCCTCTGGCCACTGAAGCGCTGGATCCTAATAGCCCGCAATATCTGGGCGACCTGTTCAGCTGGTCTGCCATTGGTGCACGTACTACTGAATCTCAGACGCACCGTGAAATGGCCTCGGGCCTGTCGATGCCGGTAGGCTTTAAAAATGGCACCGATGGTAGTCTGGGAACGGCAATCAACGCCATGCGTGCTGCCGCAATGCCGCACCGTTTTGTCGGGATCAATCAGGCTGGTCAGGTCTGCCTGCTGCAGACGCAGGGCAATCCGGATGGTCACGTGATCCTGCGTGGTGGCAAAGCGCCGAACTACGGTCCTGAAGATGTCGCGCAGTGTGAAAAAGAGATGCTCAAGGCGGGACTGCGTCCAGCCTTAATGATAGATTGCAGCCATGGTAATTCGAACAAAGACTACAGCCGTCAGCCTGGCGTAGCGGAATCCGCTATTGCGCAGATCAAAGACGGGAACCGTTCTATCATTGGTCTGATGCTGGAAAGCCATATCAATGAAGGTAACCAGTCTTCTGAGCAGCCACGCAGCGAAATGAAGTATGGCGTTTCCGTAACCGATGCATGCATCAACTGGGAAGTGACCGAAACGTTGCTGCGTGAAATGCATCAGGATCTGCAGGGAGTGCTGTCGGCGCGTCTGTCACAAGAGGTGTAAGAGCAATGGTGGCTGAACTGACCGCGTTACGCGATCAAATTGACAGTGTTGATAAAGCGCTGCTGGATCTGCTGGCTAAGCGACTGGAACTGGTGGCCGAAGTAGGAGAAGTGAAGAGCCGTTACGGCCTGCCTATCTATGTGCCTGAGCGTGAAGCGTCGATGCTGGCTTCGCGTCGCAAAGAGGCCGAAGCGCTCGGCGTACCACCGGATCTGATTGAGGATGTGCTGCGTCGCGTAATGCGGGAATCCTATACCAGCGAGAATGACAAAGGCTTTAAAACCCTTTGTCCTGAACTGCGTCCGGTGGTCATCGTCGGTGGTAAGGGCCAGATGGGCCGGCTGTTTGAAAAAATGCTCGGGCTATCTGGCTATACGGTTAAAACGCTGGATAAAGAGGACTGGCCACAGGCTGGGGCACTGCTTAGCGATGCCGGTATGGTGATCATTAGCGTGCCGATTCATCTGACCGAGCAGGTCATTGCTCAGCTGCCGCCACTGCCTGAAGATTGTATCCTGGTCGATCTGGCGTCAGTGAAAAACCGGCCTCTGCAGGCGATGCTGGCCGCTCATAACGGCCCGGTACTGGGTCTGCATCCGATGTTTGGCCCGGACAGCGGCAGCCTGGCAAAACAGGTGGTGGTCTGGTGTGATGGAAGACAACCGGAAGCGTATCAGTGGTTCCTGGAGCAGATTCAGGTCTGGGGTGCGCGTCTGCATCGTATCAGCGCTGTTGAGCATGACCAGAACATGGCATTCATACAGGCGCTGCGTCACTTTGCGACCTTTGCGTATGGTCTGCATTTAGCCGAAGAGAACGTCAATCTGGATCAGCTGCTGGCGCTCTCGTCACCCATTTACCGGCTTGAACTGGCGATGGTGGGGCGGTTGTTCGCGCAGGATCCGCAACTCTATGCGGATATCATCATGTCTTCAGAGAGTAATCTGGCGCTGATAAAACGCTATTACCAGCGGTTTGGTGAAGCGATTGCGCTGCTGGAGCAGGGCGACAAGCAGGCATTTATCACCAGCTTTAACCGGGTTGAACAGTGGTTTGGCGATCACGCAAAACGCTTCCTGGTCGAAAGCCGAAGTCTGCTGCGTTCGGCCAATGACAGCCGCCCATAAATAACAGCCATCCATCTATGAAAAAGGCATCCAGCTGGATGCCTTTTTTTATTCTTTTTATTCGCCAGGGTCAGCGGGCACCACATTTTCGCTGGGGTAGCAGCCCAGTACCTTCAGAGAGCGGGTCATGGTCTGTAATTCCTGAAGCGCCTGCTGCATCCGCTCCGATTGCAGGTTGCCCTGCACATCAATGTAAAACATCTCTTCCCACGGATTGCCATTAATCGGGCGGGACTCCAGCTTGCTCATAATCAGATTGTGCTGACGCAGAACCAGCAGCGCATCAACCAACGCACCCGCCTGCTGGCCGGTTGCCATAATCAGCGTGGTTTTCGCTGGCACCTGATCTGAAACCTCGATGGCTTTGCGGGCCAGCACGATAAAGCGGGTATGGTTCTGCTGCTGATTCGCCAGATTACGCTCCAGCACCTGCAGCTGATAGAGCTCGCCACCGGCTTCACTGCCCAGCGCCGCCACCTTAGGTGAGTTGAGCGCAGCCACTTTCTCCATCGCTGCCGCGGTACTCTCGGTATATTCGATCTTCCAGTGCGGGAAACGGTTAATGAACTGACTGCACTGCTGGAAGGGCTGAGGATGGCTGTACACCGTCTCAATCTGCTGCAGATCGGTAGAACCATTCACCAGCACGCAGTGGTCGATAGGTAAGGTCAGCTCGCCCACAATAGAGAGACTGGTCTGTTGCAGCAGATCGTAGACATCGTTGATCGAACCCGAACTGGTGTTCTCAATCGGCATCACGGCGTAATCAGCCACGCCATTTTCGACCTGCTTAATGATGTCGTGAAACTTCAGGCAGCCACACTCCACCATGCTATCGAAATGACGTGACGCGTAGTTGCGTGCGGCAAGGTGCGAGTAAGAGCCTTTCGGACCCAGGAAAGCGATGCGGGCGGCATGTGCATGGGGATGATTGAGGTTTTTCTGCAGCAATGCCTGCTGCGTCAGTACGGAATCTTCGATGACCAGCTGGAACAGGCGGGTGATGTAGTGCGCATCCAGTTTATGCGCTTTACCCAGCACAATCAGATTCTCCAGCAGCGCGCGTTCGCGCTCCACATCGCGAATCGGGCGATGCGTTGCCAGTTTCGCTTGTGCGACTTCCACTGCCAGCAGACGACGCTCGGCCAGCAGCGTCAGAAGTTTTTTATCCACTGCGCTGATCTTATCGCGTAGTGCCAGCAATGGATTGTCGGGATTCATAGGGCTCACCTGTATGCTATCCAATAAAAAAGCCTCCCGGTTGGGAGGCTTCGTTGTTCGTCTTCGCTTTCATTTTCACACGACGAATAGCCTCCCATTCAGGGGAAGGTAAAAAAGAAAGCGAAGAAAAACAGATCAGGTTTCATGTGAACGTCCGAAAAAAGAGTGACCTGAGAGTAACCGTACTGCTTAAAAGCTGTCAATAAAAAACGCGCCCGGAGGCGCGTTATGAAAATCAGGACTCTTCGTCGGCGGGGATAATGTCTTTTACGCTGGCACTGGCGCGGCGCGCTTCAGACTTATGCTGAACTTTATTCAGCTGACGTTCGAGCTTCGCGATTAAATCGTTGATCGCGGTATACATATCATCATGCTTGGCGCTGGCCACCAGAGTCCCGTTAGGTGTGTTAATAGTGGCGTCAGCCACGAATTCTTTGGGCTCTTTGGAGAGGACAATATGTGGATTAATCAGGTCGGTTTGCCATTTTTCGAGCTTGGCGAGACGGTCTTCAACATGGCTTCGGATTGCCGGAGTGATGTCCATTTGTTTACTGGTAATGTTCAGAACCATCTTTCTTACCTCTCTGTCATTTCCGTCTTGGTCTTTTCAGCATAGCGCGAAAAAGCGTTGAATGTGAGATTTCGGTCACGAAAAAATGTCACTTTTTGTCAGTCACAACATTCTGTGAGAAAGGCAGAGAAACTGGCCGAAATGGCTTGAAGCGAAACGATTAACACGGCATGCTTGATGAGTTAGCTCGCTGGCAGCAGATCCACTTATGACTGTTCTTTGAGCAAAAAAAAGCAGCCATCACAGGCTGCTTTTTTTTATGGCTGAAAAGCTACCGGGCTATCAGCTGTTGTTCGCTGCAATGATTTTCGCCACTTTGTCTGCTTCAGCGTTCAGTTGCAGATTGCGGTAAGCATTTTCCATCAGCGGCAGTGCATCGTGTGTTGCCTGAGTATCCGGATAATCGCGCATCATACCTTCGACACGGTTAACAACCGCGACATACGCCTCGCGCTTAGTATAGAATTGCGCCACTGACAGCTCATATTTCGCCAGGCGGTCTTTCAGATAGACCAGACGTTTCTGAGCATCAGCCGCATACTGGCTGTTCGGGTAACTGCGCAGCAGTTGTGAGAAGTCGCGGAAGGCATCACGAGCGTGCGTCGGATCGCGGTCAGAACGATCAATACCAAAGAAGCCCTGCAGTGCTGAGTCATCCAGCGCCATATCCGTCAGACCTTTCATATAGATGACATAGTCAATGTTCGGATGTGTGGGGTTAAGACGCATAAAGCGGGCAATGGCAGCCTGTGCCAGGGGCAGATCGGCATTTTTATAGTACGCGTAGATTAAATCCAGCTGCACCTGCTGCGAATAAGGACCGAACGGATAACGATTATCCAGCGCTTCCAGTTGCTTAATCGCAGCTTTAAAGTTACCGTCCTGCAGCTTTTGCTGCGCTGTAGCATAGATTTCAGAAGGCGGGCTGTCCGGTACCGCGTCATTTGAGCCGGAACAACCAACAAGTGCCAGGCTCAGTGTGGCAGCAGCCACCAGATGTTTCATACGCGTCATGACGAAGTGATTATCCTCAAATGTTATGGCGGAAGCTGTCCGTATAGCTCCCGGTAATGACCAGGTACGATAGCACATTATATTAAACGGCATCGCCGTGAAAACCCAACGTTAACGAAGAAGCTGTATATGGCACAACAAGTTCAACTCACCGCAACGGTATCCGAATCACAACTCGGACAACGCTTAGATCAGACTTTGGCGGAATTGTTCCCTGATTATTCACGTTCCCGCATAAAAGAGTGGATCCTCGACCGTCGCGTGACAGTAAACGGCATCATGGTCGATACACCTAAAGAAAAAGTGCTGGGCGGCGAGCTGGTCGCGATTGACGCTGAGATCGAAGAGGCACAGCGCTGGGAACCGCAAAATCTGCCACTCGACATCGTTTATGAAGATGAGGACATCATCGTCATCAACAAACCACGCGACTTTGTGGTTCACCCTGGCGCCGGTAACCCGGATGGTACGGTACTCAACGCCTTACTGCATCACTATCCAGCGATTATGGATGTGCCGCGTGCGGGCATCGTACACCGCCTGGATAAAGACACCACCGGTTTAATGGTGGTTGCGAAAACTGTACCGGCTCAGACGCATCTGGTGGACTCGCTGCAACGTCGCGAAATCACCCGTGAATATGAAGCGGTTGCGATTGGTAATATGACGGCGGGCGGTACTGTTGAGCAGCCTATCAGCCGTCACTCAACCAAACGCACCCACATGGCGGTTCACCCGATGGGTAAGCCGGCGGTGACGCATTACCGCATCATGGAGCACTTCCGCGCGCATACCCGTCTTCGCCTGCGTCTGGAAACCGGTCGTACTCACCAGATCCGTGTGCATATGTCTCACATCAGCCATCCGCTGGTAGGCGATCCGCTTTATGGTGGCCGTCCGCGTCCGCCAAAAGGCGCATCAGAGGCATTTATCACTACGCTGCGCGGTTTCGATCGTCAGGCACTGCACGCCACCATGCTGCGTCTGTATCACCCTATCAGCGGGATTGAAATGGAATTCCATGCGGCGCTTCCACAGGATATGGTTGATCTGATCGCGGCGTTAAAAGCAGACACCGAAGAATTCAAAGACCAGATGAACTGGTGATGAATCTGATTACGCCTCAATGGCCTGCTCCGTCACGCGTTCGGGCCTGCTCGACGCAGCGACAGGGCGGCATCAGTACATCGCCCTGGGATGCACTGAATCTCGGCGGGCACGTGGGGGATAATCCGGATACGGTAACGCGTAACCGGCAGTTGCTGATGGAAGAGGCGGGCTTGCCTGCGATGCCGCAGTGGCTGGATCAGGTTCATGGCACTGAAGTTGTGCGTCTGGCTGCAGGAGCAAGTACGCCATTGCATGCCGATGCCTGTATCACCGATCAGCCTGGCGTCGTCTGCGCCATCATGACCGCTGACTGCCTCCCGGTCCTGTTCTGTTCGCAGGATGGGACGGAAGTGGCGGCGGCACATGCAGGCTGGCGCGGACTTTGTGCGAGTGTACTGGAAAATACGCTGGCGCAGTTTCGTTCGCCATCGGATCAGATCCATGCCTGGCTGGGTCCGGCAATCGGGCCGGATGCATTTGAAGTTGGTGCAGAAGTACGTGAGGCCTTTATGGCTCAGGATCCTCGCGCCGTGCAGGCTTTCCGTCCTTCAGGTGGCAAATTTTACGCTGATATCTGGCTGCTGGCGCGTATGCGACTGCAGGCAGCGGGCGTGAAATCAATCAGTGCCGACAGCCGTTGTACCTTCACCCAGCGCGACGATTTCTTTTCCTTCCGTCGCGATGGGATCACCGGGCGTATGGCAACTTTGATCTGGCTGTTATAACCTTACGCCATAAGACGGTCCAGTTAGCGTGTTTTTTACTCAAATCTCAGGTCATTAACCTTGAAAATTTGAGGGATGACCTCATTTAATCTCCAGTAGCATTTTGACCTGTAATGGGAGGAATTATGCGTCTGGATCGTCTTACTAACAAATTTCAGCTGGCTCTCGCCGACGCGCAGTCCCTGGCTCTGGGACACGACAACCAATTCATTGAACCTCTGCACCTGATGAGCGCGTTGCTCAAACAGGAAGGCGGATCGGTTTCACCTTTACTGACTTCTGCGGGTGTCAACGTTACGCCTTTTCGCGCTCACATTGAGGAGGCCATCGATCGCCTGCCACAAGTTGAAGGCAGCGAAGGGGATGTACAACCCTCATCTGACCTCGTACGGGTATTAAACCTGTGCGACAAGCTGGCGCAGAAGCGCAATGATAACTTCATTTCATCCGAATTATTTGTTCTGGCCGCCCTTGAATCACGTGGTGCACTGGCCGATCTGCTTAAAGCCGCGGGCGCAACGCGCGAAAAAATCACCAGTGCGATTGAACAGATGCGGGGAGGAGACAACGTGAACGATCAGGGGGCTGAAGATCAGCGCCAGGCATTAAAAAAATACACCATTGACCTGACCGAGCGAGCCGAGAAGGGCAAACTCGATCCGGTGATTGGTCGTGATGAAGAGATTCGTCGCACTATCCAGGTTCTGCAGCGCCGAACCAAAAATAACCCGGTACTGATTGGTGAGCCTGGCGTGGGTAAAACCGCGATTGTTGAAGGGCTGGCGCAGCGCATCATTAACGGTGAAGTCCCTGAAGGCCTGAAAGGCCGCCGGGTACTGGCGCTGGATATGGGGGCGCTGGTGGCCGGGGCGAAATATCGTGGTGAATTCGAAGAGCGTCTGAAAGGCGTACTGAGTGACCTGTCGAAACAGGAAGGCAACGTCATTCTGTTTATCGACGAGCTGCACACCATGGTGGGAGCCGGTAAAGCGGACGGTGCGATGGATGCCGGTAACATGCTCAAGCCAGCGCTGGCACGTGGTGAACTGCACTGCGTAGGTGCCACTACGCTTGATGAGTATCGCCAGTACATTGAAAAAGATGCCGCGCTGGAGCGTCGTTTCCAGAAAGTCTTTGTGGCTGAGCCGACTGTGGAAGATACCATCGCCATTCTGCGTGGTCTGAAAGAGCGTTATGAGCTGCATCACCATGTGCAGATTACTGACCCGGCGATTGTCGCAGCAGCAACGCTTTCTCATCGTTACATTGCGGACCGCCAGCTGCCGGACAAAGCGATTGACCTGATCGATGAGGCAGCTTCCAGCATTCGTATGCAGATGGACTCGAAGCCGGAGTCACTGGATCGCCTTGAGCGCCGTATCATTCAGCTGAAGCTGGAGCAGCAGGCGCTGAAGAAAGAGGCGGATGATGCCAGTATCAAACGTCTGGAGATGCTGGAAACTGAGCTGAACCAGAAAGAGCGCGAATACGCCGAACTGGAAGATGAGTGGAAGACTGAGAAAGCCTCGCTGTCCGGCACGCAGAATATTAAAGCTGAACTTGAGCAGGCGCGTCTGAACTTAGAGCAGGCTCGTCGTCAGGGCGATCTCGCGCAGATGTCAGAACTGCAGTACGGTAAAATTCCTGAACTGGAAAAACAGCTGGCCGCAGCGACTCAGGCGGAAGGCAAAACCATGAAGTTACTGCGCAACCGGGTAACCGATGTGGAGATTGCCGATGTGCTGGCGCGCTGGACCGGGATTCCGGTGGCGCGAATGATGGAAGGTGAGCGCGATAAGTTACTGCGCATGGAGCAGGATCTTCATGGCCGGGTCATCGGACAGGATGAAGCGGTTGAAGCAGTATCAAATGCGATTCGCCGTAGTCGTGCTGGCCTGTCAGATCCTAACCGGCCTATTGGTTCCTTCCTGTTCCTGGGTCCTACCGGGGTAGGTAAGACCGAACTGTGTAAGTCGCTGGCTAACTTCCTGTTCGACAGTGACGATGCGATGGTTCGTATCGACATGTCCGAATTTATGGAAAAACATTCAGTGTCGCGGCTGGTGGGCGCACCTCCGGGTTATGTCGGCTATGAAGAGGGCGGTTATCTGACCGAAGCTGTACGTCGTCGTCCTTATTCGGTAATCCTGCTGGATGAAGTCGAGAAGGCGCATCCTGATGTCTTCAACATTCTGCTGCAGGTGCTGGATGATGGGCGTCTGACGGATGGGCAGGGTCGTACGGTCGATTTCCGTAACAGCGTGGTGATCATGACCTCTAACCTGGGATCGGATTTAATCCAGGAACGGTTCGGCAATCTCAGCTATCCGGAAATGAAAGATATTGTTATGGGTGTGGTCGGACAGCATTTCCGTCCGGAATTCGTCAACCGTATCGATGAGGTGGTGGTGTTCCATCCGCTGGCTGAGAAACACATTGCTTCTATTGCGCAGATTCAGCTGCAGCGGTTGTACAAACGTCTGGATGAACGTGGCTATCAGCTGCACATCTCCGATGATGCGATCAAACTGCTGGCGGAGAACGGGTATGACCCGGTCTATGGTGCGCGTCCGCTGAAACGGGCGATACAGCAGCAGATTGAGAACCCGCTGGCTCAGCAGATCCTTGCAGGTTCGCTGGTGCCGGGTAAAACCATCGAAATGGATGTCGTAAACGACGTCATAACTGCACATCAGTAAGGGTGCGAGTTGAAAAACGGGCCTCTGGCCCGTTTTTTTTGCCCTTTTGGGGGATTCTTGCTTATTTATTACTCCTTTTGAGCGCAAATTGAACGGTCAGTAAAAAAGTTGTGATTTGCACTTGCGCTATCTGAGCCGTTCCCTATAATGCGCCTCCACTGACACGGCAAACCGGCAACGGGAAACGGGTTGAGAGGCACAGGAGACTGCGCCGCCGGAGAAAAACTTCTGAGAAAGAGGTTGACTCTGCAGGAGGAAAGCGTAATATACGCCACCTCGCGACAGGACGCTAACGCACTGTTCGCACTGCTCTTTAACAATTTATCAGACAATCTGTGTGGGCACTCGCAGGATTGATATCAGCGTCTTTGGACGCACAAAAATATCAAAGCCTCACGAGTGAACACATAATGAAATTCATTATGACGTTTTACAGATGAGCACCGCTTAACTTGTTTAAGCAAATCAAACTTAAATTGAAGAGTTTGATCATGGCTCAGATTGAACGCTGGCGGCAGGCCTAACACATGCAAGTCGGACGGTAGCACAGAGAGCTTGCTCTCGGGTGACGAGTGGCGGACGGGTGAGTAATGTCTGGGGATCTGCCCGATAGAGGGGGATAACCACTGGAAACGGTGGCTAATACCGCATAACGTCGCAAGACCAAAGAGGGGGACCTTCG
>NZ_JBQEPW010000002.1:0-522591 GCF_052045955.1 Pantoea sp. 22096 | reverse complement strand
CATAAACCGGGCCTTTGATCTGACGGGCGAAGACTACCGCGCCGAAACGGACGCGTTCATGGCGGCCCTGCCGCACGGCGTGGACACCACCTGGGCCGAGTTCCTGCTGCGGCCGCTTTACTCCGGTGCCCTGAACCTGAAGGCCTTTCCCGACGAGGCGATCGCACGCATCTGTACGCCGGCACGCCTGAAGGCTGTTTTTCCGCTGGTCATCCGGGCGCAGCAGCCGGATCCTGAGAGCAGGGAGGCCTGGGCGGCGGTGACCGGGCTGGTCACGGACGACGTCTGCCTGACCGCTGAGGTGGCTGACGTCATCCTGCGTGCGGAGGTGCGCGGAAACCGGCAGCCGCAGCTGCCCGGGCAGGCCTGGCGGGCGCCGCAGTTCAGCCTGTTCGTGACCGCCGGGCGGGTATCGCTGGCGCAGGGATGGGACGTGTTCAGCGCGCTGGTCCGCTACATGCAGGCCCGGGCCGGGTCCGGGGCCACCTACGACTGGAACGCGCGGGACAGTCTGGTGTCGCTGTATATTCCCCGCGGTGAAGGAGAGAAGGTGATCCTGGGACTGGACGGCATCCACATCGCCATGACGACGGAAGAGTATCTGGCGCTGGAGGCAGGATTGCTGGCGGCGGTGGCGGCGCCGGACGTGGCACCTGTACTGGCGGAACTTCGCGCCCTGTATGGAGATCTGTAGTTACGCCGCATCCTGTTCTGCGTAACTGCTTTACCGGGACAGGATAATTTACCCTGACGGATTTCCTTACTCAGGAGCCTCAATGAATAAACCAGCCTGGCTCATCAGTCTGATGCCGCCATTAATGTCTGTTGTCATTATCAGAACCTACCTTGGCGCTTTTGATAATGCCGCTCTGTTTACTGAAAACCTCTCGGTTTCAGGCCTTTTTAATTTCGTGTTCATCTTTATGATGCTGACCCTGGCTGCTTTTGCCGCTATATTTCTTGTACCTTCGCTTATTTTCAGCCTTTCTGTGCCCAGAAATGTGTTAAGTCTTCCTAACTACACGGATATAAAAGGCAGAATAGCGCTGTCCGCATTGTTTTCGGTTCCTGTTGCGGTTTTCTGCTTTTTTGGCTGGGCCATTGTTTCGGACAGGTATCCGGATCACGAAACGCTCACAGACCGGACATGCCTGCTGGGGGGGATCACGTCTGTATTTATGATCAACTATCTGTTTCTCAGAAAGGCCGTGAGAATTGCCCAGCAATATCAGCCTGCCAGAGTCCGTATCAGGACGGCCCTCATGCTGTACGCCGGCAGCCCCGCACTGCAGCTTCTGGTTATCACCCTCTTTTTCACCTTCGGTCTCCCCACTGTTGTCGGCTGGATAGACCAGAAAGCGGCCGGGGAAAGTATCGCAATGATGCTGAAAGTGTCCGTGCTGGTATCAGGTCTGGGAATGCTGATGCTGTTTCCGGGTACGGTGTATGTGATGACCGATCCGGCCGTCAGAAACAGTGGCTGGATGATAAAGTTCGGGATCATTACCGTTATACTCTGGTCCCTTCTGACCAGTATGTACGTACCGTCCTTTTTCCCGGTGCTGGTTGATAAAACAATGGCGCTGGCAGGTATTTCGGACTGGAAAACCAGGCGTTTTCAGATTGATAATGCCAATATACCGGCCTGGAATTTCAGTAATGATGAATGGCACAGAGTCAGGATCGCGGGGGAAAAAACCTTCAGCGTGAAGGGGATTATGGTTTATTCACTCAACAACGTTAAGCTTCTGTGTCCCGAGTCGGTAAGGGAACCTTACCGAAATATGCTCCGCTTTGTGCCCTGGGACAGGGATTATGATAAAGAAAAAGCGGCCGAACTGAAAAAGGCTTCAGCCCGGTGTCAGCCCTTTACTCAGGGACGGGTCATCCGGCTGTCCGAGTAACAGGCAGATTTGCTGAGAGGGATTACCGGTTATCAGCCTTCGCCGGGTTCCGCCTCCCCCTCAGCAAGTTTTAGCGATAATGATACAGTCACACTTTAGTCTGAGCGGGTGCGGGGTCTGACGCTGGAACACCCGGTGAAACAAGAGGAGAGCTTCATAGCTGCCTCATATAACCCCTAGCTGGTTATATGAGCGGGCTAGATTTTTTGTCTGGCATAAAAATGCGCATTCAGGTATTTAGGAAAGGGACTACTCTGTTCATCTAATCATTCAACGCATTGAAAAGAATGTCCTTATCTAAATTTCATGCATTCAGTTTTTTGTGCTCAGATCATAAAGACCTACAGATTTAACAGATTTTTTGTCGGTAAGTGGCTAGCCTTGTTCACTAATGTAATCCAACTTACTGAGCACATTCTTACAAGATTTTGTTAACTCTTAGGCAGGAGCTTTCGACGAAACAAGCTGGAATATGTTCGGTCACGTGCAAAAATCGGATCATATTCTCCCTGTTGATGAACAATTTTAGCAGCGGCTCCAGTTGTTGAAAGTGGTAGCACTGCAGCTTTGGGATGGCTCTTGATAAACAATTTATGCTCTTCGTAAATGCCTTCCATACCACCGATAATTACCGCTGCGCTAAAGCTGCGGCTTTCAATCATTGCACGTCGCATGGCCGTCAAACTGGCAACTTTGTCATTATCTATCGCTGGTATCATATGTACGTCTACAAAATCCGCCAGTTCTCGAGGTAATCGCCCTTCAAAAAGTTTACTTTGGTAAATCGCAACTCTATTGCTATCAAGGTTAGCCTCGCGGGAAAATAGAGCTAATAGCGGAGTTATTGCCGGATGACCGCCGCACGTAATTCGACCGATTGGCAGCACTACTTCAACCAAAGCCTTTATGGCTTCCCGAATAGCAAGTACATCGGCCGTGTCGAAAAATTCCCGATTGCGATTAGGTAAAGGAATACTGGCAGACAGAAATATATCTATCAAGGGGTGAGCTCCTTCAGAAGTTGTGGCGCTTTCGACATTTGCACAGCCCGAATTGGTAGGTGTGAATCAAGCCAGTCTAGATGAGAGAGCCAGGTATTTAAGACACCTCGGTTATCGTAAATCACCCATATTTCTCTTGTCCCGACAGCGGGGTCGGAAATGGATTCGAATACTTCATTAATTCGATCAGAGGTTGGTATTCCAACTGCGGGCACTATGGCTAGCGTTCGTTGGGACTTGGTTTGGAGAGAAATCCAGCCTTCAATCTGAACGTTCGGATCAAGTCCTTCGTCACGTGCAGCGTCGCAAAAGTTGTCGACTAAATATCGGTGCCGGGCGGCAATTGCAGGCGCACGTAACCGTTCGACCTCATCACAGATTCTGGTCACTAGACCCTTAGTGGCAAAACGCCCTTGCATTGGAAGCAGCCCTACAAAATCCCTATACCTAAGCTTCATAAAATGGCTGAAGGATGAGGCCGGATCCTCCTTTTGCCCAGGCCATAGTAGGTGCAAAATTTGTACATTTGTCGAGTTTGCGCGCGCCAGCTCTTCTGCAGTCCAGCGACCTTCTCTAAAACCAGGAGTATCGATAAGCACAACCACATCTGAATCTGACATTCTGTGCCAGAGCTGTGATTGGAAATCTGCAGCCGGAGGCACTGACCTCACGTCAATAAAAACGTCAAATCCGCGAGCGTCGAGTGCATCGTACAACCGATCAGCTAGAGGCTGAGATCCTGTTCGCTTATAACTGATAAACAATCTTCGCTCACGTCGTAAAAGTCGGAATGTCTCAAGAATTAGTGTGACGAGGCGGGATATACCTTCACCGCTGTCGCCCAATACAATAGCATTCACATGTCTGAGTTGGGGCGGGATTTCCATGTGAACTTGAGATAAATCAGACACAACCGGAGCGATGATAAACGAATCTTCAATCAACTCTGATATTAGTAAGGTATCAGCTGTACCTTGCTCAGATCCAAAATATATGGCCATTGTAGGCGACTTTAAGCTGCGGCTAGAAGCGCTTGCATCTCTGAAAAACTTTATTGCGTTTGTCGGAATCCCGAGTCCCTTAAGAGCCACGTCAAGTTCTTGACGTAGAAGTATATCGCGCCCGCTTACAGCGCCCAGTACAAGAATCTGATAGGGTGAGATAATGTTCGAATTATTGTTCATCGGCCAGCCATTCCCGCTGCAGTTTCAATCCAACCTCCAATGTTTTTTCTGCCACTCTGACCAATGAAATCATAACTCAGGCAGTGAGTTGACAATTGAACTACGTTATTTGTATCGGGTGCTTTAAACCAAAGGTCACCCTCAGGAACTGCAAGCGTATAATCTGCATATGCCACCCACTTTCTATTCATCCACTCCGCAAAGAATATGCCACGAGCTGTTCTATAAAGTCCAATTTGTGCTAAGGGGTTGGCGCCTTTTGTAGATGTTTCTTTGTCTTTATTCTGGACGCCATGAATGTAAACAGTTAATAATCCATTTCCCTTAATGATACTCCGGACGATTTCGTAGCGCACCCATCGGCGTGACCATGTCTCGGTTCCGGCAAGAACACAAGTTACTGATGTGTTATCAATTCCTTTACGGAGGAATGTTTTTAATGCACCATCGCTCTCTTTTTTCGATGCTTCAAAAACACTGCTGTCAAAAAAACCCCGGCTATCTTCGTCTGCTTCTCTTACAACCCAACTATTGCGGACATTCCAGGCGCGCCAAACATCAGGTTTATAATGAAAGGAAAAAAACGTTCTGCGTGGCATTTTGTCTCCCACTTACTAAATTAAACCTATGCCTCTTTAAAATTGCACAGGAGCCGAGAAACGGAAATTTTTCTGGGATGCGCCCTAAGCCTTGCGTGCCTTAATTGCGTCTTTTACCCACGTTTCAATATTCGACTTGATGTAATCGTACACATTATTACTAATGCTGTAAGGGGGGGCATAGACTTTTCCGGAAATACTTTCTCCATCAACGGAAAGACCTGAGAAAGGGTTAGATCCTTTAGAAGATTGATTACCGTCTGAATCTTTTAAGTTGTGGATGTATATAGCAAGCACACCAAGGCCATCTTTCCAGGCTTTCTTTATCTCATGCTTTACCCAGCGACGATTGGCAGTCTTTTCACCCACAAGAACGACAAGACATTCTTTCCCCTTCATATTATCCGCTATCCATTTCTCGATAGCTTCATCCCCTTTTTTCTTGATTTCTTCCCATTTATTTGAGTCCAAAAGAGGCTGTTTTTCGATAGCGCCAATCTGTCTGACCTGCGATACACGCCAGTTATCATCTTTATAATGAAAGCTGAGAAAGCATTTTTCTGCCATGATTAATCCTTAATTATCAATCAAATAAAGGAAGTGAGCATATGGAAATATGTTTTTGGTACTCATGCACTTTCACCCGCGTTTTGTTGCGAATGCTGCCACTTCTTACCACATCAATCTATAAGTATTAGCACAATTTATGTTAAGTATTAAACTACTAAAATTATTTGCTGCTTGGTTTAGGCAACTCATTATGTAGGCAGCTCATTTTTGGATTTTCGTTCATCCGGCAGTTCCAGCGATGCCCCCAGACTTCCTGACTGAGAGTATGGTTGAAAACATAATCTTATCATATCTCCCAATAAGTCCGAGACGGCCTGACATCTTCAGTATTACTTACAAACAATCAGGTTTTTTAGACAATATCTGCAAAAACTAACTTAAAGATTCGCAGTTAACAAATGCTAAACAGCTAAACAGCTAAACAGCTAAACAGCTAAACAGCTAAACAGCTAAACAGCTAAACGAAAGACTGGCAAAGGACTTGATTGTTAGCCACCTTAACATCTATTTAATTAGTAATTTAAATCAATGGGTTAAGGCCATAGCTCCTGAAATATGCAAAATAGTTCTTTTGGCATACTACACGCCGCTTTGCCTAAGCTGAAACTTAGTATCAAGCCCTCCAATCCACGATATCGTTTTCCTGCAATGATTCTCACAGATCCGGTGCTGCCCTTTTTCGGATCTTCTGAATCAGGAGAAAGAGACGTGAGCAGCATACAGTGAATAGGCAGCCAGAATGGCGCATCTGATATAAAATAGAACTTATGCTGAATTATTGACTGAAAGTGGAAATTATTGCTTTTAAGATTAAAAGCTGCGTCATGAGTAAAATTCGCTCAGCCTGAGTGTCTGAGAGGCGACATCAATCAGAAGACAGGATCAGACCGGCCCGCACCACAACGTTCCATACCGTCCCGCCTTATCCTCTTTACCTCACCATCACCAAAAGTAAAATTTTAGTTAAAAACGCTTTACGAAAGCATTAAACGGATTGTAGATTAAGTAATCCACAATAAAGGTTTATGATCCATGAAAAGAAACGCTGGCAGACCAAGAGAATTTAACCCTACTGACTTTCTGAACGTTGCTCAGGCACTGTTCTGGGAGAAGGGCTACAGGGCGACATCTCTTGCCGATCTTAGAGAAAAATCGGGGCTGGCCAGCGCAAGCATCTATAAACTTTATCCCGACAAACATGCCATCTTCCTTGCTGCGCTTCGTCAGTACATGGATGGCGGCCTGCGGCGCCTCACGCAGCGTGAAAACGAACTTGAACCCGAAACAGCCCTGACCCAGACGCTCGATTTTTTTGCACAGCTCACCGCCGGTCCTGATGGATCACGGGGATGCTTTTCCATTGCGGCGGCCAGTGAACTGCTTCCTGGTGATGAGGCTG
This sequence comes from Pantoea sp. 22096, assembly GCF_052045955.1. Taxonomy (NCBI): domain Bacteria; kingdom Pseudomonadati; phylum Pseudomonadota; class Gammaproteobacteria; order Enterobacterales; family Erwiniaceae; genus Pantoea; species Pantoea sp. 22096. The sequence continues at coordinate 515,934 of NZ_JBQEPW010000002.1, read as the reverse complement.
TCCGGGAGCTGATTGAATATATGTTTTCAGGCCTGATTTCCCGGCTGACGCGCATTCTGCAAAAGGGCCAGAAGAAAGGCGTATTCCGGAATGACTATGATGCCGGCGTTATGGCTGAAGGCCTTTTTATGATGCTGGAAGGTATGAGGTTATACGGGAAAGTGAAACCAAAAATTGAAAATCTGCGAAGATCAAATGCGTTTTTTATCAATTCTGTTCTCGCATTGCCTGTCAGTAACGATAAGTAACCGGGATAACGTGATGCTGATGGCAGGAATGACCGTCCGGAGAAAAAAAAGGAACAGGCTCCTGACTGTTCTGCATGCGTCAGGTAAAAATGTTATCTGCGGCTGGAGCGAAAAAGGAAGGTTCTATAAAAGAATATTTGATGAAAGCACGCTGATTATACTTACACCATCATCTGCAATAATTACAGTAATGTAGTTATTAACTCTTACATATAAACACTGAGCTCGTTGCCTCAGGGTATTCTCATGCCATCAATAAAAATGAAACTGTTTCACATCCGTTGACAGTGAAAAAATGATCCATAGGCGGAAAATCTATTGATTCTATCTTTCATTGCTTATGCATAATTGTCACTAATAATTCATCAAACAGGTTTGACTCAGATAATTTCGGGGAGTAGTTTTTATATAGTTTTGTAAAGACCCCCTATATAACACTGGATGAGGATTTATAAATGAAGCCGAATGTAGACCAGAATATTGTTCTCAGTACGGAAGAATCAGAATATATCCGATCAGTTCTTGAAAAAATTGACTATGATCCTTCAGGCTCAGACGTTTATTTAAATAAAATCAGAAAGGTTGCCTATACGGTATTTCCTGAAAGGGTGATCACGGCAATCAATAAGGTTAAAGGCTTTTCAGCGAGCGCGCTCGGTTCATTGCAGATTGATAATCTGCCGGTAGATAAGTCAGTCACCGGCAGTCCACGTCATAATGAATCAGGCAGCGCATTCAAAAGTGGCGTATTGACTGAAAATATACTGGTGACAATGGGTGTGCTTACGGGTGAACCCTATTCCATTGCTCATGAAGGCCATGAGCTGGTAAATAATCTTACACCGCATAAAGAGGCAGCCAAAGAGTTTACCGGTCTCGGGTCTGAAGTTGAGCTCGATTTTCATATTGAAAATGCTGCTCAGGCATATATGCCGGAAGGCGATACGTCACCGCTTGCACTCATATTACTGGGCGTCAGAGGGGAACCGCTTGGCGGGCCGCAGACCCGCATTTCCGACTGCCGCCGGGCGCTGGAAAAACTTTCAGAAGAAGATATCAAGCATCTGTACGGCAAAAATTTCATTATCCGCGTGCCTTACCGCTGGCGCGGCGCGTCTGCTGAACCACGTGATAATACTGACCTGAGTCCGATTCTGTCAGGCCCTATCTCTGCCCCGCGTGTGACCGTAGCCTTCTACCCGGATATGGTACTGGCCGTGAATCCGCGTGCAAAACAGGCTCTGGAAAATCTTTATCAGGCAGTACGCGAAGTTTCATTCGGCGTTCAGATCAGCCCCGGCAGGCTGATCCTCATTAATAACAGTTTTACCCTGCATTCCCGTGACAGCTTCAAGCCCGCTTTTGATGAAAACGATCGTGCGCTCCGCTGGGTACAGCGCATTTTTGTAGCCCGCAACCTCTGGAACTTCAGGTCGTTCGTACCCGTTAAAGACCGCGTGTTTGATCCCAACGTGAAAACCGCAGCATCCGAAATACCGGGGCGCGAGAAAACGCCGTCGGCTGCCTGAAGCCACACCGCCACCGGCAGCCTGCTGGCCGGTGGCCTCGACAAGCCCGCCTTGCCTCCGTACGTCAAAGGCGAAGCAGGCGCAACAGAGTCAGCTGGCTTACTGTCAGTTGCCATGCCAGAAAGGAACATTATGAACCCAGCCAGCCGGACATCTCATCGATCAGCCATGACGGGAGGCCAGGGCAATACCGTGACGGGAACTCTGCTTGCAACCAGCTTTGGATTTATTGTGGTTCAGCTGGACGTGACTATCGTGAATGTTGCGCTTCCGGAAATTGGCAGCAGCCTTGAAACAGGGGTTTCAGGACTTCAGTGGGTGGTTGACGCTTATACACTGTCCTTTGCCGCTCTGTTACTGACGGCGGGCGCAGCCGGAGACCGCTTTGGCTGCCGCCGGGTTTTTAACAGCGGACTTTTTCTTTTCTGCCTGGCTTCCCTGACGTGTGCCCTTACGCATTCCGTGGATGTCCTGATCGCGGCCCGATGCATTCAGGGTGCCGGTGCGGCGCTGATCCTCCCGACGTCACTGGCGCTGCTGTCCCACGCCTGCGCGGGCGATCCGGTAGTGCGAAGCCATGCAATAGGATGGTGGAGTGCCATCGGGGGAGCAGTAAGCGCTATGGGGCCGGTCGCCGGTGGTCTTCTTACGACCGCCTTCGGATGGCGCGCCATTTTCCTCGTCAACCTTCCCGTGTGCCTGCTCAGCCTGTGGGCAACTTACCGGTTTGTGGCGGAAACGCCGGCGGAGAAGAGTAAAAGCTTTGATATGCCCGGTCAGGTCCTGGCCATACTGTTTCTGTTCCTGCTCACGTATTCCGTGATTGAGGCAGGAGCAGAGGGATGGCTATCACCAGAAATATGGACCGGACTGGCTCTGGCTCTTGCTGCAGCCCTGCTGTTTGTGGCCCGTGAGACGCGGGCAGCAGAGCCGATGATCCCGTTATCTCTGTTCCGGAACTCCGTGCTGACCATTGCCGTTCTTCTGGGACTGCTTTCCAATCTGACCTTCTATGCTCTGATATTCATTCTGAGCATTTTCTTCCAGAGTGTAAAAGGGTACTCCCCAACGCAGACGGGGCTGGCCCTGCTGCCATTTACAGTGATCATGATTGCCAATGTGGCAAGCAGCCGTCTTACCCGATATTTCACGCCCCGACTCACAGTTGCTGGCGGCGGAATTTTATGTGTACTGAGCTTTCTGCTGTTGCATGACCTCGACAGGGATACGCCGTATTACGTTGTCATGGTGAGCATGATTTTCCTGGCGATCGGTTCCGGAATAAGCACCCCGGCTCTCACATCAACCATTCTCGGCAACGTGCCGTCAACGCGTTCTGCAACTGCATCAGCCATTTTTAACGTATCCCGGCAGGTTGGCAGCGCGCTGGGCGTCGCGCTGCTGGGCGCACTGATAGTGGGTGCTGCTGAGAGCATGACCGCTGGCGCAAGGCTTGCCTTTGATATTTCAGTGGTGCTCCGGGTGGCCGGAGTCATTCTGGCCGCATTATTTCTTTAAATAAATATATTGTCAGGAAAGGGGAGCATGATGAGGCTTGTAATTATAGGCACCCGGAAAACAGGCACAAGCCTGGCACTGGTCAGCACCGCACTGAAAAGAGGAATGCCCGTCACAATTATCAGCAATCCTGAAGACAGATTAGAGGAAGTTTTCCCTCCGGAAGTGGAAATAAAATATTTGCCTGCTGATGTCAGCATTATTTCCGGGTGGATTAGAAAAGAATACCTCAGGCCGGAAGCTGACCTGAGGATCACCACGATTAATGATGTGTACGCGAGCGTTGCTGCACAGGTCAATTCGGCACTTGACCTTCCGGGACCCGATGCCTCAGCCGTTACTCGTGCGGTATCAAAATTACAGCAGAAAAGGATACTCACCGATAACAATATCCCGACATCCGGCTATTCGGAATTCCGCCTTTCAGATCATAAAGCCCGGGGGGAAGCGCTCCACAGGCTGCAGCTGCCGGTAGTAATAAAACCCTCAGAAGGAACTGCGAGTAATGGCGTGAAACTCTGCTGTCAGCATTCCGAGGTAATCAGCCATCTCGACTATCTGGTTAATCAGAAAGAGCAGCGGCCGGACCTGGTCCCCAGCGATACGGTACTGCTGGAAGAATACCTGCCCGGAACAGAGTACTGCGTTGAGTATTTCGACGGGCATTACGTTGGCGCCATGCGCAAGTCCAAACGGTACGGCACCGAATTTCTGGAACGCGGCTATACGTCAGAACTGGATATTGATGAAAAGACCCTTCGTAACCTTATCGGAACAGGCGCCCGGGCAGTACAGGCGGCGGGGCTCGATTGGGGGCCGGTACATGTTGACTGCATCGTTCATAATGGTTTCGCCAGCATCATTGAATTAAATCCCAGGATTGCCGGCAGCTTCATTTGCGATATTGTCCGGGATGCCTATGGCTTTGATATGGTTGAACACCTCGTTGATAAGCTTCAGGGCAAAAAGGTCACGGTGCCTGCAGGCTTCCTGCCTGCCGCTTACGCCTGCGTTAATTTTTTCCTCGAAAGCGACCCGTTACCCTGGTCATTTACTGAAAAGGGTGAACTCAGTAACCCCTTTATGCACATCAGCTACGGTCCACAGCACCTGAGTAACCGCAGGCGCAGGGCGTTCGTTTACGTCAGAAACCTTATACAGAATTTCCAGCCGGAGACTAACTAAATGAAACTAATCAGTACTGTCGTGATTGTGGATGGTGCATCAACCAGCGCGTATCTGGCGCCGGCATTCCGTTCTTATGGTATTCAGTGTGTTCACGTTCTCAGCAGTGAGACACTGCCGGAACGCCTCAGGGCGCAGATCAATCATTCTGACTTTATACGCAGCCTCGTATATCAGGGTGATATCCACGTGCTGGCAGAGAACCTGAAGGATCTGCAGATTGACGTGGTATTACCGGGTGGGGGAAGCGGTATCGAGCTTGCGGCCGAGCTTGCCGAAGCGCTTGATGTTCCTTACAAAAATCCCGTCCATCTTGCCAAGGCACGCCGCCATAAGTTTGAGCAGATAGAAGTCCTGAGCCGTAGCGGACTTCTCACGCCCAGGCAGTATCAGTCAGAACAGGCAGACGAGATCGTTGAATGGACGCAGGCTCATCTTACCCTGCCGGTTGTGGTGAAGCCTACCCGGGGAGCCGGTGTGAGTGGCGTGAAAGTGTGCCACACCCTTTCTCAGGTCAGGGAAGCAGCCGAAAATATTCTCAATTCAAAATCTTATTATGATGAAGATCAGAACGAAATCCTGGTTCAGTCCTGCACGCAGGGGCAGGAGTACATTGTTGATATTGTTTCTTTCGATGGCCATCACAAAGTTGTCAGCGTTTGGGAAGTGGATCGCGATCGCCGGGAATCACCGCGCCTTGAAAAAATGATGGTGGTTGACCATACCCAGCACAGATTCTCGGCACTGATTGATTATGCCAAAAAAGTACTGGATGCAGTCGGCCTTAAATTCGGACCGTCCCATATGGAAGTGATGCTAACCGTCGACGGGCCGGTAATCGTTGAGCTGAATTCCCGTCTGCATGGAAGCCTCGATCCCTTACTGACGACGGCGGTGACGGGGGAAAATCATGTGTCCGCTACCGTCAACGCGTTTGTCAATAATGCGCACTTTATTGACAGCATCGGTAAGGCCCCGGGATTCAGCGGCTACTGCGGACATGTCCTGCTGGTTTCTCCGGTTTCAGGCCGTCAGTTACAGAATTTCCCCTGGGACAGAATTGAAAGCCTCCCTTCATTTGTAAGCGTAAAGCGGTGGGTGAAACCGGACGGTCAGCTCCAGGTCACTACGGGCCTGCAGACGGCTATTGGCATGGTCGGGTTGTTTCATGAAAATTTTGAACAGCTGAACAGGGACTGGAAAACGATCAGGGCAATCGAAAATGAATACTTTATGGTTCCTCAGGCGTCAGCCGAGCCCGCATAAGAGATCTGAAAAGGCCGCACAGGCGGCCTTACTCACAGCTGACAGCCAGTATCATCTGCCCGTGCCGATTCCTGCATACGGGCAATGAGCTATCCGGGAAAACGAGGAACTTATGCATCTTGTTATTATCGGTGCCAGGAATACGGGGACCAGCCTGAATCTTGTGGACCAGGCGCTGGCCAGGGGGCTGCACGTAACGGTGATCACTGCTGAACATGATGACCTGACCCATGTTTTTAAAGAAGAAGTGAATGTCGTTACTCTGACTGTTACGGCAGATAATGTCGCTGGCTATATTCAGAATGTCATCCGTAAAGACAGCGAGTATATCCGGGTTACAACAGCACATGATATGTATGCTTCGGTGGCGGCACAGGTTTCGAATCGTCTGGGCATTCCGGGACCGGATGCTGAGGCTGTCTCTCGATGTGTTTCAAAAAAGTACCAGGACGTAATTCTGAACAGCCTGGGCTGCAGGCTGGGTGCATCATGCCAGTACAACCTTGACAATGAGTTATATCAATCCCGGTTTGAACATTTAACCTTTCCCGTTGTTTTAAAGCCAGTTAAAGGGTCGGCGAGTCATGGAATAAGAAAGTGTCACACCCCGGCTGAAGTTTCAGACCACATGCAATGCCTCAGGGAAATGTATAAAGCTCTGCCTGAAATTATACCCTCCGGAGATATAATGATAGAGAGCTTTATAAACGGCCCCGAATACTGCGTTGAAATATTCGATGGCCAGTTCGCAGGTATTATGGCGAAGAAAAAAAAGGCCGGTGATTTATTTATTGAGCGGGGGTACACCTCTGAAACCGACCTCAGTGTAAAGGCCATCAGGAATATTGCTGCGCTTTGTGAGCACGTCGTAGCAACAATGAATCTCTGCTGGGGACCTGTTCATATTGACTGCATTACTGAATCCGATAATGTTCATATTATTGAAGTTAACCCCCGCATTGCGGGAAGTTTCATTACGGATATTATCCGTGATGCATGGGGTTTCGATATGGTTAACGCGCTACTTAATAAACTGAATGGTTCAGATGTGTTCTTACCAGAGAGAGCAGAACCTTCAGGATTTGCTCAGGTTATTTTTTTCCTGGACTCCGATCCTGAAATACTGAAATTTAAAGAAACCGGCTTTCTGTCTGCCGAAGATGTCAGGCTGTCATTCTCCCCACAGATTTTAACCGGCAGGGATCGACGGTCTTACCTGTACCTGACCGTGCGTTAAATTATTTTTCCGGATTCTTCTGGGCGGTAACTGCAGAACGCGTGAGACCTTTTTTTAAAATGCGATCACTCCATATGGTGCGACCATTCCCGGATCTTTGCGTCTGAATATTATTGCGCCATATATTCAGCATAAGTAAGGAAAACATTGATGAATAATGTTAAGACACACTCGAACATCAGCAAGGTTCATGAAACTTCATCCCCTCACTGGAATACAGCACGTCGCTCCAGAACTAGTCAACTGAGCGTCACGGTAAACGGAGATAACAGCCTGACGGATCAGTATGGACGTGATTTCATCCACTTCTGCACTACGTCCTATCTTGGCCTGGACTACGCGCAGGAAATTCAGCAAGGTGCCATAAAGGCTATCCAGGAACAGGCAACGCTGCGGATAGCCTGCTCAAGGAACCGCTGCCGTCTCGCTCTGCTGGATAACTATCAGAATGCGCTCAGCGATCATTTCAACGCGCAGGCCCTGGTAACGCTTTCCTGCAGCAGTGCATCAGCAGCAATGTTACCTTTACTGGCATCAGGTATTTTTAACGGCGGTATAAAGCCGTTAATGGTGTTCGACCGGTTCGCGCATTATTCAATGAATCATCTCAAAGCATTGTGCGCAGAAGAAACGTCTGTAATGACTATCGGCCATAATGACGTCACCGCTTTAGAGGACATCTGTAAAACTAATCAGCACGTTATTTACGTGGCGGATTCCTTTTACAGCATGGGTGGTATATCGCCCATCAATGAAATCGTGAGCCTTCAGAATAAGTACGGGCTTGGTCTGTTCTACGATGATTCTCATGCAATGAGCATTTCTGGCACCTGCGGTACCGGTTATGCCCGCTCTTACTTTACTGAACTCCCTGAAAACACCTTTATTGTTGCTTCCCTGGCCAAGGCATTTGGCGCTTCGGGTGGCGTTATACTGTACGGAGATAAAAAGATCACCCCGGTAATTGAACAGTACGGCGGCCCGGTTAACTGGTCCCAGAGCCTGAATGCGGCCGGCATAGGTGCCGGAATGGCTTCACAGGCGATACAACACTCGCCATTGCTGCCCCGGCTGCAAAAAAAGCTGTCTGATAACATCCATCATTTTGATCAACTCCGCGGCACAAGAGGTGATTCGAGCCCCAGTCCGGTAAGGTTAATTCGGTGTTTGAGCGCAGAAGAATGCATCTGGCTCAGCACAAAGCTGGCAGAGGAGGGCTTCCTTACCTCTCCGGTATTTTTCCCCGTTGTACCTAAATCAAGCCCGGCAATACGGATCACCTTAAGGGCTGATATGAAGAAGGAGCAGATCAGCGTCTTTCTGACAAAGCTGAACTCTTTGATGACAGAAAGAGAGGTGCTTAATGAAAAGCCCGTTAATTTTTAATGCCTTTGTCCTTAACTCCCTTACCCATCTTAATCCGGGCCAGTGGAAAAATCCGGACAATCACTGTGCCGGTTTTATGACTCCGGATTACTGGGAAAAGCTGGCCAGCACGCTGGAGGACGCTCTGTTCGATGGGGTTTTTTTTGCTGATGTTTTAGGCCTCCATACTCAGAAAGATGATGAGTCAGAATATTGCATGTCCAGGGGCATTCAGTTCCCTCTTCACGATCCAGCCCCGGCGGTCGCGCTTATGGCATCCGTGACGCGTAACTTATGCTTCGGCATGACCTCGTCAGTTTTTGCTGACACACCTTATCTGTTTACCAGAAAGATGAGTACGCTGGATCATCTTACCCGGGGCAGAATGGCCTGGAACATCGTCACGTCTTATCTGCCATCGGCCATGCAGGCAATGGGGTTCATCGCTCCTCTGAATCATAAAGAAAGGTACCTTTATGCAGAGGAGTACGTCTCGCTGTGCATGGAAATGTGGGCCGCCGCCCCCCGGATGAACACCATCCCGGATGACACTTTCTTTTCATCTGCAAAAAAAGTGAGATTTGAGGGGGATTATATAAAATTCTCCGGATACGGTCTGTCAGCGTACTCTCCGCAGGGCTACCCCGTTCTCTACCAGGCCGGAGCATCTGATACAGGACTCGCTTTTGCCGCTAAAAATGCAGAGTGCGTTTTCCTGGCCGGTAAGTCGGTAGAAAATACTAACCGTCTCATGTCCGGCATAATCCATAAGTTCTCAGAACGGAAGAGGCCGCGCACGTCCTACCGTATCATCCCTCAGGTAACTTTTATCACGGCAGAAAATAACAGAGTCGCTCAGCAGAAGTATGAACATATGCTGCATTTTGCAGATATAAAGGGTGCGGAGATTTTAGCTTCTGCCTGGCTGGGTATTGATCTGACCGACCAGGATCCACTCCGCCCGCTGGCTTCCTTTCAGTCAGAGGCCATTCAGTCATTTGCTGAGCAGTTTACAGTATCAGGTCACAGTAAATGTCCCGAAACTGTCGGCGAGCTGATCCGGCGTGCGGCTGTCGGAGGACTGGGGTGCGTTATGGTGGGCGGTCCTTCAGAACTGGCTGATAAAATTGTTACTTTACAGCAAAACGGCGCGGACGGGTTTAACCTGCCCAGCATAGTGAACTCCGGAACTTATGAGGATTTTATAGGCTATTTAATCCCGGAACTGAAGAACAGAGGCGTGTATAAAACTGAATATTCAGAAGGAACGTATCGGGAAAAAATATTCGGCGCTTAAAAATTAATATATTCATCAAGTTAACGCCTGAGATTCAGAACTTGCAGTTCTGATCTGAGACGAAAAATACTTTCGGACCCCATCAGGACAACAAACTCTACAATTCGAACAGTAAAAACGCCGCTTATGCGGCTTTTCCTGTCCTGATCATTTCTCATGCATAGTGAGCCTCCATATATCCGGGGTTGCCTTGGCTGTTCATGCCGCACTGGCAAAGCATTTACTCCCTAAAGTTACCTTCAATTTTACTAAAACGACCCTCAGCAAAAAATATCTCTCGGGATCCGCTTCTGCCTTTTTTCGGATCTTCGATAAAAAGAGACAAATCAGAATATGTGATGCATATACATATGTCCTGCATCTGCATATACTTAACAGATGCATATGCTTTACATCTGCATATACATTGCATATGCTTTATCTATGCAGCGCTGTTCTGCCACAAAAAATAGCCGGTATCGGCACAGTGTTGGAAATCCGACCGGAAGGAGTAACCATGAGAACCGTATCCATTTTTAAAAACGGCAACAATCGCGCCATTCGTCTTCCTCGTGACATGGATTTTGAAGGAGTGAGCGAACTCGAAATCATCCGGGAAGGGGACAGCATCATCCTGCGTCCCGCCCGGCCGACCTGGGGCTCATACCTTGAACTCGAAAAGGCCGATCCGGACTTTATGGCAGAGCGCGAAGACGTTGTCAGCGACGAAGGACGATTTAACCTGTGAACACAACCTATATGCTGGATACCTGTATCTGCTCGTTCATCATGCGCGAGCAGCCGGAAGCCGTACTGAAGCGCCTGGAGCAGGCAGTGATGCGCGGCCACCGCATCGTGGTGTCGGCCATCACCTACTCAGAGATGCGCTTCGGCGCCACCGGCCCGAAGGCCTCGCCGCGACACGCACAGCTGGTTGACGCGTTCTGCGCCCGGCTCGATGCCGTCCTGCCCTGGGATCGCGCCGCGGTGGATGCCACCACGGAGATTAAAGTGGCGCTGCGCCAGGCCGGGACATCGATCGGCCCGAACGATACGGCGATTGCCGGGCACGCCATCTCGGCTGGCGCCGTGCTGGTGACGAACAATACGCGGGAATTTGCGCGTGTTCCGGATCTGGCTCTGGAAGACTGGGTATATTAAACCCGGGTATGAATTGCAGGATATTAAAAGAATGAATGAACTGAAAATTGACAATCCGGCTCAACGATTACTGGATATTCTTTAAGCAGGAAAAACACAAAAACGGGACCAAAACTGTCGCTTGGTATGGGTCTTTCTGCTGTAGGCTCAGAAAAATAATGAGCAGCATCTTCTTTCCCGCCTGGCTATGCTCTGCCTAATCACATCTGTCAGGTCGATAACCTTCCGTTAAACCCGAACGGAAAGACTGATGAGCATGCACTACGTAAGCATTATGAATTTGCGCTCGAAGAGAAAAACCTGCGCCTGCTGGCCAGACGCATCAAAGCTTACGCGTTTCCGTCACACTACACACTTGGAGACCTGCATCTCACATCCCTGGAAATTGTTGAACTGATAATTGAGCTCGAAATGGCCTATGCGGTCAGGTTACCTGCACCGGATAAAAAACAATTGCTGCATACCCTGGCTAAAGAGTGTGAAACATTACCCACCACTGCCGTTGCGCACTCTGCAGGAAGCCCTCTATTACCGACTTTCAGCCGCACACTACCCTCGCAGGGATACTACTGTGACAATTATTTCAGATACCAGATACGTCGGGATGCGGTGTCCGTGACGCTACAGTTTCCAGAGGGATATCTCATAGAATCGCTGAGAAAAGGCATAAGGGACTTGCTCTGCTTTGTTCCTTCACTGTATCTCAAAATCCGGGAGCAGGATGGTGAATTCTGGCAATACGATGCCCCCGCTCTGGACGAAGTAGATCACTATGAATTGGAAGATTCTTCAACAAGTATACTGTCGAAGGATTTTGATTTTGAAGCGGGCAAGCTGTTCTATTTCCAGCTAAAAAGTGGAAATAAGGGCCCTCAACTCACGTTGCACTTCGCGCACGTAATTGTGGATGGTTTTTGCTTCTTAACAATAATAACTGTCTCTGACATCTTATGTATCAGTCATAGCACCATATCCTGGCCCGGACTGACTCGATCAACATTTCGATAGTAAGAGGGATGGCCTCGCGCGGGTTTTCTGGATAGTAGAGGCTAAAATTCACCTGGTCAGAATCCATTGCAAACGCATCGAAGACGTTCTGAAGGCATTCCGCAGCATCTTCAGGGTCCAGCTTCATGTCCAGATTGAGCGACGTCTCTGGCGTGAGTGTTTTTTTCCGGAACGTCAGCAGTGAGCGACCGTTCCACGGCTCAATGAGTGCCATTACGCATGTCTGGGTGTCATCTACCATAACTTATCCTCCCCGCGGGCGACGGCATTATTCAGTCTGACTGAATTGAAACTGATATTGGCAACGTCTTTGGCCAGAATCACCCAGCCCACTACGTGTATCGCCCGTCCGACAAAGGTGCTGAGCTTATGCGTAAAAAGAATACGCGCGGTCCGGGGCGGGTATCCCCCTACGATGGTTGGCAGCTGAATGCCGAAGGGAAACTTGGCTTTAGGGAACACCCTGCGTGCTGCCCGTGAGGCATAGGAGGTTCCCTTGAGAGCATCGCGCGGTTTGGTGCGGGTAGTCAGGACATTACGTCCGGACAAAATGGCCACGATCGCGCCGAAATCATCAATCCTCAGCTGTTCGGCGACTTCTTCACAGAAAATCATGATAAATAGCTCACCGGCGGTGAGGTTGGGTCTGCCTGCGTAGAAATAGGTGTTATTGAGTTCTTCAGTCGTGTCCACTGCCAGCTCCTGCAGGTTCAGCTTCATTTATCGTCCTGACGCTTCTTGAACAATACCTTCCGCGTTCAGGCCTGACAACCAGTCAGGCACAGGATAAACAGATACGGTACTTCAGCCATATCTCCCTGCAGTTAAAAGACACCAGTGTCAGGCGCAGGGAAATGCAGGCATGTCTGACTTCGCAGCAGCATCCCAGTACCACCAACGGCCGGGCCCAAATTCCGCATCATAGTGAGAGGTTTTTACCTGCCTGCGCTGCAGGTACTCTGGCAAGTTCATGCCGAACACTTCCATCGGAAGCGCATCCACGCCAGGAACGTCCTTGAGCACAAAATCCGGAAACACATCTTCTTCACCGTCGTAGCGCAGAGGCTTGATAAAGGCGCGTTTTTCCTGCCACAGTTTTTCTTCCACAGCCCCCTCATAGCCGGAATCCAGCTGAATAAAGCGTGGGCTGACCGTCATCAGCGCCACATCAATCACGATAATGCAGCTGGTCGGCCGGCTACGCCCGTCTGTTTGCCTGAACGATGTTTCCGGCGGCTCTGTTTCAGCGATAATCACGACTTTCATCCCCCTGCGCCAGTCGCCAGGCTCGCGGCTAAAGCTACGCTCCAGGCGGTGACGAACGTCTTCAGGCAGAACCAAATCTGGAAAACCAGAAAACAGTCCCAGCGGCAGTATAGTCTTCCGTCGTGCTTCACCGGCTTCACTCCAGCCTGCACAGAAACGATGATACGTCGCCATTTGTTCTTTCCGGCCGCTCTCAGGTGTTCCCGGTTAGCGATAACCTGCGGCGTATCTTTCATGACCATGAGCAGCAGAGATTCTTCCAGCTGAACGCGACCAATGCGAATCCGGGCAGCCGTCTGCTGCAGGCGCCAGCTCACCCAGCCAGTGCCGCCGCAGTCGGCTTATTGGTGAAACTGTATGCTGTCATAATGAGACTTCTTTCAGCACCATCAATAGGTTCAGACACTATTTTTAATGCATCTCTTTCAGCCGTAAACGGTAAACCCACGCTGATTTCAGGTGCTGAGGAATAAGGCAAGGCGGGCGCAGCAATAATGATGACCAGCGCGAAATTATTCGAATAATAAGATAAACACGCTCACCAGAAATCAGCGTTTCAGCAACTGCTGGCAGAGAAGATTATCCTGCGCGGCGCGCTGTTGCTCATCGGCCTTCAGTTGCTCCCAGCGAGCAATCACACTGCGCCCCAGCCGCGGTTTATAGGCTATTTTCTGCAGCGCATAGTCAGAATTACCGCCTTCAATAACATTTCGCATCTGCTGGTCGAGGGGCTGCTTACTATCATGATCAATCGCGCACAACACCGCGACGTAATACGCCTTATCTTCCTCGCTGTCGTGTGGGATAAACCACCAGGCGGCCAGGGCGAGGATCAGCAGCAGGGGCAGGGTATATTTTACTTTAGCCATTTTAGTCACCGGTTGAGTGCCGTTAAGTCAGCCGGGTATGGCCAGACGCAGGGCGCGTATCCTGCCACAATTTCTGCTCACCGTTAACCTTGTTCATCCCCTGTTGAGGCAATGTTCAGTTTGCTGGCGCTTCAATCAGCGTCGTACTGATTTGCGCACCCGGCATCATCTGCTGTAATCCCGAAACCAGATCGTTGCTGGCCTGTTGCAGCGCGGAAAGCGGCATAGCGTGCAGACTTTCCAGAATGAACCACATCTGCTGCGCGCTGGCATCCAGTCGGGTGCGCACGCCCTGACGCCAGTTCCAGCGGCGACAGGTTACGCCCTGATCGTCGCGCCAGATTACTTCGCCTGGTTCCGGTAACTCATAAACGACTTCGCCCTCTTTAACGGTATCGAAACGTTCACTGCCGTCAGCAATCACCAGACGTGGTTTGCCAGCATAGGCCGCGATATTTTCACCCCCGACCGGCAGCGCATAACGAATGCTGATGGCGTTATAGAGATCGACAACCGGATCGATAGCGGGCAGTGTGCCATCCCGCAGCACGCGCTTACGCAATGCTTCAGCCGAACAGGGCGTACGTTTCGCTTTGGCACCAAAGGCTTTAAACACCTCAGCCCAGGCGGCGAGATGTGCGTCTGCCCACGGCGCATCATCATTTAATACCTGCTGGCATGCGCTCCTCAGTGCTTCGCTGGCAACTTCTGGTCGGGTAATCGGTGTGGCTTCCACCGCAATGCTCATGGCACGAAAGCCAGGAGCGAGTGTGAAAATAGCCGGATCGATTGACGGATGAACAGATAACATTGAATACTCTCTCAGTGACTAATTTATTTCATAGTAATGACCGATGACCAAAAAAGTCAATATAACGACCGATGCCGGAGCTGATGTCGCCACTGTCAATCAGGCTGTTTCAGACCGCATAAAAAGCTGGCGCAAAAGCCAGAAACTCTCGCTGGATGAGTTATCCCGCCGGGCAGGCGTCAGTAAAGGGATGCTGGTGGAGATCGAAAAGGGTGCCGCCAATCCCAGCATCGCCATTCTGTGTAAGGTGGCTGCCGCACTGGGCGTCTCGGTAGCGGATATCGTTAGTATCTCGCATGCACCTGACGTCTGGCTGATTGAAAACAGCGAAATGCCCGTGCTGTGGCACGGTGAGCAGGGCGGGAGTGCGCAGCTGCTGGCCGGCACCCGTGGGCCGGATATGATCGAGCTATGGCGCTGGCAGATGTTTGCAGACGAGGTGTTCAGTTCCACCGGGCACTCGTCGGGCACGCTGGAATTGCTGCACGTCGAGCAGGGCATGCTGGCTCTAACCGTGGGTGAGCAGACGCTGATGGTTCAGCAGGGCTGTGCGGCGGTGGCCCGTACCGATATGCCCCATGCCTATGCCAGTGCCGATGACCAGCCCGTTATCTTCACCATGACGGTGGCGGAACTGCAGCGCTGACGGCGTTTTTATTCGGCTGTCGCTTCGCCGGGAAAGGCAAGCAGCAGCGTTTTCAGCAACCCCTCCAGTTCGGCGAGCTCTGATGCGGCCAGCGGTGCCAGCACCGCCTCCTGAATTGCGGTATGTGCACGAAGTGCCTGCTCAATCTGTTGCTGCCCGTGTGGTGTCAGCCCGACCAGCATGCTGCGCTTATCCTCTGGCGCAGCAACACGTTCAATCAGGTGCTGCTGCTCCAGCCGGTTCAGGCGATTTGTCATTGCGCCGGAGGTCACCAGCAGTGACTGGTAGAGCTGCGTGGGTGACAGCCGATAAGGGGATCCCGCCCGTCGCAGTGTCGCCAGCACATCAAATTCCCCCTCCTGAAAACCAAACGGCGCCAGTGCCTCACTGCGCGCTTTAGCCAGATGTTTCATCAGCCGCAGCACTCTGCCGAAAATACGCATGGAAGCGGTATCCAGGTCGGGCATCGCGTCGTCCCACTGGCTGACAACGAAATCAATATGGTCATGCATAAATCACCTTTAAATACTGTGGTTATTTTGTCGGGTTGTGCGCAGCCTCTTAATAGTGCGGGGATTTTATCTTAACGTTAAGATAAATGGTGGCAGCCCGTTGCTGTCGTCGTCAATCCTCTGTTAAGGCGTCAATGATGAAAAATAAGGTGTTGTTCCCCATTCTGTTTGCCGTGATCGCTTTTCTTATCGGGCTGAACCTGCGCCCAATGCTGGCGATTATCGGCCCGCTGTTCCCGGTGTTGCAACTGCAGGCCGGGCTGTCGGCGACGACGTTCAGTCTGCTGACCACGTTGCCGGTGGCGATGATGGGTCTGGCCGCACTCTCTGGCCCGTGGCTGATTGCCCGCATCGGGCCGGGAAGGGGAATCGCCGCCGGTTTGCTCTGTCTGACTGTCGCTTGCCTGTGGCGCGGCGTTACGCTTACTCCCTCTCAACTGCTGCTCACCGCGCTGGCGGGGGGCGCAGGCATTGGCGTGATACAGGCGCTGATGCCCGCTCTTATCCGGCAACGCTTTGCTGAAGCAGCGGCGACGCTGATGGCGCTGTTCAGCACGGGCATTATGGCGGGCGCGGCACTGACTGCAGCCGGTGCTGACCCGCTGTTTTCATGGCTGGGCCTGCAACCCGCGCTGGCCCTTTCCGGCGGATTAACGCTGGCAACACTGCTGATCTGGCTGACTTTAGTCAGGCGATCGCCGCAGGTGAGCGTGGCCTCTGATGCAGCGACGATGTCCGTGCGGCTTACCCTGTTGCTGATGCTCTTTTTCGGCATTGGCACGGGTGCTTATACGTTAGTGCTGGCCTGGCTGCCGCCATTCTATATTCAACTGGGCTGGAGTGCTCGCCACAGTGGCTATCTGCTCGCGGCCCTGACGTTAACCGAAGTGGTGGCAGGATTCATCATCTCGGCGATGTTACATCGCTTTCCCGATCGCCGTCCGCTGCTGCTCGGCGTGCTGGGCCTGTTGTTGCTGGGGCTGCTGAGTCTGGTCTTTTACCCGGGTACGATGCCGATACTCTCTTCACTGTTACTGGGTACGGGCATCGGTGCGCTCTTTCCGCTGTCGCTGATCGTTACGCTGGATCATGCACGCAGTGCCAGAGAAGCGGGCATTCTGCTGTCACGTGTACAGGGTGGCGGATACCTGATTGCGGCTCTGATGCCGCTGCTGGCAGGCTGGGTGCGTGATAGCGGAACGTCAATGACTCAGGCCTGGCTGATCATGAGCGCTGGCGTGGTGGTACTGATGGTGATTGCCTGGCGCTTCAGACCGCAGAACCGCGCAGCCTGAATAAAGCCGTTGCCGATCAATGGCGATCTGGCATGCTGGAATAAAATCCCTGAACCCGGAGTGCATTGTGAAAGTGATTGGTCTGTTAGGCGGCATGTCGTGGGAGTCTACCGCGCTCTATTACCGCATTCTCAATCAGCAGGTTAAACAGCAATTGGGTGGCCTGCACTCAGCGGAGCTGGTGCTCTGGAGCGTCGACTTTCAGCGCATAGAGCAACTTCAGACTGCGGGCGAATGGCAGCAGGCGGGCGAGATTCTGGCTGAAGCGGCTCGTAATCTGGAACGCGCTGGTGCGCAGTTCATCGTGCTCTGTACCAACACCATGCATAAAGTGGCGGCGCAAATCAGTGCCGCAACAGATATACCGCTGCTGCATATTGCCGATGCCACCGGACGTCGCATTCAGCAGGCCGGTATACGTAGGGTCGGATTACTGGCGACGCGCTTCACTATGGAGCAGGATTTTTATCGCGGGCGTCTTCAACAGCAGTTCGGTCTTGAGGTGATGACGCCCAATGAAGCGGATCGTCTGTTTGTGCATAAGGTGATCTACCATGAGCTGTGCCTGGGCGAAATCAATCCCTCGTCGCGTCGTCGCTACAGGGAGATTATGCAGTCACTGGTGGCGCAGGGGGCTGAGGCCATTATTCTGGGCTGCACTGAAATTACTCTGCTGGTTGATGCCACCGATGCCAGCGTGCCGCTGTTTGATACCACCCTAATCCACGCGGAAGAGGCCGTTATCCAGGCTCTGACTTAACGCTTATCCTCAATAGGGGAATCGCATGAAAATAGACAATCTGCCGTTTGGCCTGACGCAGTGGGATCAGGTAGAAGAGACAATTCATCCCGGCGAACAGGGACAGGCGACGTGGCGAACCATGAAATTTAACGACATCCGGGTTCGCATGGTCGACTACTCGCCAGGTTATGTCGCCGACCACTGGTGCACCAAAGGTCATATTCTGCTCTGCATGGCGGGTGAGTTGCATACTGAACTGGCTGATGGCCGCCGTTTCGTGCTGACTCCGGGCGTCAGCTATCAGGTCGCGGATGAGGCTGAACCACATCGTTCTTTTACAACGACAGGTGCGCAACTCTTTATCGTCGACTGAATTAGCAATCCGCTTTTGCAAGGCTTGCCCGCTGGTGGATCATCGCGCCGTTGACACTTTTAAAAGTAAACTGAATCTGCTTTATAAAAATCAGCAAAATTAATGGCTTATTTCATCAGAGTTATCTGGTTCTGACAGGAATTATTTCCATCAGGTTGTATGCTTGAAGCCTTATAAAAACGTTTTGCATTCACCTGATGTGGGGAAGCCTGTGCTGATAAAAAAGAAGAAAGTTCGTTCACATACTGAAGACCGACTGCTGGCGCTGGTGCTGGCGACCACCGCCGGCATCCTTAATGCCATGGCGCTGGGGGCGTTTGGATTTTTCCCATCGCATATGACCGGTAACACTTCGCAGATATCTCAGGAAGTCACCACCAGCGATCTTCACACTATGCTGTTTTTGATGGCGCTGATTATTGCCTTTGTACTGGGCTGTACCGTTGCCCGGCTGGCGGTAGTGGTGGGGATCAGGCATAAGTTACGCACCATTTTCTGTCTGATTATTCTGGCGGAAGGTGCGGCGCTGACGGCGGCGTCGATCTTTGAGCTGATGTTCTACCGGCCAAGCTTTAACGGGGAAGTTTTGATAATGCTGGGCTTTTTGATGGGAGTGCATAATGCAACCTCGACACAGCTCTCCAATGGCCGCGTCAGATCGACCCACATTACCGGTACGCTGACCGATGCAGGCATAGCGCTGGGGTCGTGGATTTTTGCGCATACGTCTCATGCTGTGCATCTGGAAACCGACGACCGTCGCTTCTTCCAGAAGGTTCTTCACACCCATCTGACGACGGTGTTCTCCTTCCTTAGCGGCTGTATTGCCGGATTGCTGCTGTTTAAAAGCTATGGGTTTAACGCGATGGTGGGACTGGGCGTATTTCTGATGCTGGTAGCACTGACGGCTATCGCCGTCACCGTCCAGCGCACCCGCAGAAGCCTTTACTGATATTCCGGCCCGCTGCACATCGCGCAGCGGGCCGGTTGTTTACTGCTGTGTGCGGGTTGGCCGCACGACAATCTCGTTTACATCCACCTCTTCAGGTTGCTCAATCGCATAGCGCACGGCGCGGCCAATGGCATCCGGTTGTAGCGCGATAGCGCGATAATGCTGCATCGCCTCGGCAGCTGTCGGGTCGGTAATGGTTGAGGTCAGCTCGCTCTCGACCACACCGGGATGGACACAGGTCACCCGCAGCTGACTATTCTCCTGCCGTAAACCGTCAGAAATCGCCCGCACCGCAAACTTGGTGGCACAGTAAACTGCCGCAGTAGGTGACACGGCCAGCGCACCAATTGATGCGATATTGATGATGTGTCCGCGCTGGTGGCCCAGCATGGTCGGCAGCACCGCCGCGATGCCATAGAGTACCCCTTTGATGTTTACATCGATCATCTGATCCCACTCTTCGACCCTGAGCGATGCCATCGGTGATAGCGGCATAATACCGGCATTATTGATCATCACATCAACCCGTCCCCACTTCTCCAGCGCAAACGCCACAAACTGCGCCACCTGTTCGCGGCGCGTAACGTCCAGCGCTTTGATCGCCACCTCTGAACCACTAAACCGCAGCTCCTCAGCCAGGGCGGCCAGACGGCTTTCGCGCCGCGCGCCCAGTAACAAAATGGCATCGGTTTTTGCCAGTTCACGCGCGATGCCTGCACCGATGCCGCTTGAGGCACCGGTAATTAAAATCACTTTCTTCGTCATTTTGTCTCTCCAGTGAGGTTGTCACTGGCGATCATACGGCGGCTGCATTATAAAGATAATCCACCAAACGTTTTACAGACTGGTAACTAAATCTGACCAATGAATGCGGACAAGAATGCCCTCGAAGTTTTTGTGATTGTGGCACAGACCCGAAATTTCCGGCTGGCAGCGGAACAGCTAGGCGTGACCCGTCCGGCGATTAGCCAGAGTCTGCGGCGTCTGGAAAACCGGCTCAACATTACGCTGATGCAGCGCACCACGCGTTCAGTTCAGCTAACAGAAGCCGGACAGCGGCTCTATGCGGAGGTGGCTCCGGCGATTAACCAGCTTAACCGCGCCGTCACTGATATTGCCGAACTGGCGGCTGAGCCACGTGGCCAGTTACGGCTGGCGATCTCCTCAATTGCTGAACGGATGCTGGGAGGCGAACTGCTGGCGAGCTTTATTACTGCTTACCCGCAGATTGAGCTGGATATTACCGTGACCGATGACGAGTTTGATATTGTCGGGCAGGGCTATGATGCAGGCGTGCGGCTGGGAGAAGTGATCGCGCAGGATATGATTGCGGTGCCGGTTTCCACTGCGCAGCGTCAGGTAGCAGTAGCGTCACCCTCTTATCTGGCGCGTGCAGGCACGCCGCAACATCCCGAAGAACTGGTCAGTCATCGCTGCATCGGCTGGCGTAAAGGACCAGGCATGGCGCCTTATCGCTGGGAGTTTGCTGAGCAGGGACGGGAGTTTGATGTCGCCGTCAATCCGCAGCTCACAACCAATGATATGGGGGTGATGATCCGCACCGCCCGCGCCGGGGGCGGCATCAGCTTTGGCATGGAGGAGACCTTTCAGCCTTACATTGCATGCGGTGAACTGGTGACGATACTCGATGAGTGGTTACCTGCCTTTGCGGGGTTCTATCTCTATTTTCCCAGCCGTAAAAATCTGGCCCTTAAACTCAGGGCATTGATCGATCATGTCAGGCTATGA
The DNA here is from genome assembly GCF_052045955.1 of Pantoea sp. 22096. Taxonomy (NCBI): domain Bacteria; kingdom Pseudomonadati; phylum Pseudomonadota; class Gammaproteobacteria; order Enterobacterales; family Erwiniaceae; genus Pantoea; species Pantoea sp. 22096. Next base: position 494,926 of record NZ_JBQEPW010000002.1, on the reverse strand, counting down.
AGAGAGCAGAAATGCCTGTTAAGCAGCGCTAAAATTGCAGACACTGACCGGCTCCAGCCAGTCAAACGGTGAGCCATTCAGAGAGCCCGAAATTGCAATGCACGTCTTGACGTTATACGGGGTTACGGCGTGTCAGTGCTTCAGGCTGTCATGTTGTATCGGGTGATGATATTGATTTTAGAGTAGGGCACGGGCGGTTCAGACGCGGGCAGGAAACCGTGGAACTCCAGCAACGTTCTGAAGGCGTGCAATGCGTCGAGCTGTAAATTGTGCTCAATCAGCGCATCTATTTTACCGGCCTGCAGCAGGGCACAATTCTCCTGATCGAGATCGTGACCGATACAGGCGTTCACATGCCGCTTTTGTTCGGCAAACGCGCGCAGGATGCCGGGATTGCCGCCACCGACCGTATAGACCGCATCCGTGTCCGGATGGCTCTGCAAGAATTGCGTCATCGACTGATGCATCCGTGCATCGATGCCATACCCGCCTGCCACCACGCTAACCTGATGCTGAGGCGCAAACTGCTGCATCGCACGCTGAAAACCCTGGATTCTCTCCTGTTCACCCATGAAATCGCGACTGCCTGTCACCGCCACAATATGTGAACGGCTGACTCGCAGCCATTTTGACATCAGAAAAGCCGCCAACTTACCGGCATCAAAGTTATCCATGCCGATATAGCGCAGGCGCGCGCTGTCGGGTAAATCGCTCATCATGGTGACCACCGGAACGCGATGTTTCAGCAGCGATTCAATAGTGGGATTCAGCTCATCGGAGCAGGCCGCTTTCAGAATGACACCGTGACTGTGAAGCGCCTTTTTGTTCAGCAGCGCGTTAATGGCTTCTGCTGTGAGATTCGCGCCAAAGTGGAAACGCAGTTGAAGTCTGAAAGCGGCAAAGCTGGCGATTTGACTGCTGAGCGCCTCACGAATCAGTGGCTGAAAGCGGTCAGGGGTATGCATGATGACGTCGAAGTAGATCGTTCTGCCTTTGGCGAGCCCGGCTTTTTGCATCAGTTCCAGGTCCGCTATCGCCTGCTGAATCCGATGCTGAGTGCGCGCATGAACGTTGCCACGCTGATGCAGGGCACGATCAATGGTGGCAAGGCTAAGCCCCGACTGGACAGCGATTTGTTTGAGGGTGTATTTAGCCATGCAGGACTCACGACAGCAGAGGATAACCAGAGTTTTATCATAATACCGGCTAACAACTGGGGTTCAACTGAAACACGTTCTTCAAAGTATGACTGGTCGGCAGAGAGAAAATGCGGCATCGGGGACAGGAATAACAGTTTGTATAAACCTGAAACTCAGCGTTACGCTCAAACGACATATTTAATCGCCCCACTTCCGGTATCGGTAAAGTCAGATCCAGGCAGTGATGACACTCTTTTGACTATTTACTGGCAAGGGCATAGTGCTGGCTTAGATAATTCCAGAGCAAGTCTTAAGCTGGATGATTTATAACCGGTTTACCGCTTCGCTTATATTTCCGTTAAAATGGCTTTTTTGTTTTTTGACACCCGATAATGTTAGACTGTATATGCATACACCATCGGGAGGTCGTGTGAAGTACGATAATGAAAAAGAGATCCGTGCGCTGGTTGGCGCGGTCGTCAGTGATTTGATCAAGGCGGGGGAGCCTGTTCATTTTCACGACATTACGGACGCTCTGTTTCGCCTGAGCGAAGAGACGCGTGACAGTAAACTGAAAGCATTGTGCCAGGAAGCGATTGGCTTTTTTACCCGCAAGATGCATTAAGGTTGATGGCGTCGATGGCGGGCGCCATCCAGAACCTTCCCTTCCTGCCATAACTCCGCAGCACCACTTTAACTGAGAATAAGACGCAGTAAACAGCGCTGATAAAATATGCGAATTAAAGAAATTCGTTTTAAGCCCTGTTATATTTTTGGTTTGTCAGTTCAGTCAGAATAATCTTCTGTTGGCCTGAAATAAAAACATAATAATTAATTTCATCGGCTGCAATCATTATTCACAAAAAAGCGTTTGGGAAGTTTTTATTCTATAACTTTCCAGGCGAAATATTTTTAATTTCAGCGGGCTGTGGCAGCGTTTTCTTCTGTTTCAAGTGTTACTCATACTGTTCTGACTATGTATGATTTGAGAAATGATTATGACCGGGAGAATGTCCTGCGTAATCGCCGGAATGGCAAAGACGAACATAACGAGTCGCTCAGGCAGCGTTTTGTAGGTCACTTTGATATCTGTAAACGGCAAAGGCCTGTTGTGGGTGAGCACTTTTCATCAGACTTGCAACAAGAGCACCGCAGGTTAAAAAAAAGGAAGACATTCCTTTAACTCGCCTGTCTACCTACTAGTAGATTCAGTGGAAGTGTCAGTCGTAATTATAAATGCTTTTCTGTTATCGCAGGCAAAGGGTACGGAATGCGCGTGGACTTCAGCTTCTGCAATATAGAGTGTATTGATGAATAAACCTTCTCTTGCTGCACGTCAGAAAATCATGTGACTGGCGCTTATTGCGGGCGTCCCTTTGCTGCTGACCGCACTGATCCTGTGGGCAGGCGGGTGGCTGGAGACCAGCAGGCTGACATCGGACAAGCTGGTGGCGGCTCTGGAAAAATCTGGCGGTTACCACCCTGGCTATCGGCGTAATCATGCTATAGGCGTCTGTATCATAGGCGACTTTTCGGCTAACGGTAACGCCAGTAGCCTGTCACGCGCGGCGCTGTTCGCCCCCGGCGTTACGCCGGTGGTGGGCCGTTTCGCTATCGCAGGCGGTAATCCGAATGCGCCTGATTATGCGGTACCGGCTTGCAGTATGGCGCTGGCGTTTTATCAGAAAAATGGTGAGCAGTGGCGCACCGGCATGAATGCAATGCCGTTTTTCCCGGTGCAAAGCGTTCAGGGCTTTTACGATCTGCAAACCGCCACGTTGCCGGATGCTAAAACCGGTAAACCTGACCCCGCCAAAATGCAGGCTTTTGTACGGCAGCATCCTGAGATCAAACCCTTTTTTGCCTGGGCTAAACAATATATGCCCGCTTCCAGCTGGACTCGCGATCGATTTAACAGCCTGAACGCCTTTGATTTCATTGATTCACAAGGTCATCCACACCTGGTGCGCTGGAGTATGGTGCCGCACGCTGACTATCAGCCGATGGATGAAAAAGAAAAAGAGCACACTGATTTCCTGCAACGCGATCTGCAGCAGCGGCTGGCGCAGGGGCCGCAGAAATGGGACCTGATTATTACCGTCGCGGGGGTGGGTGATAAAAGCAATGACGCAACGATTGACTGGCCTGCCGATCGTCAGAAGATCAATGCCGGAACGCTGACCATCACTAAAATGACGCCACAGCAGCAGGGTGCCTGTAACGACATTAATTATGACCCGCTGATTTTGCCGGATGGCATAACCGCATCGGACGATCCGCTTCTGAATGCCCGTTCGTCTGCGTACGCCAAATCTTATAATGCACGCACCCATGAACAGGCAGGGGCCCCTTGATGAAACAGATCACCACTTTTCACCCTGCACTGCGCATCATCCACTGGCTGATGGCGGCGGCGATTATGGCCATGCTGTTTATTGGCGTCGCGATGGTATCCACGGTTTCGACATTGCACGGCCTGCTGGTGGCCATTCATAAGCCGCTGGGTCTGATGATTCTGGTGCTGGTCATTGTGCGGCTCTGGCTGCGCTTCACCACCGCTACACCAGCACTGCCGGCCACGCTGCCTGCCTGGCAGAAATTGTCAGCACATCTCTCACACTGGGCACTGTATGCCATGATGCTGGCTCAGCCGCTCATCGGCTGGGCGATGCTGTCGGCGGGCGGCTATCCCATTACGCTGGGTCATCTGGTACTGCCGCCCATTGTTCCGGTCAGCAACGACGCGTTTGCGGTTTTGCGACCGCTTCACAGCTGGGTGGCCCTGGCGTTGTTCATGACCGTCATGTTGCATCTTGCCGCAGCCTTGTTCCATGCGTTGATTCTGCGCGATGGTGTATTCAGCAGTATGACGGTTTCACGCAAACGCCTCGCGCCTGGTGCGCTTGACAACCCGGCTGACGGTCAGTAGGTTCAGGGCCGTTTACAGATTTGACGTTATTTTATTGTTGCTGCCGGGAGCATGCATGAGTACAGAACGTTCACAGAAAGCCGAAGAAATTATGCATCACACCCGCGTGCTGCTCACCTCTGGCGGTTACAACAGCTTCAGCTATGCCGATTTAGCCGAGCGGGTGCAGATTCGCAAGTCCAGTATTCACCACCATTTCCCAGGCAAAGCGAATCTGGTTCAGGCGGTTGTGAGTGATTATCGTCATCAAGCGCGCGCAGGAATGGCGGCCACCAGCCAGCACTTCGCCGGTGATGTACTGGGCGAAATTAATAGCTATGTGAACTTCTGGGCGACCTGCATAAAAGAGAACAATTCGCCTTTCTGTATTTGCGTGATGCTGGCGGTCGAATTGCCAGTATTACCCAAAGAAGTGGCTCAGGAAGTCAGTGCTCATTTTTCCGATCTCACTGACTGGCTCACTGACGTGCTGGTCAGGGGCGAGAAGAACGGCGTCTTTTCCCTGCGAGAAAGTGCCGCTACAGAGGCAAAATCACTAATGGCAACGGTGCATGGTGCGATTATTTCTGCGCGTGCTTTTAATAACGCTGATGTATTCCTGCAAATTGTTGAACCGGTCATCGGACGATTAGTGAAAGCCCCATGATGCCTTGAAGATGATAAGTTTTATGTGATTTTTTGCCTGTTACCAGTAAATAAATAAAATTGGCGCGGATTATCACCCAGCAGAGTGATACGAGTGTTTTGGGAAAACAGAGAGGGATATTTTGCGCGAGAAAGCACAACTACGTCAGGGCTGTCTATGACCTATGGCCGTTGCGGCCTGCTTTACGATTTGCAGCTACGGTTGGGCGTTTTGTACATAGTAGGTGGATTGGTTTTAGTTATTCGTCAAAAATTGCCTCAAAAGCGGAGTATTAATCTCACTGAACCTGCGTTATCGCCGACAACGCAGGACAGGTAATCAGATATCAGTATCGTCAGGTGTACGGCCAACCACAATTTCCAGCGTTCTGCGCAACACATCCAGTCTGATAACGTCGGAAGTACATTCCAGTTCGGCAATCAGATAAAGAATTATCGCTTTGTTGGTCACACGTCCCTGATCAGCCACAATGTCACGAATCACTGCGCCCAGCAGTTCGGTTTCCGGTGCCAGCAAATCGCCTTCACTACGAAAATAGTCAATAATGGATAAATCTGATGAAGAGTGTTGCATGATTTTTCTTTCTCTGAGGAAAATTCGTTATACGCAATGGGTGAAAACAAAACGAGTGTAGACGCTGTATTCGTTTTGCCCAGCCAGCCAATAAAAATTTCGCTTAAAGGCTGCCGCTTCGCTTATCGCTAGCCGTGTGTATCAGGCACACAATACCCTTTATCAGTGCTTTTTAGACCCATCAGGTGGGCCATCGCTGTTCATACGATGCGTGGTCTTATCACGTTCAGCACCGTCGCCCTGCACACGTTTACGCGCGGTAACCATACCGTTTCGAACTTCAGTGATAGCTTTGCGAATCACAGACACTTTAGTGTCGTCATCGGCATTAGCAGCCATGAGTTCAAGCTGCGCGATTAAGGCGTTACTCGACACCGGTTTGTCTGACTTAAGTAATGTCAGGACGGCTTCGCCGATCATGACATCTGTCAGTTTCTCATCTTCACTTCTGTACATACTGGCTTCTCTGATTACGAATCAATGGCCATGCTGCGGGTCCGTATACGTCAGCGGGTGCAACTTATTGCACCAGATACGGCTAAGCAGTACTGGGCTTCGGTCCTATGGGTAAATCTTCCTGAATGTTGGCTAAGAGCAGGCGACGATAGAAATATCTGAAGCCGTAAGCGGGTATTAATCTTCGCGACGAAAGAGCATCGCGATTAATTCATGCAAATGGCTCTCTTCTTCTGGCGTCGCAGCCAGTTCAAGGCGGCTCAATAATTTACTGCAAATTGCTTTACGGCTGAGGCTATGACCTGCGCGCAGAATTTCGACTACAACCGAACCCAATGTTTCCTGTTGCGAAGGTGAGCTGGCCTGATTGAAGTAACGGGCAATATCGCTGATCGTTTCCGGGCCTTGTCCGTTCTGACGCATGATGATTTCCTCAGATGGTGAAAATGTATAGCATTCCTGATGCGCAAGTTATACATCTTTTTAAAACTTGTACAGGATTTTGGATTTTTGGAATGATTTTTTTTGTGCAAAAAGTGCTATTTCTTTAAAAACAGGGTGTTACGAGGAGGTGGTGAAGAAGTGAAAATTGTACCATATTCTTGTACAGGAACAAGCCCTCTGGTGTTCCGACCTGATTGTTCAGGCCGGCAGAAGGTAAGAAAGAGTGTTAATGCTTAAAGAAGATGTCATCAGCAGAGGCGCTGATAGCCGGTTCGATACCCGCATTTCTGGATAACCAGTTTGCCGGACGGGTAGTGCGTGAACCAATCGTTTTGAATCCCGTCAGCCATTGACGCGCAGTTTGCATCTGCTCAAGGCGATACTCATTCACTTCTGAGTCAGCCATTACCTGGAGTTCTTGAATCAGCAGTTCAACGTTCACTTCCTGACCAGCATTAAACAGGTTCATTGCGGCTTCGCCAATGATGACATTCGCTTTTTCGTCGCTGGAAAAATACAAAATATCCTCCTGGGTGATTGCGGTAAGTAATATTAACTGTAGCAAAAAAATTCATCAGGCTTAATCAATTCGGCCTATCAATTAGATTATTTTAATTGTGGAATTGCTGCGTCTGTTGCGAGCATGTCATCCGGTAATGCGACTTCATTTTGTGAATGGCAAAGCGTAGTTGAACGCTTTTTCTATGCCATTACCTCTTTTCTCATTTTGTGGCACGGAATCAGGCAGAAGAGAAATCCGCCCGTCCCGAAACTATAAGCCTGCTGAATGCCACGCATTATCAAAAATATTCCTATTTATATCAGAGACTAACCGATCTGCTTTACAAAAGCTGACACCTGAACCTGAATGCTGAAGAAACTTCACATCTCACTGCTGGTCGAGAGGTATAGCCTGTGCTATAAAAAATAGCCTATGCTAATTATGTTCTGTTTTTAATCACCTCTGGAGCCCGCCTAATGGTCCCGATAAAAAAGATCACCACGCTGTTACTGAGTGCGCTGCTCTCAACCCTGATGGTGAGCAGCAGCTATGCAGCAGAAAAATTTAAGATAGTCACCACGTTTACGGTGATAGCTGACATGGCTGAGAACGTGGCTGGCGATGCTGCGGAGGTCACCTCTATTACTAAGCCCGGTGCTGAAATACACGAATATCAGCCCACTCCCGGCGACATCAGGCGGGCGCAGGGTGCGCAGTTGATTATGGCGAACGGGCTTAATCTCGAACGCTGGTTTCAGCGCTTTTATCAGCATCTGGACGGCGTCCCGGAAGTGGTCGTTTCAGCTGGTGTCACGCCGATGGGTATTGGCGAAGGGCCTTATAACGGTAAACCAAATCCGCATGCCTGGATGTCACCGGACAATGCGCTGATCTATGTTGATAACATCCGCGATGCGCTGGTGAAATATGACCCGGTCAACGCAGAGACCTACCGTCAGAACGCTGCCGCCTATAAGCAAAAAATTACCGCTGCACTGGATCCGCTGCGCCAGCAGATTGCCGCTATTCCCGAGCAGAAACGCTGGATGGTGACCAGTGAGGGTGCGTTCTCCTATCTGGCGCGTGACCTGGGCATGAAAGAGCTCTACCTGTGGCCGATCAATGCTGACCAGCAGGGTACGCCGCATCAGGTGAGAAGAGTGATTGACCAGGTGAAGAAAAATGCCATTCCGGCGGTGTTCAGTGAAAGCACCGTGTCAGATAAGCCCGCCCGCCAGGTCGCGCGGGAAACCGGTGCCCATTACGGTGGTGTGCTTTACGTCGACTCCTTAAGTAACGCGCAGGGACCGGTGCCAACTTACCTCGATCTGCTCAAAGTCACCACGAAGACACTGGTGCAGGGCATTAAAGCGGGAGAGAAAGTGCAATGACAGACACCATTGTGGTTTCAGGCGTCACGGTAACTTATCGCAACGGACATACTGCACTGCATGATGCCAGCTTCAGCGTGCCGGGCGGATCGATCGCCGCGCTGGTGGGCGTTAATGGCTCCGGCAAGTCAACCCTGTTTAAAGCGCTGATGGGATTTGTGCGGCTCGCCAGCGGCAGCATCTCGGTGCTGGGGATGCCAACCCGCCAGGCGCTGCGCCAGAGTCTTGTCGCCTACGTGCCGCAGTCGGAAGAGGTGGACTGGTCGTTTCCGGTGCTGGTGGAAGATGTGGTGATGATGGGGCGCTACGGGCATATGGGGCTGCTGCGGCGGCCAAAGTTGCATGACCAGCAGATAGTCAGTGAGGCGCTGGCGCGGGTCGATATGCTGGATTATCGCCATCGTCAGATTGGCGAACTCTCTGGCGGGCAGAAGAAAAGGGTATTTCTGGCACGCGCGATTGCGCAGCAGGGCAGCGTGATCCTGCTGGACGAGCCGTTTACTGGCGTGGATGTTCAGACCGAGGCCAGAATCATCAGCCTGCTGGGGGAATTGCGCGATGAAGGTAAAACCATGCTGGTCTCCACCCATAATCTGGGATCGGTCACGGCGTTCTGTGATTACACGGTAATGATAAAAGGCACGGTTCTGGCCAGCGGCCCAACCCGGACTACGTTTACTACCGCTAATCTTGAGCGCGCGTTCAGCGGGGTATTGCGTCATGTGATGGTGAAGGGGCTGGACGATCAGATCATCACCGATGATGAACGCCCCTTTATCGCACCTCATGCCGCACGGGAAGAGGGGAGCTGAACATGGCGCTGTTACTGGAACCTTTTGGTTATCACTACATGCTTAACGCGATGTGGGTATCCGCGATGGTAGGCGGACTCTGCGCGTTTCTCTCCTGCTATCTGATGCTCAAGGGCTGGTCGCTGATAGGTGACGCGCTTTCACACTCTATTGTTCCTGGCGTCGCGGGCGCTTATATGCTGGGACTGCCGTTTGCACTGGGAGCATTTCTCTCCGGCGGGCTGGCAGCGGGCAGTATGCTGTTACTTAATCAGCGCACACGTTTAAAAGAAGATGCGATTATTGGTCTGATATTTTCCTCTTTCTTTGGTCTGGGTCTGTTTATGGTGTCGCTCAATCCGACAGCCGTGAACATACAGACCATTGTGCTGGGCAACATACTGGCGATTGCGCCAGCCGATATTCTCCAGCTGGCGCTGATTGGCGGGCTGTCGATTATCATTCTGCTGTTTAAGTGGAAAGATCTGATGGTCACCTTCTTTGATGAGAACCACGCGCGCGCCATTGGTCTGCGCCCTGAACGACTGAAAATCCTCTTCTTTACTCTGCTCGCAGTTTCAACCGTGGCGGCGCTGCAAACTGTTGGCGCCTTTCTGGTGATCTGTCTGGTGGTGACGCCCGGCGCAACCGCCTGGCTGCTCACCGATCGCTTTCCACGTCTGCTGATGATTGCTGTCGCGATTGGCAGCATCACCAGTTTTCTTGGTGCCTGGGCGAGTTACTACCTGGATGGCGCTACGGGCGGCATCATCGTGGTCGCGCAGACATTGCTGTTCCTGCTGGCGTTTGTCTTTGCGCCGAAACATGGTCTGCTGGCTAACCGGCGTCGTGGCCGCCAGCAACCCAAAAGGGAGCCTGTCTGATGTGGATCCTTGAACCCTTCCAGTTTGCATTTATGAATAGCGCTTTGCTTATCGCGTTTGTCGTAGCGATCCCCTGTGCGCTGCTGTCGGTGTTTCTGGTGCTGAAAGGCTGGGCGCTGATGGGCGATGCCATGAGCCATGCGGTATTCCCTGGCATCGTGCTCGCGTGGATGGCAGGACTGCCGCTGGCGGTGGGCGCGTTTGTTGCAGGGCTGTTCTGTGCCGTTGCCAGTGGATTTCTGCAGGACAACAGCCGTATTAAGCAGGACACCGTGCTGGGCATTGTCTTCTCCGGCATGTTTGCGGTGGGGCTAATCCTCTACATCGCCGTGAAACCCGAAGTGCACCTCGATCATATTCTGTTTGGTGACATGCTTGGCATAACCGGCGCAGATATCATTCAGACCGCGATTATCGCGTTGATCATCGTTATGGTGATTGTCGTGAAGTGGCGTGATTTTATGTTGTTCAGCTTCGACCCTCAGCAGGCGCAGGTCTCTGGCTTACCCGCCCGTCTGCTGCATTACGGGCTGCTCTGCATGGTCTCGCTGACAATTGTAGCGACGCTAAAGGCGGTGGGGATCATCCTGTCAATCTCCCTGCTAATCGCGCCCGGCGCAATCGCGGTGCTGATCACCCGTCGTTTTTCACATGCGCTGCTGGCGGCGGTTGTTGTAGCGGTGATCGTGTCACTGAGCGGCGTTTATCTTTCGTTCTTTATCGACAGTGCGCCTGCGCCGACGATCGTGGTGTTGTTTGCAGTGGTATTTATTGTCGCGATGGTCATTGCGGGGCGGAAAACCCGGCAGCTGGAAAGGTTGAAACATCGTTATAACGACAAGAGCGTCTGCGGTGATAAACAATCCTGATGCAATAATACGGCGTGGTGAAATTCAGATTTCAGAGTGGCTGGCGTCTAATCAGGCTTATTCTCATGCCTGAACGTTGACGTTTTAAACGGCGAATGATTCATCTTGTCGGGTCTGGCAGTGATATCCGCTCTGTGCCCGGAGCGGATAATTTAATCACTCAATAATTATTAATGGTGGTATCAGCACCGATTTAGATAATTATGCGAAAAACTAAAGTAGCGCACTTCCTTAGAAAGGTATGATTCCGGCAATCCATTCAATCGCGTTGAACAAAAAATACACTTAGAAATAATTTGTAGCGTGAAATGATTTTTAACACTAATTAATCTGCTGATAGTTATTGTTTTAATTGATAATTATCAATGGGTTGTATTTTTCCATGCGTGTTTCTCTCTTTCTGATTTCTTAGTTTCCTCTCCCATCGTCTATATATATTTTCTGTCGCGCCGTTATTGAAGGCGCAACCAGAAAAAGTTTTAATGATTTTTTTATTCAACCTCATTTCTTAACACCAGAGCAACATAGCAATCTCAAAAGTATAACGGAAAATAATATGAAAATAGCCACGCGTCTTGTCGCAGGGTATAGCCTGCTAATCATCCTTTTTCTTCTCTGCACCGGGACGGCACTCCATGCACTCTGGCAGGCAAGGGACGATATGGAAAACGCTGTAAATAATAAAATTTACCGCTATGAACTGATTCAGAACATGCGAAATGCGGCCAGAGATATGGCGATCGCAGTCAGGAATATTGCATTACTGAATGAACAGAATGACAGACAGCCTGAATGGGACAGGATGGTCGCTCAGAAAGCCATCTACATTCAGAACAGGGACAAACTCACTGCCAGTATGTCGCAAAACGTCTCAGAGGAAGGTAAAAGTGCGCTGGAAAATCTGACCTCCACGGATGAATCCGCACTTAGCCTGCTTATGACGGCGGGCAGGAAAGCGATGGCGGCACCTCAGTCTGAAACCGTTGATTACCTGCTAAAAACCGTAAGGCCAGGACAGCGAACAATGCTGAATGCCCTTGATCGGCTTTCAACTATTCAGATGCAGGTAAGCAGGAAAACCGTTCTGGATGCCAGGGAAGCCGCTGCGCAAACGGCTATGCTGATGTCGGTGATGGTGTTGATTTCTTTCCTCATCGCTATCGCAGCCTGTTACTCCATCATTCGGACGCTCATGCGCCAGCTGGGCGGTGAGCCCGCGCAGGCACAGGCGCTGGCCGCGGCGATTGCGTCGGGTAATCTGACATCGCCTGTCCTGTTACGACATAACGATACCTCCAGCCTGCTGGCCTCGCTGGATGTTATGCAGGCCAACCTGCGCAGTATGGTGGCAAATATCAGAGATACATCTGCATCCGTTGCACTGGCCGCAGATGAAATCTCACAGGGTAATACAGAACTCTCCTCCCGAACCGAACAGCAGGCTGCCGCCCTGCAGGAAACGGCGGCAAGCATGGAACAGCTCACCGCTACCGTAAAAAACAATGCAAGCGGGGCGCATCAGACCGCCAACTCAGCCCGTGAAACCGCGCGCCTTACCCGCGCCGGGGAAGCAGATGTCAAACGTATGGCAGAGACTATGCAAGCCATATCAATGAGCGCGACTAAAGTCCGGGACATCACCTCTGTGATTGAAAGTATTGCGTTTCAGACCAACATCCTGGCGCTGAATGCAGCCGTTGAGGCGGCTCGTGCAGGAGAAGAAGGACGCGGCTTTGCTGTTGTAGCGGGTGAGGTCAGGACGCTGGCGCAGCGCAGTGCCTCCGCCGCACGGGATATAAAGTTGCTTATCGAAGAAGCGGTAACCCAGGTGGAAAGCGGCGTTACAGTCGCCTCGTCAACCGGCGACAGCATTATGCAAATTGTTGGCATGGTGAATGAACTGGCTGTGTCGATGGATACGATTTCCCTTGCCTCATCAGAGCAGATGCAGGGCATATCTCAGGTCAGTGTCGCCGTGACGCAGATGGACAGCGTGACGCAGAATAACGCTGCGCTGGTGGAAGAATCGTCTTCAGCCTCACAGTCGCTCTCTGAACAGGCTCACGCGCTGCGGGGCATGGTAGCCGCGTTTCAGGTGTGACGACCTCTGGCGATAGCGTTTGTCTGTTGAAGGCGCTGCAGTATCCACATCTCCGATGCTCTGCTTTTCCGGCAGATAAGGATGGGTGACAGGCACCTGTCTGTCACTCCTCGCTAAGACAACATTCGTTTTTTTCACTTTCTGACTACAGAAAAAAGAGCATGAAAGGGAACAGGGGGAGAGTAAAGATACCCCCTGTTGCCGCCTAATCCCGCCTGAATTCAGCCATGCCGCCCTGATGCGCTTTACCGCCAGGCTTGCGCCTGAAAAAGAGTGCCGCAGCCTGAGCTGGAACGCTGAAAAAATCCAACTATCGCGCTAACCTTTTTGATTACCTCGGGTGGAAGGGCAGATGACAGCATTGTGAATGCTGCGCTCAGTGGTAAGGCCTGAGCAAACCTGCCTGTACTTCGCGGCACTACTGGTTAAGCTATTGCGCATAGAAGCTTCGACCAGCCGCAGACCTTGCAGAATGCAAAACAGCACCTGTGATGTGCCCTGTGCGGCGTGGTGTTACAAACCTCACTTCAGAAAACATCTCTCCTTATTGTCGTCATCGTCTCATTGGTCTTTTTCCCATAAAGCGGATATTTGCCAGCCGCAGCAGTTGCTCGCCTGAAAACAAATTTCTGACTGGCCAAAAGAGGGGCTGGTGAATGACGCACAGTGAAATAACAAAAATAATTAATGTTTTTCAGAAAGCAGCCGATTAAGGAATTTGCCTTAACGGTTCAAAGCTGCGAGCGAAAAGGGGTAAGAAACCCGCGGCTTCGCATGAGCCGCCGCGCAGGCTTTCGCCAGTGTTCCGGGGCTTGTACCCCGCAGGTGAGTATAGAAGCGCAGCAGCCGTGCTACGAAAAGAATGGCGCTGCTGTACAGGGATTACCTTTATGGATATGGAACTGAAATGAAAAAAAGCACCGTTGCAGTGATGATGATGGCTACTCTGTCAGGCGGAGCCTGTGCAGATGCAGGTCGATTTTCACCGAATTTTTCTCCGGAAAGCTTTACTGTGTCGACGTCAGCCGGGATGCTGAGTGGCAAATCTCATGAGATGGTTTACGACACCGAAACAGGCCGCAAAGTCAGTCAGCTGGACTGGAAAATAAAGAATGTTGCTATTCTCAAAGGCGAGTTATCCTGGGATGCATACTCATTTCTGACGCTGAATGCGCGAGGCTGGACTTCACTGGCTTCTGGTTCGGGTCACATGGATGACTATGACTGGCTCGATGACAACCAGTCTGACTGGACGGACCATTCATCCCATCCCCGCACAGATGTTAATTACGCCAATGAATACGATCTCAATGTAAAAGGCTGGGCATTACAGGGCGATAACTATAAAGCCGGACTGACAGCTGGTTATCAGGAAACCCGTTTAAGCTGGACAGCTTTTGGCGGTTCATATAATTACGATAACGGCGCTTCTACGGGTGATTTCCCAAGAGGCGAGCGCGGTATTGGCTATAGCCAGCGTTTTTCCATGCCGTATATTGGTCTTGCGGGCCAGTATCGTATAAACGACTTTGAATTTAACGCCTTATTTAAATTCAGTGACTGGGTGCGGGCACACGATAATGACGAGCATTACATGCGCGATCTTACCTTCCGTGAGAAAGCGACTAATTCGCGGTACTACGGAACATCAGTAGACGCTGGCTATTATGTAACGCCAAATGCCAAAGTATTTGCCGAATTCACTTACAGCAAATATGAAGAAGGCAAAGGCAGCACTCAGATTATTGACAGAGTCTCCGGTGAATCAGCATCCATTGGTGGAGATGCGGCTGGTATATCGAATAAAAACTATACCATTACAGCCGGTCTGCAATATCGCTTCTGATTCGATCCTGTACGCCAGATGATTATGTAACGTTAAGCCCCTTTGGGGCTTTTTGATAGTGTTAGCAAAAAAATATCAATGCTACATCTGTATATAAATTCATAATTAAATCAATACTATAAATTTTTTAAATAATATTCAGCCCGGCAGTTCTGCCTTTTTTAAAAGTAATTACAAATCTTATTAAGCAGATAAATATCGTTAAATGTCATTCCCGTTTGCTGATAGCGTCCAGCATAACGCATCTTAGGAAGAGAAAAAAATGCCGGTCATCCCGAAAGTTATGAAAATTGCTACGTTTTTCACCGTTATTTTCCTCACTGGCTGTTCCACGCTGTTACCCCTTAATTACACAGATTACGAAGGTCAAGATGCAGCAACGGTGGTGGCCATCAATCCAGAGGGATTTGTGGGTACATTTTATCTTTCGGTCTATGAGAAGAAAGGCACCTGTTATGACAGGGTTGATCGCCATCAGCTGGAATCAAATCTTATCCCCTCCGCAGGGCACGTTATGACCGCAAAGGTCAAGCCTGGCAGGCTCATGGCTTTTCAGCAGCTCAACACGATAATGAGCCATTACGACGCACACGGAAAAAAAACGAAATTCCCGGAAAGCTATTTGCTCTCACAATGGGTTCCATTTATTCCACAACCAGGCAAACGCTATTTTCTTGATACTAAATATGGTCCCCGGGAGATTTCGTCGGATTATACCATTACTGTTAATTCAGACCCGGCCAGAATTGCGTCTGATTTCAAAACGCTACCTCAGAATAACTGGGACGCCAGAAATCGTTGTCAGCATCTTATAGGCGGCAGCTAATCATGATTCAACTATCGCTGTAACATCGTCACACTGAAGACATGATATGTAATCGGCCAGTATCGCTGACCAGGGAAGGGTTTGAGCATTTCTGCCACTTTCGCAGAGGATATGGATAGCCTTTAGAAAAGACGGGCGTATGAATCCGCCAGGGGCCACCTTTCTGACCAGACTCCTCATCTGAAACGTGTCTGATTAAGCACACCTGAACGCGCCAGTTCTTCTGTCAGAGCTGGCGCCATCAGGTGATCAGCCTTTTCATTCCGCCTGCTATCAGCTCTGCCACTGCGACTGGCGGATGATGTCAGGGCTACAATTTGCGGAAAAATTAGTGAGGTGGCTGCATCAATCCTGTAAGCGAGACAGGCTGGAAAACTCCAGAAATATATCTTTTAAATTCAATAATATGAATTCGCTATAATAAACATTATACAGCGATTTGCTTTCCTTTTTGCCTCGGAAAACGCTGACTTTTTCCCGACATGCCTGCCAGATTGCTAAAAAGCTGCTAAACCTTAAGACACAGATACGCGCGTAAAGATTAGGGTTATCACGATTTTCCCCGATTTAACTCCCGTCAGAACTAAACCTATAAAAAAACCATCTTTTGGCCCCCAACAATGGGAAGCAGACAATGTCGGAAAAAATATCGCTAACAATGCAGGTTAATGGTCAGTCGCAACAGATGCAGGTCGATTCACGGGTCACATTGCTCGACGCACTGCGTGAGCATCTTAATCTGACCGGCACCAAAAAAGGGTGCGATCAGGGACAGTGCGGTGCCTGCACCGTACTGATTAATGGTCAGCGGGTGCTGAGCTGCCTGACGCTGGCGGCCCAGGCGGATGGTGCTGACGTCACCAGCATTGAAGGGCTGGCCTCCACTGACGGTGACCTGCATCCGGTGCAGCGCTGCTTTATGGAGAATGATGCCTTCCAGTGTGGCTACTGCACGCCGGGTCAGATCATGTCCGCCGTCGCCTGCATCAAAGAGGGCCATGCCGGTTCGGACGATGAGATCCGTGAATATATGAGCGGCAACCTCTGCCGTTGCGGTGCTTATCCACACATTGTCGATGCGATTAAACAGGCCGCTGCTGAGATGGCGAAGGAGTCCGCATGAATGAATTCAGCTGGAAAGTTGCGCAGTCTCCCCAGGAAGCCGCAGCCCTGAAACAGCAATCCGGTAGCCAGTTGCTGGCGGGCGGCACCACACAGCTCGATCTGATGAAGTGTGGGGTCTTCACGCCACCGCAGTTAATCGGCATCAGCGGGATAACGGCGCTGAAAAACCTGCAATTTGACGACGAAAAAATCACTGCCGGTGCACTGGTGACCATGAGCCAATTGGCCGACCATCCCGCCTGCCAGCAGAATGCGCCTGCCATCTATGGCAGCCTGTGGCAGGCTGCATCCCCGCAGATTCGTAATATGGCGTCGCTGGGTGGAAATTTACGTCAGCGCACCCGATGTAACTACTACCGTGACCCGGCAACGTTCCCGGCCTGCAACAAACGCAATCCCGGTTCCGGCTGCGCCGCACGGGATGGCGTTAACAGCAATCATGCGATTCTGGGTGCCAGCGACAGCTGCATTGCGGTCTATCCCGGCGATCTGGCGGTTGCGCTGGTGGCGTTTGACGCCATCGTCGTTCTGCAGAATCAGCGGGGGGACATCCGTCGCATCCCAATTGATGACTTTTTCCTGCTGCCGGGTGATACGCCTGACCGTGAGCACGATCTGCGCGATGACGAGATCATTGTGGCCATTGACGTGCCGCAAACCGAGTCACTCCGCCACTCACACTACCTCAAAGTGCGTGACCGCAGCTCCTATGAGTTTGCAGCAGCCAGCGCGGCCGCAGGCTTTACCCTGGAAAACGGCGTGATGCGTGACGTGCATATCGCGCTCGGCGGCGTTGCGACCAAACCCTGGCGCGTCCGATCGGTAGAGCAGGCGCTGGAAGGCCAGCCGTTTAATGAAGAGACGGTGTTTCAGGCAGCAGAGCAGATTACTCAGGAGACGCAGGCGCTGACCCACAACGCCTATAAAGTAAAACTGGCGCCACGAGTGATTGCACGCGCGCTGATGGCAGCAGGAGAAACCTCATGAGTGAAGTAAACGACAAAGCGCGTCCGGATGTGATCAACGCCAGCTCAGCGACAGACACCCAGATTGAAGGCTTGGGCGCTCCCCGCGCGCGTGGCGATGGCAAAGTAAAAGTCACCGGTGAGGCGCGTTATGCGGTTGAATATCAGCCGGAAAATCCACTTTACGGCGTGGTAATCCAGTCTACCGTCGCCAGCGGTCGCATCAGCCGTATGGCGACGGAAAAGGCGCAGCAGGCCGCAGGTGTGCTGGCGGTCTATACCCATCTGAACACGCTGAAAATCAACAAGCCCACGGCGATTGCCGATGGCGGCGCGGCGCAGTCAACCTACACCCCGATTCAGGACGATGTGATTATTCACAACGGTCAGAACATTGGTCTGGTTGTCGCCGAAACGTTTGAACAGGCGACCTATGCTGCCTCGCTGGTGGAGATTGAGTATGAAACGTCTGATGCACTGATTTTTGCCACCGATGAGGGCGTTGAACCTAAACCGCTCCCGAAGCAGGATATCGATATGGGCGATGCCCAGGCGGCGATGCAGCAGGCCGAGGTGCGTCTGAGCCAGCGTTACACCACCCCGCGTGAATACAACATGCCAATGGAGCCGCACGCCTGTGTGGCGGAGTGGCAGGATGGTCGCATTACCGTCTGGGAGCCGAGCCAGTGGGTCGCCGGCGCGCAGGTGGAGATTGCCGAGTGGATGGGCATAGAGGTGGAAAACGTGCGGATCATCTCACCGTATGTCGGTGGGGGATTTGGCTCTAAGCCGGTGCCTTACACCCACGTTGCACTGGCGACAGTCGCCTCGCGGGCACTGAAGCGCCCAATCAAAGTGTCACTGACCCGTCCGCAGACTTTCACCGGTCTTGGCGGGCGTCCGGCGACCTCGCAGCAGCTGGAACTGGGCGCATCGCGCGACGGTAAAATCCAGGCGATTATCCAGCGCAGCTTCAGTGAAACGTCACTCATCGACGTTTTTGCCGAGAACTGCAGCAAAGTTACCGCCCGCATGTATGCGGCAGGCAATGTCTCCGCCCGGCATCAGGTCAGGCCAATTAATACCGTGACGCCAGGCTGGATGCGCGCGCCTGGTGAAAACCCTAGCGCCTTTGGTCTGGAAGTGGCGATGGATGAGATGGCCTATGCCCTGAACATCGATCCGCTGGAACTGCGTCTGCGTAACTGGGCAGATAAAGATTATCAGCTCGATCTGCCGTGGAGTTCGCGCCGTCTGAAAGAAGCCTATCAGAAAGGCGCTGAAGCTTTTGGCTGGGACAAGCGCATCATGGCGCCGCGTTCAATGCGTGAAGGGCGTGAACTGATTGGCTGGGGCATGGCCTCCGGCACTTATCCGGTCAACAAACTGCCCGCCGAGGCGAAAATCATCCTGACGCCGCAGGGAAAATTTGTGGTCCAGTGCGGCGGCGCAGATATCGGCACCGGAACCTATACCATCCTGGCGCAGACCGCTGCCGATATTCTGGGTGTCGCCTCCACCACCATAGAAGTGCAGCTGGGTGACACCGAGCTGCCGCGCGCAGGTGTAGCGGGCGGATCGCAGCTGGCAGGTAACGTAACCGCCGCGGTGGACGACACCGCTAAACGGATGCGCGACCAGCTGCTGAAGCTGGCCAGCGAACTACCACAGTCGCCATTAAAAGGCACACCTGCGTCTCAGCTCACGCTGAAAGGCGATGGGGTGCAGCACATGCAGCGCAGCGACCGGGTCGTGTCATACGCGGAACTGGCCAGCCTGGCACCGGCGGAGAGTCTGGCGGTGAAAGGCGGCACGTTCCCGGATGATATGTCAGAAAGTGAGCGCGACAAGATGGTGCGTAATCTTAATGACGGCACCCGTCCTGAAAAATTCTCTGCTCACAGCTGGAGTGCGCAATTTGTTGAGGTCCGGGTCGATGAGGATTTCGGTACCATCCGGGTTAAACGGATGGTGGCAGCGCTCGACAGCGGTCGTCTCTATAACCCGAAACTGGCGCGTAGCCAGTGGATTGGCGGCATGATCATGGGTGTGGGTCAGGCGCTAATGGAGGAGGGCATCATCGATCCGCGTAACGGTCGGGTAATCAACAATAACCTCGCAGACTACTTAGTGCCGGTTAATGGCGACATCCCGAGCATTACCACCATCGACGTCGGCGAACCCGACTTTGAGGCGACCACGATGGGCGGTAAACCGGTGGGTGAACTGGGTATCGTCGGCGTTGCGGCAGCGATCAGTAATGCGGTATTCCATGCCACCGGCAAGCGCGTACGCGACCTGCCGATAACGCTCGACAAGCTTATCTGAACCGGTTCCTGACCTGCTGGCAGCAGGTCAGACTCAGGTCATGCGGGCGCGGGCTAAAGCCTGCGCCCGTTTTTCACGTATAGCGGAGAACGAGAGTGAAGATAGCGCTGATTGTACTGGCCGCCGGGCTGAGTCAACGTTTTCGCCAGCAGGGGGGCGAGCATAAGCTGCTGGCTGACCTTGAAGGCAAACCGGTGCTGCAGCGCACGCTGGATCAGGCCGCTGCCAGCGGGCTTGACCTGTTCGTGGTGACCCGTCCCGACGCCCTGGCAATCCAGGCAATCTGTACGCGGGCGACTGTCGTGCTGTGCGACAGCGGTGGGCTGGGCGAGTCCATCGCGGCGGGCATTAACGCCAGCCGTGACTACGACGGCTGGCTGATTGCGCTGGGCGATATGCCGTTTGTGACGCCTGAAAGTTACCGTGCCATCAGTGCTGCGCTGGTGGATTCGCCCATCGTCAGGCCAGTCATTGAGGGAAAACCGGGCCATCCGGTGGGTTTTCAGAATCACTCTTTTCCCATGCTGAGCACGTTACAGGGCGATGCCGGACCACAGGCGATAGTGAGGTCACAGGCTGTCCGGCTGCCGCTTCACGATCGCGGCTGCCTTTGTGATATCGATTTCCCTGCCGATCTGCAGCTGATAAAGGAATTTTCATGATAACGCTGGATCAACGCGTGATTAATGCGGCACTGAGCAGTTGCCAGGCGGGCCAGCAGGTCTGGCTCTGCACGGTGCTGCGCACCTATGGCTCTTCGCCACGCGCACCCGGGACACTCATGACGGTTAACGAAACCGGCGCATACTGCGGATCGCTGTCGGGCGGCTGCATCGAAGAGGACTTTCTGGCACAGCTGGCGGCAGGGGCGTATCGCGCCAGCAGTCAGCGGGTACGCTATGGCGAGGGCGGGATGCGTCCTGACGTCAGCCTGCCGTGCGGCGGCAGTCTGGAAATCGTCATAGAATTTCTGCCGCCTGATGACGCCACGCTGGCGCTGCTGACGGCGATGCAGCGCGCGCTGAGCGGGCAACAGCCGCTGGTAAAACTGATACGCCCAGGCGCGCGCGCGCAGTGGGAGGCGATTGCCGCCGACAGGAGGCTGCCCGCACTGGATGCCAGCGAGCAACAGTTGTTACTGCCGGTGGGCGCGATACCGGAACTCCTGATCGCGGGCTACTCCAGCGTGGCACATGAGTGCATCCGGCTGGGACAGATACTGGGCTTTCACGTGCGGGTCTGTGAGCACCGGCCGGAAGTGCGGACGGAGCTGGAAAGTCACTTCAGCGACGCGGATAACGTGACGCTGGTATCACAGCATCCGGCGCGCTGGCTGGAACTGAACGGGGCGCACGCCGCGGTAGCCATTGTGGCACTGACCCACGATCCCCGCATTGATGATCTGACGATGATGGAGGCGATTGCCACACCCGCGTTCTACATCGGCATCATGGGTTCGGCGAAAAACAGCGAGAAACGACGGGCGCGACTGCAACAGATCGCCGGAATGGATCGGGCCGAACTGGACCGCATCCATGCGCCCATCGGCCTGCCCATCGGCAGCAAGACTCCGGCAGAGATTGCGCTGTCGGTCATGGCCGATATCGTCCGGGTGAAGAATAGCGCGCAGTCAGCCGTCTGATCCCGGCGTCTTCTCGGGCGCCAGCCGATAAAGATAGCTGCCTGAAAAGGGTATCGGCAGGAAATCACGGAACAGCTGCTGTAACGTCTGTTCGGGATCGACGTCGCGGAACAGTTGCGGGTAGAGCGTGGCAGCAAAGAATTCGGTCGCTACGACGTGCCACGGGCTGAGATAAAAATTGTGCCAGATGGCTCCGGCATGACCGTCGCGCAGCGCGGTGAGCTGCTTCAGCGCATTCTGCTGACTGGTCAGTGCGAGCAGGCTTTGCCGGGTCTGCGCTGTTGTGACGGCGGGGCCGAGTTTTAAGGCTCCCGCTTCATCGGCGCTGCCGGTGCCGGTGGCAAAATAGTAATCCGGCTGTGCCGCAATCACACTCTCCTCACTCAGCCGTCCGAATACGCCTTTGACCTGCTGGCTGGCGATGTTATTGCCACCAGCAAACGTCAGTAGCTCACCCAGATTGCCATTCACCGAGGTGACGCAGCACTCGCTGCGTCGTCCAAGATGTAACTGCAACAGCACGGACGGTTTCGGACCGTGATAATCCGCCAGCCGACTCGAAATGCGCTGCATGTGGCTGCGGTAGAAGTGATTAAACTGAGCCGCGCGCTGTGGCTGATTGAGCACCTCACCCAGCAAAGTGATGCTGCGCTCAGTGTTTTTCAGCAGATTAACCCGCAGATCGATTTTCACCACCGGAATATGCGCCGCAGCGAGCATCTTCTCCAGCACGGCAACGTTTTCACTGTCGCGCGCCAGCTGCGGCAGGATCACCACATCCGGCTTAAGTGCGATCACCTGTTCGGGATTCATATCGTTAACGCCATCCAGCCCCACGACCGGAATCGTCTCCATCTGCGGGAACTGGCGCGCAAAAACCTGCCAGGTCTGAGGATCGTACTTTTTCAGATCCTGCGGCCAGCCAGCAATATGCTGCAGCGGATTACCGGGCATCAGAAGTGCGACGCTGTAGAGCATCCGGCTTTCACCCAGCACAATGCGCTGCGGATGGTCGGGAATCGTGACCTGGCGACCGGTGATGTCGGTCAGCGTGCGGGAATGTGCACACGCGCTGACCAGCATCACAGTGATCGTCAGCAGCACTGAGCGTAGCGAGTTAAAATTCCACACGGGCCTGTACCATCAGATTACGGGTTTCGCCTTCACGGACGCGCAGATTGCCGCCGCTTGAACTGTAGTAGTGCTGATTAAACAGATTATTGATATTCAGACGCAGCTGGGTTTTTTCACCAAACAGCCGGTTGTTCCACGCCACGAAGCTGTCTGCCACTACATAGTCGGGCAGGGTGAAACTGTTATCGGGATCGCCCGCACGGCTGCCGACATAGCGCGCACCGCCGCCGAGCCGGAACGTGCCGGGCAGGCCACTGACCTGCAGCTCATGACTCAGGTAAAGCGCACCGGCATGACGCGGCGCATTCTGCAGCCGATTGCCATTGTTATCCGGATTCACCCGATCGCTGACGATCTCTGCCTGATCATAGCTGTAGTTCGCACTCAAATCCCAGCCGGGTGCAATTTCGCCATTCAGCTCAAACTCAGCGCCGGTCGATCGGGCTTTATCAATGGCCCGCGTGCTGCCATTAATATTCAGCGACATCGCTTTTTCATCAATCCGGTAGAGCGCCACTGTTGCCAGCAGTTTTGGCGATAGCTGCCATTTGCTGCCGACTTCCCAGCTGGTGCCCTGTTCCGGCTTGCCGACATTGCCATCATCATCCACGTCGGTTGACGGCGTGAACGACTTGCTGACGCTGGTGTAGAAAGAGAGGTCAGGCGTGAGTTTGTAGATCACCCCGGCCTGCGGCAGAAACTTATTGCCCTCATCGTTCAGGATTTCTGACTGGGGATTAACGCCGCGGGAGGCGCGCTGTTCATAATGCTGATAACGGCCGCCCAGCACCACAATCCAGTCCTGTGTGAGTGAAATAGTGTCTTTGGCGTAGAGCGATCGGCTATGAATACGGTTCAGGTTATTGGCTGCTGCGCTATTTTCGGTGCTGGTGTCCGTGACCGGTGACAGGATGTCATAGTCGGGA
The DNA here is from genome assembly GCF_052045955.1 of Pantoea sp. 22096. NCBI lineage: Bacteria > Pseudomonadati > Pseudomonadota > Gammaproteobacteria > Enterobacterales > Erwiniaceae > Pantoea > Pantoea sp. 22096. The sequence continues at coordinate 471,409 of NZ_JBQEPW010000002.1, read as the reverse complement.
TTGAAGTAGTTGAACTGGCGGTTAACCTTGCCCTGATACTGATGGGCGCGATAAGTCTGATTCATCTCATAGTCGGTGCCTGCCACCAGCGCGTGCTGCATGCCCAGAATCTCCGGATTGCCCAGCAGATCCCAGCTCACATATTTGGTTTTGTGGTTAAACCCACGGTTGGCATCGGCACGACGTGTTACTACGCCAGTGCTGGCATTGACCGCCGTTACGCGCACCTCATCGTTGTCATAACGCCGCTGATTCCAGCCCAGGGTGAGCCGGGTGCGCCACTCATCATTAAACTGCCAGTCATAGTGGGCATTCAGGGTTTTGTTGTGACCCCAGGCGTGATTAGCTTTGTCATCCAGACGATCTTTGTAAGCAATATCGATCGGCTTGCCGTCGATAAAGGCCGTGCCGCGGTCGTAGGGAATGTCATAACGGTAGTCGGCATAGCTGATCAGAAAGCTGGCCTGCTCGCCAAACCATTGCAGAGAGGGTGCCAGCAGCGTGTGTTCTTCGCTGCCAAAGTTGCGCCAGTAATCCTGATTCTGCTTTTCGGCGATCAGCCGGAAGGCAAAGCCATTGCCCAGCGGGCCGGTGACATCCAGCGTGCCTGCACCGCCGCCTTCACTGGCGTTGCGTCCGCTAACGCTGGAGTGCCAGCTGTATTGCGGCTTTTTGCTGACCACATTGATAATGCCACCCGGATTCTGAATGCCGTAGAGCAGCGAAGAGGAGCCTTTCAGCACCTCAACTCGTTCGGTTGTGGCATCAAAATTGAGTCCCTGACTGCTGCGAATGCCATCCCGGTAGACCGACCCATCGGCATTACTGCCAAAACCGCGTCGAACGAAGCCATCTTCGGTGCCAGCCAGCGTGTTAGCTTCTGAAACGCCGCTGACAAAGCGCATCGCATCCGCCAGTGAGCTTGCCTGGTAATCGTCCAGTTGCTGCTGCGTGACCACGCTGACCGACTGCACCTCATCAAGCCGCGCGGTTGGCATTTTACTGGCGACGCTGCTCTCGCTGGCGCTGTAATTTCCCTCTGAGTCAGCATCGGCGGTCACGGTCATATCCGGTGCTGTGTTGGCTGCTGCGCTGACCTGTGGCAGCATCATGCTGCCGCAAATTGCCACGACCAGAGCGGGGTGTCGGGCCGGATATCGTGAGTCTTTGTTTTTCATTTTTCTTTTCGTATCTGTTACTGGCAGTTTCTGAAGCAAATTCGCTCTGATGACTGGCTGTCATACAGGGCTTCCCTGGAGGTGGTCTGCAATATGCAGCGCTTTAAGCAGAAGAGAACGGCATTCGGGTTCAGACATCATTGCGCTGACCGGACGACAATGCTTCCCATCTGTAATTGAGAATCATTCAAACATCCGACAAGGTAGTAGTAAACATAATTTGAACAGAATTTACTACATTTCTGCTGTATCGATTTTACTGACTGACAGTCCAGGTGATGAGTTTATTTTATTGAAAATAATGATTATTATTTTATGGCGAGATGACAGGATACGCTTAAATCCCTATCATTTGCAGGTCAAATTCAGAATTGAATTACGCTTTCACTACAATTTCTGACCGTGGAATATTCTCCATTAACCAGATCGGTAATCAGCCTTTCGGACCTTAAACACCAGCAGCAGGAACAGCATGAAACAGAACCGGCCAGTTAAAAACAGAGTGGATGTGGTGGCAGAGCGTCTGCGCGCCCGCGAAAAGCAGCTTTCTCCTCGTCTGCTGGCTGTGGCACGTTATATCGATCAACAGCGCGAAACGGTGCTCGAAAGTACTGCGATGGAGATCGCCGTCGCGAATCACACGTCTGATGCCACCGTGATCCGCGCCATTCAGGCGCTCGGATTCAGCGGACTGCGCGATCTCAAACAGACGCTCAGAGCCTGGTTTGGTCCCTCGCTGACCTCGGAAGATAAGATGTTCACTACTGTCAGTGAGGTGACCAGTGACGTAAACAGCGCCATCGACTTTGTACTGGCGGGCCACCGGCACGCCTGTGAGGTGCTGTCGCAGCCGCAGAACCGGGTGGCGGTGGCAGACGCCGTGGCGCTGCTGAGTGAAGCGCGGGAAGTGGCTATTTTTGGCATTAACGCCTCAGGGATTCTGGCGGACTACAGCGTGCGGCTGCTGAACCGTATCGGTCTGCCCGCCTTTTCGCTTAATCGCGCCGGCATTGCGCTGGCAGAGCAGATGCTGGCGCTGCAGCGTGGCGACGTGCTGATAATGATGGCGCAGCAATCGGCGCACCGGGAAGGGACCACCGTGGTGCGCGAAGCGAAACGGCTGAATATCCCGATTATCCTGCTGACCAACGCCACCGACTCTTTTTTTGCGCGTGAGGCGGATGTGGTGATCAACGTGCCTCGCGGTGGTGAGAAGGGGCGCATTCCGCTGCACGGCACCATAATGGTCTGTCTGGAGATGCTAATCCTGTCAGTTGCTTCGACGCTGCCGCAGCGCACCGTTAAAACCATGAAACGGCTACAGGATCTCTATCGCGGGCTGAAACCCGCCAGCAAAAAGTAATCTGCAGGATTAAGCCGTGACCGGAATTTCCCGGTAAAAACGGGCTCACCTTTAAGTCAAATTTTCCCGCTTTGCGAGCGCGATCGCGTCTTTTCATCAGCCCGTTTATCAGGGCGACTACGCTTACAGCGTGCTGCGCCTCCGGGTGCGGCTTTTACTCTTTCTCACTTTACTTTTTTTGTGCGGAGCTGCTGATGAAACCCCTTCACGCGCAATACCTTTTCTGTTGTGCCACCCTGAGCCTCCTGTCGCCGCTGCCTGCGATGGCATGGAGTGACCTTACCGTATTTGGTGACAGCCTGAGTGATGGCGGCAACGTAGGACGCTTTACTTATGATGGTGCGACCCATCCGCTCTATGACGAGATCGTAGCGCAGTCGCTGGGTGACACTCTGCGCCCCTCATCCCAGGGCGGAAGCAACTATGCCGAAGGTGGCGCCGTTGCGGTACCGGCGATAAATCCCATGTTTAATACGCAGGATCAGCTGGATAATTACCTTGCGACGCGCGACGGACGAGCCGATTCTGACGGACTCTATATTCACTGGATTGGCGGCAATGACTTAGCGGCGGCAGCCCTTGCGCCGCTCGCTGCACAGCAGATCGTGGATAACAGTGCCAGTGCCGCGGCTTCACAGGTCAGTCGTTTGCTGGATGCCGGGGCCGGCACGGTCATCGTTCCGACGGTGCCAAACGTCGGAGCGACGCCCGCGCTGCTTCAGGCGATTCTGCAGGTGCTGGGCCCGGCCGCCCAGCCTGCCACGGCGGCGTTGTTTCAGTCGCTGAGTACCACCGCCACGCCTGACCGCGCCGCCAGAGAGCAGGCAATTGAAACCGCGCTTAACGAAGCCGCTGGTCAGGTCACTTCTATTCCGCTGATCCGCGATGCGCTTGCACAACAGCTGTTTGCCGCCTGGCAGTTGCTGAGTCAGGAGGCGGCAGCCCTCACCGACCGTTACAACCAGGCTGAAGAGCAGGGGCTGGTGGCGGCACGCGGCAATATCGCGCGGGTGGATATCAATGGCCTGTTTAATGAGGTGATCGATAACCCGCGCCTGTATGGACTCAGCAACACGGCAGGCATGGCCTGTCCGCCCGGCGTCTCATCAATGGACTGCACCGCCTCAACGCCAGGATTTTCACAATCGCAACAGTATCTGTTTGCCGACCGGTTGCATCCCAGCCCGGCAGTGCATGCGCTGATCGCCGATTATATTGAGTCGGTGCTGAGTGCGCCGCTGCAGGTGGCCGCGCTGAGTCAGGCACCATCGATGCTGGTGGGGGATGCGCAGAATACGCTGGATGGACATCTGCAACAGCAGCGTCAGCAGCCCGCCAGCGCCGGAGAGTTTACGGTTTTCGGTGGCTATGCCGGACAGCAGCGAGATTTCCGCGGCGACAGCCTGCTGGACGGTGATGCAACAAGCGCTACCGGCACCGTAGGAGTGGGCTATCAGCTGTCCGATAGCTGGCAGGCCGGTGCGATGCTCTCCACTACCTCGCAACGACAGGATCCCTCGTCGCGGTTTGATTATCGTTTACGCGGCAATCTGGTGGCGCTGTGGAGCCAAGTAAATTATCTGGATCGGGGATGGATTAATGCAGATGCCCATTATGCCGATCTGAACTTTGATGATATTGAGCGTAAGGTCAGGCTGGGACCGGCGACCCGTACGGAGAAGGGCAGCAGCGACGGCAAAGTGCTGGGGATGCGGGTGCAGACCGGCTGGGACTTACCGCTGGGCCGCTATGTCTCCACCGGCCCGATGGCCAGCTATGCGCTCGACTACACCCAGATTGATGGCTACAGAGAAGAAGGGAACAGCAGCACCTCGATGCGCTTTGGCGACCAGACACTGCATTCTCAAATCGGGTCAGTTGGCTGGCGTATCGACAGTAAAGATTTAGTGATTAATCCCTGGGCGCAGGTCAGTTACAACCATCAGTTCGGCGACAGCGACTCTGCTGTTACCGCCGGACTGAAATCGACCCGCACTGCCTTTACCCGCAGCAGTGGCTCACGGGATGATAACTGGATCAATATGGCTCTGGGCGCAAGCGTGCCCATTGGCACATCGGTGAACGCATTTGCTGGCGTTTCAGCGGTGACAGGTAACAGCGATCATCACCAGGTGACATGGAACGTCGGACTTAACGCCCGTTTTTAAATGATAAGCTGTATCAAAAGGCCGTGCAGAGATCGTCTGCCGCTGTCTGAAATGGTGCGGCAGACGATGTTGCGCGTTATTCATTACGCCGCGGCGACGGAGCGTTAAACTCGCCCTGGCGTGTGGTTTTCACGCTTCGATCAGTGCCGCCTGCGCCTCCAGCTCTCGAACGCGCGGTATTACTTCGCGACCAAAGAACTCCACCTCTTCGTGAAAGTGCAGAAACGCCAGCAGCAGCAGATCGACACCGGCCTGCTTAAGTTCGATAATCCGTTCAGCAATCTGCTGGGGGGTGCCAATCAGATTGGTTTTGAAGCCGTCGTTGTACTGCACCAGATCCTCAAACGACGATTTCGCCCAGTTTCCCTCTCCTTCAGGTGAGGCACTGCCTGCATTTTTGACCTCATGCTGGAAGCCTTTCACCGCATCCGGGTTGGCTTTGCTGATGATCTCCTGAAGCACCGCCTGCGCCTGCTGTTCACTTTCACGCGCAATCACAAATCCATTCAGTCCGACTCTGACCTGATGTTGATTGCGTGCTGCTTTTTCACGGATATCCGCGATCTGCAGACGGACACCGTCCGGCGTATTCCCATTAGTGAAATACCAGTCTGACACCCGGGAAGCCATGTCACGCGCCGCACGTGAGCTGCCACCCTGGAAAATTTCCGGTAACGGAGACAATGGCTTAGGTTTCATGGCGTAATCGCGAAAGCGATAAAAATCACCTGCAAAGGTAAAGTTCTCTTCGCGCCAGATGCCTTGCAGGCAGCGAATAAACTCTTCGGAACGCAGATAGCGCTCTTCGTGATCGAGCCAGGGTTCACCAATCGCTTTGAATTCGCCCCGGAACCAGCCGCTGACAATGTTAACGGCGATACGTGGCCCATAGAGATGGCTGATGGTGGCGATCTGCTTTGCGGCTAATACCGGATTCCACGGGCCAGGCAGCAGCGCGGCGATCACTTTTAACTTCGAGGTGTGACTGAGCAGATCCTGCGAGAAGGTGACGGATTCATGCTGATTGTCTGCGCCATACCCGGCAGTAAACCGGATCTGCGTCAGCGCATAATCAAAACCCGCCTGTTCGGCGATTTGCGCCAGTTTACGGTTGTAGGCAGCATCCCAGCGGGTTCGCTGTTCTATCTGACTGATCACCAGTCCGCCCGAGACATTCGGCACCCAGTAGGCGAACTGTAAAGGTTGGTTCAGTGACATGGTTTTCTCCTGGCATATAGCTGGATTAATGGAATAGTTAATTTTTCCAAACTTTAAGATATAAAAGAAAAGGCTAAGCACTAACCGTGCCATAAAATAAGCTACTGTTTTTATGGAAGTAAACGGCTAAAGGCGAGCTGGGCGTGTTGCAAATGCGGCACGGTTGAAACAACCGGGTTGCTAATGCAGCAGCAATGCCTGGACAAATCGGTGAACGGTGAATGACTGCCATCACGCTATTGACATCAACAGTGCCAGAATGTCAGTTACCGGGAACGGGCTGTGATAACGTAGCGAAGCGCGACGCGATGAGAACCGGAGGGGATCATGATAGTCAGACAGGCATCGCCTGAAGAGGCGTATCGTTTATGGAATATCCGAAATCAGGCACTCCGCCATGGCTGCCAGCATGCTTATCCACCCGACGTGCTCGCCGCCTGGACGCCGGACCGCATGCCCGCCAGCTTTCCTGCGATGATCCGCGCCAATCCCTTCTTCGTGATTGATGGCCCGGACGGCGTGCCGGTTGCTACCGGATCGCTGGACCTTGCCGCCGCCAGCGTGGAAGCCATTTTTACCCTGCCCGCATTTACCGGACAGGGAATGGCTGGGCTGATCATCGACACCATCAAAGCGGAGGCGCTGCAGCGTGGCTACCACCGGTTGACACTCGCGTCGACGCCGAACGCCGTGGGCTTTTACCAGCAGCATGGCTTCCACCCGCTGGGCGAAAGTTTCTATCCGTCAAAGCTGGCGGGCAGCGATTTGCGCTGTACTGAGATGGCGATTGATCTGTGAATGCCCGCTGCCGTCAGGCTGGCAAAGCTGAGCAAAAGTTTCCGGTGCAAAGACTTCGCAAGCCCCCGCCGGTAAGGTATAGTCCGCGTTTTTTGGAGGAATCATGCTGACTGACTCATCAACTCGTCTTAATAAATACATCAGCGAGAGCGGCATCTGCTCCCGTCGTGACGCCGATCGTTACATCGAGCAGGGCAACGTTTTTATTAACGGCAAACGCGCCACTGTAGGCGCGCAGGTATTTGCAGGCGATGTGGTGAAGGTCAATGGTCAGCTTATCGAGCCGCGCGATGAAGACGATCTGGTGCTGATTGCCCTGAATAAGCCGGTGGGGATTATCACCACCATGGAAGAGGGCGAGCGCGATAACATCAGCGATTTCGTCAATCACAGCAAGCGCGTCTTCCCGATTGGTCGCCTCGACAAAGATTCTCAGGGCCTGATTTTCCTTACCAACCACGGTGATCTGGTCAACAAGATCCTGCGGGCCGGTAACAACCACGAAAAAGAGTATGTCGTTACGGTCGACAAGCCAATCACCGATGAGTTTATTGCCGGAATGAGCGCAGGCGTGCCGATGCTGGGCACGGTGACCAAAAAGTGCAAAGTGAAAAAGGAAGCGCCATTTGTCTTCCGTATTACGCTGGTCCAGGGTCTGAATCGCCAGATCCGTCGCATGTGTAAGCATTTCGGCTTTGAAGTCACGAAGCTTGAGCGCACCCGTATCATGAACGTCAATCTCAAGGGATTACCGCTCGGGGAATGGCGCGACCTCACCGATGACGAACTCGTTGAGCTGTTTAAACTGCTGGAGAACTCCTCTTCAGAAGATAAACCCGCGAAGAAAGCTAAAGCTCCGGCTAAAACGTCGGCCGCAAAAAAACCGCAGAAGAGCGGTGCGAAACCTGCTGAAAAAGCGGATGCGGCTGGCGCCTCGCGCAAGTGCTTTGTCCAGCCGGGACGGAAGAAGAAAGGGCGCTAAACCCAGTCCGATGCAGAGAGCGATATTCTCGCCCTCTGTGCTTTCACGGGCGCATCACGGAATAACGCGCGCCGCCCGAAAGCGGGCAAACAGATCGCAGAACATCTCATCCGTCGCGCGATAACCGTGAAAGCCCGCCCGCCGCAGCTTGCTGCCGTCGCCAAACATGTCGTAGTTCCAGCCAAAAATAAAATCAGCGAAAGCGCCGTCACTCAGTGCCAGAATATCTGCTTCAACTAATGTGTTATCCCCGGCGATTTCCCGCCACAGCGCACGATAATCCTGAAATAGTTGCCGGAACGACAGCGAAACCGGCGGCGCGATCTCCAGTTCAAACCAGGCTGCAATGACCGGCCATAGCTCACTCCAGCGCCAGAGATCGCCATTATTGATATTAAAGGCCTGATTGCGTGCGTCAGAAGTGCGTGCGGCCCAGATCGTCGCGTCGGCCAGCAGAGTGGCATCGGTAAAATCGACCATACTGTGCCAGGTTTCTGGCGAACCGGGAAAGCGTAAGGGCAGCCGCGCCGCGCGACAGATTGAAGCGTAGAGCGCCAGGCTCAGCGCCAGGTTCATGCTGTTGCCCGGCCTGTCACTGCCGACCACACCGGGCCGCAGCGCACTCCAGTGCCAGGCTTTACCATGCTGTTGTGCGCTCAGCCAGTTCAGCTGCGCGGCATTAAACTCAGCACCCGGTACACCAGGATCGCTTTCCCGCGCCGGCGTTTTAAAGCGTCCGAGATGGGCGCCATACACCTTGTATCCCTGCATCAGACTGACATGCTCAAGTGGGGCGACATCCTCCATGGTCTGAACCAGATTTTGCAGCATGGCAAGATTTGGTCCGACCATCGTTCCCCAGTCAGAAGCGTTCAGCCAGGCGCTGTAAAAGATATGCGTGACGTCGGTGAGTGATGCCAGCCGTTGCTGGCACTGCTGACTATCGCGCAGATCGACCGCTATAATCTCTGTTCCGCTGACTGCAAAGTCTGACCGATGCGTCAGTGCCTTGACCTGCCAGTGGTCTGCTACCAGGGCCTGACTCAGTTGCTGACCCACAATCCCGCTGGCACCCGCCACCAGCGCAACCTTTTTACCCTGTGTCGTTTTCATGATCGCTATCCGATTAAGAAAGAAGCCGCATTTTCACCTGTGTAAAATTCTGATTAAATCCCCGTAACCGGATATCACTTATCAGGAAAATCTATAAATGCAGAACAAACTGACTGCGATGCAGACCTTCATCCGGGTGGCGGAAGCGGGCTCCTTTTCGGCGGCAGCACGGCAAAACGGCATGAAGCAGTCGGCTGTTAGCCAGCAGATCGCCGCACTGGAGGAGGCATTGGGCGTGGTGCTCCTGCATCGCACCACGCGAACCATGGCGTTAACTGAGCCGGGTCACCATTATCTGCAACAGGTCAGGCAGCTGCTTGGTGCGATGGACGAACTGGAGCAGCAACTACGGCCTGAATCGCAGCCGCTTCATGGCAGAGTGCATATTCAGTTGCCGAGCGGCATCGGGCAGCGGCTGATGCCGCATCTGATCGCTTTCCAGCAGGTGCATCCTGCGCTGCGTCTGAATATTGCGCTGGAGGATCGCCTGTCGGACCTCATCGTGGAAGGCGTTGACGTGGCGGTTCGTGTCAGCGAGTCGCCACCTGCCACGCTGGCTGCCCGTTCGCTCGCCACGATTGAAACCGTGCTGGTGGCTTCCCCTGAGTGGATAGCACGCAACGGCCCGCCGCAGACGCCCGATGACCTTATGCGCTATCCGCATATACGTTTTAGTGGTATAGCGACTGATGCGCCGCTGCAGCTGGTTTCTGCGACCGCGAAAGTCTCTGTTCCGGTAGAAAGCGTGTTTCGGTCTAATAACAGCGATGCCTTGATGCAGGCCCTTGAAGCAGGCCTCGGTATCGGCGGCTTACAGACGCTGCCTGGCGCAGACGCGCTGGCCTCCGGCCGACTGGTGCGGGTGTTACCGGACTGGCGAATGCCCGACCGTTATCTCTATGCCCTATTCCCGGATGCCCGTTTTATTCCTTATAAGGTCCGTAAGCTGGTCGGACGGTTAAGTGAGGTGTTGATGCAGGGATCAGGGCAGAGCCAGATCTGATGCCCAGGCGATTTTATTAATTCGCAGGGTGCAGCAAAACCCGGAAACGCTTAAAACCCTCGCAAAGCTCTGATATGACCGTCCGGATGGTGTGCAGCGCATTCTTTCACACATGCGCCTGGTATCCGATGCCCGGCGGGTTAACTCAGCCTTCTCTTACGCCTAATCAGACAGTGCTTTTGCCACCATAAGCCAGAATTTTTAAAAGGTTCACATTCAGACCAACGACACTTTTCACCCTCATCAGGGCGTGGCAGGATAAGCGCAATCTATCAAGGAGTGTGCCTGATGTTACTGAAAGGTATGAACGATCCGCTGCTGAAAGCGTATCAGCATCCCAAATCACGGATGATGATCAGCCGTTTCAGGGGGCTGGCGGGCGACAGAAGACTCAGTGACTGGCAGGCATTCTGTATTCTGGTAACCGGCTTTACAAATTACTGGTATGTGCAGGCTGGTCACTACAGCATTAATATCACGCTCACCAAAACTCGTCAGTTCGACTTCCTGCAGGACTTCCTTCATTTCACAGTCACCCTGGATGGATTGATCGGCGATGAACATTTTCGCAGCCCGGACTTTGTACTGCCACATTACGATGTGCCTTATGAATTCTGTCGCTGGCGCAACAAGCGCAGCTATGACGCCTTAACCACCTATGTGAGTAAACAGGGGGTGAAATCTCATAAAGGGATGTTTGTCGCCTCGGAAGGCGCGTCTCCGGAAGAGCAGGTGATGAAATGGGAAGGGGTGGTCAACGTCTATGACAAAACCTTTTTCAGTATGACTAACTTCAATACAACTCAGGAATTCCTGATTAAAGACCTTCGTAAATCCATTCAGGATGGATTACTGAAGCACCTGAGTTTTTACCGCGATCTGTTTCACTATATTTTTCCCACACCGGCAGAGGCACGATTGCAGGCGCGTGACGACAGGCGCTATCTGATGAAAAGATAGCGCCCGGTCATTTTACTTTCAGTCACTGGCATCCGCACAGAATGGTCGCTGTAAGGCGGATCAATCTGTTATGAGCGAACCGCTCTGAAAGTTTACCACTTCATCTCGCCGGTATTCACTTTCGCGCTGAGTTCAAGTGACGCCGGCTCAGCCAGTTTTGGCCAGGCGGTGTTCATGGCGGCAATCACCGCTGCTGAGGTTTTATGTTCTGACAGCGCCGCTTCAAAACTCTTCAGATAATTCAGGGTGAAATCCACAGCCTGCGAGCCGGCTGGACGCTCACCCAGATAGTGGCCCGGAATAACATTTTTCGCGTTGAGCGTCTGCATCTCAGTGAGGATATGGCGCCACTCACTGCGGCTCTTAACGGTCTGAGTGTCAGCCGTCCAGACGTGGATGCCAGAGGAAAGGGCTGTACCGCCCAGAATGGTGCTCACAGAGGGGATCCAGATGTATGCAGCATATTGATCAGGATGACGCAGTTCCAGCGCCTCGCCATCCACGCTGAAGCGGGTCTGATGCGTAACGTCTGGCACAAAGACTTTATCCGGTGCACCCTGTTTCATCTGAGGGCCCCAGTATTTCAGCTTGGCGTCATGAGTCTGCTGGATATGCTTTACCACCGCAGGTGCGGCAACGATTTTGACGTCCGGCCAGGCTTTAACAATCGGCTCCAGACCGAAGTAGAAATCGGGATCGCCCGAGGTGATCACAATCTCCTTCAGCTTTTTACCACGCTTTTTAATCATCTCCACCAGCTTCTCACCATCCTGGATGCTGAACTGGGCATCAAACAGAATTGCTTCGGTTGGCCCGGAGACCAGGGTTGAGGAGACGGCAAAAATACCTTTCTCCTGTGGATTATAGGTTTCCAGTTGCAGCGTGGCCGCGCTGGCGGAGGCGGAAGCCAGAACGAGTATCACAGGCAACAGAGCAGTTTTCATTAATATTCCTCAGAGATATATGCCCGACTCAGGCAGGTGTATCGGGCGATGTGCAGAATCAGTAGCGCTATTCTACGCATCTTGCTATCTGTTAGAATTCCCGGAATCAGAGATGCTGAGTTTCATAATCCGAACAGGTGAGTGGGATGGACAGAGTGACGGCAGCTGCCGTTTTTAACCGGATATGTGAGCTGGGTAGCCTGAGTGCTGCTTCGCGTGCGCTGGGGATCTCGCGGCCGATGGTCAGCCGTTATCTGGAAGAGATGGAAAAGTGGGCGGGAACGCGTCTGCTGCATCGCTCGTCGCGCCGGCTGACCCTGACGCCTGCCGGTGAGGCGATTCTGCAAAAGACCCGCCAGCTGGCTCTGCTGTCAGAAGCGATCCAGCAGGAAACCACCCAGAGTGTTCCAGCCGGAACGCTACGCATCGCCTGTGCCCATTTTACGGCGCTTCATCTTGTCGGCCCGGTCGTCCCCGATTTTCTTGATCGTTATCCGGCGCTGCGCATCGAACTGGATATTAACAATCAGCCGGTAAGCCTGATCAGCGAGCGCATCGACCTCGCCATCCGTATCACCGATGCGCCAGAGCCGGGAGCAATCGCACGCCGTCTCGGTGAATGTCACTCTGTACTCTGCGCCTCCCCCGTCTATCTGCAGAAGCGAGGCATTCCGCAAACGCCTGGCGATCTGGCGCAGCACAACTGCCTCTACTACAGTCGTTTTGCCGGTCAGAGCTGGCATTTCACGGCGGCTGGTGGCGAGAAAATCTCTGTCGCCGTTAAAGGGAATTTCAGTGCGGGCATTTCGTCACTGTTATGTGACGCAGCGATTGCAGATTGTGGGATAGCGATGGTGCCTGAACTGGAAGCACGCCCTGCGCTTGAAGCGGGAAAGCTGGTTGAGTTATTGCCCGATTATGCGCCGCAGCGCATCGGTATCTGGGGGCTTTACCTGTCGCGTGAGCACCAGTCTGCCGCGCTGCGTCTGATGCTGGATGAACTGCAAAACAGCATTCAGAGCCGGTGATGAGAGGAAATCGAACTGAGAATGATGGGGACATTTATGAATGATGATCAACAACTGTACTGGAACCCTATGGTGCCAGAACTGACCGTTACTGACTTTGCCGTTTCGCTGCATTTTTACACCGTTGTGCTGGGCTTTGAGGTGCGGATCCAGCGTCAGAATCCTGACTTCGCATACCTCTGCTTTGGTGAGGCGCAATTGATGATTGAACAGTGCCATCCGCAGGGGTGGAACACAGCTGAACTGGAGAGGCCGCTGGGGCGGGGCATTAATTTTCAGATCGAAGTCGATGACATTCAAGCTGTAATGACAGGTTTGCAACAGCATGCCGTGCCACTTTTTCGTGCGTTGAGTGATAACTACTATGACACCGGCGAGACAACCGCCTGCCAGCGGGAGTTTCTGGTACAGGATCCAGATGGTTATCTGCTGCGCTTTAGCCAGTATCTGGAATAAGCTGAAAGCGTTTTCGACACTACCAGTGATGACTTAAATAGCGTAAAAAACGCGCCTGTATTCTGCATTTTATTTTGAATGTTCAGTCATAATAAATATATGTTTTAACTTTACCGGCTTTATTTCAGTCGTAGAGGAAATTCAGCCTGCCATTTACAGCAGGACAATTAATGATTACCCGATCCGCTAACAAAAAATCCATGCGTAGCAAGGTAATGAGTGTAAAGATTAAATAAAGGGGCTGAAGGTGTGGCTTCTTTCTGAAAAGGTCATCAGGAAAAAGAACCCAGGCGAAAAAATCTTTCACGCTATGGTCTACACTCACGTTACTTAGCTGGATTAGATAATTCTTAACATTGTCTTTGTAATGAATTTCATTTGGGTAAGTGGTTAAAATTTACATTTATTTTTTCACTCAGCACTTAATCTTTGGGCATGTATGCCGATAACAGGTGATACATACTCAGGAGGACGCACTATGAAATTATTTTTATCTCTCTGCTTTACCACGTTGCTGATCACCCTGGCTGGTCCAGCGAGTGCAGATCCAAATTCAGGTACTATCATCTTCAGGGGAGCCATAACGAACGGTTCGTGTAATATGAATATCGGGCAGAATCCTGTTGTGTTTGACTGCTATGATCCCGCTCGTGGCAAGGCTGTCGTTACAACTGCTGACCTGATGAACCCCAAATCCCTGACTGGCTTGCCTGTAGAAGTAAAAATGCACTGGTTTAACCCTGCGAAATCGAAAGGGATTATTGAGGTCAGCTATCTCTGATTCCCATAACGGATTTTAGTGTTTACCTGAAAACCCCAGTGCGATCTGCAGGTCATAACTCGCAGAGAGTGAATAAAGCATAAAGTCCCTGACATAATAAGGTCTAATCTTCCGTATACCTGTTCAGCAAGAAACAATGTGCTGCACCTTCACCAGGAGATTCAGGTGAGTGAATTCCAGGTGCAGGCTGATGATGCTGACAATTTATTAAAACTCTTTTATTTTATGTGTTCTCAAGCGCTATACCGGTTCCCGAATGGATAAAGATAAAAACCCACCTTTATAGCTAAAGGTGGGTTTTTAATGGTTTTATAAAAAACATCCGGGGATCACGAAGGATCAGAAGAGCGCTGAGTAAAGTACTTCGTACTTTGACGCTTCTCCTTTTTACGACGCAGAACCAGACTGGTGGTAATGATCAACAGTGTTAATCCGCCGGTTGCCAGTAATTCAGCCTGATGCTTCGCGTCAAACAACATGATCACAAGTACGGTCGTGATAAACAGAATCGTTACCCACGTCAGGCCTGGGAATAGCCACATCCGGTAATTCAGGACTTCACCCGCCTTTTCGCGCTTTTTACGCAGCACAAGATGCGATACGGCAATCACCAGATAGACCAGCAGCGCAATCGCCCCCGACGTCGCCAGTAAAAACTCAAACACGACACTTGGCGCAAGGTAATTCGCAATTACTGCCAGAAACGCAGCAGCGGTCGAGAGCAATACCGCAACCCACGGCGTGCCGCTGCGATTAGTGCGTGAAGCAGCAGCAGGCGCATCTTTGCGGCGGGAGAGGGAGTAAAGCATGCGCGATGAGGTATAAAGTGCAGAGTTAAGACAGCTGCACACCGCCATCAGCACCACCAGGTCGACAATCAGCCGGGCATGCGGAATGTTCATCGCCGTTAATACCGTCTGCCATGAGCCCTGTTCAACCAGGCCAGGCGTGTTCCACGGCACCAGTGCGACCACAAAGAAAATCGACAGCAGATAAAACAGCGCAATGCGCCAGATAACCGAGTTAGTTGCCTGGGTAATCTGCTTGCCAGGGTTTTTAGACTCGGCAGCGGCAATAGTGACGATTTCGGTACCCATAAAAGAGAACATCGTGGTCAGGATGGCCGCTACAACCGCACTCATACCATTCGGCATAAACCCGTGCGTGTCATAAAGATGCGACAGGCCACTGGTGTTGCTGTCAGGCAGCAGACCCAATACTGCCGCCCCCGCCACACCCAGAAACAGGATAATGGCCACGACCTTGATCAGCGCAAACCAGAACTCAAATTCCCCATAATTTTTAACGCTGAGCAGGTTGGTAATGGTCAGCAGTAACGTGATGGCAAAGGTATATTGCCAGATGGCGACCTCGGGGAACCAGGCGTGCAGAATCGTCCCCGCTGCATTGGCTTCAAGTGGGATCACCAGCACCCAGAACCACCAGTAGAGCCAGCCGATGGTAAAACCGGCCCAGCGACCCAGCGCTTTGTCCGCATAGGTTGAGAAAGAGCCTGAATCGGGTGAAGCGACGG
This sequence comes from Pantoea sp. 22096, assembly GCF_052045955.1. Lineage (NCBI taxonomy): Bacteria > Pseudomonadati > Pseudomonadota > Gammaproteobacteria > Enterobacterales > Erwiniaceae > Pantoea > Pantoea sp. 22096. The sequence continues at coordinate 455,883 of NZ_JBQEPW010000002.1, read as the reverse complement.
CCATCTCGGCCAGCATCCGCATAATTAACACCACCAGCGCACCGGCAGCCGCGTAAGAGATCAGCACCGCAGGACCGGCTTCAGAAATAGCGTGGCCGGAGCCGACAAACAGCCCTGCGCCAATCACACCCGCAATTGAGAGCATACGCACGTGGCGCGGTTTCAGGTTTTGAGCCAGCGAATCTTCATTCGCACTCTGATTCATCGTCATGTAAACGTCTCCAGGCGACGTCCGGCCTGAATGGCCGGACGAAAGGGGAACAGGCTTGCGTGAACGCACAGCGAAATCAGGCCGGGACGACGGGATGTCCGGCAGAAGCAACACAGTGATTAATTACCGTGGAGAGAATGGTCAGCGCCTGGCTGAACTGGGCATCAGGAATGGTGAGCGGGTAGAGGAAGCGGATGACGTTGCCTTTAGCTCCACAGGTCAGCAGCAGCAGGCCCTGTTCCATTGCCATCTTCTGAACCGCCTGCGCGGTGCTGGCCTGATAGAACTCCATCGCCACCATGGAACCCAGCGCACGTACGTCAGCAATGTCCGGATGTTTGCGTTGATGCTCCAGCAGTTCAGCTTCAAGCCTGGCACCGAGATCGACGGCGCGCTGGCAGAGCTGCTCCTCTTCAATCACATCCAGCACCGCATGGGCTGAGGCGATAGCCAGTGGGTTACCGGCATAGGTTCCGCCCAGGCCCCCAGGCGCAGGTGCGTCCATGACCTCTGCACGACCGGCGATGGCGGAAAGCGGCATGCCGCCTGCCAGGCTTTTTGCCATGGTGATAATATCGGCCTTCACCGGATAGTGCTCCATGGCGAACAGCTTGCCGGTCCGGGCAAATCCACTCTGGACTTCATCCGCAATCAGCAGAATGCCGTGGCGATCGGCCAGCTCCCGCAACTGCACCATAAACTCTGCCGGTGCGGCATGGAATCCGCCTTCCCCCTGCACCGGCTCCAGCACGATCGCGGCCACATCATGCGGTGCAATGTCCTGGGTAAAGATTTCGTCGAGGCTGATCAGTGACGCCTCAATGCTGATCCCCTGAACTGCGCTGGGGTAGCGTGCATGGAAGACAGAAGGTGGCATCGGGCCGAAGTCCCGCTTGTAGGGCGCCACTTTACCGGTCATCGCCATCGTCATGAAAGTACGACCATGGAAAGCGTTACCAAAGGTGATGATGCCGTGACGGCGGGTATAGGCACGAGCCACTTTGACCGCATTTTCCACCGCTTCCGCGCCAGTCGTGAAGAAGGCCGTTTTGGCCGATCCGGCAATGGGCACGCGCTGATTAATGCGCTCGGCCAGGGCGATATAACTTTCGTAAGGGGTTATCTGAAACGCTGTATGGGTAAACTTTGTTAACTGATCGGCAATGGCCTGTTCAATACGTGGATGGCGGTGGCCCGTGTTCAGCACCGCGATGCCGCCAGCGAAATCGATCCAGCTTTTACCGGCCTGATCCCATAAGGTGGCGTTTTCTGCCCGGGCAACGTACCAGTCGCACAGCGTACCGATGCCTTTAGGGAGAGCCTGTGCTTTGCGCTGCTGCATCAGGTTATTATTTTCGCTCATTTCATCCACCTCGTTAATATGCGTGTTTACAATTCCCGACAAACACGTTTATTTATGCCTGAGGCGTGGTGAGTTGCCAGAGCCAATTCTCAGAGGAAAGGTGGAGCCAATTGCGACTCTTGTACGCAGATCATCTATTAGCACGGTTACAGTTTTTAAGAACCGGCTCATTACATCAGCGGCTGCTGAATTGTATGCAGGCCGCAATCGCGGAAGAGGTGTTTCCCCGCGGAAGCCGTCTGCCGCCAACCCGCGATCTGGCGCGCGAACTCGGCGTGTCGCGAAACACGGTAATGCATGTTTATGAAAGTCTGATGGCGCAGGGGTATGTCACCGCGCGCACCGGCAGCGGGACATGGATTGCCGAGACGTTGCCGGAGAATTCTCTGCAAAGTGATGCGATTGCCGATCTTCAGGCGGTGAGGGCGCAACGACCCGCGACGCTGTCAAAGCGGGGTGCCAGTCTGCTGGGGCATGCAACTGCCTCGCCCTGGCAGTGGGGCGCGTTTGTGCCCGGCGCACCCGATGTCACCGAATTTCCTCACAAGCTGTTCAGCCAGATTCAGGCGCGGCTGAACCGCGAACCTGACGTACATCGCCTGGTCTACAGCAGCGGCGGCGGCTGTCCCGATCTTCGCCATGCGCTGGTGGATTATCTGCGGGTGGCGCGTTCCGTACGGGCCGATGCTGACCAGATCCTGATTACCGAAGGGGTTCACCAGGCGGTTGATCTGGTGACGCGGGTGTTATGTGATCCCGGCGATCGGGTCTGGATGGAGGAACCGGGCTACTGGGGAACACGTAATCTGCTGCGCATGAATGGTCTGAAGATTCGCGCGATGACGGTGGATGAGCAGGGACTGGTACCGGACAGCGGCCCGGCCCCTAAAATGGTGTTTGTAACGCCTTCCCATCAGTATCCGCTGGGGGTGCACCTGAGCCTGGCGCGTCGTCAGGCATTGATCGCCCTGGCACGCCGTCATCAAAGCTGGATTGTTGAAGATGACTACGACAGCGAATTTCGCTTTTCCGGTCAGCCTCATCCCTCACTTCAGGGGCTGGAAGCCGATGCACCGGTCATCTACATGGGCACATTCAGCAAGACACTCTATCCCGCTCTGCGTATTGGCTACATGGTGGTGCCGAAATCGCTGGCACAGCCGTTGCGCATCGCGGCGGCGGAACTCTATCGCGGCGGACACCTGCTGATTCAGCGGGCGCTGGCTGAGTTTATCCGACTGGGCCACTACATGGAGCATATTCGCCGGATGCGCCTGCTTTATCGTCAGCGGCGGCAGTTTCTCTGCAGGCTGATTGAGCGCTATCTGGGGCCAGCATTTTTACCGGCATTCAATCATGAGGCGGGACTGCATCTGGTGATGCCGCTGCCAGCGGGCGCGGATGACGTTGCGATAGCTGCAGAGGCGCTGAAACGCGGGGTCAAAGTGCGACCGCTTTCGCAATACTATATGCATCCGCAGGAGGCGCGCGGATTGCTGTTGGGTTATGCCTGCGTCAATGAGCGGCAGTGTCAGGACGCCTTCGGCACACTCAAAGCCTGTCTTATGTCCGCAGGGATGGTCTTTAGTCCGCCGCGTTAGCGGTTCATGGGTTTTAAAAGGCAGCAGTTTCAGGGCTGGAGCTGTGCTAACGCATTGACATTTCATCAGCGTCACCGAGAATACAGCTCTTTGCGTTTCGACCAGAAAATACTGGAGTTTATCATCGCCCTTAATCCCTTTTCTGCACAGGCCAGAGCGGCTATTAAGCGAGGCGCTGCGCTGGCTGCGGCGTTATTGCTGGTCAGTTGCGCATCCGAACCGCCGAAATCGCTGGTGACCCCTTTTCCGCCGGTAACGAAACAGCCATTACCTGTGCCCGGCAAGCCAGCACAGCCTCAGGCTAGTCAACCGATGCGGGGTGTCTGGTTAGCCACGGTGTCACGTCTCGACTGGCCGCCCGTGGCGTCGGTGAACGGCACCAGTCCGGCGCAGCGTATCCGCCTGCAGCAGCAATCCCTGACCAACAAACTGGATAAGCTGAAAAGCCTGGGCATTAACACGGTGTTTTTCCAGGTGAAGCCGGATGCCACGGCGCTCTGGCCCTCAAAAATCCTCCCCTGGTCGGATATGCTGACTGGCAAAATCGGTGAAGATCCAGGATATGATCCGCTGCAGTTTATGCTGGATGAGGCGCACAAGCGCGGCATCAAAGTTCATGCCTGGTTTAATCCCTACCGGGTATCGGTCAATACTAAACCTTCGACCGTCAGCGAACTGAACCGCACGCTGTCACTGCATCCGGCCAGTGTTTTTGTGCTGCACCGCGACTGGATCCGCACCGCAGGGGATCGCTACGTGCTCGATCCGGGCATTCCTGAGGCGCGTGACTGGATCACCAGTATTGTGGCCGAGGTGGTGGCGCGTTATCCCATCGACGGTGTGCAGTTCGATGACTACTTCTATGCCGAATCAGCAGGTTCGCTGCTCAACGATAATCAGACCTTCAGTCGCTATGGGCAGGGGTTTGCCGGTAAAGCGGACTGGCGACGTCAGAATACTCAGCAACTGATTGAGCAGGTGTCACGCACTATCAAACAGCTGAAGCCAGACGTTGAATTTGGTGTCAGTCCGGCGGGCGTCTGGCGCAATCTGTCGCACGATCCTGCTGGTTCCGATACCCGAGGCGCCGCAGCGTACGACGAAGCCTTTGCGGATACCCGTCACTGGGTGCAGCAGGGTCTGCTGGATTACATCGCCCCGCAGCTCTACTGGCCTTTTTCCCGTCAGGCTGCCCGATATGACGTGCTGGCAAACTGGTGGGCAGAAGTGGTGAAACCGACTAAAACCCGGCTCTACATCGGTCTTGCGCTTTATAAAGTCGGCGAGCCATCAAAAATTGAACCTGACTGGACGCTCCAGGGTGGTGTGCCTGAACTGAAAAAGCAGCTCGACCTGAATGAATCTAACCCCAATATTGATGGCACCATTCTGTTCAGAGAGAACTATCTGAATCAGCCGCAGACTCAGCAGGCGGTGAGCTACCTTAAAAGCCGCTGGGGAGGCTGAAATGCCCGAACAGCATGACCAGTGCGGTTAAGTTTTTCCCTGTGACTTACTGCTATTCTTGCGCTTTATATGGGAGGAACCATGAGCGAACTGATTAATATTTTTACAAGTCATAAAAGTGAACGCAGTTTCACTGAGCAACCTGTCGATGAAGCGGTGCTGGATCGTATTATCAGTACTGCATACCGCGCACCGACATCAGTAAACTCACAGCAGGTTTCTGTGGTGATCACGCGTGATGCCGGACGTCGCGCAGAGATCGCCGCCATCGCGGGCGGTCAGCCGTGGATTGCCAAAGCACCCGTCTTCATCACTTTCGTGCTGGACATGCATAAATCGGCGGTGGGAATGGCCGCTGTCGATCAGCAGCAGATTGCCCATCAGAGCATTGAGAGCATCGTGTCGGGTTCTACCGATATTGGTATTGCCCTGGGCTCAGTCATGGCCGCTGCGCGTGCAGAAGGTCTGGGCATTGTGCCGATTGGCGGAATCCGTCGCGATCCACAGGCGATGATTTCACTGCTGGAGCTGCCGCCGCTGACCTTCCCGGTTGCGGGTGTGGTCATCGGTCACGTGGACGAGCCTGCTCATCAGAAACCGCGTCTGCCTCTGGCTACTTTCCGCCATGATGAGACCTATCAGACGCAGGGGCTGGAGCAGCAGATTGCAGCTTACAACGATGAAATGGTTCAGCACTGGAAAAACATCGGTCGTCACGACGGTGAGAGCTGGAGCGAAAGCGTCAGCGGTTACTATAAAAATATCTACTTCCCGGCTGTATTGCCCGCACTGCTGAAACAGGGTTTCGGCACAGATAAATAATTCCTTCTGCGCGAAGTGAAAAGTCTCAGGCCATCCGTCCATTGTGACGGGTGGCCTTTTTCATTTTGTTACTATAACGAAATGTGACTTTCTTCTTTGTAACACATAATTTCCCTGTTAACCGAAGCGCTACTGCCTTTAACACTTACTTTCCAGGGAAATAACATGTCTCAGCGTTCACTCTATGCGCTCTGTTTAATGAGCTTTTTTCTGGCTGATGTCCGCGACGGGTTGGGACCTTTTCTGGGAATATTTCTGACGGAACGGCACTGGCGTCCTGATGAAATCGGACTGGTGATGACCTGTGGCGGCATCGCCGGACTACTTGCCACGCTGCCTGCTGGGATAGCTGCCGATGCGACCCGCCATAAAAAAATGATTGTGCTGCTGGGTTGTCTGGTGATCACCGTTGCTACGCTGCTGCTGTGGTACAGCAATCAGACCTGGACGGCGATGGTCTCGCAAATTGTGGCGGGAATTGCTGCGGCGTTTATCGGTCCGACCGTGGCGGGGATCACCCTGGGGCTGACCGGTCAGCGCGGCTTCAACCAGCAGATGGGACGCAATGAAGCCTTCAATCATGGTGGTAACACCATTGCAGCGTTGCTGGCGGGTTTTTCTGCCTGGTACTGGGGCATGGGTGCTGTCTTTATTCTGATGACGGTGATGGCGATTTTTGCTGCCTTCGCCACACTTGCGATTCGCGGTGATGAGATTGATAACGAGGTGGCGCGAGGCTTTGAACAGAATGAAGAGCGTCAGCCAGCGCTGAGCTTATCGATGCTGATGCGTAAACCGGCGCTGATGATAGCGGGCGTGACGCTGCTGCTGTTTCACCTTGCCAATGCCGCGCTATTACCGATGCTGAGCATGCGCGTCGCCTCCGCAGGCGGACAGGCGGCGGTTAGTCCCGGTCTGTACGCTGCGGCAACGGTGGTGATTTCCCAGCTGGTGATGATCCCGGTCGCGCTGTGGGTCTCGAAACGGGTGGAAACGCACGGCTATCGCCTGTTCATCATGGTCGCCCTGATGATTTTACCGCTGCGCGCGGTTATTGCAGCAGGCTTTGCCGAACCGCTCTTTGTCATTCCGGTTCAGATTCTGGATGGTATTGCGGCAGGGATTCTGGGCGTGGCGGTGCCGGGCTATATTGTGTCTCTGATGCGGGGAACCGGCCATGTTAATGCCGGGCAGAGCGTCATTATGCTGATGCAGGGCGCAGGCGCTGCGCTGAGTCCGGCCATGACCGGAGCAATCGCCGCGCGTTATTCTTACAGCACTGCGTTTGCAGTTCTCGGGGCGATAGCCCTGCTGGCGCTGATTTTATGGTGGCGCACCGGTAGCTCACCTGCCACCCGCCTTGCCTGAGCAGGCATAAAAAAGGCTGCCCATTGGGCAGCCTCTTCTGGCAAATCCATTTGCGACCATCCGTTATTTATACAGTTCTGGGGTCATGTGAACACGGTTATGGGTGTTCGCTTCCGTAATTTTGTACTGCGCACCCTGCTCCTGAGCCTGAGCGGCGATTTTCGATTCTGCCTCATCCTCTAACTACGACCTATTTGGGAATTCGATTAGCCACACTAAATGTATGGGTTAAAGGTTGTTATGTAAACTGACCCGCTCCCCGTATGTGATCCATCCATAATCAGGCATATCCGGGTAACGGATTCATCGTTATGTAAATGGGCCTCAGTGGTGGTGGCCGCCTCCTGCAAAATCGCCTGTGCGGCCTGCAGGGCGGACATTTCGCCGTTTACCATCACAATATGGCAGGCAAGATCGTTCAGCAGAGGGCTGACCGTGAGGCGCGTCAGGTTACTGCGACTCTCCTTGCTGCCGTCGTATGCAAACATCACTCGTGCGGGCGGCGTAAACGTCTCCGGCACAACCATCACCGGCCGTTTCTGCAGGCGAATGATGCTCTCAAGGTGGCTGCCCACCGGGTTATGCGCACCACGGCGACCCAGCACCATTAGCCGTGTTCAGCCCGGTTTCGCGAGAATTTCATCCAGGGCACTCGGTTAGTGGCCGCCCATCAGCTTGTCCACTTCTTCGGGCTTATCGTGTACACCGAAGCGGTCAACGAGGGTGCGTGTTGCCTCATTCATGCCGCGGATATCCACTTCTGTGCCTTCGCGGCGGAACTTAATCACCACTTTGTCGAGCGCGCTTATCGATGTGATGTCCCAGAAGTGCGCGTGTGTGACGTCAATCACCACGTGTTCAGCCGCCTCGCGAAAGTCAAAGTGGCTCATAAAGCGATCGGCTGAGGCAAAAAATACCTGCCCGTTGACGATGTAGGTACGGGTCCCATTGTTCAGCCTGGAGTTCACCACCATAAAGCGTGCCACCTTGGTGGCGAAGTTCAGCGAGGCTATCAGCACGCCGGTCAGCACGCCAAAAGCAAGGTTATCTGTCGCCACCACCACCACGACCGTTGCCAGCATTACCACGCTGGTTGAAAGGGGATAGCTGCGCAGATGGGTAATGGATCGCCAGGAGAAGGTGCCGATGGAGACCATGATCATCACGGCCACCAGAGCTGCCATCGGTATCCGGGATACCCAGTCGCGCAGGAATACCACCATCAGCAGCAGCACCACGCCTGCAGTGAGCGTTGAAAGACGCCCGCGTCCGCCCGACTTCACGTTAATCACCGACTGACCGATCATCGCGCATCCCGCCATGCCACTAATAAATGAGGTACAGATATTGGCCGCACCCTGCGCCTTGCACTCGCGGTTTTTATCGCTGGGCGTGTCGGTCATGTCATCGACAATGGTGGCGGTCATCATCGATTCCAGCAGTCCCACCACGGCCAGGCCCGCAGAGTACGGCAGGATGATCATCAGTGTGTCCAAGTTCAGTGGAACATCGGGGATCAGAAAAACCGGCAGGCTGTCAGGCAGTTTGCCCATGTCGCCGACGGTGCGCACGTCCAGGTGGAGCCACATGGAAATGGCCGTCAGCACGATAATACAGACCAGCGGTGAGGGGATGGTTTTGTTGATATACGGGAACAGATAGATAATGGCCAGGCCCGCTGCGGTCAGGGCATATACGTGCCAGGTCACATCGGTGAGTTCCGGCAGTTGCGCCATGAAAATCAGAATGGCCAGCGCGTTAACGAAGCCGGTTACTACCGAGCGCGAAACATAGCGCATCAGGCTACCCAACTTCAGGTAACCGGCCGCCAGTTGCAGGACGCCGGTGAGCGCCGATGCGGCCAGTAGATACTGCAGGCCGTGATCTTTTACAAGCGTGACCATCAGCAGGGCCATAGCGCCAGTAGCCGACGAAATCATCGCCGGACGGCCACCGAGGAAGGCCATAACCAGGGGAATACAGAATGCAGAGTAGAGTCCGACCTGCGGATCCACACCGGCAATAATGGAAAAGGCGATCGCTTCAGGTATAAGCGCGAGCGCGACCACAATACCGGCAAGAACGTCACCACGGACATTACCCAGCCAGTCCTTATGTGTCGAGGACAGCAACATAGTCATTTCTCAGTTTTTGATTGCGGTTAGCCCGTGAGGGCAAAAAATTTACAGACGAAAAAGCACATCCGCAGACGGGATGTTTTTGAGTGCGCGCCGAAGTTTATTCAGTGCGACGGAGAGGGGATGAAACTCAGGGTGGCGTAAGACGCATGGCGGTGTTTATCACTCCTTCACGGCTGACAGAGCAGCGCGAGTAACCAGAAAGACCGTCTGAAGAGCTGTTCAGTACCGGTCATGAATGCCAGCCGTGCAGCTGACGCACGGCAAAAAGCGTTTTTTACTCTACACCAATTGTTAACAGGGTCAACGCAGAGGACGAAAATGCCGTTTGCAGAATGGGGGGCGGCGGCACTCTGACAGCCCGTTATTCTGCAGGCCTTTGTAATCAGGAAATGGATATACAAATATGGTTTATTGAATATATTATTAACATACAGAGCTTCTCTGGGAGACTCAGTCAGTAACCATCAGGAGTGACCATGTTGTCAGTAAACCCCCTGCAGCTTTTTAAAAACCTTTCAGATGACACGCGGCTCAGCCTTGTGCTTCTGCTGCGCGAAAAAGGTGAGCTCTGCGTCTGCGAACTCTCAGACATCCTGAAACAAACGCAGCCTAAAATCTCACGACATCTGGCTCTTCTCAGAGCAGGCGGACTGCTTATCGACCGGCGGGATGGAAAATGGATCTATTACCGTTTGTCTCCGCACATGCCAGCCTGGGCAGCAGCAGTGATTGAACAGGCTTACCTTTGCCAGCGGGATGACATTATGCAACTCAGCCAGCAGGCTGAACGCAATAATGCGACAACTAACGGCAAGCCGGTCTGCATGTAAAAATTTTATCGAAACATATCCGAATTTTCGAATATGTTATAAGCAGCACGGATCAATGGGCCATTTTATTCAAAAAGGAGAAGATATGTTTCTGGCGGGTGAGATTTTCGTCCTGACCCTGATACTGGTTATCTGGCAGCCAAAAGGACTCAGTATCGGCTGGAGTGCCGTTATCGGCGCTGCGCTGGCACTGCTGACCGGCGTAGTACACATCGGAGACATCCCTGTGGTCTGGCAGATTGTCTGGAACGCCACGGCCACGTTTATTGCGGTCATAATCATCAGTCTGCTGCTCGATGAGTCAGGCTTTTTTGAATGGGCCGCGCTGCACGTCTCCCGCTGGGGAGGCGGTAAAGGCAGGCTGCTTTTCACGTATATCGTTCTGCTGGGGGCGGCGGTGGCGGCCCTGTTCGCCAATGACGGGGCGGCGCTCATTCTGACGCCGATCGTTATCGCTATGCTGCTGGCGCTGGGCTTCAGCCCCGGTGCCACGCTGGCATTTGTGATGGCGGCGGGCTTTATCGCCGATACCTCCAGCCTGCCGCTCATCGTATCGAACCTGGTCAACATCGTCACGGCGGACTTCTTTAAGCTGGGTTTTAGCGAATATGCCTCGGTGATGGTGCCGGTGAATATAGCCTCAGTTGCCGCCACGCTGGTCATGCTGCACCTGTTTTTCCGCAGGGATATCCCCGCCACTTACGACCTTGCGAAGCTTAAATCACCGCGTGAGGCTATTCGCGATGCGCGCACCTTTAAAACCGGCTGGATTGTTCTCATTCTGCTGCTGGTCGGCTTCTTTGCCCTCGAACCACTCGGCGTGCCGATCAGCCTGGTGGCAGCGGTGGCGGCTTTTATTCTCTGGCTGGTAGCCCGTAAAGGCCATGTGATTGATACCGGAAAGGTACTGAAAGGTGCGCCCTGGCAGATCGTTATCTTTTCGCTGGGCATGTATCTGGTGGTATACGGACTACGCAATGCCGGGCTGACTGATTACCTTTCCGCCGCGCTGAACCGGTTTGCAGAGCATGGTGTCTGGGGCGCAACGCTCGGCACCGGCTTTCTGACGGCGGCGCTTTCCTCGGTGATGAACAACATGCCTGCCGTGCTGGTTGGGGCGCTTTCGATTGACGGCAGCACCGCGCAGGGCGTGGTGAAGGAGGCGATGATTTACGCCAACATCATCGGCTGCGACCTCGGCCCGAAAATCACCCCTATCGGCAGCCTCGCTACCCTGCTGTGGCTGCACGTCCTGGCACAGAAAAACATTACCGTCAGCTGGGGTTACTACTTCCGCGTGGGCATGGTGATGACCCTGCCGGTACTGTTTGTGACGCTGTCGGCGCTTGCTCTGCGCCTGTCTGTTTAACACTGGCAACGGTGCTGTGACTATGCAGCGCCTTAACGGAGTACCACTTATGACTGACATTACCATTTACCACAACCCGGCCTGCGGGACATCCCGCAACACCCTCGCGCTTATCCGTAACAGCGGCGCCGAACCCACGGTTATTTTGTATCTGAAATCGCCACCGTCGCGCGATGAGCTGAAGAAGCTGATTGCGGACATGGGCATCGGCGTGCGTGCCCTGCTGCGCAAAAATACCGAACCTTACGAACAGCTCTGCCTGGCAGAAGACCGCTTCAGCAATGAAGAATTGCTCGATGCCATGCTGGCTCATCCGATCCTCATTAATCGCCCGGTGGTGGTGACGCCGCTCGGAACGAAGCTGTGCCGTCCCTCCGAAGAGGTTCTGGACATCCTGCCGGACCCGCAGAAGGGCGCATTTACCAAAGAGCAGGGTGAAACAGTTATTGATGAGCACGGGAACCGTGTCAGCCTCTGATTTTTACCAGGCTGCGGGCATAACAGTGTGAAAAAGCCGGCATCAGCCGACTTTTTATATGCTGCGCTGGTTTACCCGCTCAGGGAGCTGCGCGGCGAGTCATGTCTGGCGCTTGAGGAATTTGCACCCACCAGACAGCAGGTTGTCTGCTCACGCTCATTCGGTTCACGTATCCCTGAGTACATGGATATGCAGCAGGCGGTATGCGCATTTGCTGAGCATGCCGCCGAAGAGCTGAGAAAAGAAAGGCAGTACTGCAGGCAGATAACCGTTTTTGTGCCGACCAGCCGGCATGCTGACGGTGGGGTGTCTTACGGTAATCAGGCAACCGGCAAACTGCTGACCCCGTCGAACGACACCCGCGATATTATCCAGGTCGCCATAGATGCGCTTTAACGGATATAGGTAGACGGGCATCGTTATATGAATGCGGGCGTAATGCTGGGCGACTTCTATAGCCAGGGCGTGGCTCAGCTCAGTCTGTTTGATGAATACCGTCCACAGGCCAACAGTGAGGTTCTGATGCGGGTGGTTGACGGACTTAACCAGAGCGGCAAGGCCAGCCTGTTTTTTGCAGGGCAGGGGATCCAGAAATCCTGGTCGATGAAGAGAGACATGCTGTCGCCAGCCTATACAAAGCCGGTATGGGACCCGCCCCGGGCAAGATAAGACTCCAGGCAGGCTGTAGCAATACTCCAGCCGGATGGAGACTCTCCCGGCCTCTGTCCTTGTCAGTAGCTGTTATAAGCGAAACGGAAATATCTGTACAAAGCCATGTTTTTTGTATAATTTGCGCAAAAAAGGTCATTTTCGAATCATACAGTGGGGTCAGTCATGCAACTCAAGCTGAACAGCACAGGTTTCAACAGCGATATCGCTGACTATTTCAGCCGCGCAAAATTACCTTCGCAGCAGGAAATTCTCGGTGCAGTTGTTGCTGAGATTCTCCGCTCAGGTCAGATACTGAACCGCAAAGCTATCTGCTTAAGGCTGATTGTACGTCTTGATAAGGCTTCATCTGACGCAGAAGAGCAGCAGTTGCATGCGCTGATAGAGCTGTTGTTCAGCAAATGAGTTTTACTACGCTGCCGTCTTTTCGGTGTTGTGAGACAGGAGACCAGTTGCGGTAATGACAGAACAGGATATGCAATTGCTGCGTGATGTGTTCATCGGGGAGGCGACCCTCGCCATACTTAATGACAACACACGCGTCTCATGGCCGGGCATACTGAACAAGCTGAACAGTTTTCTCAAAACAGAGAGCGATACTTACAGGATTAATGCCCTGAAACGGGCAATCAATGATGTCAGCGACGAAATCAAAAGGCGCGATGCACTACAGAGAAGTGGCATGGGAGAATTCACCATGAACTCAACCGACAATTACGATGATCTGACCTGGCATTGATCGTCTTTTCATATCCCTTTTTTCCGGATGACAGGGCAGTGCCCTGCGTGCGGTCTCTGCAGAGGTATCCCGACAGGGGCATGTTCTCTCTGATTACTCAAAGGGAGATGTGTATTGACCTTCTCAGTCCTGGTGTACTGCGCGGCTGTAGGGTAATTCTGATGGGCCTCAAAGAGGCAACGGGATCATCCTGATCGGCTTCCGGCGTTCGCCAGATCGGTTTTAATTAATTCACTTCATCTGCTGCTCAATAAATTTCAGACAACTGAAGCGGACTTTACTGTGAATGGTGCTATCACGCAGTCACTGAAATGCACGCGTAATGGTGTCAGCTGTTTCAGTATTGTTCCGCGTCGGCACCCTCGTTCATGCCAGCCATCTTATCTGAAGTAATATGCGCTTTGTTTTTTCAATTTGTCTCAGGATGGTTTTAAGATACCCCGTAGCATCATGTAATACTTCCTTTCCGGGAGTGGAAAAACAGTACTCCTCTCATTATCTTACCTATTTTTTCATGACTGAAAGGTGATTTTCAGGATGTGAATTTAAACAATAGGTGAGTGTCTGTATGAAAATATAAATCCGCCTCACCCGAAATCCCACATGAAAGCCTCAACCCTCAGTGCCGGGGGCTTCAACCTCATCGTGCTGATGTCCGGCAGCGCCAGAAGCGGAGTTGGATGACCTCACCGCGCATGCATTAACGAAATAAATGAATCTCACTGCCCCTGACCGCACCGGTGTGGAGGAAGAGATGGCATCGGGTCACGCCCGGTTTATCCCGGCCGTTCAGCATTACCCTCCGGGGATATGCCCTTCATGTGATAAGCTTATTCATAAATTATGTTTCAGTTTCAGACTGGATGAGGATATGAATACCTTGGATAACAAAACCGGCAGCTCCGTGCCACCTTATGTGCGCAATTCGCTGGGCCGGACCATGGCCTTTTTCCTGCTGCTGACCGTGCTTGCCGTCGTGGGTGTTAATATATGGACGCTGTGGAACTCCTGGCAGCACAATCAGAAGTTACGCGAGGACGATGCCCGCAACCTGTCGGTTTCGCTGGCAAAACAGGCGGAAGACGCCTTCCTTCAGGTGGATATTACGCTGGCTGACGCGGTCAGGCAGCTCACCCTTAACGGGCTTAACTATGCGGCAACACCCGCCTTTGCCTCGCAGCTTAAAGAGAAGCAGGAGAGGCTGCGTCAGCTGCACGGCCTGTTTATTTATGACGCGCAGGGTAAGTGGATTGCCACATCGGGTAATTACACGCCTGCAAAAGGGAACAATGCTGACAGAGAGTATTTTGCCTGGCACCGCACACACACCGGGACCGGCGTGCACGTGGGGCGTGTTATCCGCAGCCGCTCGACGGGCGACCTGGTCATTCCCGTATCGGTGCGCCTGAATGATGAGGTAGGTCGCTTCGCCGGCATCGCGCTGGCTACGGTAAAGGTTGACTACTTCCGGCAGTTCTACAGCTACTATACGCTGGGTGAACGCGACGTCCTGGCGCTGATACTGGCTGACACTTCTGTGTTGTATATCCGGCCTTTTCCGGACACGGCCATTAACCGCAGTCTTTCATCCAGCCCACTGTTTACAACGGTCCTGAAAACGTCTGCCAGCGGCAGCGCAACGTGGCGTTCAGCTCTGGATGGCGTCGAGCGGGTATATGGCTACGCTCGTCTTGAACAGTATCCCCTGATAGTCACAGCGGGATATGACCGTGATGCAATCAGGACAGCGTGGCTTTCTGCCAATGCTGCCGACGTTGTGCTGAACCTGGTGTTGCTTATGATGATTACCGGCATGGGTATGTTTGTGCTCAGACAGGTAAAGGCTAACGTCAGAAACCAGATTGAACTGACGCAGGTTAGGGATGAACTTACCACCATCAACCACACGCTGCAGACTCTGGCGCTGATTGACGGACTGACCGGGCTGGCGAATCGCCGTCAGTTTGACGCTATGCTGGAAAAGGCCCTGCAGCGCTCGTACACGTCAGGCGAACCTGTATCCCTGATTATGTTTGATATTGATTTCTTCAAGCGTTACAACGACACGTACGGACACGTGGGAGGGGATGCGTGCCTGCAAAAGGTGGGCGTCATTCTGAAGGGGCTCACTCACCGCAGTGGCGACGTGGTGGCACGCTACGGCGGCGAGGAGTTTGCCATTATTCTGCCTTTCACCGGTAAAGCCGATGCAGAAAAAGTGGCACGGCGGGCGGTAGCGGCCGTTATGAGTGCCGGAATAGTTCATGAAAGCTCCGGGCTTCCGGAAGGGGTCGTTACCCTCAGCGCCGGTTACTGCGCTCTGATTTCTGACGGCCAGGCGGATCAGGCTGAGCGTCTGAAGCAGCAGGCTGACAGAGCACTTTATGAGGCGAAAAGCAGCGGTCGCAACCGCGTTCATGGCATGAGGTAATATGGTTTTCCGGGACGAGGCATGTTGTCCGGTACTGGGAGATTTTAGCCTCCACTTATTGATACCGGACTTTCATTGCTGCTGATTTTGTACGCATACTTATCGCCGGTAAATGCGCTACTGGCACAGATCTGACTGCTGCATAAGTCGATGTCCGCTTCTGGCTCATAGCGGACTTTGTCGCGCGCGCATGTCCGCGCTGTGCCAGGAGCGGACATTAGTGATCATTGCTCGGCCACTTGCTGAGTAGCAACATGGCATGCCCTCTATGTCTGTTAGTATGCGCACATTACTAATGTTTCTGGGTAAGAATCACATGTCTCAAATAACCATCCATATTCTGAACGCTCAGGATAAACTCACTGTTCACAGTGAATGGCTGCGAACTAACCTGACCGATACCTACGTACAAGTCACAAGGTTGATGCCGACTCCTTCAGTAGATATCGTAGTTAAGGCCGGGAAGTTGGTTATCCCTGAAAAAGGGCATGCCGGTTATTGTCCTGAAGCTGGTGTTATCTATATAACCGTCGATCCTGAAAACCCTGCATTCTGCAAAAACGTTGCGCACTCTATTGAGCGTCTATTTGCTCATGAACTTCACCATGCTGCAAGGTGGGCAGGACCGGGATACGGCTCAACGCTGGGAGAAGTGCTTGTCTCTGAAGGACTGGCCGGGCATTTTTCTCTTGAGCTTTTGGGGGGTGAATGTGAGCCCTGGGAAAGCCTCAGGTCTGATATTGTAAAGCCCTACTATCCACTCATGCTTGAAAACTGGCATCGCACTGATTACGACCATAATGCCTGGTTTTTCGGAACAGGAGATTTACCAAGGTGGCTGGGTTATACGGCAGGTTTCAACCTGATAGCCAGGTATCTCGCATCATCCCCAAACTTGAAAGCATCAATGCTGGCGAACATAGATGCTGAGGAGTTAAAGGCTTTTATATGACGTACATACTTTTTATTTCCTTTAAGCTTTTATTCAACTTTTAAGCGAAAGTCGCATAGTCCGATTCTCGCTCATAGCGGACATGGGTCTATACACAGTCCGCTTCGTGCCAGAAGCGGACGTTGCTAAAGCTTAGGTTAATTGAGGAATACCATCAGATTTTGACCTTTACCCCACCTGAACAAACACCGTGTTGGATACGTAACGGAACAGTCATTAAGTCGAAGGAGCTCAAACACAGCCGGAAGCTGAGCTTGATAATATTAAGCGTGCACTGTCACTCCCTCCTTAAGCCTTAAACTTTCCGTGTGCTTGTCACGCATGCTGTCAGTTAATTCAAGCATGTAGCCAATTATCAAAATCCAGATATGTGGATGCACGCAAAACGTATGCCAGCTTAAGTCAAAGGGATCCACTCGGGTATTCAGAATTCGTTGTTAGAATTATCAAAGCTGGTGGTGTCTGGTTCCATGGTCTAAAAATTGTAGTAACTATCAATAAAATAGAGTGTTGCACTAAAAAAATTGCATTTTTAATTGCATTTAATCATTTTTAAATGCAATTATTTTGTTGGATTTTGTACTTCTGACCGAACATCTTAGGGCTATCAGCATGAAAATAAGTGCTCTTACAGAAAGGCTATCTCAGAAAATCATCTCGATGATCGATAGCGGCGGATTGGTAGCAGGTGGGCATATCAGCGTGCCAAAGCTGGCAGAGTCCTTTGACGTATCACGCTCGCCGGTGCGTGAGGCTTTAGTCTATCTTGAACATAAAGGCATACTTGAGCAGCAGCGTAACCGGGGATTTTTCGTTAAACAGGATTATGCCCCGCCCCTCAAGAGCACTAATGAAAGTGAAGCCGACAGCGATTTACCTGAGTATTATCAGCTAGCTGAAGATTGGTTGCAGGATAAGATTGAATCAGAAGTTAACGAACTTTATTTGTTAAAGCGTTACAACCTTTCTAAAACACAGCTCACTACCATTTTGGCGCGCGGTATCAGTGAAGGATGGGTTGAGCGCAAACAAGGATATGGCTGGCGTTTTTTACCGGTCGCCAAGACGAAGGCTGCCCTCGAGCATATCTTCAGCTTCCGTATGGTCATTGAACCGATGGCCATTCTTGAATCAACGTTTAAAGCGCCTCAGAGCAAGATTGATGAAATAAAACGTGAACTGGATATGCTTCTGGTAAGTGGTATAGAGCGCTTGTCTCCAACCCAACTGCAGCTTGCCGGTTATCGCTTTCATGAAACCGTAATTAGCTTCTCAAATAATCCATTTTTTGAGATTTCACTGCGCAACGTTAACCGTATGCGACGTCTGATGGATTATCGCATCATGGATGACCGCAGCCGTTACTACGCTGAAGTTAAAGATCACATGCACCTGCTGTCATTGATTGAATCTGGACAGCTTATCGAGGCGTCCTACATGATGAAACAGCATCTTGCGGTGGCGCTGGAGAACAAGAAACAACGCAGCATCGGTGTATAAAAAAATGGCCCTTTCGGGCCATTTTTTATTGCTCTAACGATATTACCCTGCGGGTGAATACAGCGGATAGAGCCCCAACAAAAGACCCGATGCCAGGAAGATCATGCAGAGCAGGAATGCCCACTTAAAGGTGTATTTTTGATGGTCACTAAATTCCACTCCGGCCAGACCAACCAACAGATAAGTGGATGCCACTAAAGGGCTCAGTAAGTGAATTGGCTGACCAACTAACGATGCACGGCCAATTTCTACCGGGTCGATACCGTATACTTTCGCAGCCTCGGCCAGCACCGGCAGTACACCATAGTAGAAGGCATCATTAGACATAAAGAACGTGCCCGGAAGGCTAATCAGTGCAGTAATCGGTGCCAGATATGGCCCCCAGGAATCAGGCAACACGTCCAGCAGAGAAGCTGACATTGCTGTGACCATGCCGGTTCCCGAAAGAATTCCAGCAAAGATCCCTGCCGCCAGGAAGATAGACGTTTGGTTAAGTGCGGCCGGTGCATGCGCTGCAATACGCTGACGCTGTGCATCAATGTGGGGATAGTTAATCAGCAGTGCGAGTGCAAACGCCACCATGAATAATACTGACAGTGGCAACAGTTCCATAACCAGTGAGCCCATCAGAAGTAAGGTCAAACCGGCGTTGAGCCAAAACAACTTAGGACGGCGCAACTCTTCATTTATTTCATTAATTGCTGGCAGATAGCTTTCTGCATCATCTTCCGTTACTGAGCCATATCCGTTGGTATTGATACTCAGCTTACCTAAACGACGGCGTTCACGAATGCCGATATACCATGAAAGAACCAGTACGCCGACAAAGCCACATACCATTGTTGGGATCAGTGGAATAAACAGATCGCTTGACTCAACCTTGAGTGAAGCTGCAACGCGGGCTAATGGACCACCCCATGGCAGAAGGTTGGTAATACTACCTGATAGGAACACCACACAGGTCAATGCTAATGGGTCCAGACGGATGCGCTTGAAAAGCGGCAGCATGGCAGTCACACAGATCATATAGGTGGTTGAACCGTCACCATCAAGTGACACCATCGCCGCCAAAACCGCGCTACACATAACTGCTTTAACCGGATCACCATTAATTATTCGCAGGAAGAAACGAATAATGGGATCAAATAATCCGGTATCAAACATGGTGCTAAAGTAGAGAATGGCAAAAATGACCATGATGGCCGTTGGAGCAACTTTTTTAAGTCCCTCAATCATCATTTCGCCCATCTCTCCACCGAATCCTGCAAGCAGAGCAAATATTATTGGAATAATAATCAGAGCGACCAGTGCAGAAAGTTTTTTTGTCATGATCAGGATCATAAAGACCACAATCATGCCATATCCCATAAGCGAGAGCATAAGAGCCTCCAACGCATATTATTGCTAATATGCGTGATAATTAATTTACGAAGATTTTTATCCGGACGTGCTGTTAATTAATTAGCCCATATGCAGGCCGCCATTAACAGAGAAATCAGCGCCTGTAGCGAACCCTGACTCATCAGATGCAAGCCAGGAACAAATGGACGCGACTTCCTGTGGAGAACCTAAACGACGGACTGGAATTTCCTGGACGATTTTATCAATGATCTGAACAGGTGTGACTGTCTTCAGTTTAGACGTGGCCAGATAACCCGGTGAGACGGTATTCACTGTCACGCCGCGTGCAGAGACTTCACGTGCCAGCGCACGCGTAAAACCACGGACTGCAGATTTAGCTGTGGAGTAGTTAACCTGGCCGGTTTGACCGATTTGCGCATTTACGGAAGAAATATTGATAATGCGCCCCCAGCCTCGCGACATCATGCCATCAACGACTTGCTTAGTGACGTTGAATAATGAGTTCATGTTAGTATTAATAACCGCTTGCCACTCTTGCGGATGCATATCCCTAAATAACACGTTGCGTGCTGTGCCTGCATTATTAACTAATACGTCGATTTCACCAATTTCACTTTTTATTTTTTCAAAGGCTTTTACTGTTGATTCCCAGTCGGCAACGTTGCCTTCTGAAGCAACAAAATCAAAGCCAAGTTTTTTATTATCGTCTAGCCAGGCAGCTTTACGTTGAGAATTGGGGCCGCATCCTGCAACTACTTTAAAACCATCCTTCGCCAGGCGGCGACAAATAGCGGTTCCAAGACTTCCCATCCCGGATGTGACATACGCAATACGTTGGGTCATAACCCTTCTCCCAGATGCATTTATGTAACAGTTTTTACGACTTGTTAACAGTAAGCGACTTGCGCTTTTTTTTAGCAATATCGGACCGTTGAAATTGTGACCATGATCGTTAAATTTCTGCATTTAATTAACTTCAAATGCAATTTCGGTTGTCCTGTGCAATCCTGGTCTGGCAGGTATTTTAAGATGGGTAGGCTAAATACAAGCGTATCAGTTGGGTTTCGGCAAGGCTCAAAATGAAATCGTGACATCCATCACAGGTTTATTTCTGCACTTATGTTTAAATAAATGCATATTGCGCTACTGGAGCTTTAAATGGATAAGTTCGCCTATGTTGGCTGCCGTACATCCGAATGGCGAGGTGCGCGCGGAAAAGGAATCGAGGTTTACCATATAGATGATTCAGGCAACTGGCATCACATCCAGCGTGTCATATCTGTTCAGGAAAACCCGTCCTGGCTCACGTTAGATAAAAAACGTAATCGCTTGTATGTGCTGCATGGTGATGGCAATCAGATTGCGATTTTTGCACGCAATCCTTTGGCGGGCACCCTGACATTAGTATCGGAGCAAACCACTGGGCCGCAAAATGCGCATCCAGATCTTGATCCATTACGACGCAATAATCCGGTTCATGCAGCACTTACACCTGATGGCCATCATCTTTTAATTGCTAACCATGAAGGTGGAAACGTTGCGGCACTGCCGTTTGCGGATGACGACACGCTACTTGCGCCTGATCATTTGGCACTGGTTGAAGGACATGCGCACTCAGATGAGGCGCCGAGCCTGTCACGCCCTCATGAAATTATTTTTGCTCCCAACAGTGACTTCTATGCATTGCCAATTCAGGGACGTCAGGCGGGAAATGGCATCGATATGGTGCGTATTTACCAATGGCGAGGTGAGCAATCACTGTTGAATGACGAAGTGCTTTTGCCTGCGGGAACCTGGCCGCGACATGTCGACTTTCACCCAACTGGCAACTGGCTTTACAGCTTGAGCGAACTTGGCAATACCATCACCGTTTTCGACTTCGATCGGGAAACCGGCAATCTTAGTCTGAAGGAAACGCATAGCAGCTTGCCAGAAGGGTTTGAAGAACGGAATGACGCCAGCGAAATTGAAGTGCATCCATCTGGGCGATTTTTATATGCCGCAAACCGTGGTCATAACAGCATTGCAGTATTCAGAATCGATCAACTTGAGGGTAGCCTGACACCTCAAGGTTGGGTTTATTGCGGTGGAAACACCCCGCGCTTTACCACCATCTCTGCTGATGGAAAGCGTTTTTACAGTGCCAATGAGGACTCGGATACCATCCGTATTTTCAGCATTAATGAAGAAACCGGCATGCTCAAAGATACCAACAAAGAAATAGTTACTGCCAGCCCAACCTGTATTGTGTTCTCCAGCTAATTCAGTGTTTGAGACCAGCTTCATTGATGCTGGTCTCAAATGTTTGCTCCTCTTCTTCAACATTTGGCCGTTTTGACGGCGTAACATTTTCTATAAATGCTTTAACTGAAGGGGAAGCTAATGCATAACTCTTCACACCCACGTAGAGCTCACGTTTAGCCCATGGCTCGATAAGCGGAATACACTTTACCGTGTCATTGCTACGCGTTTGCGCGATTTCATTAACGGGTAAGATGGCGATGCCCAGCCGCTGCGCAACCAGTTCAGCCATCGAGACAAAACTACTCACTCTCAGGCCGATGTTGAGAGCTTTGCCAAGCTTTCTGGCTTCACGATCCAGTATGTGGCTCACGGCGCTTTCCCTATGAGGGCCGATCATTTTTTCATCTATACAATCGGCCAACTGCAGAGAGCTGCGTTCAGCTAACGGATGTCCCTGCCACACCAGAACCGAGAGTTGGTCATGCTGCCATGGCCAGACTTCGATACCTGAAGCGGGCGTCCAGCTGGAAAAGAAACCCACATCTGCATCGCCCTGTAACAGTCCCTGAACCACGCCAATCCCTGTGTGCTCTTCAATATCAATATCGGTATGTGGATAGTGCGTCAGAAACTGGCTAATGGCGCGCGGCAGATAATGCATCAGTGCTGCTGAGATAGTGAAGATACGGATGTGACCGCGAACGCCAGCCACGTAATCATTCAGCTCTTCTTCCATCTGATCAAGATTGCGAAACACCTGGCGTGCATGAAACAACAAGGAGTGACCGGCTGGCGTAAGTTCAATGCCGCGCGGCAGGCGCAACATTAAGGGTGTCCCGATTTGCTGCTCAAGCTCAGCAATGCGTTTGCTCACAGCCGAAACAGCCAAATGCTTGCGTCGCGCTGCGCGGGTGAGATTGTGTTCCTCCGCCACCGCGACAAACAACGAGAGTGAGACCAGATCGTAACGCATAGGCATCCTTTAATCTGTGAGGGTTTGCTGGATAACGAAAGGCAGAATTCCGCCATAGCGCAGATAGCGCAGCTCTTGCTGGGAGTCTATCACTGCCTCAAGGCCGATCGCAGCAATCAGCCTGCCGTCGCGGCTGATGTTGAGCACTAATGGCGTTATACCCGGTTTGATCGCCTCCAGCCCCACGATATCCAGTACTTCGCTGCCTTCCATCTCCGGCAGTTTTTCTGCCTCGCCTGCGATGAAATGCAGAGGGAAAATCCCCATTCCAATAAGATTGGTGCGATGTATGCGTTCAAAGCTGCTGGCAATCACCGCTTTTACCCCCATTAATGCCTGCGCTTTTGCTGCCCAGTCACGGCTCGATCCTGCGCCATAGCGCTCACCCGCTAACACAACCAGCGGCGTACCTGTAGCAAGCCAGGTTTGCGCGGCTTCAAAAGCAGGAAGGATGTGTTGATGACGCGCATCCCAGGCAAAACCGCCGCCGCCTCGCTGGTCTGCCGGCAACAAACGATTGGATAGCGCTTTATTGGTAAAAGCACCGCGAACCATGACTTCATGGTTGCTGCGCCGGGTGGAGTATAGGTTGAGATCCTGTGGATCTTCGTGATGCTCCAGTAACCACTGACCTGCCAGGCTGGCACCCGAAATCGCGCCCGCAGGCGAAATGTGATCGGTGGTGACGTCATCGCCAAACCAGAGAAAGGGTCGGGCATTCGTCAGCGAAAGCGGTTCAGCCGGATCGCGCGGTAAACGCTCCAGGTATCCCGGACGCCTTAAATAAGTTGAGGTGGATTCCCACGGATAATGCACGCTACCCGGCGCTTCAATCTGCTGCCAGTGTGGTGTTCCCTGCCAGATAATGTCTCGGCGCTGGATGTAGTGTTCACGTTTCATCGCGGCTTTCACCCAATCCTTAACTTCTTCACGACCCGGCATTAAATCGCGCATCAAAATGGGCCGGTCATCAGCATCGTAACCCAGCGGATCGCTCAACATGTCGTGCTGCATATTCCCGGCGATTGCCCATGCAATCACCAGTGCTGGTGAGGTGAGGTAACCATGCCCGAGGCTGGGATTCACACGACGTGGAAAGTTGCGGTTGCCCGAAAGCACACACACAGCCTGAAGGCCATCACTCACCAGCATTTCCATCGCGGGTTGCAACGCTCCTGAGCTGCCAATGCAGGTCATGCATCCATAGCCTGCGACATCAAATCCCACTTTTTCCAGCTCGCTAAGCAGGCCGGATTCTCCAAGGTAATCGGTAACCGCCCGAGATCCAGGGGAAAATGAGGTCTTAACCCAGGGCTTGGGCTTTAACCCTAAGCGTGCGGCATTGCGCGCAAATAAGGCGGCCTGAATGACCAGCCAGGGATTGGCCGTTGTGGTACAGCTGGTGATGGCTGCAATGGCGACTGCACCCTGTTGAACGGATTCCGGATAATCGTCATGGTGCCATTGCAAATTGCGTTGTGAGGGTGTCAGCGTTTGCAGAAAACTGTTCGCTGATTCGCTAAGCGGTATTTGTTGATGCGGATTGTAGGGCCCCGCGACGCTGGGTTGAATCGTGCCCAGATCCAGCTCAATCAGTTGGGTAAAGGTTGGCTGGATATCGCCGGGTAAGCGCCACAGATGCTGATGCTGCATATAACTACGAATAATCGCCTGCTGCTCTTCGCTACGCCCCGTCGTGTTGACGTACTCTGCACTGCGCTCATCAAACGGGAAGAACACCACTGTAGCGCCATACTCGGGTGCCATATTCGCAATGGTTG
Source organism: Pantoea sp. 22096 (assembly GCF_052045955.1). NCBI lineage: Bacteria > Pseudomonadati > Pseudomonadota > Gammaproteobacteria > Enterobacterales > Erwiniaceae > Pantoea > Pantoea sp. 22096. The sequence continues at coordinate 431,582 of NZ_JBQEPW010000002.1, read as the reverse complement.
CGCGCGATTCCAGTGGCATGGTGTGCAGCGATGGCCCGGTGAACTCTACAAATTTTCCCACCACGCCTTTTTCACGTAACAGGCGGGTAATGTGCAGTGCCAGATCGCTGTCGCTGACATCCTTCGGCAGCTGACCTGACACGGAAATACCAACCACATCCGGGAAACGCAGCGTTACGGGTTCACCCACCAAAGCCGCCTGTCCTTCCAGCCCACCGACGCCCCAGCCCAAAACACCAAGGGCATTGATCATGGGAGTGTGGCTGTCGGTCGCAATCATGCAATCGGCATGTAGCAAAGGGATGGCTTCACGCTCATCAATCGAAACGACTTCCGCTATGGCCTCAAGATTCATTAAATGAATGATGCCGGTGCCCGGCGGGATCACCCGAAAATTATCCAGGCTTTTCTCTGCCCAGCGAATAAAACGGTAACGTTCTGCATTTCGGCGGAAATCAAAGGTGAGGTTATCTTCCAGTGCATTAGCGCTGGCATAGCTCTCCACTATTACGGAGTGGTCTATTGTCAGTACGGCGGGAATATGCGGATTTATCGCTCGCGGATCACCACCTAACTCGGCGGTGAGATCACGCATAGCGGCAAAATCAGCCAACGCAGGTAAGCATGTCGTGTCATGAAACATCAAACGATCCGGGTAAAACGCGACCTCACCTGGAGCAGACTTTGCAGATAGATAATTGAGAAATGCCGGCAGCGTATGCGAAGAGCATCGTGCTACGTTCTCCAGCAAAATACGAATGCTGTAGGGCAGCGTTTGTAATTGGGTCAACGGCAGGATGTGAGTCAGATCGATGACGTTATAAAGTCGGTCGTTAATGACCAGCGGTGAGCGTGGCGGAGTTGAGGGCGATGTCATAAGAAACCTTCCGTTACAGCAATCTAATTATGTTCGTTGCTGGATAACGTCTCATGCCCTGATTTGAATGAAAATTGAACTTTAACTAATGCAGCGTTCTCCATAGGAGAACGCTAATCTCTCATTAAGCTTCAGCCAGGTTTTGATTGATTATTTCGTCAATCGCCCCGTCTTCCTGCCACTTATTCAAGTAATGGCTGATTTCGCTGAAGAGTTTTTCTTTTTTATGCGGCAAACAGATCGCCTGAAAAATTTGCCCAAAGTTGTCGGGTAGCACGCGATAGCCGCTATTTTCCCTGGCTGCACGCTCTATTGGCTGTCTGATACCCGCAGCCATATCGCCTTCTCCATTGAGAAACGCATCAATAGCCTCTTGCGATGAAGCCAGCCGGTTCAATGCTGCCTGCTTTAATTCTCGCGTCAGAAACAGATCGTAAGCCGCACCTTTACCGACATTAATCACCACGTTTGCCTGGTCCATCTCACTAACGCTTTGCCAGTGACTGCCTTCCTTGACTAAAACAGTGCCTTCAATAGTGATGTAGGGACGAGTAAATCGCAGCACTTCTTCGCGCTTTGGGTCGATTGCCAAAAAGGCCACATCCCAGCGATCGCTGGTAGCATCCTCAACCACCATACCCGCCGTAGGATAAGTAACGAACTGCGCAACTTTTCCCTGCTGCGCAGCAATTTTATTGGCAATGTCTACCGTTATGCCGCCAGGCTGCCCGTCGGGGAGCGTTTTGGCTAATACAGCATTACCTAAATTAATAGCGAAACGTAGTGTGGTTCCTTCATCGGTGGCTGGCATGGGGTTCTCCTGAGAAGTCATCATCATGATCCTGCTTAGGCGTTTCAAAATTCAGGCGCTGAATTTTTCCTGCCACAAACAGATAGCAGCACAGATTGAGGAAAGCGCAGACGCCGACAAAAATCAAAGCGCCATTAAACGAGCCAGTATCTTTAATGATGTAGGCGATAATGATGGGTGTGAATACCCCGGAGATATTACCAATCATATTGAATAACCCGCCGCTCAGGCCCACTGCCTCCTTTGGCGAAAAATCTGAGACTACGCACCAGCCCATAGCGCCGAAACCTTTGCCGAAGAAAGCCAGCGACATAATCGCCACCACAATCCACGCCGAGTCAACATAGTTACAAATCACCATGCTGACAGCCAACAGCATACCGATAACAATGGGTGTTTTACGTGCAGCTGACAAGCTGAAGCCACGCGCCAACATATAATCAGACAACACACCACCGAGCAGCGCTCCCGCACAGCCGCACAGCGCAGGCAAAGAGGCGATGAAGCCAGCTTTGAGAATGGTCATACCTCGATCATGAACCAGATAGACAGGGAACCAGGTCAGGAAGAAATAAGAGAGAACAGTAAAAAAGAACTGCCCCATATAGACGCCCAGCGCAAGTCGGCTGGTCAGTAATTTGCGGGTATAGCCTTTACCTACATTATCGCCTTTTTTACTGGCCTTCATGTTCGTCAAGCCGCCGCCAGACTGGATGTATTGCAATTCGGCGTCGTTCACTAATGGATGAACTTTAGGCGTATCGGTAAGCACGCGGGTCATCAACAGCGAAACCAGAATACCAACAGCCCCCATGAACCAGAACACAGATTCCCAGCCGAATGAATATGAGAACCAGCCCATCAGAGGCAGGAAGACCACGAGTGCAAAATATTGTGCAGCAGTGGTAAATCCAGACGCTTTACCGCGCTCTTTTGCCGGGAACCATGCAGCCAGAAAACGTGAGTTAGCAGGTAGCGTAGGCGCTTCAATCAACCCCATCATAAAGATGAAGCCAAACATTAAGATACGCGTGACCCAAACATTGTCGAAAGCGGTACTAAAACCGACGAGGAAAACGAAAAATGACCAGGTGAAAACGCCTGTAACCAGCACTTTTTTGGAGCCGTATCGGTCTAGTAACCATCCGCCCGGATATTGCCCGAGAACATATGCCCAGGTGAATGTAGAGATCAGATAACCAAGCGCAACAATATCCAGACCAGCAGATTCCACCATGTCTGTTCCGGCAATAGAAAAGGTTGCTCTGTCGCCGTGGTTTAACGCAATACTGAGGAATACCATCAGCAAAATCATATAACGATAATGCGTTGGTCTGTTCTTTTTAGCAGTGGAGTTCAGAGTAATCATAATATTCGGCCTTGTCTGGCATACGATTAATTAAATCGGTAAAGTTCAGCCGGGTTTTCCACAAATAACTTGTGGCGAACCTGATCGTTATGCGCCCAGTGGTATATTTTCGATAGTATCAATGCATCATCTGGCATATTTTTATTGGCACTCATTAAATTGGGATGTGGCCAGTCACTTCCCCATAAAACACGCTCTGTAGCTTCGCGCAGGAAGCAACTCACTAATGTAGCCATATCTGAAACATCATCACGTTGTGATTGATGGTAAAGCGCAGAAAGTTTTACCCAGCATTTGCCTCTCTCAATCAGCTCCCAGGCAAGTCTCCAGGAAGAATGCGAAGTTGCGCCTGGTGGCAAGCGGAAGTAGTGATCTATGACCAGGTTTCCCGGTATCTGAAGCAGAAGTGGCCTTAAATCCCAAAGTTGATCTGCAGTTGCATGAACCTGCACATGCCAGCCACGCTCAGCGACTCGCATCGCTATAGGTAAAATCATGTCGGGTGTGGTTGCATTACCCGCGCCGAGGTTGAAACGAACACCCGTAACTCCCGCCAATTGCAATGTATCTAGTTCAGTGTCACTGACGGTCTCATTCACCACAGCCTCGCCGCGCGCATTGGGTCCGAAAGCAGCCAACGCATCCGTCAGGCAACGATTATCTGTTCCATAAGAAGAGGGTTGCACTAACACATGACGAGAATGTCCCAACCACTTTTTAAACTGGTTGTAATCATCAACAGTTGCGTCGGGTAAATTTCGCGTGTCGTCCGCCACATAGGGAAAACGCCTGTCATAAATATGATGGTGACAGTCACAGCTATTATTTGGCAGTACGAATTCAGGCGAGTGAGAAATATGACTATATTTCACATCCGCCAATATATCCCGGCTTTCCACGATGATGCCTTTTTTTAAAAATTAGATTCGACTGAATAAATTAATTCGTCATTAATATTTTCAGTTTTGAGACCGCAGCATGCGGACTGCTAAGCACCGGGCACGTTACAGCGGCCTGCACCAGATCCCAGGCAATCGCCATTGAGAAATGTGCAAGCAATATGGCGTCAGCATCTTGATGTTCACGCGCAGCCTGAACAAGTAGCTCGTTATGACGGCTTGCATCACCCTGCTCAAGTGCATCACGCGCGCCTTCAACGACGATACTTTTGAGCGTGGCTTTACGATAACCCTGGCGGACCAGCTCATTGAATTCAGCTTCCATTCCCGCAACAGCCGGAGCAAAGGTTGCCAACATAACAATATTTTTACCTTTAGCGAATGCAGCCTCAAACATCGCGGCGTTCGGCTTCAGAACAGGCAATTCGTGTGTCGCCGCACTGGCATCAATGGCCTCGCCAAACGCAGAACAGGTGAATAAAACTGCGCCAGCATCAATGCTTTCGGCGTAGTTAACCAGTGCATCAATCCGCTTATAAAGACGATCATTTAGCAAAGTAACCTTACGACGATCTGTACTCAGCGAATCATCCAATAAATTACTGATCTCAGCTTCTGGCCACTGGGCTGCAAAAGCCTGATTGATGGGCTCAACGGCCAATGGCGTTGCATGGATTAAAACGATACGTTGATTCATCTTCGGCTCCATGAAGGAAGGTTGCCGCTGAATTGCGGCAACCTCATGACGTTAAATCAGGCGCGAATAGATGCAGCCACTTTGTCAGCAAAGGCTTTGGTGCCACACTTGCCCCCCAGATCCGGCGTTCGGGTTTCTGGATTTTCCAACACTTCGTCAACTGCACGGTTGATCTCTTCAGCAGCTTTGAGGAATTTTGGTTGATTGTGTTTCTCTGCGTACCACTGCAGCATCATCGCAACAGACAGGATCATTGACACAGGGTTAGCCTTGTCCTGATTCTGAATGTCCGGTGCGGAACCATGTTGAGCCTGAGCGCAGCAATGGGTATCGCTGGCCATGATTGAACCTGCCAGACCAAGGCTACCGGACAATTCACTTGCCAGGTCACTGATGATGTCGCCATAGAAGTTGGTAGCAACCAGCACGTCGAAACGCTCTGGATTACGCACCAGGTGCGCAGTTGATGCATCAACCAACAGATCATCCAGCTCAACTTCAGGGAACTCTTTCGCGACATCACGAACGGCTTCAAGGAACAGTCCGTCCGTCATATGGAAGCTATTTGCTTTATGAATAGCAGTCACTTTCTTACGACGCTGCATCGCCAGCTCAAATGCCTTGCGTGCGATACGCTCAGAGCAATGACGGGTGATTTTACGGGTCGACAGCGCCATATCCGGGCTTGGCATCACTTCACCCCAGCCACGCGTCATATTGCGGTCAGGATAGAAACCTTCAGTCGCCTCACGCATGATCACCAGATCCATCGATTTGCCTTCTTTCATATTTGAAGTCAGGAATGGACGAGTACGCGCCGGACGCACGTTAGCGTAAAGATCCAGGCCGATACGGAAACCTGCAGAAACGTTACGACCGCCTTTTTCCGGTGCTGGATAGTCAGCGTGCGACTGTGTACCCAGGATAATGCCATCATACGTTTTGGCACGGTCGAGTGATTCCTGTCGCAGCGTAGTGCCGTGTAACTCCAGGCTTTTAAAACCCACGTCTTCGTAGTCGAACTCAAAGTTCAGGGCATACGCTTTATCCAGCGACTCAAGCACAGTTACCGCAGCAGAAGTGATCTCAGGGCCGATACCGTCACAAGGCAGAACCAAAATACGCATAAATACTCCAGATGGTTGGTCAGTGTTAGATTGCATTTTTATACCAATAAATGCACTGAAGGCAAGGTGATTGAGATCACATTTATGAAACAAAAAAAACACATCAGAACATTTATGCGCTGAATCAGTGAGTTATATGAAAAGCTTAGTAGCTTTAGGATTAATACCCGATATGACAAGGTTTAATAACCCTTAGTGATTTGTGGAATGTTATGCAAAGCGCTTTATTTTGTGATCTTAAGCACAAATTAACCCCAGGCCTGATTGCACTTTTATTTACATAAAAGCAATATATGCTCAATTTGTTACCGCTCCTGAGGAACACATATGATTAAGTTGGGCGTCATCGCAGATGACTTTACGGGTGCCACTGACATCGCCAGCTTTATGGTGAATGCTGGCTGGAAAGTGGTGCTGTTCAATGGCGTTCCTGCTAAGGCTTTTGATCAGGAAGGTATCGATGCGGTTGTTATCGCACTAAAAAGTCGTTCGATTCCAGCCAGAACAGCGGTAGCACAGTCATTATCTGCATCCAATTGGCTAAAAGCTCAGGACTGTAAGCGGCAGCTTTTCAAATACTGCTCAACTTTTGATTCAACCAGTGAAGGCAATATCGGTCCGGTTACTGATGCGCTGATGGAGAATCTTGGTGAAACCATGACGCTGATTTGCCCGGCAGTGCCTGACAACGGCCGCACGATTCTACAGGGGCATTTATTCGTTAAAGGGCAGTTACTCAATCAAAGCGGAATGGAACATCATCCAGTAACGCCGATGAAAGAGTCGTCACTGAAAAAATTGATTGAAGCGCAATCTACGGGGCGTTGCGAAATAATCAGTCTCGACACGATCAAAAATCATGTTGCAGACATTTCTGATACGTTGGCAAAACTGGCGCAAGAAAAATTTAAATATGTTATCTGCGATGTGCTCGATAACAACGACCTGTTAACCGTGGCGAGTAAGACAGCAGATTTTAAATTGATTACCGGAGCTGCAGGCATTGGTTATGCGATTGCCGCACTGGATACGGTGAGTAAGCGCGCTGAAAACCGTTCTTTCTCCATCAGTAAAGAAGGCGCGAGCGTGGTTCTGTCGGGCAGTTGCTCTTCAATGACTAACCAGCAAGTTAACTTTTATCAACAGCGCGCTTCTTCTCTGGCACTGGATGTGGAAAAAATTCTCAATGAACCCACCTATCTGCAGACGGTAACTGGCTGGGTGTTAACCCATACCAATGATTCATTGGCTCCAATGGTTTATGCCACCCAACCGCCGCAGATAATCGAGATCATTCAAAAGAATTATGGTGCGGAATTTGTTAGTGAAAAGATTGAAGGTTTCTTCTCTGCGCTAGCCAGCACTCTAAGCAAGCAAGGTTTCAACAAATTCATTGTAGCCGGTGGTGAAACGTCAGGCGCGGTGTCACAGGGCCTTAATATCAAAGGCATGGTAATTGGTGATGCTGTTGCACCGGGTGTGCCGTGGACGCAGGTTCTGGACGAAGAAAAGTGGGTCATTCTTAAATCAGGCAATTTTGGCAACAGTGATTTCTTCTTAAAAGCACAGGAGTATATGAAATGAGCGAAGTGCAATTACGTCAGGATTTAGTTCGCTACGCACGCTCCCTGTTTGAACGCGGCTACAGTAGTGGTGGTGCTGGAAATATTAGTCTTAAATTACCCGATGGTCATATTCTCGCCACACCCACTAATTCAAGCTTTGGCGATCTGGATCCTGATGAACTTAGTAAAGTGACCATGACCGGTGACTTAGTTTCTGGTCAAAAGGCTTCAAAAGAGGTACTGATGCATCTGGCCATTTATCGCCAGCGTCCAGCGTGTGGCGGTATTGTGCATCTGCATTCTCCCTGGTTAACCGCGTTATCCTGCCTGCCTGACCTCGATCTCGACAATGCATTGCCCGCCATCACACCTTATTACGTGATGCGAGTAGGCAAGTTACCTGTCGTTCCCTACATTCGTCCAGGCTCTCCGGATATTGCAGTCCATGTGGAAAGATTAGCTAAGGAGCATAATTCAATTCTGCTGGCTAATCATGGCCCAATTATTTCAGGTAAAAACATTCGCGAAGCGGTATTCAATGCAGAAGAGTTAGAAGAAACAGCAAAACTGTACTTCGTTCTTAAACCCTATGGTATGAAAATATTAACCTCCGAAAATATTGATGAGTTGAATGCGCTATTTAATATGAAATAAATAATTATTTTAAAGCTGTGCAGACTCCCTGCACAGTGTTTTCATACATCTAATGCCCTGAAAATTTAAAGGACAATTCATGTCTTTAATGCTTATCACCGGGATCGTCATGTTCATTATACTGACATGGTGCTTATTGAAGAATAAGTTTCCACCCAGTGTATTGTTTATTTTTTTACCCACCGTTGCTGCTCTGGTCTGTGGATTTGGTTTTAAAGAATTGGGTGGTTATGTCGCCTCCGGATTAAAGTCAGTGGTAGGAACCGCCACACTTGTTGCCTTTAGCGCCATGTTCTTTACCCTAATGAAAGAGGCGGGTGTCTTTGACGTTATTGTGCGTTTTATCCTGCGCTTCGTAACGCAATCTACTTTCTCAGTATTGCTGGCGACTCTTGTTATTGCCTCAGTTTGTAGTCTTGATGGCAATGCCTACGCAACTTTGCTGGTTACCGTACCTGCATTGCTGCCCATCTATGAAAAGATGAATATCAGCCGTAAAACTTTATTGATGCTGGTAACTGTCGGTGTTGGCGTAACGGGAATAACTCCCTGGGGTGGCTCGCTTAATCGCGCGATTGCCGTAACCCATCTCGATATCCTTGAAGTCTATTACAAATTGATCCCGCTGCAGGTTGTGTTGTTCGTGCTGGGTGTTGTTCTGTGCTGGTACATGGCCAGAGTTGAAAATAGAAGCGGCTCAGGGATCAGTAAGGAAGCTTTTCTGGTGATGCGTCAGGAGATGCTGGCCAGCACAGGAGATCACAATCCGTGGTTGTTACGTGCGAACTTTGTACTGGTCATCGCCACCATTGTTATTCTGGTCTCAGGCTTAGTTGCCGGTAACTTCCTGTTCATGATCGCTTTCTCACTGGCAGTAATGATTAATTACCCTGATGCCAAAAAAGCACAGCAGAAAATAAAAGATTATGCGCTGACCATTTTCCCGGTAATTGTAATTTTCTTAACTATTGGTGTATTTGTTGGCATCCTACAGAATACGGGGATTGTTAAGGTTCTGGTAAATGAACTTGCTGCGGTACTCCCTTCCAGCTTAGGACCTTATCTCTATGTTATTCTGGCGGCATTTAGCGTGCCGATCGTTATCCTGATTGGTTCAGATGCATTTTATTTTGCTCTTCTTCCTCTCGCCGTGGGCCTTGGGCAAAGTTTTGACGTCTCACCACTGCACGTCACTATCGCCATGTTGATAACTGAACAAATTGGTCTGCTGTTAAGTCCCGTAATACCGGCGACGCATCTTGGGTTAGGTCTGCTTAATCTTCAGGTCGGCGAACATATTCGTCACTCCATGATGAAAATTTGGATCATGAGTGTCTGTGCGCTTTTCGCTGCAGTTGTTTTTGGCATTATTCCTGTCTGATGAGGAGGGCTATGATTCCTGCTGAACGTCATCAACGGATACTCGAAATGGTATCCATCAAACATTTTGTTAGCCTCCGTGAGCTGTCGGATATGCTGAATGTCACGGTGATGACCATTCGGCGGGATATTGAGCAACTCAGTGCGCGTGGCATCATCACGTCCACGCGCGGTGGGGTTAAGTCAGGAGATGAAGCGCCTGTGCATAAACTGGCTAAAGCCGCTGATTCTAACGCGCTGGTTCGTGCTGCGTTGAGCTACCTTGGCGACAGTAAGGTGGTTTATATCGATGGCGGGAAACTGACCTTAGAGCTGGCCATGTTTTTTCCCTATAGCGATGAGATGACTATTGTCACAAATGACTTTTCTATTGCACAGCATGTGATGGCCCACAGCAGCGCTGCGCTATTTTTTATAGGTGGAAAACTAAGTCGCCATGACAACACCTTTCATCAACGCGTCGCACTTGAAACCTTAAAAAGCCTCAATTTTGAAAAAGCATTCATTGCGCCGGAATCATGGGATGATAAAGGCGTATTTCATCATGATGAATTTAGAACGTCTTATTACGATGCAATCATTAGCGCATCACGCAAATGCATCATGCTGGCAGACAGCCAAAGTTATGGCAGCAACACCCTTTACAAGATGTTCTCCCTCACCGATATGGACATGGTCATTACAGATCTGTCTTCTTCAGAGGTGATTTTGAGCAGACGAATTGATCCGCTAAAACTGCATCCCATAGCGAGAAAATAACGATAGCCATCCAGCGTTAGTGGTCAAAGTTGACGAGTGGTCATTCTTTTGCTTATAGCGGACCTTACCCATCTCGCATGTCCGCTTTGTGCCAGAAGCGGACGTTTACAACCAGCCCAAGGCTATCTCGTGCTCATAGCAAGTTTAGCCGCGAAGCATAAAAATAAGCCGCCTGTTGCTCTATCCATCACCTGGACAACGCGACTTTTCTTCAATACGGCTGACGCAAAATGTGTGGATAAAATGAGTGTAAGTGACCATATAGTTCCAATCGCTACATGGATGCTGACCAGGATAAAAGTCCATATCAAAGGAGAGTGACCGGCAGGTATGAACTGTGGCAAAAAAGAGATATAGAAAATACCCATTTTAGGATTAAGCACATTCCCCAGCATTCCTCTGATAAATCCGTTTCCCTGAGAAGCATTGTTGTCATCGCCATCACTGAAAGATGATCGAGGACGTATCAGCAGTTGTAAGCCCAGCCAGCTCAGGTAGACCGCGCCACAAACTTTGAGCAGAGTGTAAGCCATCTCTGAAACCGCCAGAAGAGCACCAAGTCCTAACGCGACCAGCGCGCCCCATACAAAACATCCAGCATCAATGCCAAGCGCAGCGTGAAATGCCTTTTTGCCGCCCTCAGCACAAGCGGTGCGCAGAATAAGTGCCGTATCGAGGCCGGGAGTCAGGGTAAGTAACAGTGCTGCGAGAGAGAATGCGAAGAGGGAATCGTTAACAGTCATTTTCTTTATCCGAAAGAGCAGATGTTAATCATTTAGCTCTTTACAATCAATCCATCAAATATTGCTTTTTAAAGGTCCGCTCTTCGCTCATAGCGGACTACGCACTTACCGTTGTAAGCGTTGTCTTCAGTTTAATGCCAGGCTGGTGCAGTCAGGTTGATAGGTTTAATTGAACAAGTTGGCAGTGTGTGAAGTTCGTTCGGCAGACATTCGGGAAAAAGACTGCAAAGGCGGTTAACTCAGCATACTGAGCCAGATTTTATGACCAGAGCCAGCGAGAAAAAGAGAAATCACATCAATAAACTTTCGGGCTCTGGCGTTTAAATCGATATGGCGTCATCTGAGCACAGAGCACGATTTACATTCAGCGTAATGTGTCGGAAACCGAAGGGGTGATGCTGGAAGCCCTGGAATGAAGGTTGCGGCAAAGCTATACGGTGGCACATTAACAGGAGCTAATAACAGCAAAGTACGCAAAATAATCTACAGTTCGCTCGCTGAGTAAAAAATTTGCCTCCTGCAATAGCAGGAGGCATCGGATTAGTGGCTGAAGTGTTGATCAAGCGGTGCGCTGAACCAGCGATTGTTCAGCACGTTTTTGATAACAAAGTTTTTGTCTACAGCTGACAAGGAGTTGTCCTGCTCAATGCGGGTGAGAATATCTTTATAACTATAGGTCTTGTTGCTCATGTAGATGATGGCTTTCTGCCTGTTGGCATCCATCATCAGAAGTGATTCCCCCGCAGCTGCATTTTCCGGAGTCCATTTCTTCCATTCCGGAAGGGTCTGATCGTTTGGTGACCCTGTTGCCAGGAAGTTTTTAATGTAGGTATTAAAAGATTCTCCTAGTGCCCTGGAGCCTTTTAGCTTCAGCGCATCCTGCGTAAATTCAGCATACTTATCTTTATCCCAAAAAGGCATAAACACGCCGTGGAAAGAACCAATGGCGGATAATTTGTCACCAGTAACAAACGCATCCGTGCCATAGCGGAACTCCATGCCATACAGCGGCGCGTGATAATTTTTATACATCACCTCAGCAGACTGATTAACATTAAACAGGCTGTATAGCAGCCCGCCATAGTGATTTGCAAAGGCGTATTTATTCAGCAAGGTGGTGTTGTTTTCAAGCGTACCGTCTTTCACCTGTGTGGCAAACATAGGGTCGTTACGGGCGAAGAAAGAAAACTCCTGTTGCCCTGTGGCCATAATGGCTGGGACGGCATTATATTTTTTGGTCTCAAAGCCATCCTTCGGGATCACCACACCATCGCGGTAGAGATGGGGAAATTGATTCATGCGAATCCCCGCATCGCCAAACAGCATTGCCAGTTCTGCGGCGGGGAGCTGATAGAGAAAATGACGGACCTCTGGCGAGCCTGACAGGAGCCAGATTTTCGCCGCCCCGGCATCTGGTTTAATGCCATGTTTGACTACCAGAGGTGCTAGTCTTTGCGCGAACACGCTTTCCGCTTCATGTTTGTCAGAGGTGGTCATGCCGCCACTGAAAACAATGGCTTTGTCGAAGGTATTTTTAAAATAGGGTGATATAAGCATCGCCATCACGTCTCTGCCGCCAGCCGAAAATCCGGAGACGGTAATATTATTTGTGTCACCACCAAAAGCCTGAATATTATCTTTGATCCACTCCAGTGATTTTTTGATGTCGAGTAAGCTGTAGTTTCCGGAATCATTCAGCGGGTTGCCATCGTTAAGGGCTTTTAATGGATTAAAGCCGAGTGCGCCCAGACGATAATTTACGGTAACAATCACAGCATTGTATTTTTCAGCGATAAACGCCGGAGCAAACTCACTGGAACTGCCCAGCTGATTATTGCCGCCGTGTATATAAACCAGCACCGGAAGCGGGGTGCTGGTCCCAGTTGGGCGATAGATATTGAGATTCAGGCAATCCTCATTACCTTTGACTCCGTTAGGGGATACCTGGATACAGTCGGCGGCGGGCCGGGTCGCATCGAAGACGGTGTTTGATGCGTCCGGAGAAACCGGTTTTTTCCAGCGCAGTTCTCCGACCGGGGCTTTCGCATAAGGAATACCGGTCCATGACAGCGTATTGTGATGGTCTTCGCCTTTGACCTTACCAAATTGCGTCGTAATTTCGGGGGAGATATTTTGTGCGGTGGCTGAAGAGGCAAGCAAAAAGAGTAAAAATGTCGGGGAAAATCTGAACATAGAATTTTTCATGCGTACCGTGCTCTGGGGAAATATTTCTTATACATGAAATGTCGTAATGCCCGGTAATGTCAGGCTCACAAAACAAGATAAAGCCAGCCCCATTATCGCGTGTTGCTGTTCTTTTGCACTCAACGTCCGTTCCTCGCTCATAGCGGACCTGACATGCGCGTCCGCTTTGTGCCAGAAGTGGACGTTGTTAACATCGGGATGTACTAATCTGCGGGGAGCAGGCCATCTCCAGCCGTTCACGATAGCTAATGCCATATTTGCAGTACCAGCGTACTGCCAGGAGAATGATGTCTCACTGAAAATGGCGCCTTTAAATATGTTCACGAGTAGCGTAGTGACTGGTGAAAATGGCTGCAAAGTTTATCAATGCGACGATCTTTGCAACAGCACCTGAAATAGTCATCCCAGCATAGAAAAAGAGACTAATAATATCTTCTTCACAGTTTGCGGATCTTCCCCATGAGCGAGCAGTGACGAAGCATTAGTTAACTGTGCGTCGATATAAGTAGCGGCAAACTCTGGAGACATATCGGCCGAAAATTCTCCATTGGCTTTTGAGCGCTTCACCCATTCTTTGAAAGTGGATAAGCCTTGCTCCTCAAGTAAATCGACCTGGGCGCGAGTTGCTTCGCCTAAGTGCATCCGTGCCTCACGCATTTTTACAAAAAGACACCCCATGGGAGACTCATGGTGACAACTCGCTGACGTGGCAAATAACACCAGATTATCAAGTGCTTCCCGAAACGGAGAGTTACTATTTAACATCTCTTGCACAGGACTGAGCACTTGTTCCTCGTACCTGATAAGAACAGCTTTCATCAAGCCATCTTCATTCGTAAATTCACGATAAAGGCCAGGCTTCGATACACCCGATCTCCTGCAAATTTCGTTAAGGGATAAACTGCCTATATCCTCTTTCCAGTAAGAATCCATTGCTACATCTAAAACATGGTCACGATCAAGGGTCTTAGGCCGCCCTCGGGAAGGTTTAGTTGGGTTCAAATTCATTTTATACTGCCCGGTATTTTAATTTGACAGATCATACATTACCTTTTATTGTACCAGCCGGTATTTAATTTTCAATCCAACAGGAAAGTAAAAATGAGTGTAGAAAAGAAAAGCATAGTGGTCACAGGAAGCAGCAGTGGATTTGGTCAAAAGTCAGTAAAAGATTTTGCAGATAGAGGCTACCAGGTGTTCGCCACGATGCGCGGCCCAGAAGGCAAGAACGCTACAGTTAAGGCTGAATTAGAAGCGTACAGCGATTCCATCCATGTAGTCGATATGGATGTTACCAATGACGAATCGGTCGAAACAGCGATTGCAAGCGTACTAGAAAAAGCGGGCAAAATTGATGTTTTGCTAAACAATGCGGGTGTAATGTACCTCGGCATTACAGAAGCATTTAGCATTGCCCAGGCTCGCGCGCAGATGGAAACCAACTACTATGGCGCTATGCGTACTATTCAGGCAGTTTTACCTGCTATGCGTGAAGCCAGGTCAGGCCTGATCATCAACACCTCATCCATGGTTGGCCAAATTTCAGCGCCATATTTTTCTACCTACGCCGCGACTAAACACGCTTTGGAAGGCTACCTCCAGGGGTTACGCTACGAATTGGCACCATTCGGGATCGATATTGCCATCGTACAACCTGGCCCATTCCCCACAGGTCTGAGTGCAGCAGGACAACAACCGTCACGCACAGACATACTGAACAGCTACGGTGAATTAGCCGATATTCCTGCTGCTATGTTCGAAGAATTCGGGAAATTTATGCAGAGCGATCAGGCACCTGATCCACAAAGGGTCGTAGATGCCTATTTAGCGCTCGCCGATATGCCTGAAGGCAAACGCCCGACACGCACGGCGGTTGGCTTAGTCTGGGGGGTTGATGAAATTAACGCGGCTAAACAACCCATTCAAGACCGGGTGTTGAAAGAAATGCAACTAGACAACGTTTTAGGCGGTGCTGACGCGTGATTTTCGGTCCCAGGGGCAGACTATATGGCCTGCCACTGGGATCGTAGGCTTTTCAGGCCTATAGTCTGAGCATAGCAACTCTCTTACGAGCCCGACGATGAACCATGTCGATGTTACAACGGAGTACTGTTGCAAAGTTTGCGATGAGGTAGCCTCTGGTACTATTGAAAGATGTTATCCATCAAAGATTCTGCTCACCAGACGCACCTCGCCCAGGGGATGCACAAAATCTGCTCTTGCTCATATATTCAGCTTGCAGCGCGGATATCGTAGTCGACAGCCTTTATCGTTTACAGCTAAGTCCGCTCTTCGCTCATAGCGGACGTTTATCTGATTCCATCCGGTTTGTGCCAAAAGCGGACGTTGCAACTTTCATGTTACGTTAATTGCTGAGCAGCCCTGGCTTCTTTCACCCGCTCATCCAGAAAGGCAATCAAAGCTTATAATTCGCGGCACGGTTGAC
The DNA here is from genome assembly GCF_052045955.1 of Pantoea sp. 22096. NCBI lineage: Bacteria > Pseudomonadati > Pseudomonadota > Gammaproteobacteria > Enterobacterales > Erwiniaceae > Pantoea > Pantoea sp. 22096. The sequence continues at coordinate 416,050 of NZ_JBQEPW010000002.1, read as the reverse complement.
GCTTTATTACCCACACAGCCGACTACAGCACTTGAAATTATTTCAAGCTGGTTTAATCTAGTGCACTAGAAGATATCAGGCGAATTAATGATGACACAATCCCGCAGCGTTGGTATGGAGCTCTCTTTTGCTCTCTATGGAGCGGCTAACCGTATGGCCAGGATGCACAAGCCCTTCCTGGAGCCGTTAGGCCTGACGTTCCCGCAATACCTGGTGATGCTCAGACTGCTGAACGGATCGCCCTTATCTGTGGGCACGCTTGGTGCCTGTCTCGACATGGACACGGGGACGATCACGCCTCTTGTCAAACGCCTTGAAAGTGCAGGATTTGTTACTCGTACTCGTGACCCAAACGATGAACGACGTGTGCTGGTCGATCTGACCCCTCGCGTCGAGAGCATCCGGGAAGAAATCCTGAGCGTTAGTCAGAAGATCAAGAGCGCCTGTAAACTGGACGAAGCGGGAATGATCGAGCTTCGCGACACCTTGCGCGATCTCAGTAGACCACGACAGGATTAAAGAGACTGTACATGCCCTTTTTGCACCATTTTATCTAGTGCGCTATGGTCTAGTAAGCAAGAGATGTTTGTGCGAAGTGGTAATCACCACTAACTCTCATACAAAGGAAACCTTTATGACTATGACTGCAGTCCATCTCCGAACCGAAACATCATCAGATGAGACACTGCCATTTAGCGAGGCAGCCCACGCGCGTCACTCTATCCGTGGCTTTCTCGACAAGCCCGTGCCGTTAAGCCTTATCCGCGAGGTGCTGGAGGATGCCCAGTGCGCGCCGTCCAACTGCAATACGCAGCCCTGGAATACTCACATTGTCCGCGGCGAAAAGCTTAAGCAGCTATCTCAAATCCTGCACGCCAAAAACGACGCCGGAGAATTCACGCCGGACTTCTCTTTCGACCAGAACGACTACTACGGCGAATATCGTAAGCGTAACGACGCGCTGGGCAAGGCCTATTATGAAGCCATGAACGTGATGCGCGAGGACAAGGAGGGGCGGCGTCGCGTGGGCGCGATGAACTACTCGTTCTTTAATGCTCCCCAGGTCGCGTTCCTGTTTATGCCCTCATTTGGTGACAATGTCCGTGTTGCAGGTGACATAGGTATGTATGGCCAAACCTTCCTGCTGTCGCTCGCGGCGCGCGGTCTCGGTGGTATTCCCCAAACTGCGCTTGGTTTTTTTGCCGAGACAATCCGTGAATTCCTCGGCATTCCCGATGAGTTGAAATTGCTCTTTGGCATCTCTTTCGGCTACCCGGACGAAGCGGCACCCGGCAACCGGATCCGTATGGATCGCGTACCGGTGGACACCAGCGTGACTTTCCACGACTGAAACACCAGGGCGGCATCATTTTGCCCGCCCCCAAACGGCAATTGCTCATTACGAGGATGACATCATGAAGATTGGCATACTGGGCACAGGTAACATTGGCATAACGCTGGTTATGAAACTCAGCGCTGCTGGTCATGACGTAAAGGTTGCCAATTCGCGCGGCCCTGACACGATCGAAGGCGACATCCTGACCTACGGCGCTCAGGCCGTTACGTCCACTGAAGCAGTGACGGGGGTCGACGTGGTAATCCTGTCGACGCCGCTCAGCGCCATTACGAAGATCGCTCCGCTGTTCGCGAGCGTGCCTGCCAGCACCGTTGTCATCGACACATCGAACTACTATCCCAAACGTGACGGCGAAATCGCTGACATCGAAGCCGGACAAACCGAGAGTGAGTGGGTTGCAGGGCAGCTGGGTCGTCCCATTGCCAAAGCGTGGAACGCCATCACCTCCGCCTCCTTCGCACAGAAGGGTGTCCCTGCAGGATCGACCGGGCGGATCGCCATTCCCGTTGCAGCCAACGGCGAGCGGGAACGTGATGTGGCGATGAGACTGGTCGACGAGACCGGGCTCGACGCGGTTTATTCGGGACCGCTCAGCGAATCATGGCGCCAGCAGCCCGGCGCACCAGTTTACTGTACGGATCTGGCGCGCGATGAGGTGCCCGATGCCCTGGCCGCAGCCGAGCGGGGCCGCCTGCCGAAACGCCGCGACCTCGCGATCGAGGCGATCATGGAACGGGTTGGCGACAGCACTACCAACCCCGACGCGGACTACGCCGTGCGTCTGACGCGCGCGCTCTTTATGTAGCTGACGTAGCGGGCAAAGTATGCAGCCCGTTGTGGGGGATTCAGACATCTCCTTTCCTGAAACGTGGCGTTGCCCTGACGCTCTATCAACCAACTGAATAAGGTATTGTACTCATGACAATACATCAGAAGCCCGTCGTCCTTGTTCTGGGCGCTACCGGAACTATCGGTAGCCATATCGTCAAAGAACTTGACGATAAAGATGTTCATCTGCGCATCGCTTCACGCAAGCAAGACACGGTAAACCAGCTGCGCAGGGAAGGAAAAGATGGCGTTTATCTCGATCTCGATAAACCGGAGACCTTCGCGCTCGCGATGGCGGGCGTTGATCGCGTCTTCCTCTTAACCGGCTACAGCGTTGCCATGCTCACGCAGAGTAAAACCCTGGTGGATGCAGCCAAGAAGTCAGGTGTGAGCCATATCGTTCATGTGGGTGTGTTCGCTGAATGGGATACCACGGATGCCCACTTTGTATGGCACCAGATGATTGAAAAATATATTGAGGCGAGTGGCATTGCCTGGACGCATCTCCATCCAAATATGTTTATGAATGTATTCACCGGCCTTTACATCCCCAAAAATTTCAACTACACAACTTACTGGGGCGATCGGAGAGTCGGCTATATCGCGCCCGAGGACATTGCCGCCGTCGCTGCAAAAGTGCTCTTCGATGGGCCTGCGCGTCATGCCGGACAGCATTACTGGCTGAGCGTGGAAAGTTTGAACGGTGAAGAAATAGCCGTGCTGATGAGTGAGGTGACCGGGCTTGAAATCAGGTGCGAAGACAAAGGACTGGAAGGCTTCCGTCAGCTGATCGATTCACTTATTTCTCAAGGTGCTGACAGCTGGTATGCCAGTGCAAACATTGATTTCGTTACCCAGATGCTTGATGGCAGGATGTCCTATATGTCGATGGTGCAAAACGATCTTCCTTATATTCTCGGCAGGCCAGCGAAAACGGTGCGGGAATACTTGACTGAAAATAAAAGTGCGCTGATTGCTTCAGCAAAGAACCCCCAATAAAAAAGAATCAAGGCTCTTGAGATGCTGACATTTTCTTCACGAGCACGCTTTTACCCGCCTTACTGATATAAAGATTTTTTGCAGCAGGTTCGCTGCCCTGACACACGCGACTTAACGTGTGTCAGGGCCTTTAAGGCTTTACGTAAAACGTTTCGATGAATAATAACCAGCGGCTTTCCTGTCTCAGGCATTCAACAATAGATACGTAATTTTATGATGCTCCGGGGCCAATACAAATGAAAAGTTTTACCCACGATCTCATTGTCTGGATTGAAGAGAATCTTGATAAAAAAATCATCCTCGACGAAGTGGCAGAGAAGTCCGGTTACAGCAAGTGGCATCTCCAGCGACTGTTTCGCCAGGAAACTGGCATGAAACTGGCCACCTACATTCGCGAACGCAGACTGTCTGAATCGGCTATCCTGCTGAAAATGACCGGCGCACCTGTCATCCATGCGGCTGAACAGTTCGGCTTTACCAATCAGCAAGCTTTCACCCGGACCTTTACAAAATATTTTTGTCTGCCCCCGGCGCGTTACAGGCAGACGAAAGAGTGGCATTTTCACGGCCTGCAGCCCAGCCTCTTATCATCCGCTCGCACCATGCCGGAACCGGAAACAGCATGGCTCAGCGCGCCCTCGCTTTCTGATGTGACCTTTAGCTACCAGTGTGAAAGCGCCGACCTCTACTCTATTGCTTTCCACACGGATCAGCGTGAGCAGGGCCTTAAAAAGGCGGCGCGCCTCCTTCGCGGAGAATCACCCACCTGGTTCGCAGAACGGTTTGAACCTGACAGCTCCTCCGGCAACATCCGACTGATACTGACCTTTGGCTGTCGCGAGGATAAAGATGAGCATGGCGGGCAGAATGCATCCAGTCCGGGCATGTTCCTGCGCTTTCCGTTTGAAGGTAGTGCGGCAGAGTTGACTGAAATGCAGATGAATGTTTATCGGCACATTCTGCCGCGCCGTGCTGAAGCCCGGCGTGAAGGTGACGACCTGTTTATTGTGGGGCCGGACCACGAGGCAAACCTCATGTCATCCCATTTTTGGGGGGATTATTATATACCGGTGACAGCAGGCAAAATGCGTTTTGAACGGTTTCCTGACATCCTTAAGGATATCTAACGTACCTGTGGATAAATTCTCCAGATGAAGTAATAACAGGCCTAGAAAACTTCATTTCCGGCAAAATAACAGGTCGAAATATTGCTCTGTGCACGCATTTTGTTCCAGCAGATGCGCGGATTGCATGTCGATTTTTTCTGATAAACGTGCCGGTAGCAGCATATAGAGTGGCAAAAATTGAGTATATGCAGGTTAACGTTGGTAAACGTCCGCTCCTCGCTCATAGCGTACCTGTCAGCACGCATTTCCACTTTGTGCGAGAAGCTGACGTTCCATCATCCTGCTAAGCTAAATAGCGGTGAGCAGTTCAGCAGGTCATAAAAAGCGCTATTTCATGCCTCATTTTTTTCAATATTTCTGTGAATTTATAAATCTGAATTATTCAGACAGTGCCGACTTCACTCCTTTTTTATCCTTATAAATATCGCGCAGATAATGCTCAATTTGCTCCAGACTTCGGCCGCGGGTTTCCGGGATGAATTTCAGAACAAAAGCGCTGCCTAAAACTCCTACGATGCCATAGATGCCAAATGTGCAGGCAAGCCCGAATGAGGAAAGAAGTACCGGAAAAGACATAGTGATTATGACATTAGAGCACCAGAGCGCACATACTGCGCCGCCCATACATATACCGCGAATTTTACTCGGAAACATTTCTGACAACATTAGCCAGATAACAGGTGAGTAGAAGCCCTGCATGAAGCAGAGGAACAGTAACATTGCCCCAAGAATGAAATAACTGCGTAACAGATTGACATCGTTACCCATATGTTCCGGCATAAAAGCCGATATGGCGGCGAGAAGAAACAGGCAGCAGGTGCACCCTATCTGGCCCATCGCAGCCATGGTCCGACGACCGATATAACCCAGCAAAACAATGCCGATCAGAACCATGATGACTGACACCACACCGTTAGCTATGGTCGCAAACAGTGAGGCATTCGTGCTCATACCGGTATTCTGTAGGATAATGGGGGCATAATACATGATGCTGTTAACGGCCGTTGCTGCGTGGAAAAAGGCAAAGGTGAGACCGATAAAAAAAACTTTGCACATCCAGGGCGTACGTAAATCCTGCAACGAACCTTTTTGCTGCGCTTCTTCCGACAAATTTTCTTCGATTTCCATCATTTCCCAATCTACATCTTCTTTTGCTCGTGTCCGGCTCAGAATACGGCGAGCCTCAGCAAAGCGCCCTTTAAGCGCATACCAGCGGGGAGAGTCAGGCATAAAAAGCATACCCAAAAAGAGAACGACTGCCGGTAGCGTGGCAATGCCCAGCATCCAGCGCCAGGTGTTTTCGCCACCCCAGAGTGCATTGAGCGCGAAATTCGAGATGTAAGCCAGCATCTGACCGGAGACAATCATTAATTCGCTGATGGTGACAAGCTGTCCGCGCCTGTTTGCTGGTGCAATTTCTGCCAGGTAAACAGGCACGGTACTTCCAGCGCCACCGACTGCCAGTCCGAGAACCACGCGGGAAATGAGCATAACTTCCAGGTTAGGCGCAACGGCTGTTCCCAGCGCTCCCAGAGCAAAAATGACAGCAAGGATAAGGATGATATTACGACGGCCAAGGCGATCTGCCAGTCCACCTGAAATCAGCGCGCCTGTAGCCGCGCCCACTAACAGTGAACTGGTTACCAGACCTGTGGTGAAGGGGGTTAGCTGTAGTTCAGGCCCCATAAAAAGTAATGCACCTGAAATCACGCCGGTATCATAACCGAACAACAAACCGCCTAAAGTAGCAATGGCGGTAATGACCTTCACGAGAGGTTCAGTTCGTACTTTACTGTTGGGGCCGGAGGCAGGATTTTTCGAAATATAATGTTCCATCAGGCTACTCCATCTGAAGATTAGGCTATGTGGGGTACATTTTTTAATGGTCTGTTCAGGCATGAACATATTTTTGATAAGGCTGCCGCTTTACGGCAGCCTTAAGGGGAAAAACTACTGACTGATAGTCTGCTGTAACGCAGCAACTGATGAGGTAACACCTGCCTCAACGGACATGGTTAAATCCTCCATCTCCAGTGAAACCCAGTCGTTGTAGCCCATCATGCGTACGACCGAGAAGAACTCTTTCCACCATTGAAGGTCCTGACCACAACCTACAGCCACATAGTTCCAGGCGCGGTTTGCGACGTCCTCAACCGGTTTGGTTTCGAGCAGACCGTTGATGTTAACCAGTCCACGCTCAAGGCGTACGTCTTTACCGTGACAGTGATGTATGGCCGGTCCAAGTGCGCGGGCGGCAGCGATAGGGTCGGCACCCATCCAGATAAGATGACTGGGGTCAAGGTTCAGTCCAACCATAGGTCCCACGGCGTCACGCAGCCGGAACAGGGTTTCCGGATTCCAGACAAGCATTGAACTGAAGTTCTCCAGCGCAAATTTTTCTACGCCGCTGGTCTTCGCCTGCTCGACCAGATCCCGCCAGTATGGAATAGCAACCTCATTCCACTGATAGTCCAGACAGTTTTTCAGCGTGGGTGGCCAGCTGACGGTATAGGTGATCCAGTTCGGGATGGTGTCATGCGGACTGGCCGGAGGCAGGCCGCTCATCATTACAATTTTTTTTACACCCAGTTCCCCGGCCAGCCGCAGTGCATTTTCAGTATCCTGTCTGTGGCATTTCCCCAAATCTCCCGGATCCAGAGGGTTCCCGGAAACGTTCAGAGCCGCGATGGTCATGCCGCGGCTTTCAAGCGCGTGAAGAAACTGCTGACGCTTTGATGCGCTTTCCAGAAGCTCAGCCGTTGGGACATGCGGTGCTGAAGACCAGCCTCCGGTAGTCATTTCAACGCCGTTAACACCCAGCTCAAGCAGCTTGTCCAGCATCTGCTCATAAGGCAGGTGGCCGAGACTGTCCGTACAGAAAGAGAGTTTCATCGTCATTCCTTATTCGTAGTTAACCCAGCTGGAACCGCTATCTGCCGAGCGCACACAGTTTTCAATCCAGCGCACGCCTTCGGCGCCCGCGTTGATGTCCGGATAAACCAGCCCCTCAAGAGTTTTACTGTCGCCGCGCTGAGTCGCGCTGATGGCAATGGCGAACTTGAGATAGATGTTGGCCCATGATTCAGCCAGCCCTTCGGTATGCAATGCCCCAAGGCGCTCATCGGCCAGGGCACTTTCATCAAGGTAGGGCATACCATGATGCAGCATCTGGTTAGGCTGGCCCTGAACCTCAAATTTAAGTTCTCCCGGGTTATAATCGCTCCATTCCAGGCTGGCCCGGGAGCCGATAACGCGAATACTCTGGCTGTCCATTGAGCCTGCATTTATTGCAGAGGCCCACATGCGTCCTACGGCACCGTTTTCATAATGCATCAGCACCATAGCGTTATCTTCCAGTGGTGCCCGGGACGGAATGAAGCTCTGACGATCGCATAACAGACTTTTGATTTTCAGGTCAGGAAGTACAAGCTGAGAGATGTAAAAGGTATGCGTTGAGATGTCACCCAGCACAAATGACGGACCGGCAATTTTAGGGTCTACGCGCCATTTCTGCGCATCGCTGAACTTGTCCGCGTTATCAGTTGCGCTAAATCCATGTGTGTACTGCAGTTCAACCATGCGTACATCACCAATTTCGCCCTTAGCAATCATGGCGCGCATCTGCATCAGTAATGGATGGCCTGAAAAGCCATAGGTAACGCCCACGATCAGGCCTTTTTCCGCCGCCAGTGCTTTAATTTCCTGCGCTTCAGCCGAGGTAAAAAAAAGCGGTTTTTCACAGATAACATGAATCCCGGCATTAAGCGCAGCTCTGGTGATTTCAAAATGCGTGCCATTAGGCGTGGCAACAGTAACAACTTCAACACCATCTTCACGCTTAGCTTCTTCAGATAGCAGCTGTCCATAATTCTCATAACAACGTTCGGCCGGTAAGCCAAGGTTGATGCCGAACTCACGGCCTCGGGTGGCATCGACGTCAAATGCGCCAGCAACAAGCCGGAAGGCAGTGTTATCGCGCAGTGCACCCGAACGATGTTTATAGCCAACCTGACTGAGCCGGCCGCCGCCAATCATGGCCCAGCGTAGTGGGCGGGAAATACTTTTTTCACCGTTTAGCATAAATACTCCGAATTAACGCTTTGCACCCGGGTGCAAAGATGGGTTTAATAAAAATCACTTCTGGTTCTGCTGGATAAATTGTTCGTAGTTGGCTCTGGTAACAGTCTGGTAGGGGATCCAGTGGTAATTATCTGTCTTCTGCTTATTAATCAGCGCATTTGCCACTCTTACGGCACCGGTAGCCTGTGCTTTAGCATCCTGGAAAACAGTTACAACCATCTCACCGTTTTTAATAAACTGCAGTCCGTCAGGTGTGCCGTCAATGCCAGCAACCATCACGTCTTTTTTCTTCGCCTGGTTCAGGGCCATAATGGCACCGATGGCCATTTCGTCGTTATTGGCGACGATCGCATTGATTGACCTGCCGTTAAGCAGCCATGAAGAGACCACGTCTACCGCCTCATTTCGCTGCCATTTTGCGGTTTGTTTCTCAATCACCTTCATATTTTTATGCTGCGCAACAAACTCTTCAACAGCGCGTGTACGTTCGCGAGCCTCCTCATTCGAAAGTGCACCCATCAGAATGGCGATGTTGCCTCGGTAATTCATTAGCTTAGCCAGTTCTTCGATCTGCATTTTGCCACTCAGGGCAGAGTCCGATCCCACATAACTCATTGCCCCTGTCAGCGGCACTTCTGGTTTACGATTCACGAAAATCAGCGGGATTCCGGCATTTTTAGCCGCCTGGATCATTGGAAGTACACCCTGAGTGTCGACCGGATTAAGTATGATGGCGTCTACCCCCTGATTAATAAAATCATCAATCTGCTGTACCTGGAGCGCAACATCGCCTTTGGCATCAGAAAACTGGCCTTTCATGCCCTGCGTATCCAGCTCATGCATCATTTGTGTGCGAAGGATCGACACAAAGTTAAGGTCGAAATTTGCCAGCGCGACGCCAACCTGCGCCGTTCTTGCCTGAACCGCCGTAGCCAGTGTCAGGCTTATCAGCATCAGTAAACCGAGAGTCTTTTTCATGATTGAATCCTGTAGCAAATTAGTATGTTCGGTCCCTGACGTGAAGAGCGACAGCTTTATGCTCAGGTTAATTTCCGCTCCTGCGTATGCCGTCTGATAAAGCCATAATCATTTTGCTCTCGGGTGCAAAAATGCATCCAGATGCAAAATCTTTTCACCCTGGCATGATGGCTGAAGAAGATGTAGCGAATGTGTAAGAGCCTGAAAATTTAGTCAACAAGCTTTTAAAAAACACTCACACGGGATCACATTTTTTTTGCAATCGGGTGCATTAAGTTTGATTACGGTGTAATTTCTAGCCAGACTCTGGATAAACCACACGTCTTTGAAAAAGATTAAATTCTCCTTAATCTCTAAATTGCATGCATGCATTTAACAACCGGATTTTTATGACAAATAAGGCAGCAAAGCGTCAGAAGGTAACGGCACGGGACGTAGCATCCCGCGCTGGAGTGTCTAAATGGACGGTTTCCCGCGCTTTCACACCGGGTGCCTCCATTTCTGATAAGGCCCGCGGAAGAATTCTGGAGATTGCGCAGGAACTGGGATACCGCCCGAATTTACTTGCCAGGGGGTTATCGCAAAAGCGTACGCACATCGTAGGCGTGGCGATCGATGAATTAAAAAATCCTCACTCAATGCTATTGCTGGACGAGGTGACACGGCAGCTTCAGAGCTTTGGATACATGGCTTTGCTTCTGAATATCACCGGCAATAATTACAGTGCCGTAATGTCGCTGGCCGATCAGCTCCAGGTTGATGGGATTCTTTTTATGGGTACAGCACTGACGCCCGAATTCATTGCCATCGCCCTGGATATGCATTCTATACCGCTGGTGCAGGTAGGCCGCAATACTGAGGGTCAGGGAATAGACGTCGTGAATATTGACGACTACCAGGCCGGACGGGTCATTGCCCGCTTACTTATGGAGCAGGGTCATAAGAAATTTGGCTATATGGCCGGGCCGGGCAGTAATGAGGGGCATCTGCAGCGTAAGGAGGGGTTTCATGATGCATTATCCTCACAGGGATTTGGACTGACACTCGAATTCAGCGCCGAGCATTACGATCGTCGGCTGGGTTATGACCTGATGAAGCATTATTTGCTTGAAACGCCAGTACATGAACGCATTGAGGCACTGTTCTGCGAGAATGACATACTCGCCCTGGGAGCGATGGAGGCGTTGCGCGGTGTTTCGGGAAAAGATTCTGTTGCAGTCGTTGGTTTTGATGACATTGATGAAGCTGCGGCCCCTGCCTGGCAACTTACTACATACAGTCAGCGTCTTGACCTGCTTGTAAAGGAGGCGCTGAACCGGCTTCTGTTGGGAAAATCGGATCCGGACGGTCTCTGGAAAAAAGGAGAGCTTCGCGTTCGCCGTTCACATCTTCATATTTCTGATTGAGGAGATGCAATGAAACTGTCATTACATGGAGTTTCTGTATGGTACAGCAACGCAGTGACGCAATTACGTATTGCTCGTGAGGCCGGTTTTACCGGGCTGGAATTACTGCCTGAACATATATTTCGTTATCTGGAAAATGGTGGCAGCTATGCAGAATATCGTCAGCTGATGCAGGATAACGGTATTGATATTACCTGTATTAACGCTCTCAAACGTATCGGTCGCTATCAACCACAGACCCGTGCTGAACTTATACAGGAGGCCAGGATGATTTGTCATGCTGCTGCTGAGCTTGCCTGTCCTGTCGTTCAGATCATGGCGCTTGATGAAATCAATGAACTTACTGAAACAAACCGCAACACCATCCTGCACGATAACATCTGTGCCATAGCCGATATTGGTAAACCTCTTGGCATCAGATTTCAGATTGAAGTTGTTGCCTTCACACCCTTTAATTCATTACAGCAAGGTCTGGACATAATTGCCGCATGCGGCAGGGATAATGTGGGGCTGGTTATTGACTTCTGGCACTTGCACGCAGGCGGTAAGACTCATCCGGACGAAGTTGCCAAAATGGATCCCAGCCTGATTTACGGTGTCCATTTCTGCGATGGTCGCGCTGCTCGTAAGGACGAGGCATGGGATGAGTGGGTACTTCGTGATTACGCACCGGGCCAGGGTGAAGTGAACATTGATAGCTGGGTCAGAGCCTTACGTAAAACGGGCTACAACGGTGTATGGTCTCCTGAATGGCTCAGCCCACATGCCTGGGAACACGACGTATTTGAAGCAGGAAAGCTGAGCATGCAAAGCCTGAAGCACTATGGCATAAGTGATTGAATCCGGCCTGACTGAATTCTAAACGTTTACGCCTGAGCTTCTGCTTTCACGCATAGCGGACTTTAAAGCACCAATAATTTCAGTAGATTTCCCATTCCACATAAACGGCGACATGTCAGCACGCATGATGGCCATACTGGGGTAGATGGCTGCGGGTCAGGACGTTTACTCCATTGATGAGTCTTTTCTGGACGTTATCGGGATTGGCGGCATTATCCCGCTCGAGACATTCGGCCAGCAGATGCGCGAGCGTATCTGAAAGGAAACCGGGCTGATAATCGGCGTGGGATTTGCACCGACCAAAGCGCTGGCCAGACTTGCCAATCACGCGGCCAGGAAGTTGACACAGACGAACGGCGTTGTGGACCTGTCTGACAGAATACGCGTGACCTGCACGCCTGAAATCCGGAAGGCAACAGTGACCGTCAGGCATTCCTTTGTGAAATCGTCCACCCAGGTCAGGCACTTGTTCCTGCGACCGGTGGCGAGCGCGTCCATGACAAAATCCATCGACCAGGTCAGGTTGGGCGCCGCCGGGCGGAGCAGCGGCAGATGTTCTGTTGCCAGCCCTTTACGACGTTGTCTGCGTTTTACGCCCAGCCCTCTCAGATGATAAAGGCGGTACACGCGCTTGTGATTAACCAGAAGCCCTTCACGGCGCAGTAACTGCCATATGCGGCGGTAGCCAAAACGCCTGCGCTCCAGTGCCAGTTCAGTAATGCGCCCTGATAAATGCGCATCAGCCGCCGGACGCTGGGATGAATAACGGCAGGTCAACAGGGACAAACCTGTCAGCCTGCAGGCACGACGTTGCGACAGACCGGTCGCATCACACATAAACTCAACGGCTTCCCGTTTCTGAACTGTCGTCAGTACTTTCGCCCCAGAGCCACCTGAAGCGCCTCCTTATCCAGCATGGCTTGGGCAAGCCGCTTCTTTAGGCGGGCGTTCTCGTCTTCAGGTGACTAAGCCGCTTAACCCCGGGCACTTCAATACCGCCATACTTCCTGAGTCAGGTATAAAAGGTGGCGTCGGAAATGGCGTGCTTGCGGCATAGCTCACGGGCAGAAACCCCGGCTTCAGCTTCGCGGAGGATACTGATGATCTGTCCGTCGGGAAAACGCTTCTTCATGGGGATGTCCTCATGTGGCTTATGAAGACATTACTGACATTGGTGTGTACTCATCAACGGGGAGCAGGTCAAGGGTATTAGCCTCCGATGGGGACAGTAGTAACCCCTGTTAACCCTATCAAAATTAACTATTAGTCAGGAAGCGGTGAGCGTGCTAACTCTTTATTTGAGGGTCGGCCAGCGCGTGGGCTGTTTCTGCAATTAAACCCCTGAACCAGCGATGTGCAGGATCGTCGCGATAGCGCGCATGCCACCCCATTTCAACCGGAAAAATGCCGAGATCAACAGGCGCGGGAACAATTCTGAGCCGCTGATCTCGGGAAAGATGCTGACAGATCAGGCGAGGCAGGGTCGCGCAGTAGTCCGTGACCGCAATCATCTCCGGTACAGCCAGAAAATGTGTCACTGACACGGCAACCTGCCGACGCAGGCCGCGCTTTTCAAGTGCCTGATATAAACCTGCGCGCATGCGGCCAGGCGGCAGGACATTAACGTGTTTGAGCTGCTCATACTGTTCTGCGCTGAGGTTTTCGCCTACCAGCGGATGATCTGCGCGTATCACACATGCCAGACCTTCATTCATCAGGTGCTGCACAACCAGATTATCAGGAGGTTCAACGATACGACCCAGCACCATATCAGTATTGCCTGAAATTACGCCGGTTTCCGTTACGTCGTTGCCAAAAGGGGTAAGGCGAAGCCTGATACCGGGTGCGCAGTCATGAAGACGCGCCACAATGGCAGGCATCATGATGAATTCAACATAGCTGTTAGGTGCGAGGGTAAAGAGTCGGGTGGCGTGCAGCGGATCAAAGTCCTGCTGACCAAGGATCACCTTGTCGATGGATGACAGGGCAGTACCGACCACCTGGGCCAGCTGTTCCGCTTTTGGTGTCGGGCGCATACCGTAGCGCTCGCGGATAAACAGGGGATCGTTGAGCGTTTCCCGCAGCCGGTTTAATGCATTAGAAAGTGCCGGCTGGGTAATACCCAGGCGCTCTGCGGCGCGAGTGACGCTGCGCTCTTCTATCATAACCAGCAAAACTGGCAGTAAATTCAGATCATATTTCATTAAGTTATAATTCTATGTGAATATCTAAAATTAAAGAAATAAATTTCATAAATATTCTGAAACGCGCCATGATTAACGGGTCAACACAGAAGATAGCGGTTCACGCGCTGGTTCTGACTATCCTTACACGTGAGACCGACTGACTGTTATACGGAGCATAAATGAAAATTTTAATGGTTTTGACCTCGCATGATGAGTTGGGCACCACTGGCAAGAAGACCGGTTTCTGGCTGGAAGAACTTGCGGCACCTTATTATGCATTCCTGGATGCGGGCGCTGAAATTACCCTGGCTTCACCGAAGGGCGGACAGCCGCCACTCGATCCAAAAAGTGATGAGCCGGATTCTCAGACTGATGAAACTCGCCGTTTTCATGCGGACTCTGCAGCTCAGGCCGCGCTGGCTTCGACCGTGAGGCTTGATACGGTTAATCAGGAAACGTTTGATGCCGTTTTCTATCCGGGCGGTCATGGTCCTTTATGGGATCTGGCAAACGACAAACACTCCATTTCGCTGATTGAGCAAACCCTGCAGGCTGGTAAGCCGGTGGCGCTGGTTTGTCACGCGCCAGGTGTTCTGCGTGATGTGAAAAACGCCGATGGCACACCGCTGGTAAAAGGCAGGAAAGTAACCGGGTTTACTAATAGCGAAGAAGAGGGCGTTGGCCTGACTGACGTCGTGCCTTTCCTGGTGGAAGATGTGCTGAAACAGAATGGCGGTCTTTACTCACGTGGTGATGACTGGCAATCCTACACTGTGCAGGACGGTTTGCTGATTACCGGACAGAACCCAGGTTCTTCAGCCGAGACTGCCAAAGTTTTACTGGCAAAACTGGCGAAATAAGCGTTTTACAGCATGCTGTGTTCTGAGGGCGCCTGCGGGCGCCTTTCTTTATTGCGGGTATTAAGTGAGAAGATTGATAGTGACGGTGTAAATTATTTGTATTTAATAAATCAGGGTTTTATTTTTCTTAACATTGATAATAAATTTGAGATGTGTTTTCAGACGAAAATATAAGTCCTCGAGTTCCACTGAAAATATAAACATGTTTTTAAAACCAGTGTTGACATCATTTTTCATATCCGTAAAGTAGGACTCATCAGCGGCAAGTAGTTGCCCTGATAGACTGAAAAACCAAAGGCGTTATGAGTAAAGGTGCCGACAAATGTTTCAGTTGAAGTTGTCGGTGGTTCTGTTAAACACTGTTCTTTGAAACTGTTCGTTAGTTAATGATAACCCTGTTAAATGGAGTCGAAGTAAGTCTTTAAGAAGTCTGTAGTTGGATGTTAGTAGCAAAAAGCATGCAACAGGACGCTTGTAGTATCGCGTCGCGATGATGTAAGGCCTCGTAGTTCTGAACGTTACGTTACGACAGGATACGATTGCGGTTTAAACGTCGTAATGAAAGTAAGGCAACGCATCAAAGAGTCTATATCGCGATGGGGGTGTGCAGATTTATACGGGCCTGACCTGTCTTTGTCTCCTGAAAGACTATCAGGTGGTTGAAACCGCTAATAATAGTGACATTTCTGTATCGTGATCATTATTATCCGCAGGATCTGTTCATAAATAGCAGTACCGAAGCAGTACCTATCAATTAAGTTAGTTAATGTTAAATGCTAAATCTGTAGTACCTTAAAAGCCCTGACTATTTCAGTCAGGGCTTTTATCATTTGAGCCTGTCTGTCAGATTTTTCAGGGGTCTCATTATTCGTTGTCATTTTCGAATTCTTTCCCGTTAACCACTACCTGCCGCATTCGCGCATGCTTAATTTTACTCCAATTCATGCATCCTCTCCATCGCTTCGCATCAGGGTTCCTTGCTCTGCTGAGAGTATTCACAAGGTGTGGCTTTAGCACTGTCATCTGGAATGACTGCGGGCATTTACTCGGCGCAACACCCTCATCGCTGAGATCAGCAATGAACATCACGTTGACTCATCACAAGACATATCCACTATATGGCAGAGCAGATGCGGCTGTACCATCGCAAGGCGTTCTTTGACGAATACCGTCCAGCGCTGATCCGTAAAAATCAAAAATAATTCACAACATTAATAATTCAGTCAGTAAATGGAATGTACTCGCTTCTGATCCCGGTTCTGCTCATCACTCAATGTTTAAAATCAGAAATGTTTCATGGCAGGGTAAGCCATTTTCAACATTTCCCACTGACAGTGACGTCAGCGAACCTGGTGATACCCCCGATAGCGTCTCTCCGGCGGGCATGGCGGACTTTCGCTGCGGGTATGCTGACCATGCTGGTTCTGGGTGCGGGCGGTCTGTGGAGCTGCTAAAAGTCGCCCCGCAGCCGCTCAGCCCCGTACCGGCTATCGTCGATGCGCACGTACTGACAACGCTGGCGCAGCTGCCGCCATTGTGGCAACAGGTGTATGGCTTTGTGCTCGCCGCCAGAGCTGGACCTGTCCAAACAGAGACGCTTAAAGCGCAGTGGCAGCAGCACCTTATGGGAAATGCACACCCACAGAATCATTATCCGGCTGGCATCAGGGGATGGAAGATTGCAGGTACTGACATACCGCCTGAATATGCTTGATGAGCGCAAAGGCAGGTATCCACCGGCTCGGAACTGAAATCGATGGTGTTCACGATAACACAGGACTTCAGCCGTTCAGTTCCACTCGAAGAGCAGCTTTATCAGCTGGGGCAGTCAGAAAGTACGACATCAGGAAGAGCAGCACAGCTGGCGCAGGTCGATATGCAGTTTACTCAGTTGCAGAACCGCTATGCGCTGATTAAAAACCAGTCAGAGTGATGACGGACAGCGATAAGCACTGGGGCGATCAAATGTCTGCCGGGTCGCTTATGGCAAAATCGATAATCTGCGCCATAGTCAATATTCACCGATTAATTGCGCTTTAGCTTTTATTAAATCCATCGGCGCATAGGTTATGCGCTATTTAACAGAGGTTAAAATGTCTACAGAATCTTTAGAAGATATCTCCGGCGATCTCTCCCAGTTCGTTGGCACACATTTTGTCTATACCTACGATAATGGCTGGAAATATGAGTGGTACGCCCGCAATGAAACGACCTGCGACTATCGTATTCATCAGGGGCTGGTGGGCGGTCGTTGGGTGACTAACCAGAAAATGCACGCAGTGCAGTTTGCACCCGGCATTTATAAAGTAGACTGGCATGAACCCACCGGCACCTGCGTCAGCCTGCTGTTTGATCTCAATCGTACCCTGCTTCACGGGACAATTTTCTTCCCGCAGTGGATTGCCGGAGAAGGTCAGCATCCGGAAAAAACCATCTGCTATCAGAATGACTTCATTGAAGATATGCACCGATTCCGCGACGAAGGCCCGGCCTATCCTTATGTGATCATTCCTGAGTTTGCGAAAGTGACTTACATGAAAAACGAAGGGCCGGATAATGATGAAGTCATTAATCAGGCACCGGGGCAGATGCCTGCTGACTATTTTGATGGTAAGTAACTGATAGCACGGCCCGCCGCTATGGGCGGGTCGCTTCTGCCTGGCGTGCCAGCGTGCGGGCCAGTATGGATGAATAGAGTGGTTTCCCCCCCAGAAACTGCGCCAGCAGCGTAGCCCCAAGGCAGGTAATAATCATCGGCAATATCAGCTGATAGTTATCGGTCATCTCCAGCACCAGCACAATCCCGGTTAGCGGTGCCCTTACCGAAGCCGCAAACAGTGCGCCCATCCCGGCGATAGCAAAGGTTCCCGCGTCCAGATGATATAACGGGAACAGATCCGTCATCGCTACCCCAAAAGCTGTCCCGAGCAGCGTTCCCAGTGCCAGCATCGGCGCAAAGATACCGCCCGGCGCACCTGAGCCAAAACAGAGCAGGGTAGTGACCAGCCTGACCATGAAGATGAGCAGCAGCAGGGTGAACGGAAATACACCATGAACCGCCTGTGGAATCAGTTCTGAGCCGCCGCCTGCGCCAGGCGCGAACAGCAGCGCCAGAACACCGCAGCCACCACCCAGTAATGCACCCGCCAGCACTACGCGTGCCGTTTTGCCGGCATAAAAGCGAGCAAAGAGGTCCTGCGTAATAAATATCAGGCGGTTAAACAGCACGCCTACCATGCCGATGATCATACCCAGCACCAGATACATCCACAGCGTCTGTACTGGCGCATCAGCCAGTTTGCCAACGGAGATCACCGCCTGTTCGCCGTTGAAACAGCGAAACACGATGCTTGCCATAATCACACCGGTAAACACCGCTTTAATCGAAATCAGGTTATAACGAAACTGAGGACGCATCTCCTCGATGATAAACAGTATGCCTGCCAGCGGCGCATTAAACGCGGCGGCCAGGCCTGCTGCCGCACCCGTTGCCAGCAACGTATGACGCGCTTCGTTGCTGCGCATCCCCAGAACATCAATCACCATGCGGCCGATATTGCCACCCAGTTGCACTGTCGGGCCTTCACGTCCCAGTACCATCCCGGCACCCAGCGTGCCCATGCCGCCAAAAAATTTTACCGGAATCACCCGCCACCAGCGCACAGGTCTTAGCTCTTCCAGCGCCCCTTCAATTTCAGGAATGCCGGAACCACCCGCTTCGGGCGCAAAACGTCTGACGAGAAAATAGCCGACCATCGCGAGCAAGGCCGAAATGGCAAAAGCGGCGGCGTAGAGCATCCAGCCCTGAAACTGTGCGGGGATAAGCGTAGCGGCGCGCCACTGCTGTATTGTTTCAACGGCCCGGGCAAACGCCACGCCCGCCAGACCGACCAGCGTACCGACCAGCGCGGCGCAAAACAGCATCGCCAGCGGCGTTTTGTCACGATAGAGCAGGGCGCGAAACATCCGGCTGCGCGCCGCGATAGAACGGGGAACGTAAACCGGCTGCGGTGATTCTTCATTCATTGAGAGGCATCTTTGTTCAATCAGACCAGCGTGCCAGTTTACTGAGTGATAAGGTGAAAACAAACGTCAGGATCAATTTCAGCCGGGAAATGAGTTAATCGGTCTGCGGTGGACAAACCACTTGTGCCATGCGTTCGCGGTAGGCTGGATTGTCCTGGTTTTTCAGCGCCTGAGCCGCGGCGGTCAGCGTGAGCTGATTTTGTTTCAGGTTATGCTTGTCATTGAGAAATGTCTGGCGCAGTTTTTCATCGGAGAAGGCTGGCGGTAGCTGACACGTCTGGCGCAGATCGTCGGTTATCTGCTACTGACGCAGTGTAAACTGCAGCCTTTGATAAGGCCCGGCGGACACAAGCATGGGACAGACTGAAAGCAGTATAAATAACGTATTGCGAATCACGTTCATGATGATCTCCTGACTGCTGAGGACAGGAAAGGCTCTTCGGCAGTTTTCAGTTGAGTGTAATCGCATTGAGTGATTAGCCTGAGCACAGCACCATCGACCGGGTGCAGCAATGTCGCCACGGTTGACGCAATAATCATAGTAATACTGGCGCGACAGGGAGCTGACATGCAGCCACATTCCACTGAAATTCTTACCGCTGACTGCTGTATCGTCGGCGGTGGCCCGGCCGGGTTAATGCTGGGTTATCTGTTTGCCCGCGCGGGAGTGCGTGTAGTCGTCATCGAAAAGCATGCTGACTTTCTTCACGACTTTCGCGGAGACACCATCCACCCTTCGACGCTGGAAATCATGCATCACCTCGGACTGCTGGAATCTTTCCTTACGCTGCCGCATCAGCGTGCCGAAAAGCTGGAAGCGGAAATTGCAGGACAAAGCATTACGATGGCCGACTTCTCACGTCTGCCTGTTCAGTGTCGTTTTATTGCCTTCATGCCGCAGTGGGATTTCCTGAACTATATGGCAGAGCAGAGTGCCCGCTATCCGGGCTTCAGTCTGCTGCAGTCGACTGCCTTCGGGTCGCTGATTGAAGAAAATGGCACGGTCATCGGCGTGACGGCTTCACGCGGCAATCAGCAGTTGCATATCCGCTGCAAACTGGTGGTCGGTGCTGACGGTCGCCATTCGCGCGTACGCGACGCGTCCGGGCTGATCGGACAGGAATTTGGCGCCGCGCGCGATGTCATCTGGTTCCGCTTAAGTAAGCAGGCGCAGGATCCCGATTTGGGCATGGGGCATAAAGGGCCGAAGCAGAACTTTATTGTTATCGATCGTGGCGATTACTGGCAGTGCGGTCTGACCATTCCGAAAGGGGAGTTTGAGGCGAAACAGTCCGCCGGTCTCGACGCGTTTAAAGCAGAGGTGGCGGCGGTGTCGCCTTTTGAGGCGGCGCGCATGACGGAAATCGAGAGCTGGGAGGCGTTCAAACTGTTGTCGATACGTATCGACCGCCTGAACAAGTGGGCGAAACCCGGTGTGCTCTGCATTGGTGATGCGGCGCATGCCATGTCGCCGATTGGCGGGGTTGGCGTCAATCTGGCGATTCAGGATGCGGTGGCGACGGCGAATCTTTTGACCGATCCTCTGAAGCGGGGAGAACTGCAGCTGCGCGACCTGGAAAAAGTGCAGAAGCGCCGTCAGTTCCCTACCGTTGCCACGCAGTTTTTGCAGATCAAGATGAGCCGTAATAAAGCCAGAAGAAAACCTGCGGGAAGCAGCAAGGTTCCCGCGATTATCCAACGCCTGCCGTTTCTGCGTTTTGTGCTGGGTCGTCTGATTGGTCTGGGCTTCCGAACGGAGTCGCCACAGGTTGCGCGTATGAAGTAAGTGCGTTAAATGATTTCGACAGCAATCAGATATCGTGCGACACTGTTTCACTGTGAAAGTACTGTCAGATTGAGCCGCTATTTATCTGATAATTGGGCGCTAATTGAGCATTATTAAGCTAAATTATTTTCGATTTTTGCGCCTGCAAAGGAGAGGTTTCAGTGCATAACGAGCAAAACGGCAGCGACGTAAAACGCCTGAGTGCAATTAAGGCACTTTTGTCGCCGGATGAAACCCGGGATAAGGTGCTGGAGAGATTCGTGAATCTCGCCAGTCAGGTGCTGGGTATTTCAGGCAGCTTCATTTCGATTATTGACGATAATAATCAATACATAAGAGCGTCACGGAACTTCGATCTTAAACAATCGACCCGTGATGAATCTCTTTGCCGCCACGTCGTTGATGGTGAGGGACATCTGGTGGTGGTTGACACCTTACTGGATGAGCGCTTTGTCACGCACCCGTTTGTGAAAGGCGATCCGCATATTCGTTTCTATGCCGGTGTCTCGCTGCAGAACCTCGACGGTGCGGTGCTGGGCACGCTCTGCGTCACCGATACCCAGCCACATCCCTTTACGGATGAGAAACTCGCCACGCTGCGCTCACTGGCTACGCTGGTCACCTCTTTTCTGGATGCCTGGAACAACGCGGGTTTTGCCGACGTCATTACGCACCTGCCGAATCGCCCACGCCTGATTCGTGATATTCAGCAACTTACCCTTGTCGCACCGCAGAGCCGCTTTCGCCTGATTCTTATCGACTGCCTCGACATCATTCGTGCCTATGAGCTTTCCCGTGCGGTGGGTATTGCGCCGATGGAAAAATTGCTCAGGCAGATGGCGCAGGATGTGGCACACCGGCTCAATCTTCCGGAGAATGAGACGCTCTATACTTTCGCCCCAGGCCGTTTCGCCCTTGTTCAGCCCTACTCAGGCCGTTATTCAGCGCATAACATAAGCGATCTGTTCAAAGGCATGCGGGCCGATCTGGCGGAAAATATCACGCTCGATCTGGATGTCTTTACCGGCGAAACAGAGTTTGTACCGGGACAGATGGATGCCAACGAAACGGTACGTCAGGCCGTTAGCGCGCTACATGAAGCGATTGATGAGAACATCAGTGCGATGTCGTTTGATGAGAGTTACGACTCGCGGCGCACCGAAGACTTTTTGATCATGAATGATCTGGCCCAGGCGCTGAATAAAGATGAAGAGTTGTATCTCGCCTGGCAGCCTAAAGTGTGTCTCAAAACCGGTAAAACGGTCGGGCTGGAGGCCCTGATCCGCTGGAATCACCCTGAGCGGGGTGAGCTTTTCCCATCAGAATTTATTCCGTTAGCCGGTAAAACCAACCTGATCTCCGATCTGACCAACTGGGTTATCGATCACGCTGTTGAGCAGCTGGCGCGCTGGAATCGCGAGTACGACCTGATTCCGGTCTCGATCAACGTCAGTGAACGCGACTTTGCCAGGCCCGATTTTGCCGATCAGCTGGTGGCGAAATTAGCGGCAGCGCAGTTACCTAACTCGATTATGGGTATTGAGTGTCTTGAGAATGAGCTGATCACCAAAAGTGATGTGGCGATCAAAGGGCTGGAAGCGCTGAAGTCGCACGGCTTTATGGTCTCTCTGGATGATTTCGGCACCGGCTACAGCAATATCAGCTACCTGCAGGATATCCCGCTGGATGTGATTAAGATCGACCGATCGCTGATCTCGCGTATGGGCGAAGACGACGCATCTAAAATCATCGTCAGATGCATTATCCAAATGCTGAAAGAGCTGAATTACACCGTGCTGGCCGAGGGTGTGGAAGCAGAAGCTACGCTGGGACTGCTGAAAACCTACGGCTGCGATCAGATTCAGGGCTACTTCTTTTCAAAACCGCTGCCAGCCAGCGACATTGAACACTGGCTTTATCAGAAGTCACGCTAGTCAACCCGCCCGCAGCACTCGCTGCGGGCGCGCTTATCACTCACTACCGATAGCGTAACGCTCAACCGGAGTGATGTGTTTAATCAGCTTATTATCAAACAAAAACTGCTCATAAGTCTGATAGCGTGCGCGATCCAGTTTTGCCGGATCGGCGGCGAACAGCGGCAGCGTAGCCTGCCATGCCTGATGGTTTAGCGGTGTATTCAGCTCAGGATGCGCCTGTGCAAATGCCTGCCAGCTCTCTTCGGGGTGAGCCTGCAACTGTGCATTCCCCTTTTTCAGTGCCCGCAGAAACTGTTTAATTTTTTCTGCATGCGCCTCATCACGGTTAGCAACGATAATCAGCTCATCATAGGCCGGCACGCCGTAATCCTCGACGTTTAACACCACCGGATCTTTGCCAGCAAGTTTCATCTCCAGAGCTTCGATATTGCGATAGCCGCCTATCACCGCATCAACCTGCCCGGTCATCAGGGCGCTGGTGAGCTGAAAATTGACGTTAACCCGCTTTACCTGATCGGCCTTAATGCCGTCATGGCTCAGCATGGTCGCCAGCGTTGCTTCTTCAATGCCGCTGACGGAATAACCGATACGTTTTCCTTTCAAATCCGCTGGTTTTTTCACCGTTTTGTCCAGCGTCATCAGCGTATTCAGTGGCGTATTAATCAGCGTGCCCACACGCATCAGCGGCAGGCCCTGGTCGGCGAAAAATTGCAGCTGCGTCTGATACGTTATCGCTAAGTCCGCCTGCTTAGCGGCGACCAGACGCGGCGGCAGCGCAGGGTCGGAAGGCGGCACAATGTTAACCTCCAGACCCTCTGCCGCAAACGCACCGGTTTGCTGAGCCACCATAATGGGTGCATGGTCGGGGTTGATATACCAGTCGAGCACCAGCGTCAGTTTTTCCATCGCCTGAACCTGCGAGGCTAAGGAGGCGCTGAACAGCAGGACAAACAGGGGCATTTTAGTCATAGGTTGTCTCATCAGTAGGGTCGTCAGTGTGGCTCGGGAATCCAGGTAATCAGGCGGCGAAGCAGAAGGTCGATGATCAGCCAGAGGGTCAGCGTCATCAGCACCAGAATAAACAGGGCAGCGAAACAGAGGTCGCTCTGCATCCGGGCGTTGGCATTCAGCATCACGTAGCCCAGCCCTTCAGCCGATCCGACCCATTCACCAATGATGGCACCGATCGGCGCGACGGCCGCTGCCATCCGTAAGCCCGAACCCAGGGCGGGCAGTGCGGCTAACAGCCGGACATGACGCAGTTGTGCTATGTGTGAAGCGCCCATCGTGCGAGCCAGATCGAGATAGCCAGGCGTGACGCGACGCAGGCCATCAAAAAAAGCGGAGGTAACAGGAAAGAAGATCACCAGTACCGCCATCACGACTTTGGCGCTCATGCCAAAGCCAAACCAGAGCACCAATAGCGGTGCCAGGGCAAATACCGGAATCGCCTGGCTGGTGATCACCAGCGGCATCATCCAGCGCTGTAACCACGGCGAAAAGGTCATGCCCAGTGCCAGCACCGCGCCCAGCAGCACGCCGAGCGCCATACCGATGAGGATTTCAGTCAGGGTGATCAGGCTGTGATGGCCGAGATAGCCAGCGTTGTCCCACAGTGCGGTAGCAACCGCAGCGGGCGAGGGCAGCAGAAAGGCCGGAACGGAAGTGAGTGTGGCGAGCCACCACAGCGTAATCAATCCGGCAGAGAGCATGACTCCACGGCGAAGCGCGGCGAAACGTAATCTCATCCGCCCAGCCTGCTTAGCTGTTTCAGCAAGGTGGCCTGACTCTGGATCACGCTGGTATCGTCTGCTGCCCGTGGTGGCTGGCCCTGGAGTGGCGGGCAGGTTTCAATGCCTGCTGAACCCATTACCAGCAGGTGATGACCGAGGCGACAGGCTTCCGCGGCATCATGAGTGATCAGCAGCACGGTATGTCCGGCCAGCACTTCTGCCGCCAGAGTCTGAATCTGTGTCCGGGTCAGTGCATCCAGCGCCGAGAAGGGCTCATCCATCAGTACAATGGGCTGACGGGTATAGAGGGTACGCGCCAGCGCTACCCGCTGACGCATACCGCCCGAAAGTGTCGCAGGTCGCGCACGGGCACAGTGGCTCAGGCCAACCCGCGCCAGCAGATGCTGCACCAGATCACGATCGGCTTTCTCACCTTTCAAGCGGCTGGCGAGGCAGACGTTCTGTTCCACCGTCAGCCAGGGATAGAGCAAATCCTGTTGCCCCATCCAGGCGATGCGCCCGGCCAGCGGCAGACCATCGCTGCCCTTAATTTGTCCCGAAGTGGGCGGCGTCAGACCGGCAATCACTCGCATCAGGCTGCTTTTACCTACGCCGCTGGCACCCAGCAAAGCGGTAAATGCACCACCCGCGATCTCCAGATTAAGCTCGCTGAACAATGGCTGCTGATCCAGCGTCAGGCAGAGCTGGCGAACGGAAATACCCGGCGGCACGGCATCGTTCAGCGGCTTCATGAGCTGCCCCGCAGACCGTCAGCATGATTAAGACCCATCTGCCAGAACGCCGCTTCCAGCCGGGTTGCGGTCGTAAAAATCTCCGACAGTGAGTTAATACGTTGTTCACCGGCGCGCTGCTGAGCCAAAGTTTCAAACAGCAACAGTGAGGAACCGACGCCCGTCAGGTAGGACTTATCGCCGTAATTCTCAATCCATGCCGCGTAAGGATTCCCCTCAAAGCAGGTCGCAGGATCGTCCAGCAGCCTAAGGCCGATTTCCGCATAACCGGCGACGCAGGGCATCAGCGCCGTCATCAGCGCCAGCGCATCTCCGGTGTGACCCACGTCCAGCACGTAGCGGGTATAATTGATTGTTTCCATTGCCTCAGGTTCGCTCGCCACCGCCTCTTCGCTGATGCCCCATTGCTGGCAGTAAGCCAGATGCAGCGGCAGTTCGCTGATAATGGCGTTCAGCGATGCCGTCGCGCTGCGTAACGCAGCCGGTTCAGAGAGCTTACTGATCAACAGGCCCCACGCACGGGCGAAGTGCAGCAGGAACAGATAATCCTGGGTGAGATAGTGGCAGAAAGCGGCGGGTGGCAGCGTACCCTGACCGAGCTGCTGCACAAAATTGTGCCTGACATAATCGTGCCATTGCGTGCCCGCTTGCTGGCGCAGACGACCATAAAAACCGGTTTCGAAAAGCGGATGTGACATAGGATCTCCAGTAACAGGGGAGATCCGGGCATAAGGTCTGGAACAGGGGATGAAGCAGGAGATGAGGCAGAACATCTGCCGACCCGTCCCTTCGCTGGCATGACCCAGATCAGGTTCAAAGGGTTCGGCTTGCGCCATCTCAGCCCATGACAGGACACCCCTCGGAGACATTCGTTATACGATATTTATTGCTGGAGTACAACGACACCAGTACGCGTTATTCAGTGACAATGTCACTCAAGATTGGCCCCGTTGCTGGCAATCACTTTCTTATACCACCAGAAAGACTTTTTGCGCGTGCGCGCCAGCGTGCCGTTACCCAGGTCGTCGCGGTCAACGTAGACGAAACCGTAGCGCTTGCTCATTTCACCGGTTGAGGCGGCAACCAGATCGATGCAGCCCCAGCTGGTGTAACCCATCACCGGCACGCCATCTTCAATGGCATCGCCCATGGCGCGGATGTGTTCACGCAGATAGCTGATACGATAATCATCATTGATCTCGCCATTCGCGTCGATTTCATCGCGCGCCCCCAGGCCATTCTCTACCAGGAAAAGTGGCTTCTGGTAACGGTCATACATCATATTCATAGTAATGCGTAAGCCCAGTGGATCGATGCCCCAGCCCCACTCACTGCGTGGCACATGGGGGTTGGTCAGGGATTTTACCACATTGGCTGCGCTGCTGTTCTGTTCGTTCATTTCCGCCGAGGCGCAGCGAGAGGCGTAATAACTGAACGAAACAAAGTCGACGCTATTTTTCAGGATATCGGCATCGCCATCAGCGATCTCAAGCGTAACGCCTTTTTCCCGGAACACGCGGGCGGCGTAAGCCGGATAGGCACCGCGTGCCTGCACATCAATGAAGAACAGGTTTTCACGATCCTTCTCCAGCGCCGCCCAGACATCCTCTGGTTTACTGGACCACGGATAAAAGTTGCCGCCTGCCAGCATACAGCCGATCTGATTCGCTGGATTCACTTCATGCGCGATCCGCGTAACCAGCGCGCTGGCAACCAGTTCGTGATGCGCCGCCTGATACTTCACCTGCTCCTTATTCTCACCCGGTTCGAACACCAGACCCGCACCGGAAAACGGGCTGTGCAGCAGGATATTGATCTCGTTAAAGGTTAGCCAGTATTTCACCAGGCCATCAAACGCCTCGAAACAGCTGCGGGCATAGCGGGCAAAGAAGTCGACCATTTTGCGATTGCGCCATGAGCCATATTCGGTCACCAGATGCATCGGCACATCGAAATGACAGAGCGTAACCAGCGGTTCGATATTATATTTCCGGCACTCCTCAAAGACGGCACGGTAAAAAGCGATGCCCTCCGGATTGGGCGTCAGTTCATCACCGTTTGGATAGAGGCGGCTCCAGGCAATTGACGTACGAAATACGCTGAATCCCATTTCCGCCATCAGCGCAATATCTTCCGGATAGCGATGATAGAAATCAATGGCATCATGGCTGGGATAAAATTCATCATCCCGCAGCGTAAAGCGCTTTTCCAGACCCAGTTTGACCGCCAGTCGGTGTGGGCCATGCGGGATCATATCGACGGTGGTTGCGCCCTTTCCGCCCTCACGAAAACCGCCTTCACTCTGATTGGCGGCTAACGCGCCGCCCCATAAAAATCCTTGCGGGAACCTTGAATCAGACATGCAATCCTCTTTTCCGGGTCAGAATGACCCTTTCCTTTAGTGGCTATTAATCGCGTTGGTGCGTTCGGTAAGCGGCGCGGGATGCGCGGCGGTAGCGGATTCGGATTTCGTTTCAGTTTCCGCTTCAGGAATATCTTCAAACCCTAACAGCAGCGTCAGCACAAACGACAGCACCACCGACAACACCATAACCGCACCGACCCAGACGATACTGATGGGATTGCTGGGGTCAAAAAACTGAACGCTGGTGAAAAGACCCGGTGAGGCCATTGAGTGGCTGGCCAGCCCGCCAATGCCCGCGACCGCGCCGCAGATAAAACCGCTGATCAGACAGGCGATCAGCGGACGTTTCAGACGAACCGCCACACCATACAGCGCCGGTTCAGAAATGCCGGCAATGATGGCAGACGCTGCTGCTGCCAGTGCCGTCTGACGCAGTTCGCGGTTTTTGGTGCGGAACGCCACTGCCAGCGACGATCCGCCCAGCGAGAGATTGGCACCAATTTCTGACGGCATCACCATGCCCTCTTTGCCGGTTTCAGCAATGGTCTGGATGATGGTCGGTGTGAACACACGATGCATCCCGGTCATCACCAGCAGCGGCCAGATGGCACCCATAATCGCGACGGAAAGCCAGCCAAGATAGCCATGCACGGTGTAAACCAGCGCAGAGATGCCGCTGCCGATCCAGATGCCAATCGGGCCAATCAGCACAATCGCGATAGGGGCAGCAATCAGCACAATCAACATCGGTTTCAGAAAGTTTTTGGTAACGGCCGGGGTAATACGGTCCACGCCGCGCTCGATGTGCGACAGAATCCAGGTCATCACCAGTGCCGGGATCACCGTGTAGGTATATTTCACCGCCGTCACCGGAATGAAAGCGAATTCAACGTGCTGACCCTGCGCCGCTTTTGCCATCAGCTCAACAAAATTGGGATGCACCAGTACGCCAGCAATCGCGATCGCCAGCGACATATTGGTTTTGAATTTCAGCGCCGCAGAGGCTGCCACCATGACAGGCAGAAAGAAGAATGCGCCGTCGCCAATCACGTTGAGGATCACCAGCGTTGACGAACCTTTCTCAAACACGCCAGCCATATCCAGAATCATCGCCAGCAGCTTAACCATCGACCCGCCAATAATCGCCGGGATGAGTGGTGACATGGTGCCCACCAGCGCATCCAGAATGCCCGCGCCGATGCTTCGCAGGGTGATTTTGCGCTTCACCGGTTCAGGGGCTACCGCACCGGGCGATCCCAGTGCCAGTACCGCCTGGTAAGCCTGAGAGACGTTATTGCCAATGATCACCTGGCACTGCGTGTCGTTGTGCACCACACCCATGACACCTTTAATCGCTTTGAGGCGGGGATAGTCGACCCGAGTTTCATCTTTCACCACAAACCGCAGACGCGTCATGCAGTGAGTGACAGCTTCGATATTGGTGAGGCCGCCTAGCGCATCGACAATGGCGCGTGACACCTCGGCATAGTTCATGGGCATGATCGTTCTTCTCTGTAGGGTAAATCGGTTAGCATTTTTATGTTTTTAGCGGCTGCTATCAGGTAAATAGGAAACCGGTTTCACAAAATCATGAAGTGCTTTCTTTGAGACGACAAGGTGATAAATCAGCCAGATTTCTTTTTTGTGAACTTCATCACTCCCAGCGAATCAGGTATTTGCGCCAGCGGACAGGGTAAATATTTCCAATATTGAGAGGCTTGGGTAGACTGCAGAGCGACGCAGCGAGGGAAATTCACCATGGCAACGATTCAGGAAGTGGCAGAGAGAGCAGGCGTCTCAAAAGCGACAGTGTCACGTGTGCTTTCTGGCAATGGCTATGTCGGGCAGGAGAAGCGTGAAAGGGTGTTAAAAGCGATTGCCGAAACCGGCTACCGTCCCAATCTGCTGGCCCGCAACCTGGCGACTAAAACGTCTCAGACCATCGGACTGGTGATCACCAATACGCTCTATAGCGGCAGCTATTTCACTGAGTTGATGGCGCACTCCGCACGCATCATGGAGCAGCAGGGCCGCCAGCTGATTCTGGCAGATGGTAAACACACCGCTGAGCAGGAAGAAGCGGCGATTCAGTTTTTGCTCGACCTGCGCTGTGACGGCATCATTATCTACCCGCGCTTTCTGAGTATTGACGCGCTGGATGCGATTATCTCCCGCCATAAACAGCCGATACTGGTCATTAACCGGCGGCTACGCGTCAACCAGAGCTACTGCATTTACAGCGATCAGCATACCAGCAGCGCGAAAGCGGTGAGCCATCTGCTGAGTCAGGGACATCGCGATATCGCGTTTATCACCGGTTCGCTGGATTCCCCGACCGGCGTCGAGCGTCTTTCCGGCTATCGCGCTGCGCTGGCTGCTAAAGGTATTGAAGCCGACGACCGCCGTATTGTGGCTGGGAAATGGACGGCGCAAAGCGGCATGGCGGCAATGGACTGTCTGCTGGACCGCAACGTCCCCTTTACTGCGCTGGTGGCGAGTAATGATGAGATGGCGATTGGTGCCATCAAGCGGTTGACCGAATGTGGCATCGCGGTGCCCGATCGGGTATCGGTGATAGGCTTCGATGATATTCCGCTGGCACCTTATATCACGCCGTCTTTATCCAGTATGAAGCTGCCGGTGACGGAGATGATCGATGAAACGATTAACCGCCTGCTGACCATGCTGGATGGCGGTGACTGGCACAGTCAGGCGCCTTTTACGGCCAGCCTGATGCTGCGCGATTCCGTTACTAAAGGCCCCTGGTCCGCTTAATTTGACGCGATTTGTATCACCTCAATGGCCTGTTCCCTGAGGTGTGCGATGGTTCCGGCATCCAGCGTCTCATCGGTAATCACATGGCCGACCTGGTAACCGGATGAGAGCGGATAAGGGCGAATCTGCCCGAATTTAGAGGAATCGGTCAGGGCATAGCTTTCAGCACCTTTCGCCAGCACGGCATCCACCACATCACAGCGCAGCATATTGCGGCCGGTGAAACCGGTCTCCGGGTGCCAGCCATCCACACCCACAAACGCTCTGTGAAAATGGACCTGCTGAATAGAGTAACGCGTCAGCGGGCCGACCACCGACTCACTGCTTTTCTGCAGCAATCCACCCAGCACAATCACTTCACAGGTGGCGTCCCGCAGAAGCTGGGCGATATAGTGGCTGACGGTAATCAGTGTGAGATCGGCACGGTCAGCCAGCGCACGTGCCAGCAGCGCATTGGTACTGCCCCCTTCGATGAACACCGATTCACCCGGCTGCACCAGGCTGGCGGCGTGTTGCGCCAGCGCCTGCTTAGTGGCATAGCGGGTATTCATGCGGGTGCCGACATTGTCACTGTCCAGCGCCAGCGCGGAGCCATGCACCCGGCGCAGCAGCCGGTCGCGTTCCAGCAGCGTGAGATCCTGGCGCACCGTCACTTCAGAAACACCGGTCAGCTGCGCCAGTTCACTAACCGTTACGCTGCCCCGGCTGTTAACCATTTGAATAATCTGGTGATGTCGCGGATTCATAATTGGGTTTCGTCAGGAATAAAAGGAGCAGTGTATCAGGGAATCTCCCGCGCCGGTGCACAACGCGGGGTCAGGGTCAGTCTAAATCCAGTGAACAACGTCCGTTACTATTCAGAGCTTCCGGCTTAAAACGTTGCTTCCACCCGGCTTCATAATCTTCCGGCGGAAAATCATCCGGCGAACGTCCCTGTTCCAGTGCCTGCGCAACCCGCCGGGCATAGGCGCGGTTTTTATCGCACATCGGCGCAGCGGGGATATACATCACATTGCCCCAGCCCTGCTGAGCCTCCACCGGTGCAACAGAATGGATCACATCACAGTGCCACCATACTGAATCGCCCGCCTCCAGAGCCGGGATTGAACAGAGTCCGGCGATCAGGTGCGGATGCCACTGCGCATTGACAGGTAATACCCGACCCGGCGCGACGCCACAGAGTTCATCTTCAGGTACATCGGAAAGCAGCGGTCGCAGCAGAATATACGCCATCGCCTGGGGCACCGGCACCACATGCAGCAGACCCTGACCGGGGATCATATCGGAGAGTGCGGTCCAGCCCTGAAACGTGCGGAACACAGAACACTTAGTCGTGCCAGGCAGATCATACTCATCAACGTCGGTACGATGTGCCGCATCCCAGGGATCGTAAGCGGCAAAATCACCGTGAAACAGCTTGCTGAAAACCTGCTGATAAGCCGGCAGTAACCAGCGTTCCAGCGCACCGGAGTCGGTATGGGCACCTAATCCTTTCGACGTGGTGCCCGGCAAACGGCGACGGATGCGATCGGGATAGATGACGCTGACATTGGGATCAAACCACTGTTTGCCCTGAGAGTTAACTGTCCATAACCGGTTCAGAAAAGATTGCGCATCAGCCATTGCCGCACTCTGCCGTGCTTCCATCTGCGCCTGTGACCAGTAAATCGGATAGATTTCGGGACGTGAGGCAGCGAGCGTGCCGAAAAAGTCATCACCGGGACCGCGGTATTGCTCATCAAAACGGTTGTGATCCAGATAGTCGAGCATCGACTTATCCCACGCCAGCGCCTGGTCACGATCGAAGTGCTGCCTGATCACGACACAGCCGCGACGTTTAATCAGTGAACGGGTTTCATCCGAAACCTTTCCTTCTGTAATGTCCTGCATCGGCACGATCGGCCAGGCAGTGCCGGTTCGCGTCTCGTCCGCTTTTGCTTCAGCAATTGCAGCAGTGATGTTATCGCACACCTGCTGGAAAAGGGCGTCCACGTCACCGATTTGCTGGCGTAGCTGCTGTTTTATTTCGCGGATAGCGCGCTTAACGTCATCAGGCAAAGGTGTTGCTCGGGATTCATTACGCATTTCACACTCCTCACAATTTGGGGTTGAGTTACGAATGTAATTAAAATAACCTTCATTCGTAATTTGCGGTCGAGGTTAACATCCTTTTAACGATAAAAAACGTGCGTTGTAACACAACTTCTTAACCGGAACGCTCTGAAAGCCGTTAGCAAAGTCACTATTTGCATTCTCATTAATCCACACAGCGAGTAAGCTTTATGAATCAAATCAATCAGCCGACAGGACAGAACGGCGAACGTAAAGGGGCAGGCGAGATGGCGGTTAAGATGATTGCGGTGGATATGGATGGCACCTTTCTGGACGATAATAAGCAGTACAACGTTCAGCGGTTTTCACGTCAGTATGCGCTGCTGAAGCAGAAGGGCATCCGTTTTGTGGTGGCCAGTGGTAATCAGTATTACCAGCTGCAGCGCTATTTTCCCGACATCAAAGATGAGATCGCTTTCGTGGCAGAAAATGGCGCCTGGGTCTCTGACTGCAATGAAGAGATTTTCTGTGGTGAGTTAGCGCAGGAGAAGGTGCACAAGATTCTCGATATTCTGGCACATGAACCGGACATCGCGGTGGTGGTGTGTGGACGGAAGGGTGCCTATATGCATTCTTCTGCCTCTGACGAGGTGATGGACCAGCTGGCAAACCACTATCATCGTCTGGAAAAGCGGGATGACCTCTATGCCATTGACGACACCATCTTCAAGTTTTCGCTTAAGCTGGAACATGAAGGGGTAGAGGCACTGCTGCAACGCCTGCATGCCCGTCTGGGCGAGCTGGAAAATATCATGCATCCGGTTTCCAGCGGCTTTGGTTTCATTGACCTCATCATTCCCGGTTGCCATAAAGCCCACGGCATCGCGCTGTTACAGGAAAAATGGGGCATCAGTGATTGTGAAGTGCTGGCGATTGGTGACAGCGCGAATGATATCGAGATGCTGCGCCAGGCCTGCTTCAGTTTCTCAATGGCCAATGCGGCCGACGCTGTCGCCGCCGTGGCACGCTACCAGACGCAGAGCAACAATGATGAAGGCGCGCTGAATGTGATTGCGCGCGTGCTGGCGCGTGAATTCCCGTTCGACTAAGAGGCGGTAACCTGCATAACGGACGGCGTGTTATCCGCCACTCTCCTGATGGCTGCGCGCATGATTTTCCATTTCATCCAGCGCAGCCTGATTCTCCAGTCCCCACTGATACATCTGCTCAATCGGCTGTGCGAAGGTATGGCCCAGCGCGGTGAGGCTGTATTCCACCTTTGGCGGCACCACCTGCCAGACATGGCGTGACACGAGGCCGCGTTGTTCCAGTTCACGCAGCGTCTGAATCAGCATCTTCTTCGAGATGCCCTGCAGACTACGCTCCAGTTCGCCCGTGCGCGCCCGATTGTCCGGCCAGTGAAAAAGCGCATGCAGCACCATTGTGCTCCACTTCACCGAAAACAGTTCCAGCAGGCGGCGCGGCGGTGAGTCCGCATAAAAACAGAGTTTCCCGTCAACCCAGACCGGCATAATCGCCATCCCATTTCATGGTAACCAAAAGGTAACTACTATCAAAAGCGGTTCCGTGTGTCTATAGTGTGCCGCTTTCTTTACGACCATCAGGTAAGAAGAGGCAACAGATGAAAATTAACGCGCTGGTCGCTACTCAGGCAGATCAACCGCTCCGGACAGGTGAGGTTGAGTTACGCGATCTGCAGGCTGATGATGTAAAAATTGAGATTCTCTACTGCGGCGTCTGCCACTCTGACCTGCATATGGCGCGCAATGAATGGGGCGTCAGCCGTTATCCGCTGGTGCCCGGTCACGAGATTGTGGGTCGTGTGGTAGCAATAGGTGACAACGTCACTAAATTCTCTGTTGGAGAGACGGTTGGCGTTGGCGTGATGGTCGATTCCTGCCGGACGTGTCACTTTTGCCAGCAGCATGAAGAGCAGTACTGTGAGACGGGTTTCACGCCGACCTACAACGGCACCGATAAATATACCGGCAACACGACGTTTGGCGGCTATGCGCAGCACGTTATCGCCGACCAGCATTTTGTGGTCACAGTGCCGGATAATCTGGCGCTGAACGCGGTGGCTCCACTGCTGTGCGCTGGCGTGACCGTCTGGTCACCCTTACAGCACTTCAATGTTAAAGCAGGCGATCGTGTAGGGGTGGTCGGTCTGGGCGGACTGGGCCATATGGCGGTTAAGCTGGCCAGCGCGCTGGGTGCAGAAGTGACCCTGTTTACGACCTCTCCGGCGAAAGGGGCAGATGCGCGTCGGCTGGGTGCCAAAAACGTCGTGATCTCGCGAGACGCAGCCCAGATGGCAGGATGTCAGGCGTCGCTGGATATTATCCTCGACTGTGTTGCTGCCCCTCATGACCTCGATCCTTATCTCAGCACGCTGAAAACCAACGGTCAGCTGGTGCTGGTGGGGATACCCGATCAACCGCATCCGTCACCCAATGTCACGCCAATGGTGTTCCGCCGACTGAGTATTACGGGAACCTCGATCGGCAGCATTCAGGAGACGCAGCAGATGCTCGACTTCTGTGGCATACACAACATCACGGCTGACGTAGAGATGATCACCGGTGAAGAGGTGGAGTCTGCTTTTGAACGCATGCTGACCAGCGATGTGAAATATCGTTTCGTTATCGATATGCAGAAAACCCGCTGGTAACTCGCCTGGCCCGCCGTAAAAGCGGGTCATTTTCTTTCCAGCGGCAGAGGTGAACACGAAAAAAGTAAGTTTTATAGTTACAACATACTTTTAATTGTAAGCTTAACAGCGTGCCTGCATCAGCCCCGATACTCAGTTAGTCTGACAGCAAAAGCCGGGCAAAAAAATACCCGGCTCGATGACCGGGTATCTGCATTGCTACCTGACGCTGTCAGCTAATCCTGCTTTTTATCCGCGTTACTCTTTTCGGGTTCATCCTGCTCAACTACATGAATAAACGGCTTGAGCAGCTGGATATCCAGAATGACATAAACCATCGTGCTGATGAAAAGCGAAATCACACTGCCAAAAACGCCGCTGGTGGTAAACGTCAGATAGTTATAAATCACCAGCCAGGTCACACAGATAAACAGTGCGAGCGAAATTGAAAGACTGGACACAGAGTAATTGCTGGTGCCGCCACCCTGAGTATGCGTTGCTTTAAACAGGTTACCGATGGCGTACTTCTCCAGCACCAGAATACTTTTTTCCCAGTTACGCTGCTTCCGCGCGCTGGCGCGAGTGAGGAAGAGATAAAGAATGGAGATGAAGAAGCCCGAGAAGGCGATGAGCACCGGAATGGCTTCCAGCGCATATTCGATACTCTTATGCGCAGCGCCTCTGGTGCTAAGATCCAGCGTCAGCGAGGCACCCAGCGCAGCATATAAAAAGAGAAACAACAGCAGAAAAGTCAGGCTGCGCTTCCAGTCGCTGTCTGCCTCTGCATTCTTCTGCTGGATGGCCAGCTGAAGCGATTGCTGAATGTGTTGTGCCTCAAGTGAGTCTGTATCAAAGGTATCGCAGGGTGCAGCAAAGAAGTTGTGCATAAACAGCTCATCTTCTTTGTGAATAGTGATTTTCATCAGAAACCTGTGTACGGGAAATTTTCTCTATTCTAATCAGCACAGCATGAATTAACAGTAACTTCGCCCGTAAACCTGCAGCCCCATGCTGACTCAGCGGGATATCAGACCCAGAAGAGAGCTGAACAGCGAATCCGTTGCAAAGTTCTGCGCAGCGTTACCCTCATCGTGACGCAACTGCTGATAGCGCAAAAGCGCCGCATCAGCGTTATCAGCATTGACCACGTCCCATACTTCTTTATAGCCTTCCGCTACTAACCGGTCCTGCTGATCCTGGCTGACATGATTCACGGCCCTGACTGTCTGGTTTTTCTGGAACAGACGGTAAGCTGGCATGCTTATTTCTCCGCAGGGTTGTCCAGCGCTTTAAACTGCTTAATCGCGTCATTGATATTATTCGTTTCAACGGTCGCGATACAGCGATCGCCATTGAAAACTTCATAGCGGGCATTATGCAGTTGAAACAATAAATCCCTGCCACGAAAATGTATACGTTTCTGCTTAACGCCAATCCCATGCCGCCGTAATAACGCCTGTGACAGACGATCGGTCTCTTTAATCATTCCTTCAGCTCCTCGGCAGTACGTGGTCACTACCAGTAAACCTGATGAACATTAGTTTTATATTAAGAGACAACCTTATTTTTAACAGGGCTAAGGCGCGCCTTTCAGAGAAATTACCTGATAGCAGGGACGTGAGGGAATATGAGCCTGCCATTTGCTGCGTTAATGGGGCCTGGATGCGGTACACTTGAGCGGACAATTTGCCACAGGACACGCCGCTATGAGCGATAAGAAGATGATTTCCATTGATCAGTTCAATGCTGATGAACGTCTGGCCGTCGAACAAACCTATAAAGGGCTGGCTGAAAAGTACCGTCAGCGAACCGGTAAAGAACCGGATAGTAAAAAAGAGAAAGAATTCAACAGCGAAGCCCGGCAGATGGTGATGACCAGCAAGCTGGAAAAGGAGAGAGCAAAGGCAGAAAAGGAGAAGAAAAAACCGGTTCGCAAAAAGAAACCTGAGTCACTCACCGCCAGTGAAGTCAGTGATTTCAGCTGGTCTGCCTCGATTGTCAAAGGCCGCAGATAGTCTGCTACCGCGCGCAACAAGTCGCGCGGCATTTTTCCGCCACAACTTCGCTCCAAAGAAATATCATTTCGATCTGGTAATTTAACAGACAGGCAATAAGAACATTCTGTAAAAAGGTTTATCTTATTTAACTTAATGCCGATAAAATGCCTTACCTGTCGCTGCTTCAGTTCACCTATGAATTATTACACTCCTGATGATGTTCAACTGAAGCACCGCTCGATGCGATTTGTGCGTCGTATGTTCATGATGCGCCAGCTCGGCACCGTTCTCTGTTTTTTGCCTATTCTGTCTGTTCTGATGGAGATGGGAAAAAGCACGGCACTTTGTGCTCTTCTGTGTACCAATGCCTTTATCTGGCCGTATATCGCTTACAGAATGGCGTTACGATCACGCGACTCTACCGGCTTTGAGCGTAAGAATCTGACACTGGATGCCGCTTTTGGCGGCGTCTGGGTTGCTGCGATGGCCCTGAGTCCATTGCCCTCAATTATTATCATGGCGGTGCTGATCTCCGATCGTTACTCGGCAGGCGGCTGGGTTCAACTGAAATCTGCGCTGCAGGCCTTTCTGTTTGCCTTTGTGCTGGTCTGGTCAGCGGAAAAGGCTCCGCTGGTGCTGACGTTCAGTACCCGAACCGTCTGGCTGACACTGCCGCTGGCCAGCCTGTATCTGCTGGCACTCAGCGTGGTGTCATATAATCTGACGCTGAGTCTGCGCCAGAAGAACCGCGAGCTGGAACGCATTGCGCTAATGGATCCGGGCCTGAAAATCCCTAATCGTCGGCTGTTTGAGCGCCGGCTTGAAAGTGAGTTTTTGCGCACGCAGCGAGGCGAGGGCAAAGCCTGGTTAATGCTGCTGGATGTCGACCACTTCAAACAGGTTAATGATACCTATGGGCATGAAGCGGGTGACTTTCTGCTGACAGAGATTTCGGCACTGCTGCGTGACAGCGTCGGCCTGAAAGATGTGCCCGCCCGCTTTGGCGGTGATGAGTTGTGTGTGATCGTACGGGATGCGGATGAAACCAGCATCCTGCTGCTGGCAGAGCAGATCAGGCAGGGGATTGCCCTGTTGCGGCTGCCAGCGTCATCCACATTTCAGTGTTCGGTGAGTATTGGGATTGCAGCAGCACATGATGCGGCATCGATTCATGAGTGGCTGAGATGTGCTGATGAGGTGCTTTATCAGGTTAAGCGCGCCGGCCGCAACAATGTGAAGATATGGCATTCAGACTCGCTGAACATACTCAGTGCAGTCAGGAGCAAATGAAGAAGTCAGCCTGGGACGCGTCCTCAGGCTGAGTGATCAAATTGTCGGGTAGTCGCCAGTACCTTCAGGCCACGGCGTCAGCAGATCGAAACCCTCTTCAGTGACGGCGATGGTATGTTCCCACTGCGCCGAGAGCGAGCGATCCCTGGTAACGACCGTCCAGCCATCTGACAGCACGCTGGTTCCGGCTTTACCGGCATTAATCATCGGTTCAATGGTAAAGATCATTCCTGCCTTCAGTGGCAGCCCTTCGCCTGGCGTGCCGTAATGCAGCACCTGTGGATCAGTGTGATAAATCTCACCCACGCCGTGACCGCAATATTCTCGCACTACAGAGAAACCGGCAGCTTCTGCAACACGCTGGATTGCCGCACCTACATCACCCAGTGTCGCGCCTGGACGGACCGTTTTGATCCCCGCAACCATCGATTGATAGGTAATCTCTACCAGACGTTTTGCACGTACTGACGGCGTGCCGACAAAATACATCCGGCTGGTATCGCCATACCAGCCATCTTTAATAACCGCCACATCGATATTAACGATATCGCCATTCTTAAGCTTTTTGCTCGCTGGTATACCGTGGCACACCACGTGATTGACCGACGTGCAGGTCGTTCGGGTATAGCCGTGGTAGCCGATGTTCGCGGGTGTCACCTTCAGTTCATTCACAATGAAGTCGTGACAGATAGCATCCAGCTCTTCGGTGGTAATGCCGGGTCGAACGTGCGGTGTAATCATCGCCAGTACCTGAGCCGCAGCCTGTCCGGCTGCCCGCGCCATCTCAATCTCTGCGGCGGTATGAATTTTAACGGTGTTCATAACACGTCTCCTTGTGTGGTGAGGCGCTCTTTTTGGAGCATAGTGCGGATATCAGCGCCGCCGTCCAGTTCAAGCCGGACCAGCATCTGTGCCAGCTGGTGTTGGGTCTGCTGAGGATAGAGTTCAGCCAGCATACCGAGTTTGAGCCAGTGTTCTGCCTGTGCATTGATCGAACGGCTCATCGCCTGACTGGCGATGCGCAAATTTTCATGCATCAGGTCGGAGATCTTTACGATACCCATATGAGCCTTATATGAAACGTATATGTTTCGTATATAGTAACGCTAACGCAGTGGTTTGAAAAGAGTGGAAGATTCTCGCTCGCAGGAAATGTGGTACAACGTTTTTAACTACGACCGCTTATTTGATTTTAGGATAGAAAAATTTACTGTTTATACAGAGATGCGTTTGATTGGGTAACCGCAGTGCAGGCGCTCGACAAACTTTGTCTTTTCTTGAAGGTTCGCAGATGACTGATTAGATGAAATCAGCATTTTTATCAGCCGGTTGTGGATATAAAGTCTTTAGCCTTGATGGGACAAAATTTGATCAAACAACAGGGATGTAATGATGAAAAAAATAATTGCGTTGACTGCGGTATTAGCAGTTTCCGGATGCCACATGAGTACAAATCACATCCGACAGCAGGGAATCAAGACTCCAGATGCGTCAGAGATTAAAAGTCAGTGCGAAGCTCAGACACCACAGCATATTCAGGAGCGTGAAACGCAGCTCTGGCTCTGCCAGGCT
Source organism: Pantoea sp. 22096 (assembly GCF_052045955.1). Taxonomy (NCBI): domain Bacteria; kingdom Pseudomonadati; phylum Pseudomonadota; class Gammaproteobacteria; order Enterobacterales; family Erwiniaceae; genus Pantoea; species Pantoea sp. 22096. The sequence continues at coordinate 376,433 of NZ_JBQEPW010000002.1, read as the reverse complement.
GTAACAGCCATACAATATCGTTTTTTTGATGCAGATTCTTATCGCGGTAAAACATGTGATGTAAGGATCAGGCAGCCGGCAGGCGAGCCTCCGGTAAGCATCGACGTTCAGGCCGGAGATCCCGCTCTGTGTACGGCTGCTATTGAATCAATTAAACAAGCTGTAGAGGCTCAGACTTTTCCAATGAGACTCGCCTTTCTGAAAGACGAATTTCCGATACATTTCGCCCCGCAGTAAGCCTATACGACTATCGAAAGCGTTGAATATCAGATCGATATGCAGTAAGCCGTCGGCCAGCCAGAACTGATGCTATCACTATGTCGATCTCTGAAGTACTGCGATCAGATGCGGACCCGTAAAACGTGAGGTGCAGAGGTTTACCGCGATGCAGTTATCATTTGTCGCCAGTAGAATCTAAACCCTTCTTCCTTAACACTCGCCATTCATCCCAGCATTTTTCAGGGTTGATATCAAAATATCCGCGGCATTCTGCCATTGTAAAAGCAATATCGCTTGCCACTTCGATACAGGTGGCGCTATCCCTGACACTGATGACTTCCTCTTCTGTAAGCGGGCTTCCTTTCTCATTCTCTTTTTTTAATAAGAGTGGAATGAGAGCAGGTATATAAACGAGGCTCATTTGTTATTTTCCTGATGGTTAAATATCACGCTGTGACTAAGAGCTGAAATCACACAGCGCTTTAATGATGTGCTGTACAGTGCAGTCGCCGGGTAACATCGATTCAGCGCCCTTCTTCTGTCGGCAGGGTCAGCAATCAATAATTATGTCCGGGGCAGAGAGGCAAGTTTGCTTAACCTGGCTTGCCATCAGAAAAGGTGAACACGGATCCGCTCAGGTTATTCCGTTCTCTGCATTCCCTTTACTATATTCTCGACAGCTGGCGCGATATCTTCAGCCAGAAAGTTGATATTTTGATCATGACTTAATCAACACCGGTCTATCCTTATGCCAGGAGGTACCTATGTGTGGACGGTTTGCGCAGTACAGTAGCAGAGACGATTACTTTGACTCTCTGGGACTGAAGCCCGATGAAATCATTTATGATCCGGAACCTATAGGGCGTTTCAATGTTGCGCCAGGCACCAACGTGCTGCTGCTCAATGAGCGGGATGATGAACTTCACCTGGACCCGGTTTACTGGGGCTACGATCCTGAGTGGTGGAATAAGCAGCCGCTAATCAATGCCCGGAGTGAAACAGCCCCAACCGGCCGTATGTTTAAGCCGTTATGGGAGCAGGGACGAGCCATTGTACCTGCCGATGGCTGGTACGAGTGGAAGCGTGAGGGTGACAGGAAACAGCCATATTTTATCCACCACAAAGCGAAGGAACCGCTGTTTTTCGCCGCGATCGGCAGGGCGCCTTACGGTAAAGACCATGGACATGAGGGATTTGTTATCGTCACAGCGGCGAGCAACAAAGGCATGGTCGATATTCATGACCGCCGTCCACTGGTTTTACGGGCGGACGCGGTACGCGAATGGCTCGGTGCTGAAACCACACCCGGTCGGGCACAGGACATTGCACATGAGGCCGCCTTACCCGAGCAGGATTTCACCTGGCACCCTGTTTCAGCCAAAGTCGGTAATATCCATAATCAGGGCGAGATGCTTATTGAAGAGATAAATCCTGAAGGCACATGAAGCGCAGGTGAGATAGGCACACCGCAATCTGCCATGTTGATCGTTAATGAGTGTCATCACGCTGAAAAAAACGTTCAGCTTAATGGCGCTTGCGGTCACTCATTTTCACACCAAATACACAAAAGCCCAGTAAATCCTTGGCCTCATCTTCCACCCGGGTCACCATGACCAGATCGGACGAACCGTCAGGCAGCACAACCTCATAAGGGGGATAGGGAAGTCCTTTCAATCGGAATTCCTGCAGCCAGAGTAGTTTTTCAGCCTGAGACGGAATAACTTCATAAATATATTTATGGATAAGATCCTGCGGAGCCCAGCCGACCCGTTCGGCAAACGTGTCACTTGCATCAACGATCACCAGTTCCGGATTAAGAAAACAAATAGACGTGCCGGGAATCGCATACATGGATGAAATCTGATGCGCTCGCTGATCGAGGGAAAGGCGCGCAACCCGCCGCAGCGATCCTTTATCTGGTACTGCATTAAGCATCCGGCAGCTTTCCGCTCCTGAGACAGGTTTCCCGAACAAATAGCCCTGCGCATAGAGGCAACCTATACCCCGGAGCATTTCAGCCTGTTCTTCGGTTTCAACGCCCTCCGCGATCACATCCATATCAAGGCTTCGGCCCAGACCGGCGACGCTGGAAATGATTTTGCGGCTGTCTTTTTTGTGCAGCATGGAGCGAATAAAACTGCTGTCAATTTTAAGCGTGTTAACCGGTAACTGAATCAGCCAGGCGAGGCTGGAATAGCCTGTTCCAAAATCATCCATTGCAATCTTACAACCCATACGTGACAGGGCTTCAATCTCTGTCCGGGCGGTATTGATATCATTTAACAGGGCTGTTTCAGTTATCTCAATCTTCAACCTTGCAAGATCGAGCTGAAATTCACTGGCTGTATTCCTTATAATTTCAGTAAGATACCTGCCATCAAGCTGCGAAGGAGAAACATTCATCGATATAAACTGCTGTTCTGGCCATGTGGCAGCAACTTTGAAACCCTGTGCCATAAGGCTGAGCATCAGCTCGTCGAGCAGACCACTTCGCTCCATAGCCGGAATGAAGTCTGAAGGAGGCGTAACAATACCCTCCGGGGATATGTGCCGCGCGAGCATCTCAAACCCCATTACGCGCAAATCTTCCAGAGAAACTATCGGCTGAAAAAACGGGCGAAACTCGCCCAGCTTAATACGCTGTTGCAAACGTTCGCGCGTTTCATCATTTTCTACACCAGGTTTCATTTCATTCCCGTAAATACATAATTTTCAGCCTGTTAACGAAAATTTTTCTGCAATTCAGGCTTTATAAACTCAGCGAACTCTGTCGACAATCGCATACTGGTTTAATCTTTTTTTCAGCATAATCATTAAGATAAACAGCTTCATATGACGGCTTATCTCAATACTGGCTTACTGTTTAATTGGGCAATATTTTATTACATTTGCTGTGTGTTCATATCTTATGCTGGTGAGTAAGACTACTAATTCACTATCGTTATCGGCTTCGACTTACTTTTCATTATATCGTAATAGCACGACACCGACGTGGGTATTAACCCACATTAAAAATGGTCGCTTAGCTCAGAGCAGATGAATAAGGATAGGTGGGGGAAGTTACCTGTAATGTTCGTGGTCATAAAAGGATAAATAACGATACAGGCTGACAATGAATATTAGCAAAGGTAATGAGTCCCAAAGTTGTAAAACTGATAAAGCTTTTAATCATTAACGTTTAAATGTGTGCACAGCTGTCAAATAATGAGGTTTCTTAATGACCATTCATATCGTCATCCCAGATGATTATCAGTTTGCCACTCAAAAACTGGATTTTCTACATAGTGATAACAGCTTTCATTGCGCTGCTCTGGGCAATGTCAGCATGGACCCGATGGCAGAGAAATAGCTGTTATCGGCTGAAGCATTGATACTTATCCGCGAAAGGACGGTTATTGACGAAGCCTTTCTGCGACGCACGCCACCTCTTAAATTGATCAGTCAGACGGGTAAGCTGACGAGAAATGTCGATAGTGATGCCTGCACGCGAGCGGGTGTTGCCATTGTGGAAGGGAGTGGCTCACCGGTTGCGCCTGCTGAGCTAACCTGGTTGTTAATCATGGCTTCCCGCCGAAAATTTGTCTCGTCGGTGAATGCAATAGCCGAAGGGCACTGGCAGACAGAAATCGGATCTGCGATTCACAATCAGGTCATCGGCATTCTGGGCTATGGAAAAATTGGTAAACGGCTTGCGTCTTATGCTGCCGTTTTTGGGATGCAGGTGCAGGTGCAGGTGCAGGTATGGGGAAGTTCGCGTGCGCAGGAAGAGGCACGAGCAGACGGATGGACCGTTCCCGAAAGTCGGGAGCAATTTTTCGCCACGCGCGATGTGTTAACCGTGCACCAGCGGCTGGTGGCTGCGACGCAAGGCAACATCACGCCAGCCGATCTCGCGCTGATGAAAACTGATGCGTTATTCGTCAATACCAGCCGGGCTGAACTGGTTCATGACGGCGCGTTGCACAATGCCCTGACACAGGGGCGGCCTGGATTTGCGGCGTTGGATGTTTACGAAGAGGAACCGCTTTACAACACCCGGCATCCTTACCTGCAGATGCCCAATGTACTGTGTACGCGGCACCTGGGATATGTAGAAAAGGCCAGCTATGCGCTCTATTTCAGAACGGCATTTGATAATGTTGTGCGTTATTTTAGCGGTGACAGGTCGCATGTGATTAATTTCTGACTCCTTTGCGAAACTTCAGGGTGTGACTTTTTGAAAAAAATTGCCAGTTCAGGGCCAGATAATTAAGCAAGTAACAGAATCAAATGCACAACGCACCAGAGCGCCATTCTCGCGCTTTCCATACACCTTTTGGGCAAAAACTGCATAATTTACTTCGTAAAAAGAGGTGAAAGATCTTTCACATCTCTGGCGCTCAGTCTTACTAAAACTCACTCTCTTATGGCATCCCTCTTCTATTAATAGTCTCTTCCCCAGAAATTATTGCGCCTCGCATGCTTCCTTACTGCAATTTTCATGCTCGCTGCCGATAAAGACGGGAGGGACCAGCGAGCCACAGGTGCGGAACGTCGGTAATAACTTTATAAATCAGACGTCGGAGTGTTCAGCGATGAGCAACAAAAAAACAAAATTAAGCGTTATGCTCACCGCAGCATTTCTCACTGTCATCTTAGCGGGCGTTTTTGTAACAGGTTTTGCCGGGTTTAAACTTAATACCGCCAGCGAACAGCAGGCGTTGACCCGCGCGCGCCTTGGCGATCTTCAGGCACTTCAAACGCTAAAAGATAACCTGACTCAGCAGGCGCTTCTTTTAGTCTCTGGGGCTGCAGGCACTCAGCCCCAGACAGAAGAAAAACTTAAAACGCAGTTTTTTGTCTTACAGACCACGAATGACAATACCACTGCGCATTTCCGGCAGCTGATCAACGGTGCTAAAAGCATTCCTGGAATTAATCTTGCTGAAGTTGAAGAGGCTTCCACGCAACTCAATAAAATTGAAGTAGCATCAGGTCCGCTTCGTCAGGCTGAGCAGAATGTGTTTACGCCAGATGCTATTGCGTTCCGGGATAAGCTTCGGAGCGAACTGATTCCTGCGCTTACTCAATATCGTATCGCAGTGGACGGCATGGTGAATTATCAGGCGCGGGTTACAGGTAAAACGGCGGAAACCTCAACGCAGGCGCTCTCGGGTGTTTATGTAACGCTGGCGTTTCTGACGACCCTGTTTGTCATTTTGGGGTTTGTGATGAGTGGCCTGATTACCCGCTGGCTCAAGGTTCAACTGGGTGGCGAACCTTCTCATGCGCAGGGCCTGGCCGCCGCGATTGCTGCAGGGGATCTGACAACGACGGTGACACTTCGTCAGGGGGATACCGTCAGCATGATGGCGTCCCTGGATAGCATGCAAAATAATCTGCGCAAGTTGGTCTCCCATATCAAAGACTCCTCCGCTTCGGTAGCCATGGCTGCTGATGAAATTTCCCAGGGCAATACCGAACTTTCCTCCCGTACAGAACAGCAGGCTGCCGCGTTACAGGAAACTGCCGCCAGTATCGAACAGCTCACCGTCACGGTAAAAAGCAATGCAGCGGGTGCGCAGCAGACTGCGGACTCTGCACGCGAAACCGCTACCCTGGCGCGGTCGGGCGAGCACGATATGCAGCGGATGTCAGAGACGATGAATGATATTTCCAAAAGCGCAGTGAAAGTCCGGGATATTACTGCCGTTATCGAAGGAATCGCCTTCCAGACCAATATTCTGGCGCTCAACGCTGCGGTAGAAGCCGCTCGTGCGGGCGAACAGGGGCGGGGTTTTGCCGTCGTTGCCGGTGAAGTCAGGACGCTTGCTCAGCGCAGCGCCACGGCTGCCAGAGATATCAAACATCTGATTGAAGAAGCCGTAGCACAGGTTGAAAGTGGTGTTGTTGTCGCAACCGGAACAGGCAAGAGCATCCTTGATATCAATGCTATGGTCGGAAAACTGGCCGACGCGATGGACAACATCTCACTTGCCTCAGCAGAGCAGATGCAGGGCATTTCTCAGGTCAGTATTGCGGTCAATGAGATGGATGGCGTCACGCAGAATAATGCTGCACTGGTTGAGGAATCCTCTTCGGCATCGCAGTCACTTTCAGCCCAGGCACATTCGTTACGTGAAGCAGTGAATGCCTTTCGTCTGTAAGCGTCATGGTTTGAGTGCACACTAATTAAAGCCCTCTGACCGAGGGCTTTTCTCCGTGAGCATATTCAGGGCCGCTCAGAGAACTAAGGATCACGGTTAAGTAGAGTTATGTTCCCCGACGCATTTCCGCCAGCAGCCATTGCCTGAAAGCCTTTAGCGCCTTTTGTTTATGCCCGTTTAAACAGGTTTCTCTGAACAATACTTTTGCTGAGAGAGGCAGATCCAGGCCAGTTCCCGGTTAGCTCACCACCATCCAGCGCTGACTTTCACGCCGTACTCGCCCGCTAATGCCATGGCGGCAGTTGTTTTGCAGCGTTTTTACACTTCACCAGCCTCTTTTTACGCCATTTTTACGGGCCTCCCGGTTTAATTGACGGCACCGGGCGCTTGTGCGCCTCTTATCGGAAAGCCGTGAATGAAATGCATTAATAAGCCCTGGTCCATACCGGGCTGCCGCGAGGCGGCATTAGCCGATCTTGCTGAGCAGCAGCGCCTTCGCCTCATTTCGCCCCGCAAGTGGTTCCGGGATGCTATTGAGGCCAGTACCGATCCGTCACTGCTGAACTATCGCCTGGTTGCGCAATGGCTGGGCACAACGATACCCGACAGCCGCGCGCTGATTCTGGCCCTCAACAACAGCCTGTGCTTCGGGCTTTATCGTAATGGCCGACAAATCGGTTTTGCCCGGGTTGTAACTGACATGGCTGAAACCTGGGTAATCCGGAATCTGTTTATCTCGCCGGAGTATCGCTTTGTCGGGCTTGGATCCTGGCTGCTGCACTGCTGTGTTTCTCATCCGGGCACCAGAGGCTGCCGCCGTATTATTGCAATGGGTGAACCCGTGCCGGATTTTTTTGAGCGTAACGGATTCATCGCCTTTCCCTCACTGCCTGGCGTCTGGGTGACGACTCTGCACGATGGGATTAATGATTCAATCTGCGCCAGAAGCGCCAGCAGGCATTAAGCGGACAGGGCGCGCACTCATGAGCGGTTTTCTCCAGTTTATCCTCCGACCTCAGCTTAACAGCCGCAGGCTGCCAGGCTTGATCGCCTGTCCACAGCCTTCAATCAGGGAACACACCATGTCAGGCCTTATCCTTGTTTCTCATAATCAATCGCAACGCTCGACGCTTACTGCAGTTTATGACGGGATACTCTCCCGGCTGGGCGGCCTATGGATTAGCTGGAATGGTGAAAGCACGGTTATCTCTCAGGATGCGTCAAGAGCCGATGTTGCGAAGCAGCACGATCGGTATGAAACCGTGACCTTCCCCTATACGCCGGGCGAGCTTAATGAGGGATACCATAATTACATTCATAAAGGGCTATGGCCTGTTTTCCACCAGCGTCCGGACATGGCCCGTTTTTCCACCAATGGTTTTCAGGAATATAAAAACATTAATAAAGCCTATGCGCGGGCCATCTGTGAAAATGCCACACCAGACGATGTTATCTGGATTCAGGATTATCACCTGCTGGGCTGTGCCCGCTACATCCGCGAAGAGGGCCTGCCCAATTCAGTCGGCATCTTTCTGCATCAGCCTTTCCCGGCTGGCAAAATGTTTGAAACCATACCCGAGTGGCGCTGGTTTACAGAGTCGCTGTTGTGTTGTGACCTGATTGGCTTTCAGACCGTGCAGGATATGAATAACTTCCTCGTCTGGCTGGAGAGCGAATTCCGGCTGGAATGGCTGGAAGCGCACAGCTTTCGCATTCATGGCCGGATCATCAACGTTGGTGTGTTCCCGGTCGGGATCGACCTCGACGATGTTGAGTCTCTGCGTGAGAGTAACAGCTGCGCCTATATGGAAATGCAGTGCCGCGAAAGTCTGCCCGAAAATAGCGTACTGAGCGGCGGCCATCTTGATGAGAGTTCAGGACTACCTTATCGAATCAGCACGCTTGAGGTGCTGCTGCGGAGGCATGATTGCTACCAGAAAAATATCACGCTGTTGCAGCTTGCGCCGCCAGCAGCCGGACACGCACATGATGCGTCACAACTCGGTCACGCTCTGGAAGCGCAATGTGGAGAACTCAATGGTGTGCATGGCACCATGAACTGGTATCCGGTGAACTATCTGACTCACGCTTACAGCCGGGAAGAGCAGGCCGGTATCTATCGGGCCTCACGCGTTGCGCTGGTTACGCCGCTCATGGCGGGCATGAGCCTGATGGCCAAAATGTACGTCGCGCTGCAGGACCCGAAAAATCCAGGGGTACTTATCCTGTCGCAGTTTGCCGGTGCCGCCGGGCAGATGGAAGGTGCCATCATCGTCAATCCTTATGATCCTGATGCCATGGCCAGTGCGGTCCATCGCGCCCTGCAGATGCCGTTACACGAACGGCGCTGTCAGCACGCCCGTCTGATGAAAGGCCTGCATATGCACAACAGCCATCACTGGGCTGCGTCATTTTTGCGGATGCTGAACAACGTGCCTGCTGACCCGGAAGCGTTGCCGCCGCCCGCGGCTTTTCCACGACTGAGTAGTAGCCGCGCGAGGTACTGAGTTGTCAGATTTCATAAAAACCAGCACTTCAGTAACCCGATCTTCGGACGTCAAAAAGTGAGCGTCACCGATGACAGCCAAAAGGTGATGTCCTTAGAACTTTTCCTGAAATAAAAGTGACCTGTTTTGTTAGTCCGTTTCAGGCAAGGTTCCTCATCGCAATGCGATGCAGGAACGCCATTTTGCTCAGCATCTTCAGGCGGACATCCGTGTCGCAGATTGCAAAGCAAATTAGAGAAATGTGTGGTTTCAGACAATTTACGCGGCTACGACTTCCCTGAACTGCCTCTGACGCCAGGCCTGAAGGCGTGCTTTTTCGCACGCCACGCGATGACAAACGCAACAGCCATAAAGGCCAGAAGCGCCCAGGGGAATGACTCAGCACCGGCATTATTGAGCAGCAGCCCGCCAACGACCCCGCCGCTGGCAATGGCCAGATTCCATGCGGTAGTCACCATCGCCTGAACGACATCGACATAATTGCCCGCCGAGTCGGCAGCGGCCGTCTGCATCTGAGTTGACGCGCCGCCAAACGACCATCCCCAGACGATGACGGCCAGAAAGACGAGAACCTGTTGCCGCATGCCTGCGGCGAGCACCACAGAGACAACCGCCAGGGCCGCAAGGCTGAGCAGAACCAGATTGCGCAGATAGCGATCTACCAGCATTCCGGTAATCCAGATGCCGATAAGTGCCGCAATGCCAAAAACCAGCAGGATAAGTCCGACGTTTGCAGCCAGTCCCGACAGCTGCAGGAACGGGCCAATAAAGGTGTAAAGAATGTTGTGTGCCGTCATCCACAGAAAGATAACCGCCAGAACGGGTGTGACGCCGGGCATCAGGAAAACGTTCCACACAGGGAGGCCACGGCCTGACTGCTGCCCCGGCAGATCAGGAACCACGATCCATGTCCAGATGAACAGAATCACGGCCAGGGCTGCCATGATCCCAAAGGGCACTCTCCATCCTATCAGGCTGCCCAGCCATGCGCCTGCCGGCGTACCTAGCGACAGAGCCACCGGTATGCCAACCATAGCAATAGCCAGTGCGCGACCCTGTAACGCAGCAGGAACGAGGCGGCGTGCATAGCCTGCCAGGATCCCCCATGCCAGTCCGGCTGCCACACCCGACATAAAACGGGCCGCCATCGTCAGCCAGTAACTGGACGAAAGGGTGGTAATGGTGTTGAAAATCAGAAAGGTGCCGACGGCAAGCAGCAGAACTTTTTTACGCCGCCATGCACCGGTCAGCACCGTTAACGGGATCGCCGCAAGCAGCGATCCCAGCGCATAAATACTGACCAGCTGGCCCGCCATCACCTGAGTAACACTCAGGCCTTCGCCGATTTCCGGAAGCAGACCTGCCGGTAGTGTCTCTGTCAGGATGGCAATAAAGCCCGTCATGGCAAAGGCCAGCAGGGAAGCCAGAGGCAGACCCCGCTGGGGGGTGGTTTCATGGAATTCTGAAGTGGTGTGCACGTGAGCCCCTTTTTAAATCGTTGATAGCGTGAAAACCCTTGTGGCAAAAAATTTTCTGATTAATGTATCGATTGGTATATATCTGAAGCTATAGGCCGGCCTGAGCCTTGTCAAGCACATATGTATCGATTAGTATTTAAATCTGACAGGTAAAAACAGGAGCGGATATGGCTCAGATGGGACGTCCACGGACATTTGATCGTGATGAGGCAATTCGTCAGGCGATGACCCTTTTCTGGCAGTATGGCTACGAGTCCACCTCGCTTGCCATGCTTAAGTCGAACCTCGGTAACGGTATTACCGCACCGAGTTTTTACGCTGCGTTTGGATCAAAAGAGGCGCTGTTTGAGGAGGTGGTTGAATGCTATGCGTCGACTTACGGCCAGGTTAACGCTTGCCTGTGGGATGACACGTTTGAGCCTCGCGAAGCTGTCGAACTGGCATTGCGCCGTTCGGCAAAAATGCAGACAGAACCGGGGCATCCCAGCGGCTGCCTGATTGCGCTGTCCGTGAATACCTGTTCACCCGCTAATGATCACATCCGTGAAATTCTGACTGTGCAGCGCGAACGGACAAGGGCGGGATTTTTGCGATGTGTCACGAGAGCGAAAGAGGCGGGACAGCTGGCTGCCAGTACAGACGTGCGGGCGCTGGCGGCAACGCTCCACAGTTTTGAACTCGGCCTGTCAACGGAAGCCCGGGATGGGGCAAGCGGTAAAGAACTGGATGCGGCGGTATCCGCCGTGATGAAAGTCTGGGATGCGAATATCTCTGATGCTAAGAATTGATGAGTAAGATCGTTTTTAGCACGCAGCACGCGTGTAAAAGGTGCAGCTATACAGATGCGTAAAGCCGTTTCCCCCATCGACTTGATCTCCACTTCATTCCGATTATTGGCTATCTCGATGACCTGATCATCGTGCCATCAGGCATCATGCTGGTGGTGCATCTCATTCCAGCCGAAGTCATGCATGAGCATCGGGAAAGCGCAGTGTCGGCCAGCAGAGGTCCTGTCAGTCGCATAACGGCGGGAGTATTTATCGTGATTTGGGTGATTTGCGGCATTTTGCTGGCCAGCAGCGGGTACGATTTTATGCCGCTAATCAGTCAGGCCATTGCAGAGATTAAGGCATGTTTTTTCTGAAAGCACGGTAATCGATTTCCCAGCCATTCAGCTTGTTGTATAACGCTGTTCGTGAAATGCCCAGCAACTGGGCCGACTGACGCAGATTCCCGTGTTGATCACTTACAACCTGTAAAATATGCATACGCTCAAGATTTTGCAGTGAGGATGGCATATCTTCGGACACATCACTGGGTAAATTCTCCTGCAGCGATTCCGGCAAATCGGATCGGGTAATTTCAAATCCTTCACTCAGGTTAACGACACGCTCAATGACATTTTCGAGTTCGCGCACATTTCCAGGCCAATCCCAGGATTGCAGACATGTCATTGCCTCGGGCGCGACCACCGGTGGAATACGCTTCAGACGCGTGCAGAGTGCCTGAATGAAAATGTTCACCAGTTCCGGAATGTCTTCACGACGATCGCGCAATGGTGGGATTTCCAGTGAAATCACATTCAGACGATAATAGAGATCGCGCCGGAACGCGTTTTTCTCTACGGCTTCAGGTAAGTTGCAGTGGGTTGCTACGATAATGCGCACATTAACTTTCACCGGCTGCGCAGCGCCAATACGCAGCACTTCGCTCTCCTGTAAAACACGCAATAAGCTGGTTTGCGCTTCAAGTGGCATCTCACCAATCTCATCCAAAAAAAGGGTTCCGCCGTCAGCCAGTTCAAATTTGCCCGGTGAACCGCCACGACGTGAACCGGTAAAGGCGCCATCGGCATAGCCAAACAGCTCGCTTTGCACCAGATCACGCGGGAGTGCGCCGCAGTTCAGAGCGATAAAGGCTTCCTGATGGCGTGGACTCGCATTATGAATGGCCTGAGCAAACAACTCTTTACCGGTGCCGCTTTCGCCGCTGAGCAGCACTGTGCTGTCGGTACGGCTGCTGACGCGTGCCTTATGGATCGCCTGCTGCAGGCGTGATGAGTGGCCGCGGATCATTTCAAACGTGTAACTGGCGTTCACACCCATTACACGTCGTGTAATCGCGCGGATACGCTGATTTTCACGCAGTGACAGCACGCGTCCGCCATCCGGAGCGGGCATTAACGATATCAGGCAGGAGAGGGGAGCGAGGCCTGCTGGCCTGAACTGCAGCTCAAGGTCATTACAGAAAGGCATGGTCAGCAGCGATCCGGCCTGCGGTCGCAGCAGTTCATCAATCGGAGTATCGCGTGGTTCCAGCCCGCTGAAAATCTGGCGCGCATAGCGGTTAAGCGTTTTGATGCGTCCCTGTTTATCACAGACAATAACGCCTTCATTCAGCGTCTCCAGAATGGACTGTTGTTCAGCCAGCAGGCGTCGTAACATCAGTTGCTGCCCGACAGCTTCCGCCGCCGCCTGAACCGTACCCAGCGTGTGGGCGTTAAAATTATCCGGCGTGGCGGTCAGGGTCAGCACACCAATCAACTCTCCATTTTCATTGCGGACCGGTGCCGCAGCGCACTGTCGGCGACGTTTGCGCAGATCAAACTTCCAGTTCTCACCGCTCAGCACGTACACCAGCCGCTGTTCAATGAGGCAGCGCGCGGTACAGTTAGTGCCCAATACCTCTTCACGCAGAATACTGCCGACCGGTGTCAGGTCGGCCCCGCAAAAATGGAGCGTTACCCCCTGTGCGTCGGTGAGGTTAATGTGCCCATCCGGATTATAGGCGAGCAAATTTTCCATGATGCTGCGCGCAACAAGAATCAGTTCTGCATTGTTTTCGAGAATTGCCGTCAGCTCACTGGCTGGCGGAGCGGTATAGATAAAGCAGTGCGGATCGATAGCGTACTGCTGCGAACGCTGCCAGGAATGCAGAATAGTTTGTCGCAGCGCAGGTGGCTGTTCGCCTTGAATGAAACGCTGCCAGCTCTGCCATAACAGCGCATCCCAGCCGTCAGCGTCTTCCCTGTCCGGCAGGCTGAAAATTGCTTCGCTCTCATCGCGTAATAACAGTTGCTGACTCACACGCCACCTCACGGGATCAAATGCCCATTTTATGGACATGTTAAGTTGACATGTAAATTTTGTTGCAAATTTGTGAGGTGGGGCTGTGGCAGCGCTCACAAAATTTCCCGGATTTCGGTTGGCATCACCTTTGCAACTGTGGATGCAGTTACCTGAACCAAACAAGCGAAGGGAAATAAGTTGTTATGTGCAAACATAATTTACGGCTGATTCTGTTTATCTGCGCCATTGCTTCACTCAGTGGCGTCATTCTGGGTTATGACGCTTCCGTTATCTCCGGCGTTATCGAGCCGCTGACAGAACATCTGTACTTAACCCCGTGGGAGAGTGGCTGGGCAGTATCGAATGTCATTACTGGCTGCATCGTTGGCGCATGGGGCGCGGGCTTCATTTCAGATCGTATTGGCCGCAAATCAACACTGATCCTCACCGCCATACTTTTTTTGCTCTTCGCAGTAGGTGCTGCGCTGGCGAGTTCTCTGACCGGGTTTGTTCTCTGGCGGCTGACAGGTGGGCTGGCAGTCGGGATGGCATCAGCGATTACGCCGCTTTATATCGCGGAGGTTTCACCGAAAGACTGGCGGGGCCGCATGCTCGGCCTGCAGCAGATGCTGATGGTCGGTGGACAGGTAACGGTCTATATCGTGAATTACCTGATTGCACGCGGTATGCCGCATCAGTGGATTGTCAGTGAAGGCTGGCGCTGGATGCTGGCCTCCGGCGTGGTGCCCTGTGCGCTATTCCTGCTGCTGGTGCCATTTATGCCGGAGTCGCCGCGCTGGCTGGCGCTGAACGGTAAAAAAGATCGCGACCTCGACGTGCTGACCCGTCTTTCAAATGCCCGGCACGCCGAGCGACTGTTACAGGAGATCCTGACGTCACATCAGCATGACAACGCCCGGGCCAGCCAGCCCGGCATTCTGCGGGATGCACGGGCACGCTATATCCTGCTGATTGGCTGTGCCATTGCCATTTTGCAGCAGATCTCCGGTATCAACATCCTGCTCTATTACGCGCCGTCACTCTTACAAAACATCACCGGCAGTACCCAGTCTTCCCTGTTTCACAGCATTTTCCCTGGACTTGCGCTGCTGGCTGGTGTGGCCGTTTGTCTGAGTACCATCGATCGTCTGGGCCGGACGCTGCTGCTGCGCTGGGGAGCACTGGGATGTGCGCTCTCTATGGTCTTCACCGCCTGGGCATTTATCGCCGATGCTGGAGGGATGTTGCCAGTGATGGGGCTATTAGCCTTTGTACTGATATTTGGCCTTTCCTGGAGCCTGGGTGCCTGGCTGCTGATCTCTGAAATCTTTCCTAATCGTATTCGTGCCGTGGCGATGGGCTTTGCGTTTGCCTCAATGTACGTCGCGAATTTTATCGTTACCCAAAGCTTCCCGATGATGAACCGCAGCCGGGTGCTGACGGAACACTTTCATGGTGGCTTCCCGCTGATGCTGTGTGCGGTGGGATGTCTTATCGCGTTCTGGTTTGTCCGCCGCTTTTTACCGGAAACCCGGGGCGTTTCACTTGAGCATATTGAGCCGCTGATGCTCTCCAAATCCCGTCGTTTCGCCGCTGATGCGCAACGATCTCATCAACACCCGTCCTCGCCCGCCTGGGCTAAAGCGAAATAATAAGGAGTTTTTATGAACCATCAAACAGTGCGTGTGGGTTTAATTGGCGCAGGCCGCATGGGCAGTTTTCATGCCGAAAATCTGGCCTGGCGCGTGCCTGGCGCCACCCTGGCAGCCGTGGCCGATCCGTTTCCTGGCGCGGCGGAAAAGCTCGCCAGCCGACTTGGGGTCAGCAAAGCGTACAGCGATCTGCATGCGCTGCTGCAGGATGATGAAATTGACGCTATCGCGATTGCGGCTCCTGCCCGGACACATGCAGAGTGGGTGATTGCGGCGGCTAATGCCGGCAAACATGTGTTCTGTGAAAAGCCAATGGCAGTGACGCTGGAGGAGGCCGATCGCGCTATCGCGGCGGCAAAACAGGCCGGCGTGGTGTTACAGGTAGGCTTTAATCGCCGCTTTGATTCCGGCTTTGCTGCGGCGATTGCGGCGGTGAAAAACGGCGAGAATGGTACGACGCAGCTCAGCCGATCGGTAACCCGTGACCCGGGCCTGAACGATCCCGCCCCGATTCCGCAGTGGACAATTTTCCTTGAAACCCTCATTCACGATTTTGACACCCTGCTGCACTTCAATCACGGCGCGAAGCCGGTTGAAGTCTATGCGCTGGCCGATGCACTGGTGCGGCCAGACTTTAAAGATAAAGGCCTGCTGGATACCTCGGTTGTCACTATTCGCTTCGACAACGGCGCCATCGCGATTGCTGAGGCAAACTTTCAGGCGGTGTACGGCTACGACGTGCGTGGCGAGGTTTTTGGCAGCAAAGGCATGCTTCAGGCGGGCCACATCAATGCCAATCACTGCGTGCGTTATACCGCCAGCGGAATTTCGGTCGATACGTCAAGACTGGATTCAGATCTGCTGCGCGAAGCGTACGTGGCAGAAATGAGTGAGTTTGCTCACTGTATCCGCAGCGGTGAAACGCCCCGCGCCACCGGCGAAGACGCGCGAAACGCGCTGGAAATCGCGCTGGCCTGTATCGAATCTGTGCAGCGCAACCTGCCGGTTAAGCTGGGAGCTCGCTGATGGCCGTTTATCAACTTTCCGTATGCGCTGAAATGGTATTTCTGGAACTGCCGTTTGTTGAGCGCGTAAAACGCATTCACGAACTGGGTTTTGGCGTCGAAATCTGGGGATGGGCCAGCAAGGATATCGATGCGCTGGTCGCGACCGGTGCGCGCTTTACCTCTATGACCGGTTATCTGAGCGGTAATCTGACGGATGAGACGGAAATCCAGCAACTGCTGCAAAGCGCTGAAGCGTCGCTGGCCGTAGCTGCACGTCTCGGCTGTCCGGTACTGAATCTGCATGGCACCGGGCTTGACGATCGCGGTCTGCCGGTAAAACCCGTGACAACGGTAACCGGCGCAATGTGGCTGAAGGCCGCCGATACGCTGCGGCAGGTTGCGCTTCTTGGCGAACGAGCCGGACGGGTTTTCACACTCGAGAACCTTAACCTGCCGGTCGATCATCCAGGCACACCCTTTGCCCTGGCGTCTGAGACGCTGGCGCTGGTCGAGGCGGTCAATAGCCCGGCGCTGAAGATGAATCTGGATCTCTACCATGCGCAAATTGGCGAAGGCAATCTGATTGAACTGCTGCGGCGCTGCGGTTCCGCCATCGGAGAAATTCAGGTTGCCGATGTACCTGGCCGCCAGCAGCCGGGCACCGGGGAGATCAATTACCGTGCTATCGCCCGGACGCTGCAGGAGATGGGTTACAGCGGCACAGTGGCTATGGAGGGCTGGGCCAGTGGCGATAGTACAGCGGCTATCCAGCAGTTCCGCGATCACTTTACGTTGTAAGCGCAGTGCGTCGGATATCTGCCTGTTGCCCGACGCAAAATAAAGTTAATGAAAACAATAACAACCTCAACCCTACAGGAACACACTATGAACATCAGAAACCTCCTTCTTTGCCTATGCGTCCTGCTGTTTAGTGTCAGTGGCAACGCCAAAACCCTTACCGTTGGCGTCGCACTGGCTAACTTCGACCTTAACTTTGTCTCTATACTTCGTAGCCGCATGCAACAGGAGCTGAAAGCCAGCCAGCTCAACAGCCAGTTTGTCGATGCCAAAGGTGATGTCGCGCTGCAGGTGCAGCAGGTAGATGACTTTATCAACCAGGGCGTAGACGCCATTATTCTTAATCCGGTCGATACCCAGGGCGTCTTGCCGATGATTAATGCGGCAAAAAAGGCCGGTATTCCGCTGGTTTTTGTGAACCGAAAACCGGAAGTGAAATTGCCCGAAAACATGGCGTATGTCGGCTCTGATTCGGCGCTGGGCGGCGAAATGCAGATGGAAGCACTGGCAAAAAAAATGAACTACAAAGGCAATGTGGCCATTCTTATGGGGGCGCTGTCGAATGAAGAGGCTCGGGAACGTACCCGCGCGGTAGAAGCCGTTATCAGCAAATATAAGAACATGAAAGTCATTGAGAAGCAGACGGCGAAATGGCAGCGCAATGAAGCGGTAGATGTCGTGTCAGGCTGGCTGCTGAATCAGCGTCCGATTGATGCCATCGCCGCAAATAACGATGAGATGGCAATCGGTGCCATCATGGCGTTAAACCAGGCGAAGAATGAAAAAATTCTCGTGGCCGGTATCGACGGAACACCGGACGGTCAGCAGTTCATTAAAAACGGCAAGATGGCGCTGACTATTTTTCAGGATGCCAGAGGACAGGCCACAGGTGCGGTCCAGGTGACCAAAGCGCTGCTGGATAAGAAGAAAGTTGAGACGCTTAACTGGGTGCCTTATCAGCTTATTACACCCGAAAATTACCTGACGTTTTCTGCTGAGCATGCCGGGTAGTTTTTCATCCAACGTAGCTGTACACCTTTGGTGCTGACGAGAACTTAATCACTCTTTATAACCAAAATCATGATGCGCGCGAGTTCAGAACGCTTTCAGTAAAATGGGGGAAAACGGATTGTAATAAGCGCGCATATAGTCTTTGTTTGCGGTTCCCGTATTTATTTGCACTTATTTATCTCTGATAGCATTGCTGATCAGATTTGGTCCTCTATGAATATTTCCCACAGTGCTTCAACAGCCCAGGACATTCTTGCCGCGTGTCTGAACAGCCTGAGCTCCAGGGGAACTCAACGCGCGCGCTCCTTATTAGCCTGATTTACAATCCCACCAGCGTAATATGTTTTTTCAGTGTCAGCGCTTTATATAACGCGTTCGCCAGGCTGCCTGACGCTATTTCAGGGTGAGCACCGTCTGAATCGGTCCAGAATGATTTAATACGCAGTAGGGTATTAATGCTGGTGACGCGCTCCATCTCAAGCACAGCCAGCACAGGGTAGCGCATTTCGCCAAGTTGCTCTGTTGTATCTGCCTCGATCACCGCGGCGCGGGACGCCTGACTATCAAAGATAACGTGGCATCGTGCGCCGTTCAGGTTGAGTATGTCGATAACTTCGTAAAGGCACTCAACAGCCTCTGCACTGTAGGTTGCGGGTACGTTAAACATAGCAAATCCCTCTGACGCAAAATGTCGTGAGCAGCCAGCATAGGCGAACTCTAATGAGAGGAGAAGTTACTGTTTTTGCATGAGAAATGTAGAGTTCTAAGGTTACGGTAACGCGCGTTATTTTTACTCTTATTTACGCTGGTACTAAAGTTAAGCGAGGCGCAAGCGGGTCATGGCGGCAGGGCGCGGATTTGACTTAAAGAAACATTCGCACAGGGCGGGCTAATCGTTCCAGTGCGGAGTGTATTTATGGCGGCACGCAGCGCGTCAGCTGCATGCTTTCGCCATTTTACAGGATGAACATCAGGTTAAGTTTAAGATTTATCGCTGTGTTAAATCATAAACTTCTTATACCCACAGCGCTGAATGTTAAAGGCGTAATGAACTAAAAAGCCTGATTAGCCTTAGGGATTAACGGGATATTCATACGCATGAAATTGCTCAGTGGGCCTGCAGGACAAGAGGAAATCGAATGCTGAGCGCCGCAGGCAATATGTCAGCGGCAGGCACTCTTAACCACAGGCTATCTCTGTGGCACGTAGCTGATCCTGCGTTGCGTTTGAGGCAGATTGGTCCTTATCAGCCTGTATCATTAAGCCGTGTGGCCTGTCATAACGCGCCAGTAATCGCTTAATAAACATCTAATAAATAACTGGTATAGTGACGCAAAAAAATAGTGACGGAAGTTTATCTATGCTGAAGAAATACCGGGGTTCGCAAATTCTTTTCCACTGGCTGACGGTTTTACTGATTATCGTCGCCTATGCCACCATCGAACTGCGCTGGATGGCAGAGAAGGGAACCTGGCAGCGAAATGCAGTGATGATCACCCACTTTTCCGCAGGCTTCTGTGTCATGATCCTGATGATAGCCCGCCTCTGGCTGCGTACCCGTGCTGTAACGCCGCCGATTACGCCGCCCGTGGCACGCTGGCAGATCGGTCTTTCACATCTGGTGCACACACTGATTTATGCGCTGTTTGTGGTCTTACCGATTCTCGGGCTGAGCTCGCGTTACCTGCGTGGCAAAGAGTGGGCCCTGTTTGGGATCAATATGCCTGTGGCGACATCGCCCGATCCTGCCACGGCCAGTATGCTGATTGGCTGGCACGAGACTCTTGCCCCGCTGGGATACTGGTTAATCGGTCTGCATGCGCTGGCGGCGCTGTTCCATCACTATTTTCTGAAAGATGACACGCTGCGCAGGATGATGCCGTAACTGCGTCTGCTGACATCCCGGAGCGGGACGATTGTAAACGGTCCGGCACTCAGGTGTCGGATGAACAGGAATATTGAGAACAATCAGGCTCTGGCTGATATCGAAATATGCTATCACGGCTTTTATGGTCGTGCTGATTTCAGAAGCGGCTAAACGTAGCGATCGCCTGGGCGGCTTACTTGCGGCCTGACCTCTGGTTACCGTGCTAATGCTTATCTGGATGAAGGTAGAAGGACAGACCCAGGCAAAAATTAGTGCTCATGCCTGGTACACCTTCTGGTATGTGGTGCCGATACTGCCCATGTTTATTCTGTTCCCTTTTCTCTATCAGCGCACCGGCTTCTGGCTGACGCTGCTCATCTCCTGCGCTATCACTCTCCTGCTTTTCGCACTCTGGGCTTTGCTTCTGAAACGCTGTGGTATCGTGCTGATGTAGCGCTAAAGCCGCTAAGGTAAGCAAGTCGTCCTTATTCCATGCAAGCAGGCTAAAAACCGCCTCAGAGGGCGGTTAATAGCGTCTTACCGTGCGCTAAGCGGGCCGGACTCTGGCCTTTGTTGGATGCCCGTCACGCCCGTCATCATGGGTGTGGTCCGGGTCAGGCTCAATGATAACAATATAATCTTTGCCAACCCCGTCGCGCGTTAACGTCACTAAATCGCCGGCAACAGGTTTGGAATCAAAATCATGTTCCTCTTCGACGCCAGTATCTTCAAATATCACACCGAATTTCATATTTCCGTCCTCTTTATGATGAGTCGCGCCGTTAACTCGGTTTTATGCTGACGCTTACCTATTGAATTCTAGCCTGGACTGAAAATGCCACTGAGCTCATTGGATTAGCGTGTCGCGATCTGGAGTGTAAAAACGGGTGGGAGTCAGGAGACGCAAGGCCACCCGACGGTCACGTTATGCCGTCATTAATGCCAGGGGCTTCGCGATTTTTCACTGTGGCTGATTTGCCTGACTCTCTTTATGATGGATTTTTCCCGGGTGATTATCGGGAACGATCAATGACTTAGGGAAGTACTCTTGCTATGACCTTATTAAATGACCTCGATCTGCGTCAGCTGGAAGCCTTCCCGGCCGTAATTTCTGCGGACAGCGTCACTGCGGCGGCCAAAGCACGAAACCGCTCGCAGCCCGCCGTCTCTCGCCTGATTCAGGAATTAGAGCAGTCGCTGGGTTATCCGCTGTTTATTCGCAATGGCCCGCGTATCCATCCGTCAGAAGAGGCGTTGCAACTGCATCAGTATGTGCAGAAAGCGCGGCTGTCATTGCACCAGATTCGCTTACGCGCACAGGCGATCGCGCATCAGCAGCATCGTCCACTCAGCATTGCTGCGACGCCCGCACTGGCTGCTGGTTTATTGCCGCAGGCACTGGTTGCGCTGAATGTGCAGAATAAAGTGCAAATCATCAGTGAATCCGCCGTACAGACGGCGCATGCGGTGATCACCGCAGAGGCTGTCATCAGGTTATGCAGCTCGCTGCTGGAGCATCACGCGGTCGGATGCCGGCATCAAACTGCTGCCACAATATCCGTCAGCGAATAATCGACACTCAGTTCTATCTGAATGTCCGGAAAGCGTTTCAGCAGAGGCTTTAGTCGGGGCCAGAGAATGGAATCAATAGCGTGATCGTGCGCGGTCAGGATTTCAGCTGTCATTGTTGCATGCCCTGCACATAAGCATTCAGTTTTACCTGGCTTATCAACCAATCCTGCCAGGCCTACACTTAAAAAGTGCCGGGCGTGATGTCCGCGTCCGGCTTTTCCAGCTCTGGAAAACGGATCCTGCATGAAGAGACTTGCCGTTGCTGCAGTGTCCCTGGCACTGTCTGTTTCAGTCACCTACGCAAAGGAGATCACCCCGATGATTACGATTATGCAAAGCGGAGCAAAACCCTCCGTAAAAGGTTCGCCAGACTATTTCACCGGAACGGTTCGTATCGATTCCCCTTTTCAGGGCACTGAGCCTGCGCGTATCGGCGGGGCTACCGTGACGTTCGAGCCTTCTGCCCGCACGGCCTGGCATACGCATCCGCTTGGTCAGACGCTGATCGTGACGGCTGGTGCTGGCCTGGTGCAGGAGTGGGGTGGTCCCGTGCGTGAAATCCGGCCCGGCGACGTGGTGTGGATACCGACCGGCGTTAAGCACTGGCACGGGGCCGCACCGGAGACTGCCATGACCCATATTGCCATCGCCGAAGCCCAGGACGGCAAGGTCGTTGACTGGATGGAGCAGGTCACGGATGAGCAGTACGCCTCAGCAGACAGGTCATGAACGTAACCTGATGAAACGGCGTCTCTGCTCCGTTGTCGTGCTGTGCGCTGCGCTGGCTGGAAAGGCGGTCAGCGGCCCCCTGTTCGGGTTTGCTCGGGCTGCCGACGCGTATCTGAAGACGTATCTTTTCGGTGATATTTTCAATCGCAACAACCTGGACTTGAAAAGCCGCGAGCTGGCTACCGTAGGGATGCTGGCCGCCATGTCCGGCACTGAGCCGCAGCTGAAAGCGCACCTGAATATGAGCATGAATGTCGGAGTCACGCCGTCTCAGCTTGCGGAACTGGTGGCTTTCTTTATGGAGAATGACGAGCAGGCAAGCGCTGACCGGCTGCAGGCCGCTCTCGATTCAGTCCCTGCCGGTTAAGTTCTTCCGTGTTACAGACATTTTGTTTTTGTCCGGATCCCCGGCCGGAAAGTGTTACAGGCGGTGTTACGCAGGCCAAAAGAACTGCTGATCGTGAAGGATGCAACGCATGTCGATTTATACGATCGTATGGGTAAAATTCCATTTGCGAAGATGACCGACTTCTTCAATCAATACCTGAGTAAGTAATCAGTGAGGCATGCAGTGTCTGCATGCCTTCACCACCGGGAATTAGCATCAACACCGGTCTCTGTTCTGCCCTCTGATAAGGTCCTGCCGACAGTTACGGCAAAAACATGCAGCCTGACATGACAACGATGACCTTACGGATAACGGGCAAGGCACCCTGTCGGGTTAAGGACAGAGATGTGATCAGTGCTAATTTGAGCATGTCTCACTCAGGAATATCAGCTAATACGCTGACTCTGCTCACGGCGATACTTATGATAATCCTCGTCGCATTCAGCTGAGCAAAAAGCCGTTTCGGCCACGACAGCTTCATCTTTGCACCAGACGCATAAACCGTTGGGACTTATAAGTTTGGTCTTACGGGCTGCCAGAGAAGCGGCGAGATGCGCTTCTTCGCGCTCCTAGGCCAGATCAACATCATCCATAAAATTTCAGAGCCTCATCAACTTTCAAGGATTAAAACACAAACCGTTATGTACAGAGAACGCGTTTGTGTAAACGAATACGTAATTATACAGCAAATCAGACTCATACTTAATCACAGCGCTATATTTCCAACATCTTACACTGACTTTCAGAATTATCAGGAAACAGTACGCCTGAGCCCGCCATTTCTTACTTACTTCCATTAGAGGAAAATATTAATAGCTTCTGCTGAGACAGCTGGCTTCACAGAAATAATGTTTCAGAGATGACTGTTAAAGCATTCAGTATTTTATTTGCGAGTTGACTCACTGATTCCGGATTATTAATTGTTGTGTAACTATGCAAATAGCCTGAAAGAGTCGCTTAAAAAGCGCGTCAGAGACAACGCTATAATTTGTTGATTTCAGCATCAGGTGACGACTGTCTGCATTACACCTTGCGCTGACCTGTTTGACACTTTTCATGATTCAGCATTGAACCCACACCGGTACATTAAAAGTGTAAGAATTAATGCTTAGTGCAGGATTTTCACCTGATTTTAACTACAGTTGTTATCACTCCGATTAAACCACCATGGTTTTACGATGCCGACATCTTTAACCTCCACGCTTTATGCTCGTTTGAGACTGCTGATCTCCATCACTGCCGGACTGATCTGTTATTTTCTGCTCTCTGATCATCCCGGGCAGATGCAGCGGTTACTGATTAGCTGGAATGTCTGGGCCTGGCTCTATCTTGGTATTCTCTGGTTTCGCATGCTGCGTACCGATGCAACGGGCATCAGGCGCATTGCTCAACAGCAGGATCAGAGTGCTGCACTGGTGCTGGGCATTGTGATCGTGGCCTGTATCGTCAGCATTGTGGCCATACTGAGTGAACTCCCCACGCTTAAAGGTCTCACCGGCACGCCGAGACTGCTGCATTTATTGCTGACGGCACTGACGCTGATTGCATCCTGGGCCATGTTACCCAGCGCCTTTGCGATGCATTATGCCCATCAGCACTATCTTTACCGGGATAACAGCGTGAGTCCGCTGAGATTTCCGGATAAAACAAAAAATCCTGGCTACTGGGATTTTCTCTACTTTTCATTCACCATTGCGGTTGCCTCGCAAACGGCGGACGTCGCCACCGGAACAACAGAGATGCGTAAGCTGACGTTATTGCAGTCTGTTATCTCATTTATTTTTAACCTGGCTATTTTGGGTTTATCGGTCAATGTCGGTGCCAGTTTGCTTAATTAGGCTGTTGTCATCAATCGACAGCCGGGCAACGTTTATCCGACGTGAGCTTCTGAAATAATCTGGTCACCTGTCGTGATTATAACAATGTGTAATAAGGTGTTAGCTGCCTCTTCACCAGACACCCGCTGCCGTGTAAGTTCGTGGGTGATTTACGCTATTGGCCCCCAAATCCGATAAGGAGAAATAGAGTGAAAGCCACCGCCATGATCACTACAAGCCTGTTAATGCTGATGAGCAGTGCTCACGCTAAAGGTCTGACGACATCAGCAGAAGGTAACAAGCTTTCCGTCAGCTTTGGTCAGCCCACCATCAAACAGGTTCTGCACTATCGAAAAATGTATGACAAAAAACCATTTCCGGATGCGGAGATTTATTACTACGATAACGGCACCTATAAGATCATTTCTCAGGGTGAAAACCATTACGGCGTTTATGTCATGCAGGGCAGGTTTGAGGATGAAACCTTCACCGTACGCTTTATCTCACTGCCTTCATCCGACTGGGGCAATAAAACGGCCTTTCACCAGTTAACCTTTATCAGAAATGAAAAGCAGAACGTTTTTATTCAGAACGCGATTGTGGATACCGGCGAGGCTATCGCGCAGCAGAACGGCACCTATACGCAGGAAAAAAACAGCGTAACCAATCCGGTTTCAACAAGCTGGGAAAAAAAATAAGTCTCGCCTGGCAGGTCTGTCACGCTTCCAGTTTTGACCGGCTGCAGCCGGGCCGGTCACAATTGTTCTCAAAAGATGAACAGCCGCAGCGTAATGCCCTATGCTTTTCCTCTCAGTAGATGCCCCTGATGCGCTATTCCGGTTGTGTTTAAGGGCAGGGAAGTACACTACCGGTAATCAGTCTGTGAGTCATAACGCCCGCTTTTTACGGATACTAAACTCCAGTCATTCTGAATTTTGTCAGGCCCCGAGGCGTAAATATGGACAGAGATTTGCCCCTGCTGGCTGTGCAGGATGTGACTTTTTCGGTCGGGGACCGCCAGTTACTGCGACCGGTATCTTTGCAGTTAAATCAGGGCGATTATGTGTTACTGACCGGTCCATCCGGCAGCGGAAAAAGCACGCTTCTGAAAATCCTTGCTTCACTTATTACCCCAACGACAGGTCAAATCCTTTTCAGGAACAGTGACATCACCACGCTAAAAGCCGAGACCTATCGTCAGCAGGTTTCGTACTGTTTTCAGACGCCACAACTGTTCGGCCAGACAGTTTATGACAATCTTGCGCTGCCCTGGGAGATTCGCCGTCAGAATCCACAGCGGGACAAGCTCGTTGCTGCGCTGGAAAGCGTTAAACTTTCGCCTGACATGCTGGAAAAATCGGTTGAACAACTTTCAGGCGGAGAAAAGCAGCGTGTCGGACTGCTCCGCAATCTGCAGTTTATGCCTGACGTACTGTTACTGGATGAAGTGACCAGCGCCCTTGATGAGGAGAACAGGCTGGCTGTACTTTCACTGATTAACCGGATCGTAGCTGAAGAAAAGGTGGCCGTGGTACGGATCAGTCATGATGTCAGCGATATTCAGCAGGCCGGGCACGTGCTGCGCCTTGAACCGTCAGAGAAGGAAAACGAGCGTGAATCAGCATAATATCAGTGACACTTCGCTGTTGCTGTCACTGACGCTGGTCGTCATCGCGCTGTTGATCAGCCAGAAAGAAAAACTTGGCATGGGCAAAGATATTGTCTGGAGTGTTTGTCGGGCGATTGTTCAGTTGGTCATCGTCGGCTTTGTGCTGAAGTCGATTTTTGATGTCAATAACCGCTGGCTGACAGTATTGATGGTGCTGTTTATCTGCGTGAATGCCGCGATTAACGCCCGCAAACGCAGTCAGAATATTGATAACGCGTTTGCGATAGCGCTTGTTTCAATCTTCAGCGGCACCGTCATAACACTAACGATTCTGGTACTGAGCGGCGCGATAGCGTTTGTGCCGATGCAGGTCATTCCCATTACAGGCATGATCGCCGGGAATGCCATGGTTGCAGTGGGGCTCTGTTTCAGCAACCTGAATCAGCGCTTCAGTGACAACCACCAGAAAATTATGGAGATGTTGAGCCTGGGTGCATCGGTGAAGCTCGCCTCAGGCCGGATTATTGCTGACAGCATTCGCACAGCGATGATCCCGACAGTGGATGCAGCCAAAACCGTCGGACTGGTCAGCCTGCCCGGCATGATGTCCGGACTGATTTTCGCCGGAATCGATCCGCTCAAGGCGATTAAGTATCAGATTATGGTGACGTTCATGCTGATAGGCACCGCCAGCCTGTCAACCATCATCGCCGTCTGGTTATCCTATCGACGTTTCTATAATGCCAGGGCGCAGCTGAAGATATCGGGTACAAAGCAGAATTAATGGTGCTGATGGCTGTGGTAAATATTGCAGTCATTGAATACATCATTTTTTAAAATCAGAATTAAACATTTAAGCGTGCGGATGTGATCAGGACTATGGGAGATATTGGTTGCCTCCGTTTACCCGATTAAGATTGCTTTTATAAAGGACAGGGATTCTCCCGAAATGCTGAACTAATCGCGCTGGGTCAGCCATTAAAATTAGTTACATCATACATAATGACGTGCTTTCAGGAGCGTTCCAGGCGACATACCAGGCGGCTATATCGCCTGGAAGTAAGTCAGACGTCTGTAAACAGGGTTTAGCAGCCTGCCAAATTTAGTACTGTAGTGAAAATTATCTGGCCCGATTTACCCGCCTGCGGTCGTCTTTTCGGGGCGAGGAATAGAGACGGATTGCGTCTCAATCTTTAAGAACTGAGTTAACAATGGTCATGCCTGCCGCAGTACTACGTTTGGTAACACTAAGCATTCCTCCACCGAAATAATTGCCCGCAGGTTCGCACACTTTAATCCGTCTTTGCAGATCTGGATCGTTAACATCTACGCCAGAACAGCTGTTACGACTGCCAGCCGAAAACTCGCTATATGCCGTATAGGTGCTGATGGTACCCGGAAGTAGCCAGACTAGGGTGGTGAGCAGCATGTAACCTAAAAAGATAACCATCAGAACGGCACCTGCGAAAAGCTTGATGTTATTCATCATGCCTTTCACAGGCTCCCCCTTACCCCATTTTTTTATGATCAAAAAAACGGACAGTCCCAGAGGAAGAACGGCGCACCATAGTGCTTTAAGTACGGGTTGTGCCAGAAAGGTAGTGCGGTCGATTTCATTGAGCCACACAAAAAAAGTAAATATGCAGCCCAAAGCACTGGTGATTATCAGCGCCAGACGAGGTGTCGAACAGGAATTCATCTGTAACTCTCTCCATGAGTCAGTTTTAAGCAGTACGAGTCACGAGATTAACGCCGCGACTGGCACATTCTCTGAACCTGCAGGTAGTAAGGTGGGGCATGGATCAGGCGAAATTATTTTGCGGTTAAAGATTATCATGCTGTTCTTACCATAGACAAAGAGCATAAACTTTTTTTATGTTTTAAATCGTTCCACAACATGAGGAGAGCGAAATGATTGTCAGAACATGGCACGGATGCGTACCGCTCAGGCATGCGGAGGGCTTTGCGGCTCACCTGCAAAAGACCGGTGTCGAACATTCAGAAGGGACACCAGGAAATCTGGGAGCCTGCGTGCGCAGGGAAACGCAGGGTGAATGGGAGCATTTTTTTCTTGCTACATACTGGGAAAACGTCGAGGCGATTAAAGCCTTTGCAGGCGATAAGTATCAGATTGCCGTGACATATCCGGATGATGAGCAGTTTGAACTGCTCTCCGATCCCTACGTTTTTCAGCATCAGGTGCAGAAAGTAATGCCTTTATAATTATTTCCCCGCTGCCGCCCGGCGGCGGCTTATGTCTGATTCAGCAAATTTTCTCAGAAGACGTATTGGCCTGGTTCAGTAAAATCAGTCACTTTCCCCCCGGGCGAAGAACATCCCTCCGGGTTGACAATCTTTAGCCTTTTATTCAGAGGATCGCCCGATTTTATTCTGCGTTAACGTAACCTCCTCACTTCTGGAGGAAATCATGAATAACAGAAAAATCGTCTTTTCTCTGTGTATGGGCATGATGATTTTTTGGGTTAGCGCATCTGAAGGTAAAACATCTAAGCAAACCGATGATCAGATTCGCCAGCTCATCATAGAGGATTCAATCGACTCATACCCGGGTGTTTGTGCATGCCCCTTTAACTCCGCACGTAACGGCAGTAGCTGTGGCAGGCGCAGCGCATGGAGCAAGCAGGGCGGATATGCACCGATTTGTTATAAAAAAGAAGTCTCAAAGGAGCGAATTGAAGAGTGGCGCAATAGCCACGACGCTTAGGCCGTCGAGCGAATACATCTCAGGGAAGGAAATAACGTAATAATCAGCTAAGAACATACCTGAATAGCCGGTTATGGCTTAAGTCTGCTACTGTTATTTTTTAACGAGCCAGTATAAAAAGAATATTGCCGGTCAACGTGGCTCCTTTTACACCTGATAAATCTAAAAGATAATATCCCGCAAACTGTCAAACCTCTTATCTGCTATTTTATAAAAAAATTAGTCTTACGCGATTGCCGGACAACAGCGTGTCCGGCAATCAGCTATTTTACATCAGAACCAAAGCCCAGCTTAATTCTGCGCCGGCTGATTTTTCTCGGCCTCTTTCTGTTTTTTCTTCGCCATATGGTGACCGACTGCGCAACCGGCTGCGGCCCCGGCAACACCATGATGATGAGCAACATGACCGGCCACGCCGCCGACTGCGGCGCCTTTCAGACATCCTTCGGCGTTAGCCTGTAAATTCACAGACAAAAACAGACCGGTAGCCATAACAATAACTGATAATTTTTTCATCTTTTTATATCCTGATAGTCATAGTTGCAGGTTGAACTCCGCTGAGCATAGCCAGGCTTTGAGATGTTACGCTCGCCAGGATACACGAATCACGAAGTTAGTTACCTGTCGTTACGCTTTTAGGGCAATGACCAGGGCAATGACAAATGCAGGTGATGCATTATTAATCATGAAGTCAGGCTGGCATCATTTTCAGATGGGATATAAGCGAGAAATGATGCGCATCAGGATAAGATGACGGGGTTGAGCACAGGTTGACTTGTTTTAGCATCGGGCAGCCAGAAAGAGAATCGCGTACCGTTTAATTTGTTTTTTTCGCAGCAGACTTTTCCACCATGGGCCAGCACGATGGCTTTTACAACCGCCAGACCCAAGCCTGTCCCGCCACTCAGGCGTGAACGGGAATCATCGGTGCGCACAAACGCATCCCATATCGTCCTGGCAAAATCCTGATCGATTCCCGGCCCCTCATCGTCTATGTGCACAGCGACGCCTGCTGCATCCTGCTCACAGGAAATCATGACAACGCCCGGGATGGAATAACGGCGGGTATTTTCCAGAAAGGCCAGCATCACCTGTCGGAAGCGTAAAGCATCGCATTCAATAATAGCCGGATTCACTTTCAGCACGAGTGAGTGGTGACTGGCTTTGAAATCCTCTTTCACCAGTTCAGCTAACGATTCAATCTCACTTTTAATATTCACGCGCTCATAGTGAATATGCAGATGTCCCGACTGCGCCAGACTCAGGGTTCTGAGATCCTCAATTAACCGCGTCAGACCATCAGTCTGATGAATCAGATTAACGAAGAGCTTATGATCGGGCGCAAATATGCCGTCCGCTAAGCCCTGAAGTCTCCCACGCAATATCGTCACCGGGGTTCTTAACTCATGAGCGATAGCGGCGTTCCAGGTCCGGCTATCATTTGACAGGGTTTCCAGTGTTTCCGCCATGCGGTTGAAGTCTTTGACCAGCGCATTAATCTCGCCAATTTCTATGGCACCTTGACTGGCTCGCGCGCTTAAATCCCCTTCAGCCACGCGTTTTGCACTGTGAGTCAGCGACTCCAGCGGAACGATCATCTGGCGCGCAAAGCGGGCAGAAAAAAACACCGAGACGGCTATCGTTAACAGCGTCGACACCAGCGTGGTAATCCAGTCGCCGGTTGTCCCCATGTCTAAGTCGAGTGGCAACAGCTGACCTGAAAATAATCCGATAACGGTCGGGTAAAGTGAATAGGTGGCAAAGGAGGTCAGAAAAGAGTAGATCGTGACTTTGACGATGAGCCAGTTCAGTTGCCCGCTAAGACCACGTTGCTTCATTTACTCTCTCCCAGGCGATATCCGAAGCCTCTCACATTCTGCAGCAGTCCTGACGCACCCGCATCATCGAGTTTCTTGCGTAATTTACTGATATGGCTGTCAACAGTTCGTGGTAATGTGTCACCTTCCGGAAAACACGCTTCCAGCAGTTCATCCCGGCTAAATACCCGGCTGGGTTCGCGCACGAACTGGGTGATTAGCCTGAACTCGGTTGTTGTCAGGCGTGAGGCAATATCCACCCCGTCAGGTTTAACAACAACGCTGTGCTGCTGTAGGTTAATGGAAAGCGATCGGGTCGAGTAAATATCTTTCGAGCGTGTGATAACCTGGGTACGTCTTAACACGGCCTGGACTCGTGCCACCACCTCAGCAGGATTAAACGGCTTAACGACGTAATCATCGGCTCCGATGCGTAATGCAGAAAGTTTATCCACATCATCGTCATTAGCCGTGAGCATAATAACCGGGATATTTCCCCGGCGACGCACTTCGGCCAGGACCTGCCAGCCGTCCATAACCGGCATACGGACATCCAGTACGATCAAATCAGGTGAGGATGTTGCACAAAACGCTAATGCTAACGCTCCGTTTTCCGCATGGCTTACCGTGAAACCTGCATTCTGCAGATAGGCGGTTAATATGGCGGCTATTTCGACATCATCTTCGACAATTAAAATCACGCTGCTATTCATCCTTATCCTGTCATCGATCTGAATCGGCCCGGACGGCGGCTCAGCGCTTATTCTGAAGAGCGCCGCCGGGTGCGCTATAAACGCTATTGTGTTACAGCCGTTGCCATCATGATATCAGGTCTGTGAAACAATAAATCAGACGAGATACCCGCTGGAAGCGCAGTTTGCATATCATTTTTCATGAGTGATCAGCTTATTTCGCAGAGTCATCACGATGACAAAAAACAGCGGTACAAAAATAACGGCCAGAATCGTAGCACTGATGATGCCGCCAAAAACCCCGGTGCCGATAGCATGCTGGGTTTCACTGGCGGGTCCGGAGGCAATGATTAACGGGACGACGCCCAATCCGAAAGCCATTGACGTCATGATAATCGGACGCAGACGCATTCTGGCCGCGGTGATTGCTGCTTCCCGCAGGCTCTTGCCCTCCTGGTATAACTGTCTGGCAAATTCAATAATCAGCACGGCGTTCCTGGCCGATAGCCCGATAACAGTAATCAACCCGACCTTGAAGAACACGTCATCAGGCAATCCGCGAATCATCACGGCAGCGACAGCGCCCGCGATCCCCAAAGGAATCACCATCAATACGGAGAGCGGAATGGCCCAGCTCTCATAGAGCGCAGCTAACACCAGGAAGATCACCAGGATGGAGAGCACCATCAGCATAGGTGCCTGTGCAGCAGACTGCTGTTCCTGCAACGACTGGCCGGTCCATTCAACCGCGAAACCCGGCGGCAACTGTTTTGCCAGCGCTTCCATCTCTTTCATAGCATCACCACTGGAAACACCCGGCGCAGCACTGCCTGAGAGCCTCATCGCGGGATAACCCTGATAGCGGACCTGCTGGAGAGGCGCGGATGACCATACCGGTGTAACGAAGGCTTTCATCGCGACCATCCGGTTTTCACTGCTTCGGACATACAAATTGAGGATGTCATCAATCTGCATACGATCTTTCGCCTCAGCCTGAATAATCACCTGCTGCATTCGACCTTTATTGGGGTAATCGTTGACGTAGAGCGAACCCATCGCAGCGGAGAGCGTGTCGCTGATGCTGGTGAACGAGACACCCATGGCATTGGCCTTTTCACGATCGATATTCAGCCGGACAGTCGTTCCCGGCGGCAAGCCGTCAGGATAAACCTGCGTGACTTTGCTGCTTTTAGCGGCAAGCTGCAGAAGCTTAGTCTGTGCAGCTTCCAGCGCTGCATAACCCTGATTCGCGCGATCCTCCAGCCTCAGCGTAAAGCCTGAAGAGTTTCCCAGCTCCTCGATAGCCGGGGGCATCATCGTCATGATGGTGCCTTCCGGTGAGTCGCGCATCGCCTGCCCGACAAATTCAACTTCCCCCCGGATGGTGTTATCACCGCGTTCCTTGCCCTCTTTCAGGACGGTGAAAGCCAGTGCGGTGTTTGCCCCAGCGCCGGAAAAGCCAAAGCCAATGATGGATTGATTAGTTGCGATGGCGGGACGCGAACTCAGGGCATCTTCATATTTTTTCACCACAGCCAGTGTCCGCTGCTGCGTTGCCTCCGCTGGAAGCTGAAACGCCGTCATGAAGTAGCCCTGATCTTCTTCGGGGAGAAAAGCGGAAGATAGCTGACTGAATGCCAGTCCGGTTCCTGCGCACAGTGCAATAAACAACAGCATCATTCGGCCGGAGCGTTTCAGGGTAATGGCTGTCCAGCCGGAATAGCGGCTAGTCAGTCGATCAAAGCCGCGGTTGAACATGCCGAAAAAACCGCGCCGGGCATGATCGGAAGGCATTTTAAGCAGCGTGGCGCAGAGTGCGGGGGTCAGTGTCAGCGCCAGCAATGCGGAAAACAGAATTGCGGTCGCCATTGAGAGGGCAAACTGACGGTAGATAATGCCGACTGAACCGCTGACGAATCCCATGGGGATAAAGACCGCCGTGAGCACCAGCGTAATGCCGGTGATGGCACCCGTTATTTCGCGCATCGCTTTTGAGGTCGCCTCGCGGGGGTTGAGGTTCTCCTCACGCATGATGCGCTCAACGTTTTCAACCACGACAATCGCATCATCAACGATGAGGCCGATGGCGAGCACCAGTCCAAACATCGTGAGAACATTGACGGAGAAGCCAGCGAGCAGCATGACGGATAGCGTGCCCAATAAGGCAATCGGCGCGACAATGGCGGGTATGAAGGTATAGCGGATGTTCTGTAAAAACAGATACATCACCACGAATACCAGCACCATCGCTTCGAGAAGGGTGTGGATCACCGTCCCGATTGAGAGCTTTACGAAGGGTGCGGTATTGAAAGGGAGCGCGTAACGAATATCCTCCGGCATCGACAGACTCAGTTCTTTCATCCGGGTCGACACCGCCTCTGCGGTCTTTACCGCGTTGGCACCGGGCGCCAGCATAATCGCTGCACCCGTTGAGTTCTGACCATTTTCACGCATCAGCATGCTGTAACTCTGAGAACCGGTCTCCACTCTTGCCACGTCAGAGAGCTTGACGCTGGAGCCATCCTGATTCGCGCGCAGCACAATGCGGCCGAACTGCTCAGGCGTGGTTAGCTGACCCTCCACCGTTAAGGGAAGGGTAACCATCTGACCGGGCAACGCGGGCTCGTCACCGACCCGTCCCGGGGCCATTTGGGCATTCTGCTGGGTGATGGCGGCAAAATGTCGTTCATCGTCAGGTTGAGTGAAAGCAGTCTGGCGGGATCGATCCAGACGCGTAGCGCGCTTTCCGCGCCGAACAGCTGAACCCGTCCTACGCCAGGCAGTCTGCGCAGTTCTTCAACCACATTTCTGGCCATGTAGTCACTTAACGCTTCACTGTCTGTTTTCCCGGCTTTGGAGGTCAGACTGACAATCATCAGGAAGCCGGTGTCAGCCGATTCAACCTGAAGCCCATTCTGCCGCACCGTCTGCGGCAGGCGGGATTCCACCGTCTTGATGCGGTTCTGTACATCAACCTGAGCCAGTTCGGCATCTGTGCCTGGTTTGAATGTGACCGTAATGGTCGCCTGACCCGAGGTGTCCGTGGATGATTCAAAATAGAGCAGATTCTTGACGCTGGAGAGTTCGCGCTCAATCAGGCTGACGACGGTGTCGTTCATCGTCTGCGGCGAAGCGCCTGCCCAGGTCGCGGTGATGGTGACATTCGGTGGTGCAACCGAGGGGTAACGGGCCACCGGCAGTTTGGGGATCGCAATGATCCCGAACAGAATGATGAACAAGGCGACAACCCAGGCGAAAACCGGGCGCCTGATGAAAAACTCAGCCATATTACTCTCCGGCCTTCATGGTCAGATTTGCAGGGGAGGCAGTTGAAATCACTGCCGCGACTTGGGTGCCGTTGCTGAGCTTATCCATGCCCTGGACAACAACACGGCTGCCGGCAGGTAATCCTTCGGCAATGCGATAGGCGCCATGGATTAATTCCCCGACGTGCACGTTGACCTGACGGGCCTGTTGCCTGTCGTCAACTACCCAAAGCGCAGCGTGACCCTCCTGAAGTGATACAGCCTGCTGGGGAACCAGCAGCGCATCGTCATAGTGCTGACGCAGGATCTCAACCCGAACAAACATGCCGGGCAGGAGTTCGCGGTCAGGATTACTCACTTCAATGCGCACCATAACGTCACCCGTTGCGGGATCGACGCTCATGCCGGAGAACAGGATCCTGCCTGGCTGGTGATAGACAGCGCCACCGGGTAACAAAATCTTTACCGGCACGCCTGTAGCGGCATTCTGCTGACTCACTGCCTGCTGGCGCAGCTGGTGGTAAACCTCAGCGGGCTGGTGGACGTCCACATAAATAGGGTCTGTCTGGTAGATGCGAGCCAGCGGGGTGCTATCACTGGCTGTCACATACGCCCCTTCGGAAATCAGAGCCTGATCAATACGTCCGGATATCGGTGCTTCAACGGTGGCAAAACTCAGATCAAGCGCTTTGCGCCTGAGCGCAGCGCTGGCCTGCGCGACATCTGCCGCCGTCTGGCGGGCATTCGCAATGGCTTCATCAAAGCTCTGACGGCTCACTGCGCCCGTTTTCATTAGTGGTCGCAGACGCGCAGCCTGCTGCTGGGCTTTGTCATTGCCGGCTTTGGCACGCAGTAAACCGGCCTGAGCACTGGCAACTTCCGCTTCAAAAGGCGCCGCGTTAATCTGGAAGAGTGGCATGCCTTTTTTAATGTCTGCGCCCTGTTCAAACAGGCGGCGCTGAATAATACCGCTGACCTGCGGCCGTATTTCTGCAGTGTGCAGCGCATTAACGCGACCTGGAAGCGTCTCGCTGACCGATAAAACCTGTGGCTGGATCACCTCAATGGCAACCTGAGGAGCAGGGGCTTCAGTTTCCATAATCGCTTTTTCATCGCAGCCCGTCAGCGCGGCAATCAGGGCAACCAAAAGTAAAGGCAGCGAAAAAAGTTTGCGGGATAACATGGATTTCTCGTCTCTAAAAGTGATAACCCATGTTATCGGACACGCGTTTATTCTCAGTTGAGGGTGTGTTGAGATTGTGTGTAGACGCTAAATTATTTAACGTTTAAAAGATGATTGCATTGCCGGGATGAAATTCAGTTTGCAATGCAATCACCTAAAAGGATCTCGCTTCAGAATAGCGTACGGCCTGAGGGCATAATATCGCACCACTGTTTTTTATAATGCCAGCCTGGGTTGTAAGCCCCCAGAGAAAAAATAAATTTCTTATCCGATGACGCCGCTAACGCTCTGGCGTGCTGAATGTTTTCCCAGAGTAAGACAGAACCCACCCCCATCGATTTAAACTGCGGGTCAATTCCGCCATTAACGTCCTCGAAATAAAACCATGATGGGCATTCAACTTTATAATTGAGGTCAAAAGCGCAGGGTGAGTCATTGATGAATAAGACTTTGCCGAAAATCATATCTCTGAACGTAGTGAACGTCTCAGTCAGGATGCTGGTGTCAGTACACGTAAGGGTGTTTTGCCACCGCAAATCGAACAGGTGCTGATAAATAGCCGACAATTCAGCAGGGGAAAAAGAGGAGACATCTTCGACTGTTCCACCCGCTTTTCTGAATCGCCGTACCTCTCCGGTACGCTTCTTAGCGGTTTTCATGGAAAAGTCGGACTTGATGTGAGCTATTTTTTTCTTAAACAGGTTGTGACGGATGCTGTTAAAAATTACGCCCTGAGAATGGGGCGATAACCGTTTGGTTTTAAAAGGGAGGATAATTTTCTCACCCGATTTAATCGGGAGGATTAAATCATCAAAAACAAAGGGAAGCTTTGATTTTTTATATTCCAGAGAGCCATTAATTGAAAATACCCCAGCAATGGGTTGTCCATGTCGCCTTTTTATATAGTACTGAATACAGACGCCTTCACGCTCAGAAAGATAGGCGAGAACACGGGGATGGGTGCATACGCTTCCCCCAAATACAGTGTAAAGCTGAGCATAAGCAGAAAGGGTGCACTCTTCCCAGCCGGTATTTTTAAGTTTTAAGTGTGTTGTAAACATGCCTGTCACCTGAAGTGCAACGCGAGAATGCGCCGGAGAGTCTGCCCGGAAATATTTTATAACGGCCAAGGGTGTAATTGATGAACATTAAACAAGGGATAAACAAGTGCAGGGATTTATAGGATAAATCGTTTTTGTTTAGCTTCTACACATGTTCTACACACAGTCTGAACTGACTCTCCATAAATAACCTACCAACAAACTTCATTCTTTAAATTAATAATAAGTTCAGGAAAAAAATTTTAAAAAAATCTTGATCCCAAATGGCAAAAATTGTTCAAATCAGATCGTGAGTTCAACAGAGAGTGTAAATATTTAAAGGTGGCACTCTGATCATGGAATATAAACAGAATCTAAATGAACAAGTTTAATGAAATATCTTCAGTCTTGTTGAGCCTGACGATAGTTATTACCTTTATACTGGTCTGGTTCTCAGGCTGAGAAGTGTTTAAGTCGTCAGTTTAGGATTTGGCGTCAAACCTTAATTTATCTTTAAGACCACCATAAATATGGTAACCACAATAATTTTTCCTGTTCGGGAAGCGTTCTGTTAATGCTTTCCTTTGATCAACCAGATTAAATGGCACTATCATGAAAAAAATCCTTATTACCGGTTCTACAGGTTTTTTAGGCGGGGCTGTCGTCGCAAATTTATTACAGAACAGCGTTAAGGATCGACTGCTGCTGCTGGTCAGAGGCGAGACCGTTGATGAAGGGTTGAAGAGGCTTACAGCCAACCTGAAGAATTTTGGCTTAAAGGAGTCAGTAATCAATTCGATAGCACCTGAAAATATTATCCTGGGTGACCTGGCATTTACGGATAATTTTATTCATGACTCACGACTTAATGACGTTACCCATGTCATTAACTGCGCCGCCGTCGCCTCATTTGGTAATAATCCTGCCATCTGGAAAGTGAACGTTGAAGGCACGTTCCGGTTTGCCGAACGAATGAGCCGGGTTGAAGGCTTGAAAAAATTTATCCACGTTGGAACCGCTATGTCCTGTGCGCCGGAACCTGGCTCACTGGTGACTGAGGGCGGACTCAACTCCAGTCGGGATCAGCATATCGTTGAATACACATGGAGTAAGGCTTCGATTGAAAAGCTGATGACAGAGAAATTGCCAGGCCTGCCACTGGTGATTGCCCGTCCGTCGATTGTGGTGGGTCATTCCGATCAGGGATGCCTGCCTTCAGCCAGCATTTTCTGGGTATTCAAAATGGCACTGGCGTTGGGTAAATTCACCTGCGACCTTGACGATCGTATTGATGTGGTTCCGGTTGATTACTGCGCGGATGCACTGGTTCTGCTGCTCGACGCAGATAACGTCATTAATGAAGTCATTCACATTTCTGCCGGAACACACAGCAGTGTTACGTTTGCAGAAATTGATGAGGCGATGGCCAGAGCGTCAGGAAACAAGGCGCTGGGTGTGGATTATCAGAAGGTGTCCTATAAACAGCTGTCAGATAGCAGAAGAACGTTTAAGGATCTGTTTGGCCCCTGCAATGAACGCATCATGCTGCGCGCGATGAACCTGTATGGGCACTTCTCAAACCTGAATGTGGTGTTTGATAACACCAAACTGCTGCAGCTTGGCATGAATAAGCCTTCCAGATTCACCGAGTATCTGGATCGCTGTGTGCTGACAACACGTGATTCAACAATTGCCGAATTGATGCAGGTCGATTTTAAGTAGTTGGGAACGAAGTAAGGGAAGAGGGTTGTTTTTCCTGAAAAAAGCGCTTCCGGCTGGAAGCGCTTCGGTTAATTAAAACGTCATGGTCAGACCCGCATAATAAGCACGGCCTGGTTCGTTATAGGTCGATGCCCCATCTGCTTCCCGGTAGAGTTGCTTATCCAGCAGGTTATTGATGCCGGCGTTGGCCCGCAGATTTTTGGTAATGTCATAATTGAAATTAACCCCGAATACCGAGTAAGCCCCGACTTCACGAGTCGACATTGAGCCATTTTCTGTGCGGGATTCCGCATACTGCCTTGGTTTCTGGCGGCCATACATTGTCCAGTTCAGGTTGGTAGAGAAATCCTGCGTCACCTGCCAGTCCAGCATGGCGTTGATGGTGTATTCCGGAATAATCGACAGCGGATTGCCGGTCTTTTTATCCTTTGACTGGATCATGTAAGTGGCATTAGTCCGCCACTCAAGTTCGTCACGGACCAGCGGTATCGTAACGTTACCTTCCAGACCTTCAACCACCGCTTTGCCGCCGTTGCTCCACTTCAGAATGTTGTTGCCATTAGAGGCGTAACCCAGCACATCGGTCCCGGCGACGATCTTGTTCTTATAATCATTGCGGAACCAGGTAAGACCCGCCACATATCCACTCTGACTGAACTCAATACCCAGCTCTTTATTGACGCTGACTTCAGGATCAAGATTTTGATTGCCCAGCAGATAGCAACTGCCACGTGTAATGTTGACCGGACAACCATTACCTCGTGTAGCCAGTAAATAGCCTTCGCTGGACTGATAGAGGTTAGGGGCTTTAAATGCACGGGCGATACCGGCTTTCAGGGTAAAACTTTCTCCCAGCGCCTGAGAAATATTCAGCGACGGACTCCAGTTAGCCCCAAAGGTATCGTGATAATCAAAGCGCAGACCCGGGATCACCTCAGTACTGTCGGTCGCGGCGATATTATCTTCGAAATAGAGCGAACTCAGCGTCGCACTGTTTTTACTGTTGCGGCTGCCCGCATCACCACTGATACCGTCAATCGAAACGCCTGGCGCACTGGTGCCATTCATGGAGTTGGGATCGTTCAGCTCATCACGGTTCCACTCGGCGCCCAGCGTAACGGTCTGTTCACGCAGCAGTTCCAGCGGGAAGCTGACTTCACCTCCTGCCCGGTAACTTTCAAAGCGGCTGGTCGAAAACGTACTGCTGTTGATTCGGCCTTCGCCCGCGCCCGCGGTGCCTTCGTTCAGACGGGTGTTATTGGTCTTCTCATAGTTAAAAGTCAGTTTTGACTGTCCCCAGTCCCAGATGCCATTGTGCGAGAGGCCCCAGGTCTGACGGTAAAGACGATTAGTTTCCGAGCCGTCGAGAGATTCGATAAGCTTATTACCGGCTCCGTTACTGTACTGGGTATCCCCGGCGTAAATATTGCCCTGACGACTGTAGCCATAGCTGAAATCCAGCACCTGCAATGGCGTAATCTTCCAGGACAACACGCTATTGATGTCTTTATTGCGAACGCCTTCACGACCGGCCGCGCCGGAGCCGTTATGCGACTGATTGATATCGAAAGCATCGCTGTCGGTTTTATTGATGTTGCCATAAAGCCGCATAGTCAGTGCATCACCCGCCAGCGGGCCACTCAGGTTAAAGTTGGCGCGTCGGGTTGCCCCTTCTTTATCATCTTCCGGCTGGTTGGTGTAGAGCGACAGCGATCCGCTCCAGTCATTTGTCGGACGTTTGGTAATGATGTTAACCACACCCCCAGCAGCGCCTGAACCGTAACGGGCTGCCGCTGGTCCACGAATAACTTCAATCCGTTCAACCATTTCCGGCGGTACCCAGTTGGAGTCGCCACGGGAATCACGCTCGCCGCGCCAGCTGTAACGCACCGAATTGCGAGAGGTTGTTGGCACACCGTCGATCAGAATCAACGTGTTTTCCGGTCCCATACCGCGAATATCGATTTGACGATTGTTACCGCGCACACCATTGGCGCTGTTACCGGTAAGATTGACGCCCGGCATTTTACGGATGATGTCGGAGAGGTCGTTGACCGGCGGATTCTTTTCAATGTCCTGTGAGGTAATCACTGAAACACCGGGCTGCTGTTTTAATTCCTGCTCCGCGGTGACCAGCATTGTTTCATCATCAGCCAGCCTTTCTGTCTCCTCCTGAGTAGCGCCGTTAGCAGAAGTACTTAACAAACCTGCCAGCAGCAGAGCGGCAGGGCGCTTATGGACACGCATGGTTACATTCACTTAGAAAATCTCCCTGAATTATTAAGGTCTGTAAACAAATGCGTATGGTAATGATAATAGTTATCATTGTATATCTCGTTAAGGCATTTTTTACATCCCCTGACAGTGGGCTTTTTATTCATCAGTCTGATCACGCAGATGAGCAAAACAGCGCATAAAAATGCTTCTTTGTCATGACCCGAAAAGTTTCTCAGAATGCCTCAGAATACGTCATTGTGACTCCAGACTTATTAGGTCTGGAGTCATAACTTAACGATGGGTAGAATGGCGGCTTTTAAACGGGCAACAGGTAATAATGTGATAACAGATTCGACAATAACCACAGCGCGTTCAGCACATGTTGGCCGTCATGTCCTTATCTGGCTGGAGCAGGTTAAAGCGGCTTCGCTGAGCGAACTGGATAATTTTGGCGATGAAGGCACGGTAGAGCAGGTGATGAAGGTCTGGGTAAAACTGTCACTGTTGATCAGCCGGCGGCGTCCTGAGATCGCCATTTCGTCTCTGCTGAAACATGTTCTGCCCAACATCGGATCGCAGCCGCTCAAAACGCTGAACCGTTTGCGCCTTAACCGGCTTTACAACATCCTGATTGCCGACGGTAAAAAGGAGGAGGCGCGTCGGGTGTTCGCGCTGACCAAACAATTTCTCGCCTGGGCCGAGATGCAGGGCTATCTCGATCATTCGCCTATTGCCTCGATGAAAAAACGGGATGTCGCAGGCCGCGCTACGCCACCGCGCAATCGGCAACTCACCGATGCGGAAATCTGGGTTTTCTGGCACGGTCTGGATAACTGGGCATTATCGGAACAGGCACGCTGGGCGCTGCGCTTATGTCTGGTCAGCGCCCGACGGCCGGATGAGATTGTGCAGGCGCAGAAAGGGGAATTCGATCTGCAGTTAGGATTGTGGATGCAGGGCACCCGTAATAAATCACAGCGCGAGCATGTGTTGCCGATTTCACCGCTGATGCGGCTGTGCATCGAAGCGTTACTTAATGCTGCCGATCCGGATTCGCCCTGGCTGGTGCCCGCACCACGCGATCCCCAACAGCCGCTGTCAAAAGGTGCGCTGAATCAGGCGCTGCGCCGGATGATCCGCGCTCCGCGTGGGCTGGGACTGGAGCCGTTTACCCCACGCGATCTGCGCCGAACCGCCCGATCAAAACTTTCAGCCCTCGACACGCCTAATGATGTCGCCCGCAAAATCATGAACCATGCGCTGGAGGGGATTGATCGGGTCTATGACACCCATGACTATCTGAGCCAGATGCGTAGCGCAATGAATACCTTTTCAGATGCGGTTAAGCAGATTATTGAATGCGAAAGTTATCATCTGCTGCGACATCGCTATGATGGCGAGACCCTCACTTTGAGCAATCTCTCCATCATGGCGATGTCACGCTAAGGCTGCGGTTTTCACGATCAGAAGTGGTAGCGCAGCCAGGCAAAATAGACGTTACCGTTATTATGCGTACCCGGTATGTAGGTCATCTGGAAATCGAGATCGCCATAGCCGATTGAGGCCAGCGGCAGCAACGCAGGCACCGGTATATAGTCCCAGTTATGCCGGGCGGTAACGCCTGCCGTGTAACCTGCACCCCAGTGAAAATTCTGGTCAGCCAGCGGACGCCATGTGGCTACCCAGCCATAACCTCCAAAGGGCTCCCATTTATTGAAGGAGTCTTTGAACGCCATTAAATAGATGCCGTTCCAGTTGCCTTTTTCATCGTAGCGGGAAATCCCCCCGCCTGCGCCCCAGGGCCTTTCATTATATTTATTGATGTGTTCCCGATCGTACGTGGCACGGTTGTGCCACGTAATCGCAGGCAGATAAAAGTCGATTCCCTCTGGCTGCTGCCATGTTGTGGCAACCTTATCACTTAAGCTTTCCCAGCCTGCGCTGACATTCTGAACCAGTGTGGCGGAGTGAGCTGTAAAAGCAGTGAGAACGGTGGTTGTCATCATCAGCGCTTTAAGAGTTGAAGTTTTGCGCATGTGCGAATACCTGTTAAGTCTGGTGTTAAATAAGGAAATAAAAGCTTTAAGACGAGTATTGTCGCACAAAGAGTGGCAACTTAAGGTCAATGAGCGGTTGATGCAGGATTTTATAATTAATAAAAGCGATGTGGCATTTCTGCTGCTCAGATCGTTTGTTTATCCATCGGCTATTTTAAGACTCTCTCCTTAATAGCAGGCTTTGAAAAAGCTTAACGTGCAGACGATATCCTGAAAAAAATCGCATTATTTGTTAACAAAATCTTGCAATGATAATCGCAATGCGTATATTTCTCATTTGCTTTGAAAGTTCATCACACCCGCGCACAGGCGCTCACGGAAAGGGTTTCTGGTTCCTCAAACCCAAAGCAGGGCAGCGATGCCCGCAGGATGCAAGGTCGTGACAGTGGCAGCATAAAAACATAAAGATAATTGAGGAATTAATGAACGCTTTCGATCTTCAGGACCCCAGGGCTACAGGGGCGTCTGCGCTGCAACGCCCATTCCGATTCTCCTTACTGGCCGCCATCATCGCCTCGTCGCTGACGCATAACGCCGCCAGGGCCGCAGAAACGTCCACACCCGCTGCCAGCGATGGTCAGACGCTAACGGTCAGCGCGTCAGCCGACAATGCCGTGACAACGTCACCGCAAACGGATTACAGCGTTCCGGTTACCCGTGCTGGCACCAAAATGCTGGGCACCGTACGTGATGTGC
This sequence comes from Pantoea sp. 22096, assembly GCF_052045955.1. Taxonomy (NCBI): domain Bacteria; kingdom Pseudomonadati; phylum Pseudomonadota; class Gammaproteobacteria; order Enterobacterales; family Erwiniaceae; genus Pantoea; species Pantoea sp. 22096. The sequence continues at coordinate 333,150 of NZ_JBQEPW010000002.1, read as the reverse complement.
CGCAGTCCGTCAGCATCGTCAGTACTCAGCGTATGGCCGATCAGCAGCTCCAGTCACTGAATGATGTGCTGTCCAACACCACCGGCATTCATGGTATCAGTGGCGATATGGACCGCACTAACTACTATGCGCGTGGTTTTTTGATCGACAACTACATGGTTGATGGCATTCCTACCGCCTTTGCGGAGCGCTGGAATCTGGGCGATGCTCAGACCGATATGGCGCTGTATGAGCGCGTTGAAGTGGTACGCGGGGCGACCGGGCTGTTGACCGGGCCGGGCAATCCGTCTGCTGCCATCAACATGGTGCGCAAGCACGCGGACAGCAAAACGTTCGGTGGCACCGTTTCCGCCAGTTACGGCAGCTGGAACAAACAGCGCTACGTGGCCGATCTTTCCACGCCACTCAGTGAGTCCGGCAATGTTCGTGGCCGCATGGTCGCCGGCTGGCAGGACAACAACAGTTTCATTGAGCGCTACGGTGCTAAAAAACAGTTTTTCTATGGCGTGATTGACGCCGATCTCACCGATTCTGCCACGCTGTCGGTGGGTTATGAGTTCAGCCAGGTCAATACAGACTCCACAATGTGGGGCGGCGCACCGCGCTGGTACACCGACGGCACGCAGATACATACCCGACGCGGCTATAACACGGCGCCAGACTGGGCCTACAACGATAAAGAGAACCGTAAAGTCTTTGTGAACCTGAAGCAGGACTTCGACAACGGCTGGAACCTGACGTTAAACGGCACGCACACCGATATGCGTCTGGACAGTAAGCAGATCTATCTTGATGGCTATTTTGATCGCAGCACGGGTGCGGGCGTCTCTTCCTATGCCAATTATCCTGTGGTGGGCGGAACCGGTTATAACACCGGGAAGCGCAAAGTAGATGCCGTCGATGCCTTTGCCAGCGGCCCGTATGAACTGCTGGGCCGTCAGCACGAGCTGATGGTGGGCGTCAATTATACCCGCCAGGATAACAAGTACTTCAGCACCTTTGAGAATATTTCCTCTGAGTCGCTGGGCAACTTCAACGATTTCAATGGCCAGTACCCGGAATCTGACTGGACGCCACGTCTGCCCGCCAGTGATACCCAGCTGGTTCGCCAGAAGTCGACGTACATGGCGACCCGACTGTCGCTTGCCGATCCGCTGCACCTGATCCTCGGCGCACGCTACACCAACTGGAATCGTGAAACGCCAGGCGGGGAAGCGGAAGAAAATAACATCACCCCGTATGGCGGGCTGATTTATGACTTTGCTGAAAACTGGTCTGCTTATGCCAGCTATACCTCGGTGTTCCAGCCTCAGGATTATCGTGATGCCAGTGGCGCTTATCTGTCGCCGGTTATTGGGAAAAACTACGAAGCCGGGCTGAAATCTGACTGGATGGACAGTCGCCTGACTGCCTCTGTTTCTGTATTCCGCACCGAACTGGATAACGCTGGCGAGGCGACCACCCAGACCATTCAGGGTTCAGGTGATGTGGCCTACATTGGCCGTAAAGGCGTAGTGAGTCGTGGCGTCGAGTTTGAGGTCAATGGCGCATTGACCGACAACTGGCAGATGACCTTTGGCGGCACGCGCTACATAGCGGAAAACCGGGACGGCAGTACCTTTAATCCACAGTTACCGCAGACCAGTTTTAACCTGTTCAGCAGCTATCGCCTGCCGACCCTGCAGCAGCTTACGCTGGGCGGCGGCGTGAACTGGCAGACACATATCTGGAACGACGTCGGTGGACCGGAAGGCAACGGCACATGGCGCGCCCGACAGGGCAGCTATGCACTGGTTGATCTGTTTGCCCGCTATCAGGTGAACAAAAATCTGTCGCTGCAGGGCAACCTGAATAACCTGTTCGACAAAGAGTATGACACCAACGTGGCCAGCTCCGTTGTCTACGGCCAGCCACGCAACTTCGCGGTAACCGCCAGCTATACCTTCTGATTTATCTGCGGGTAAGCCTGTGAAAAACGCCTCGGTTGAGGCGTTTTTTTATCCAGCCAGCTATCTCTCGCCTCTGTTGGCACAATTTTTCCAGAAAAGATTTCAGAGCACAGGCAGGATTATCGTCCGACAGAAAACTGCAATGTTGCCTGTGCATTTCGATGATTCTTATCAGTAACCCTTCATCCATTCTCATATTGGTGAAGCTTCTGCCAGATTTTTACATCAGCTTAAGGCGCATTAAGTACTCGGGAACCAGCAGGTTTCTGCGTTTCTGGCTTGTCAACGCTCAGCCGTCTTGAGAAGATGGTTTCCATAATGGAAACAGTCAGGAGCCAATGGAATGCATGTTATTTCATGCGTGCCGTTTGACGAGGCGGCCAGAAAATATCCCAATGCAGCGGCAGCACTGGATCTGCTTTACCGTCACCTCAGACAGGGCAATTTCAGTGGTCCTGACGATCTCAGGGCGCTTTATGCAAGCCTTGATCGTATGAAGTATCGCGCTAAATGGTGGGTCATTGACGTCAGTGGCAACCATTTGCGCGTGATATTCTTCGCGGATTTTGAGCGCAGCAAAATCTTCATCAAACATATCTGCACGCACGCTGAGTACGACAAGCTTGTTAAGAAATATCGGGAGGTAACCGAATGAATACTGAAGCTATCAGGCTGTCAAACCAGCTGGCAGAAGCGGTGCCGCTGCTGGCCGGCAGCAACCAGCGACATGATTATCAAGAAGCACTGGAACTGGTCGAATACCTTATTGAACATGAGCCGGATAATCCGCTGGTAGATTTGCTTTGTGCCCGCATTGCTCATTATGAAGATAATGATCCTGCGATGGCCGACTTCAATAGCCGCCAGCGTGAAATCAGCACCGGACCTGGCGTTCTGAGGGTATTGATCGAGCAGCACAACCTCAGCCTGAGTGACTTCGAAAATGAAATTGGCAAAAAGTCGCTGGTCAGCCGAATCCTCAGCGGCGATCGTCAGTTGACCGTGTCACACATACGGGCGTTGTGCGCGCGATTTGGCCTGTCACCATCGTTGTTTTTTTGATTTAAGACGACGCCAAACGCCGACCGAACGCCAAAAGTGATTATGACGTATCACTCCGATTGATAAAAAAACGCCTCAGCCGAGGCGTTTTTCATCACAACGCAGGCCCGTGCTTCACGTAAAACGCAGGGCCAGATTAAATCCTTCACCTGACTCCACGACAATCGCCTCAGGGTGCTCCTGAAACGCAATATCACCTGCCTGCAATGCGATTCTGACCTGCGCGAGATCGCCGGTCTCAAAGCCCAGCGCGACCATGCGGGCGCTACCATCATAGTCTTCGGGCAGCGGACCAAAGCGACGTTGCGCATACTCTGCTGATGCAAACCGAACTGTGGCGGCACCGGCGCGCAGGACAAAGGCGCCTTCAGGGCAGGCAAGCACTGTTGCGGCACCAAAGAGACGACTATAGACCTGAGCCGAGTGCGCCGGGTCCTGCGCCACAATGACAAATTCACTGATGTTCCGCACGCCATTGGGATGGCGTTGCCAGGCAGGCTGCCATACCGCTTCAGGCGTCAGATGCTGGCAAAAAAAGCTGCGGCCATTGGGTATCAGCGAAGGGCGCAGTCGCACGGTACGAAAGCGCGCCTCAGTTACCGTACCGTCGGGCAGATCGACCGGGCGATGAAAAGAGGCGGGTGGATCACCATCCAGATCCTGACGTTCCAGATGCTGAAACTCACGGTCGGCGTCACTGCTTTTCCATACCAGGCCACTCAATCCTAATGGCGACTGCCAGAGATCGGCGCGCTGGCTGCCTTTACCGGATTCATAACCAAGTAGTTCAAGATAATTTTCGCCAAAGATGGCCAGATGATTGCTCGAACCCAGCGAATGATGACCGCGTTCTGTGAGCTGAAAGCCAAGCCGCCGGAAGCGCGCACTGGCGCTGTCGAGCTGGTCGGCAACGTTAATCACCGCGTGATCCAGAATCGGTTGCGGAACCGGAACGGACATCGCTGCACTCCTTTTCCTGGTCATTGCGCCGCCACAATCTGCAACGCGCGCGGGACCAGCTGCGTGAAGTATTCTACTGCCGGGCCGATCAGTGCTTCATCCGGATCGAAGGCGGCGTGATGCAGGCCAAATTCGCTGGCGCTACCGATACTGACAAAAGCGCCCGGCACCTGTTGCAGATAGAAGGCAAAATCTTCTCCGCCCATCTGCGGTGACTCAGCATGCTCCGCGAGATAACCGCTCTGCTGTGCGATTTCCAGTGCCAAATCCACCCAGCCTGGGGTGTTAATCAGGGCAGGTGGCCCCTCGGTCCACGCCAGCTCCGCGGTCGCGCCAAATCCGGCGGCGATGCCCTGAATCAGCGAGCGGATGCGGTGTGGGATCTGCGCCCGGATCTCACCATTGTGGGTGCGCACGGTGCCTTCCAGCTCAACGCTTTGCGGCAACACGTTCCAGGTATTTCCGGCGGTAAAGCGCGTCACGCTCAGCACCACCGTCTCTAGCGAGCTGAAAACCCGGCTCGGCAGCGTCTGTAAAGCGGTCACAATATGGCTGGCAATCACAATCGAATCGATGCCCTCCTGCGGTCGTGCCGCATGCGCGCCTTTACCTTCAACGCGGATCACAAAGCGATCGACGTTGGCATAAAACGCGCCCGCCCGACTACGCAGTGTACCGAGCGGCAGGTCGGGCGCATTGTGCAGGCCAAATATTGCCTGTACGCCTTCCAGCGCACCGGCATCAATCAGCTGACGTGCGCCATCAAACGTCTCTTCGGCGGGCTGAAACAGAATCCGTACACGGCCTGTCAGCGAGGCTTCCTGCTGTTTAAGCTGCAGGGCAACGCCCAGCATCACCGCGCTGTGAAGGTCATGACCGCAGGCGTGCATGACGCCCGGCGCCTGAGATCGCCACGGGCGATCGGTGATTTCATCAATCGGCAACGCATCAATATCCGCGCGCAGGGCAATCAGTGATTCACCGTGACCAATTTCTGCCACCACGCCAGTTTTCAGTCCCAGCGGCAACAGCCGGATACCCGCCTGTTCAAGCCAGCCGGCAATACGCTCAGTTGTGGCAAATTCATGGTTTGAAAGTTCCGGATGCTGATGCAGTTCGCGACGCCACTGCACCAGTTGTTCAGTTAAAGGCAATGTCATGTTTATCCCTGTTTTTCCGGCAGAAAAGGCTCGCCCAGCGTCAGCATCAGGCGATTGGCCCAGGCAAAGAAGGCGGTGGACTGAATCAGGTCGAGCAGGTCGAGCGTATCCAGACCCTGCTCACGCAGTGCAGCGATCTGCGACTGCGTAGGTTGCGCAGGGGTCAGCGACAGCGCTGCCGAAAAGGCAATGATCGCCTGCCAGCGGGCAGTGTGTCCGTGGGATAACACTGCGCCGGGCGCGACATTCAGCAGCTTCTGTATTGCGTCATCCTGCTTTGAAAGCTGGCTGGCTTTACGCGCATGAACCGAGGCGCAATAAATACAGCCGTTGACCTTACTGACCACCGTGGCGGCCAGCTCACGCTCGGCGCGCGGCAGCCCGCCAGCGGTGTAGAAAATGCCTTTGTCGGTCAGGGTACGCTGCTCCAGCAGCGGCAGGTTACGCCCCAGCAGACGGAAATAGTCGGAATCGGTGTGACCAAATTTTGCCAGTATCGCCTGCTCCTCCTCACTGAACTCAGCCAGCGGTCTGGCGGGCAGCCACGGCTCCCAGCCGAGTTCCTGCTGCGTAAACGCGGTCAGCGCCGTTTTGCCGCTGGCGGTCTGCAGTGCCTCATGCCAGTGACCGGCGACGACCGGTGCAGCTTCAACCGCTGCTTCATGGCCCTGCAGGCTGCGCAGGCCTGTGATTAAACGGCTCTGAAAACTGACGAACGCCACCAGTTGCGCCAGCGTGACAATGCCACGCGGACTCCAGCCCGCCTGCTTCAGCGCCTCCAGATCGGCAGGTGTGGCGGCAACCGGCTCGAAGGTGAGGCGATGCGCGAAATTCAGCGCGGCACTAATCCGATCACTATCGGGCACGGGCTGCTGCGGCTGATAGTGCGCCTGCAGACCAGGCTGTCCATGCCAGTCTGCGACCTTTGCCGCCAGAAGGCGCCGCTCGGTTAACGGAAAATCGTCATCGCCTTGGCTGAACAGCACCTCGTAGCTGCCCTGGGCATGGCGCGTCGCGGCGTGGCGTGTCTGGCGCGCGTGGGCCAGTCCGGAATCGGGGTCGATATCGGCCAGTGTGGCAATCAAATCGTCAGGTTGACTCATGAAATTCTCCTGTCTGGTTCGCCAGCAGCACGAAGTGCGGGCGCAATATGTCCGGCAATCAGCTCAATCGAGCGCAGCGTATCGGCATGCGAAGGCTCTGCTGAATGCACCTGGAATGAGATGTCGGTGACGCGAGGCAGCACGCTGTCCTGCACCAGCGAGCGCGCGACCTGATCGATGCCGCCAACATGGGCATCAAACTGTGCCAGCAGGTCATCAAAGCTTTCCCCGCATATTTCGCCACGGTACTGAGCAGCCTGTTTGCGAATGCCCGGTTCAGCGATCTGACGCGCGTAGTGGTCTGAATCCGCGACAAATGCAGTGCGGGAGGCAAGAATACGCGGCTCAATTCCCGCCGGAAGTGCCGCGAGATAGGCATCAATCAGCGGATTCTGCAGCGCATCGAGCGGAAGTCCGGCCTGGCCTGCTGGTCGTGGCTGGGTGCGCGACAGCATCAGACCGTGTCCGCCCTGGCCGGCACGGATTGCGCCCTCAACCGAAAAGGTGGCGATCCACACGCGTCCGGCGAGTTGCGGCGCGGCAGGATAAAGATGATTATCAGGATGACCCAGCGAATCACCGCGCCAGGCACTAAGCAGCGTATGCAGATTCTCTGCAAATGCCGCGCCGCGTTCGCCAGACGTCAGCCCAAAGGGTAAAAACGAGTCCGGCGTGCCGCCCGAACCCAGCCCGATCTCCAGCCGTCCGTCCGACAGCAAATCCAGTACTGCGGCATCTTCTGCGACCCGTAGTGCATTTTCCATCGGTAGCGTGATGATGGCAGTGCCGAGCCGTATGGTGCGGGTATGGGCGGCGGCGTGCGCCAGAAAAACCAGTGGCGAAGGCAGTCCGCCCTCATCCTCATGAAAGTGATGTTGAGCAATCCATGCCGTATCAAAGCCACAGTGCTCGGCATGCTGAATCTGCTCAGTGGCCAACTGATAGCGCTGTTTAGCCGGGACGTTATCCAGCAGTCGGGTAAAAAATCCGAGACGTCGGCTCATGCTGACTCCTTATGAGTTAACGGAATGAGCGGAGGAATCGCACCGATCAATTCGCGCGTGTAGGGATGCTGAGGTGCGCTGAATATCGTGACAACGTCACCTTGCTCTACCGCTTCGCCCGCTTTTAATACGGTGATGCTGTCGGCAATCTGTCGCACCGTCGCCAGATCGTGCGTAATAAAGAGATAAGTCAGCCCCAGTTCGGCCTGAAGCTGCTGCAACAGGTTGAGGATTTGTGCCTGCACCGTGACATCCAGCGCCGACGTCGCCTCGTCCAGCACCAGGATTTCAGGCTCACAGATCAGCGCTCGCGCCAGGGCGACACGCTGCCGCTGACCGCCCGAAAGTTCATGCGGCTGACGTGACAGCAGAGAGAGCGGCAGTGCCACCCGCGAGGTGATCGCTTCCACCCGTTCGCGGCGCTGGCTGCGGTTCAGCCGGTCAAAGTTACGCAGAGGTTCTTCGATAATCGCATAGACCGTCTGACGGGGATCGAGCGAGGAAAACGGGTTCTGATAGACAAACTGGATCTTACGGCGCAGCTGACGCATTGCCTCGCCGCGCAATCCATTGACTACAATGCCGTTCAGCGTCACTGCGCCTCTATCGACGGTTTCAAAGCCCAGAATGATACGTGCCAGCGTCGTTTTTCCGGATCCGGATTCGCCGACCAGCGCATGCGTGGTGCCACGTGCCACCTGAAAACTGACGTTATTCAGCGCCTGTAGCCGCTGCTGTTTACCCAGCGAAAAGCTTTTCATCACGCCGGTTGCCCGAATTGCCGGAGCAGAAAAACGGGCGGCCGCAGGTTTTACGCGGGCCGGTCGCTCTGGCGCAGCATCGTTCAGTAACTGACGGGTGTAGGGATGTGATGGCGCGCTGATGACCTGGGCGGTGCGTCCCGCTTCCTGAATTTCACCGTGGCGAAAAACAATGATGCGGTCTGCACGCTGTGCTGCCAGCGCCAGGTCATGGGTGACAAACAGCACGGCGGTATTAGACTCCTGCCGCAGGTCATCCAGCAGATCGAGAATGCGCTTCTGCACCGTGACATCCAGTGCGCTGGTCGGCTCATCCGCAATAATGATCTCCGGCTGCAGGGCGAGGGCGATAGCGATCAAAACACGCTGCTTCATGCCGCCTGAGAGCTGATGTGGAAACTGCCTGACCCGCTGTTCCGGGTGGCTGAGACCGACGCGGGTCAGCAGATCAATGACCCTTTGCTTGCGCTGTGCTGCCGGTAATCGCAGATGCAGGCGCAGGATCTCCTCCACCTGTTCGCCGACAGTTTTAACCGGATTCAGTGAGTTGCCGGGATCCTGCGGCACCAGGCTGATGCGCGCACCGCGCAGCGAGTCGACGCGCTTCTGCGACCACTGGCTGATATCAACGCCGTTGAGCCGGATTTCGCCCGCTTCGCGGCGGCCGTTTTCTGCCATCAGGCCCATAATGGCCTGTGCCGTGGTGGTTTTGCCGGAACCGGATTCGCCGACCAGTGCCACCATCTCACCGGCGTGCAGTTCGAAGCTGACGTTATTCACCACCGGCTGCCACTGGTTGCCGCGGCGATAGCTTAACGTCAGGTTGTTGACGGCGAGTAACGGCTGAGCGCTCATCGGCGTCCTCCTGAAAGTTGCTGACTGATGCGGTTCGCAGCGAGCACGACAGCCACTACCACCACACCAGGAAATGTGGTCAGCCACCAGGCGGTAGCCAGATAATTACGGCCTTCAGCGATTAACAGACCCCATTCCGGAATCGGCGGCGGCGTGCCGTAGCCGAGAAAACTCAGGGTCGACAGCGCCAGAATAGCCTGACCAAACTGCAGGGCGGCATAGGCGATCACTGGCGTCAGTGCATTGGGCAGAATGTGACGCCACAGCACGCTGAAAAACCGGCCGCCGCTGCCGTAAGCGGCTTCGACATACTCGCTGTGGCGGATGCGCACCACTTCGGCCCGTGCCAACCGGGCGAAGCTGGCAATGGAGGCGATGCCCACTGCGAGCGCGGCATTCAGGGTGCCGAAGCCGAGCAGAATCAGTACGCTCAGGGAGAGCAGCAGTGAGGGGATCGCCAGTAATACATCCACAGCGCGCATCACTATCGATTCAGTTTTTCCGCCCGTGGCTCCCGCCAGGACGCCTAGCGCGGTTCCGGCCAGCAGACCGATTGCCACTGATATGACGGCGGCAGAGAGGGAATGTGACGCGCCGTAAACAATGCGGGAAAAGAGATCGCGGCCCAGTTGATCGGTGCCGAGCCAGTGTCCGGCCTGCGGCGCCAGTCGCTGTGCGCCCGCGATGCCTTCCAGCGGGTTAGCCTGGGTAAAAAGGGCCGGAAAAAGGGCCGCCAGCACGGCCAGCACCATCACGAATACAGCGAGCCACAGGCCCGGCGCGAAGCGGTAACGCTTAGACGAGACGGATTGCCGGGCGGCCGCGTAATCAACCAGACTCATGTTGCACCTCTTAAGAGCTGTAAGCGCGGGTCAAACAGCGGCATCAGCAGATCCACCAGCAGGTTGATCACCACAAAACCCAGCGCGGAGATCATCACTACCGCCTGCAACACCGCCACATCCTGATTGTTCACCGCCTGCTGCGTCAGCTGACCCAGCCCCCCCAGGCCAAAGACCGTTTCGGTAATCAGCGCGCCGGCAATCAGTTCCCCCAGCAGCAGTCCCGCTACGGTAAGCACCGGCAGCATCGCGTTACGCAGGATATGCCGCCAGAGGACATAGTGCTCGCTGGCACCTTTGGCCCGCGCCACTGCCACGAAAGGTCGGGTGGAAACCTCATCAATGCTGCGCAGCAGAATCTGTGCCAGCGGCGCTGAGATCGGAACGGCGACGGTGATAATGGGCAGAATCAGTCCCTGCCACGGCGAGGGATTGATGACCGGGATCCAGCGCAGCTGGAATGAGAAGAGCTGAATCAGGGCGATGCCGAGCCAGAAGGTCGGCACGGAGATAAACAGCGCGGGCAGGGACTGCAGCAGATTACGCAGGAAGCGCAGGGCGGGCAGCCTTGAGAGGGCCGCCAGTACGAAAGCCAGCAGCGTTGCCAGCAGGAATCCGCACAGCGCCAGTCGCAGCGTGCCGGGCAGGTTGCTGGTCAGCAGTTCATTGACCGGCACGCCCGCCTGCACCGAATAGCCGAAGTCGCCATGCAGCATCGCCGCCAGCGTATGCAGATACTGTTGCCACAGCGGGCTGTCTGCGCCATAGGCCTGGCGCATCTCAGCGATCTGCTGGGGACTCAGGCCGAGATCCGGATTCTGAAACTTGATCAGCACCGCATCACCCGGCAGCACCTGTAACAGCACGAATGACAGGGTAAACGCAGCCCACAGTACCAGCAGTCCCAGACCGGCGCGTTGCAGCAGATAGTGGCGCATCCTCACCTCCGGTTACTGTTTTTCCAGCCAGGCACCATACAGCGCCGGACGGCCTACCGCTTCAAAACTGACCCCTTTCAGCCAGGGCGCGCCTGCATAAACCTGCGGCTCTTCAAAGATAGGAATTACATAGGCCTGGTCCAGCAGATAGCGCTGAACATCACCGGTCAGCTGCAGCCGTTTTGCCGGATCAACTTCGGAGGAGACATCCACCAGCAGCTGATTGAGTTTGTCGTCACGGAAGTTTTTTACTTTGTCGCTGGAGCCGCCTTTCTGCAGCAGGTTGTCGCGGTTAGCCGGGTAGAAACTGCTTTTGATCACGTCGGGGTCGGCGCGACCAACTTCGGTGACGTTAAGCGGCGTCTTCAGGGGATCGAGGTTATCCAGCGTTTTGCTGCCCGCATCACCCGCTTTGACGGTGAGGGTAACCCCCGCCTGTCGCCACTGCTGCGCGACCAGTTGCAGCACCTCTTTGTTCTGCGGCTGCGGCAGGGATTCATAGACGGTCAGAGCCAGTCGCTGGCCCGCTTTTTCACGGATGCCATCTGCGCCCGGTTTCCAGCCCGCCTGGTCGAGCAATGCCTTCGCTTTCGCCAGATCAAACGTCAGTTTGTCCGCCAGATTGACGTAGCCGGCAGCGGTGGTCGCGACGACCGAGGTTGCCTGCGGATAGTTGGGAGAGAAGAGCGTTTCAACCACCTGCTTCGCATTGGTGGCGTGCAGCAGCGCCTGACGCACCCGGATATCACTCACCAGCGGATTATCAGGACGGAAGCTCAGGCTGTCGTTGACGCCACGGGTCGGCGCGGCATAAACCGGGAAGTTCTGATCTTTCGCCTGCTTCTCATCATAAGCCTGCACCTGACGAATCAGTCCCGCCTGGCCCGCCAGCAGCGCACCGATGCGCACGCTGTCTTCCGGCGTCACAATCACTTTAATTCCGTCGAGGTTAGCCGGACCCTGCTGCCTGATGTTTTTCGGGCCCCACTGGTACGCTTTGCGCGCCACCAGATCAACTTCACGACCGAGCTTCTCATCACTGACCACAAATGGTCCGGAACCAATGATATGCCGGGCATCACCCAGTTGATCGAAACTGCGTGCCAGGGTACTCAGCGACACCAGGCCGGAGCCAATGGTGGCGGTGCCCTGCAAAAATCCAGGCGAGGGTTTTTTGAAATAAAACTTCACCGTCAGCGGATCAATCACTTCACTGTGGTCGTAGTTATTAATCACTTCTGAAACCGGCAGGCGCAGCGCTTTATTTCCCAGCCCGTAGGTATCAAAGTTTTTCGCCACCGCGTTGGCATCTAATGGTGTGCCGTCAGAAAAAGTCACACCCGGACGTAATTTAAAGGTGTATTCCGTTTTATCGGCATTGGTGGTCCAGCTTTCCGCAATCCAGGGTTCAACCTGTAAAGTTTCAGGATTCTGCCAGGTTAATTTATCGGTGATCTGATTGAGAATGCCGCCATTAGGGTAAAAGCCCCCGGCTGGCGGATAGAGGTTGGTATGTGCCTGCTGTTCAAGATAAATCAGTGTGCCGCCTTTAACCGGCGCGGCCACTGCATTAAAGGTGAGAATCCCGGTAAGTAAGGTAAAAACCAGCGTCTGTGCGCGTGGTTTAAGGGGAAATAACGTCGTCATGGTGAATTCCTTTGTTATCAATTGCCTCAGCAGGCGGAATCATCATCGAATGACGCAACTCACAGATAAAGTAACGATTTGGTCAAAGCTTATCTGAAAATAATAAATGCGGGAGTGGGTGGGTTTTTATGAATGTTTTAATATGCGGAATGGCAAATAAATATCTGCCATTCCGCGGATTTATATTTTCTTAACGACCTGCAGGGGCGTCATTACAATTCGGCACATAATTTACGTTGTCCGGCACGCAGAAACGCACTCACCAGTCCCAGCCACAGCAGCCCGCAGATCAGGTTCACCAGGCTAAAGCCTCCGGTTCCAAAGCTGAAATATGCGGTTTTGGCGGCTTCAATGCCCAGCGCAATAATCAGGATGCTTACCATACCCAGCATTGCCGCCACGCTGCCTTTTCCGGCGCTGCTTGAAAACAGCGTCATGCGATACAGTCCGGCATTAATCAGCCCGGTGCCGAAGCCGTAAAGACTCATTCCGGCGGTGAGCCATAGATAACTTTGCGGATCCAGCAAAGTAGCGACCACCGCAATAGCCAGTCCGCAGACCACGGGCCAGGCACCAAGCCGTACCGGCTGTTCAATCGGCAGACGGCTGGACAATCGCCCCAGCATCAGATTGCCCGCAATCATCGCGGCAAAGACCGGCAGCTGAAGCAGGGCATAGTGGATGCGGCTAAGTTGCGCGCCGTGGATCAAAATCACAGGTGATAGCGCCACCCAGGCGATGCAGGGCACGGTGACCAGTCCGATAGCCAGTGAACCACGCATCACCTGACGATCCTTCAGCAACGCCGCGTAACCGCTGATAATCGATCGCAGCGACAGCGGTTTCTGACGATCGCCTGCTGTTTCAGGCATGGCATACCACAACCCGGCCAGCGCCAGCGCCGCAACCGCCCCAATCAGCCAGAACAGGGTGCGCCATTCACCTACGGTCAGAAAAGCCGCGCCTGCCAGCGGCCCGGCCAGCGGGGCGAGCAAGGCAACGTTGGCCATCAGCGCCATCATTTTGATGCTCAGCGACTCCGTGAACGCCTCCTGCACCGCTGCGTAACCCACCGCACCGATAAAGCAGAGGCTGATCCCCTGCAGAAACCGCAGCAGGACAAACTGCTCAATGCTTTGCACCCAGTGGGTCGCGATGCAGGAGAGCATAAAAAAGGCCACGCCGCTGAGCAGTACCGGACGCCGTCCGATGCGATCCGAGAGCGGACCCAGCAGCCACTGCAGCAGTATGCCACCGAACAGATAGGCGGTCAGCGAGGTGGAAACCCATTCCGGGCCGACCTTGAATTCCTGCGTCACCAGCAGCATGCCGGGCTGGATCATGTCATGGGCGATATAGGTGGCGAACTCGAACAATACCAGCGATAGCGGAAAGATAAGATGTCGCCGGGTCAGCGTTGCCAGCGGTTGAAAAGAAGCCATTAAAGATTCCTGCAATAAAACCATTAAAAAAAGCGGCCACCAGGGTGACCGCATAATAATCGAGTGACAGTGTAACGCTTAGCGCCAGCGGGCAATCGGGTTGATCAATGTGCCAGCGAACTTAAGGTTCTCGGCGGGATCGGAGAGGTTGATCATCTGCTGGTTATTCGCCAGCTGCAGGCGGTTCAGGCAGGAGCGGGTAAACTCAGGCGCGAACATGTCATAGCGCGCGAACTTAGTCGCATGCTCCGGATGCGCCTGCTGGTAATCCTTCACGCACTGCGCCACTGCCTGCCAGAAATCGTCTTCCGGCAGCGTCTCTGACTGATCGAGAATCGTGCTGATAAAGCGGAAGATGCAGTCAAACACATCGGTGAAGATAGAGAGCAACTTAAGCTCCTCCGGCACCTCGACGGCCAGGCGCTGCACGCCTTCCGGCAGCACCGCGTCAGGGTTCATCACGGCGATCTCTTCGCCGATATCCTTCATATAGGCGCTGACCGGCACGTTGTTTTCCAGCAACATGATCAGGTTTTCACCGTGCGGCATAAACACCAGATCGTGCTGGTAGAAGCAGTGCAGCAGCGGGCTGAGATAGCAGGTCAGATAGCGTTCAATCCACTGCTTCGCAGGTAAACCGGAGTCCGCGATCAGCGCGGGCAGCAGTGGCTGCTGGTGGTGATCGACGTGCAGGAAAGAGGCCATCGTCATCAGACGCTGGCCTGGTTGCAGGCTGGCGGCTGGATTATCGCGCCACAGCGCAGCAAACATCTTTTTATAGGCGGAGTCGCCTTTGATGGCCTGCTCGTAGTAGCGGTTGTGATAGCCAACCGACGCAACTTCACGCAGGATGCGGAAATCACAGCGTTTCAGCCAGTCATCGCCCGCCACCAGTTGTTCCAGCCAGCCGTTTATCGCGGGTGTTGTCGCCATGTAATAGGGCGACAGGCCGCGCATAAAGCCCATGTTAAGTACTGACAGCGCGGTTTTCACGTAACGCTTTTCAGGCTGGCTGCGGTTAAAGAAGGTGCGGATGGACTGCTGCGCCTGGTATGCGTCGTCGCCGGTGCCGAGATAAACAATATCGTGATTAGCGATGTCCGCTGCAAACACGGTCAGCAGTTTGTTCTGCCACTGCCACGGATGTACCGGCATCAGGATATAGTCCTCTGTCGCCAGCCCTTTCTTTATCAGCTGCGCATTGAACTGTTCCACGGTAGTGTCGCCCAGCTCATCACGCATCAGCTGCTCATAGCTCAGCTCGCTGAGGCTGGAGAAATGGGCGTTGCGGCGGTGGACCGCGACCCAGATAAGATGCACGGGCGCGGCTGCTTCCGGCGCATAGGCCAGATAGTCCTGTGCATCGAAGCCAATACGTCCGTTGTTGGCAACAAAGCAGGGATGGCCTTCGGTCATCGCCGCTTCTACCGTCTGGAAATCAGCTGCGACCAGCGCCTGGCTGTCGGGGTTATTCTTCTGCAGCTTATAAACGCTGCTGCACAGCGTGCTGCTGATCTCTTCCATGTAAGTTGCCAGCAGCGCCTGCGGAATCCCGATCTCACCGTTGAACTCCACGATAAACTTCAGCGCATCCAGCGGCAGCGCGTGACCGTTCTCCTGCTTGCGCAGGGAATCTGCGTCGATCTCCCAGTGATCCAGCGCCAGCCGCGACGCCCGGAAATGGTAAGTTGCTTCACCGCCCGGCACCGCCAGCTGATAACTGCCATCGCCCGTTTCCTGCGGCGCAATGATTTTTTCATGCGAGAACTCAGCAATTGCTTTGCGGATCAGCATGCGGTTTGCCTGCGCCCAGTGGTCGCCCGTCAGATGCGTGCCGTCTGTCAGTGATGAGAGGGTGTTCATGGTCTGCGACTCCTGCTGTAACGCGTGTTGATAATCTTCCCGCTGGCAGAAGGCCAGCCAGGCGGTTTTATGGCCCATGTCGATGGTGTGCTGGTAGCGGAACCCGGCGCGCTTATTCAGCACGTGAATTTTTTCATTGCGCACGTCCGGTTCGACCACCACGCGACGCACCTCGGGGCGGCTGAACATGTAGTCCATTACCAGCGTGAAGACCTGCCAGCTGAAGGCTTTGATCGGCTGGCTGGCCGGGGCAATCAGAATGTGCATGCCGTAATCATCAGGCGCGGCCGGATAAAATTTGCCAACCTCATCGTCACCGGCGCGGTAGCACTCAATCAGGCAGACGGGCTGATCGTTGCAGCAGCCAATCAGCGCGGCATGCGGATCCGTTGCCGTCAGCGTCTGGTAGAACGCCGCGACCTGCTCCAGGCTCTGCTGCTGCATGCCCCAGAAGCGTGCGTAATCGCGGGTAACCCAGCTGTGGATTAGCGGCGCATCACTCTCAAGCATCGGTCTCAGGGTAAACCGTCCTGCGGGGCGGTCGGCACTGAACAGTGGTAGTGATTTCATCTCAGTGCTCCGATTTAGCCGGGAAGGTCTGGAAGGCGATCTGGCGCTCAATCGGGTAGACCTCGCGTCCGGTCAGTTCACGCAGCAGCACAGAGTTGCGGTAGCAGGCCATGCCGAGATCCGGCGTGACAAAGCCATGGGTATGCAGTTCGGCGTTCTGCACGAAAATCTGATTATGATGATCGATGCTGTAGTTGCGCTGCACGTCGTAGCGGCCTTTGTCATCCCAGCGCAGGCGTGCGGTAATGCCCTCTAAAAACATTGGTGGCTGATAGTGATAGCCGGTCGCCATCACCAGTCCTTCAGTGCGACGGGTGAAGGTGCAATCCTGCTCCTCCTGATGTAGCGTCAGCTCGAATTCGCCCTGCGGCAGCCAGCGCATCGCGGTCAGCGCCGAGTGGGTAAACAGGTTGACGTTGAGATCGCCGTCGAGCTGTTTGACATACATCAGGTCATAAATGTCATTGATTAAGCTGCTGTTGATGCCTTTGTAGAGATTCTTATGGCGCGCATTCAGCTCATCACGGGTGGTGGCGGGCAGGGCGTGGAAATAGTCGACCCACTCTGGTGAGGTCATCTCCAGCGTGAGCTTGGTGTACTCCAGCGGATAGAAGCGCGGCGCGCGGGTGATCCAGTTGAGCTGATAACCAAAGCGGTCAATATCGGTCAGCAGGTCGTAGTAAATTTCTGCGGCGCTCTGGCCGCTGCCCAGTACGGTAATTGAACGCTTCTGCTGCAGTTCTGCTTTGTTAGCCAGATAGTGGCTGGAGTGCGTCAGGCGCTGACGATGCGGCTGGCTGCACGCTGGCATCCAGGCTTTAGGCCCGGTGCCGAGAACCAGATGACGCGCCTGATAGCGCAGTTTTTCACCCGTTCGGGTGTCGGTCACCTGAAGATGATAGATCCCGGTGGCCTCATCATGGCTGACATACTCGACATGACTGTTCCAGCGCAGATTGGAGAGCCGCGAGCTGGCCCACTGGCAGTACTGGTTATACTCTTTGCGCATCAGGAAGAAATCTTCACGGATATAAAAAGAGTATAACTTTCCCTTTTCCTTCATGTAGTTGAGCAGACTATACGGGCTGGTGGGGTCGGCAAGCGTCACCAGGTCGGCCATAAACGGCGTCTGCAGATGCGCATTTTCCAGCATCATGCCGGTGTGCCAGTCAAAGCCCGAATTCTCATCCAGGAAGAGACCATTCAGCCCCTCAACCGGCTCGCTCAGACAGGCCAGGCTCAGGTTGAACGGGCCGATGCCGATACCAATAAAATCGTAAACAGGATTATTCATTTCAGATCTCTCCATGATTCGCCGCGCTCAGCGCAGAGGCACGCACCTGTTCGCGGCCATAGTGCGCAATCAGGCTCAGTACATCTTCAATGTCGGCAGTGGTCGTGGTGGGATTTAACAGGGTAAATTTCAGATACTGACGCCCGTCGACTTTGGTGCCCGCAATCACCGCATTACCGGAACGGAACAGCGCTTTACGGATGGCAGCGTTGATCTCGTCGATCTGCGCGTCGCTGGCATGTTTGCCGGGAACGTAGCGGAAAATCTGGGTCGTCAGCTCAGGCGCATGCAGCACTTCAATGGCAGGATGCGCCGTTAACAGCTGGTGCGCGGCCTGGGTCAGATCTATCAGCGTATCGAAGGCGTCACCCAGCGCCGCGGGGCCCATCACACGCAGTGTCAGCCACATCTTCAGGGCGTCAAAACGGCGGGTGGTCTGAATACTTTTGTTCACCAGATTGGGCGTGCCTTCCTGCTGAGCGCTGAGTGGATTCAGGTAATCTGCATGGTGCGTGACATGCTTCAGGTCATGACTGTCGCGCACAAAGAAGGCGCCACAGCTGACAGTCTGGAAGAACGATTTGTGATAATCGACAGTGACGGAGTCAGCATGCTCAATGCCGTTAAGCCGTGCGCGATGATTCTCAGAAACCAGCAGGCCGCAGCCGTAAGCGGCGTCAACATGCATCCAGAGACCGTAATCGTCACAGAGACGGGCGATTTCGGGCAGCGGATCGATGCTGCCAAAGTCTGTGGTGCCGCTGGTGGCGACTACGGCAATCGGGATTAGCCCTTCACTGCGGCAGCGTGCGATCTCTTTTTCCAGGCATTTTGCGTCCATGCGGTAGTGGTCGTCGTGATCAACGGCGATAACCGCGTCATAGCCCAGACCCAGAATCGCCATCGACTTCTGAATGCTGAAGTGGCTGAGTTTCGAGGTAAATACCCGCCACTTCGGCGCTGTCTCCGGCAGGCCGCGATGTTTGATCAGATGCCCCGGATGATGTTCCGCGCACCAGCTGTCACGCGCCAGCAGCATTGCCATCAGATTGGACTGGGTGCCGCCGCTGGTAAAGATCCCATCCGATCCGGCAGGCAGGCCAATACGGCTCAGCGTCCAGTCGATCACCTTCTGCTCAATCAGCGTGCCGCCGGCACTCTGATCCCAGGTATCGACCGAACTGTTCACTGCCGCCATAATCTGCTCGGCCATCAGAGAGGGCAGCACGACCGGGCAATTCAGATGCGCCAGGTATTTAGGGTGGTGGAACCAGACGGCGTCACGCAGATAGAGCTGACTCAGCTCTGCCAGCGCGTCATCGTTATTGCCCAGCGGACGATCGAGATCGACATCGCTGAACGCCGCCGCCAGTTCGTGGGGCAGAATCCCGCTGAAAGGCTTCTCTACGCCAGTAACGGTGCGCGTCATCAGCGACAGCACCTCCTGAGTCTGCTGCGACCAGGCCGCCAGTTGCTGATCGTTAAAAATAGCCGTTTCGGCTCCGCTGGCATTGGAGGCTGGCGCGAGGTCCAGTGCCGTCTGAGTGGATGAGCGTAAAAGCATGTTCAGTTCCTGTGCGTGAATATCAGTGACCCTGCCGACACCACGTCAGCAGCGTTAGAAATCCGCTCAACAACTCCAGTAAACATAAAACTAACTAACCAGATAAAAACCCTGACCATTACGTGGGTTAGGGTTTTCACCTTAAAAAGAGAAAATACCGCATATTATTTGTGGATTTGGCAGCGTTTAACGCTTTGTTATATGCGGGTGAGAGTGTAAATGTTAATCATTATCATTCAAATGTTTTGTTGTTAAATTTTATTTATTAGTATGTCTAATGTTGAAAATGTGATTCAGATCACTTTTTACGTTCGGAATAGTCCTTTTTTTATGGAAAATCAGGACCGGGTTGAACCAGAAATGAGGGGAGCAGTGGCGTTGTGCGTCAGCGTACGGGCAAAACAAAGGGGAGAAATGACTTTAATCGATATCAGGATTGGCGCGCTGCAGCCAGTAAGTGTGGGAATACCGGGGGTTCGGTCAGTCTGGTCGGGTGTGAAAAACCGGAAAAGGCGGAGGGCCTTTTCCGGTTAGCATTACAGCGGCTGATTACACTTCATTTGTTTCAGCAGGAACTTTCTTTTTGGCCATGAAGTTATAAACCACAAGCAGGCCAAAAATGCCGGTGATAATCAGGGTAATGGTTCCCTTATCCATAAAGTGCGCCATATTACCGAGCAGGATGCCTGTTACGCCAAAGTCCGTATCCGAGAAAGTGGTGTTGGTCAGTCCAATCTGTCCGAGCACCGGCAACAGGGCGACAGGCAGGAAGGTGATTAACAGGCCATGAGCGAAGGCGCCACAGATTGCTCCGCGTTTGCCGCCGGTCGCATTACCAAACACGCCAGCTGTCGCACCACAGAAGAAGTGAGGAACAACACCCGGCAGAATCAAGACCCAATGCAGCTGACCCAGGACAAACAGTCCGACCAGACCACCGACAAAGCTGGAGATAAAGCCAACCAGCACCGCATTCGGCGCATAGGGGAAGACAATCGGGCAATCGAGCGCGGGTCTGGCTTCCGGCACCAGTTTTTCTGAAAAGCCGGTAAAGGCCGGAACGATTTCAGCCAGAATTAAACGCACGCCCTGCAGAATAATAAAGACGCCTGCGGCAAAGGTAATGGCCTGAATGAAGGAGTAAACGAGATAGTTCTGACCATTGCTGAAGTTAGACTCTACGTACTCTTTACCGGCAGACACCGACAGGATTAAGTAAATAATCATCATCGTCAGGGAGATAGAGATTGTACTGTCGCGCAAAAAACTCAGGTTTTTTGGCATATTCATCTCTTCGGTGGATTTCGAACCTTTACCAACTAAAGAACCAATCCAACCTGATAAGACATAACCTATTGTCCCGGTATGCGCCAGCGCGACATGGTCACCTCCGATGATCTTGCGAATATAGGGCTGAGCGATAGCCGGGAAGGTGGCCATCAGAATACCTAACAGCAGTGACCCGGTATAAATAAGCTGAATACCTTCAAAACCAGCAACCGATAAAATAATCGCGATCATACAGGCCATGTAAAACGTCACATGTCCTGACAGGTAGATATATTTGAGTCGGGTGAATCGGGCAACCACAATGTTGGCAACCATGCCGAAGGCCATGATCATGGTGGTTGGCGCGCCATATTTAGCCAGCGCGATAGAGACCATTGCTTCGTTATTTGGAATGATGCCCTGAACATCAAACGCATGTTTGAAAATGTCGCCCAGTGGCGTCAGGGAACCGACCAGAACGGTCGCGCCACCTGCCAGCACCAGAAAGCCCAGAATAGTTTTTACCGTGCCCTTAATCACATCTGGAAACGGCTTTTTCTGCGCAATCAGTCCGAAAAATGCCACCAGTCCGACCAGGATTGAGGGCACTTTCAGTACATCGACGACGAACTGCAAAAGATTTTGAGTAAACATATTAACCTCGAGGTAAGGCGTTTATCTGATTATTAGCGTCAGTTTTTCTCAAAATACTCGCGTATTTTTTGCTCCACTTCTTTCAGGTCGATAATATTGTTGATGATGATGACCTTCTGTTCCGGCAGGTTTGCGCTGTAGGCAATATCTTTTGCCATCACAAACACATCCGCCACATCAGGCGTAACAGAACCAAGATCTGAATGTTCAACTTCCGCTTCAACGCCGATTGTTTTAAGCACTTTTTTGATGTTCATTTCCATCATAAAGCTGCTGCCCAGGCCTGAACCACACACTGCCATAATCTTCATATCAAACCTCATTAACTGTTGATTAAAAGTCGCTTTTAACGGGCGGATCAGACGCCTGATAAAATCGTCATGAGCGCGTCCTGGCTACTCGCATTAAAGATCCGAGCCATGATCTCTTCATCGGACAGCACTTCCGCCAGCTGGGAAATCATTTCGATATGGCTATTACTGTCCGGTGCCGCAAACATAAAAATCGCCTTTACCGGATCGTTCTCTTCAGAGTCAAAATTTACAGGTGTGCCCAGCAGCACAATCGACAAACCCAGTTTGTGCGCGCCCTGTTCCGGGCGCGCGTGAGGCATGGCAATCTGCGGCGCGATAACAAAAAAGGGACCGATCTCCTCTTTCTGTCGAATAATGGCATCAATATAATCCTGCGATATTGCGCCTTCACTGAGCAGAGGTCGCCCGGCTATCGCTATCGCTTCCTGCCAGTCCGCAACGCGTTCAACGTACTGGACTTTCTCATTGTTTAACCACTTCGCCAGGTGTGACATCGCTTTGATCTCCCTCAAAATGCCTGAGTATGTACAGTCAGTTTTTCAAAACTCCTGCTTCACCACTTTTTAACTGAGCCTGCTGAGAACCGAAGCTCAGGACAATGAAGGGCTTAAGATGATTAAAAGAGCCTCTTCTCATAGTGTTACGAGAAAGTTAGTTGCTGACCGTGGACGTAAGGTTGTATGTCATCTTCGTCATCACATCTGTACATGTTGAAGATGTCTAGTCATCCTGATGATGTCCCTCGATGTGTATGGACACAACCTGTAAAGTCAAAATATCGCTGAATAGCCTTAACATCAGTGCCAACTTGATAAGTTGGTCACATATTCAGGTCGCCGAAGTAGTACTTATCCGGCAATGTCAGGCAGAACTGTACTGATACGGATTGATGGCGTTCCACCTTCACGCATACAGGAAGACATTCGATGGCTGATGGCATCACAGAAAAGCAAAAAGAGGTTGTTGATTACATCCTCAATAAAATTAAGGATGATGGCCTTCTCCCCGGAGAAAAGCTGGATACCGAAATATCCATCGCAAAAAATATCGGCATTACCCGTGCGACGGTTCGTGAAGCGACACGTATTCTGGTTGAGCAGCAGAGAATTTATCGCGTCAAAGGTTCAGGTATCTTTGTGGGCTCTACTGAAGTGAGCAGTCAGGCGCACAGATATCATGTGCTTTCACCGTTTGATTTTCAGGCGCAACGAAAGGGGCATAAAGGCGTCAGGAAAATCATTTCGGTCAGCATAATTAAAGTCCCTTCAGCCGATATGGCGCAGGCGCTCCGTATTAAAAACAGCGATCAGATTTATAAAATTTTACGCCTGATGTGTTTCGATGATATCCCCGTGGCTCTGGAACATATTCACCTGCCGGTGAATATGTTTAATAGCCTGGAATTCAGCAAGCTGGAGGTCTCAAAATATGGCTATATTGAAGAGGTTACCGGTAAGAAAGTGCAGCTCAGGGATCAGCATCTGACGGCCGTGAATCTCGCTGATTCACAGACGCTGACTCTGCTTAATTTAGCGGAAGGGGATGCTGTCATTCAGCTCAATGAAACCGTTTATCTCGACGACGGCGTTCCCTGTGAAGTGAATGTGGCGCTTATCAACACCCGCTTTTTCCCGTTGAAACAAAACTCGCAACGGCCTTAGAAAATACGCTTTAGACACCTGTTTTTACGTATATCAACGCTATTACTTTGCGCAGACATCAACAGGCAAGCGATCCTGAATCAGCTGACTCCGGGATAGAGTTTGCGCTTTGGCGTGTAAGCAAGTATGCCAGGCAGCATGCTTTAATCAGCCGCTTTCGGTATCATCAGACAAAATGATCTTTCATCTAAAAATAAAATTGTTCAATATCATTATGATTTTAATTTACATGAGTAATTACTCGATGACTTAACTTGTTTTTTCGCTAAAACCCAAAGAAATGCCATCACTTGATTGATATCAAAAAATCTTCCAATACTCTCTTGCTAAAAAGATATAACAGATGATTATTACACTGTCTGATAATAAAAGGGAGTTAGTAATGGCTATTCCAGTTTAGCTATGGCTTATGGATGATAGTGGTAAGACCATAAAAGGAAGCGTTGATGTAAAAGGCAGAGAGGGAAGTATAGAAGTTAGCGAACTAATGCACTCTATTGAACAACCTACAGAGATTTTAACCGGAAAAATCACCGCAAAATGCTTACATAGTTCATTCTCATTTATGAAAGAAATTGATAGTTCTTCTCCCTGGCTTTACAAAGCCCTGTCTACGGGGCAGACACTAAAGTCAGCAGTATTTAAATTCTATAGAATAAATAATAACGGACAGGAGGAGGAGTATTTTCGAACCAGCCTTGAGAACATTAAGGTTACAGAAGTAGATTCCCTGATGATGGATGTTAAAAAACACCAGTGGGCCAGGCACAATCATGTTGAGTTTATTGATTTTTCCTATAAAAAAATTACATGGCATTATCTGGACGGTAATGTCATTTATTCTGATTCATGGAATGAGAGGAATGGATAATGGCATGGGAATATGATGTCACATCACACACCTTCAGCCGCAATGGTGAAACATACACCGCAGATTACGCCGGGGCGACAGGTTATAAGAATGATTTTTCTCAGGAATGTGTAAGCAGCAAAGGCCCACTACCCAGGGGTAATTATACCATTGGTTCTCCGCATAATTCAGTTCACACCGGAAAATATACTCTCGATCTCACACCCGCTCTGAGCAATGCCATGTGTGGCCGCTCTGCGTTTCGTATTCATGGAGCAAGCAAGAAGCATCCACTGGATTCATCTGAAGGTTGTATAATCGCTTCACTCAGTGTATGAAAAAGCATATGGGCAAGTGGTGACAGGGAGTTAAATGTTAAATGAAATCACTTCTTATCATTACAATATTTTCTCCTGCTGTGATGGCTGCTCAGATGACTGGCTTCGGCGCCAGTTATTATGATGACAAATCATCAGTCACTTATCACGACACACGCAAAGAATTAGTTCCCGAAGTAATCATTGGTGACAGGCTTTTTGCCATGGAGTTTAGCCGCCTTGAAGACATTGCAAAACAAACCGGAGCTGTAGTTAACCACGATAATCAGGCATCGTGGTTCTGCCTGACATCCAGAAATGTAAACTTCTGGTTTATTTCAGATAACGAGATGGGGCAGGGAGACTTAACGATGATAGCCATTGCGAGCGAGGGAACGAAAAAAGAGTGTTCTGAATATCAAGGGTATTTGAATGTCTCTGTTACAGGCATCCCTTTACTCAACGCATCTTCAGACACTCTGTTCTCGATGTTCTCCAGTAAGCCAGAGGGGAAAATTAACCAATATTGCAATAATTCACGTCGATACGGAGAATTTACTCAGTTGAATTGCCTTCAATATTATCGTGAAAACAGCACCATCAAGGGCGTAATGATCAGCCAGGTTACGGCCAGTTAACAATATTCCGGAGGCTACATGCTGTGTAGCCTCTGACTTGTACGAATGCTTACAAGACTTATTTCCTGTCTCATTTTTCTGCCCCGTTAAGAGTCGACTCAATAATGCTCCATCCCTGATGAATGAAATTCCTGCAGTCGCGGCTAATAACAACTGTCATCTCTCCATACGTAAGACGATTTTCTGCAGACCTTTGCCAGTTCGCCGATTTTACTCACCTGAATATCAGGCATCGAAAAACGTTATACGCAAAATATCTGCCTGATTCCCTGTTTCAGAGCCCGTTTTCCCTCTTTCACTTCTCACTGTTCCCCATTATGACGAATTCAATAAAGCATAAAACAATATGATGTTTTACCAATTATCGACTGCGCAGCACACTGGTCCGCAACCGGAATGAATAAGGACCAGGTGAATGGCATATCGATTAAGTCTGTTAGATAAAGCGCCCGTGCTGCAGGGCGAGTCGCCTGCAGCAGCACTGCAGCGCACGCTGCAGCTGGCACAGTTAGCTGAGGAGTGGGGTTATCACCGCTTCTGGCTGGCGGAACATCACAACACCGCGCAGCTGGCCAGTCCTTCACCGGAAGTGTTGATTGCCTGGATCGTTGCCCAGACCCGCCATATTCGTGTCGGATCGGGTGGGGTGATGTTGCAGCACTACAGCCCGTATAAAGTGGCGGAAAACTTTAACCTGCTCGCCTCACTGGCACCGGGCCGCATTGATATTGGTGTGGGCAAAGCGCCGGGCGGACTGCCACTTTCCACACATGCACTGCAACAGGGTGTCGATGCGGCTAAAAAAGGGAGCTTTGCCGAACAGCTTCAACTGCTGGATAGCTGGCTTAAACCCACACAGGCGCAGCCTGATGTCGAAGGTTTAGCCGCGACGCCGCTGCCATCACGTCCTGCTAACCGATTTTTGCTGGGCGCCAGTGAAGAGAGCGCCCGGCTGGCGGCAAGTCTGGGCTGGCAGTTTGTCTTTGCAGCTCATCTCAATGGCGACCGCCAGTTGCTGGAGCATGCACTGAGTACTTTCTCTCACCTCAGTAACGGCCAGCGCGCTCTGGTGGCTGTTCAGGTAGTGGTGGCCGACTCGCCCGCCCAGGCTGACCTGCTGGTTTCCACGCTGCGTCATTATCATGTGTCGGTGAAAGACGGACCTGGCGTTAACGTCGCGAGTCTGGAACAGGCTGAGCGCTATGTGCGGCAGGGTGGATATCGCGATTATCAGATTGAGCCGCGCACACCGTCACTGCTGAAAGGCACCGCAGCACAGGTTCATGCCCAGCTTGATGCGCTGCACCATAATTTCGACATTGATGAGTTCGTTATCGACACGCCGATTACCGAGCCGGTTGCCCGCCTGCAGTCACTGGAGTTGCTGGCTACACATCATCTGGTTGCAGCCTGAGTCTGAGTGGAGAGTCATCATGAGCAATGCATCACAACTGATTGAATGGCGGCGTGAACTGCACACCTGGCCAGAGCTGTCGGGTCAGGAGTTCGCCACCACCGCCCGGCTGCGGGGCTGGTTGCAGGCGTCGGGCATCAGGCTGCTCGACTATCCTCTTGAGACGGGTCTTGTGGCGGAAATTGGCAGCGGAGAGACCGTCATCGCCCTGCGCGCCGACATCGATGCGTTGCCAATCCATGAAGCGAGCGGTGTGCGTTTTCACTCCCGTCATCCCGGTGTGATGCACGCCTGCGGTCACGACCTCCATAGCGCTGTGATGCTGGGCGCGGCGTTACAGCTTAACGACCAGGCCGATCAGTTGCCTGGTCGGGTGCGCATCCTCTTTCAGCCCGCTGAAGAGATTGCTCGCGGAGCACGCCAGTTTATCGAGGCGGGCGTGCTGGATGAGGTGCAGGCTATTTTCGGCATGCACAACGAGCCTTCACTGCCTGTTGGTACGTTTGCTACCCGCAGCGGGGCGTTTTACGCCAATACGGACAAATTTATTATTCGCGTCACCGGCAAAGGCGCACATGCCGCGTATCCGGAGCAGGGCGTGGACAGTATTGTCACCGCCAGCCAGATCATCCAGGCCTTACAGGGACTCACCAGCCGCAGCTTTAGTGCGCTGGACAGTCTGGTGCTGAGCATTACCCGCATCGACTGCGGCAAAAGCTGGAACGTATTGCCGGGCGGCGTTGAGTTTGGCGGCACCGCCCGCACGCACGATTTACAACTGCGTGCCGAACTGGAACAGCGGGTGCGTACGCTGGTTGAACACTTTGCTGAAGCCAATGGCGCGCAGGCGACCCTGAGCTGGCAGCCCGGCCCGCCAGTGCTAATCAACGATGCGCACTGGGCAACCTTCAGCAGTGACGTCGCGCAGCAGGCTGGCTATCGGGTGCAGTCCGCCGAACTGCATCTGCTGGGTGAGGATTTTGCGTTCTATCTGCAACAGGTGCCAGGCGCGTTTGTCAGTATCGGCAGCGCCAGTGATTTTGGTCTGCACCATGCCAGTTTTACCCCGGATGAGGCGCTGATTGCCCCCGCCGCCGACTACTTCGCCCGACTGGCACGCCAGGCGCTGCAACACCTCAATGCGCGATGTCGGGACGCCATTCTGAACTGAATTCTTCTGCAGCCCGCCAAAACACGGGGGTTCTGACAACCCTCGTCGGGCATCGCTACGACTAAAAAAGAGAGAGCATCATGACCACAAGACAACTTCGGCTGGGCACTATTCTGCATGGCGCATCGGGAAACATGTCTGCCTGGCGCCATCCCGCGGCGCAGGCCGATGCCAGTATTAATCTGGAGTACGCCAAAAAAATCGCCCGCAAGGCGGAGCAGGGCAAGCTCGATTTTCTGTTTGTTGCCGACGGGTTGTTTATCAATGAGAAATCGATCCCGCACTTTCTCAATCGTTTTGAACCGCTGACGCTGCTCTCTGCACTGGCGGGCGTTACAGAACATCTGGGGCTGGTCGGTACCGTTTCCACTTCTTATAGCGAGCCGTTCACGGTAGCGCGTCAGTTTGCCAGCCTCGATCACCTCAGCGGCGGGCGTGCGGGCTGGAACGTTGTTACCTCGCCGCTGGAGGGTTCCGCCAAAAACTTTTCCCGCGAGAAACACCCGGAACACGCGTTGCGTTACCGCATTGCCGACGAGTATCTGCAGGTAGTGAAAGGCTTGTGGGATTCGTGGGAGCAGGATGCCTTTGTGCGCGACAAGGAGAGCGGGCAGTTCTTCGATCCGGCGAAGCTGCACACGCTCGATCATCATGGCGACTTCTTCCAGGTGCAGGGACCGCTAAACATCGCCCGCACGCCGCAGGGCCGTCCGATTATCTTCCAGGCGGGTGCGTCCGACGACGGTAAAAAGCTGGCGGCGCGTCATGCTGACGCCATCTTTACCCATCAGCCCACCCGCGAAGAAGCGCAGGCGTTTTATCAGGATGTGAAACAGCAGCTGGTAGCGAACGGTCGTCAGCCAGAGGATCTTCACATCTTCCAGGGTGTCAGCGTGATCGTGGGCGATGATGCGGAAGACGTAGAGCGCCAGTATCAGACCACGGCGGCGCTGGTATCGATTACCGATGCCCTTAACTACCTTGGTCGTTTCTTTGACCACCACGACTTTTCTCAATATCCGCTGGATCAGCCGTTCCCGGACATCGGCGACATTGGTCAGAACAGCTTCCGCAGCACCACCGACGAGATCAAACGCAAAGCACAGCAGCATGGCCATACGCTGCGCCAGGCGGCACTGGAAGCCGCAACGCCACGTCCGCTGTTTCACGGTACGCCGGAAGAGGTCGCGGATGGCCTGCAGCTCTGGTTCGAAACCCACGCCACAGACGGCTTCATTATCAATGGCGGCACACCCGACACCTTTGAACGGTTTGTTGACCGCGTGGTGCCGATTCTGCAGGCTCGCGGCCTGACGCGCCGCGACTACCCGGGCAGTACGCTGCGCGACAGCTTCGCCCTGAAGCAACCCGTTAATCAGTTCACCTCACAATAAGAGCCTGCGTCATGAAAAAAACATCGCGTCTTCTTGCCCTGCTTATTCTGACCGCCAGCAGCCATGCGCTGGCTGAAGGCACCAGCGTGTCCTATAACGGCCAGCGCGTCAGCCTGGAAGCCAATAAAGCGCCGATTAATACGGTGAAGAATCCTGACGCCATCGCGCAACTGCCCGCGGGACATCACTTTGTAGTGCCGGGCTCCTTTACCGTGGCCGTGGCGGCGCAGAACTCTCCGCCGCTGACGGTATTTTCCGATGACAACAAAACCCTGCTCGGCAGCGAGGTGGATATTGCCCGACTGGTTGCGGATAGCCTGGGATTAAAACTCAATGTCGTGCCGACGTCGTGGGAAGGCTGGCCGCTGGGTGTGGCCTCGGGCAAGTATGATGCGGCGATCTCCAACATTACCGTGACTAAAGAGCGCAAAGAGAAGTTCGACTTCGCCACCTATCGCAAAGACTCACTCGGCTTCTATGTCAAAACCAGCAGCCCGATTAAGTCACTGACCAAAGCGGAAGACATTGCCGGATTGCGGATCATTGTGGGATCCGGCACCAATCAGGAGGCGATTCTGCTGGCGTGGGATAAAGAGAATCAGGCAAAGGGTCTGAAGGGCTTTACCCCGATCTACGCCAAAGATGACGCCGCCCAGACGCTGGCACTGCAGGCGGGGCGGGCCGATGCCTGGTTTGGTCCTAACGTCATTGGTGCCTGGAAAGCGGCACTGACCGGTAAAACCCGGCTGATCGGCAGTGTGGATGGTGGCTGGCCAAAAGCGGCGCACATTGCCGTTACGGTGAAAAAAGGCAGCGGCCTTGCAGAACCGATCAGCACTGCGCTGAATGGCGTCATCAGCAATGGTGATTATCAGAAGGTGCTGAACCGCTGGGGTGAAGGCGTGGAGCATATCGATCGTTCTGAAATTAACCCCGCCGGGCTGGGCGACTAAGGAGCTGAGCATGAGTGAATCGACTTTCCGCGAAGTTTCGCCCGAGGCCCCCGAGCTGCAACCGATTCTGGGTGGTCTGTTTGGTGAATATTCGGCACGTTATGGCGACTTCTTTTCCCGCCGTAACGAGCAGGAGCAGGAGCTGACGGAATGGTATCTGCCGCCGCAGGGGCTGTTTATTGTGCTGGAACGCGACGGCGAAATCATTGCGATGGGCGCTTATAAACCTTATGACCCACAGACCGCTGAGCTGAAGCGCATCTGGACCCGCAGCGATCTGCGCCGTCAGGGGCTGGCGCTGGTGGTGTTGCAGGAACTGGAACGGCGCGCGCTGCAGGCGGGCTATCAGCGGCTGTTTCTCACCACCGGCTTTCGCCAGCCAGAGGCGGTGCGGCTTTATACCGGTCACGGCTATCAGCCACAGTTCGATCTGAGCGGCGATCTGGAGCGTTACGGCCAGCCGCCACATGACGGGCGACTGCGTTTTATTAAAGTAATCGGCGTTTATAACGTCGCTGAGGCGAGTTAAGGAGTGACGATGAGCAAACATCAACATCTACAGGTGGTCCCGGCACGTTATCCGGCGCGCACCGCCGGCGCTATTCTGGCGCTGTTTATCCTGGCGGGTGTGGTGCAGTCAGTGGCCTTTAACCCGCGCTGGGAATGGGGCGTGTTTGCCCGCTGGTTTTTCGATCCGGTGATCCTGCACGGTCTGGGTCAGACGCTACTGCTGACCCTGCTGGGCACGATATTCAGCCTCTTTTTCGGCGGTCTGCTGGCGCTGGCACGTCTCTCCTCATCGTGGCTGCTGAGCACGCTGGCGTGGGGCTACATCTGGCTGTTCCGTTCGCTGCCGCTGATCGTGGTGCTGATCATTCTCTATAACTTCTCCTACCTCTACGACACGCTGTCGATCGGCATTCCATTTACCGGCCTGTCGTGGGGCGCATTTCAGACGATTAATGTGCTGGGCCAGTTCCCGGCGGCGGTAATTGGTCTGACGCTGGTGCAGGCGGCTTACAGTGCAGAAATTATCCGCGGCGGGATCCTCGGCGTCGATCACGGGCAGGTTGAAGCCGCCTCCGCGCTGGGGCTTTCCGCCTCACGCCGGACCTTCCGCATCATTCTGCCGCAGGCGCTGCGCGCCATTATTCCGACCGCATTCAACGAGATCATCAGTCTGGCAAAAGGGACTTCGATGGTTTACGTGCTGGCGATGCCGGAGCTGTTTTATACCATTCAGATGATTTACAACCGTAATCAGGAAGTGATCCCGCTGCTGATGGTCGGTGCCGCCTGGTATCTGATTATCACCACCGTCCTGTCCGTGATTCAGTATTACGTTGAGCGCTGGCTGGCCCGCAGCGTGAACCGTGAGCCGCAGCCTTCGCGCTGGCAACAATGGCGCAATCGCGTCACGCCACTTCATCCGACCGAGGAGATCAGCCATGTCCGAAGCCATTGATTACCGCACTTCTCACACAACAGGTGCCATCACTATTACCGGCGTGACCAAGCGTTTTGGTAAACACAAAGCACTGGATGATGTTTCGCTGTCGCTGGAACCCGGTTCGGTCACGGTGATTCTGGGGCCATCCGGCTCCGGCAAATCCACGCTGCTGCGCACCATCAATCATCTGGAGCGGGTCGACGAGGGATTCATTCAGATCGATGGCGACTATATCGGCTATCAGCAGCGCGGCGACAAGCTGTATGAACTCAAAGAGAAGGCGATTCTGCGGCAGCGTATCAACGTCGGCTACGTGTTCCAGAACTTCAATCTGTTTCCGCACCTCAGTGTGCTGGATAATCTGATTGAAGCGCCGATTGCCCATCGTCAGCTGACGAAATCTGAAGCGATAGCGCGGGCGGGTGAACTGCTGGACATTGTCGGCCTGCGCCATAAATCCGATGCCTGGCCGCGTCATCTGTCGGGCGGGCAGCAGCAGCGTATCGCCATTGCGCG
The DNA here is from genome assembly GCF_052045955.1 of Pantoea sp. 22096. Lineage (NCBI taxonomy): Bacteria > Pseudomonadati > Pseudomonadota > Gammaproteobacteria > Enterobacterales > Erwiniaceae > Pantoea > Pantoea sp. 22096. Next base: position 301,535 of record NZ_JBQEPW010000002.1, on the reverse strand, counting down.
CGCACTGATGCTCAATCCCCGCGTGATGCTGTTCGATGAGCCGACCTCGGCGCTGGATCCGGAGCTGGTCGGTGAAGTGCTCGACGTGATCAAAAAGCTCGCGCGTTCCGGCTCCACGCTGGTGATTGTGACCCATGAGATCGGCTTTGCCCGTGAAGTGGCGGACAACGTGGTCTTTATGGTGGATGGCCGGATTGTTGAGCAGGGCAGCACGACGCAGGTACTGAACAATCCGCGCCATGAGCGCACCCGCCGTTTCCTGGCGCGCGTGTTATGAGGGCGCTGACCTTAACAGCGCTGACGCTGCTCCCGGTGCTGAGCTGTTCGGCTGCGGAGAAGCTCGATGTGCTGAAAAATGAGACGCCAATCCATGCCCCGGCGAATCCGCAGGCGATCGCGAAAATCCCGGCTGGCTTTCACTTTATACAACCCGGTACGCTGACGGTGGCGACCGCCGCGACTAATTCTCCGCCGCTGTCGCTGCTGGCGTCTGACAACGTCACGCGGATCGGCAGCGATCCGGACATTGCCAGGCTGCTGGCTGACAGTCTGGGGTTAAAGCTGAAGCTGGTTCCGGCCTCGTGGGAAGACTGGCCGCTGGGCATCAGCGCCGGACGTTATGATGTCGCCATGTTTAATATTGCCGTTACCGAAGAGCGTAAGAAGAAGTTCGATTTCGCAACCTATCGCGCTGATAACCACGCCTTTGCGGTAAAAAGCGACAGTAAAATCAGCCAGATAAACAGCCCGCCTGATATTGCCGGTAAGCGGATTATCGTTTCGTCGGGCACCAATCAGGAGCGCATCTTGCTGAGCTGGGATCAGCAGAATCGGGCCAATGGTCTGCCTGCGGTGACGCCAGTCTATCTTACCGATGATGCCTCAGCGACGCTGACGCTGCTGTCGGGACGAGCCGATGCGATCTTTGGTCCGCACTCGATGGCCGCCTGGAAAGTGGCCTCACGCGGACAGACAAAGCTGGTTGGCAGCGGTCCATTTCGCGCCTGGGTTGCCGTGACCACCAAAAAGGGCAATGGGCTGGCACCGGCTTTACAAGCCGCTCTGGATGGCACCATTACAGGTGGGCAGTATCAGCAGGTGCTGGCCCGCTGGGGTGAACAGGATGAAGCGGTTACACACTCCACGGTGAATCCACCGGGCATTGTTTACTGAGGCTACAGAACCGGCTCTCCTGCTGAAGCCGGTTCTGCAATTTAATGCCCACAGAATTGAACTACACTCTCCAGCGTTAGTGATTTATCCTGCCCGCCTGTTTTCGTAAAAATCCTCACTGCGTGGCGGAGTAATTGACCTGGAAGCCCCATGAAAATCAGATTCCTTTCTGCCAATGAGCCAAAACTGGCTGAGGTGCGCAAAATACTCGAACCCATCGGGGTCGAAGTTCTGCCCATCGCCCGTCGCATCGAAGAAATTCAGACTGAAAACGAGCTGGACCTGGTGCGCGATAAACTGACCAAAGCCTTTTCGCTGATTGGGCGGCCACTGTTTGTGGAGCATACCGGCCTCTATCTGGACGGCCTGAATGGTCTGCCGGCCGGTCTGACCCGCATCTTCTGGAACCGCCTGGACGCAGAGCGCTTTACCGCGCTGGTGCAGGGGCTGGACAGCCAGGCCGTGACGGCCAAAACGGTGCTCGGCTACTGCGACGGCCGCAAAATGTATCAGTTCTCGGGTGAACTGCGCGGCACCATCGCCCCTAAACCTGCAGGAACGCGCGGCTTTCAATGGGATTGCGTGTTTATTCCCGAAGGCTATGAGCAGACCTTTGCAGAAATGGGCGAACTCAAGAACGAGATCTCAATGCGGCGCATCGCGCTGGATCGCTTCGCCACCTTTTTAAAAACCTCGCGGGGAGTGGCATGAAACCTGAACTCAAACGCGCCTATGATTCCGGCAAACTGATTCTTTTTGCCGGTGCCGGTATTTCGCGCAATTTTGGCTTACCCGAGTGGCATGAACTGATTGCTCACCTCGCAAATGAGCTGGGCTACGATCCTAAGATTTTTAATACCTACGGCACGCATCTGTCGCTGGCGGAATATTACAAACAGAAGAAAGGTTCACTTGGCCCGCTGCGCAGCTGGATGGATCGCGAGTGGCACCGCCCGGATATCGATGTCCGGTCTTCAGAAATTCACACCATGATTACTCAGGGTAATTTCTCGCGTATCTACACTACCAACTACGATCGCTGGCTGGAAGCAGCGCATGATGCGCACGGTGTTCCCTATTATAAAGTGGCGAACGCCGCTGACCTGGTCTCACTGACCGAAGATAAACGTCACATCATCAAACTGCACGGTGACTTCGATGATGACACCTCTATCGTGCTTGATGAGAGCAGCTATTTTGAACGCCTCTATTTCGACTCACCGCTCGACATCAAACTGACCCATGACGTAATGGGCAACTCTGTGCTGTTTGTCGGCTATAGCATCAGCGATTTCAACATCCGCCTCCTGTTTTACCGTCTGACCAAGATGTGGGGCCGCACCGGGCTGGCGACAGCCCGGCCCAAATCGTATCTGTTCACTAACCGTAATAACCCGGTAGCCAAAGAGGTGCTGGGGCAGTGGGGGATCGAGGTGATCGTTTCCGAAGAAGACGATCCGCGTAAGGCGCTGGCGATGTTCCTTGAAGAGCTGCTGGTGTAGTCAGCCTGGCTTCTGGCAGAGAAGCGGCAGGAAAAAGAAAAAAACCTGCGCCCGGTTAAGGTTAGCCTGCGCGTAGCAAGTAAACTTGATTCTCTGCTGGCAAAGCATAACCGGCATGATATACTGTATGTATACACAGTACCTGAGGGCGAAAAGATGGCTGTTGAAACAAAATTTGTTGTAGTCAGAAAGGGTGAAGAGAAGATGACGTTTGCCAATAAGAAAGAGGCCGATGCCTACGACAAAATGCTCGATATGGCCGAAGCCTTTACTGACTGGCTGTTACAGCATCAACCTGCACTGGATGAATCTCAGGCAGAAACGCTGGGCCTGCTGATTGCAGAGCAGAAAGACACAGTGCAGCATATTCTGCGTACCAGCAAACTGCCGGACGTGTCCGCAGGCGCGACGAAGCCTGAAGCCGTGGCAGATAATGGTGCGGATGAGCAGGTGGAAGAGCCTGCTGCGAAGAAAGTACGCCCCGTTAAAGCTGCGTAATTGCCACAACGCCGGAAGCGACCCTCCCGGCGTTGTTGTTTCTGATTAACGGATTTATCCGACCTTTTGTCAGGACATACAAAACACATCCTCCTGTCATTTCCTTGTGCTGAATGCCCGCCTGCAATCTCCCTGTAAATCACGCAAATCAACCAGCTACATTTTTGAACTCAGCGCTATAGCATCAATCAGGATTCAATAATCTGGATTTTTGATCATTCATTTTTAAGCTTTGACGCCGTTTGCGTATTTTAACTCTACGCATAAACATCATCAGTCTTAATTGAATGAATTAGCAAGAAAACTAATATGATATTCTCCTGGTGATTTCTTACCTCATTTTAAATATTAATTAACACCAGTCACATGAAATAAGAGATATTAATTGTTAATCGGCTCACATTTTCTTGTGAAATAATCCGGCAGTGCTATTCAATTTTAAAAAGCAGTGTTAGGTTAGAGCCGTTTTCAGCGTAGGGTTGTTACTGGATAACAGGCAAAACCTAAGCGTTCCACAGTCTTAACCACTGTGGGGGGCTTAGGTTTTTTTTTGCCATAAATTTACTCCGTCATAGCGTAAATCATTAATAACCATAGCGATAACGAATCGACCTATTCAGGCCAGGGAAACATGACGTTGAGCAAAGCAGGTTCAGGGCTCTCCTGCGAACCGTACATCATTAAAATCAAAAACAGGTTGCTAAGATGAAATATAAAAGCATGCTGTGCGCACTCTCATTATTGACCTTTTCACCCTTGTCGACAGCGCAGGAATGGAGCGGAACGGTATTAGGGTTTGAATCTCCACCGGATCCCGTTCTGGGTGATATGTATGGTCTTCGTAAATCGCTTAACAATAATGGATTTACCTTTAACCTGGGTTATCTGAATGAAATTGGCTGGAATGGCGGCGGTGGATACAATCATGCGTCACACGTCGCTTATATCGATCAGTTTGCTTTGACCTTTAATCAGGATTTGTCGCGCTGGACAAATATTCCCGATGCACGTATTGAAGCGAACATTGTTAACCGCAATCACAACGATGATCTGACCACGCGACGGGTGCAGGATCCTCGCGTGAATGTTAACGATCTCACGCAGGAGAGCTGGGGCGGACAATCTATTACCCGACTGGGCTGGCTGACCTTTGCCCGAAGTTTTGATGATCGGCGTATAACATGGCGTATCGGAATGATGAACAAGGTTCAGACCTTCGATCAGATTATACCCTGTGATTTCCAGATGCTTTCACAATGTGGCGGAAAATCCGCGAACTCACTAACCTGGAATAACTGGAACGTTCATACATGGGGAACCACGCTCGAATACCGGTTAACGCCCATTGTCACTTTGAAAGGCGGCGTGATGGAGCAGAACCCGGACGCTTCCAGTCGTCATCACGCCTGGAGTGGTTCCACCCGACGCAGCAAAGGTGTCCTGCTGCCGGTTGAGATCGAAGCCCGCCCAATCATTAATGGCCTGCCGGGAGCCTACAACCTGGGCGTAGTTTTTACCAATGCTCCGCAAACTGAACTCTATCGCGGCCGGTCCGGTGGCGCGGGAGTCAGTGATCCCGGCGGTGATGAGAAGCATAACCGGACAGGGTTTCTTTACGCCGGACTTAATCAGCAACTGACGCGACATCAGGATGACGCAAGTCGCGGGTTAAGTACTTCATTCAGTATGAGCCTGGCCGATCAACGCACTAACTACATGCACTCGGTCTATGCGGCTTCGCTCCGCTATCGGGGTCTGTCTGACGCTCGTCCTGAAGACTGGATAGGTTTTGGCCTGACCTGGACAGATATGAGCAATCAATACGCGCGTAACCAGCGCTACATGAACACGATCAGTGGTATTTCTGACTACAACGATGCGGCTTATCATCCGGTGCCTGGCCATTCACTGAATGGAGAATTCTATTACCGATTCCGCCCCGTTTCCTGGCTGGAACTGCAACCCGGGCTTCAGTACTGGCATCGTCCGGCGGGTATTGCCCATACGCAGGATGCCTGGGTGACTGAACTCAAAACGGTGGTTACTTTTTAAGTTAATAAGCGGATTTCGATCGCTGTCACGCTTTTTACCCTGACAGATTGAGGTCACGAATAAAACTGATAGAGTGCCCGGACTGGATTGTTACTGCTTAGGCAGGCAAAACCTGATTTCTGGCCTCTGCCGGATGTCAGGTTTTTTTGTTTCTGGGGTTCCGATGAAAATCGCCAAAATTCTGAATAATAACGTGGTGATGGTTCAGGATGAGCAGGGGCGCGAGCAGGTCGTCATGGGACGTGGGCTGGCCTTCCAGAAGCGCGTCGGCGACAGTCTCAATGACGCGCAAATTGAGAAAGTGTTTGCACCACAAAGTGATCTGCTGGTCCGTCGGCTGGAGGAGTTGTTACATCAAATCCCGCCTGAAGTGATGACGACCTCCAATTGCATTATTGATCTTGCGATACAGCGTCTCGGGAAACTGCAGGAGAGTCTGTATATCACGCTGACCGACCACTGCTTCTTTGCCATTGAAAGACAGAAAAAAGGTCTGGCGATTAAAAATGTGTTGCTGTGGGACATCAAACGTCTCTATCCCAAAGAGTTCGAACTGGGGCAGGAGGCCAGGGCAATCATCTCCCGTCGTCTTAATGTCGAACTACCTGAGGATGAAGCCGGGTTTATCGCGTTACATCTGGTGACGGCACAGCTCAATAACGAAATGCCGGAAGTGATGCATGTTACGCGGGTAATGCAGGAGATTCTGCAACTGGTGAAGTATCAGTTGCGGCTGGAATATAACGAATCGTCGCTGAGTTACCAGCGTTTTGTCACCCATCTGAAGTTTTTCGCGCAGCGTATGCTGACGCGAACCGTAGTCGACGATGACGATGTTTCATTGCATACGGCAGTAAAAGATAACTACCCCAAAGCCTGGAAATGCGCGGTGAAAATCGCGCAGCATTTGCAACAAAGCTATCAGCGTGAGCTGACCGCAGAAGAGATTATGTTTCTCGCTATTCATATTGAGCGGGTGAGGAAAGAGGGGCACTAAGCCCCATCAAACAGGATTGTTACTGCTTAACGCAGGCAAAACCTGAGCGCGGCCTCTGAAAGGAGGACGTTCTCGGGTTTTTTTATTTTTGGCTCAGTCAACGGATGTCCATGGACATCGGTTTAAGGAAATCGAGATGGAATATCACACGCTGGCGCAGGATATCCTCGGCCATATCGGTGGCAGAGATAACATCGTAAGTCTGGTTCATTGTGCCACCCGGCTTCGCTTTAAACTGAAAGATAACCATAAAGCCGATGCGGAAGGACTGAAGAAAAATCCGGGGGTGATTATGGTCGTCGAAAGCGGCGGTCAGTTTCAGGTGGTGATTGGCAACCATGTTCATGATGTCTGGCAGGCTGTCCGTGCTGAAGCGGGACTTTTGGATGAGGCCCCTGCATCAGCCGAAGATAAGGCGTCAGGTAACCTTTTCAGTCGCCTGATCGATGTTGTGTCTGGCATTTTCACGCCGTTTATCGGGATACTTGCCGCCTCGGGTATTCTCAAAGGCTTGCTGGCTCTGGCCGTGGTCTGCGGCTGGCTTTCTGTTGAAGGTGGAACATATAAAATCTGGTTTGCGGCAAGTGATGCGCTGTTTTTCTTCTTTCCGCTAGTGCTGGGCTACACCGCCGGAAAAAAGTTTGGCGGGAATCCCTTTATTACCCTGGTGATTGGCGGTGCGCTCACTCATCCGACGATGATTGCCGCCTTCAATGCCAGCCAGCAATCCGGCGCCATGACGGAAGCGTTTCTCGGCATCCCTGTGACCTGGTTTAATTACAGCGCGTCGGTGATACCCATCATCCTCGCCGCATGGGTGAGTTGCTGGCTGGAAAAACAGAGTACCCGTCGGCTGCCCGCCTCCATGAAAAACTTCTTTGCGCCACTGATCTGTCTGAGCATCACTGTGCCGCTGACCTTTCTGGTGATCGGTCCACTGGCCACGGCCTTAAGTCAGATGCTGGCGAATGGCTACCAGTGGATTTATGCGCTGGCCCCCTGGCTGGCTGGCGCCGCCATGGGCGCGCTATGGCAGGTCTGTGTAATTTTTGGTTTGCACTGGGGACTGGTACCTCTGATGATTAACAATCTTGCGGTACTGGGGCATGACTCGATGCTGCCTATGCTGTTGCCTGCTGTCATGGGCCAGGTTGGCGCGGCGCTGGCCGTTTTTTTGCGCAGCCGGGATGCGCGGCAGAAGATGCTGGCGGGTTCATCCGTGACCGCTGGGATTTTTGGTATTACCGAACCGGCCGTCTATGGGGTTAATCTGCCCCTGCGTCGTCCCTTTATCTTTGGCTGTGTGGCGGGCGCTATCGGCGGTGCCATTGTCGGTTTCAGTAGCACACACGTTTATTCCTTTGGCTTTGCCAACATCTTCACTATCGCCCAGATGATCCCGCCTGGCGGTGTCGACGCCACGTTATGGGGTGGTATTGCCGGGACCACACTGGCGCTGATACTGGGCTGTAGCCTGACGCTGGTAGCGGGTATGCCTGCTACCAGTGTGCCAGTTACGGCAACCCCGGTGATAACTGGCGAAGATGACATTCTGTCACCGATGACCGGTACCGTAATCGCGCTTGATCAGGTGCCCGACCCGACCTTTGCCAGTGGCCTGCTGGGACAGGGCGCAGCCATCATTCCTTCCGACAACAAAGTCATTGCGCCTTTCGCGGGTGAAGTTGCCTCTCTGTTTCAGACCCGGCACGCCATCGGCCTGTTGAGTGACAGTGGGATTGAGCTGCTAATCCATGTGGGTATCGATACCGTCAGGCTTGATGGCAAACCTTTTACGGCACATGTAAACGTGGGCGACACGGTTAAGCCCGGCGATCTGCTGCTGACGTTTGATCGTCAGGCCATTCTTGATGCCGGATATGACCTTGCAACACCGATCATTATCACTAACAGCGATGCGTATCATGAAGTTTTGACGGTGGCAGGGACAGCTGTCACCGCAGGAACGCCATTACTCAGCATCATTCATCAGTAAAAGGAGCACAGGATGAAAACTTTCCCGGATACATTTTTATGGGGTGGTGCGGTCGCCGCTAATCAGGTTGAAGGCGCCTGGCGTGAAGAGGGGAAAGGCCTTTCCACCTCTGACGTCCAGCCACAAGGGATTTTTGGCCCGGTAGTCGATCGCGTTGCGGGGAGTAAGAGCCTTAAAGATGTGGCGATCGATTTTTACCACCGCTATCCGGACGATATCAGGCTGTTTGCAGAGATGGGATTTAGCTGTCTGCGGGTTTCAATTGCCTGGACGCGTATTTTCCCGAACGGTGACGAGCAACAACCTAATGAAGCAGGCCTGGCCTTTTATGACCGATTATTCGATGAGCTGGCAGCACATAACATTACGCCACTTGTGACGCTGTCACATTATGAGATGCCCTGGAATCTGGTTCAGCAGTATGGCGGCTGGGGAAACCGCCGGGTGATTGGCTTTTTTGAGCATTACGCGCGTACGGTGTTTACCCGCTATCAGAAAAAAGTCAGGTTGTGGCTGACCTTCAATGAAATCAATATGTCTTTACATGCGCCGATGACTGGCGTAGGCCTGCCAGAAACCAGCAGCCTGGGCGAAATTTATCAGGCGATTCATCATCAACTGGTGGCCAGTGCTCTGGCGGTTAAAGCCTGTCACGAAAGTAACCCTGAAGCCAGTATCGGTAATATGCTGCTGGGTGGGCTGGTCTATCCGCTGAGCTGTAAGCCTGATGATGTGCTTGAAGCGCTGCAGGAGAACCGGAAATGGCAATTTTTTGGCGATGTACAGTGCCGGGGAGCTTATCCGGGCTATATGTTGCGCTTCTTCCGCGAAAACGATATCCAACTTGATATTACCGATGCCGATCGCCAGATACTCAAATCGACCGTCGATTTTATCTCTTTCAGCTATTACATGTCCGGCTGCATCACCGCCGATGAGGCGCTGAATCAGCAGATGCGCGGTAACATTCTGAGCATGGTGCCTAATCCCCACCTGCAGAGCTCTGAATGGGGCTGGCAGATTGATCCGGTCGGGTTGCGTACCTTGCTGAATCTGTTGTGGGATCGTTATCAAAAGCCGCTGTTCATCGTTGAGAACGGACTGGGGGCCAAAGACATTCCGGATGCCACCGGCGTCGTGCAGGATGACTACCGCATCAGCTACCTCCACGATCATCTGGTTCAGGTGCGGGAGGCCATTGAAGATGGCGTTGAGGTCATGGGGTATACCAGCTGGGGTCCAATCGATTTGGTCAGCGCATCCAAAGCCGAACTCTCTAAACGTTACGGCTTCATCTATGTTGACCGCGATGATAATGGCGAAGGCTCGCTGGCGCGTAGCCGCAAGAAAAGCTTCTACTGGTATCAGGAGGTTATAGCGACAAACGGAGCCTCACTTAAAGGGTGAGATGACTGCCTGTTAATACCCATCATTGTGGCTCACGACAGGTCGCGATGCCACATTGATGTTTGTCAGTAAAACGATTACGAGATGATGAAATGAAACTGATCGTGACGGACAATTATAATGAAATGAGCCAGATCGCAAGTCATCATATGTTGGGTTATATGACACAAAACCGACGTGTGAATCTGGCAATAACGGCAGGTCGTACGCCTGCTAAATTGTACGAATATCTTGTTTCAGCCATCGGCGGACGCTCCGGCTATTCACATGTTCATTACTATAACTTTGATGAAATTGCGTTCAAAGGTCAACATCGTGAGGGCGTTACGATATCCAGTCTGCGTCAGCTTTTTCTGTCACCAGCACAAATTAAAGAAACGAACATTCATAAACTCACCGATGACAATTTTCTGGATTTTGAGCGTCTGTTAAAGCAGGAGGGTGGATTAGATTTAGTGCTAATGGGACTGGGGTCAGATGGACATTTTTGCGGCAACATCCCTGGCCTGACCCGATTTCATCACCCGGTGGTTAAGCATCCCATAGAGGGTGATCTCGCTGAATTCATTGCCCGGACTGAAATGAAGGGTGATTTAAGCTCTGTGCCTGATCATTATGTAACTATGGGGCCGATGAGCGTTATGGCAGCAAAAAATCTGTTACTCATTGTCAGCGGCGAAAATAAAGCCTGGGCTTTGGCACAGGTTATTGAGGGAGCGGTGACGGAGCAGATTCCTGCATCCGTTCTGAAATTACATCCTTCTTTGTTAATTATCGCTGACAGGGCTTCTGCCTCTCAATTAAGTACTGAGTCGCTTGAGCGTTATGTTCAGGGTTAAACTAACCTGGTAGTTAACGTTACAGAACATCACGTGATTAACGCTATAGCTTTTTAGCATCTGTTACTACCTGATAGCGGGTGCTTCTGCCGCCACCCTCAAGCCGGTAAAGACAACCTTTCTCTACCAGGTCCGCCAGATGACGGGTCGCGGTCGCTTTACTCACTTTAGCCACCTTCTGATACTGACTGGCGCTGATCCCCCGTTCGAAACCCTGCTCGCCACCATCCAGCAGCCGGTTCAGCACTTTCACCTGTTCCGCGCTTAATCCCATCCCCTGGTGACGTAGCCAGAAACGCGCTTTCATCTGGGTACGATCGATGACGTGCATCGCCTGCTTCAGGCTCTCATCCAGGATATCAAGAAACCACACCAGCCAGTCTGTGATATCAAGGCCGCCTTTCTGCGTCTGCTCCAGGATGCGGTAATAACCGGCACGCTGCGCCAGGATAGCGGGTGACATGGCATAAAGGCGAATGCTCTGACTGTCGGCCTGCGCCAGTGCCAGATCGGTTAGCGCACGGGTGATACGGCCATTCCCATCGTCAAATGGATGCAGCGTAACAAACCAGAGATGACAGATGGCAGCGCGCAGCATCGGGTCCAGCATCACATCCTGCTGACTGCTGTTGAACCACTCAATAAACTGCGCGAGCTGCGGCTCCAGTCCGTGTCGCGGCGGCGCTTCAAAATGCACCGTGGGGCGATCAATGCGACCTGATATAACCTGCATTGGCTCACTGCCGCGCAGCGTGCCGACGCTCAGACGCTGCACCGTCCATTCATCGGCCGGGAAGAGCCAGTGATGCCACTGAAATAATCGGTCGAGCGTCAGTGGCTGACTGCGGTTGTTGATGGCATCCAGCATCATGGCGGCCAGCCCTTCTGAGCGATCAGAGACCGGATAAGGCTGTTCTTCTGTGACGCCTAATCGGCGTGCCAGCGATGAGCGTACTGACTGTACGTTTACCCGCTCCTCTTCAATCGCGGAAGAGGAAAGGATATTACTTAACAGAGTATCCAGCGTCTGCGAATCACTGTCTGACTGCAGGCTGGCACGGCCCAGCAGCAATCCGCGCTGCTGCTGCAGATGGCGCAGGCGCGGTAACAGCACGGCATCCTGCCATTGAAAATCGGGCCAGTCCGGCTGTTGCCAGATCCAGGTAACGCTCATATTCGGCTCACGCTAAGGGTGGATGAGCCGAATAAAGGAGGCTATTCGGCTCACAGAATGAGCTGATAATAGCGAGTATTTGGCTCACAGGTCAACCCGGCTGAATTGAGGGCAAAAAAAAGGACCCGAAGGTCCTGTTTGCTTAGCGGGAGAACTGCATAAAGGTGTCTGAATAGTAGTGAACGATCCAGGCGACATACGCCAGCCAGACAACCATCCCGATAGCTAATCCTGATTTACCGATCATTGTTCTATCTCCACTGCGATAAGGGGGCTACAGCAACTGTTGACATAAACTGACAGTAATGGTGGGCACCAGTATTGTTGCAGATCAAAAAAAGGCCGTTCATTAGCAGCGCCATAATCCCTTTGCGATCAACTTCCCGTAATCACGCTCTGTGAGACCCCCATCACGGCGGTGAAATGGCCATTAAAGTTCAAAAAAACGCCGCCGATAGATGATCTCAGGAGCACCATAACTACAAGGAGGTATTGAGCCAGGTAAATTTCAGGGGATCACTATGGCCAGTCAGTTAACACATAAGAAAAGAATGAGTACCCGTGCGCAGATGCTGATCATGGGTGGTTTGACAATTATGCTGGGATTTACCGTGACCATCGGCGTCCTCAGCTGGCAGTCGGGTAAAGAGCAGAAGGTGCTCGCAGAAAACTATCTGCAGCAGATTGCACAGAGCCGTGCGCTTCAGGTGCAGCAGGAGCTGGGGCATGCCCGTGATGTTGCCAGTCATCTCGGGCAAAGTCTGATCGCGTTGCCTCAGGCCGCTATTACCGACCGTAAAGTGGCCGATAAAGTCATGGAGTATGCGCTGCGCGCCAACCCTGATTATCTGTCGATGTCGGTGATATTCGAACAGAATGCGTTTGATGGCCGCGATGCGGAGTTCGCGTCACAGCCGGGCCAGGCGCCACAGGGACGCTATGCCTTTTTTGTGGATCGTGACGCATCAGGTAAATACGCGATGCATCCGCTTCTCTCCTATCTGACACCGGGTCAGGGCGATTACTATCTGATCCCGCAAAAATCACAAAAAGATACGCTTACCGAACCTTATAGCTATGCCTACAACGGCGTGCCGACCTTGCTGACTTCCGTAGCTGCCGCGATTATCGATCAGGGGACCTTAAAAGCGATCGTCACCTCTGACATTTCACTGGCCTCACTGCAGCAGAAAGTGAATCAGATCAAACCCTGGCAGGGCAGCGGCTATGCGCTATTGCTCTCGAATGGCGGGAATGTGGTGTCCTCACCCGTGAAAGAGGAAGCCGGTAAGCCCTGGAAAGGCGAAAAAGATGGTTTTACGACGAAAGTCGTACAGCATTTTGATGACGTGCTGGGCGAAGACGCATTAGTCACCTGGCAGCCGGTGGTGATTGGTAACAGTGACAAACCCTGGTATCTCGGCGTTGTCGCACCGGTCAGTCAGGTGATGGCTGCTGCCAACCGGCAACTGATGTGGGCACTGCTGCTGATGGTGGTCAGTATTCTGCTGGTCGGCACCGTACTCGGCATGCTGTTCAGTCGTAAGGTGCTGCGGCCGATTGGCGGCGAGCCGATTGAAGCGGCAAATATTGCGCTGGCCGTCGCGGATGGCAAGCTGGATAACGCAATTGCAGTGAAAAACGGCGATCGCAGCAGCCTCTTCTTTGCGCTTCATACTATGCAAAGCCAGCTCCGGCAGATTGTCGGGCAGATTAAAGATTCCAGTGAATCAGTACGACAGGGCGCGGGCGAAATTGCCAGCGGCAACCTGAATCTGGCGTCACGCACCGAAGAACAGGCCGCCGCGCTGGAGCAGACCGCAGCCAGCATGGAGCAGATCAGCGCCACGATCCGCCTGAATGCCGACAATGCGCAGCAGGCGACCAGCCTGACTGAAAACGCGACGCACATTGCCAGTCGCGGTGCCTCGCTGGTAGGCGAAGTGGTGCAGACCATGGCGCAGATCGATGACAGCTCGAAAAAGATTGGCGACATTACCACGATGATCAATAGCATTGCCTTCCAGACCAATATTCTGGCGCTCAACGCGGCGGTAGAAGCAGCACGCGCCGGAGAGCAGGGGCGCGGTTTTGCGGTGGTCGCCTCAGAAGTGCGTAATCTGGCCCAGCGCAGTGCTAATGCGGTGAAAGAGATCGGCGCACTGATTGAAGAGTCGAGCGTACGGGTGGAGAGTGGCGTCCGGCTGGTGAACGATGCCGGTAAGACCATGCAGGAGATGATGCAGGCGGTAAATTCAGTGCAGGGAATTATCGGTGAGATCGTTACAGCGTCAAGCGAACAGGCACGTGGCATCAGTCAGGTAACGATAGCGGTTAATGAAATGGATGGTGTTACCCAGCAGAATGCCGCGCTGGTGCAGCAGATGTCGGCGGCTGCCAGTTCACTGGAAGATCAGGCGCAGCAACTGTCACAGACGGTGGAGCAGTTTCATCTGGCGTAAAGCGGACGTATGCTCCCTGAGCCCATATCTGCTTCACAGACTAAAAAACCCGCCAGCGGCGGGTTTTTTTATCATTGTTCCGTCAGCCGCACACCGCTGCTGGCATCGAACAGGTGCATCTTATCCGGATTCACGGTCACCGGCAGCGTGCCGCCCGGCACGGCATCGCTCCGACCAGTCAGCTGCATATGCAGCGGGAAACCCTGCCAGTTCAGATGTAATAGTGTCGACTCGCCGGTAATCTCCACAATGTTCACCGCCGCCGGTTGCCCGCAGGCATCAAAAATCAGATCGTGGGGTCGTACACCCAGCGTCACCGGCTGACCGGCCTGCTGCCGCGCGGCGTGGTGCCAGCGACCGGGCAACGGTAGCCACTGCTCGCCACAACAGACGCCGGGCAGACCATCGCGAGGCTGGAAATGCGCATCCAGCAGATTCATCGGCGGTGAACCGATAAACCGCGCCACAAAGGTGTTAACCGGCCGGTCGTAAATCGCCAGCGGCGCACCCTGTTGCACAATCACCCCCTCTTTCATTACCACAATCTGATCCGCCAGCGTCATCGCCTCGACCTGATCATGGGTGACATAGACCATCGTAGTTTTGAAACGCTGGTGCAGAGACTTAATCTCGGCGCGCAGCTCCATGCGTAACTGCGCATCCAGGTTAGAGAGCGGCTCATCGAACAGAAATACCTGCGGATTGCGCACCATCGCCCGGCCCATCGCCACACGCTGCCGCTGCCCGCCAGACAACGCCCGTGGATAACGCTGCAGCAACTGGTCGATACCCAGAATAGCCGCGATACGGGCGATTTTGCTTTTCTGCTCCTCGCGCTTCACCTTTTTCACCTGCATGTGAAACGCCAGATTCTCGGCAACGGTCAGATGCGGATAAAGCGCATAGCTCTGAAACACCATCGCGATATCGCGGTCGGCGGGATCGAGGTCGTTGATCTGCTTTTTATCCAGCATAATCGCCCCGTCAGAGACGCTGTCCAGACCGGCGAGCAGCCGCAGCAGGGTAGACTTGCCGCAGCCGGAGGGACCGACCAGCACGGTAAAACTGCCGTCGGGAATGGTTAAATCGAGCGGATGCAGCACGCTCTGTTTTCCGTAGCGCTTCGCCACCTGTACAAGTTCAACACTGGCCATGGTCAGCGCACCTCATTGGTTAATTGGAGTTGTTGCCAGCTGGGATAGCGACGCGGGGAGCTGCTTATCGCCTGTGAGGCCACTTCAATGCCCCAGCGCAGCGCGGTGTGTGACGACTGCCCATAGAGCAGCGCGGTAAGAAAACCAGCGTTGAAACTGTCACCGGCACCGATGGTATCCACCACCGTTACTGGCTGGGCGGCAGCAAACTGCACCGAGGCGGCAGACCAGAGACGTGCGCCCTCTGCGCCACACTTGATCACACAGCCGCCGCGACCACTGAGACGGGCGGCCAGCTTTTTACCGCTTTGATCCAGCAAATCTGCGGCTGCTAAACCCAGCGCTTCAACCTCATTCAGCAGCAGCCAGTCGCAGTTCGCTAACCATCTGTCCATCTCAAGGCGAAGCTCATCGCTCCAGCCCGCAGGCGGCCAGCCGGTATCCACGGCCACACTGAAGCCACGCTTTTGTAGCTCGGCCAGTAGCGCCGGATAGTGGTCATAGAGTTCAAGACAGAGAAAAGTGCCGCACAGCAGCACGATGTCGCCCGGCGTCGCCTGCAGCGGCAGCTGAGCCAGCACATCGTCCGCGGTCAGCACGGTAATATGGCCGTGATTGCTCAGAAACGATCGTTCGTTATCGGGATGGGTAACGCCCACCGTCAGCGAGGTCTCACAGGCGTAGCGCGGCCAGTGTGCGGCGCTGAGGGGAAAGTGACTGGCGAGCCAGTGGCTGAAGCCATCGTCGCCCTGATTAGCGATGGCCCGATATGGCACCTGCATCGCCTCCAGCGCCAGCGCACAGTTACCCGCAGACCCGCCTGGACGTAGCTCGCTGTGCTGTAGCATCACTTCTGTGCCGCGTTTCGGCCAGTCGCTGAGCGTACTCATGATTAAATCGACATTGATATTGCCCACCACATAGAGTGTGGACGCAGTGCTGTTATCCATGGTTCTCATCCCTTACTCCCACCGCTGGTAAGACCGCTGACCAGCGTCTTCTGCAACCAGATGGCAATAAACAGAGGCGGCACTGACGCCAGAATGCCAATCGCTGCGATCAGCCCGTCATCGGTGGCGCGTCCGGCGGTAAAGCCGGCAATCGCGACCGGCAGGGTCTGTGCCGAAATATTGCTGGTGAACAGCAGTGCATAGAAAAACTCATCCCAGGCAAGCAGCCAGCCAAACAGGGCAGCCGCGCCCAGTACCGGCTTCGCCAGCGGCAGCGTGATGCGCAGCAGAACCTGCCAGAAGCGCAGGCCATCCAGCCGTGCCGCCTGTTCGATATCTTGCGGCAGCGAGTCAAACTGATTCTTCAGCATCCAGGTCAGGAACGGCAGGATCAGCGAGCAGTAGACCATCACCAGACCGGGACGGGTGTTGAGCAGCCCAAGCTGTTGCAGCAGAAAGTAGAGCGGCAGCACAAACGCCACCGGCGGCACCATGTAGATCGCCAGTGCGCCGGAAAGCCAGGCATCGCGACCGCTGTAGCGTGAGAAGCTGAAGGCGGCCGGTATCGCCAGCAGCAGCGAGATCGCCGTGGCAACCGTCGCCACCAGCACACTGTTGCCCAGCGCATGCAGGAAAATGTTGCCCGGCTGGTTCGGTGCCAGCGAAACCAGTCCCTGATAGCGACTGAAATCCCACTGACGTGGCAGCCATTCCAGTGGCACGCGGGAAAGATCGCTGACGGAGCTGACGCTCATCAGAAAAAGCCAGCCCATCGGGGCCAGAATGCTGATAGCGACCAGCAGCGCCGCGCCGTAACGCAGCACCCGGCGCAGTTTAGTTTTCATAAGCGGAACTCCTGCGGCGCTGATGCCATAACATCAGCAGGTAAAGCGTGATTAGCAGAGCGCACATCAGGGTCATCAGGATCGCGTGAGCGGCACCGCTGCCGGCACGCAGGTAGCTGAAGGACTCCTGATAGACGAAAAAGCTCAGGGTTTTGGTACTGTCCACCGGCCCGCCGCGCGTCATCACGTAGATAATGTCAAAGATCTTAAAGGCATCGATGGTACGTAACACCAGCGCGACGCCCAGCGGCGCGACAATCGCAGGAAAGGTAATGGCGCGGAAACGACGCCAGGCAGATGCGCCATCCAGCCGTGCCGCTTCAAACAGATCTTCGGGGATCGACTGTAGCGCTGCCAGCACCAGCAGCGTAACCAGCGGATAGTTTTTCCAGATATCCGCGAACATCACCGCATTAAGCGCCGCGTCCGGCGAGCCCAGCCAGCTGCGATAGCCATCAATAATGCCGAGCTGGCTGAGCAGGGCGTTGATGCTGCCGTAATCGGGATTGAAGTTGAGCCGCCACATCATGGCGTTGACGATGGTCGGCAGCGCCCACGGCAGAATCACCAGCACCCGCAGCACGTTGCGCCCGACGAATTTCTGATTTAGCAGCAGCGCCACCAGCACGCCAATGACGCCTTCAAAAGTGACAGACACCAGCGTGAAGTAGAGCGTGCGCCAGATAGACGCCCGAAAATCGGGATCGCTCAGCGCATAGAGGTAGTTTTCCAGACCAATCCAGGCAGGCGTTTCATCGCTGCCAATCAGCGCAGCATCGGTAAAGCTGAGCCAGATGGTGCGCAGCAGAGGCCAGGCGGTTAACAGCAGCATCACCAGCAGCATGGGTGCCAGCAGCACCCATGCCTGACGCTGTTCGCGTTGACGCAGACTCAGCATCATGACTCCTTAACGCAGCCGGGCGGCGCTTTTGTCCACCGTCGCCATCGCGTCCTGCGCCGGTATTTTACCCAGCAAGACCTGCTGTAACTGCTGCTGCAGCTGGTTCGACAGGCGGGAATAGTCGGCGGTTTCAGGACGTGACAGCATCACGTTTAGCGATTTGTCCGCTGCGGCAATCAGGCTCTCCTGATCCTTTTTCACCGCCTCGTCCTGATAAGAGGATTTCCAGATCGGCAGGCTGAGCTTCGCATACTGATTTTGCACCGGCTGTGAAGTCATGTACTGAATATACTGCCACGCTTCGTTAGCATGCGTGCTGCCTTTGGTGATCCCCAGACCCATCGAACCATTCACCGCACCCACTTTTCCTGGCACATCACCCGGCGCAGGCATGATACCAACATCACCGGCTACTTTGCTCTGCTTAGGGTCGTTTGCCATGTTGTACATGTAGGTCCAGTTGAGCGCGAACGCCGCATCGCCATTCGAAAACGATTTGCGCACGTCCTCTTCCAGATATTCACGGGAAGCCGGGTTACTCAGGCCATCGTCGAGCGAGCTTTTCATCAGGTTCAGCGCCTTGAGTGAAGCCGGGCTGGAGAAGTCGAGCTTGCCATTCTGATAGAACTGCCCACCAAAGCCTGATACCAGCGTGGTGTAGTCACACACCAGCGCTTCCGCCTGGGACCAGCTCCAGACCAGCGGGTAAGTCACAATCTTTTTCTCTTTGATGATTTTCGCGTCATCCAGCACCTGCTGCCAGGTCTGCGGCGGGGTGGTTATGCCCGCTTTCGCCAGCATTGCTTTGTTGTAGTAAAGGTATTTGGTATCAAGGATCCACGGCATCCCCAGCGTTTTACCCTTATAAATCACGGTGTTCATCGCGCCCGGAAAAACCTTCTCTTTCTCCTCTGGCGTAATGCGCGCGCTGACATCCTGCAACAGATCGAAGCGGGTAAATTCCGCTGGCCAGATGGCGTCGAACAGCACCACATCATAGCCATTGCCGCCTGCGCCACGCGCCGCCACAATCTTATCGTGCAGCGCTTCATAGGGAACAAACTCCAGATTGACGGTGACATCCGGATGCTGCTTCTGAAAATTCTGCGTCATCGCGCGAATGTCATTCTCGCTATAGGCCGCCTGGGTCATAAACAGGGCATTAATCTGGCTGGCTGCCGCCGCGCTGCCTGCGCTTAACATCAGTAAAGCGGCAAAACCGGCTTTCAGTTGAGGGGTATAACGCTGTGACATGGTCTTCTCCACTAGGTGACAACAGGGCAGCAACAGGCTGTCGGTTAATTAAATCAATTTGATTGATTTAATCAGGGGCGTAATTCTGGTCAGTGGGTGAACTGACCTGTCAGTATCAAGCAAACGGCGTGCCACAAGATTAAAAACTACGCAACAGTACTGTAACAACGCTAAAAAACAGACTGCGCTTTTATGGCAAAATTGCCTATTCTGATGCGCGGGATTTGTGTGCAGGATCAAAGATATTGTTTGCCCGAACGCTTTCAGAGACCAATACTGTCGGGTCGCGCTGTAATGGAAAACAACATGAAAACCTCGGGTACAAACCTTGAACATGCGCGGGCGCACAACCGGCGTGTTGTGATTGAAGCCATTCGTCTGCACGGAGAGCTGACCCGTGCCGAACTGGCGCGCATGACGGCACTGACGCCGCAGACCGTATCGAATATCGTGGCAGAACTGGAGCAGGCCGGACTGCTGACCAGCCGTCAGCCGCGCCGCAGCGGGCGCGGTCAGCCTTCGATTCCGGTCACACTCAATCCCACCAGTGCGTGGTCGATTGGCATTCATCTTGATCACCAGACGCTCTTGCTGGTGCTGGTCGATCTGAGCGGTGAAGTGCATTTCCGCCGCCTCATGCTGGTGCAAAAGCCCCAGCCTGCTGCCACCCTGGCGTGCATTGCTGGCGTGCTGGAGGAGATGCGCGCTTTTCTGGGCTCGCAGTGGAAGAAAGTACTGGGGATCGGCGTGGTGATGCCGGGACCTTTTGGCGTGGAGGGCATTTCATCCGTCGGACCGACCACGCTCAATAGCTGGGAGCAGGTGGATATTGAAGCTGAGCTGGCCGCTATCAGCGGGCTGCCGGTAACGCTGGAAAACGACGCCACGGTCGCCGCCATCGGTGAACGCTTTCACGGTACGGCGCGCCATCTCAACTCATTTATCTATCTCTACATCGGCACCGGTCTGGGTGCCGGCATCTTCACCGATGGCCACATCTATACCGGTCATGCTCATAATGCTGGAGAGATTGGTCACATTGTGGTGGAGCCGGGCGGGCGTGACTGCTACTGCGGTAATCAGGGTTGCCTGGAACGTTATGTCTCATTACAGGCCGCCTATGAATTCTGTGGTCTCGATCCGATGCGGGCGCTGCCTGAAGATCTGCTGCAGATTGAACCGGCGCGTTTCACCGCCTGGATTGAGAGCGTGATAACGCCCTTGCGCCAGGCAATCAATATTCTGGAGTCAGTGTTTGATGCAGAGGCGGTAATTATTGGCGGGATGATGCCTGCGCCGTTGCTGGATCAGATGGTCGCGCGCCTGCCGCCGCTTTATCAGTCGGTGCGTGGACGTTACCTGTTAGATATGCGGCTGAAGAGGGGCATGACCGGCAGCGATACCGCTGCGCTGGGGGCCGCCGCGTTGCCAATCTTTGATGAATTTAATCCGCAGTTTCAGGTGCTGATGAAGTAGAAAAAAGGCGCTATTGCAGACAACAGCGCCATAAGCATTAACCCGGGTAGATACCGCGATCTTTACGCGCCATCAGGATCCGTTCACACGCCACGATATACGCCGCAGTGCGCAGCGAGCAATCCTTCTCCTTTGACTTCTCCCAGATATGAACCATCGCTTCGGTCATAATCTTATCAGAGCGACGATTGATCTCATCTTCACTCCAGAAGAAGCTGGCCATGTCCTGAACCCATTCGAAGTAGCTGACGGTCACGCCGCCGGCATTACAGACCACATCCGGCACAACGATAATGCCGCGCGTTGCCAGCATATCATCGGCATCCGGATAAGTCGGACCGTTTGCGCCTTCCAGCACGATTTTGCAGCTGAGGATCTCTGCCCGCTCACGGGTAATCTGACCTTCCAGCGCCGCCGGGATCAGGATATCCATCTCAGTGGTCCAGAACGCCTCTTTCTCAATACTTTGTGCGCCCGGAAAACCGGCAATCTGCTTATTGGCGATCTGCCATTCGGTCAGGGCAGCCATATTAATGCCGTCTGCATTAAACAGGGTCGCGGTGTGATCCTGAATCACCACTACACGTGCGCCTGCTTCATCAAACAGGCGTGCCGCTTCGCTGCCGACGTTACCAAAGCCCTGAACCGCCACGCGGGCACCTTCGATTTCAATACCTGAACGACGAGCCACTTCACGGCCGGTAATAAACACCCCACGGCCAGTGGCTTTTTCACGGCCCAGCGAACCGCCCAGGTGAATGGGTTTGCCGGTGACCACGCCGGTAATCGTGGTGCCGTGGTTCATGGAGTAGGTGTCCATCATCCACGCCATCACTTTGCTGTTAGTGCCGACGTCCGGTGCCGGAATATCTTTTTGCGGTCCAATGATGATGCCGATCTCGCTGGTATAACGACGGGTCAGCCGTTCAAGTTCACCCTCAGAGAGTTTGAAAGGATCGACCCGGATGCCGCCCTTAGCCCCACCGTAAGGAAGGTTAACCGCCGCACATTTGATCGTCATCCATGCAGATAGCGCCATGACTTCATTAAGATCGACATCAGGATGATAGCGAATACCGCCTTTACCCGGGCCGCGTGAAAGGTTGTGCTGAACGCGATAGCCTTCAAAATGGCGAATCGAGCCATCATCCATCTGAAGAGGAATGTCGACAATCAGTGCGCGTTTTGGATGCCGCAAAGTATCTATCCAACGTGAAAGATCGCCAAGATAGGGCGCAACCCGGTCGATTTGCTGTAAGTAGGTGGACCAGGCAGATGTGCTGCTTTCAGACGCATAAGATAACTTATCCATAAAAAACCTTTCTTAATGAAGTTATTTATTGTGTGGAGCCGTGGATGGTGAGCGCATTGTATGGCGCGGACATAATCTAACACTTCTGAAACAAATAAGATGGGGTATCCGCCCTGGAAAAGTGCAGACATGCCCCTTTTTGGGGCGCGTGTAGTGAATAGATTTTGAGAGATGCCCTTTAAAGACGAATAATAATGCGCTACGGGTGCGTACAGCCTGCATATAAGGGGGGGCTCGCTATCTTTCAATTCTTTGAGGACGTTCAAAAAGTTAAATAATTGATCTTAACTTCATTGACTTTGCCGCACCAATTAAGTGCATGAGAATAAGTAATAGAAGGATTACCTTAAGTAATGGGTTGAGCGGAAAATAAGCAGCTTAATCATCTGGTTAGAACAGACAGGAATGATAAGGCGAGAAAAATAAAATTGGCGGGCCAGCGCCGCAAGGCTGGCCCCGAAGCATTACTGCCGCAAAGCCTGTTCGGCTTCTTTCAGCTCTTCACGCGCTTCTGCCAGCTTATCTTCGCGCTTCTGAATCTTGCTGGCACTACGTCCTTCCGCTTTCGCTTCTGCCAGCTCCTCTTCACGCTCCTGCACCTTAAACTTTTTCTCTGCTACTTTTTCCTGGCGCTGCTTTAACAGGCTCTCTTCAGTGCAGTTCTGATCCACTTCACGCAGCGCTTTTTCAAGGCCGGCAACCTGATGGGTATTATTGTGCTGGCGGGCAAAGGAGAGCTGTGTCTCAATCTCCTGCTTTTTGGCAGCACAACCGGTCAGATTAGAAGCCGCATGCGCAGCGGTGAAAGCGAGTGGTGACAGGCACAGAGTCAGGGTCAGTAAAGTCTTTTTCATCGTAGTCTCGTCAATGAGTCAGGGTTGAGACTCCAGTATACGTAGCCACCTTAAGAGATTCTTAACGAAAAAAATTATTTACTGGCGCGGAAAAGCAGGGGAATAGTGAAGCTGCCTGCTATCAGGCAGCGCTGGAAGAGGAGGTTTGTGAAAAATGCAGATTACGATCAGGTCCACTGAGCATGATCGGAAAACCATCCTGACTCTGCTGGTCATAATAGTCCTGCATCACCTGACTGATCCCCGCACCACACCACATCACATGATGCTGATGAATGGCGGTTTTAATGGCAGGCTGTCCAGTGGCACGCGAGTCAACCGCGACATTAAAGCCCAACGCCGTCAGACGAATTGCCTCCAGCCAGATTTCCGTTTTATCCAGTACGCTTACCGCTTCCAGAAACAGAGGAACGGACGATTCACTGCGCGATGAGACACGCATCACTTTGTCCGCCTGCTGCTTAACGGTTTTCTCAAAACGGTCAAGGCGTCGTGCCGCGCCCTGACGGTGGTCGGCATAGAGCCAGACGCTCAGCGGTCGCAGCAAATTAATGATTAAATCATCACCGCTATAGTTACTGGACATGTCGTGCATCTGACGTGAAAGCGACAACGGTGTGCCAAATTCAAGCTGCCAGAGCATGTCGCCCTTGCGCGCCGCCCAGCCGTAGGTCTTAACCGATGAGGCGTCCTGCTGACCCTGCCTGATCTCATTAAGTGTTGCACCGGTTGCCGTCAGGCCAACCAGAGTGTGGATTTCGCTGAGATGAGCATTGCTCCACTCGTCAGCATTCTGCTGTGATGTCAGTAATCCCTGCTTCATCCAGCGCTTCAGATTCGCAGGATGCGTGCCGGTTATCGCACAAACAGTATCAGTAGTATGAAATTGCATATCGTGCCCTCTGCTGAGGGAAAGGCCGCCGGAATTAACCGGGGATGAACAACCACTATGAACCTTATAATCGTTAATTAACAGCGTTAACGCCTGTTAAAAGCGCTAAATAGCACCAATCACGCTGCGCTTATTCGGGTTTTTGAACAGGTTAAATTCAGGGTGATCAGCAGGTTAAATGCGTGATGACTCATCATAAAAAGACTGTGTATTTATTCAGTAAATATTCTTTACGCAGATAGTCCGCAAAAGCAGCGCTGTTTTATCCATTTTAAGAGCATGCTGACTTCACACCCCCTTACATCCGGCCTGCAAACCGCTAAAATAGTTGGTTCTGATGATCAGGAGAAAGAGTGTCCAATGCGTTATCGTTTTACTCTCGCCGTTATGACGGTTGCTGCTGTACTGACCGGCTGTGCGAAACATGCCGCCAGCGAAGCACCAGATGAATTTGCTGCTGGTCCGACACAGATCGATGTCTCGCATATCAAGACCCGTGCGGATGATGGCTCCAGTGTATTCCTGACGGTAGATGGCAAAGACGCTGGCAGATTGCCGAATGGTGAAAGCAAACTGCTGCATGTGCCGGCGGGTAAGCATCAGGTCGGTGGGTATGTGCCGACGCTGTTTGGTATGGGCCGTGTCACTATTGCGCCAGTTGAAGTGACCACGTCACCTGAAGATGTCAAAAAAGTGGCCTATACGGTCACCCGCAATAAAGCGACCTTTGTCGAGAACAAGGGCGAGCAGGGCTGAGTTATTAACGGCGGAGAGCAGCGCTCTCCGCTGGAAACGGCTGTTATAAACCGAGCTCGCTTAGCGAAGGATGGTCATCCGGGCGACGCCCCTGTGGCCAGTGAAACATCCGCTGTTCTTCGCTGATTTTCAGATCGTTAATGCTGGCAAAACGCTGCGTCATCAAACCCTGCTCATCAAACGCCCAGTTCTCGTTACCATAAGAGCGATACCACTGTAGCTGCTCGTCGTGCCATTCATAGGCAAAGCGCACCGCAATCCGGTTCTGGTCAAAACTCCACAGCTCTTTAATCAGCCGATACTGGTGCTCCCGCTGCCATTTTTGCTGCAGGAACGCGACAATCTCTGCCCGGCCGGTCAGAAAGGTATCGCGATTACGCCACCGGCTATCTGCGGAATAGGCCAGCGCCACACGTTCAGCATCGCGACTGTTCCAGCCATCTTCAGCGAGCCGTACTTTTTCCATTGCCTGTTCAGGCCGTGTAAATGGCGGTAAGGGCGGGCGTGAATTTTTCAACTTTCTCTCCTCAACGGCGCGGGCAGATGCGTTATCCGCATCCATGACAGGTTAATCAGAGGTCGAGCGCGTGGATCTGACAGACAGCGCGTGCCGCTTCCTGACCTTTTTTAACAAAGTGCTGGGTATAGAAATCGATGAACTCGGCCGATGGCTGGAAATTATGTGGTGTGAGTGACACGGAGAAGACGGGCACGTTAGTCGTCAGCTGCGCCTGCATCAGACCACTCACGACCGCCTGAGCGACGAAATCATGGCGATAGATGCCGCCATCCACCACCAGTGCCGCACAGACAATCGCATCGTAATTGCCGGTCTGTGCCAGACGTTGCGCCAGCAGCGGCATTTCAAAAGCGCCAGGAACATCCCATGTTTTAATCTCGTATGAGGCTCCGCGACTTTCCAGTTCCTGTTCAAACCCGGTCAGAACCTGAGAAACAATTTCGCTGTGCCAGTTAGCTTTGATAAAGGCGACTTTCAACGGCTGCATGACTTACTCCAGTAATAGATAACATTCAGTGGTAACGGGCCAGACTGAGCCTCAGCACACCGAATCAAAATAGTGAGCATCGCAGGTCAGTAACCTGCTGAGAGCCTTCACTATACTGCAATGTAAAGAGTCTGTGTCCATCATTGTGATTATATGTAAATAACAGATGACATCATTAGCCTTACTGGCCGCATGAAAAAAAGTACGCCTGCCATCGATAGCTCGTCCTGAACACGTCTCCCAGACCGGAAAACGCTTTCTGCTCCCATGTTTGCGTAACCGGTTCCATTTACGTTATTGCTTAAATAAAATACTGGATATTTGAACAGGTGTTTGTATAATAAATGGACTGCCCGCCGGGTATTGGTAGCGTTAGCGAGGGGTGAACCCATGATGATTTCGACTGAAAGCCTCAAATCTCTGGAACAATCGGTCACAATGAGCAGCCGTGAACTGGCTCAGATGACCGGCATTACACACGGAGAAGTGAAGCGGTTAATCAAAAGTCTGGAAACGGCTCAGCGTCTTTCTCAGCCACTCAAAGTAAATGACTATGAGCGGGATGGAGAAGTGCGCCAGGAGTATCGTCTCAGCAAGCGTGACTCTCTGCTGGCTGTAGCACGTCTTTCCCCGGGCTTTACGGCTGAAGTGCTGGACCGCTGGCAGGATCGTGAAAAAACCACGCATCTGCCTGACTTCACTAACCCGGCTGAAGCGGCTCGCGCATGGGCTGAGCAGTTTGAACAGCGTCAGGCAGCTGAGCAGCAACTGGCCCTTTCGGCTCCCAAGGCGGCGTTCTTTGATAGCTTCGTGGAAGTTGACGACTCGCTGGGCTTTCGTCAGCTCTGCAAGATGCTGAAAGTGAAAGAACCAGAATTCCGCCAGTTCCTGCTGGAGCGCAACATCATGTACCGCGCCAAAGGAACCCTGACGCCGCAACACTACCATATGCAGGCGGGCTACTTTACGCTGCATACCGGCACCGGTGAAAACCAGCACGCTTTTTCTCAGGCGCGCTTCACCTCAAAAGGGGTGAAATGGGTGGCGAGTCTGTGGGCAGGGCATCTCTCTGCTCAGCCTAAAGGTGCAGCTGCGTAACTTCACCTCTGGCTTTCCTGACGGTCGCCTGTACGCAACCGTGCCGACAGACGTGCAGATTAAAGGGCAGATATAAAAAAGGCCGCATCAGAGTGCGGCCTTTTTTGATCGTTCAGGGTCGATTAAGGGCGATTTACCAGCCTTTAATAGCATCACCTTTATAGACTTCTTCCGCTTTCGCCGCGACTTCCGGTGACTGCAGCGCAGACTTCAGCTTCTGAATTTTGTCGCTGTCTTTATTATCTTCACGTGATACCAGTGCATTGACGTAAGGCGACGAAGCACTTTCCATAAATAAACCATCGCGGTGTGCTGATAATCCAGCCTGAGCCGAGAAGTTGGTATTGATGATGGATAAAGAGACGTTCGGATCATCTAACGTGCGGGTCAGCTGTGGCGTGTCCACTTCAACCAGCTTCAGATTTTTTGGATTTTCGATGATATCCAGCGAGGTCGGTAAATAACCCACACCGTCTTTCAGTTTAATCAGACCCTGCGCCTGAAGTAACAGCAGGCTGCGTCCCAGCGTGGTCGCCTCGTTAGAGATCGTCACAGTAGCGCCATTCGGCAGTTCACTGATGTTTTTGATTTTGTGCGAATAGGCCGCAATCGGGAACACGAAAGTCTTGCCTACCACCGCAAATTTATAACCGCGCTCTTTCGACTGATCTTCAAGATAAGGCAGGCTCTGGAAGGCGTTGGCATCAACCTCTTTGTTATTCAGTGCTTCGTTTGGCAGCACATAATCATTGAAGTTAAGAACTTCAACATCGAGCTTGTATTTATCTTTGGCAACCTGCTGTACCACCTGCCAGATTGCTTCATCCGGCCCGGTATTAATCGCGACTTTAACTTTGTTATCGTCGTCTTTAGAGCAGGCGGATAATAATAAAACAGAACTGGCGAGTAATGCCGTAAACAAACCTTTCATTATCAGAAATCCCTCAGATAGTAGATGGCTTCAAAGATAATACAGAACGCACAGGTTGCGTACTAACGGCGGAATATATCTTATAACCGCAAAGCAAATTTCGAACATTAATTAACCACCCACTCTGCTGGCTCAATCATTCCCGCTATTTTTTTGCACTGGCTGACTGATCGTTTACTGGTTCATCACGTATGAAACCCTCAGCGCCATTTTCTTCTACGCTTACTGCTCAGTCACTACTGGCATTCTATTAATTAACAACAGGGATTAACCATGTCAAAGCAGGATAACAAGATTAACGCAGTCGAAGTGATGCGCAGCGGCCAGGCCTGGAACGGTGAGGTGATTAATGCTTATCCCACCGGCGAACCTGAACTGACAGTGATGCGACTGTCACTGCCTGCCCATACGTCATTGCCCTGGCACACCCACCCGATGCCGAATGCGGCGTTTATTCTTTCCGGCACCCTGATTGTTGAGGATAAAGAGAGCGGCGAACAGCGCACGTTCACAGCAGGTGAAGCTCTGAATGAAACGGTTAACAGCGCGCATCGTGGTTACACTCTGGATGAACCCGCTGAACTGGTGATCACGTATGCCGGTGTGAAAGGACAGGAACTGACCGAGCCGCTGCCGGGAGAACCTGAAGAGTTTTAGGTGGCGGCTTTTGACATAACTCATGACGGCCGTGTTTCCGCTTCCGCTTTTTAGCCCTGAACTAAACCCCGCCCGGATTTGATTCGGATCAGTAAACGGTGTGCCTGCACAGACCAGGATGAACATTCTTTGCTCCATCCACACCCACAATGTAAAAGGATTTTTCATGGATAAGAACGTTGCTCTGCTGCTCGCGCCCGGTTTTGAAGAAGCTGAAGCCATTATCACGCTCGATATTCTTTCACGGCTTGGCGTTCGCGTGACCACTGTGGCCTGTCAGCCTTACCGGGAAGTGACCAGCTACCATCAGGTGAAGGTCGTGGCTGATGAGCTGCTGGAGGAGAATTGCGAGCGGCTGTTTGATGCGGTGATTGTGCCAGGCGGCCCGGACGGCAGCAAAAATCTGTCAGCGAATGCTGCGGTGATCGATTTTATTCGCCGGCATGATGAAGCGGGTCGTCTGGTCTGCCCAATCTGTTCCGCAGCGGCCAGAGTGCTGGCACCTCACGCGCTTTTAAAGGGACGGCGTTATGTCAGTTCCGGCACCTCTTCAGAGGGTGTGACCGATGGCGTTTATGTTAATGCATCGGTTGTGAAAGATGGCAATCTGCTGAGCGGACAGGATCTGGGCGCGGCGTTTGATTTCGCCTTCGCCATCGCTTTTACTCTGACAGGTGAGGGCGACAAAGCCACCGAACAGGCGGAACACATCAGTCATAAGCTTAAGGTGGATTTCGCTAAGCTCTGATTCGATTTTTCGCCCCCGAAGCGTCAGGCTGACGGGGCGCAAAGTCATAGCAAGAACGCTTTTTATTCACAACCAAATCCCGCATCCCGTAATACCCCTTTTGCCTGCTCTGAACCTAAGAACGTCGCCAGCTTTTGCGCCTCTGGCGTGATGACCGCACAGGCATAGCGTGCAACAGGATTAACAGCCGCCGGAATATCCAAAACCGTCAACCCCGCAGCCCGACTCAGGGCTGTCCGATAGCTGGCATAGCCGATAAACAGATCCGCCATATCCGCCTGAATAATCCACTCTGCTGCCAGCCTTCCTGTGGGAATTACTGGTGAGTCACGCCCGCCAGCAAGTGGGAGGGCGCGCTGGCGCACCGCTTCACCGGCATTACCCATCCGGGAGAAAAGAACCTGCGTATAGTCACCCGACGGGTCGGTACCAGGTGTGGACGTGGCGATTCGCAGCGAGTCACGGGTGAGCAATGTGAACCAGTCGTCTCCAGGCAGAAGACAATCGCTGCGCACCGTAATACAGAGCCGGTTGCTGGTAAACGGCATGACTGCCAGCGCGCGTCCGGCAGCCAGCAGCGTCTGCGGATGATCCTCACTGGCTGAAGCAAAGAGGTCGCACGACTCACCGGCCTCAATCCTTTCGCGGAGCAGGCCGGCGGGCCCAAAACGGGTGTCAACCGGCGCCGGAAAGTACGCCATTAGTGCTGGCCAGACGCCTTTCAGGCTGCCCGCCGCCAGTATCTGCATCACTCTGGCCCCTGATAAGTGGTGCGATAAAAATGCTGATACCAGCGGTTAGCCAGCGTGCTCATGTCGACATCCTGAAACTTCTGCGGATAGAGTTTTTTTGCCATCCACAGCTCGCCAATCCCCATCGCTTCCGGCATCGGATAGCCCCAGGCTTTTGCGTAGTCAGGCATCAGATAAACGCGATGATTTTTTACTGCATCAATGGCCTGCCATTGCGGCGAACTGTTGATCTCATTGATGACAGAAGGATAGCGATCCTGGACAAAAATCACCTGCGGATCCCAGGCGATCACCTGCTCCATCGACACAGTTTTAAATCCTTTCACGGTCGCCGCAGCAACGTTAACCGCTCCCGCATGCTGCATCATCAGACCGGTATATTTCCCGGAACCATAAGTAGTCAGTTCCGGATTTGCCATATAGGCGCGAATACGTTTTTCCGCCGGAATATCTTTCAGCCGGTCGCTGACGATTTTGCGCCCCTGATCGGTAGCCTCAATCAGCGCTTTCGCTTCAGCGGGTTTATTGACGATCTCGCCAATCAGCGTAATGCCGTCGCGCAGACCTTTGTCATAGGCCATTTCCTCATCAGTGAGGGTCGGATTCATTTTGTCCTGTTCACCCGGCAGGCCATGACGCAGCGAGATAGCCACGACAGGGATCCCCAGCGCGGTAATACTGTCGATCATCTCATGCGGGGCATAGTTGGTGACAAACACCACCTGCGGATGCAGCGCCACCAGCTTCTCCGGATCAACGTGCGTCAGATCGCCAAGCGTAGCCATAGGGTTCAGCTCAGGGGCCAGTCGGGCATAGCCGTCGCCGAGTTGCTGCTTCCAGTTCGCCATCACCCCGACGATTTTATCGGTGGCGTTCATCTGCACCAGCAGGTTCAGCGTCTGATGCTGAAGCACAACAACGCGGTCAACGTGGTCAGGAATCGTAACCTGGCGGCCAATCTGGTCGGTGATCTGGCGTGAGGCGTGGGAAGAGAGCGGGAGAAATATCAGTAAACCGAGTGTGCATACCTGCCAGAAGCGCTTCATTAACTATCCTCGAAAATCGTTATGCATTGGATTATATAGCGATAGGTGATGTGCGTCACGGTCCGGGTCATTATTTTGGGACAGCAGCAGGTAGAAAAAGAGACTGACTGTGCAAATCGCCCTTATCCCCACCACAGCACTGATTATGTGCAATGCCCGTTGCTGGTTCACCATCCCGGTGCTTCCTGTACCAAAACTCGTCTACCTTACTGATATGACTTACTTTAATTTCTGGCACGCCATTTGCTCAAGTCTTAGCAGTAAGCAGCGTATGACACATTGATAGCAAATAGCTGGCTAGGGTTCCGGTTCACGCAGGTGAATGTCTGGTCCGAGAGCTGGCGACCTCTGCGAGGTTACACGGCGGGACAAAAGCCCGGGAGACAGCGGCACCATCTGGTGTCCTGCGCTGCTCCCGTTTTTTTGTGCCAACCAGAGGTCAATCATGAAGAAATCCCTCCTCCTGACGCTGATTCTTTCGCTGACACTGCTGGTCAGTGCGCCGTCTTTCGCCGCCGTCAAAAAAGAGTTCAACATCTGCTGGACCATTTACGCGGGCTGGATGCCCTGGGGCACCATCAGCAATGAGAAGATCATTGATAAATGGGCCAGCAAATATGGCATTAAAATCCACATCACTCAGCTCAATGACTACATCGAGTCGATCAACCAGTACACCGCCGGGCAGTTCGACGGCTGCACTATGACCAATATGGATGCCCTGACCATTCCTGCAGCCGGCGGCATTGATAGCACGGCGCTGATCACCGGCAGCTATTCGGATGGTAACGACGGCGTAGTCCTGAAAGGGGAAAATAAAAAGCTCAGCGATCTGAAAGGGATGTCGGTCTATCTGCCTGCGCTGTCAGTGTCGCACTATCTGCTGGTACGCGGGCTGGAGAAGGCCGGACTGCAGGAAAAAGACGTTAAAGTTGTAAATACCTCCGATGCCGATATTGTCTCAGCGTTCGGCACCAGCAACGTTAAAGCGGCTGTGGCCTGGAACCCGCAGCTTTCGGTCATCAAAAAGACACCGCTGACGACAGAAGTGTTCAGCTCATCGGCCGTGCCGGGCGAGTTAATTGACATGATGGTGGTCAATACCGACACCCTGAAAGATAACCCCGCACTCGGCAAGGCGCTGACCGGAGCCTGGTTCGAGATGATGGCGAAGATGCAGGCCGGAGACACCCAGGCGCTTAGTGCCATGGCGGCCGATTCCGGTACGGACCTCACCGGTTATAAGGCACAGCTGAAAACCACCCACCTGTTCTGGACGCCAGCCGAAACCCAGACCTTTGTCTCATCCCCTGAACTGGCGAAAACCATGCAGCGCGTCGCTGCGTTTTCCTTTGATAAAGGATTACTGGGTGAGGGCGCGCAAAGCGCTGACTTCATTGGTATGCGCTTCCCTGGCAAGGTCACCGTCGGCGACACCGCAAACATCAAACTGCGCTTTGACGACAGCTATCTGAAGCTGGCCGCTGCGGGCAAGCTGTAATCACCGGACTCAGGAGTTTCTGCCATGCGCCACATCAACCGCTATCCCCGGCAGGGAATGCGCCTGACGCTGATGCTGTTACCGTTTGTGTTGCTTATCGCCGCGTGGTTTATCAGTTCGGCAGTGCGTCTGGAAGCCAATCCCCACGACAAACTGCTGCCCGGCCTGTCGCAGATGATCGCGGCCATCGACCGGATGGCGTTCACGCCGGACAAGCGCAGCGGGGAGTATCTGCTGTGGGTGGATACGTGGATTAGCTTGACTCGTCTGCTGACTGGCCTGGCGCTCTCTTCGGTAATTGGCTTGTGCATCGGCATTGCTGCGGGCGTCTTTCCGATGACCCGCGCGGCGCTGTCACCCTTCATGACCGTGGTGTCGATGATCCCGCCGCTGGCGCTGCTGCCAATGCTGTTTATCGTCTTCGGGCTGGATGAGCTGTCAAAAGTGATGCTGATCGTCATCGGCATCACACCGATGCTGGCACGCGATCTGGAACATCGGGCGCGGGAAATCCCCGCAGAGCTGTTTATCAAAGCACAAACCCTGGGTGCGAACAGCTGGACGGTGGTGCTGCGGGTCGTGCTGCCGCAGCTGTTATCCCGGCTGATTACGTCGCTGCGTCTGCTGCTGGGATCGGCATGGCTCTTTCTGATCTCCGCCGAAGCCATCTCCGCGACTGCCGGGCTGGGTTATCGCATCTTCCTCGTCCGCCGCTATATGGCGATGGATGTGATCATTCCTTATGTCATCTGGATCACGCTGCTGGCGTGGCTGATGGACCTCGCGCTGCGTCAGCTGCACAAAACCTTTTTCCCCTGGGCGGAAGGAGGCCGGGAATGAGTTTTATCGATATCAAAAATATCTGGCAGGAGTATGGCGACCACGTGGTGCTGGAGCGCATCAATCTGCAGGTGAAAGAGGGCGAGTTCTGCTCGCTGGTGGGTGCGTCCGGCTGCGGTAAGTCGACGTTTTTACGCCTGCTGCTCGGTCATGAGAAGCCAACGCGGGGAACGATCACGCTGGATGGCGAGCAGCTGCCCGGAGAGCCGGATCGCAGCCGTGGCGTGGTGTTTCAACGCTACTCGGTTTTCCCTCATCTCAACGTGCTGGATAACGTCACCATTGGCCTCGAACTTCCGGCGTCACCCTTTATCGGGCGGCTGTCTGGCGCCCGGAAACGCCAGGCCCGTGAGCAGGCAAAACAGATGCTGGAGAAAGTCGGGCTGGGCCATTCGCTGGATAAATATCCGGCGCAGCTTTCCGGCGGAATGCAGCAGCGGCTGGCCATTGCGCAGGCGTTTGTGATGCAACCACGCGTGCTGCTGCTGGATGAGCCGTTTGGCGCGCTGGATCCCGGCATCCGCAAAGATATGCATGCGCTGCTGCTCCAGCTGTGGAGCGAAACCCGGATGACGGTGTTTATGGTCACGCATGACCTTGCCGAAGGCTTCAATCTGGGAACCCGGCTGCTGGTGTTTGACAAAGTGCGCATCGACCCGCAGGCCCCCAATGCGTGGGGTGCGCGTATCACTTACGACATCCCGCTTAATGAAACGCGGCTGTCGCAGCTGACGACCGGCAGCAGAAACAACATTTACCCTTTAAAGGAGACCGCTCAATGACAGATCTTTTTCATTCAGCCCCGAGCGTGCGCGAAGAGCCGCTGCCCGGTGGCGCGCATACCTCGCTGATTCTGCGTAAAGGGCAGATCCTGCGCCTGACCGACATTGAGGGCGGTGCGAACGTCAGCATGATGATGCTCAATCCGCACGAGAAAAGTGAACGGCTGAATCTGCCGGACACCCTGAAAGGCCAGCACACCGCCCGACTGACGACCGGCTACTGCTTCTACTCCGATATGGGGCGCGTGATGGCCGGGATCGTTGCGGATAGCTGCGGCTGGCACGATCCGTTCGGCGGCGTACTCAACGCGGCGGAAACACAGGAAAAATACGGTGCCGGGCGCTATCAGGAGCTGCGCAACGGTTTCTATCGCAACGGCGTAGATAATCTGCTGGTTGAGATGGGCAAATGGGATCTGGGTCTGGAAGATCTGCTGATGGTCGTTAACTTTTTCAGCAAGGTCACGGTTGATAACCAGGGCCGCTTCGGGTTCAGCGCAGGCAATAGCCAGGCGGGTGATTTCGTTGAGCTTTACGCGCCCATGGACGTGCTGATGGTGCTGACCGCGCTGCCACATCCGCAGGATCCCGCCACTGACTATCTCCCGCGTCCGGTCCAGTTGAGCTGGTATCAG
Source organism: Pantoea sp. 22096 (assembly GCF_052045955.1). Taxonomy (NCBI): domain Bacteria; kingdom Pseudomonadati; phylum Pseudomonadota; class Gammaproteobacteria; order Enterobacterales; family Erwiniaceae; genus Pantoea; species Pantoea sp. 22096. The sequence goes on along the minus strand of NZ_JBQEPW010000002.1, from coordinate 267,044 downwards.
GCTGACGATATGCAGGTTGTAAGCGATGCGATTGCGAATCGCGGTGAAAACCAGCGTGCGCTTCAGAACACCCAACTTTTTGCCCTGTGAGGAGGCTGCGATGACCCTTATTAACTCTGATCGTCGTCCTGAAGATGCTGTCTATCGCCACGTAATCCCGGCAGGCGAGCCGTGGCTGTTCGAAGTCAAAAAAGGACAGACACTGCGCCTGCTCGACCTCGAAGGGAATCAGGCAATTGATACCCTGTTTTACAACAGCGATAACCCGCGGGAACGCTACGATCCTCAGCGCACGCTGCGTCGTCAGGGAAACGTCTATCTGACCACCGGCAGCGTGCTCTATTCGAATCTCGGCAATCCGCTGATGACGATCGTCGCCGACACCTGCGGTCGTCACGATACCCTGGGCGGAGCCTGCTCGCAGGAGAGCAACACTGTGCGCTATGCCCAGGATAAGCGCTACATGCACAGCTGTCGGGATAACTTTCTCTGTGCCTGCCTGCACGATGGCCGCCTTCACAAACGTGATATCGGTGCCAACATCAATTTTTTCATGAACGTTCCGGTCACGCCTGAAGGCGGTCTGACCTTTGAAGACGGCTTATCTGCGCCCGGCAAATATGTCGACCTGGTGGCTGAATGCAACGTAATGGTGCTGATCTCCAACTGTCCGCAGCTGAATAACCCCTGTAATGGCTGGAATCCGACACCCGCCGAAGTGCTGGTGTGGAAGTGATATGGCCTTGCGCACTGACCTTCTGAACATTCCGCCGACGTACGCCGCTTAAGTGCCGGTCAGCCCCGGGGACGGCCCCAGGGAATATCGAATTTTGCGGGACGACCCGCATCCCTGAGAGTTCGCCTATGTTTGATACCTTACTGATTGCCAATCGCGGCGCGATCGCCTGTCGCATCCTGCGCACGCTGCGGCCCATGCAGATGAAAGGGGTCGCCGTTTACTCCGAAGCCGATCTGAGCAGTTTACATATCCGCGAGGCGGATGTGGCGCTAAGCCTTGGCGAAGGCCCGGCTGCACAAACCTATCTGGTGACGGAAAAGATCATCGCCGCCGCGCAGCAGAGCGGGGCGAAAGCGATCCATCCTGGCTACGGTTTCCTTTCGGAAAATGCCGCCTTTGCGGAAGCGTGCGAGGCTGCCGGTCTGATTTTTGTCGGCCCCACACCGCAGCAGTTAAGGACCTTTGGCCTGAAACATACGGCCCGCGCGCTGGCGAAGGCCGAAGAAGTGCCATTGCTGGAGGGCAGTGAGCTGCTGGCGGATGTCAGCGAAGCCTGCCGCGCCGCAGAGCGTGTCGGCTATCCGGTCATGCTGAAAAGCACGGCGGGCGGTGGTGGTATTGGGATGCGCGTCTGTCGTGATGCAAATGAACTGTCCGACGCGTTTGAAACGGTCCAGCGCCTCGGCCAGAACAACTTCAGCGATGCCGGAGTATTTCTCGAAAAATATATCGAACGCGCCCGTCATCTTGAAGTGCAGATTTTCGGTGACGGGAAGGGCGAGGTAATCGCGCTGGGCGTACGCGACTGCTCGGTACAGCGGCGTAACCAGAAAGTGATCGAAGAGACGCCAGCGCCGAATCTGCCCGCAGGTATGGCGGAGGCTTTATGCGCGGCGGCTATCGCGCTGGGAAAAGCGGTGAACTATCGCAGCGCCGGAACGGTTGAATTTGTTTACGACAGCGCATCACAGCAGTTCTATTTCCTTGAAGTGAATACCCGCCTGCAGGTTGAACATGGTGTGACAGAGCAGGTGTGGGGCGTGGATCTGGTGCAGTGGATGATTGAGCTGGCGGCAGGCAATCTTCCGCCGCTAAGCGTATTAGCCGCCACGCTGAATCCACAGGGCCATGCCGTGCAGGCGCGCATCTACGCGGAAGATCCGGGACGGCAGTTCCAGCCTTCACCCGGACTGTTAACTGAAGTCCATTTCCCGGCGGCCGACGGTAAAAACCTGCGCATCGACCGCTGGGTGGAGGCCGGATGCGAAGTCCCGCCATTTTTTGATCCAATGCTGGCCAAAGTGATTGCCTGGCATCCCACACGCGAAAAAGCTATCGCCGCACTGGCACAGGCACTGACGGAAACCCGCCTCTATGGCGTTGAAACCAACCGCCTCTATCTGTTGCAGATCTTAGCCTTTGCGCCTTTTACCGCTGGCGACCCCTGGACACGCTGCCTGGAGCAGCTCGGCTATCAGGCTGCAACGGTTGAGGTATTGAGTGCCGGCACCCAGACCAGCGTGCAGGATTATCCCGGACGACTGGGATACTGGGCGGTGGGCGTGCCGCCATCAGGGCCGATGGATGATCGCGCCCTGCGCTCAGGCAACCGTCTGCTGGGCAATGACGAGAGTGACGCCGCGCTGGAAATCACGCTGAACGGGCCCACCCTGAAATTTAACACGGAGATTCAGGCGGTAGTCTGTGGTGCGCCGCTCAGTGTCACGCTCGACGGCGCTGAACAGGTAATGGACGCCGTATTTACTATCCCGGCGGGCGCCACACTGAAGCTGGGCGCGATGCGTGGTGCAGGCGTCAGAAGTTATCTCTGCCTGAGCGGTGGTATTCAGGTGCCGGACTATTTAGGCAGTAAAAGTACCTTTACGCTCGGTCAGTTTGGCGGACACGCTGGTCGTGCGATGCGCAGCGGTGATGTGCTGCATCTCGCGCCGCGGGCTACGAACACAGCCGGAACACAACTGCCCACGGCGCTGCGCACACACCCCGCCACAATCCGCACGCTGCGCGTGATTTATGGTCCCCACGGTGCGCCGGAATTTTTTGCGCCGGACTATATTGCGACGTTCTTTGCCACAGAATGGGAAGTGCACTTTAACTCCAGCCGAACCGGCGTGCGCCTGATTGGGCCAAAGCCGATCTGGACACGCGACAGCGGCGGCGAAGCGGGACTGCACCCCTCAAACATCCATGACAACCCGTACGCGATCGGCGCGGTCGACTTTACCGGTGATATGCCAGTCATTCTGGGTCCCGATGGTCCCAGTCTCGGCGGGTTTGTCTGCCCGGTGACGGTCATCGAAGCGGATCTCTGGCAACTGGGCCAGCTGAAAGCCGGTGACAAAGTGCAGTTTGTTCCGGTAGATATCCCGACGGCACGGCGGCTGGCAGAGGGGCGGCGTATTGAGCTGACCACGCTACAGCCACAGGACATTCTCTGGGAGCCTGCGCCACTGATGTCGCCGATAATAATGACCTGCGGTGAAGCGGATAAACGTCTGGTCGCGCGGCTTTCAGGCGATACGCATCTGCTGCTGGAGGCAGGCGAGCCGGAGCTGGATCTGGTGCTGCGTTTTCGTATTCACGCGTTAATGCAGGCGCTGGAAGCGCAAACACGCCACGGCATTATTGATATCACGCCGGGCATCCGCTCGCTGCAAATCCACTTTCAGCCGGAGACGCTGACGCCACACGTGCTGCTGGCGTGGGTGCGCGGTGAATGGGAAACGGTCTGCATGAGTGACGACCTTCAGGTCCCCACACGCGTAGTCCATCTGCCGCTCTCCTGGGACGATCCCGCCTGTCAGAAGGCCATCGAAAAGTATATGACCACCGTGCGTCCGGACGCGCCCTGGTGCCCGAGTAATCTTGAGTTTATTCGCCGGATAAACGACCTGCCAGATGAGCAGGCCGTCTGGAACACCGTGTTTGAGGCCCGTTATCTGGTCATGGGGCTGGGCGATGTTTATCTTGGCGCACCGGTTGCCACACCGCTGGATCCGCGTCATCGGCTGGTAACGACGAAATATAACCCAGCCCGCACCTGGACGGCGGAAAACTCAGTTGGCATCGGCGGCGCTTATCTATGTATTTATGGCATGGAGGGGCCGGGCGGCTATCAGTTTGTGGGCCGCACGCTGCAGATGTGGAACCGATATCACGAAGTCGCCGATTTTGGCGGAAAACCCTGGCTGCTGCGCTTTTTCGATCAGATCCGTTTTTATCCGGTCTCTGCTGAGGAACTGCTGCAGATTCGTCGCGACTTTCCACTGGGTCGCTATCCGCTGCGCATTGAGCACAGCACGCTGAGGCTGGCGGCGTATCAGGATTTCCTTACGCGTGAAGCGGAAAGTATTGGCGAGTTTCGTGAGCATCAGCAAAGCGCATTCAATGCTGAACGTGACCGCTGGATAGCCAGCGGCCAGGCCCATTTCGACAGTCAGGAAAACGTAGCGGATGAAGGCGGTGACGCACCGCTGCAACCGGGCGAGCAGGGGGTTGAAAGTCCGGTATCCGGCAATCTCTGGCAGGTGCAGGCGACGGCGGGCAGCCGGGTGCAGGAAGGCGATATCCTGGTGGTGCTGGAGTCGATGAAGATGGAGATCCCGCTTCTGGCTCCGTGCAGCGGCATAATTCAGCAGGTCAGCGTCCAGCCAGGCAGCGCAGTGCGTGCAGGACAACGCGTGGCGGTAATCGTTGAAGACAATGCGTAACGACGATCACAACCGACCAGCCGGATAAGGTCATGCTTAAGTAACAATCTGCCGCTGCGCCCGTCAGCGGCTACATGCTGGCGGGCCATCACAGCAGCTGGGTATCAGCACCGCGCGCCCAGTTCTTTTAACCAGCCGATCATCGCCTCACTGCCAGGCTGACTCAGCGTGCGTTGCGGCCAGACAAGGTAATAGGGTTTGCTCAGCGGCAGGCAAAGATCATCCACTACCACCAGATCGCCCCGCGCCAGTTCCGCCGCAATAAGGCGTCGCTGCCCCAGCAGCACACCAGCTCCCGCGACAGCCGCATCAATCGCCAGCGAGGTCAGATTGAAGCTGAACGCGGGCTGCGGCAGCGGTTCATCCATGCCTTTTGCCTGAAACCAGCTTCGCCAGTCAGGCAGAAAACGGCCTTCATTGCCCCAGTCGAGGTGGATCAGCGGCGCCTGGCTTAAGATCGTTTCCGGCGTAAAACGATGTAACAGAGCAGGGCTGGCCACCGGCAGCACGTCATCATGAAACAACTTCAGCTTATCTGAATGCGGGTAACGATCCTCACCAAAGCAGATCACAAAATCGGCGTGCATCGCGGTGAAATCGACCTGAGAATGCGTACCGTGTAACGAGAGATCGATATTCGGGCAATGGTCGCGCCAGCTCGCCAGTTTGGGCAACAGCCATTTGGACGCCAGCGCCGGTAATGTGTAAACCGTGAGTTTTGGCGCGATGGCCGCATGGCGGATGTTTTGCTGACCCAGGTGCAAAATATCAAAGGCTTCGGTAACATAGCGCAGATACTCTTTGCCGGTTTCAGTCAGCATCACGCCGCTCTGCGTGCGCAGAAACAGCGCGCTGCCAAGTTGCTCTTCCAGCTGGCGAATCTGCTGACTGACCGCCGCCGGGGTTAAAGCCAGCTGGGCGGCGGCTTTTGCCAGGCTGCCCAGTTCGGCGGCCACTTTAAAGGACTGAATGACGCTGATTTTGGGCAACCTTGGCAATTGGGCAGGCATTAACTCTTCCTTATCAGGGCAGTAAGTTTTTATCGTTACGCAGCGTGGCAGGCGACAGGTAGAGTAACATCACACCTGCCCATCATGAGAGCTGTTGCTATGTCTGAATCCCTTGTTCGTCTTGATCTTCATCCGCTGACCGACCAGGGCTGGCGTCAGCGCTGTCGTGAGCAGTTAAACCACTCCGGCGCGCTGGTACTGCGTCAGTTTTTACAACCACACGCTTTAGAGGCGATGATCGAAGAGGGCAATGCCCGGCGTCATCTGGCCTATCACACCCGTAGTAAACACAATGTCTATCTGATGAAGCCGGATGAGGCGTTCAGTGCGGATCATCCGCGTAATCGGGATGTGCTCAGCACCAAAGGCTGTATCACGGATGATGTTATCGCTGCCGACTCGCCACTGCGCCAGCTTTATAACGATGACCTGTTTAAACGTTTCCTGTGCGATGTGCTGGGAGAGGAAGCGCTCTATCCCTACGCCGATCAGCTTTCGTCGATTAACCTGCACTATGCGCCTCACGGTCAGGAGCTGGGCTGGCACTTCGACAACTCCTCCTTTGCTATCACCTTACTGGTCCAGAAACCGCTGGCGGGCGGCGTGTTTCAGTATGTGAAAGATCTGCGGGATGCCGATGCCGGTGATATGAACTTTGCCGGTGTCGACGCAGTGCTGGAAGAACGGCAGACCGTTGACGCGCTGGAGATAGATGCCGGGGATCTGGTGCTGTTTCGTGGCCGTAATTCCCTGCACCGCGTGACCCCAACTGAAGGCGAGGTCACCCGTATGCTGGCCGTGCTGGCTTACAATACGCAGCCGGGTATTGAGTTGTCAGAAACCGCGCGTATGACCTTTTACGGCAGACTATGACATCATGGCGTGTCTGCAAGGGCACCCCAGCCGCGCAGAAAGATTTGCTGCGTGCGGAAAGCCACCAATGCACGCCAGTCCGCATCTTCGGGCCAGAATCCCTCGACCAGTTAGCTTTACCGGTCAGATACCCCTGGATTAGGACAGATATTGGCTGTCTGCCCCGACACAAGACAATGCGCACAATCTATCTTATGTTAAATAACATATCGCACATGTATTCAGGTAGCTTAAGTAATCTCAATTCCCCCCCCTTCGGGTTTTCACTTCAGACACAGGAGGCTGTCTCGCAACTAATCTGCAGGATTATTTATTGGATAATTACTACGGACGGCACGCTCTGACGTTTACGGGAGGACCCTGCTCAGCGAGAGCTTCCCGGCGTCTCCTGTTCAGAGAACAGCGTGATAATATCCCGCGAACCATGTAGCAGCCTCTCTATACGGACTTCGGTGTCCAGCACCCTGAACACGATGAGATACCGCCCGTAAGTACAACTTCTGACGCTCTGTCCCAGTTCCGGTCTTTCTTTGTAAATAACCGGCGACTCGGCTATCAGCAAGCATTGCTGGTATAGTTCTTCCATGAAACTCACCGCGCGCATCGGATTATCCTGTGCGATATAATCACCGATGGCCTCCATATCCTGTTCTGCCAGAGGCGAAATACCCAGTTTCATTACGCTTTACCACTTTCGGCCTGCCGCCGATATTTTTGCGACAGGCGACCAAATACCTCTTCCGCGTTTTTGCTTTCGCCGCTGTTTATACCTGCGCTGACTGCTGTTTGCAGAGCATCAAGTTTCATCTGCTGCTCCCGTTCTTCCAGTGCCCTGAGGCCCGCACGGATCACTTCACTGGTGTTGTTATATCGCCCGCTTTCTATCTGTTCGCGGATGAACGCTTCGAAATAAGGACTGAGTGCTACGCTGGTTGGCATGATTCCTCTCCCGCTGAGTTACTATCAGTTATTAACTGTTAGTATTTCAGGGTTACTCTTCTCTTTCAACTTCCGGCTTAACACCCTTCCACAGGTTTGCCGGATGTTTACCTGCGTGTAACTTTGCGTTGACCAACCCAGCGACCTTATAGCATCGCCAGTATCCTGTGCAGATCTTTGCCACTTTCTCGCATTTGTGATGTCATCCCGTGACGGAAAGCTGGCCTGTAAAGTAAAAACCCCAACAATTTAGCTGGGGTTATGATGGGTCGTTACTCTTTCGCTATTGGCGTCTCGCTCACATCAATCTTCGTTTCGCCCTGAATGCCCTTAATGCGTTTCTCAACGTCATTCACCTGCTCGCTGCTGTGCAGCAAGGTGTACGTCAGATCAAATGCCGTGCTCGCGCCCGGTTGCAGTTGCTTCACACGTTTTTGTTCACGTTCAATGGTGACCGGATAGGCGTAACTGGTACCAGGTTCGATACCGGTCACGTAGCCCTGTTTCAGGGTGTCGGTATTTTTCCATAAGGTCAGCATCGGGAGTTGACGCGTATCGAACTGAATGGATGCGCCGCTGTTGCCCGCTTTATTTATCACCGCAGCGACGGTCTGATGATTGCTGTCGGAAAGCGGCTTGATGTTGAACACCATCTCATCGAAATCTTTGGTCGGACCTTTATAGGTCTGCCACTCTTTTAGCCCGGCTTTCGCGTAGTCATTGAACGGGCTGATGCCGGACATCGGTGCCATGAAGCGTGCGCCCTCTTCCAGAATAGGCTGGCCGAAGTTGCTGTGATAGATGATCTGGTAATCGTGCGGATAGTCGGCATGGTTGGTTAACACATCATGCAGGCTGAAACTGTTGCTGCCTGGCACGTAACGCAGCTCGGTCATGGTCTGCAAATCAGCTTTTTTAAAGGTGCTCTCTTTAATCAGGCCGCGAATACGGATTTCGTGTGGTGCCGCATCTGCCACTTCAACTTCCAGCTGGGAAACCGGCGTATTCCCCGCTTTACCGTGCAGCGTATAGATTCGTCCTTCATCGGTGACCGGATGACCGGTCCATTCGTAGCCGCAGCGCACCATCATCTCGTTGAAGCCGTCCAGCCAACCCAGACCGTTGCGGCTCTCAAGATTGATGTAGGCAGGATTGACGACCTCTTTCACTGGTGAATCCCAGCCCATGCGGGTGCCAAAGCCCTCAACATGCAGTAAGTTCATGCCGCGGGTCGGACTTAACGTAATTGTCAGGCCATCCTCACTGCGGATCGTCAGAATTTTACTGCCTTCCTGCTTGCCGCCATGCAGGACTTTCTGTTCGATGCTGAACGGTTTGCCCTGAGACTTCAGCTCATTGCTGGAAATCTTCCAGTTTCCCTGCTCGGTGCCCTGTTCAGCACTCGTCAGCACCCAGGTTTTCGCCGCTGCTGAACCTGATACCAGAACCGTCAGTACTGTTAATGCCAGTTTAATCTTCATCATTCGCCTCATTTGCTGAATCGTTTTTTCATTCCATAAATGGAATTTACTGTCTGAAGCCGAACAGAAACGTGACGATGCTCACCTGCCAGAAAACCGGCGCTTTTTAGCAAAATTATTGCGGCTCAAATCACATAAATTTTACTTAATCAGGAATAACCACGATGCAATCTGTGACTCAACGACGCATGAGCTGCACTCGATTCAGCAAATGATGCAATGACCACCTGAAAATTGTGGTTAACGTCCTCTTAAATAAATCGTTAAAAAAATTTCAAAACCGCGCAACTTTTTCTCGTTTTAAACGAACCTTAAAAATGAGACGTCAGACAACCCCGTCTGCTCGTTAATGGAGAGAGTCACGCCAATGAAAAACACCCTGAAAACCCTTGCCGTCGCTACGCTGCTGGCACTGAGTGTTCCGGCAACATCCGCTTTTGCAGCGTTACAGGTCGGTGAAAAAGCCCCGGATTTTAAACTCGACGCCGCGCTGGCGGGCAAATCGACCACCTTTTCATTACAGCAGGCGCTGAAGAAAGGCCCGGTTGTGCTTTACTTCTTTCCGGCAGCGTTCAGTGCGGGTTGTACGCTTGAAGCGCATGACTTTGCTGAAGCGACCGATGAATTCAAAAAACAGGGTGCGACCGTCATTGGTGTCACCGCCGGTAATACCGATCAGATTGCTAAATTCTCGCAGCTTGAATGCCGTGACAAATTTACCGTAGCCGCCGACCCGGGAGCCAAAGTCGCCGAAGAATATAAGAGCACCATGGAGATGAAAGGTCAGAAGCTTTCAGACCGGACCTCTTACGTGATTGCGCCCGATGGCAAAATCCTGCTGAGCTTCACCGATAAAAATCCTGATACGCATATCCAGAAAGCGATGGATGCCGTTAAAAAATATCGTCAGGCCAATCCGGCATAACTTCATCATCTGAGCAGGTACACCATGCTGACTGCGATTGCAGCCGCCTTCCTGGGCGGCATTATTCTGAACCTCATGCCCTGCGTGTTTCCGGTGATCTCACTGAAAGCACTGAGCCTGATCCGCCACCACGAATCACCCTCCCACGCCCGGGCAGAAGGCCTGGCCTTTTTGCTCGGCGTCGTGGTGACGATGGTTGCCCTGACCGCCGTATTGCTGCTGGCCAGGGCGGGTGGTGCCTCGGTGGGCTGGGGATTTCAGCTGCAATCGCCGCTGGTCATTGCAGCGCTGATTCTGGTGATGCTGGGTTCAGCACTGAATTTGCTCGGTCTGTTTGAAGTCGGACTGTCGATTCAGCGGGTTGGCGAAGTGGGTGGCGATCGCGGAGGATTAGTGGGTTCAGCACTGACCGGCGCGCTGGCCATCATTGTCGCCACTCCCTGTAGCGCACCTTTCATGGCCAGCGCAGTGGGATATGCCCTGACTCAGCCTCCGCTGGTGAGTGTGGTGATCTTTATATCGCTGGCGCTGGGCTTTGCTGCGCCCTTTACCCTGATCTCATTCTTCCCGGTGCTGGCGAGAATATTGCCAAAACCGGGCGCCTGGATGATCACCTTAAAACAGGGTCTGGCGTTTCCAATGCTGGGTGCGGTGGGCTGGCTGATCTGGGTACTGGAACGTCAGGCGGGATCGGCTGCACTGGCCGCGATTCTGGCCTGCTGCTTACTGTTTAGTTTTGCTGCCTGGCTGTATGGCATGGCGCAGAAACGCCGTATGATGGGACAGCGTCATGTGGTAATGCATGTTGCCACCGCGTTCTTTCTGGCGCTGGTCGTGGTGCCGTTGTTGAATATCAACAGTTTTGCCACGGGACCAGCTGAGACGGAAACCACCTCACCGGCTGCTGCAGCGGTGGCCTGGTCGCCCCAGAATGTTGACGCAATCAAAGGCCAGGGCAAGCCCATCCTGGTGAACTTTACCGCGTCCTGGTGTATTACCTGCCAGGTCAACGATCGCACGTCGTTGTCGACGCAAGCGGTAAAAGCAGCCATGGCGCGTACCAGCACCATTTACATGGTCGCGGACTCGACTAAATACAATCCCGATGTTGAACAGGCGCTTAGCGATTTCGGACGCGGTGGATTACCCCTCTACGTGGTCTACCCGGCTGACGGTGGTAAACCCGTGGTACTCCCGCAGGTGCTGACGCCAGGCATCGTGATTTCAGCGCTGGATCAGGCAACGGAAAAAGGAAAGAAAACCTGAGACGATTGATGAAACGATGTTCTGCTCCGGTATCAGCACACGGCGACAGTGTGCTGACCTGCTGATAAATGATGTCAGACACTGATCAACGCGCACAGCACTGGCCAGCCTTAATGGCCCGGGCGCAGGCGGGCGACAAAGCAGCCTATAACCAGTTACTCAAAGCGATGGTTCCGGCCATCCGGGCACTGGTGCGCAAAAAAATGCGTGACGAGGGGCTGGTTGAGGATGTGATTCAGGAAACGCTGCTGGCAATCCATCGGGTGCGGCATACCTACGATCCGCAGCGCCCGATCTTGCCATGGGTAGCCGCTATCGCCTCTGCCCGAACGATTGATACGCTGCGCCAGCATGGTCGTCGTCAGGAGGTTCAGGATGATGAGGCGCTGCAGCAGCGGCCCGCTGAAAGTGCAGAAGCCTCAGCCGATGCCGATATTCTCTCAGGCTATCTCGATACCCTTCCGCTACGTCAGCGGGAGATCGTCGAATCCGTGCATCTGCGCGAGCAGAGCCTGGCGCAGGCAGCCGCTGAAACCCATCAGTCTCTTTCTGCCGTTAAATCCCTGTTGCATCGCGCAATGGTCAACCTTCGTAAATATGGACGGGGTCATCATGAGAAATCATGACCAGTTAATTAATCAGCTCAGCGCCTCCGCGCAGCCGGTGCAGCGCGTCTGGCCCACCGCCTGGCGCGTTGCGGGCTGGATCGCGCTTGCTCTGCCTTTTGGCGCACTGACCAGCTGGGCGTTTCACAGCAGGTTTACTGACTGGAGTCAGCCTGGCGCATGGCTGGCATTTATCGCCGTACTGCTCTCTCTTGTCATCGCGGGCAGCACGCTGGCGGCTGCGTTTACGCTGAGTATCGCCGGCAGAAAACCAGTCAGCCTGCGCTGGCCGCTGATGCTGGCAGTGATGTGGCTGGGGCTGAATCTGATCAACATGTCATCTGAAACCACGTCTGCGGGCGCAAGCCGCTTTGGTGAAGGGATACATTGCTATCTGTTTATGCTGTCGGCCAGCGCGCCGATGATGCTGATGTCCGTGATCGCCCTGAAGCGCACCCGTTCACTCTATCCCGCGCGCAGTCTGGCGCTGAGCGGCTGTGGCAGTGCGTTTACCTCATCGATGTTGCTGTCGCTGTGTCATGACACCCATCTGCACGCCATCGATTTTTCTATGCATCTGGCTGCGGGCATCACCATCGTGGCGCTGACGGTGCTGGCCGGCCGCCGCTGGGTCAGGCTGGGAAAGTAATGGCAGGCCACTTCCGTTCCTCCTGAAGATTAATCCGCGCCCCGTTCAATGAAAGTCTGTCAGGAGCGCGAACTGTGTAATTTTATGCATTCTTTCCCGCGCGGCTACGGCCAAGATCCAGGGTCAGAGAGACCGCACCGACGATCAGCATCAGCGCCATAATCAGTGAAAACGAAAAAGCGAGATGCGTGTAATGCGCCACGTAGCCAATCACGGCTGGCCCGCTCAGTACCCCCAGGTAACCCAGAGTAGTAATGGCAGGCACGGCGACCGCCTGCGGCATCACCGTCTGACGTCCGGCGGCGGTGAACATTACCGGCACGATATTGGCGCAGCCTGCGCCGACAAGGGTGTAGCCCAGCAACGCCAGCGGCCAGGAGGCGATAAAGGTCACCATCGCCATGCCAGCGGCGGCAATCAGTGCGCCACCCAGTACTACAGGCAGACGACCCAGCGACGAAATGATGCGATCGCCGGTCAGACGCGCCACGGTCATCGCAATGGCAAAGCAGGTATAGCCCAGTCCGCCCAGTGATGCCGGCATGGCCCGGACGTCGGTCAGATAGACAGCACTCCAGTCCAGCACGGTGCCTTCGGTCAGGAAGACGGCAAAGCAGATGATGCCGATAATCAGTACGCTGCCGCGCGGAACAGCAAATACCGGGCCTTCAGCGGGGTTCGCGTAGGTCAGTAAACCCGGTGCGCTGACCAGCGTCATGATAATCACCGCCGCTACCGCCAGCAAACAGCCGGTGAGCACGCTAAAACCCATCGCCAGCAGCAGCGTCATAAAGCCCGCCCCGGCAATGCCGCCCACACTGTACATGCCGTGAAAGCCAGACATCACAGGCTTCGCCGCCTGCTTCTCCACCAGGATCGCCTGGATGTTCATGGCGCAGTCGGTCACGCCGATGCCGATGCCAAAAACCAGCAACGCCAGCGCCAGCAATAGCGGGTCGCTGAGCACCGACAGCCATGGCGTACTGATGATGACCAGCGCGACAGCGACCAGAATCACCCGGCGGCAGCCAAAGCGGCTGGTCAGCCAGCCCGTCACCGGCATCGCAATCAGCGCGCCGACGCCAAGACAAAGCAGCAAGGTGCCGAGTTGCGCCTCATTAACGCCGGTATTGCCGCGGGCGAAAGGCACAATCACCGCCCAGGTCGCGGTTATAAATCCAGCGATAAAAAAGATAATGCGTGTTGCCAGTGTGGAAGAGACGTTATTAGCCATTGCATTCCTTTGAGGGATGTCGTGAAGAGCTGACAGGACTGAGAGATCGCTATTGACTCCCTGCCCGGCAGTGAACGATTATGCTCACTATAGCTCGATTTTGAATTATTTGAGGTTTATATGCTCGATTATGCAGCTTTCCCGCAGCAGCGACAAGCGCTGATTCGTGAGATATTGAAGGACAAAGGACGTGTGGTCTGCGCTGACCTTGCAAGGCAACTGGCCGTGTCAGAGCACACTATCCGCCGCGATCTCCATGAACTCAGTAAAGAGGGTTTATGTAAAAAGGTCTATGGCGGTGCGGTGTTACAGCTGCAGGAGGCGGGCAGCTTTGTCAGCCGGAAAGCTCACGATCACGCAGCAAAAGCCCTGATTGCGCAGCGCTGTGCCAGCCTGGTGAAAGCCAATAGCTGCATCTTTGTTGATGCCGGTACGACCAATCTGGCGCTGGCACAGGCGCTATCACCAGATTTGAATATCACCGTCGTCACCAATGCGCCCGATATTGCTGCGCTACTGATCAACCATCCTGCTGCGGAGGTAATTATGCTGGGCGGGCAGATACAGAAGAGCACCGGCGGCGCGGTCGGGCAAACCGCGATCAACCAGATCCAGGGGATTCTGTTTGATCAGGCGTTTATTGGCGGCTGCGCCATGAGCCCGGAGGCCGGGCTGACCGGTTTTAACTATGCGGATTGCGAATTCAAGAAAGTCGCCATGGCGCAAAGCAATCAGGTCATTGTCGGGCTGACAGCGGATAAAATCCCCGCAGTAGCGCGATTCAGCGTGGCGAAATGCCGTGAAATCTCAACGCTCGTCGTGGAAGAGAAGCTCGATAAAGAACTGCTTGAGGCGTTTGAAGCGGAAGAGATGATGCTTATTACTGTCTGATACGGCGTGATGAAATAAATCATGTCGCAGGCGAACCCGATAAATGCACACTGCCCTGGCTATACTAATGGTCGACAAATCCGCACCCGATGCTGCCAAATCCCAGGCTTTGGCGTAGGCTGAAAGCTGGTTGGTTTCACTACACAGGAGATCAGGATGCAAAATGAAATGACAGCGCAATGCCACTGTGGCGCGGTGGCGTATCGGGTGACGCTGAAGGATGGATTTCATTCGGTGCGCCGCTGCAACTGTTCGTTTTGCCGGATGCGCGGCGCGGTGGTGGTATTTGCGACAAAGGTGGAGCTGATCCGGGGTGAAGCGCAGCTCACCGAATATCGATTCAACAGCAAAGAGGTGGGCCACTACTTCTGTTCGGTTTGTGGCATTTACACCTTTCATCAGAGCCGCTCACAGCCCGATCAGTTCGGGGTGAATGTCGCCTGCCTTGAGGGGGTTTCGCCGTTTGATTTCACCGATGTCCCGGTCTCCGATGGTATCAATCATCCAAAAGATGGCGGCGCGGGCGGTGTAGCCGGTCATCTGATCTACACCCCCACGCAATCCTGAACGAACGCAGGCTGAACTACTCCCGTGTGGGCTTGCCACTGAAGCGGGTAATCGGCTTCTGCTCTTCACGGTCAATCTGCTGTGAGAAGACCTCCAGCGCGGCGAAGATCGGGCGCAGTCCACGCCACAGATCTTCATCATTGAGCAACCGGATGATGCCGCGGATGCCTGGCGCGGCTTTTTCCTGACGGGCCTCATCGCGCGCCGGTTTAACGGCCATCGCGGCATCGCGAACGGCCAACAGCAGATGATTAAAACTTTCTGGCGGCACACTGCCCAGCGTCATCATCAGTAGCGAGAGATTCTGTAGCGCGTTCTGCGTACCCGGCTGATTAAGGCCCGAAACCAGGATTTTCCCCACCTCGCTATTTGATTTAACCAGGTCGTTCGCCAGCCGCAGAAAACCGTGCTGGTGGAGATTTTCAATCAGCTCATCCATCGCTTCGCGTGCGGTTGGCTCAGTACGTGTCGGCGTGACCTGATATTTCATCCGTTCTGCCATTAAAATTTCTCCGGTTTGTCTACGTGTTCAGGCGGTTCACGGTAGCCTGCCTGCTGCCATTTTTGTTCAATCGGCAGGTGATCCAGCGGGGTCCGACTGCCGTAACGGAAGTTGTGTAACGGCAACGGATTGGGCTGCGTCCGCCGTTCGATTCGCTTCATGTTCACGGCAAGCTCTTTATAAGCCGGTGTGTTGACGTCGGGATCGTGATGTTCGCCGGTCAGCGCGTTGACGCCATCCTTACCATGATGAATTGGCATAAACATGACGTTGCCCGCCACGCGTTCGGTGATAACAACCGGCACATCCAGCGAGCCGCGCCTTGAGGTGATGCGCACCCATTCTCCTTCCGTCAGCGCGCGCGAGGCAGCCAGTTCCGGTGAGATCTCAACAAAGGCATTAGGTGACAGCGACAT
The DNA here is from genome assembly GCF_052045955.1 of Pantoea sp. 22096. Taxonomy (NCBI): domain Bacteria; kingdom Pseudomonadati; phylum Pseudomonadota; class Gammaproteobacteria; order Enterobacterales; family Erwiniaceae; genus Pantoea; species Pantoea sp. 22096. The sequence continues at coordinate 251,216 of NZ_JBQEPW010000002.1, read as the reverse complement.
CATGCGGCCACCCTGACCGGTCTGGTTCATCGACTGAAAATGCTCCAGCATCCTGCCGTTATTCAGCAGGAGATTGTACTCTGCATCCTCCTGCTCGGCGGGTGGTTGCCAGCTCAGCGGATAAAGCCGGGCTTTGCCATCCGGAAAATTAAACCGTTCCGTGTAGAGACGCGGCGTGCTTTCACCTGCGGCATTGACCGGCCAGAGTTGCGACTGCCAGCCGACCAGTTGCTCATAGCTTACGCCGGCGAAAATATCTGCAATGCCCGCTGCTTCCGCCATGATCGCGCCCGGATTCGGGTAATGCCACGGGTGACCGAGGCGCGCGGCGAGTTCGGTGAAAATCTGCCAGTCGGGACGACAGTCGCCCAGGGGTTTCATGGCGGGCGAGAAGTGCTGGATGCGTCGCTCGGTGTTCACAAACGTCCCCTCTTTCTCCACGCTGGGCGCGCCGGGTAACACCACATCGGCAAACTCAGCCGTGCGCGACATGAAAATGTCCTGAACCACCATAAATTCCAGTTTGGTGAAGGCGGCATGCACAGAATCTGAGTCAGCATCCGCAAAGGCGGTCTCTTCGCCGGTGATATACATCGCGCGGATTTTACCTTCACCCGCCTCCTGCACCATTTTGAAGTTATCCGCGCCGGGCTGGTCGGAGAGTGCCTCAGGCGCGACGCCCCATGCTCGCGCCCATTTCTCCCGCACCGCCGCGTCAGTGACTTTTTCATAGCCGGGATAGAGATTGCTCAGGCAGCCGAAGTCGCTGGCGCCCTGCACATTGTTGTGTCCGCGCATCGGGTATCCGCCGGTGCCAGACCGGCCATAGTTGCCGGTGACCAGCAGCAGGTTCGACAGCGCCGTGCTGGTGTCGGCACCGTGGCTGTGCTGGGTAATCCCCATCGCCCACAATATACAGGCGCTGCTCGCCTGGCCAATCATCTCCGCCGCCTCTGTAAGTTCGGCTTCGCTCAGGCCACAGATCTTGCTGGCATAGTCGAGCGTAAAGGCATCGAGCGAGGCGCGGTACTCTTCGACCTGATTAACCCGCTGTGACAGAAACGCGTCATCGGCATAACCGTGATCGAACATATATTTCGCCATCGCTGAGGCCCAGACGAGATCGCTACCTGGCCGGATGCGCAGATAGCAGTCAGCCCGTTCCGCCATTTCGTGACGACGCGGATCGACAACCAGCAGTTTCTGACCGCGATGTTTATGGCTCTGTTTGATGTGCGAAGCGATAACCGGATGGTTCTCGGAAAGGTTACTGCCGACCAGCACAATCAGATCGGTTTCCTGCAGATCTTTTATTGTTCCGGCATCGCCACCGTAGCCCACAGTCCGAAATAACCCTTCTGTGGCCGGGTTCTGACAATAGCGTGAAGAGTTATCGACATTGTTGGTGCCGAAGATTAAACGGGCGATTTTCTGGGTGAGATAGGCTTCTTCGTTACTCGCTTTACTGGAGCCAATAAAGCCTATCGCGTCACCGCCATAGTTCTGCGCAACACCACGTAATCCATCGGCAACCCGCTGTAATGCTTCATCCCAGCTGGCAGGCCGGAAGCGGCCATTCTCGCGAATCAGCGGCGTTGTCAGGCGTTCCGCGCTGTTGACGAAATCCCAGCCAAACTTGCCTTTAACACAGGTGGAAATACCATTGGCTGGCGCTTCGGCGACCGGCTGAATTTTCAGGATGTGACGATCGCGGGTCCAGATTTCGAAGCTGCAGCCCACGCCACAATATGTGCAGACTGTTTTGGTGCGTTTGATTTCTGACTGGCGCAGCGCCACGTCAATTTTTGACACACCGGTAATTGGCTCCATGCCGATACTGTTTTCCAGCGTTTTCACAAAGTCGATAAGCGGACGCTTCAGCCCTTCATCCATCGCGGTGAACGGGCCCGCATCGGGCTGCATCGTTTTTTCCAGCAGTGCATTGCACGGGCAGACCGTAACGCAGTGCCCACAGCTGACGCAACTGGAGCCGGCGATTTCCGTGCCGCCATCCCACAACACGCGTGGGTGCGCCTGGGTATAGTCAATCGAGAGCGTCTCGTTGACCTCTACATTCTGGCACGCCTCGACACAGCGACCACATAAGATGCACTGGTCAGGGTCGTAGGTGTAAAACGGATTGGAGTGATCTTTCGCGTAAGGCTTGGGCTGATGAGGATAGTACTGAATCGGAATGTGCATATCGGCTACTGCGTTATGCAGCGTACAGTCGCCGGTGTTGTGTTCGCAGACGGTGCAGTAAAGCTCATGACGATTAAGCAGCCTATCCATACCCTCCTGCTGCGCGGCTTTCAGCACACTGCCCTCACTCCGGACCGACAAACCCTCTTCAGTACGAAGCGTACAACCGCGAACACGCTCGCCATTAGCATCGACCCAGCAGACATCACAGCTTTGTAGCGGCGTTAACGCCGGGTGATAACAGACATGAGGCAGTTTTTTCCCGTGAGCATCCAGAAAATCGATAAGCGGTTGATCAGCAAATCCTTCTAATCGTTCACCATTGAAAAGAATGGTGCAGTAATTTTCACTCATTTGAGCCTCATGACGACATGGCGGATAGCGCTGGGCTGGAAAATGTCCCCAAATTTAAAGGGTTACTTCACAAGCTTAGTGAGGATTATCAGCCGTGCCATGAATACCGCTACGCTTATTGAGGTTAATCGCTGACAGGTAAGGATTTTTTAAAATGTAATGACTTCTTACCGGATGAAATCAGGGGTTTTTTATGACAAAACCTTCGTGATAATGACAAAGGGGATCTGAATGCTGCTTAGCAATGATCACTCTGTTGCCTGACCCCTGATACATTTATCCGCCAAATGTATGTTGTAACTATAAACTGACTTTTTGTTGTGTATCGCGTGAATTGCGGCGCTGTTCAGTCTGAAGTGAGTTAACCACTGATTGTCAGTTACCGTGCCGCTTATTCCAGAGATGAATTACACACTGGCATGAACTTATTACGGCATTAAAAAAGCGAGGCAGATTTAATCCGGTGAGCAATTTTATGGACTATTTCAGCGTATGGCGATCACTATTCTGCTGGCCGCAAGTGAGCGCTCTGTTGATTGCACAAATATGGCGCTCAGCTTATAGTCCAATACCCAGCAGACCGGAATGACGGCACACAGCCCACAGAATAACGCTCACGTTTTAATCATATCTATCAGTAATTTATCTGATTCTTAACATGCTGTTAATTATAAGATGATAATGATAACTGTTATGGTAATATCCTGTTAACCCTGCCGGAGGCTCACTGTTCAGGGCCTCTTTACGCGTCATGTTTAATTTAATTATCAGTAAAACTCTGGCTGGAATGAGGTCCCTATGAATCCCATCGTATATATTGTTGACGACGACGCTGCTGTGACTTCAGCATTACGTAATCTGCTCACCGCCGACGATTACACAGTTATCACGTTTTCATCGGCAGATGATTTTCTGGCTCATGCATTCACTCCCCTTCCCTGTTGCCTGATTCTGGATATTAATCTTCCCGGCGCAGATGGATTCGATGTCGCACAGGCTTTGCTCGATCGCGGTTACACGATCCCCACCATCTTTTTAACCGGTTTCGGGACCATTCCGGTCACAGTGCGGGCGATGAAAACCGGCGCTTATGAGTTTCTGACTAAACCGGTTGATCCCGATCATATGTTGCAGGCAGTAGCGGAAGCGTTGCGCATCGCTGAACAGAATATGGCCGCCTCTGAGGAGCGGCGAGAAATATTCCAGCGGCACCAGACCCTGACGCCGCGTGAAAGCGAGGTGATGCTGCTGGCGATTAGTGGCCTGCTCAATAAGCAGATTGCTGCCGAAATGGGCGTCAGTGAAATTACGGCTAAAGTCCACAAGCGGCGAGTGATGGAGAAGATGCATGCGCGCTCGCTGACCGATCTGGTGCGTGCGGCTGAGCGGCTCAATATTGATCATACCCGCCGTCGCTAAAGCCACGATGTAAAGCTGGCCCGCACGCTTATTCCAGTGGCAGTGTAAACCAGAAACGGCTGCCGCCTTCTGGCCGGTTCTCTGCGCCTAACTCTCCGCAGTGCTTTTTGATGATCCCTTTACTGATGGTTAATCCCATGCCCATGCCGCTTTTCTTGGTGGTGTAGAACGACTCAAAGATCCGGTCACGCACGCCATCAGGCAATCCGCAACCGCTATCCAGCACCTCAAATCGCAGCGTTTCAGCCGTGGGATTCTCTGAGGTGAGGCGCAGCAGGGCCGCGCGCGGTAAATCATCGGACATGGCATCGATAGCATTAATGACCAGATTGAGCAGCACCTGCTGAATCTGAACGCGGTCGCAGAAAATATCTGCCCTGGCCGCCTTGAGTTTCAGTTCCAGTGAAATGCCCCGCCGTTCCAGCTCGATCCGGGAGAGCGCCAGAATATCACGGGCAATCAGATGCAGGTTTTCTGGCGCAAAGCTCGGTTCATGATTGCGGGTCAGCGCCTGCAGACCGCGAATAATCTCTCCGGCACGTTTACCCTCTTTAATGATCTCGTTCAGACTGCTGCTGGCATTTTCCAGCATCAAGGGTTCACGCTTTAACCAGCGCAGGCTGGCACCCGCGTTAGCCACGATTGACATCAGAGGCTGGTTAATCTCATGGGCGATGGAAGCAGTAAGCTGCCCGACCGTGGTGGCGCGGCTAACCCGAGCCAGGTCCGCCTGCGCCATACGCGCGCTATCTTCTGCCTGACGCTGTAAAGTGATATCCGAAATGGTGCCGAAATACTCTTTCACCTCCGGGAAATTGTCCACCGGTTCTCCGATGCCTTTAATATAGCGGCATTCCCCGTCCGGCCTGAGTATACGGAACTCAGCCTGCATACTGCGCCCCTGGCTGACGCTAAGCGTGACCAGTTCACTGATGCACGCATGATCATCGGGATGAACGCGGGTGAGAAAGTCAGCCATCGACAGCCCTTTTTGTTCAGCTGGCAGGCCAAGAATGCGACCATATTCTTCAGAGACCATCATCATGTCCTCTGTCAATTCCCAGCGCCAGGTGCCGGTATGGCTGATCTTCTCGCCGAGCATCAGCGAGGTTTTACTGGCTCGCAACTGCTTCTCAACCCGCCGCCGATGAGTGTTCTCCTCCAGCAGCTCTGCGTAGAGCCGTGCGTTTTCCAGCGAAACGGCCGCCTGCGCACTCAGGGTTTTTACTATATGGGAGTGCTCAGCAGTAAACGCGTCGGGCATCAGGCGGTTCTCCAGATAGAGCACCCCGACCATGTTGGCCTGCCTGAACATCGGGACACACAACACCGCTGCGCCTGAAGCCACCAGATAGGGATCCTGGCTGAAGGGACTGAACGCCTCCGGTTTGCCGGTGCGTATCTCCTGGCCTGTTCGGATCACCGCTGACAGCACGGATAAAGGCAGGTCGGACGCGAGAGGTCGTTCTTTAACAATCTGCACACGCACCCCCTCTGCCATGCTCTCTGCCCAGGCCTGCGTCTCCGGCAGATTGCCATCCAGAATCCGGATGAGCCGACAGCGCTGAGCACCGGCCCGCTCCAGCAGCATGCGCATCAGGGTATGTATCAACCGATCAAGGTTGATCTCCTCCGTCAGGGCGCGCACGGCGGTCAGCACGCTCTCCATGTCATAGAATGCGGCATCCTGGGTAAACGGAATTGTCGCCAGTGCGCTGTTTTGCAGCGGCGCGGACAGATGCGGATAGCGCTGCTCCAGCTGGCGCACCATTGCCTGCGCGCCCCAGTTTTCCCAGCTTGCCATTGCCGCTTTAATCCAGGCATCTGCGGCGGTGTCCAGCTGTAAGGCTTTGCAGCAGCGACCCGCCAGCTGATTCGCCAGCGCATGGATGTGCAGATAGCCCGCCTGTCTGGAGAGACGAATGGCCTGTTCATACTGCTTCAGAGCGTCGCCCGTGTTGCCCGCCAGACGCGCGCACTCTGCCCTGAGCAGAGCATATTTGTCTGCAAACAGACCAGGATTGAGGTCAGCCCAGTCAGCAAACTTGTCGAGATGGCCACGCAGCACATTGCTGTCAGCCGCTTCAGGCTGGTGACTCAGTGATAATGCGCTGTAGAAATGAAAATCCATCAGATAGATATAAGCGGGCACTGCGCTAATCAGCGGACGAATATCCTCAAAACAGCGCAGCGCCTCCCGGTATTCAGCCGCAAAGAAATGCGCCATTCCCCGATAGAGACCGTCCCAGAACCGCACCATCGCTTTAGGGCCGGATATCGGCCCCGGCTCACTGCCCGCTACCAGCGGCAAAGAGGCGACGCGATCCTCTGCCCTGAATCCATTGCTATTACGCAGTTGCATCACCAGTTGCTTCTGCATAACGAGCACGTTCTCGACGTCGGGATAATACGATTTGCGGGTAAACGCCAGTCCACGCTCAATGGAGGTCAGCACCGACTCAAGGTGGTCGCCGCGTGTCAGCGTGTTCATGATCTGATGACGCAGCGAGAGGCAGGCAAAAGAGCGGTCGCCATGCATTACCGCCACGCGAAAGCTTTCGCGGGCACACTCCACGGCGACATCCAGCGGCTGTGTCCAGATCCCTACCTGATCCAGTGGCAGCAGCGTGCGTGCTTTGTAGCGGATAAAGTTATGCTCTTCCACCAGCGCACGCGCCACCCGGCCACAGTCATAGCTAAACTGCCAGGCCTGATAGCGGTCGCCAGTCAGCACGCTGAACCAGGCAAGGCCAAACGCAGAAGCCCCTGTCATGCCCTGGTCCAGCGTCATCTTCAGCATCCGGCAGACCAGCATCAGATGCAGCTGCGGGCAGTCGTAGGCGGAAACAAAAATTGTGCTGGCCATCAGGTTCAGCACCGACTCCGTTTCGTCATTGTTGTTCAGCGGCAGCCGTGAAAAAGCGGTCTGCGGGGAGTCGCCAATCCGCGTTCTGAGCGACAGCCATTCGGCGTCGATCTCCGCGTCATTCGGATTACGGTTGAAATGCTCACCAAAAACCGCCAGCCAGGCGAGTGCGGTTTCCAGTGCCAGATGATTGTCAGACTGGCGCATATGAATTTCAGCAGAGAGACAGGCAGCCCTGGATTTTTCACTGAGCGTTCCCGGCTCACGCAGCAGTCGGGTGCAGAGCGATTGTGCGTTGCTGAGATTACCGTGCAGAAACTCGCACTCCGCCTCATCAAGACCCAGCATAAAGTCATTGCCGGTCACCATCCGCTGGCTAAGTCGCTGGGCGGTGCGCAGATAGCGCAGCGCCGAGAGATAGTCCCCCGCACGTTTCGCTCCCTGTGCAGCGCGCAGACAGAGCGGATAATACCGCTCACGCTCTGCGACACTCAGCGGCAGTTCAGCAATCATGCCAATGTGATAAACCGCGCGGAACAGTGTTTCACCGTTATCCGCCGTCACCACCGCGTCTGACAGCCATGCCGCCGCCTGCTGGTGAAGATGCTGTTGCTGCCGACGGTCGGGCAGCGAAAATGCCGCGTTGTGAACCCGATCGTGGGTAAAGGCGTAGTTACCGCCCGTTAGGGTGATAAATCGACCACTGACTGCCGGTTCAAGCTGCTGCTGAAGCCGTTTAACAGGGGTTCCGCTGATATGACTTATCAGGGAGAGTTCGCCGCTGGCGCCCAGGCAGGCCAGATCGCCCAGCAGCTGCCGCGTTATCTCCGGCATCCGTACCAGCTGATTCAGCACCAGCGTTGCCACATTGTCGGTGTACTGACGCGTACTCAGTGTCTGGCTGTCGTAATGCCATTTCAGCGGGTTCTGACGAAAGTAAATGACCCCATCGTCCACCGCCTGACGAAAGAACTCCTGCACAGAGAGTGGATTGCCGCCGGTTTTGTCGAAAATAATCTGTGCCAGTTCGCGATGGCCGCCGGGACAGGTATGCAGCCTCCCCGCCAGCCAGCGACCGATACTTTTCACGCTGAGCGGCTGTGGCGTCAGCGCCACGGCCCGCGCCGCGGATTCTCTGATCCGCAGTAGAAAACCGGCAATCATCGGACAGGGCATTGATTCACCCTCCCGGAAAGCGAGCACCAGCATAAAAGGCAGATGTTCACTACGAATAATCAGCGTTTCCAGCAGTTGCAGCGTGGCATTATCTGCCCAGTGAACATCATCAATCAGCATCACCAGCGGGCGACCCGGCGTGGCAAAAGCCTCAATCAGCGCACACGCCATCTGGTTAAACTGCTCGCGGGCGTCCGGAGCATGGCGCACCACGGGCGACAGTGTCCGGATATTCAGCAGCTGTTTTAATTCGGGTACCAGTTCAATGGCTAAATCGGTATACCCGCCCAGTAACCGTAACAGTCGCCCCCGCCATTTGCTGACTTCCGGGGCGGACAAACCCAGCAGATAGAGCGTGACCGTGCGAAAGGCGGAGGCGATTGAGGCATAGGGGGCGACTGGCGAATGCTGATCGGCCTTGCTGGCGGCCAGCAGAATCTGTCGGTGCTGCAGGTTTTTCAGTGCGGAGGCGATAATGGCAGACTTCCCGGAGCCGGGCGCACCGCTCAGCATCACCAGGCTCTGCGTGCCGCTGCGGTTGACCGCCTCAAGCGTGGTCAGTAACAGGCGCGCCTGCGGATGCTGCGTGAACAGCGTTTCGGGCCGGAAACTGCTGCTGAACCGCTCCTGCAAACCGGGCGTAAACGGCGCAATGGTGTTTTCCGCTGAGAGGGTTGCCTGACAACGGCGCAGATCGGCCATCAGTCCCTGCACGGTCTGATACCCCTCTGCGGGCGACTTTGCCAGCAGGCGCAACAGAATCACCGAGAGCATCGGCGGCACATCCTCTCTGACCTGTTCGGCGGGACGGGGGGCGGTAGCAATGTGATGATGAATCCACTCTGCTTCACCCGCTTCTGCTGATCCAAACGGCAGTCTGCCGGTCAGGTACTCATACAGCACCACACCCAGGCTGTAGAGATCGCTGAGGCTGCTGACGGGATGCGGTGTGCGACCGGTATGCTCAGGAGACATATAGGCCAGCGTACCGCCTGAGGCGCGCAGGCTGGTTTTGTCCGCCGACTGCGCTGCCAGCGAGGCCAGTCCAAATCCGCCCAGGCGGAAGCGCCCATCGTCAGTGACAAAAAAGTGACCCGGCTTGATATCCCCATGCACGATACCCTGATGATGCGCCTGACCGAGCGTGTGGCAGAGCTGCAATGCCACCTGCAGGAAGTCGGCGATGTTTTCAGGTGGAGTGGCGAGATTGTGAGCCAGAGTACGAAACGGAAAGCAAGGATAAATCAGGGCATACCGATTGTGATAACGGGTGGTGCCGGTGGCGGTGATTGCCCAGCGCGGTGAAAGATAGCCCGCCAGCGCACGCTCATTTTTAAGTCGCTGCGTCGCCTGAAAGGTGACCTCGTCACTTTGACCCGTAGCGATAATCAGGGATTCACCAGAGTGGCAGCGCGCCAGTATCCAGAGCAGGCAGCCATCCTGCGCCAGCGGTGTCAGCGTGTTGAAGTGGTCAATCGCGATCCCTGCGTCGTCACCTTCCTGGACATTAACTGAAAGCATGCTCATCAGCGGGCTTCTCCCCTGGATAACTCGCAACGGATCAGTGTCAGCAGCGTATCAACATCAATGGGCTTTCGCAAAAACGTGACCGCCCCCAGGGCGATGGCATACCACAGTGTTGTTTCTTCCAGATCTGCTGAGATAAAGATGACCGGGGGCAGCTCTGTCTGCTGTTTCAGGAGGACAAATAGCTCAAAACCGGACATGCCCTTGAGTCCGACATCAATAATCAGCAAGCCCGCCTCTGAAAGGGCATTGTCATCGCTCAGGAGCGCCTCACCGGACTCATATAAGCGCGTCGGGTAGCCGTCTGAGTGCAACAGATTGCTCAGTCCACTGCGGACCGCGCGTTCATCATCAACAATGATAATACGCTGTGACAGCGCCATGCAGTTATTCTCCGGAACGCCTCACTGTGCGGTACGCGAGGATTTAAGGGGTGTTATCGCCATCGGGTGGCGGTGTCCCACTGATTTTTGGCACACACTCATGGCGAAACCACTTCAGCGTCACCGGCTGACGGCGAAGCAGACGCTTAGCCAGCGGAATGATCTGTTCCCCCACCAGCATGCCGAACAGCCCCACCAGTGCAATAATCGGCGGAGCCGGAGAGTTGACGTTAATCAGCGCATAGATTACCCCGGCAAGCAGGCCCACCGCGAGAGAAATGATGTAGGATTTCAACATGTTCAGCTTGTCCGCAACAGGTATGTTTCAGGCTGAGCGCTGAGCGGCTGAAGGACGGTCGCATGCGCTGCTGGAATAACCGCCTGCATCAGCGCCCCGCCCAGTAACATTCCCAGCAGGCCCACCAGCGCAATCGCGGGCGGAGCGGGTGAACGTACTTTAAGCAGGCCATAAAACAGGCCAATCAACACCCCTGCTGCCAGGGAAAGAAGTAAAGGATTCATGACCGGACTCCTGTGCTGCCCGTCTGCTGACCGGCAGCGCGTGCCGATCAGCAGAGCGACCCTTAGCGGACCGGCGCGTGAACCGGTGCCAGAGTACGGTGTTCGCTTTTCTGACGTGATGGCGCTTTATGCACCATGGTGTAGGCGTAATCCACACCAATGCCATAGGCACCTGAATGCTCTTTGGCAATATTCATCACCGCATCGTAAGTGTCACGGTTAGCCCAGTCACGCTGCCACTCCAGCATCACCTGTTGCCAGGTCACCGGCACGACACCCGCCTGAATCATGCGCTGCATTGCGTAGTCGTGCGCTTCTTTGGTGGTGCCGCCTGACGCGTCGGCCACCATATAGATTTCGTAGTCGCCTTCCAGCATCGCGCACAGGGCAAAGCTATTGTTGCACACTTCCGTCCAGAGACCGGACACCACCACTTTTTTCTTGCCGTTCGCTGCCAGCGCGTCACGCACTTTCTGGTCATCCCAGGAGTTCATTGAGCTGCGCTCCAGAATGTCCTGACCAGGAAAGACATCCAGCAGTTCCGGATAAGTGTGACCCGAGAAGCTTTCGGTTTCGACCGTGGTGATGATGGTCGGGATGTTGAAGACTTTTGCCGCCTTCGCCAGCGCAACGGTGTTGTTTTTCAGCACCTGGCGGTCAATCGACTGCACGCCAAAGGCCATCTGCGGCTGCTGGTCGATGAAGATAATCTGGCTGTTATGTGGCGTGAGGACTTCAAGCTTTGCGTTGGACATGCGTTCACCCATAGAGGTTAAGTAACGGAATTTCCGCCAACTGGCGCGGAGCAAAAAGACGGTCAGGACAGGTTTATTAATCCTGCTGCTGACTTGTCTGGTCGCAGTGTAGGGCGAGGTGACACGGCAAACTATTATCTCTGCGTATAACTATACGAAGGTATAGGTATCCCTCTGTATAACTAGACGACCCATCAGCCCGCTCACCATAATCCGGCTTATTCGTGCCCTGCTTATTGCGGCACTTCCTGTCCCGCGCTGAGTCGGACAACCCCGTTGAGGAGGATCTATGGTTACGCTGGGTAAAGCAGAACTGATACTGACCCATGGCAAATTTCATACTGTTGACCGCAGCAATCCGGTCGCAGAAGCCGTGGCAATTCGTGATGGCAAATTTGTTGCGGTAGGTACGCTGGCAGAGGCGATGGAGTATCACTGTGACGGCACCAAAGTGATCGATCTGAAAGGTCACACCGCCGTGCCGGGCCTGAACGATTCACACCTGCACCTGATTCGTGGTGGTCTGAACTACAACCTTGAACTGCGATGGGAAGGCGTTCCGTCGGTTGCCGATGCGCTGCGGATGCTGAAAGAGCAGGCGCTGCGCACGCCGTCACCGCAGTGGGTGCGTGTGGTAGGCGGCTGGACCGAGTTCCAGTTTGCCGAGCGCCGGATGCCGACGCTGGATGAGATCAACGAGGCTGCCCCCGATACGCCAGTCTTCGTGCTGCATCTTTATGACCGCGCCCTGCTCAACCGCGCCGCACTGAAAGTCGTCGGCTATACCAAAGAGACGCCGAACCCGCCGGGTGGTGAAATCCAGCGAGACAGTAACGGTAATCCCACCGGTCTGCTGATCGCCCGTCCCAATGCGATGATCCTCTACGCCACGCTGGCGAAAGGCCCGAAACTGCCGCTGGAACAGCAGATCAACTCGACCCGCCAGTTTATGCGCGAGCTGAATCGACTGGGCCTGACCAGCGCCATTGATGCGGGCGGTGGCTTCCAGAACTATCCCGAAGATTACGAAGTGATCGCTGAACTGCATCAGAAAAAGCAGATGACGCTGCGTATCGCCTACAACCTCTTCACGCAGCGTCCGGGTCATGAACTGGAAGATTTTGAGAAGTGGACGGACATGCTGACGCCAGGCCAGGGCAGCGACTATTTCCGTCACAACGGCGCAGGCGAAATGCTGGTGTTCTCGGCCGCCGACTTCGAAGATTTTCTGGAGCCACGTCCGGACTTAGCGCCTGGCATGGAGGATGAACTGGAGCGCGTGGTGCGTCATCTGGTGGAACATCGCTGGCCTTTCCGTCTGCATGCAACTTATGACGAGTCGATCAGCCGGATGCTGGATGTCTTTGAGAAGGTCAACCGCGATATCCCGTTTAATGGTCTGCACTGGTTCTTTGACCACGCGGAAACGGTCACTCAGCGCAATATCGATCGTATCAAAGCGCTGGGCGGTGGCATTGCGGTGCAGCATCGCATGGCATTCCAGGGCGAATACTTTGCTGAACGCTACGGCATTGAAGCCACCCGCCACACCCCGCCGGTACAGAAAATGCTGGAAACCGGCGTCCCGGTCGGACTCGGCACCGACGCAACCCGCGTCGCCAGCTACAACCCCTGGACCGCGCTCTACTGGCTGGTTTCTGGTCGCACCGTGGGCGGCATGCAGATGTATGACGTCAATGCCCGCCTTGACCGTGAAACGGCGCTGATGCTCTGGACACAGGGCAGCGCCTGGTTCTCCAGCGAACAAAATAAAAAAGGTCGGATTCAGGTAGGTCTTCTGGCGGATCTGGCCGTGCTGAGCAAAGATTTCTTCAGCGTGCCGGAAGAGGAAATTAAAGGCATTGAGTCGGTGCTGACCGTGGTGGATGGCAATATTGTCTATGCCGCCGGTTCGTTCAGCGCGGATGCACCGCCCGCGATTCCGGTCCTGCCTGAGTGGTCGCCAGTGGTAAACGTGCCGGGTCACTATCGCAGCGCCCCGCCAGTTGCGCAGAGCCGTGCAGGCATGATGCCCGCCGTCCACCACTGCAGCGGCCCGTGCGGGGTTCATCAACACTCGCATGAGATCGCCCGGGGTTCCAGTGTACCGGTCGCCGAAGATAACGCCTTCTGGGGCGCGCTCGGCTGCAGCTGCTTCGCGTTTTAATCATGAATAACGCTAGGGATCTGTCGCCCCGTATCAATGCGGGGCTGTTCTTCCTGCGCCTGACCGGCAGCCTGCTGCTGTTGCAGGTGCATGGGCTGCCGAAAATTCTGCATTTCAGCGAAGAACTGACGCGTATAGAAGACCCGTTTGGTCTGGGACCGATGATGAGCCTGCTGCCAGCGATAGTGGCAGAAGTCATCTGCCCGATCTTTATTATTCTCGGCTGGGGTAGCCGGATTGCCTGCCTGCCGATCATCGCGGTGCTGCTGGTCGCGATGCTGATGGTACACCCTGGCTGGTCACTGGCGGAAGGCCAGTTCGGCTGGCTGCTGCTCATTATCTTTACCACGCTGGCGCTGACCGGGCCTGGCGGCTGGCGAATCAGCGCGGTGAAACATCAGGGGGTTCGTCATGGCACAGGTTAATGATATCCACCAGCTCGAGCAGGAACAGCCTGCGGGTGAGGTTTCACCGCTACAGCCGCTGCGTCAGCCGGTGTTCCGCATGCTGTGGATCGCCACCGTCGTCTCCAATATCGGTTCATGGATGAACGATGTGGGTGTGAACTGGAGCATGCTGACGCTGAGTGCCGACCCGCTGGCCGTGGCGCTGGTGCAGGCGGCCAGCAGCCTGCCGATGTTTCTGTTCGCGCTGCCCTCAGGCGTAATGGCGGATATCGTTGACCGCCGCAAATATCTGCTGTTTTCCCAGCTCTGGACCTTTATCGCCGCGGCCGGGCTGACGGTGCTGGCCTGGACCGGCCATGTAACCCCTGAAGTACTGCTGGGCGCTGCCTTTTTGCTGAGCGCGGGTGCCGCCATGAGTTCGCCGCCCTTCCAGGCGATCGTGCCGGATCTGGTGACTAAACAGGAACTGGGTCCAGCCATTGCCCTTAAGTCGCTCGGCATTAATATCAGTCGCGCCATCGGTCCGGCGCTGGGCGGCCTGATCCTCTCATTCACCGGGCCCTGGATGGTTTTCCTGCTCAATGCGTTGTCCGTGCTGGGCGTGACCTGGGTGCTCTGGCGCTGGAAAGCAGAACCCAGCGTGCAGCGCCTCCCGCCCGAGCACTTCTTCCCGGCGGTGCGTGCCGGTCTGCGCTATGTGCATGCGGCACCAGTGTTGCGTAACGTGCTTGTGCGGACCTTCGCGTTCTTCCTGTTTGGCAGCGCAGGCTGGGCTTTGCTGCCATTGGTGGCGCGTCGTGAACTCGGCCTCGGCCCTGGCGGCTACGGCATTATGCTGGCCTGCATCGGTGTCGGCGCGATAACCGGTGCCGTCCTGCTGCCGCGTCTGCGTCGTCGCCTGAGTTCCGATCGCCTGATGGTGCTTGCCAGTCTGATCTTTGCCCTGACTATGCTGGCGCTGGCCTTTGTGCGGCACTTCTGGCTGCTGAATGCGTTTGAGTTCTTCACCGGCTTTGCCTGGATCGCGGTGCTGTCGACGCTGAATCTTGGCGCACAGCGCAGCGCCGCGAAGTGGGTGAAAGCGCGTGCGCTGGCGGTTTATCTGACGGTGTTCTTTGGTTCGATGACCGCAGGCAGCGCCCTCTGGGGACAGCTCGCCTCGCACTTCGGCATTCCGCTGTCGCTCTGCATCGCCGCGCTGGGCATGGTACTGGCCAGCAGTACCGTCTGGCGCTGGCGGCTCGATCAGGATCCCGATCTCAATCTCGATATGATTGGTGACGGCGTCAATGCGCCTGCGCTGGATATTCGTCACGAACGCGGGCCGGTTATGGTGAATTACGAATACCGGATTACTATTGATGATGTACATGCTTTTACAGTCTGCATGCAGGATATGCGGCGGGTCAGACGCCGCGGTGGCGCCATCAACTGGTCACTGTATGAAGATATTCTGCAGCCCGGCATTTTCGTTGAAACGTTTGTGGTCGGTTCCTGGGTCGAACATCTGCGTCAGAAAGAGCGCTACACCATCAACGACAAAAAAATAGAGCGGCGGGTTTTCGCTTTTCATCAGGGCGAGCGCTCACCCGAGGTACGCTATCTGGTGGCGCCAGTGTAACTGGCGCAGTACCAACTTCTCATCTATCACGTCATACAGAGGGCAATACTATGAGCACTTTTAAAACGACCGACGGCACACAGATTTACTTCAAGGACTGGGGAACCGGTAAGCCTGTATTATTCAGCCACGGCTGGCCGCTGGATGCCGACATGTGGGACAGCCAGATGAAATTCCTGGCCGATAACGGCTATCGGGTGATTGCGTTTGACCGTCGTGGCTTTGGCCGCTCTGACCAGCCCTGGACCGGCAATAACTACGATACCTTTGCTTCAGATATTAACGATTTGATCACCCATCTTGACCTGCAGAACGTGACGCTGGTGGGCTTCTCCATGGGTGGCGGCGACGTTACGCGCTACATCGGCAGCTACGGCAGCGATCGCGTCGCGGCGCTGGTGCTGCTCGGTGCCGTTACGCCTATCTTTGGCAAAACGGCAGACTACCCGCAGGGTGTCGATATGTCGGTATTCGAGGGGATTCGTGATGGCCTGCTCAAAGATCGCGCGCAGTTTATCAAAGAGTTCGCTACGCCGTTCTACGGCACCAACGCCGGGCAGACTGTTTCAGATGGCGTGATGACGCAGACGCTGAATATCGCGTTGCTGGCTTCGCTAAAAAGTACCGTGGACTGCGTTACCGCGTTTGCGGAAACCGATTTCCGTGCCGACGTAGCGAAAGTCAATGTGCCAACGCTGGTGATCCATGGCAGCAACGACCAGATCGTGCCGTTTGAATCCACCGGCAAAGTGGCGGCGGAGATGATTGAGGGTGCTGAACTCAAGGTTTATGACAATGCGCCGCATGGTTTCGCGGTGACGCATCAGGATCAACTGAACCAGGATCTGCTGGCGTTTCTTAACGCGCAGTGATGCAAAAAAAACTGCGCGGTGAAAGCCGCGCAGTTTTCATTTTAACGGGTTGGATGATTCACTTCGTTGGGACGCAGATCGAATAACAACACCTCCGCTCCTTCACCGTGACTGAACGACAGCGTTTTCTCATTGCGAACCCGCGCACCGTCTCCGGCATTAAATTGCAGGCCATTTACCCTGACACTGCCGCGCGCCACATGAATATACGCATAGCGGTCGTCCGGCAGCGTGATCGTCTGCTGCTCATCGCCCTGGAACAGTCCCGCATAGATGCGAATATCCTGGCGTACCCGTAATGCCCCGTTTTCACCTTCCGGCGAAATAATCAGTCGCAAATTACCGCGTTTATCCGCTTCGGTGACGGAGATCTGCTGGTAGCCTGGCGGCGTGTTCTTCTCAGCAGGAACTACCCAAATCTGCAGGAAATGCACGCCCTCAGTACCAGAGTGGTTAAACTCACTGTGGGTCACACCACTGCCCGCACTCATCAACTGCACGTCGCCGGGAACAATCACCGAGCCGGTGCCCATTGAGTCTTTGTGCTCCAGCGCGCCTTCCAGCACATAAGAGATAATCTCCATGTTGCTGTGCGGATGAGCACCAAAACCACGCCCTTTAGCGACGCGATCATCGTTGATCACCAGCAGATCAGAGAAGCCCGCCTGTTTTGGGTCCCAGTAGTTTGCAAAAGAGAAGGTGTGACGTGAATTCAGCCAGCCGTGATCGCCCACACCGCGTTGCTCTGACAATCTTTGCTCAATCATATTCTGCCCCTTCGTTGATTCGGGAAGTGCGAATGCCCTTCGATGGAAACAGCATATAAGTAAACAAGAGAGTCACACAATGGTGTGAACGGGCAATCACTGTCGCTTTTTAGTGGACAATAGAGGCGTCGTTAAATTGGGAAAAGGCTGGCGGGTCATGCTTTCAGCTGCTGCACCGCACCACCAGCTCACCCTGCATGATCACACATTGTGAAGGCGCATCGGGCCGGGTGATTTTCTGCAACACCAGTTCACAGGCCCGGCGACCTATTTCCTTAGAGGGTTGCGCCAGGGTGGTCAGTGGCGGCGATACCATTTCAGCCAGTTCGCTGCCGTCAAACCCTACTACGCCGATATCGTCAGGTATCCGCAACCCCGCCTGCTGAATTGCCGTCATGGCGCCAGCGGCAAGCGTATCAGACACGGCAAACACCGCATCAGGAATGGTTTTGTCCGCCAGCAACTGCTCCATCGCCGCTTTTCCGGCGCTAAAGCTTAACTCGCTGGCGTAGGCAATCGCCTCCCAGGTCAGGTGCTGTTCTTTGATCTGGCGGGTATAGCCCTGCTGACGCAGTCGGGCATATCGATAGCGGAGGTCGTGATTAATTAACGCGATGCGCTGCCGTCCCCGTGCCGCAAGGAACTGCACCACTGACTGCGCAGCGACGTCATCATCAATACCGACGCAGGAGACCTGCCCGGTGTCATCATGTTCGGCACACTGAACCCAGGGGGCCGCGCCTATCAGCTGGCTCAGCTCCGGCAGCTTGCTGAAGGCATCCATCGTAATGATGCCATCCACCATTTTGCCGGAAAGCAGTTGCAGACTGGATCGCGAACGTTCTATCTCCGCGCCCGAGTTGCACAGCAGGATGCGATAACCATTTTTCTCGGCGTGCGCCTCTATGCCTTTAACCACTTCGGCGCAGAACGGGTTGGAGATATCTGAAACCAGCACCAGAATCATCGCGCTGCGCGCCGTGCGTAGCTGGCGTGCCAGCAGGTTAGGCTGATAATGGCTTTCTTCGATGGCCGCCAGGACTTTCTGGCGATTAGCTGGTTTTACGCTGTCGCTGTTATTCAACACCCGGGAAACCGTAGCAACTGAAACACCCGCCATCCGGGCGATTTTCTGAACAGACATAACGATCCTTCTGTTTTAATGCGTGTAAAGCCGACTCACCGCTCATCCGCTGAATCCACATGGCCACCTCAGACGTCGCGATCCAGCCCCAGCTGGTGGCGTATCGATGGGGCGTTCTCTGCTAAAGCAAAATCATCAAACGCGCGGTCAGCCACGGGAATAATATGGCGACGGATAAACGCTGCACCTTCACGCGCCCCGGTTTCGCCCTCTTTCAGGCAGCACTCCCACTCCAGCACCGCCCAGCCATCATAGTCATACTGTGCCAGCTTGCTGAAAATACGACCAAAGTCGATCTGGCCATCGCCCGGCGAGCGAAAGCGTCCGGTCCGTGCCAGCCAGGGCTGATAACCGCCATAGACGCCGCTGCGTCCGTTAAGCTGATATTCAGCATCCTTAACGTGAAAGGCTTTGATACGCGGATGGTAGAGGTCGATAAACTGCAGATAGTCGATGTGTTGCAACAGCAGATGGCTGGGGTCGAACAGAATATTGCAGCGCGGATGGTGATTCACCTCCGCCAGAAAACGCTCAAACGTAACACCGTCATGCAGGTCTTCGCCGGGATGAATCTCATAGCAGAGGTCAATGCCATGCTGGTCAAATACATCCATCACCGGTAGCCAGCGCCTTGCCAGCTCAGCAAACGCCTCATCAAACAGCGCTTCATGATGCGGCGGCCAGGGATAGAACCAGGGCCAGGCGAGTGAGCCGGAAAAGGTGGCGTGGGCGCGCAAACCTAACTTCTCAGAGGCCGCGGCCGCCTTTTTCAGGGTGGCGATAGCCCAGTCAGTGCGCCGGACGGGATCGCCGCGCAATGCCGCTGGGGCAAAATTATCAAAAGCCATGTCATAGGCCGGGTTAACGGCAACCAGTTGCCCTTCGAGATGGGTAGACAGCTCGCTGATCTCCAGCCCAAAACCGGCCAGCAATCCCCGTACCTCATCGCAATAGGTCTGGCTGACCGCTGCCTGCTCAAGGTCGAAAATAGCGGGCTGGTGACAGGGGATCTGCAGCGCCCGGTATCCCAGCGCGGCGGCCCACTCCGCCAGACCCGCCAGGGAATTAAATGGCGGCTGCGAGTTGATGAACTGCGACAGGAAGATGCCCGGTCCCTTAACTGTTTTCATTAGTAACTCCTGTTTTTGCTACCGCCTCATCACGATATTTAAACGAGAAGAAGAAAATAATCGCGATCAGCGCGGCGGCAACGGCGGGGATCCACCAGAAGAGTGCCCAGCTCTGCGCGCTGACGTTACCTGCAACCAGATGGTTGTAGAGCGCGCCAGAGATTTGCGATCCCAGCAGCATGCCGATGCCGTAGGTGAACATCACCACCATGCTCTGCGCCTGCCCTTTTACCTTTTCACCGGCAATCCGATCGGTATAGATGAAGCCCACCACGAAGAAGAAGTCATAGCAGATGCCATGTAGCAGAATGCCGAGGTAGATCAGCGTGCGCGTCTCATCACTCATGCCCAGCGCAAACAGGGCATAGCGGACAAACCACGCCGTCATCCCAATCAGCAGCATGTACTTCACACCCAGGCGACGAAATAGCAGCGGGATGATCAGCATGAAGGCAATTTCAGACATCTGCCCCAGTGACATTAGCGTGCTGACTTCGCGGATACCGGCATCCGCCAGCCAGGAAGCAGTAAACGCGTAGTAGGTGCCAAGTGGAATGGAGATCAGGGTGGCACACAGTGCAAAGACCATGAAATGCCGCAGCCGCAGCAAGGCGAAGGCGTCGGCGCAGAAGAGATCGCGGACTTTTAACGGTAAACCTTTAGCCGGTGCCGGTGTGTGAGGCAACGTCAGGCTATAAATGGCCAGCAGGACTGAACAGAGTGCCGCCAGCTGGAACACCGCCACGCTGTCTGCAATGCCGGTCACGCCGATAAAGATCCCCGCCACGATCCAGCCGATAGTGCCGAAGACCCTGACGATGGGGAAACTCTTCTCACTGCTGGCGAGACTGTGAAAGGCGATGTTATTCGAGAGCGCCAGCGTCGGCATAAAGCAGAGAGTATAGCCAAATAACAGGGCGATCAGCAACGCGCCATTCTCTGCGATCAGTGCCTGCGGCACGAACCAGAGAATCGCTGCGCCCGCCAGATTCATGACGGCCATCACTTTCTGCGAGGGAAAGAAACGATCCACCAGCATACCGAGCACAAACGGCGAGAGAATCGACGCGATAGGCCCGGCCGAAAACGCATCCCCAATCAGCAACGGCATATTGTGACGGGTCATCACCAGCCCCAGCGTTACCGACCAGCTGCCCCAGATAAAGAACTGCATAAACATCATCAGTGAAAGACGCGGCACCAGCAGCTTATGCTGCACCCGCTGACCTGCACTCTCCTGCACCGTTGCAATCATGAGAACCTCACGAATAAGTAATCGATTACTTTATGCCGGATTTAAAAGTAATCGATTACAACCGTTCATTCTTTCGCCGCGCTCACAAATTGTTAACTGTACGTTATTATCCTTTTGTTATTCAGCATTCTGATGCGTGCTCTGCTCAGGTCGTAATATCCGCTACCCGCGCTTTACGAAAGCGGTAGCGCTCATACAGCACTGAATAGAGGCCGCCGCACACCACCAGAACCGCACCGATCACCGTGGTGGTAGTCGGCAGGTTACCCAGCAACAGATACCCCACCGCGACTGACCAGAGCAGCGTGGTGTAGTCGAACGGAGCCAGCAGGGAGGCTTCTGCGTACCGCAGGCTCAGGGTCATCAGAATCTGCGTGATTCCGCCCAGCAGCCCGCATCCTATCAGTAGCGCTACCTGATTACCGTGCGGCACTTTCCAGCCGCCCGGCAGCGTGACCAGCGACGTTATCGCTGTGGTGACGGCGAACCAGAAGGCGATGGCGCCCGGTTTCTCTTTGCCGTTAAGAAACCGAATCTGGACCAGTGCACAGGCGGTACAGAAGGCTGCCATCAGCGCCAGCAGAATGCCCGCCGACGCGGAGAGCGAGAATGCTGCCGACTGCGTCAGCGAAAGATGCCCGGAAAACATCACCAGAATGCCGCTGAAACCGGTAAAGACCGCCACCCAGCGATGGTGGCGCACTTTTTCACGCAGCAGCAATGCCGCCAGCAGCACGGTAAATAGCGGTGCGGCATAGTTAATCGCGGTAGCGTCGGTCAGGGAAATATAGAGCAGCGACAGGTAGCTGAAATAGAGACCACCGGTTCCGGCCAGCCCGCGCACAAAATGCCCGCGAATATTACGGGTGCGGATGCCCTCCAGCACGCTGCCCTGAACGCGTAGCCAGATGAGCAGTGGAACCAGTGCCAGCAGCGAGCGGAAAAATATCACTTCGCCGACCGGTATTGCGCCATCCAGCCCTTTTACACAGGCCAGCATCAGCGTTGAGCTCAACGCAGCTGTGATCTTCATCGCGATGCCAGCGGACGCGTTCATAAGTTTTTTAATCTCATCGGGGAAAATAAGCAGTAAAATCAGCAGACTCAGACAATATACTGGCACAATGTTCTACAGCAATGTGCCGTGATTGCGCCGCAGACGGCATTTTATCTTTTTTTGCCGCAGCATCACGGCATGAAGAGGCATGTGAGTCCGCGTCCGTGCTGGTAGACTCTGCGTTCTGCCTGCTTTACGGGCCGCTTCTCATAAGGATCGGGAGTTACTGATGTCCACGCTGCGTTTACTGTTATCTGAATCCAATGATCCCTGGTTTAATCTGGCGGTCGAAGAGTGCATTTTCCGGCAGATGCCTGCCACCCAGCGGGTGCTGTTCCTGTGGCGGAATGCGGAAACGGTGGTGATTGGACGGGCGCAGAACCCGTGGAAAGAGTGCAATACCCGGCGCATGACGGAAGATGGCATCCGTCTGGCGCGTCGCAGCAGCGGCGGTGGCGCGGTGTTTCACGACCTCGGTAACTGCTGTTTTACCTTTATGGCCGGCAAGCCGGAGTACGATAAAAGCGTTTCAACTGCCATTATCCTGCACGCACTGAACGCGCTGGGTGTTCCGGCGGAAGCGTCCGGCCGTAACGATTTAGTGGTGAACACCGCTGACGGACTGCGCAAAATCTCCGGGTCTGCGTATCGTGAAACGCCGGATCGCGGTTTTCATCACGGCACTATTCTGATGGATGCCGATCTTTCCCGGCTGGCAGATTACCTTAATCCTGATGTCAAGAAACTGCAGGCTAAAGGGATTACGTCAGTGCGCGCCAGGGTTGCTAATCTGACGGAGTTAACGCCCGGTATCAGCTATCAGGCGATCTGCTCAGCCGTGACAGACGCCTTTTTTGCACATTTCGGCGAGCAGTGTGAGCCGGAGATGATCTCCCCCGATGCCCTGCCCGACCTGCCTGGATTCACTGAGCAGTTCGCAAAGCAGAGTAGCTGGGCATGGAATTTCGGTCAGGCACCTGCCTTCTCGCATCTGCTGGACCAGCGTTTTATCTGGGGCGGTGTGGAGATTCACTTCGATGTCGAACGCGGCGTGATCAGCCGCTGTCAGATTTTCAGCGACAGCCTCAATCCCGCGCCGCTCGAAGCGCTGGCCCAGCGGATGCAGAACGTCACATACCGGCCCGATGCACTGGACCAGGTCCTGAATCTGCTGATAGCCGATTTCCCGGCACAACAGGCGGAGCTGACAGAATTGCAGCAATGGCTGATCGCAAGCTTAAGGTGAACAGGCTCAGTCTGATACTGGCCCGCGCGAAACGCTGTTGTGGGCAAAAACTTCGCGAAAGTTTTCAGCCAGACATAAACGCAAAAAACCCGCACAAGGCGGGTTTTTTTATTATCAATTCAGGCTTATCTGCTCGGGCTATTGCCGTCATCGCGATTGTAAGCGTTATTGATAACAGAGGCTTACATAGGGACTACGTTTGCCGCTGAAGGACCTTTAGCGCCGTTTTCAATAGTGAATTCGACCTGCTGGCCTTCGTCCAGAGTTTTATAGTCGTTGCTCTGGATTGCAGAGAAATGTACGAATACATCTTTGCTGCCGTCCTGAGGAGAGATAAAACCGAAACCTTTACCCGCGTCAAACCATTTTACTAAACCAGTCATTTTATTAGACATCGATAATTCCTTAATTTATGAGCCACTAAGTGGCGAAGATGGCCTGTCTTTCAGAAGGTAACTTACCAGGCTTTTAGGAGGAGACTCATGAATAAGGGTATCTTGTGATATCGCTTGCACTGAGGACTGCTTTACTAAAACTGCTTTGATAAGGTCTGTGTTCCAAACCGAGGTCGCCATTAAGCCATCCCTTAACGACTTTAGCAAACATTATTTTAATTTAATTTTAACATCCAGACGTCCGGAACGCCATTATTGATTTTTCAAGCCTTTTTAAATTCCCGCGCTTTCAGAATGATAATTTTCATTAAACGGTCAGCCAGTAAAAAGTCTTGCGGTCAATCACTGCGGAAAAGTTATACGTCGGCGCTGTACACATTAAGCGCAGCGATAATCGGTATCGCTGCGTCCTCTTCTTTTATATCAGGCCAGTTGCGTCTGCTGACGCGCAGCATGGCGCGCCGTCATCACAAACACCATCAGACCGGCCACGCCCAGCGCAACACCCACCCACGCGGTGGAGATCCAGCCATAGCCCAGCGACACCGTCAGGCCACCCAGATACGCGCCCATCGCATTGGCGATGTTCAGCGCCGAGTGATTCATCGCAGCCGCCAGGGTTTGCGACTCATTGGCGACATCCATCAGGCGAATCTGCAGTGACGGCAGCAGCACCGAGCAGGTGCCAATCAGGAAGGTCGCCAGCAGTCCGGTGGCCACATGCTGAACCAGCACCGGGAAGGCCAGCATCACCAGCACGTTCCATAACAGCGTCCAGCCAATAATATTCAGCACCGGGCCATCAGCCAGACGGCCCCCCACCAGATTACCGATGATCATTCCCAGCCCAAACGCCACCATCGCCCAGGGGATCAGCGAAGGAGAGATGCCAGCGATATTAATCAGCGTTGGCGCGATATAACTGAAGATCGCGAACATGCCGCCAAAGCCTACCGCGCCCACCAGCAGGGTCAGCAGCACCTGTGTGTTTTTCAGCGCACCCAGTTCACGCAGCGGATGTGCATCCGCATCGCCTGGCGTGTAAGGCACGTAGCGACCAATCAGCAGGCAGGTCAGGAGACCAACCGCGCCCACAAAGGTGAACACCACGTGCCAGCTGAATAGCTGCCCAATCCATGAGCCTAGCGGTACGCCAATCAGGGTCGCCACCGTCAGTCCCAGCATCAGTGACGCCAGCGCACGACCGCGCCGTTCAAGCGGGACCAGTGAAGCTGCCACCAGTGAGGCAACACCAAAGTAAGCCCCGTGCGGCAGGCCGGTCAGAAAGCGCGCCACCAGCAGGCCGTGATAGCTGTCGGCCATCGCACTGGCGACATTGCCGACGCTGAACAGCGCCATCAGGATCAGCAGCAGCGATTTACGTGCCATCCGCGCTGCCAGTACGGCAATAAACGGTGCGCCCACCACCACACCCAGCGCGTAACTGGCGATAGCGTTGCCCGCCTGCGGTTCGGTGATCGTCAGAGAGCGTGAAACATCGGGCAGCAGGCCCATCATGATGAACTCACCGGTTCCGATACCAAAGCCGCCCAGTGCCAGAGCGAGTAATGCCCAGCGGACAAAACCGGCATCGTCGGTTTTATGATTTTTTCTTAACAAAATGGATTCCCAATGACCTGAACTGAAAAGCTGACGTGAGTCGGCGGGAGAAAGCAGAACGTTATCCCGTCCGGATGAAGCGGCTTGACTATAGAAAGTGAGGCCGCGCTAAGCAACCCATTTTGTGATCTGACGCACAGTAAAGGCTGTTCCAGGATTACGCTTCCACTGTGCGGGTCTGGCGCGAATCGCGCTAAGCCAGCTTACAATCCGGAGAGGTCAGGCAGGCTTAGATCGGGGATGTCTGCTTTACTGACCGATTAACGCGTCTTTATTTAACAGGTTACTGAACAGGAATCAGCAGATGACGACCAGAGTGATCCTTCTTACCGGCGCCAGCGGACGCATCGGCCGGACCTTCTTCGCAGCCAGCCAGGATCGTTACCGCTTTATCCTGACGGATGTGCGGCAGCCCGACTACGCGATCCCCGCCCCGCATCGGTTTATCGCGGCGGATTTATCGCAACCGGATGCGGCAGAGAACTTACTGTCAGATGAACCTGTCGATACCGTTATCCACCTCGCCGGTATCCCTGATGCACAGGCCAGCTTCGACGATCTACTGCCCGCAAACATTCTCTCCACCACCTGGTTACTGAAGGCAGCCGCAGATCATCGCTGTCGTCGTCTGGTGTTTGCCAGCAGTGCGCAGACTATCGAGGGTTATCCGACAGATATTCAGGTACATCCCGGCATGGCTGTCTGTCCTGCGAATCTGTATGGCGTCACCAAATGTTATGGGGAAGCACTTTGCGCTTTCTACGCCAGCCAGCACGATCTGAGCTGCGTGGCGCTGAGAATCGGGGCGTTTGAACCGGCACTGGATAATAGCCAGCACACTGCACGGGATTACAGCGCCTGGCTGAGCCCGGATGATGCCGTCAGACTGCTGACCGGCGCTGTCGAAGCGGAGAAGATCACTTTCTTTATTGGTTACGGCATTTCCGATAACCGCTTTAAACGGTTTGATCTGACGCAGACGCGTGAGGTGCTGGGCTATACGCCGTCCGATAACGCATTCAGGGCATTTACGCCGGGCGAACTGGATTATTAATCCTGCACCAAAGAGGTCAACGCGGTCGTAGTTTTGCCGGGTTGTGGCGCTTTATCTCAACAGCCGCCGGAAAGTCCGGCGGTTGCTTCAGGAATGTGGCAGAGATCGTCAAAATCAGTGCGTACCGGTATTCACCCGCCGGCCAATGTCTTTGAGCTGTGAATATTTCTCCAGCAACTGAGGACCATCATCCAGGCTCATGGCAAACATCCACATATAGGTCATTACCGAATAGATATGACCCGCATTGGTGCCGCCACGGCCCGACATTAGCGCGATAGTGACCGCAAACAGCAGTGCCGCCACGCTACCGATGGCCAGATAACCGCACGCTTCCCGATCCGAGAGGCGGATCCGCAGACTGGCCAGCACGCCATAGTGGCGGCCCAGTGACGCGGCGTTCGCGTTGCTGACAAAGCTCACTTCTTTCTCCAGCCGGTTGTTAAGACGGCCAAACAGCGCATCGTTCTTGCGGGTAAATCCCGGCAGGAAACAGGCGAAGAACAGCAGGATCGCCAGACAGCCTGCGCCGGTCCAGAACTCGATAGCCAGCAGCATCACTGCCGCACCGGTCATCGACGCCAGCGAAGTAATCAGCACCGGCAGATGCTTCTCGAAAAAGTCGACAAACTCGCGAGACAACGCCACCCGCGCAGCAATCGTCGACGCACTCTGTTTTTCGCTGCGCTGTGCCACAATCACCGGCACGGCCAGCTCAGCATAGATGCGGGCAAAAGTCCGGGTATCGACACTGCGCCGCGCTGCGCCGATAGCCCACATGGTAAAGACCATCGCCGCATAGAGCACCGCATGCCAGGTCCTGCCGGAGAGTATGGCGTTGATAGCGAAGCCCGCCAGCAGCGGATAAAGCAGATACATGACGTTTTCCGCCACCACCAGCAGCAGCGTGAGGAATAGCTTGCGGCTATGGCGGCGGCCAAGCATTTTTAATGTCAGAATAGCGCTGCGGGGAGCCGCAACGGGCAGGATCGTTTTTGAGGAAGACATAGTTTCTTTTTCTGATAGCGTCACTCTTGAGCGGTTGCTCAAGTACAAAAAGCAGTCTATTTGAGCGGTTGCTCAAAGTCAACGTGGCAATGATAGAGAGAATAATGAAAGAGTCGGCTGAGGTATTGAGAACCAAAATCCTGGATGCAGCGATAGTGCTGTTTATTGAGAAAGGGATCGAAAAAGTGACCACCCGTGAACTCACCGAGTCGGTAGGTATTTCACGCAGTCATATTTACCACTACTTCAGCAACTGGCAGACACTCTGCCTGGCAGCGCTGGAACGCTTTATGCGGGTCGATGTTGAAAATTTTGCCGACACACTGGCCTTGCTCACACCGCGTCAGCGGCTGCATACCCTGTTTGAAAGCCATCTGCCGAGTGCGCCGGATGCCACCTGGCAGCTCTATGCCTCTTTCTGGCAGATGGCTGCGCACAATGATGCATATGCTGCACTGGCTGAAGAGATGACTGAAGTGTGGCAGGCACTAATGGAGGGGATTATCCGTGACGGCGTCACCGACGGCACACTACGGTGTGATGATGTTCCCCGCACCGCCAGGCAAATCAGCGCCATGCTGAACGGCTATGCGGATTTGCTGACGATCAATCCTTCAGAATCTAAAGCTCGCGAAGCTATGGCAGACCTCGACCAGTTTGTTGAATTTGCCCTGGGGCCATGCCGTTAATCCCGGTTAATACGGTTTACCTTTCGCCATACATTAATTAAATGTTAAATAAAGGTTTATTATTTTAATTAGCCTGCAGTTTTAAGCGTCTATAAATGCGTATTCGTCAGTTGAGCGGACTTATGCTTTTTACGTCTGAAAAGCTGCCTTTTTGATAGCGTTTTTTACCGGAAACAGCTGTTTACACAGATTATTATCATTGACTTAGCGCCTTGTGAACCGGGTAAGCTGGTGTTTTTACGCCATTTATTAGCAAGCCGTTAGCGTAGCGGCAATAATGCATGCGGTCATAAACCCACCAACTGATTGATTCCTATAACAAAGAATCCGTTATCTGACGATAAAATTAATCATTGAGTCGGACCCGAAAAACACCTATATTGGCCGCGCTTTACACATAGCCACCCATTTTAATTCATTTATTCAACTGTGACGCTACGCCCGTCCCGGTTGTAGGAGAGATATGATGACGGATAAAGTCCGTATTGATAGTTTGAATGCACAGAACTTAAACGCAACCAACGAAACCTATTTAGTCCGTCAGGCTGAATTTGAATCAAACGTTCGAAGTTATCCTCGCAAATTGCCGTTCGCGATTGCGAAAGCTCAGGGTGTCTGGATCACCGACGTCGAGAATAATCAGTATCTCGACTGTCTTGCCGGTGCCGGAACGCTGGCGTTGGGTCATAACCATCCAGACGTTCTGCAGAGCATTCAACATGTCATTACCAGCGGCTTGCCGTTACATACTCTCGATTTAACTACGCCGTTAAAGGATGAGTTCTCTGAGTACCTGCTCTCGTTATTACCGGGTCAGGGCAAAGAGTACTGCCTGCAGTTTACCGGCCCGTCCGGCGCAGATGCCGTTGAAGCGGCGCTGAAACTGGCGAAAAAGCACACCGGTCGTTCCGGGATCATCAGCTTCTCGGGTGCGTATCACGGTATGACCCACGGCGCGCTGTCGGTCACCGGCAACCTGTCACCGAAAGAAGCCGTAGATGGCATGATGCCGGAAGTGCAGTTCATGCCTTATCCGCACCTTTATCGCTGCCCGCTGGGCATTGGCGGTGAAGCAGGCGTGAAAGCACTGACTTACTACTTTGAAAACCTGATCAATGACGTTGAAAGCGGCGTTCGCAAACCTGCGGCGGTGATTCTTGAAGCAGTTCAGGGTGAAGGCGGGGTTAACCCGGCTCCGGCTGAGTGGCTGCAGCGCATCCGCAAAGTGACCAAAGAGCACGGCATTCTGCTGATCATCGACGAAGTCCAGGCGGGTATTGCCCGTACCGGTAAATTCTTCGCCTTTGAGCACGCGGGTATCGAACCAGACATCATCGTAATGTCCAAAGCGGTCGGCGGCGGTCTGCCACTGGCGGTACTGGGCATTAAGAAAGAGTTCGACGCCTGGTCTCCGGGTCACCACACCGGCACCTTCCGTGGCAACCAGCTGGCGATGGCGACCGGCCTGACCACGCTGAAGCTGCTGAAAGATAACAACATCGCTGACAAAGTCGCGGCACAGGGTGAATGGCTGAAAGGCAAACTGGGCGAGCTGCAGCAGCGCTACCCGGTAATCGGCAACGTGCGTGGTCTGGGTCTGATGCTCGGCATTGAGCTGGTGAAACCCGACGAACCTGCTGACCATATGGGCAGCTTCCCGGCTGACGGCGAACTGTCTGCACTGGTACAGAAAAAATGTTTTGAGAACGGCCTGATTCTGGAGCGTGGCGGACGTCACGGCAGCGTATTACGTCTGCTGCCTTCCCTGCTGATCACAGATGCAGAACTGGACGTATTCATGGATAAATTTGAAAACGCCCTGCTGTCCGCTGGCGTGAAAGCAGTTTAAGTGGAGTGAATGCAATGTCCCGGTTAAACCCGATTCTGGCGGCCTCAGCACAGAGTACCGAGGCCTACCAGCAGGCGATTGCCCAGAGTAGCGCGGCCGTCGTTAAGTGGCTGGAACAACCTGAGATGTATCAGGGAAAAACCGTCGCAGAGCTGCGCGAGCGCATTACGCTGGACTTCAATCCTCAGGGCCTGGGTAACCAGGCCGCGATTGAACGCGCCATTGAGTACTTCCTCAAAGACAGCCTGTCGGTGCATCACCCGCAATGTGTGGCGCACCTGCACTGTCCAAGCCTGGTTATCAGCCAGGCGGCGGAAGTGCTGATCAACGCCACCAACCAGAGCATGGATTCATGGGATCAGGCACCGTCTGCCACCCTGATTGAGATGAAGCTGATTGAGTGGCTGCGCACCCAGGTCGGTTATCAGCCTGGCGACGCGGGCGTCTTCAC
This sequence comes from Pantoea sp. 22096, assembly GCF_052045955.1. Classification (NCBI taxonomy): domain Bacteria; kingdom Pseudomonadati; phylum Pseudomonadota; class Gammaproteobacteria; order Enterobacterales; family Erwiniaceae; genus Pantoea; species Pantoea sp. 22096. The sequence goes on along the minus strand of NZ_JBQEPW010000002.1, from coordinate 221,280 downwards.
CAGCGGCGGCACCCAGAGCAACCTGATGGGTCTGATGCTGGCGCGTGACGCCTGGTTTGCGCGTCAGGGTCATTCTGTTCAGCAGGATGGCTTAACCGGCGATCTGAAGAAGATTAAAGTCTTCTGCTCAGAGAACGCGCACTTCTCCGTACAGAAGAATATGGCGCTGCTGGGTCTGGGCTATCAGTCCGTCACGCAGGTGAAATGTGACCAGTTTGCCCGCATGGATATGGATGATCTGCGTCAGAAGCTGGCCGCATCCAAAGCTAACGGCGAAAACATTCTGGCGATCGTTGCCACGGCGGGAACTACCGATGCCGGTGCAATCGATCCCCTGCGTGAAATCGCGGCGCTGGCGGCGGAAGAGAACATCTGGGTGCACGTCGATGCGGCCTGGGGCGGCGCGCTGCTGCTGTCAGAGAAGTATCGTGACTATCTGGATGGCATTGAGCTGGTCGACTCCATTACGCTGGACTTCCACAAGCAGTTCTTCCAGACCATTAGCTGTGGTGCCTTCCTGCTGAAGGAAGCGCGTCACTATGAGCTGATGCGCTACCAGGCGGCCTATCTGAACTCGGAGTTTGATGAAGCACAGGGCGTGCCGAATCTGGTCTCCAAATCGCTGCAGACCACCCGTCGTTTTGATGCACTGAAACTGTGGATGGGTCTGGAAGCGCTGGGTCAGAAGCAGTATGCCGAAATCATCGATCACGGTGTGACGCTGGCACAGCAGGTGGCACAGTACGTTGAAGAGCAGCCTGCTCTGGAGCTGGTGATGAAACCGCAACTGGCCAGCGTGCTGTTCCGCTATCGTCCGACGCATCTGGCGCACCTCAGCAGTACGGATATCGCCCTGCTGAACCAGCGCATCGGGGATGCCCTGCTGGAGTCAGGCCGCGCCAACGTCGGTGTGACCGAGCATGATGGCGTTACCTGCCTTAAGATGACCCTTCTGAACCCAACAGTAACGCTGGAAGATATCAAAGTGTTGCTGACGCTGGTGGAAAAAACGGCACAGCAGCTGGTGTAATTCATCACATCGGTTCACACCACACAGGCGCCTTCGGGCGCCTTTTTATTTTTCTGCCGCTCTCTTTGCGTTGATGACCTGTTCATCCCTGCCCCCTCCGATCCGTAACCTGGCCTCTTCATCTCAGGTCTTGTACTGGCTGCTTCATTCGGTGCAAAAATCGAGGTACACGAGCGTAGTGGCCTGAATGTCTGGCATAATGCCGTGCCCTAATCACGCATCGACGCGCTGGAACGCATGCTGGATAACATTCAAAAAACGAAGCGGCTGATATGCTAATTGATGAGCAGATTGAGCCGGGTTTAATTATTGCGCTTATCGATCCCGGAATAGTCAACGTTAAAGCAGCACCGCATTAAAATCATTTGTAGAAAATTGCCTGCACCGGAATCAGCTCGTCGCCGCCGGCCAGCCAGATTCCGGTCTCAGGCATCTCTTTTTTTTAGCAATGCCCTCACGGCGTACGCCTGTATGTTCAATTCTTATTGACCAAACGCACGGAAGCGTAACCGGCGAATTTAATGAGCCTGTTTAGCCCGTGTTTAATATTCAACCCGCATAACGTTTTTATTTTATCTGATATTGATAAACCGCATCGCGATCAAAAAATAAAGCTTATCTTTCAGCCATAATAGATCAATATTCAAATTAACTCTCTGATTAACCGAAAATAATGACTGTTCGTCTGGGTTAGTTAATTCAACAGGAGTAATGACTTATGCTGCTGCGTAAATTAATCATCATTATTATGGGCCTGATTATGGCGGCTGTGATTATCATTGCCGATAACCACGCTGATAAAGTCCGTTCGCGTGATCAGGTTTTCAGTTTATCGTCATCGCATGATCGCTAATCTGTTCTGAATAACCAAAGCCTGCCCCCTTACGGGCGTTCATGCTAACGGGCTGCCTGATGCACAGGCAGCCTGCCGGATTATCCTTTACCGCTCAAACCACCATCCAGAACTTAGCGCGACGGCGGCTCATCCAGCCGTCGCAGATGATCATCTTTATTCAGCGTCATCAGCGCCACAATACTCACCAGCGCCGTCGCCATCACATACCAGGCGGGAATATCGGGATTACCGGTCTCTTTAATCAGCCCGGTGATGATTAGTCCCGCGCAGCCGGAAAAGACTGCATTGGAAAGTGAATAGGCCAGCCCCAGCCCGGTGTAGCGTACCCGCGTCGGAAACATCTCGGCGAGCATCGCGGGGCCGGGTACTGCCAGCAAACCGACCACGCCACCTGCGATAAAGACCACCAGCGCTTTCAACAGCAGTCCGGTACTCTCTGCCTGCAAAACGTTTAACAGCGGCAGAGAGAGCACCAGCAGCAGCACCGCAGCTGAGACCATCACGGCGCGGCGGCCAATCCTGTCGCTCAGCATCCCGGCCGGGATGATGGTGGCGGCAAAACCGAGGTTCGATATCACCGCAATCAGCAGTGCCTGGTTAAAGCCGGTGTGCAGCGATGCCTGCAGATAAGTCGGCATAATCACCAGCCAGGTGTAACCGGCCGCTGACCACACCATCAGCCGGCAGATACCGAGCAGAATCGTTTTCAGCGTGTCGCCCAGGCTGGCGTTCACTTTTGCATGGGGCTGTGCCTGCTGCTGAACAAATGCGGGCGTCTCTTCCATCTGCACCCGCAGCCAGAGTGCCAGCCCCCCCAGCGGCAGTGCGATAAAGAATGGGATGCGCCAGCCCCAGCTCAGCATCTGCTCTGGCGTCAGCAACACTGAGAGCAATGCCACTATGCCTGCGCCCGCCAGTAATCCCAGCGCCACGGTAAAGGATTGCCACGCGCCATACAGACCGCGCTTTCTGCGTGGTGCAAACTCGGTCATCAGCGACACCGCCCCACCATACTCGCCTCCTGCGAACAGGCCCTGCAGGATACGCAGGCCGGTCACGATCAGCGGCGCCAGGATACCCAGTTGGGCATAAGTCGGAACCAGACCGATGGCAGCTGTCGCCAGCGTCATCATAATCAATACAAAAATCAGTGTGGGTTTTCGCCCGATGCGATCGCCCATCCGGCCAAAAACAATCGCACCCAGTGGACGGAAGAAAAAAGCGATGGCGAACGACGCGTAGGTCAGCAGCAGTCCGGTCAGCGCAGACTCGCCTTCCAGCCGGAAAAAGTTCTGCGCAATCACCGTGGCCAGAAAGCCATAGACCGCGAACTCATACCATTCAATGAAATTACCGACCGAACCGGCAAGCAGAGCACGTTTTCGGCTGGCGGAGGAGAGCAGATTATCAGCAGGGGCAGACATGACAGGCGATCCTTTTTAAAGCATCATCAGTCGTTTATGATTAGCACAATCGCTGCTCATCTGCGCAAACTTCTGCCCGTCGCGTTAGCGCAGACACATAAATCTGCAGGTACACCCCCCCACACGCTCTTTTTCACCTTCAGTCCTTGCACAACCGCTTTACGGTTGTCAGGATGTGCGGCATTGAATGAATCAGGCGGATAGATGATGAACGCACACACCTCAAAAGATCCTCTTCACGGCATCACACTGGAGATGCAGATAAACAGTCTGGTCGCGCAGTATGGCTGGGCTGAAATGGCAAAACGGATCAACATTAACTGCTTTAAAAGCGATCCCAGCGTTAAATCGAGCCTGAAATTTTTACGCCGTACGCCGTGGGCGCGGGCTGAAGTCGAAGCGCTTTATCTGGCCTCGTTAAACGCGCAACCGGCAGCACGCGACGAACCGGCTGAAGAAGCCGATCAGGCACCCGCTGAAGATCCGTGGGGCAAGTGGCGCGGTAACACGCCGGAGTAACACTGACAACGAAGCAGTAAAAAAGCCCGCGCAGGTAAACCTGGGCGGGCTTTTTTCACGTCAGGCTGCTGTTACAGCGCCATGTCGTGTTTCGCTGACGGCGCAGCTTGCTGAGGCTGTGCTGCCGGCGCGTCTGCGGTTTTGCCTTCCATGTTGATCACGGGCGGCGTGGTCAGTTGCAGGGTCGCTGCGGTCTCATTCCAGACCTGCTGCAGCAACGGCACGTTGTCATTCAGTTTCTGACCGTAGCCTGGGATCATTTTGTGGATCTTCGCCTGCCATTCCGGTGATTTGAACTCTTCCGGGAACAGTTTCTGCATCACGCTCAGAGAGATTGGCGCTGCGGTTGATGCACCAGGAGAAGCACCCAGCAGAGCCGCCACGGTTTTCTGCTGATCGGTCACAATTTCTGTACCCAGTTTCAGCACGCCACCTTTATCAGCATCTTTCTTGATAATCTGCACACGCTGACCGGCCTGAATCAGTTTCCAGTCCTCTTTCTTCGCGTCCGGGTAGTACTCTTTCAGCGACTCAAAGCGATCTTCATCACTCAGCATCACCTGTCCAATCAGGTATTTTACCAGGTCGAAGTTATCCATACCCACATCGGTCATTGGCACGATGTTATGGGTAGTGGTGGTGCTCAGCAGATCAAACAGCGAACCGTTTTTCAGGAACTTGGTTGAGAAGGTCGCAAACGGTCCAAACAGCACGACGCGTTTACCATCCAGATAACGGGTATCCAGATGCGGAACGGACATCGGCGGTGCACCGGTTGAAGCCTGGCCGTAAACTTTCGCCAGATGGCGATCGGCAATGGCACTGTTTTCGGTGACCAGGAATGAACCACCGACCGGGAAGCCTGCATAGTTATCGGCTTCCGGGATGCCGGTCTTCTGCAGTAATTTCAGCGCGCCGCCGCCTGCACCGATAAAGACATATTTTGCGTCAACCGCACGTTCGTTGCCGTTTTTGGCATCTTTAATCGTGACGTGCCAGGAGTTGTCGCCGTTACGTTTGAAATCGGTAACTTCAGAAGAGGTTTCCAGACGGAAGTTGTCATTCTTCTTCAGGCTGCCGATCAACTGACGGGTAATTTCACCATAGTTAACGTCGGTGCCGACTGGCGTCCAGGTGGCGGCCACTTTCTGCTGTGGATCACGGCCTTCCATCACCAGCGGTGCCCACTGCGCGATCTGTTTGTGATCGGTAGAGAACTTCATCCCCTGGAACAGCGCCGTTTTCTGCAGTGCCGCATAGCGTTTGGTCAGGAAGTCAACATTGTCGCCCCAGACAAAGCTCATGTGTGGCGTTGAGTTGATGAAAGAGCGCGGATCGTGCATGACGCCCTCTTTAATCTGTGAACTCCAGAACTGGCGAGAGACCATAAAGGCTTCGTTGATTTCCAGCGCTTTGGACACGTCAATCGAGCCGTCTTTACGCTCAGGCGTATAGTTCAGCTCCATGTTGGCAGAGTGACCGGTACCGGCATTATTCCAGCCGTTAGAGGATTCCAGCGCCACGCCATCCAGCTTCTCGACCATGATCTGTTTCCAGCCAGGCTGCAGCTCTTCCAGCATGGTGCCCATAGAGGCGCTCATAATGCCGCCGCCAATTAACAGGACGTCGGTTTTCTCTGGTGAGGTTTCAGCATGGAGGGCTGAAGAAACTAACAAGGCCGCGAGGGAAAGGGTGGGAATTACTTTCTTTGAATTCATCATTTTAATCGACAGCTCGGACGGTACTGGTTAAAAAAAGTCCTTAAAGTTTAAAATAATGTTATTTGTGAGTTAATGTGAAAATAGTTATAAAATTAAAAATAGCAATTTAGCCTTAATTTAATTACAAAAGGCTTACTGAATTGCTCACATATTTTAACCACACATTAAGGGTGTCCTTTGAATTATACAATCCCCTAACCCAAATATTGTTATTGCTCTGTCGCCCGCGCGCAGACCGCTAAAACTGTACTGATGCGGTGAGTTAGCGTATGTTTCAAGCCGATCCCCTACCCGTGCTGAACATCGATGACAAGCCAACCACAGAACCGACATGCCGTGACTAAACGACCCATGAAACTCAGTACCCTGACCACCCTGATGATGACTGCGGTGATCGTTACCGTGCTGCTCGCTGTCCATCTGCTCTATTTCGTTCAGATTGATAACTTTGCGCAGTCGCATCTTAAAGATAAAGCGATGGCGGTGGCGCGAACGCTGGCAGACAGCCCGGAGGTGCAGCGCGGGTTACTGTTGCCAGACGGCAGCAGCCAGATTCAGCCGCTGGCGGAAGCCGCGCGCAAACGCAACGGCCTGCTGTTTGTGGTGGTGACGGATATGCACGGCATCCGCTTTTCACATCCGAATGCCGCGGTGATCGGAAAACATTTTGTCGGCAATGACATCTATCCCACGCTTGGCGGCCGGGAAAATGTCGCGGTCAATCATGGGGTGCTGGTGGAGGCACTGCGGGTCTTTACGCCGGTTTATAACGCCCAGCATCAGCAGATTGGCGTGGTGGCAATCGGCATTGCACTGAATGATGTGGCGGCTCAGATTGCGAAGAGCCGCTGGAATATCGTCTGGACCGTCCTGTTTGGCGGTGTGGTTGGCCTCCTGGGTATTCTGATTCTGGTCAGGCGACTCAAGAACATACTGCTGGGGCTGGAGCCGCACGAAATCTCCAGCCTGTTTGAACAGCGCCAGGCGATCCTGAATTCCATTAAAGAAGGGGTGATTGCGGTCGATGATCAGTCACGCGTCAGCCTGATTAACCATGCGGCTCAGCAGCTACTGCATGAGACCACCCGCAGGATGCCGTTAAGCGGTGATCTGATTGCTGAGGAGAGCGTCATGCATCGTCATCAGCAGGATGCGCTGCATGCGGGCAAAGCCTGGCACGATCAGGAGCTGACGCTGGGTAATCGCATCCTGATCAGCAACACCGTTCCGGTGCGCAGTCGTGACCGCATTATCGGCGCGGTAACCACCTTCAGGGATAAGACCGAAATCAGCCAGCTGATGCAGCGTCTGGACGGCATGGTAAACTATGTAGATGCGTTACGTGAGCGGTCTCATGAGTTCATGAACAAGCTGCATGTGATTCTGGGCCTGCTGCATATGAAAAATTATGCACAGATGGAAGAGTACATCCTGAAAACCGCTAATGCCTATCAGACGGAGATCGGTTCGCTGCTGCAAAAGATCAAATCGCCGATCATTGCCGGTTTCCTGCTCAGCAAAATCAACCGGGTAACCGATGAAGGTCATCAGCTGATTATCGATGAGGCGAGTTTTCTGCCTGACTGCGGCAGCGAGGAGCAGAGCGCGGTTCTGATTACCGTGCTGGGCAATTTAATTGAAAATGCCCTGGAGGCGCTGGACCCGGAAACCGAAGGGGAAATTCACCTCATGCTGCATTATCAGAATGGCTGGCTGGCCTGTGAAGTGAGTGATGACGGCCCAGGTATCGACAGCTCGCAGCTCAGCGCCATTTTTGAGCGCGGCGTCTCGTCAAAAGGTGACGATCGCGGTGTCGGACTGTTTCTGGTTAAGCAGCAGACCGAAAGCCTGGGCGGCAACGTTAGTGTCGAGTCGGAACCCGGTGTATTTACCCAATTTTTAGTGCAACTTCCGTGGGAGAGAGGAATGATTACCCAATGATCAATGTGTTAGTTGTCGATGATGACGCCATGGTAGCCGAGCTGAATCGCTGTTATATCGGGCAGATCCCTGGCTTCACCTGCTGCGGCACGGCCTCAACCTTACAGCAGGCCAAAGAGCGGCTGGCCGAGGCTGAACCACAGGTTGATCTGATCCTGCTTGATATCTATATGCAGCAGGAAAACGGTCTCGATCTGCTGCCAGAACTGCGCAGCGCAGGGCGGCCAGTTGACGTGATTATTATCTCATCAGCGGCGGATGCCGCCACCATCAAGACTTCGCTCAACTATGGCGTGGTGGATTATCTGATTAAGCCTTTCCAGTTTGCCCGCTTTGAAGAGGCGCTGACCGGCTGGCGTCAGAAAAAATCGCTCATGGATAATCATCAGTTCTATCAGCAGTCGGACGTTGATCAGCTGTTGCATGGTAATCCGCCTGGTGCCAGCGAACAGAAACGCCTGCCGAAAGGGTTAACGCCGCAGACGCTACGTACACTGTGCCTGTGGATCGACGCCCATCCCGGCACGGAATTTTCTACCGACGAACTGGCGACGGAAGTCAATATCTCGCGCGTCTCGTGCCGTAAATACCTGATCTGGCTGGCGCAGATTAATATTCTGTTCACCAGCATTCATTATGGGGTTACGGGCCGTCCGGTTTACCGCTATCGCCTGCAGCCGGAGTATCACACCTTACTCAAACAATACTGTCAGTGAACCAGCCGGTAGTCCGTGTCGAGTAACTGAAACGAAAAGTGACGTTGTGACGAGCAGATTATCTGCCTGTCACGGGTCACAAAGATAGCTTCAATGCCCGGTTTGTCGGTCAGGCAGGCGATGCCCTTTTCAACGCCCAGTCCGTACAGCAGCGTCGTATAGATGTCGCCATCCAGCGATCGATCGGAAATTACAGTTACACTCAGCAGCTCGTTATCCAGCGGATAACCGGTCTGTGGATTAAGGATGTGGTGATAACAGACCTCATCCAGCTCGAAGTAGCGCTCATAGATACCGGACGTCACGACCGAGCGGTTGTTCACACCGATGACACCGATCAGCGCATCGGCCTCACCAAACGGCTTTTTCAGACCGATTGCCCAGCCCGCGGATTCTGGTGGCGCGCCCACCGTCTGAACGTTACCGCCCAGATTGATCAGCGCACTGCTGACCTGCTGCTGACGCAAAAAAGCCTGGACTACGTCGGCGATATAGCCCTTGGCGATGGCACCCAGGTCAATCTCCATTCCTGGCCGTGCCAGCATCACGCTGCGGGTGGCAGCATCAAGGATAACGTCCTGTGGATTGATCAGCGTCATGCGCGCCTGAAGATCGGCTTCTGACGGAACGCTGTGGCCCTGAAAGCCAATTTTCCAGCACTTCACCAGCGGACCGATGGCCAGATTAAACAGGCTGTCGGGCAACAGGCTCACCGCATGCGCACAGGCGATCACATCAAACACGGGCTGACTGACGACCACCGCATGCTCTCCTGCCGCGTGGTTAATCGCCATGACTTCCGACGCCGCGCGATTTACCGTGAAGAGATTCTCCTGCTGTTTGATCAGGCGAAAAACCTGCCTGGCCAGCGTCTGGTTGTCTTCGAAGAGTTTGAGCAGGATGGGCGAACCCATTAATACAGCGGAATAAGCATAGACACGCGCATCAGTTAACATAGGCGACTCTGCTTTAAAGGGGAAAACCGGCACCCGCAGGAGGCGGATGCCGGAGACTGCCGTTAACGTCGGGCGTAGGCGGCGGCGTTACCGCCGGCCAGGATACCGAAGATAATGATATCTGCAACGGCGTTACCGCCAATACGGTTCGCGCCATGAATGCCGCCAACCACCTCGCCACATGCCCAGGCACCGTTAATCACCTGTTTCTGGCTGTCCAGCACCGCGGTGGTGGTATCAATGGTGACACCGCCCATGGTGTGGTGCACGCCTGGTGCAACACGAATCGCATAGAATGGCGCTTCGCTCAGCGGATGACGCAGCGCGGTCTGGCGACCAAAGTCTTCGTCTTTCTGCATTATTACGAAGTTATTGTAACGTGCCAGCGTCGCTTCCAGCGTGTGATGCTCACTCATGTTGAGTTTCACCGCCAGTTCCGCCACGGTTGGCGCGCTGACCACAAAGCCCTTGGCGATGTACTCGTCAGCCGCTTTGTTATTCATGCGCACCTGCTCGTCAAACACAATCCAGGCACTCTTCTCTGGCAGGGCAATAATCTGCGCTGAGACTTTGTCGCGGGTCTCCATCTCGTTGTAGAAACGCTTGCCGGCCTGACTGACCAGAATAGCGCCGCCGCCGCGAATCGATTCAGAGACCAGATAAGAGGTGGTCTGCTCAACAGTCGGGTGAATCTGAATTTCCCCCATATCCACCGTTCCGGCACCAATTTTCTCCAGCATCGCAATACCGCTACCGGTCGCACCTTTGTGGTTGGTGGTGACAAAGCCATCAAGTTCAGGGCGATATTTCACCACCAGCTCACGGTTCGCACTGAATCCGCCGGTCGCTACAATGACGCTTCTGGCGTTAAGGATACGGCTGTCGTTGTATTCATCGACCACTTTCACACCCGTTACAGCACCGTTCTCATAAAGAATTTCTGCAACAGAGGTTTCCAGCAGCACTTCGATGTTGCGGCTGTTGATATTTTTCACCAGGCCGCTGATCAGGAAGCCACCTACCGCTGAACGGTCAGCCGGACGGTGAGTACGGTCGATGCTCATCCCACCGGTAATAGTGATGTCATTCAGTTCAATGCCGTGATTCGCCAGCCACTCAATCGCCTCAGGCGCCAGGTCCACAAACTCGCGCAGCAATACCGGGTTGTTTTTGAACTGGCCGCCTTTGAGCGTCTCCTCGTAGAACAGCTCTTTGCTGTCTTCGATGCCTTTGAGTTTCTGGAAACGGGTTTCGGCGGCGTTCATACCCACAGACGCTTTGATGGTATTGCCGCCAATGGTCGGCATCTTCTCGATGATAACCACACGTGCGCCTTCATCGTGCGCCTGAATCGCCGCCGCCAGACCGGCACCGCCGCTGCCCACAATCACCACATCGTAATTCTGTGGGGCATTAGGGTTACCGCCCTCTTCAATCACATGCTCTTTGCTGGAGGTGGTCAGCGCACGGGAAACCGCTTTTTTCAGCGCTTCACTCTGGGTGGTCGCGCCGGTAATCGCATCAACATGTGGGCTGTTCGCCACCAGAATACGGTTACGCAGGCTTTCAAAGGTGGTGGTGAAGTCCACATCCAGCGTATCGTCCGGCACCAGCGAGATGTCGGTAATACGGTCGGTATCCAGTGTGACGTTGATTTTCAGCTTCAGCGCTTCGGCTTCCACTTTCTCCTGATAAACACCCGCTTTGTATTTACGGCCCGATTCGCTCATGTCGCGGATCATCGCGTCGACCAGCGAGAAGCGCCACAGCGGTTCCGGGATCTGCAGCTCTTCGCGTTTATTGCTGTCGATGTAGAGTTCGAGATGTTCGTTATTGATGATGCGGTCAGCCCAGTTCGGATAGGCGATACAGGCTTTACCAATGGCCACCAGGTCATAGCCTTTTTCCAGCGCCAGTTCGGCGTCGGCTTTATTCACCACGCCGCCGACACCAATCACCGGCACTTTTGCCAGCACTGGCGAGCGCATCGCAACGAATTTCTCGATCAGCGGCGTCGGGTCCTGCGTATCGACAATGGACGGGCGCAGCAGCTGGCCGACAGAGAAGTGAACATAATCGAGTCCGCGCGCGGCCAGTTTTTCCAGCAGATAGAGGGTGTCGTCAAAGCGGATGCCGGGCACTTCGATCTCTTCTGGCGAGAAGCGATAGCCGATGATGAACGAGTTATGGGCGAAGCGCTCCGCCATTTTGTGAGTGATTTCCAGCACTTCCAGCGGGAAGCGCGCGCGGTTATCGCGGCTGCCGCCCCACTTGTCATCGCGCTGGTTAGAATTCGGAGAATAGAACTGCTGAATCAGATAGGTGTTCGCACCATGAATTTCGACGCCGTCGAAACCGGCCTTAATAGCACGGTTCACCGCATCACCAAATTTGGTGATCATGGTTTCGACTTCTTCAGCGCTCAGCGCCAGCGGTTGAGTGGCACCTTCGCGTGGTGCGGCAATGGCGCTCGGCGCAACCGGTGTTTTCCCGCCGATGAGTTCCGGCTCGACCATGCGGCCACCGTGATAGATCTGCAGAATGGCCGTGGAGCCTTCCGATTTAATCGCGTCCGCGATGCGTTTCAGACCAGGAATTTTGTTGTCACTGTCGATAGCAATGGCACCCGGAAACGCCGGGCCGCGGTTATCAATAAAGCAGCACTCAACGATCACAGTTCCGATGCTGCCTGCACGTGCGCGGTAATACTCGACCAGTTCGCTGGTGACCGTTCCGTCATAAAAACCGGTACAGGTGGTCATGGGGGCCATCACCAGTCGGTTTTTTAACACAGCGCCGCCAGGCAGGGTAAGTGGATTAAGGATGGGGGTGAGAGATTTCATTGCGATAAACTCCAAGATTTAAAAGTCTGGAAATTTTTTAGCGGACGCAAATTATCGCTTTATTAAGTGGTCCGATGTCATGCGTCTAATATACCCTTATCTTTGCTTTCATAAGTGATAAATTTACTTTTTTAACTTTTAAACGATTCAGAGTTTTTATTTGCTGAATTCAGGAAGTGTAGTTATATTAATTGTTAACCATGGGTAACTAAAAATCAACCATTGATTTACATAAATAATTTAACCTTTATGATCATAGTGTTAAGATGAATGCGTCGACCGGGGCCTTCCCATGATTTGTCGATCAGCTTCACAAAACTGTCAGAATGTCGATGTCAAAAATATAAATAAAAAATAAATGTTAAAAACGGGGGAATAATGAATAAATTTCTTTGATCTGGATCAAAATCTATATTTGCAAAAATCGCATCATATTTACATGGATTTAAAAATGCTGCTCAATAGTCCAGCAGCAGATTGATAAAATCATTGCATCGCGGTTTATTCACATTATTAAGAATAAATAAGAAAGTCATCAGTGAAGGTCCGGGGCGCAAATCGCATTCTTCTCAACGTGCAGATAAAATACTATGAAACCACTCTCAGCTGTAACTGAACCCCCTAAAGCTGCCCCTGCGGCGGCGGGTAAAAAGAAAGCTATCATGCTGGCTCTGCCAGTCATCGTTGCTGTGTTGCTGTTGCTGGTGCCAACACCGGCCGGTCTCGAACCCTATGCCTGGCACTTCTTCGCCATCTTTGTCGGCGTGATTGTCGGATTGATCTTTGAGCCGCTGCCCGGTGCCGTTATCGGCCTGACCGGCGTCGTGGCCATCGCGCTGTTCAGTCAGTTTGTCCTCTTCAGCCCGGAGGAACTGGCTAACCCGAAATTCAAAGTCGCCAGTGAGTCCTTTAAGTGGGCGGTCAGCGGTTTCGGTAACTCCACGGTCTGGCTCATCTTCGGTGCCTTTATGTTCGCCGCCGGGTATGACAAGACGCAGTTTGGTCGTCGTCTGGCCCTGATTCTGGTGAAATATCTGGGTCGCCGCAGCCTGACGCTGGGCTATGCCATTACCTTCGCTGACCTGCTTCTGGCACCGTTTACCCCCTCAAACACCGCGCGCAGTGGCGGTACTATCTATCCGATTATCGCTAACCTGCCTCCGCTTTACGGCTCTAAACCCAACGACCCGAGCGCCCGTAAGATCGGTTCGTATCTGATGTGGGTCGCGATCACCGCAGCCTGTATCACCAGTTCGATGTTCCTCTCAGCGCTGGCACCTAACCTGCTGGCACTGGCGCTGGTGAAAAGCATCATCGGTTTTGATATCTCATGGGGTATGTGGTTCCTGGCCTTCCTGCCGCTGGGCGTGCTGCTGATTCTGACCATGCCGCTGCTGGCTTACTGGTTCTATCCGCCAGAAGTCAAAATCAATGATGAAGTGCCGAAATGGGCTATCGCTGAACTGGAGAAACTGGGCCGCCTGACACGCAATGAAATCCTGCTGCTGGTGTTTGTAGTCTGTGCCCTGCTGATGTGGATCTTCGCCACCTCGTGGATTGAACCTGCGATGGCTGCGCTGCTGGTGGTGGTACTGATGCTGTGGACCGGCGTCCTGAACTGGAACGACATTACCAGCAACAAGCCGGCCTGGAATACATTCGCCTGGTTCGCAACGCTGGTGGCGCTGGCTGATGGCCTGGCCCGCGTCGGCTTCATCGCCTGGCTAGGTAAAGAGGGAGGCATGCTGCTGCAGGGCTATGACCCACAGATTTCAGCCGTGGTGCTATTAATCGCCTTCTTCCTGCTCCACTACCTGTTTGCCAGTACCACGGCACATACTACTGCCCTGTTACCGGCCATGCTGACCATTGCAGCGTCAATCCCGGGCATCAATATGCCAGTCTTCTGCCTGATGCTGTGTACCTCTCTGGGTGTGATGGGCATCATCACGCCCTACGGTACTGGCCCAAGCCCGATTTATTACGGCAGCGGTTATCTGCCGACAAAAGATTACTGGCGTCTGGGTACCATCTTCGGTGCCATCTTCCTGGTCTCTATGATGGTGATTGCTTATCCGTGGATGGTGTGGATGTTCTGACGGATACAACATGCAGATCAACGCGTTATAAGATACCATTCCTTCACTTCCCCGCTGCACCCGCAGCGGGGAAGCATAATAAACAATGAATTCGCCTATGATGTTGCGCCCCGCAGCCTGCCCGCGGAGGTTCAGCCGGTCATTAAGTGAGAAAAAATGTCGAACAAACCTTTTGTCTATCAGAACCCTTTTCCGCTGTCCCACGAAGATACTGAATACTACTTGCTGACTCGGGAGCATGTCTCGGTCGCCGAGTTTGAGGGTCAGGAGATCCTTAAAGTCGACCCGCAGGCGCTGACCTTGCTGAGCCAGCAGGCGTTCCACGACGCCTCTTTCATGCTGCGTCCGGCCCACCAGCAGCAGGTGGCTTCTATCCTTAATGACCCGGAAGCCAGCGACAATGACAAATATGTCGCCCTGCAGTTTTTAAGAAACTCTGAAATTGCCGCCAAAGGCGTGCTGCCGACCTGTCAGGATACCGGCACCGCGATCATCATGGGCAAAAAAGGCCAGCGCGTCTGGACCGGCGGTGGCGACGAGGCCGCGCTGTCACAGGGTATCTACAACACCTACATCGAAGATAACCTGCGCTATTCACAGAATGCCGCGCTGGATATGTACAAAGAGGTGAACACCGGCACTAACCTGCCGGCGCAGATCGACCTCTACAGCGTCGATGGCGATGAGTATAAATTCCTCTGTATCGCCAAAGGTGGCGGCTCCGCTAACAAAACCTATCTCTATCAGGAAACCAAAGCGCTGCTGAGCCCCGGCAAGCTGAAAAATTACCTGGTGGATAAGATGCGTACCCTCGGCACCGCAGCCTGCCCGCCTTACCATATTGCGTTTGTTATCGGCGGCACCTCGGCTGAAAGCACCCTGAAAACCGTTAAGCTCGCCTCGACGCACTATTACGACGGCTTACCGACTGAAGGCAACGAGCACGGTCAGGCTTTCCGTGACGTTCAGCTTGAGCAGGAGCTGCTGGAAGCGGCGCAGCAGCTCGGCCTTGGCGCGCAGTTTGGCGGCAAATATTTCGCGCACGACATCCGCGTGGTGCGTCTGCCGCGTCACGGCGCGTCATGCCCGATCGGCATGGGCGTCTCCTGCTCGGCTGACCGTAATATTAAAGCGAAGATTAACCGCGAAGGTATCTGGATTGAAAAGCTGGAAGCCAACCCAGGTCGCCTGATCCCGGAAGCGCTGCGTCAGCAGGGTGAAGGTGAGGTGTTGCAGGTTGATCTTAACCGTCCAATGGAGCAGATTCTGGCGCAGCTTTCTGCGTATCCGGTCTCTACCCGCCTGTCACTGACCGGCACCATTATCGTGGCGCGTGACATTGCTCATGCCAAACTCAAAGAGCGCATCGATAACGGCGAAGGATTACCGCAGTATATTAAGGATCATCCGGTCTATTACGCCGGTCCGGCCAAAACGCCCGAAGGTTATGCGTCTGGTTCACTCGGCCCGACCACCGCAGGCCGCATGGACTCCTACGTCGATCTGCTGCAGGCTCACGGCGGCAGCAAAATCATGCTGGCAAAAGGCAACCGCAGCCAGCAGGTGACGGATGCCTGTCATAAACATGGCGGCTTCTATCTGGGCAGCATCGGTGGCCCGGCCGCGGTGCTGGCGCAGCAGAGCATCAAAAGTCTGGAATGCGTGGAGTATCCGGAGCTGGGAATGGAAGCGATCTGGAAAATCGAGGTGGAGAACTTCCCTGCCTTTATCCTGGTCGATGACAAAGGTAACGACTTCTTCCAGCACATTGAGCGCGCGCACTGCGCGAAATGCGTGAAGTAAAAGCTGCGTCAGATAAGAAAAAAGCCCCGGTCTCGGGGCTTTTTTGTGATGCGGACTGACAGATTTAAGGAGCGGATGGCTGTAAGAGTAAGCATGCGCAGGGAACGGAATCCCGACTCAATATAAATACAGCAGCAACTTTTTAGCCCGGCGCATAGCGACAATGAAAGCAGCATAAATCTGACAGCAACACCTTAGCTTAACGCGCAGGAAACACGGTCAGAGGAGGAAAGCGTCCCGCGCCAGGACGGCGCGGGCCGAGCGTGCCATGGATGGCGGCTTTTGCGTCTTTCCGATCTGACCGCGTTTCCTGAGCAGCCTCGATCAAAACGCTAACCCAGCCCTACCTTCCCAGGTAAACTAAAGCGCCGCTATCGGACCCTGTTAACCGCGCTGCAACCGCTGCAACGCCATATCGATCTGCACCTCACCTTTGGTGAGTTCGATAATCTGATACTTAATCGCCGGATTCTCAATCAGACCGACCAGCGTCGCCGCCACATCTTCGCGCGGGATCTCACCATAGGGGATCGCCAGATCTGCATGCACCCGACCCGTACCAGCCTCATCGGTCAGCGTGCCAGGCCGCAGGATCACCCACTCCAGCTTGCTCGCCACCAGTTCCACATCCGCCAGGCGTTTCACCCGCATATAGTTCTCAAATCCCTCAGACGGCGTTTTACCGCGGCCCGCATCCGGAAAAGCGGATACCAGCATAAAGCGCGACACGCCAGCCTGCTCTGCGGCGGCGACTGCCAGCTTCAGCCCTTCACCGTCAATGGCATTGGTCAGCGCGATACCGGCACCGCCCGCACCCGCTGTAAAGACCGCCACGTCGTGACCGGCCATCAGCTCTGCCAGCGCCGTCACGCTCAGCTGCTGAATATCGCCCGCGACAGGCTTAGCGCCTGCGGCCTGCAGGGACTCAGCCTGTTCCGGCTTGCGGTGCATTGCCGTGACAGTGTGGCCTTTGTTGCTCAGCTGACGGGTCAGCTTTTGGCCAACCTTACCTGCCGCCCCGATAATGAAACATGTCGCCATAGGATTCACTCCTCCATTCACTGATTAGGTGTCAGAGTATAGCTATCTGCCAGAAACGAAACAGGCGCCTGATGCGGCGCCTGCTGGGTTTATTTCGGGATGACTTTTTCCGCTTTCAGCTTATCAAACAGCTGTGTAAAGGAGTCCAGCGTACTGCGATAGCCGGTAAAGCCCGCTTTGCGGCTCTTACTCATGTCGGTAAAGGCTTCCATCGGACGACCCAGGTCGGCATCGGTATGCCACCACGAGGCCAGCTTAGTCACATCGGCCTCACGCAGCTGATGCTGCTCTGCTATTGCCCGCCATGCGCTCTCAGCTTCCTGCATGCGATCTTCCAGCGGCATCATCTTCGCCGGGTAGTCTGCAGCTTCGATACCGAAATAGTCAGCCAGTTTTGGCCACATCCAGTTCCAGCGGAACACATCGCCATTTACCGCGTTGAAATCCTGATTAGCGGCGTTTGGTGACGTTGCCGCCCAATGCAATTGCTCGGCCAGCAGACCCGCATCGGTCATATCAGCGACACCATTCCACTGCTCTGGCGAACCCGGGAAGATAAACGGCCAGCCCTTCTCTTTGCACAGCGTCGCATAAACCGCCAGCGTCTGTCCCATGTTCATCGCATTGCCTACGGCATAGCCGATGATGGTATGCGGACGGTGCACGCTCCAGCGATAGTCATACTTATCTGCGCCCGCGAACACTTCATCTTCCTGCGCATAATAAAAGTTATCGACCGGCTGACGCCCCTGCTCCTCACGGAACGGCGTAACCGGCACGGCGCCTTTACCGTAGGCTTCAAACGGACCCAGATAGTGCTTCAGTCCGGTCACCAGCGCGACGTGCGAACCTTTGAGGCGTTCACCGAGTGCTTCAATCACATTGCGAACCATGCCGCCGTTGACGCGGATATTCTCTTTCTCATTTTCCTGACGCGCCCAGACGCTGAAAAACAGCGCATCCGGTTTTACCTCTTTCAGTGCTTCACGGACAGCCTCTGCATCGGTCAGATCGGCTGTCAGGCTGGTTGCGCCTTCAGGTACGGCACCACGTCCGCGTGACAGGCCACTGACCTGCCAGCCTTCCTGCTGTAATTTATCTGCCAGTGCGCGACCAATAACGCCGCTGATGCCCACAATCAAAGCGTGCTTTTTCATTTGATTTCTCCTCGTTTTGCGTAATGCTAAGCCTAATAGAGAATTCAGTTCTTATCTCTGGCATTTATTCACAGCATTCTCAACCTGAGTTCACTAATCGATGCACGATCATCGCCTTAAAGATATTCTCCCGTTTGTCGCCAGCGTGGAGTGTGGCAGCTTTACCGCCGCGGCTGAACGTCTGCACGTGACCGGCTCGGCGGTCAGCAAGAGCATCAGCCGACTGGAAGCGCGCTTAGGCTCGCGGCTGCTGGAGCGCACCACGCGTAGCCTGAATCTGACCGACGCGGGCAGCGCCTATTATCAGACCTGTCTGCGGGTGCTGGAGGATCTGGCCGAAGCCGAGGCGGTACTGGCGGCTCAGCGCACCATTCCTTCCGGCCGGCTGCGTCTGGCGGTGCCCACCACCTATGGCCGCCTCAACGTCATGCCGCTGCTGATGCCCTTCTGCCAGCAAAATCCAGAGCTGGCACTGAGCCTGAGTTTGTCCGATCGCTTTGTTGACCTGTTTGAGGAAGGCGTGGATGTGGCGGTGCGGATCGGCGGTGCACCCGACCTTCCCGCGTCGCTGGGCTGGCGTAACATGGGTCGCGAGAAGATGCAGTTCTGTGCCTCTCCCGCTTATCTGGCCCGGGAAGGCCGTCCTGAAAATGAAGCAGCGCTGCTGAACCATCCCGCCATTCTTTATGAGCGTGTGGATGGCACAACCAAACCCTGGCTATTTACCACCGAAGATGGACAGCCCCACTGGCGCGACGTGCCCTACCGGCTGGCGCTGGGCGACGTCGATGCACAGCTTCAGGCAGTCATTGCCGGGCTGGGTGTCGCGCAGATGCCCTCATGGTTGATTCAGCGCGCCGTGGCCGCCAGTGAACTGGAAATTATTATGCCGCAGTTACAGCCCGACGGGCTGACGCTGAGCGTGGTGTGGCCACGCCGCAAACAGTTCCTGCCAAAAGTGGACGCGCTATTATCAGCGCTAAACGCCCTGGCCATTCGCTGACACCGGCCTGTTTTTTTGACTGCGGTTGGGATGTTTCATCCTGACCCTTTTTATTTTCTTTTTGCCGCCGTGCATTCCTGACTGTTCTGCCCCGTCTGAAATACCCCCAATCTGTTATTCCCCCAAATAATCCCTTTAACTTCAAAGGGCTTATTTGGGATTTGATGGAATCCCATCAAAATAAAAAACGCGAAAGGCTTGAGCTCACATAATGAAAACTAAGTTTCAAATATAATTTAACCCGAAATAAAAATATCAGTAGGGTGATGGCTTCTTCATGTTCTGACGTTTTGTCTTTGTTGTTATTGCCAGGAGTATTCATGGAAAAAGAACTTTATATCTCGTCGAACCCGGCCTCCGGTCCAAATAGCGCCACCCGCACCGAGCCTTTTGTGAAGATTATTGCGCTGGTTGCTACCCTGGGTGGATTGCTGTTTGGTTATGACACCGGCGTGGTTTCGGGCGCGTTACTGTTTATGCGCGGCGATTTGCATCTTACCCCGTTTACCACCGGGCTGGTCACCAGCTCCCTGCTGTTTGGTGCCGCCTTCGGCGCGCTGGCTGCCGGTCATCTGGCGGATGGTCTGGGCAGACGCCGCATCATCATTGCGCTGGCGCTGATCTTCGCCTTTGGCGCTGTCGGCTCGGCGCTGGCGCCTGATGTCACCTGGATGATCGCTTCTCGCCTGTTCCTGGGCTTTGCCGTGGGCGGTGCTGCCGCGACCGTGCCGGTCTACATCGCAGAAATCGCCCCCGCCAATAAACGTGGCCAGCTGGTCACCCTGCAGGAACTGATGATCGTCAGCGGTCAGCTGCTGGCGTATATCTCCAACGCCACCTTTAACGATATCTGGGGCGGCGAAAATACCTGGCGCTGGATGCTGGCGCTGTCGATTGTCCCCGCCGCTCTGCTCTGGATCGGCATGATATTTATGCCTGAAACCCCGCGCTGGCACGTAATGAAAGGCCGCAGTCAGGCAGCGCGTGAGGTGCTGGAAAAAACCCGCGCCGCTGAAGATGTGGAGTGGGAACTGGAAGAGATTGAAGAAACCATCGAAGAGAACCGGCAGCGAGGTAAAGGCCGCCTGCGCGATCTCGCGACGCCATGGCTGATGAAAATCTTCCTGCTGGGCGTGGGCATCGCTGCGATTCAGCAGCTGACTGGCGTCAATACCATTATGTATTACGCACCTACTATGCTGACCGCAGCCGGACTCAGCAACGATGCCGCGCTGTTTGCCACCATTGCGAATGGTGTGATTTCGGTAGTGATGACACTGGTGGGTATCTGGTTAATCGGCAAAACGGGACGTCGCCCGCTGGTATTAATCGGTCAGATGGGCTGCACCTGCTGCCTGTTCTTTATCGGGCTGGTCTGCTGGCTGATGCCGGAATACCTCAACGGCACGGTCAACCTGCTGCGGGCTTATCTGGTGCTGGCGGGCATGTTGATGTTTCTCTGCTTCCAGCAGGGCGCATTGTCACCGGTCACCTGGCTGTTGCTGTCGGAAATCTTCCCCGCCCGGATGCGTGGCATCTGTATGGGTGGCGCAGTCTTCTCACTGTGGATCGCCAATTTCGCCATCTCCATGGCCTTCCCGCTGTTATTAGCCGCGTTTGGTCTGGCGGGTGCCTTCTTTATATTCGCCCTGATTGGCATCGGCGGCTCTGTATTTGTTGTGAAGTTTATTCCCGAGACCCGGGGAAGAAGTCTTGAGCAGGTCGAGCACTATTTCTATGCGCTTTATAACGGCAAAAAATAACCTTTGCATGCTCTGTGTTAAATAAATAACGGCCCGTGTCATGAGGCATGACGACCCGACCGCCCTTAGCACCTCACCAATAATTTAAGGAAATCGTTATGAGCCTGAATATTCCCAATGCGCGCTTTTGCGTTAATCGTAAAATAGCGCCCAGCCTGAGTATCCCGCAGTTTTTTAAACTGGTCAGCCAGCTCGGTATTCATAATGTCGAACTGCGCAATGATATGCCCAGCGGACGCGTTACCGACGATCTCAGCGGCGATGAGGTAAAAGCGCTGGCGCATGAGTCAGGCATCCGGATTGTTACCATCAATGCGCTCTACCCGTTCAACCAGCTGAATGAAGAGGTGCTGCAACGCGCCCGCCAGCTGTTAAGCGATGCGCAGGCCGTCGGCGCCGAATCGCTGGTGCTCTGCCCGCTCAACGACGGCACGCCCATCAGCGCTGCCGACAGCGAAAGCGCGCTGAAAACCCTGGCCCCGCTGTTCGCTGAGGCAGGCATTCAGGGGCTGGTGGAACCGCTGGGTTTCCCGCAAAGCTCGCTGCGTTCGGCGACTCAGGCGCAGACGCTGATCCGCGAGGCGGCCGTGCCTTTCCGCTTGCTGATCGACACCTTTCATCATCATCTGTTTGAAGAGGCCGAACAGACTTTTGAGCAGGAAATCGACATTCAGCAAATCGGTCTGGTTCACCTCTCCGGCGTCACCGACCCGCGCCCGGTCAGCGAACTGACCGACGAAGAGCGCATCATGCTCAGCGCAGATGACAGATTGCGCAGTAAACAGCAGGTCGAACGCCTGGAGAAGATGGGCTACACCGGCCTTTACGCCTTTGAGCCGTTCTCCTCCGTGATGAATAGCTGGCAGGAAGCGGACATCACCCGCGAAATTCGCAACAGCATCCAGCTGTTAAACCACTCAGCGTAAGGAATCATTATGACCATTAATATTGGTGTTATCGGCACCGGCGCAATCGGCCGCGAACATATCCGCCGTTGCAGTACCGTTTTACAGAATGCGCGCGTGGTGGCACTCAACGATATCAACCGTGACAACTGCCAGCAGATTATTGACGAACTGACGCCGGAAGCGCGCATTTATGACAATGCGATTGATCTGATCAACGACCCACAGGTTAACGCGGTGCTGGTTACCTCCTGGGGTCCGACGCATGAAGCCTTTGTGCTGGCCTGTATTGAGGCGGGTAAAGCAGTATTCTGCGAAAAACCGCTGGCGGTCACCGCGCAGGGCTGTATGAACATTGTGGAAGCAGAAATTAAGGCAGGACGTCAGCTGGTGCAGGTCGGGTTTATGCGCCCTTACGACAGCGGCTATCGCGCACTAAAAGCGGTGATCGACAGCGGCGAGATTGGTGAGCCGCTGATGCTGCACTGCGCGCACCGTAATCCTGAAGTGGGCGACAGCTACACCACCGACATGGCGATCACTGACACGCTGATCCACGAACTTGATGTGCTGCGCTGGCTGCTGAATGATGACTATGCCAGCGTGCAGGTGATCTTCCCGCGTAAAACCCGTAAGGCGTCGTCCCACCTGCGTGACCCGCAGATCGTGCTGCTTGAGACCACCAAAGGCGCACGCATTGATGTCGAAATTTTCGTGAACTGTGAATATGGTTACGACATTCAGTGTGAAGTAGTGGGTGAAAGCGGCATTGCCCGCCTGCCGGAGCCGGTCTCTGTGCAGCTACGCAGCGCGGCTAAGCTCTCCACCACCATTCTGACGGACTGGAAAAAGCGCTTTATCGATGCGTATGACGTGGAGTTGCAGGCCTTTATCAACAACGTCATCAGCGGCGAGATGACCGGTCCCTCCGCGTGGGATGGCTATGCCGCTGCCGTCGCCGCCGATGCCTGCGTCGTGGCGCAAACGTCTGGCGGGATCGTGCCGGTTGCTATGCCAGCCAGACCAGCCTTTTATCGCTGACAGGCAAAATGCACGGTGGATCCCACCGTGCACGTCCCTATCCCGCCCCCCTTTTCAGCGACGCTTCCCGCTATAGGTAATCAGGCGATCCGCTATGTTTAATGCGGGCCGCAAAATTACGCGGCCGCTGAATAATTACGGCGCGGTGATGACAATAGCCACGCGCCGGTTCTGCGCACGTCCCTGCGCGCTATTGTTGCTGGCAACCGGTGCACTCATGCCCAGGCCACGCGTCATAACATTTTCACGCGGTATCGCCGCGCCTTCCGCCCACTGAGCCGCGACCGCGTTTGCTCTTTTCAACGACAGCTGCTGATTATAATCCGGCTTGCCGTAATTATCGGTATGCCCGTCGATGCGCACATGCTCAATACCGGTCGACGCCAGACTTTTCGCCATTCCCTGAATGGTGAGCTTACTCGAGGGTGTCAGCTCTGATTCATTTACACCAAACAGGATCTTATCAGATAAGCCTAATCCCCAGCCTTCCAGGTTCTGCGTGAATCCGGCGCTTTTCATCGCTGCGATTTGCGCGTCGCTAAAACGCGCTTTCGACTGACAACCGACCAGCGCCAGAGTAACCAATAGCAGGGAAAGGTTTTTCTTCATATTTACGCCCTATTTATTCGCTTGTTTTTGTACATATTCATATCGGCACGTTCGAGGATCGATTCAACCGTATCGCCAGGTCGTGACCAGGCGTAGCCAATAGTCACCGAAGTTGTAACCGGCATGTCATCCGTAATAAGGATGCGTTCCCCAATGGTGTCATTAATGCGCTGCATGAGCTGCTGTAACTGCGCCTCACTCGTCCGGCTGTTGACCAGCATGGCAAATTCATCGCCCCCTAATCGTGCGACTACATCCTGTTCAGTCGCCAGCGATAAAAGACGCGATCCTATCGCTTTTAATACCTCATCCCCGGCGGCATGGCCCCAGTTATCATTGATGCTCTTGAAGCGATCGCCATCCAGAAACAACAGCGCAAAGCGCTCGTGATCGTCTGGCTGGTCAAGGCGCTGTGTCAGGCGAGCAGAGAAGGCGCTGCGGTTGGCAAGACCGGTCAGCGGATCGGACAGGGCTTTAGCTGCCAGCGAGCGATTGTCACGCATCAGCGACGCCTTCAGTGATTGCATTTCCATCAGCAGGGAGTTGAGGTCATCTGAAAAGAGCTGAAATTCTCTGATTGGGCCACCCGGAATACGCAGGGAAAAATCACCCGAATGAATGACATAGTGAATCGAACTGGTAATGGTACGCAGTGTCGCAATCATACCCCGATGCAGAAACTCACTCAGCATCAGCGAGATAATCAGTACGCAGAGCATCCCTATGGAGAGAATCATGAATGAGTATTGAAGGAAACTCACCGCGCCGGTTACGGTCCCTTCCAGCATTAGCGTACCAACAGCCACGTCAGCATGAAGAATCTCGACGTTAAGTGGTTTGTGATAAATCCACTCACGCAGCAACCGCGAAAACCAGCCCGTCTGTTCCCGCTGTGCATTCCACTGGACCAGAACCAGCTGATCCCGTGTAACCAGCTTCGCAGAAGCGTACATGCCTTCATTGCCAAGCCGTTCGATTTTATTACGTGCATCGTAGCTATCGGCAAAAACGGTTGCCGCGGTGAGCGTGGTACTTAGCGTCGAGCCGATTAATTCGAGGTTTCGTTTCTCATAATTTTTAATAAAAAGCAGCGACGTCGATGAGAGCAACAGCCAGCACAACAGTAATATCACCGCCGAATTGATGGTGCTTATTTTGCGCAGTTTATTGCGGATGGATGATTTATCGTGCTTTAGTTTATCGAATTTCATTTCATTCACTTCCCTCGCGGGAGAGCAAAAGCACATCCGGATTCACTCTGACACCGCTTCTGGCAAGTGAATCGAGATTAACGGAAAAATGCGTATGGTCCGGTTGAAAAATCAGACAAAAAGCGGCGCCCAGCGTGCATTCCGCATTGTTCTCTGCAAGGGTAAGCACCGCTCTTCCCTTCAGCTTCTCAATAATGTCCACCTGCTGCTGCGGTGTCTGATCGCCGAAATAAATGGCATCGCATCGATGCATTGCAGAATCACCTGCACCCGCAAGATAGAGAACGGTGAATGTCGCGGCCGCAGCGGCGCTGTTTTCCGGCAAAGAGAGATGGCGTGCTGAAGTAAAAACACATAATTCAGGCGGCCTGTTTAAATTTTGCCAGTGAGTGAAACTGATGATGCCGCTAACGATACGATTAGCTTTGTCATCTTTTGTCCCGGCCAGCGCAATAGGGGGATGAAGAAACAGCAGAACAAGTAGCGCCAGGGCGAGCTGGCAGATGCGGCGCAGCAGAAGCAGCACATCGACATTATGATGCAGGTGATATTTATGGGTCATACTGCGTTCCGGTAATACTACGCACGGCAGGAGAGCTGAATAAGCGCGCAAATATTAACATAGCGCTGGTTACGCTTGCACACAGAATTTTCTTAGCTATAGATCATTCTGCTTATACTTTCAGACAGGTTCATTCACGGAATATTCGTTGGTCGTAACAGCTTCTGATAGCGAACGCCGACGGAGAATTACCTTACTTCACCGGCTTTTTCTGGTGGGTGATAACGTCTCTCTTTTGGTAAAGCAATTCGCCAGGCTTTTCGTTTCAAGGCGCAGACTGGATAAAGACGCCTGTAATAACGTGATGCTGATAATGCATCGCCAGCGATATTCCGCAATTAACCTGTCCAACCAATACCCTCAAACATACCCCATCATTTTCAGAAGCGACTGCACCTGATTCATCGCTTCGCTACGATGTGACACGCCCAGTTTCTGATAGAGATTACGGATATGGGTTTTGATCGTGGTTGACGCTACCGCCAGCTCACCGGCAATTTGATCGTTGCTGTAGCCCGAATAGATTAACCCCAGCACCTGCCATTCGCGCTGCGTCAGCGGGCTGGTGCGAATCAGCTCCGGCACGTCAGGATGGTTAAGCAACCGGCTGACAAAGCCTTCATCGAAATGGGCGAACTTGTGACGGTGATATTTGTTGATCTCCAGCAGGATGCGGCGGGCGCGGTGGTTGTCCAGCTCATTCAGGGTATTAAGCTGTATCAGCTGCCGCAGTTGCTGCGCCATCATCTCGCCTTCAATGACAAAATGGCTGATAAAGCCCGTGCTGCGCGCCAGTTTCAGCGCCTCAATCAGCACGCGCTGCGCCTCCGCTTTGCGGTCAGTCTGCCAGTAGATCTGATTGAGCAGCAGCAGATTACGGTTTAAGTCGCTCATCAGGCGCAGGGCGCGGGCATTCTCATTCAGCTCCTCCAGCACCACTTCCGCCTGGCTGACATCACCCAGCAGAATCTGCGCGCGGGCGATGTTACGCCACTGTCCCTGCAGAAAATGGTTGTTGGCGAAGGCGGGTTTAGGTGTCTGCCGCATCCAGTCGCGGGCGTTCTGACTGTCGCCCGTCATCTGCCAGTAAATCACCCGGACTTTATCGGCATTGGCGATCCAGTCGCTGTGCCAGTTGCCGTTGTTCAGCAGGTTTTCCAGCCGGTTCAGATAGCTGCGGGCATTATCAATATTGCCGCGCGCCAGCGAGCACTGCACCAGCAATCCCAGACACTGAATCTGCTGCTGCGGCTGGTAACCATTCAGCACCTTGATGCCTTCGCGCGCCGCCTGTTCCGCCTCTTCCAGACGGCCCCAGGCCCACAGCAGCTGAGCGCGAATGCGCAGCAGAAACTCATGCAGCGGGAACTGTGCCAGATGCTGCTCTTCCACCAGCACAAAGGCGCGGCTCTGGATCTCCCAGGCGGCCTGCAAAAAGCCCTGCGCAAACAGGATTTCGCTCTGCTGAATCAGGCTCCAGAGCGCGTAGTGCCATATTTCATCGCGACGCGCCATCTGTTCGGTCTGCCGCATCAGCTTGAGTGAGTCGTCCAGTTCGCCTTTGCAGTGCATCACCTCGCCATGCACCGAAGTTGCCACAATGCGGCTGTAGTGACGGCTGGCGGGCAGAGTATCGAGCGCCACTTTCGCCAGCCGCTCCGCTTCATCGGTATTGCCATCGTTGATCGCCACCTGAGCGCGCAATGCATTAAATTCACCGCGCAGTGCCGCATCTATCTCGCAGTGGCTGGCCTGCTCAAAACGCGCCAGCAGGCTGTCGACTTCTGAAAAGCGATGCTGAGTCTGCATCAGCCACGCCTGCAATAGCACCAGCATCGGGTTGTCGAGCATCATCTCCCACGGCAGCGCTTTTAAAGAGTTCTCCAGCAGCGGCAGCTCGCTCTGATTAAACAGCGTCCAGGCGTGCTTCAGCAGCACGTCCCGCAGCATGGTAGCGTCGCCTGAGGCAAGCGCATGGTGAATCGCCTCGCCCGGAAAGCCCTGCGCCATCCAGCTCTCGGCTGCGGCTCGATGCAGCGCAGGCAGCTCCGCCGCCAGTTCCCACTGACAGCGCTGACGCAGGAAGTTGCCGAACAGCGGATGGTAGCTGAACCAGCAGCCGGAATCGTCCATACGCTGCAGAAACAGTCCCTGTCGCTCAATCTCCTCCAGCCGCATCTGACCGTTCTCTTCACGGGTCACGCAGGCGATCAGTTCATCATTCATTGAGCGCAGCAGCGCGGTTTTCAGTAAAAAATGGCGGGTCGGCAGATCGACGTTATCCAGCACCTCTTCCACCAGATAGTCGGCGAGATGGCTGGCATTAATGCCCGAGAGACGTCGGGCGGAATGCTGAGCCGAACTGGCTCCCTGACGTGCCGACAAGACAATCAGCTGCAGCGCCGTTGCCCAGCCTGCGACATCATCACAGAGGCGACTGCTCTCTTCGCTTTCAAGCGGGGCCGCCAGACGGCAGTCAAAAAACTGGCGCGCTTCCTGATGGGTGAACGCCAGCTGCTGGCTGCCCAGTTCGATCAATTGCTCACGCACCCGCAGGTTCGCGATACCGAGCTGCGGCAGGTTACGTGACATCAGAATCAGGGTCAGATTTTCAGGCTGATGACGCAGGAAAAAGCGCATCGCGTCGTGAATGACCGGGTTGGTGATCAGATGGTAGTCATCAACAATCAGCCACAGCGGCTGCTGCCACTCCACCAGCTCGATAAAGAGCTGTGAAAACAGCGCATTGAGATTCACATATTGCCGCTTCTGCGCCAGAAGCTCACTGCGAGGACAGCCGCCGTGCGTCGCCTGTTGCAGTGCCGCGATCAGGTAATCGGCGAAGCGTTCCGGCTGATTATCGCCCTCATCCAGAGAAACCCAGCCCAGGTCGCTTTTCCCCGCCGCCCATTGCGATACCAGTGTGGTTTTACCGTAGCCCGCCGGACTGGTCACCAGCACCAGCCGATAGTTACCGGCAGCGGTGAGCTTTTGCAGCAATCTCTCGCGGATTACGGTGCCTTCAAGACGCACCGGGCGACTGAGTTTGGCGGGTATTAACATGGGCGCACGTTTCTCCATTTGTCGAGCGCATCATTATTTTACGCTTCGTAATTATTCCTTACACAGGTTCAGCATTTCGTCAGATGAATGCAAGCAAACCCATTAATTAAACTTTACAAAAGCGTGCGCAATCACACTCCTGCGACGATTTCGGATTAGCCTCATCCTCTCCACCCTCCCTATCCTCCTGCCCTAATTCTTTTCAGGAGGATGAGCAATGATTTCCGCCTGGGCAGACTGTCGGCACATTGATCCATTTTCTGTTTTTACAGGACATCAACCATGACACAGCCCGATTTCAACCCGACTCAGTTCAACGCTGCCCTGACCCGTCAGTGGCAGCGTTTTGGCCTGCGCAATGCGCAGGAGATGACCCACGCACAATGGTGGCAGGCACTCAGCGGTGCGCTGGCCGATATGCTGGCCGCACAACCCGCTCGCCCGGCCCCGACAGATCTCCGCCATGTTAACTACCTGTCGATGGAGTTTCTGATCGGTCGCCTGACCGGCAACAACCTGCTGAACCTGGGCTGGTATGACGCGGTTAACGACGCGCTGTCGGCCTGGAACATTTCACTGACCGACGTGCTGGAAAACGAAACGGATCCGGCGCTGGGCAACGGCGGACTCGGTCGTCTGGCCGCCTGCTTCCTGGATTCCATGGCGAATGTGGGGCAGCCTGCGACGGGCTATGGTCTGAACTATCAGTACGGACTGTTCCGCCAGCGCTTTGAACAGGGCGCACAGATTGAAGGCCCGGATGACTGGCAACGCGATTGCTACCCGTGGTTTAACCATAATGCTGCGCTCAACGTCAGCGTTGGACTGGGCGGTAAAGTGTTGACCGCTGCGGGGCAGCAGCAGTGGCAGCCGGCGTTTGAACTGGTTGGTGAAGCCTGGGATCTGCCGGTCGTTGGTTTTGAGAATGGCATCAGTCAGCCACTGCGTTTGTGGCAGGCGAAACATGCGCAGCCGTTTAATCTTAGTCGCTTCAATGACGGTGACTTTCTGCGCGCGGAGCAACAGGGCATTGATGCAGAAAAACTGACCAAAGTGCTCTATCCCAATGACAATCACCAGAACGGTAAAAAGCTGCGTCTGATGCAGCAATATTTCCAGTGCGCCTGCGCGCTGGCTGATATTCTGCGTCGTCATCATCGGGCCGGACGCAGCATCGAAACCCTGGCCGATTACGAAGTGATCCAGCTGAACGACACCCATCCGACGCTGGCAATCCCGGAACTGATGCGTCTGCTGCTGGATGAGCATCAGCTGAGCTGGGATCGCGCGTGGCAGATTACGCAACAGACCTTCGCCTATACCAACCATACCCTGATGCCGGAAGCACTGGAGTGCTGGGATGTCCGGCTGGTGCGCAGCCTGCTGCCGCGCCATATGATGATTATCAACACCCTGAACGCGCAGCTGAAAACAGCTGTCACGGCGCGCTGGCCGGATGATGAAGCAAAATGGGCGAAACTGGCGCTGGTGCATAATAACCAGTTGCGGATGGCTAACCTCTGCGTTACCAGCGGCTTTGCAGTTAACGGCGTGGCGGCGCTGCACTCGAAACTGGTGGTGCAGGATCTCTTCCCGGAATATCACCAGCTGTGGCCGGAGAAATTCCATAACGTGACCAACGGCATCACACCGCGCCGCTGGATCAATCAGTGCAACCCGGCGCTAAGTGCGCTGATCACCCGAACGCTCAACAAGCCGTGGCTGAACGATCTTGATGCCCTGCAGGGACTGGAAGCCTTTGCGGATGACGCCGCCTTCCGCGCGAAATATCGCGCCATCAAGCAGCAGAATAAGCAGGCGCTGGTCGGCTGGATCAAAAACCGTACCGATATCGAAATCGACCCCACTGCGCTGTTTGATGTGCAGATCAAACGCCTGCATGAGTACAAACGTCAGCATCTGAGCCTGCTGCACATCATTGCGCTGTGGCAGACGCTGGTCACCGATCCGCAGGCAAACCGTGCGCCGCGTGTGGTGCTGTTTGGTGCCAAAGCAGCGCCCGGTTATGCGCTGGCGAAAAACATTATCTACGCCATCAATAAAGTGGCCGGGGTGATCAATCAGGACCCGCGCATCGGCAACCGCCTGAAAGTGGTGTTTATTCCCGATTACAACGTCTCCGTTGCCGAGCGACTGATTCCCGCCGCCGATCTCTCCGAACAGATTTCTACCGCCGGTAAAGAGGCCTCCGGCACCGGTAACATGAAGCTGGCGCTTAACGGAGCGCTGACCATCGGCACACTGGATGGGGCGAACGTTGAGATCGCTGAGCAGGTCGGCAGCGAGAACATTTTTATCTTCGGACATACCGTGGAACAGGTGAAGGCGTTAAAAGCCGATGGCTATGCCCCGGCGCAGTGGCGCAAAAAAGATCCGCAGCTCAATCGGGTTTTACAGGCGCTGGAAGATGGCACCTTCAGCCAGGGTGACCTCCACGCCTTTGACGCGATGCTGCACAGCCTCGGTCCGGAAGGCGGCGATCCTTATCTGGTGCTGGCTGACTTCCAGCCCTATCTGGACGCGCAGGCGCAGGTGGAACTGCTGTGGAGCGATCAGGAGGCCTGGACCCGTGCCACCATCCTTAATATCGCGCGCTGTGGCATGTTCAGCTCCGATCGTGCGATCCGCGATTACCAGCAGCGCATCTGGCAAGCGAAACGCTAAGGAACGCGATGAAAGTTTTGGACGATTTTTCGCTGGCAGGCATCGCCGCAGAGTACATCAATGCGCACGGTAAGCCGCAGGCGATCCCGACCCTGACCCGCCAGCGTTTGCTGGCGGTGATGCAGCCTCCCCATCCGCTGAGCACGCCGCTGCCGCCAGGAGTCATTTTTCACAGCGGCGACCTGCTGAGTCTGTCGCCACAGCTGAGCGACGATGCCCACTGGCATCTTACCAGCGAGGCGGGTGAGATCAGCTCAGGTCGCTGCCAGCCCGCCCAGCCGCTGCATCTGCCGCCGCTGCCCGAAGGCTATCACCAGCTGACGCTGCAGCAGGGCGCACAGCAGTGGTCGTGCCGGGTGATTATTGCACCGGCCCGCTGTTATGAACCCCCTGCACTGCTGGCGGGTGAGTCGTTGTGGGGCGCCTGCGTGCAGCTCTATACCCTGCGCTCGGCGGAAAACTGGGGCATTGGCGACTTTGGCGATCTGCGCAGGATGCTGCCAGAGGTGTCCGCACGCGGCGGCGCATTTATCGGTCTTAATCCTGTCCATGCGCTCTTTCCTTCCTGCCCCGAGAGCGCAAGCCCTTACAGCCCGTCGTCCCGACGCTGGCTCAATGTACTCTACATCGATGTAGGCGCGGTCACTGACTTCCGGCAGAGCGCCACCGCGCAGGAATGGTGGCAGTTGCCGGAGACGCAGCAGGCGCTGGAGCAGGCTCGCGCGGCCGAATGGGTCGATTATGCGGCGGTAACCCGGCTGAAAATTCATGCACTGAGCCTGGCGTGGTCGCAGTTCACCCAGCGTGACGCCGCCGATTCAGAGGTACAGGCGTTTAATGTGTTTATCCGGGAGGGTGGCGAAAGCCTGCAGCATCAGGCGCTGTTTGATGCGCTGCACGCCGACCAGATGGCACAGGATAGCGGGCGCTGGGGCTGGCCAGTCTGGCCGGAGGCGTTGCAGAATCCCGGCACCCCGGCTGTGCAGGCATTTTTGAAACAACATCAGGATCAGGTGCGCTTCTGGCTCTGGCTGCAGTGGCTGGCCGCGAAGCAGTTTGCCGACTGCTGGGACATCTGCCAGCAGCAGCAGATGCCGATTGGCCTTTACCGCGATCTGGCGGTGGGTGTTGCGCAGGGTGGCGCAGAGACCTGGAGCGAGCGCGATCTCTACTGCATGGAGGCCAGCATCGGTGCGCCACCCGATATTCTCGGTCCGCGCGGCCAGGACTGGGGGTTGCCGCCCATGGATCCGCAGGTGATGCGGCAGCGCGCCTGGGAGCCGTGGATCGCCCTGCTGCGCGCCAGTATGCGCCACTGCGGCGCGCTGCGTATTGACCATGTGATGGCGCTGATGCGGCTGTGGTGGATTCCGGCCGGTGATAGCGCGATGCACGGTGCCTATGTGCACTATCCCATCGACGATCTGCTGGCGATTCTGGCGCTGGAAAGTCAGCGTCACCGCTGCATGGTAATTGGCGAAGATCTCGGCACCGTGCCGGAGGCGATTGTCGATAAGCTGAGGGACGGCGGGGTCTACTCCTATAAGGTGCTCTATTTTGAGCAGGAGTCAGCCCATGGTTTTCGTCCGCCCGCCGAATGGCCACGGCAGGCAATGGCGGTCGCGACCACTCACGATCTTCCGACGCTGCGTGGCTGGTGGCAGAGCGATGATTTGACCACCGGCGCACAACTCGGCCTCTATCCCGACAAGGTGATGCTGGCCGGGCTATATCAGGATCGGCTGCGGGCGAAGCAGGCACTGCTGCAGAGTCTGCATCGCGTTGGTGCCCTGCCGAAACGTGCCGGACGCGATGCACGTCGCACCGGCATGAGCAAGGCATTAAACCGGGCGATGCAGCACTATCTGGCTGACAGTCACAGCGCCCTGTTGGGACTGCAACCAGAGGACTGGCTGGATATGGCGGCGCCGGTCAATATACCGGGCACCCGCGATGAATATCCGAACTGGCGACGCAAACTGAGCGTACCGCTGGAAACGTTGTTCAGCGATCCTGCCACTGACACGCTGCTGCGTGATCTGACGGCACGACGTAAGCGGCTACTGCGCGACTGAAGGTTAACGCGCGACGCAGACTCTTAACTGACGCAGCCTGTTTTACATAATTTTCAGTTATTACAGCGTGCGGGCCGGCAACGGCTCGCACGCTGCTACTGTAATCAGCGCCTCTCAACAGTGATAAGATCACCCTGAGCACGAGCATCTGAAAAACACACCGGATGCTGTTCAGGATTTAATCAACTTAAGAATTTGTATTCGCCCATTCCTGAGATTGCTTTAACAGCAATGCCCAGTCGTCAGGTGGATAGCCGTTATGCAACATTCCTGAAAATACTTTATAGGCGTCACGCTTACTGCCATAAGCACGTTTCGTTTCAGCGTCATTCATCCATGCAAGGATGATGGTTTTATGTTGCTCACTGAATCTAAAGAACAAACGATACTGCATCAAAAACTTTGCACGGAACCAATGCTTATTTTGTTCTCCCAGCGTATCGCCCTGGCGAAACTTTGCCTGATGTGGATCGGTGCAAATCTCACTATTGATAACTTTAAACACAGCGGCTAAAAGCTTAGTCGTCGCTTTTCGCTGGTAACTTTCAGGATATTTAGCCCTGAGTAACTCCACTTCATTGGTCAGCGCAATCAGCTGCGATTCAAAACAGGGATGAACATAAACGTGCCATCCATTTATAACCGTGCTGTCTTCCATACTTAATTACTCATCGTCCATGAGTGGAGCATCCAAATCAACGTCCATACCTTCGGTCAACGATGTAATGCGAGTTAATAATCCTCGATCCAGCGTTTTAATATTTGCAGGCGTGTTGCGTATGTCAGCAGCAAGAAAACTCAGAAAGCTCGCCATCACTGGATCATCATCAGTCACCGTTTCCTGACGGGCAATAAGGACTTTGCCGCCCGGCAGAACAGCGTATTCGATATTCTCACCAGGTTGCAGATTCATCGCATCACGAACTGCGGCAGGGATAGTGGTCTGGCTGCGGGCTGTCAGTTTTGATGAAGCACGCAGAGAGATGTTTGCATGAGTCAGAGTTCCCATTGCGGATTCTCACTAGAAGAAACAAGATAGCGCAACAGTAATGCAAGTGCATTGGCAATGCAAATGCATTGTTCGCGAATAAGAGCGAATGTTTTGTTACTAAGTCTTCATTAAAAGCTTCTGATTACGCTTTTCCGTATCGACTGAAAAATTGGCACCCTGTTTTATTTCCTGCCAGACATCAAACTCTTCGCGACTGATAAGCACAGCAGCAGAGCCGCCCCGGCGGGTGATAATCACAGGCTCACGCGCCATCACGATATCCATGATTTCAGCAAGATATTTTCGGGCCTGTGTTGTCGTGTAACTTCGCATTTAGCCTCCAGAAAAGTCATCCCTGAAACAGCTTAGTTAGCCTATATTCATCAAACGCTATTGCCCACAGCATGACTTACGCAATGCGTAAAACCACGCAAAAAAATCATGCAATCAGGATCTCTGCAACAAAAAAAAGGTGCGCCGCAGCGCACCAGATGGAACAACATCAGTATTGTCGGGGCAGCTTCACCCCTTGCCTTTAACACTACTGATAAAGGTTTGCCGCGCAGAAGTGGAACCCAGCCGCTCGGCTTCATCCAGCAGTTTCAGCGCCTTGTCGATATTGCCGCTGTTCACCGCCTCGGTGATCTTCTGATTAAAGTAACGCTCGGTGTCGCTCATGATCGGTTCCGCGCGGGCTTTGGGCGCGGGCGCTGCGGCGGGTGCCGGTGCTGCGCTGTACGCTGCCGCAGGTGCGGTATTGCCGACGGTCACCGCGCTCGGGCCGGATGAACCAAACAGCGGCCCGACCAGAATGGATGAGCCGGAGCTGGTCTGCATCTTCAGCTTGATCGTGCCTTCCCGGCTGTGGCGGGCGACGGGATCGGGGATATCCGGTACCGCATGACCGGTGCCCTGGGCGTAGGCCTTGGCCGGGTCAAGCAGCGTGGTGGTTTGCGTCAGATCGCTGTCGGTGGTGAACACCAGCAGGTAGATTTTTTGCTGACCCAGCGCCGGGGTTAGCTTCATCACCCCTTCCAGTCGATCTGCCGCCATCACGCCCGGCTTCTGATAGGTAAAGTAGCGGCTGGGGAACCAGGCCGCGGGACGCAGGTTTTCATCCAGCACCAGCACGTTCGGCGCGAAAACCTGACCGTTCGCCACTTCACTGCTCAGCGTCAGCGTCAGTTCGCCGATATTGGCGGGCAGACTGTAGGCCGCGACCGACCCGGCAATGTGTGGCGCGTTCAGCGTCTGGCCGCTGTTCGAAAGTGTCGTGGTCTGGGTCTGAGAGGCCGCCAGCGGTTGCCAGCTCAGACGTTGTAGCGATTCAGGTGCCACGACGGGTGCAGCGGAGAGATCCTGTGGCACCAGATTAACATCGGCCAGGGCAGGCAGAGTGTGCCCTGTCAGCAGCGCCGCACTCAGACAGAGTGCAGCCAGTTTTTTCATTTTCATTATGCGTACCTTATTACAGGTCGCGATGTGAACCAGGCAATGGCACACCACGACCAAAGAGATCCCTCAGGCGCGACGCCGCGCCTGTCAGAAAAGGGTTACCACCAGATTTCCATCTGCGCGCCGAAGGTGACTTCGTCGTTGTTGCCACGGCTGTTAGTCAGGATGCCGTTGCCGCTGGTGTCCGCAGAGGCGAAGGTGGTGAGATCGCCTGAGTTATCTTTGTTGTAACCCCACTTTTCATCCCATTTGGCGTAGGTCGCGAACAGACGCAGTGCCGGACGAGACCAGATGCTGTCGCCCGCCTGCCACTGCTGCGCCAGCGTCACTTTGTACTGGCCGTTGCGCTCGTTAGCCTGCTGCGATTTGACGTTGTCGTAGCCCAGTTCCAGCAACGTGCTCATGATCGGCGTCCATTTGTACATCGGGCGCACACCCACGGTGTACCACTCGGTGCCGCGGTTGTTGTCCAGATCGATGTTCTGATACATGGCGACGTACATCAGGTCCCAGCGTTCCGCCAGCGAGATCGCGCCGTGATCGAGAATACGATACATGTCACCATTGTTATTCAGACTGGTACCCTGCGGCACGCCTTTGCCCTGCGAGGTCAGCGCATCAGTGGCGTACTGCAGCACGAACTTGTTGTAACCCTTCAGCATGCTCTGGGTATGTTCAGCCGTGAACATCCAGCCATCTTTCGACGCGCCATCCTCCAGACGGTAGTCGTCACGGGCATTGGCACGACCGTAATCGACACCCAGTTCCAGCACGCCATCCGTGTTAGTTTCCAGACCGGCCAGACGCACATCAAACACGTCGTTGGCAGTGCTGGTGGCGAAGTCACGGATACGATCGCTGGAGAAGGTATAAGAGCCGCCGGCTTCAGACGAACGGGTTGCCGCGAAAGAGAGCTTACCAAACCCAAATCGACATCTTCCAGACCCGCGCCCGGACCGGAGATATCCCAGTAGTAGAAGTCGATCATATGAACGTCGTGACGCTGATAGAACCGCTTACCGGCCCAGATGGTTGAACCTGGCAGCGCATCAATCAGGTTTTTACCTTTGACGTTGGCTTCGCGGAAAGCGG
Organism: Pantoea sp. 22096; assembly: GCF_052045955.1. Classification (NCBI taxonomy): domain Bacteria; kingdom Pseudomonadati; phylum Pseudomonadota; class Gammaproteobacteria; order Enterobacterales; family Erwiniaceae; genus Pantoea; species Pantoea sp. 22096. The sequence goes on along the minus strand of NZ_JBQEPW010000002.1, from coordinate 184,719 downwards.
GGGATGTCGCTTCCCAGTCATTCTGCTGTGCCACGGAGTAAGCCACATTGGTGTCGAAATAGAAGCTTTTGTCGCCCTCTTTCCACACTTCCTGGCCTAATTTCAGTTCGGCGTAGGTTTCACACTCGTTACCCAGACGGTACTTACTTTGAGCGCCGGTCGCCTGAAAACATTGCTGCTCGCCACCGCTGCCGGTCCAGCCAATGCCGGAACGGGCGTAACCGGTAAAATCAACCGCCATCGTCGGGGCGGAGAGGGTGCCCACCGCGACGGCAACGGCAATGGGAAGTTTGCGCAGAGTTAACATTTTCTATCTCCTGAGGTCATTGCTTTTATTGTTTTTGGCAGGGCTATACACCCGGCTCCTGATACAGCCTGCGGCACGCGCTCCCGTCCTCGCGGAACAGGTGACAACGCTCGGGCGGCAGGCCAATACCGAGGATGGCGCCCTCTTTTACCAGCACGACGTCCTCCTGGCGGTAGACCAGGTTCTGACGGATAGCGGGAATCTCGATGTGAATCTGTGTTTCATGCCCCAGCTGTTCCACCACCTGCACTTCCCCTTCCAGGGTGACGTCGGCGATATCGCTGGAGAGCAGATGTTCCGGGCGAATACCCAGTGACATATTGCTGCCGACCTGGACGCCAGCACTGTCCACCGGCAGCCAGACCAGCTGCTGATTCGGCAGCCGCACCTGGACCTGATCAATGGCGGTGGCGGTCACTTTGACCGGCAGGAAATTCATTTTGGGTGAGCCAATAAACCCGGCGACAAAGCGGTTGGCGGGATAGTGATATAACTCAAGCGGCCTGCCGACCTGCGCAATGCGCCCGGCATCCAGCACCACGATCTTGTCTGCCAGCGTCATCGCTTCGATCTGATCGTGGGTGACGTAAATCATGGTGCGCTTCAGGCGCTTATGCAGACGGGAGATCTCAATGCGCATCTGGACGCGCAGCGCCGCGTCGAGGTTCGACAGCGGTTCATCCAGCAGAAAGACGCGCGGCTCCGCCACCAGCGTGCGGCCAATCGCCACGCGCTGACGCTGACCGCCAGAGAGGGCTTTAGGCCGGCGATCGAGCAGGTGCGCCAGTTGCAGAATCTCTGCCACCTGATTGACGCGCTGATGGATCTCCGCTTTTTTCACCCCGGCCAGCTTCAGGCCAAACGACATATTCTCCGCCACCGACAGGTGGGGATAGAGCGCATAAGACTGAAACACCATGCCGATGCCACGTTCGGCGGGCGGCACCTCATTCATGCGCCGGTCGCCGATCAACAGTTCGCCGCTGGTGATGGTTTCCAGTCCGGCAATCATGCGCAGCAGCGTCGATTTGCCACAGCCCGACGGGCCGACGAAAACAACAAATTCCCCTTCACGAATAGTGAGATCAATATCTTTCGACACCACCGTATCGCCCCAGGCTTTTGTGACATTGCGTAGCACAACGCTCGCCATGATCCCTTCCCTCTTAGCTGCACATTCGTGTCTGCCGGGCGGCAGACGGGTTCCGGGGCTCACTATGCGAGAGGAAACAGGGAGTAACATCCTCCGCCGCGACGCAATCTGATGGGGGAGGAGGCGGGAGGAGGAGAAATGCGGGCTGACTCGGCAGGCCGCGCGCTGCTGCGCTTTTTTGTGATCGCTGACGCAGACCTGCAGGATTTTTTACCGCTTCAGCACGCGCTTAAGGCGCTTTTTGCCTGTGCGATCACAGCGATTACGCCAGGGGCGTAGAGCGCAGGAGGATGAGATGCCGGTGTGGATCCGCACAATGATGCCGACAGAGCATTCACCACTTCCGCTAACAGGATGGATTTATGACGATGAAAACCGGAGCACGAATTCTGGCCCTTTCTGCCCTCTCTGCTGTGCTCTTTTCAGCAAGCGCGATGGCAAAAATCGAGGAAGGTAAACTGGTCATCTGGATCAACGGTGACAAGGGGTATAACGGCCTTGCCGAAGTGGGTAAGAAATTTGAGCAGGAGACCGGTATCAAAGTCACGGTCGAACATCCTGACAAAATGGAAGAGAAGTATCCGCAGGTCGCGGCGACCGGCGATGGCCCGGACATTATCTTCTGGGCGCATGACCGTTTTGGCGGCTACGCGCAGTCGGGCCTGCTGGCTGAGGTGACACCGGATGCCAGCTTCCGCGAAAAAATCTTCCCTTTCACCTGGGACGCGGTGCGCTTTGACGGCAAGCTGATCGGCTATCCGATTTCAGTGGAGTCGCTGTCACTGATCTACAACAAAAAGCTGCTGCCAACTCCGCCAAAAACCTGGGAAGAGATGGCCGCGCTCGACAAGCAACTGCGCGCCAAAGGCAAAAGTGCCATGATGTTTAACCTGCAGGAGCCTTACTTCACCTGGCCGTTGCTGGCCGCTGGCGGAGCTTACGCCTTTAAGCTGAGCGATGGGCACTATGATGTGAAGGATGTCGGCGTCGATAACGCCGGGGCGAAAGCGGGCATGCAGTTCCTGGTCGATCAGGTCAAAGCCAAAACGCTGAATGCGGATACCGATTACTCCATTGCCGAAGCCGCCTTCAACAAAGGTGAGACTGCCATGACCATCAATGGTCCGTGGGCATGGGGCAATCTGGATAAGAGCGGCATCGACTATGGCGTCACAGAATTGCCTGCCTTGAAGGGAAAACCGTCTAAAGCCTTTGTCGGCGTACTGAGCGCCGGGATCAATGCCGCCAGTCCAAACAAGGAACTGGCGAAGGAATTCCTGGAGAACTATCTGCTGACCGATTCCGGACTGGAAACGGTCAACAAAGACAAGCCGCTGGGTGCCGTGGCGCTGAAATCTTATCAGCAGACGCTGGAGAAAGATCCACGTATCGCCGCCACCATGAGCAACGCGAAACAGGGCGACATCATGCCGAACATCCCGCAGATGGCGGCCTTCTGGTACGCGATGCGCACAGCGACCCTGAATGCGCTGGGCGGTCGTCAGAGCGTTGACGCCGCACTAAAAGATGCCCAGGCCCGTCTGAAGAAGTAATTCTCCCTTTTGCAGCCGGGGCAACCCGGCTTGAGTGATCGTTAAGGAAAACCGCATCATGTCAGGAAAACCGAAAACGCGCAGTCTGCTGCTGAAAAGCGTTCTCATCGCGCTCTGCTGTCTGCTGGTCGGCTATCTGCTGGTGCTGATGTACGCGCAGGGCGAATATCTTTTTGCGCTGCTGACGCTCATCCTCAGCGCGACCGGACTGTGGATTTTTGCCAACCGTCGCGCCTATGCGTGGCGCTATGTCTATCCTGGTGTCGCCGGAATGGCGCTGTTTGTGTTGTTCCCCCTCGCCTGCACTATCGCCATCGCTTTTACCAACTACAGCAGCAGTAACCAGCTTACCTTTGAGCGGGCGCAGCAGGTGCTGCTGGGCCGCACGTTCCAGTCGGGTGAGGCGGTGAATTTTTCACTCTTCCCGGCGGGTGATCGCTGGCAGCTGGTGCTGAACGATGGCAAAGATAATTTTGTCTCCCCTCCCTTTGCATTTGGCGCAGATCAGACGCTGAAAATGGCTCCCGCGGCACTCCCTGCAGCCGAGCGTGCCACCTTCAGGGTGATCACCACCCACCGTCAGGCGCTGAGCCAGATCCGCGCCGAGCTGCCGGATGGCCGTCAGCTGCGGATGAGTTCGCTGCGTCAGTACTCTGGTACCCAGCCGCTTTATCGGGTTGGCGCGCAGGATGAGCTGATTAATCAGCAGAGCGGCACGCATTACCGCGCCAATCCGCAGACCGGTTTTTATCAGGCCATCAACGCAGACGATAACTGGGGCAACGAAACCCTGAGTCCCGGCTTTACCGTGAATACCGGCTGGAAAAACTTCGTACGGGTCTTTACCGATGAAGGGATTCAGAAGCCGTTCCTGGCGATATTTGGCTGGACGCTGCTCTTCTCGCTGATCACAGTGGTGCTGACCGTGGCTGTGGGCATGGTGCTGGCCTGTCTGGTGCAGTGGGAAGCGCTGCGCGGCAAAGCGGTCTATCGGGTGATGCTGATTCTTCCCTATGCCGTGCCGGCCTTTATCTCGATCCTGATTTTCAAGGGGCTGTTTAACCAGAGCTTTGGCGAGATCAACGTGATGCTGAGCGCGCTGTTTGGTGTAAAACCCGCCTGGTTCAGCGATCCGACGCTGGCACGCACCATGCTGATTATCGTCAACACCTGGCTCGGCTATCCCTACATGATGATCCTCTGCATGGGGCTGCTGAAAGCCATTCCTGACGACCTCTATGAAGCCTCGGCGATGGACGGTGCCGGCCCGCTACAGAACTTCTTCCTGATTACGCTGCCGCTGCTGCTGAAACCGCTGATGCCGCTGATGATTGCCAGCTTTGCCTTTAACTTTAATAACTTTGTGCTGGTGCAGCTGCTGACCAACGGCGGGCCGGATCGCCTGGGCACTACCACACCAGCCGGTTATACCGACCTGCTGGTGAACTACACCTGGCGTATCGCCTTTGAAGGCGGTGGCGGGCAGGACTTTGGTCTGGCCGCCGCTATTGCCACGCTGATCTTCCTGCTGGTGGGTGCGCTGGCGGTGATCAACCTGAAAGCCTCGCGGATGAAATTCGATTAATAGCCTGTTGGACCAGGCGCTAAGGAGTTGTTATGGCTATGGTACAACCCAAATCGCAACGGCTGCGTCTGCTGACCACGCATCTGCTGCTGCTGCTGTTTATCGCGGCGATTCTCTTTCCGCTGCTGATGGTGATCGCGATTTCCCTGCGAGCCGGTAACTTTGCCACCGGCAGCCTGATCCCGGAGCAGATTTCCTGGGAGCACTGGCGGCTGGCGCTGGGCTTTAGCGTTGAACATGCCGACGGCAGGGTGACACCGCCGCCCTTCCCGGTGCTGCTGTGGTTATGGAATTCGATCAAGATTGCGGCAATCAGCGCGCTGGGCATCGTGGCGCTCTCCACCACCTGCGCCTATGCGTTTGCCCGTATGCGCTTTACCGGTCGCGCCAGCCTGCTGAAAGGGATGCTGATTTTCCAGATGTTCCCGGCGGTGCTGTCGCTGGTAGCGCTCTATGCGCTGTTTGATCGTCTCGGCCAGTATCTGCCCTTTATCGGGCTGAATACCCACGGTGGAGTGATCTTCGCCTATCTGGGCGGCATTGCGCTGCATGTCTGGACGATTAAGGGCTATTTCGAAACCATCGATGGGTCACTGGAAGAGGCCGCCGCGCTGGATGGCGCAACGCCGTGGCAAGCGTTCCGGCTGGTGCTGCTGCCGCTGTCTGTGCCGATTCTGGCGGTGGTGTTTATTCTGGCGTTTATCGCTGCAGTAACTGAAGTGCCGGTGGCCTCGCTGCTGCTGCGCGACGTCAACAGCTATACCCTGGCGGTGGGGATGCAGCAGTACCTCAATCCGCAGAACTACCTGTGGGGGGATTTTGCCGCGGCGGCGGTGCTCTCCGCGATTCCGATCACCCTGGTTTTCCTGCTGGCACAGCGCTGGCTGGTCAGCGGATTAACCGCGGGCGGGGTGAAAGGCTAAACGATCATCATTGTACGTTGCCACTGCTTACACAACGCCTGTTGTGGTTGAATGATTCGGCGGCCTGCGGGCCGCCTTTTTTATCCTAATCCGCTTCTGACGCCAGACTGCCCGCCACTAGCGCCATCACCATAGCCGCTATCGCCTGCTGACCTTCAGGCTTGCTGATATCGCCGCGTGCCACCGCGCCTGCGATGGCATCCGCGCCCCCCAGCAGCCCCCACATGCCGGCTTCCGCAATACCGCTGCTGCCAGCAAAAGGCGCAAGCCAGCGCTGACAGCGGGCAATAAAATCGAGCTGATAGTGGCGTTTGACGGCGGCCAGTTCCGGTGAGGTACTGAGCGCGGACAGCAGTTCGGGTATTTCGCGCCCCTCCGTCATCACACAATCGACATAACAGGCCGCGAGCACGTCCGCTTTTTCTGGTAATTGCATCGGCGCGGCATCCATCGCCGCATTCATCCGCTCGCTCTGGCGGCGATCAAAATCGTCATACAACGCCGCCAGCAGCCCATGACGGGTAGTGAAATGGTCATACACCACCGGTTTACTGACGCCTGCCGCGTCGCCGACCCGCGCCAGCGTCAGCGCCTCGCTGCCTTCCGTCTGCATTATCTGCCACGCGACGTCTGACAACTGCCTGCGTCGGGCCTCACGTGACAGACGCTTACGGGGTGTTTTTTCTACGGTCATGTTTTTCCTGATGGGCGAACAGACGCTGGCCCAGAGCCTGCGCCAGCTGATAGTGCGACTCAGGATAACCTTCATCGCCGATCAGTAACAGCTCACTGGTCACCACCGGCGCACCGCAGTAGTCAAAGATGCCGTTTTCAATCTGATTACGCATGCTGGTGAAATAGCCGCGCCGCACAAAGGTTCGGGTGTCCGCCGCGCCAATGGCCAGCAGATGCACAGGCAGATGGCCAAGGCGTTTAATTACCCGGCCATCCTGTTCGCTGAAGGCCCAGTCCTGGATAAACACCCGGTCGATCCAGCCTTTGAGCTGTGCCGGGAATGACCACCAGTAAATCGGATAGACCAGTACCAGCGCATCGGCGCGGTCCAGTCGCTGCTGTTCCGCCAGCACTTCGGGCGATGCCATAGCCTGACCGTTGAAACGTCGATGATCATCGAGCGTGAAGCGTGGATCAAACCCTTCTGCCGCCAGATCGGCCTTTTCAACCGTGTGGTGCCCTGTCGAGATTATGCCCTGCGCCAGCTGGTCCGCCACGTGGTGGGAATGCGCATCCTGATTAGGATGGGAAGTCACTATGAGTGCATGCATCGTTGTCACCTTACCTGATTAGCCATTAAGCTACTAAAGGTAAGTTACTATTGGTAGGTTATCAAGCGGCAACGTCTGTTCTTCTGACTCACCGCATTTACGGTTTAAACGCGGCCGTCGCCAGCAGAGCCTTCTCCAGTTGATGAGGGTCAAACGTAAAGGGAAGATGCGCCAGGCTGGCGGCGGGAAAGTGGATTTGCTGCGCGATTTGATGCACGGTGTCGGCGTCGATAGCCGCAGGTAGCGTCAGGGGCGAGTGGAAACGGCGCAGCAGCGACAGCAGTTCCGGCTCGACCTGTTTGCCCTGCTGTTCAATCCAGGACTGGATCAGCAGGCTGAAACCGACCTTTTCGCCGTGCAGCCAGTGATGCAGTTCTGGCTGGTGCGTCAGACGGTCGTGGATAACATGGGCAAAGCCGGGCGTCGCCATTGCGTCCTGAATACTGTTCGCCAGCCCTGCCAGTACAATATTGGCTTCAATCACCTTCTCCAGCGCCGGGGTGACCTGTTGCGCTAGGTTATCGGCCACCGCCGTTTCACCCCACTGTCTCAGCACCGTCACCGCCTGCCAGGCGGCGGCGACTTTAAGATCCAGCGCCATCCGGTGCGGCGTCTGTCGCTGATAAGGTTCAAACTCAAACCATTTCGCCAGCGCGTCCACAATACCGGATCGCAGGTAGCGGACGTCGCTATGGGCAATCACTTCACTGTCCACCAGAATCCATTCCGGCATGGCGTTAAGTGGCTGACTGCGAAGATGCCCGCCCTGCTTGTTATAAATAATTGCCAGCGGAGACCAGGCTGCGCAGGTGGCAGCCAGCGTAGCGAAGTTGACCAGCCGCACATCCGGCAGGGCATCATTGACCGCTTTGGCGCAGTCCAGCACCCGCCCGCCCCCGACGGCCAGAATCAGGGTGGCTCCGTGCGTCTGCACCCGCTGTTGCAGTGAAGCTATCGCCGCATCGGTGCATTCACCGGTCAGCATGTCGAGCTGCCAGCGAATGCCTGCCTGTTCCAGGCTGATGGTCAGTGCCGGATTCACCGCCTGCCAGGCGTGCGGCGAGGTGAGGATATGTATATGCGAGGTCAGCGGCCGGATAATCTCACCCACTTCAGACCGGAGTCCTGGCCGTTGCAGATAGCCTTTTGGCGACATTACACGAAACATCGCTGCCCCTTAACGCCGATAAGCCAGCGAACGCACCAGGCGGTCACCGAGTTTCTGAATCAGCATCACCAGCGCCAGCAGCACCACAATGGTGGCCGCCATGATCTGGTTATCGAAGCGCTGATAGCCGTAGCGAATCGCCAGATCGCCCAGTCCGCCGCCGCCGACCACACCCGCCATCGCCGAGAAGCCAATCAGCATCACAATAGTCAGGGTAATGCCCGCCACCAGCGCAGGGAGTGCTTCCGGCAGCAATACGCGGCTGACGATATGCCACAACGTGCCGCCCATTGAGACTACCGCCTCAATGCGGCCGCGATCGACCTCATCCAGCGCGTTCTCCACGATGCGGGCAAAAAAGGGAAAGGCGCCCAGCGTAATCGGGACAATCGCGGCGGTACTGCCGAGCGTGGTGCCGACCAGCAGGCGGGTAAAAGGGATCAGTGCGATCAGCAGCACCACAAACGGCAGCGCGCGCCCAGTATTGACCAGCGCATTGAGCAGTAGTGAAATCGCGCGGTTAGGCAGAATGCCCTGGGGACGGGTCAGGAACAGCAGCACGCCCACCGGTAAACCTATCGCAACCGTAAAGAGTGCCGCCAGCAGCACCATATATAACGTTTCGCCTGTGGCGTTCAACAGCAGTTCCTGAAACCGATCGCTACTCATGCTACGCATCGGGTTAATGCCTCTCGCTGATATTTTTCAATAAACGCCCGGTCCGCTTCGCCATCCTTCAGCAGCATTTTGCGCAGGCGTCCCTCTTCGCGTCCCATAATCTGGCTCAGCGTTCCGCTCTCGACCAGCTGGCCATTCTCCAGCAGCGCCGCACCGTCACAGATACGCTTTACTACCGCCATTTCATGGGTAATCAACACAACTGTGATATTGAGCTGCTGCTGAATATCGGCCAGCAGATCGAGAATCGAGGTGGTGGTTTCGGGGTCCAGCGCGCTGGTCGCCTCATCGCACAGCAGATAACGCGGTCGGGCGGCCAGCGCGCGGGCAATGCCGACGCGCTGTTTCTGTCCACCTGAGAGCTGCGACGGCCAGGCGGCCGCAAAGGACTCCAGCCCCACCAGTTTCAGCAGCGAGGTGACCCGCTGGCGGCGCGCCGCCTTAGGCACACCCGCAATCTCCAGCGCCAGATCGACATTGTCCTGCACGTTACGGGAATGCAGCAGATTGAAGTGCTGGAAGATCATCCCCATCTGCTGGCGCTGCTGACGCAGCTGCGCCAGGCTCAATGTGGCGAGATCCTGACCATCTATCTCAATCCGCCCGCTGGAAGGACTCTCCAGCCGGTTCAGGCAGCGCAGCAGCGTACTTTTGCCCGCCCCGCTCCGGCCCAGGATACCAAAGATGGTGCCCTCTTCGATGGTCAGAGAGATATCGTCTAACGCTGGCGCAGGTGCGCCAGCGTAGTGTTTGCTGAGATGACTGAGCTTAATCATGCTGCTGGTCCGCAACCGGAATCACAGAGCCCTGATAGGTTTTACGGATGAACTCTGCCACCTGCGGCGAGCGCAGATCTTTCGCCAGCTGAATCACTCGCGGATCTTTCGCCAGTTCAGGCGTGGTCACCAGCAGGTTGGCGTAAGGGTTATGCGCCGCGGATTCCAGCCCCAGCGCATCTTTCGCCGGATTCAGACCCGCTTCCAGCGCATAGTTGCCGTTAATAATGGCGGCATCAACGTCATCCAGCGAACGTGGCAGCTGGGGTGATTCGATCTCAACAATTTTAATTTTCTTCGGGTTCTCACTGATATCTTTCGGCGTCACCAGCGTCGAGCCCGCTTCGCCCTGCGCGTTGAGTTTAATCACCCCTTTGTCCTGCAACAGCCAGAGTGCGCGGCTCAGGTTGGTGGTGTTGTTCGGCACGGCAATGCTTGCGCCCTCTGGCAACGCTGCCAGCGATTTCACCTTACGCGAGTAGATCCCCAGCGGCTCAATATGCACACTGGCGACCACGGCAAAGGTTTTTCCCAGCGCTTTCTCCTGATCTTTTAAATAAGGCAGATGCTGGAAGTAGTTGGCATCGACATCCCCGGATGCCAGCAGTTCATTGGCATTCACGCCCCCGCTCAGCTCAACAATTTTGATATCCAGTTTCGGATCCAGAGTTTTGACATACTCAAGGATTTCCGCATGCGGCAGCGGATCGGCCGCCACGCGCAGCGGTGCCGCCTGTAAACTTTGAGCAATCAGCAGTGAAAGACCAGCCAGAACCAGAAAGCGCTTTTTAATCATCATCATTTATCTCTTATCGTTATCAGTCGTAGTTTTTAGTGGGTGTTGTGTTCGGGATAGAAACGCTGGGCAACTTCCGGATGCGAACGCAGCCGGCCTTTAAGGTAATTCCAGCCAACTTCTCGCAGGAGCGGGTTAAGCGGATCGCTGCTCGGTCCCTGCGCCAGCTCAGCCAGCTGCGGGGGAAGCTGATAGATTGGCACGACGGCGTCGAGCTGTGCGCCAAGGAAGAAGGCGATGGATAAGCGCTCATTGTTCTGCTGCGGCGACACCACGCGGTGTACCGTCGCGCGCAGATAGCCGTTGGTCGCCAGCTCCAGCAGTTCGCCAATGTTGACCACAAACGCGCCCGGCAAAGGTGAGGCATCAATCCAGTTGCCCGGCGTCACTTCAACCTGCAAGCCCGGCTGGTCGTCCTGTAATAACATGGTCAGGAAACCCGAATCCTTATGTGCACCTACACCCTGGCGTGATTCACCCTCGGTGCGGCCCGGATAGCGGATCAGTTTGATGTGTTCGTTGGGATAGTCGCCGTAAAGGTTATCGAAGGCGTTACGTGGCAGGTTCAGCGCTTCGGCAAAGGCGCGCAGCAGCTCCAGCGCCACGGCAGTCATCTGCTGCTGCCAGCGGGTCACCACCGTCTGCAATTCAGGCAAGGCTTCAGGCCACTGGTTCGGCCCCTGCATGCGTTGCCAGGTCGGGGAATCGGCGGTGACGGGCAGCGCTTCGCGCTCTGCGCCAATATCGAACTGCTCACGATAGTCGGGCTGGCTGCGGGTGATTTCCACGCCCGCCAGGTTGTAACCACGAAAATGCGGTGAGTTGGCCATCGCGACCGCCGTTTTGTCCGCCTGCGGCAGAGCAAAAAACGTCCGTGCGACCCGCTGAACCTCATCCAGTAATTCACGGTCGATACCGTGATTAATTAAGTAGAAGAAACCGACATCACGCGCGGCCTGGCTTAATTTTTCCAGAACCTGTCGCTGCTGCTGTTGATGACCTGACAATAATGCGAAATCAATGACCGGCAATTCTGATGGGGTTAACGCACTCATGATTAACACTCTGTTGGCATAGAATCGTTTTACCTTGCCATTTCAGTTATGCGTTAACTACCAACTAATCCTGCTATGGATATGCGGCGGATGGGAATATCCCACCGCCCCTTAAGTCCCCGCCCGCAGATTACTCTGTGGTCGGGATCACAAATTCCGGTGGCGACCACGCTGTGATTTCAGGCAGGGTCTCGTGGTAAAGCGCAATCTCTACAAAACAGGTCTGCGCGCTGCACCCCTGGCCCAGTCGTGAACTGCCGCGATCCTGGGTCAGCACATTAGGGTTGCCATGTTTATCCAGCGGCTTGCCCTCCTGCTGTTCCAGCGGGTCATACCAGGCCCCGGTCGACATCTGCACCACCCCCGGCAGGATATCCTGTGTCAGATGCACGCCCGCCAGCAGCGCGCCGCGTCCGTTAAACACTTTCACGATGCTGTTCTCCTCAATGCCACGCGCAGCCGCATCCTCAGGGTGCATCCAGAGCGGCTCGCGCCCGGCAATTTTGGTGGCCCGGCTGACCCGGCCATGATCGTACTGGCTGTGCAGCCGGGTTCGCGGCTGGCTGGAGAGCAGATGCAACGGCCACTGCTGCTTCTCCTGCTGCTGAGCCTGATATTCCGGCGGATACCAGAAGGCAAAGCCGGGCGCTTCTTCATAGCCAAAGTCAGCCACCCGCTGCGAAAAGAGTTCGATTTTTCCCGATACCGTGCTGAGCGGGGCCGACTCCGGGTTATCGCGAAACGCTTTAAGGAGGATCTGTGGTGTGTCAGGCGCGGGATATTCCACCACGCCCTGTGACCAGAAGGCCTCAAAGGGCGGCAGTTCGATGCCCTGCGCCGCTGCGCGTGGCCGGGAGTCTGCGTAAATGGCTTCAAGCCACTGGCGCTCACCGCGTCCCTGAGTAAAGGCATCAGCAAAACCGAGCCGCTGCGCCAGCTCAGCAAAGATGGCGTAATCCGATTTTGCCGCCCCAAACGGCGGCAGATGCTGCGGCATGGCAATAATAAAGCCGTCGTTGCTGGCGCTGCCGATATCCTCGCGCTCCAGCGAAGTGGTGGCGGGCAGGACGATATCGGCAAATCTGGCCTGCGCCGTCCAGAACTGCTCATGCACAATCACGGTGTCCGGCTGCTGCCATGCGCGTATCAGCTTGTTGATATCCTGATGATGATGGAAGACGTTGCCGCCAGCCCAGTAGACCAGCCGGATGTCGGGATAGGTTCGCTGCTGGCCGTCAAACGCGTAGAGACCGCCGGGATTAAGCAGCATGTCAGCGATACGTGCCACCGGTATAGTCTGCTGTACGGCATTATGGCCGGCAGGCAGCCGGGGGCCAGAGAACTGTCGCCGGGCGGCACCCGCCAGATTGGTTGAGGCGTAACCAAACCCCAGCCCGCCGCCGGGCGTGCCAATCTGCCCCAGTAGCGCAGTGGTGGCGACAGTGGCCCAGAACGCCTGCTCGCCCTGCCGCGCACGCTGCACTGACCAGGCAATATTGACCATCGTTTTGTGAGCCGCCATCTGCCGTGCTAATCCGCGAATCTGATCGGCTGCCAGCCCGGTTAGTGACGCAGCCCATTCGGGCGTTTTGGCGATGCCATCGTGTTCACCCAACAGATACGCCGCATAGATATCGAAGCCTACGGTGTAGCGCGCCACAAAGGCCGCGTCATACAGGGATTCCGCAATCAATACCTGCCCGATGGCCAGTAGTAACGCCGTATCGGAGCCGGGCTTTATCGCCAGCCACTCCGCATCGGCCACCCCGGCGAGATCGTTTCTGACCGGACTGATGTTAATAAAGCGGGTGCCATTCTGCCGCAGTGTGGTCAGCCAGTGAGCCAGCGCATGATCGTTAGCCCCACCGCCATTGACCTGCGCATTGCGCAGCGGCAATCCGCCAATCGCCACAAACAGCTCACAATGCTCCGCCAGTACCGGCCAGTGAGTATGGTGACGTTGTAACTCATCCAGATTACCGATGATGTGCGGCAGCGTGCGTTCACCGGCCGCAATGCTGTAGGTATTGGTGCTGGCGGTGTAGCCGCCGTAGTGGTTAAAGAAGCGGTGCAGCTGGCTCTGGGCATGATGAAATCGTCCGGCGCTGGACCAGCCATATGAACCGGCATAGATCGCTTCATTGCCGTGCCCGGTTTTCACCCGCGCCAGCTCTTCAGCCACCAGTTGCAGCGCCACTTCCCAGCTCACCTCGACAAACGGCTCTTTACCGCGTCCGCTGCGTGAAGCGCTTCTGTTCTGCAGATAGCCGAGCCTGACAGCCGGATTTCTGACCCGGGTTTCACTCTGCACCGCGCCCGGCAGCGACTGACCGATAGCGGACGGATTACGGTCCCACGCCACCGGCCTGACCGACGTCAGCGTGTCACCGTCGGTGGTGACGTGATAGGTGCCCCAGTGCATTACCGCTAAATCATTCTTCTTCATGGTTTACTCGCGTCGGATACGACGTGAAATACGCGTACCCAGGGTTTGCAGAAGCTGGACAATCACAATGAGAACCAGCGCAGTGGAAATCGTGGCAAAGGCGTCAAAGCGCTGATAACCGTAAGTAATGGCGAGGTCGCCAATGCCGCCGCCACCCACCGTGCCCGCCATCGCCGTGGCGCCCAGCAGTCCGATGGTGGCAGTGGTCAGGGCCAGCACCAGCGAGGAAGCCGCTTCCGGCAGCATGAAATACCAGATGGTCTGCAGCGTAGTAGCCCCCATCGCGTTGGCTGACTCCAGAATGCCTTCGTCGACCTCCAGCAACGCGCTTTCCACCAGCCGCGAGATATAAGGCGCAATAAAGATCACCAGCGGTACAATGGCCCCCGCCGTGCCAATCGTGGTGTTCACCAGCAGGCGCGTCAGCGGCAGGATAGTAATCAGCAGAATAATGAACGGCAGCGAACGGATGATATTCACGACAGGGTTCAATAGCTGATGCACCAGACGCTGGGGCTGTATCCCGCCCGGACGGCAGACCACCAGAATAATGCCAAGCGGCAGCCCCAGCAGCGAACCAAAGCCCAGCGACAGCCCCACCATAATCAGCGTGTCCTGCATCGCCGTCAGGAACTGATCGCCGGTTACAGCCGTTTCAAAGAGTTCAGACATCACTGATTTTTACTCCGGTCGCGGTGAGAAACTGAATCGCCGCCTCGCGCTGCGCGGGTTCGCCTTTGATCTGCACAATCATGAAACCCAGAATGGTGCGCTGCACCTCCGTCATGCTGGCGAACAGAATATTCACCTCCACCTCATAGTTGCGGATCAGCTGATTGATCACCGGCTGCTGTGCCGTGCTGCCGACAAACTCCAGCCGTAACGCGTCGGCTGCCGGATGCTCGCTGAGCAATTCAAGCGTCTGCTGTGGCAGGCGATCGTGAATGACCGACTGCACAAAGCTGGCGCTCACCGCCTGCTGTGGTTCGGCGAACAGCGTCAGGACATCGCCCTGTTCAACAATGCGACCGTGCGCCATCACCGCCATCCGGTTGCAGATCTTCTGCACCACTGACATCTCGTGGGTGATCAGCACAATGGTGATGCCGTAACGCTGATTGATTTCCTGTAACAGCAGCAGAATCTGCACCGTGGTCTGGGGATCCAGCGCCGACGTCGCCTCATCGCACAGCAGAATGGCAGGGTTGGTCGCCAGCGCACGGGCAATTCCGACGCGCTGTTTCTGACCGCCGGAGAGTTCGTCCGGGTAGCTGTGGGCTTTGTCGCTGAGGTTCACAAACGCCAGCAGTTCCGCTACGCGGGTGGCGATAAAATCTTTACTCCGCCCCTGCAATATCAGCGGGATGGCCACGTTGTGAAATACGGTACGGGCATTGAGCAGATTAAAGTGCTGAAAGATCATCCCAATCTGCTTTTTGACGTCAATTAACCGCTTTTTGCTGATCCCCTGTAACGCTTCACCCTGCACCTCCACCGTGCCGGTCGTCGGCGTTTCCAGATGATTAATCAGGCGCAGCAGCGTGCTTTTTCCGGCACCGCTGGTGCCGATAACGCCAAAAATATCGCCCTGGTTGATGCGCAGATTAATATCCTGCAGCGCCTGCACTTCTGACCCGTTACGTGCAAAGGTTTTGCTGACCTGGTCAAACGCGATAGCCGCCTGACTCATTTGAAATAGTCTGGCAACAGATAGCCCGCATATTGCGCATTACTGGTGATATACGCTTTGAATTCCGGCGAGTGATAGCCGGCAATAATGTCACGGGCAAACTGAGCCTGCTTATTTTTACCCGCTACCGTTACTACGTTAATAAACTGGCTGGTTGGTGCCTCCAGTTTCAGCGCGGAATTGAGTTTCAGGCCACTGGAGACCGCGAAGTTACCCTGAATAACACCATAATCCACATCAGGCAGTGCGCGCACCTGCTGGGCATTATCCATCTCTTTCAGCACGATTTTGTAGGGGTTCTCCGTAATGTTTTTCTGCGAGAAGGTTGCGGCGTCGCTCTCAGGGCTGATTTTCAGCCAGCCGATACTCTGAAGTAGCAGCGCAGCCCGATACTCATTTGAGGGCTGGTTCGGCACAGAGACCGTGCTGCCTGGCGCAGGCTGCGTCAGCGTTTTTGCGCGTTCAGAATAGAGTCCCATTGGCGGGGTCGGCACCTGCACAATACCGACGTTATCAATGCCAAGCCGATCGTTAACCGACTTCAGATAGACCGGATGCTGCATGATATTGGCGTCAATCGTGCCGCGATGAACAGCATCATTAACCTGTATGCCATCGCTGAAATCCTTATATTCCAGCGTATAACCCTGCTTAATTAGCAGAGGTGCCACGCCTTTTTCAAACTGCTCTTTATACGGACCCGGATTAAAACCAATGCGTATTTTTTTCTGGTCTGCGGCTTGCGCAGCAGAGGTAAAAATTGAAACAGCCGTCAGTGAAAAAATAATTCCCCGTGAAGTAATGCGCATAATGCTTCCTGATTCATTATCGTGAGAGCAATCGATTTAATCACAGCCCTTACAATCAGGAACAGGCAAAACCGGCCCCGACTTTGGCTTATTTATGCTAACGATAGTCACAGGCTGAATATCCAGATGGCGGCAATCTTCAGCGTTATTTCTGCTAAAGAAATGAAACCCGGCTGTGTCATTCTTTTCCGCTTCACACTCTTTATTGCGGGACGGTTATGGCGGAGTTTGCAGCTTCAGATTTGGTCGCAGGGCTGGAAGAGAATCTTTTCAGCTTACTTGAGAAGCAGGCAGCAGAACTGGATGCATCGCAGTTACCGCTTATCGATCTCTCATCGGGCAGCCCACGTCAGCCTACGCCGCCTGCGGTCATCGCCTCCTTACAGGCTGCGGCGGCGCGGCCGGAAAATCATGAATATCCCTCCTTCTGGGGAAAGCCCGCCCTGCGTCAGGCTATCGCAGACTTTTACCAGCGTCACTATGGGGTCATGCTGGATCCCGATACCGAAGTTGCGCTGTTTCAGGGCGCGCACATTGGCGTCAACGGCTTTCCACGCGCCCTGCTCAACCCGGGCCAGGTGTTAATCTCCACCGATCCCTGTTATCCAATCTATCGCTCAGCAGCACGCCAGGCCGGTGCCGATTTTTATGGCATCCCGGTGGAGGCGCGTAACGCTTTCCTGCCCGATTTTACTCAGGTGCCGGATGAGATTACCGCGCGCGCCGGTCTGGTTATGCTCAACTATCCCCATAATCCCACCGGCGCACTGGCGACGCCCGCGCTGTTCGCCGACGCGCTGGCTTTCGCCCGCCAGCACCCTATTCCGCTGATCCATGACTTCGCCTACGCTACGCTAGGCAGTGAGCCGGACGAGCAGCCGCTAAGTCTGCTGGCCCAGCCCGATGCCAAAGAGTGGGGGGTGGAAATTTACACCCTGTCGAAAAGCGCGTTGATGGCAGGCTGGCGTGTGGGCTTTGCTGTGGGAAACGCCTCGATTATTACGGCTTTTAAAAAACTGCATACTCACAGCTACAGCACGGTGTCTGGCGCGGTGCAGGATGCCGCCATCACCGCCTTGTCGCTCTCTGCTGAGCAACTTAACCGTCTGGCTGATCCTTATCACCAGCGTCGTCGCGTGGTACTCGCCAGGCTGGCAGAGATGCACTGGCCGGTGCGCGCTCGTCAGGGCACCTTTTTTCTCTGGCTGCCTGCGCCACCCGGTTTTACCGGCGAGGAGTTCGCCAGCCTGTTACTGCAAGAGTGTCATCTGCTGGTGGCACCAGGTCACGGCTTTGGCCTCGCCGGGCGGCATTATATTCGTATCAGCCTGACCGCCAGCACGGAACAGCTGCTGCAGGCGCTGGACCGCATTGACGGGTTGAAACTGTTTAATGAGCGCAGGCGTGGCTGATGAAATCAGAGCCAGACAGCATCTGAGCCATAAACGCGGGATATGACCAAATGTTTATAAGCGTAAGCAGGCATGATTAAGTGCAGTGTGCTGGTTTTGTCAGCAAAGCCAGTTATTTCGGCTGAAAACTTGCAAAACCTTACATTCGTAGTCTAAGGTTTACCGGCTGCGGTTTCTGCCGCTTCACTTAAAAATTATTCGGCTTCTTATAGCTTTCATTTCCACGGTTTCTTCTGAACATTATTTGCGGCTGCGAAAGCTATAAGACTCCTTCATTGACGTACCTGAGGAGAATATGGACACCAGAAACACATCGTCTGAACACCCAAAGAAACATTTCTGGAACAGGAAGCCCAAAGAGCTGACTGTTGACGACATTACCGTCATCGATAACGACATGCTGAAGCGCGCAGTTGGCGCAGCGGCGCTCGGTAATGCGATGGAATGGTTCGACTTTGGCGTATACAGCTATCTTGCCGTCATCATCGGCAAAGTCTTTTTCCCGGATGCCAACAACGCGGTGCAGTTGATTGCCACCTTTGGTACGTTTGCGGCGGCCTTCCTGGTGCGTCCGATTGGTGGCCTGGTATTTGGCCCGCTGGGTGACCGCATCGGCCGCCAGAAAGTGCTGGCGATGACGATGATCATGATGTCGATCGGGACATTCTGCATCGGGCTAATCCCGGCCTATTCGTCGATAGGGATTATGGCCCCGATTCTGCTGCTGGTAGCACGCCTGATTCAGGGCTTCTCGACCGGCGGTGAATATGGTGGCGCAGCGACCTTTATCGCGGAGTACTCCACCGACAAACGCCGTGGCTTTATGGGCAGCTTCCTGGAGTTCGGTACCATTGGCGGCTACCTTCTGGGTGCCAGCCTGGTCACGGTGATGACCACGGTGATGTCGAACGAGGCGATGATGTCCTGGGGCTGGCGCGTGCCGTTCTTTATTGCCGCGCCGCTGGGTCTGTTCGGCCTTTATGTCCGTCTGAAACTGGAAGAGACGCCGGCATTCCAGCAGCACATGGAAAAGCAGGAAGCGCTGGAACAGAGTAAACCGCGTCTGACGCTGATGCAGATGCTAAGCAAATATCGTGCGCCCATGCTGAAATGTATCGGTCTGGTTTTGCTGTTCAACGTCTCTAACTACATGCTGACCTCTTATATGCCGAGTTACCTGACCGGCGTGCTGGGTCTGCCAGAGCTGAGTGGTCTGCTGCTGGTGATGGTGGCAATGTTCGTGATGATGCCGCTGACGCTGCTGTGGGGGCGCTGGACCGATCGCATTGGTCGTCGTCCGGTGATTGGCTTTGGTGCAGTAGGCCTGATCCTGCTTGCCATTCCGAGCTTTATGCTGATTGGCTCCGGTAATATGTGGGCGGTATTTGGCGGCCTGCTGATTCTGGGCGTGCTGCATACCTGCTTCAGCGGCACCATGCCGTCGACGCTGCCTGCCCTGTTTACCACGGATATTCGTTACAGCGCACTGGCTATCGGTTTCAACCTGTCGGTGTCGCTGTTCGGCGGTACGACACCGTTGATTACCGCGTGGCTGGTAGATACCACCAAAAACAACATGATGCCCGCTTACTACATGATGGGCGCAGGTGTGATTGGCCTGCTGACCATTCTGACGGTGCGGGAAACGGCGCGTCAGCCGCTGACCGGTTCATCGCCTGCGGTAGCAACCAAAGCGGAAGCGCATCGACTGATCGACAAGCTGCGCAAACGGCAAAAGCCCGCCACGACCGCGGCTAAATAACGTTTCTGACACCCTGCTCTGCAGGGTGTTTTTTTATCTGGCAGACGCACGCTCTACCCACCTGATTTTACTGCCCTGAAACGCGCAACTTTCGCCCGATTGCCACACAGCGCCATGCTGCACCAGCGGCGGCGATGCGCTTTGGTGCGATCGTAAAACCACAGGGTGCAGTCGGGATGTTCACAGGCACGGACTCTGCTGAAATCTTCCTGCGTGAGCAGCATTGCAGCCTGTTCTGCAACCTGTCCCAGCCGTTGCCTCACGTTCTGGCTGGCGTAAACGCGCCGGATAGTCAGCGAACCCGACTCCACGCTCAGTTGCAGGTGACTCGTTGCCTGGCCCAGCCAGACATTCAGCGCCTCAGTACTCACATTCTCACCTGCTTTATGCTGCTGCACAGCGTCACGAACAATCTGACGTAACTGACGAGCGGCCTGCACCAGCGCGCCCGGCTCATACTGCGGCGCAGATCCGTCGGTTAGTAGTCCGGCCTGTTGCAGCCAGGCTTCAACATCCTGATCGCTTTGCCAGAAATCGTATGGCCGCCCCTCTGCGATAGCTTCGGTGTTGATAAAATCCAGCGCCGGATGATCGGCCAGAAACCACGGCCCCTGGCCGGAGTGTGATTGCGTTTCCGCCATGATGTCGCCCTCATTATTGAAATCTTCTGACGCTACTGTAACCGATAAAAAAGCAGATGAGTAGTTACAGACGGCCTGATGTAACCACTAAATATCAATTTGACAGGTTACATTATCACTGCATAATAAGCTCTTGTAACCCTATAAATGCCATTTAACCAGTTACAGGAAAATATCATGAATACACACTCTGTTTCTTATCGTTATCAGCAGGCCGACGGCGTTAATGTTTTCTATCGAGAAGCGGGCGATCCATTACTGCCGGTGTTGCTACTGCTGCACGGTTTTCCCACCTCTTCTCATCAGTTTCGCAATCTCATCCCGCTTCTGTCCGATAAGTTCCATATCATCGCGCCCGATCTGCCTGGCTTTGGTTTTACTGACGTCCCCGCCGAACGTAACTATTCATGGACTTTCGACGCATTCGGCCAGACGCTGACCGCGTTTGTCGATGCACTCGGGCTGAAACGCTACGCAATGTATGTTTTCGACTATGGTGCTCCCGCAGGTCTGCGGCTGGCGCTGGCCTACCCGGATCGTGTCAGCGGACTGATATCGCAAAACGGTAATGCCTATCTGGAGGGACTGGGAGACGCCTGGGCACCGGTTCGCGCCTACTGGGACGATCCCAGCGAAGCAAATGGTGAGGTGATCCGCGACGCCATCCTGACAGCCGAAGGGGTTAAATGGCAGTATCTGCATGGGGTCAGCGATCCGCAGCAGATCGCCCCGGAAAGTTATACTCTGGACACGCTGCTGATGGAGCGTCCCGGAAACAAAGATATTCAGCAGGCACTGTTCCTTGATTACGCCAGCAATCTCAAACGCTATCCGGAATTTCAGGCATTCTTTCGCCTGCAGCAGCTCCCGACGCTGGTGATTTGGGGCAAACACGATCCTTTCTTTATTCCACCCGGCGCCTTGGCCTGGCAGCGCGATAATCCGCAGGCGGTGGTCGAGCTGCTGGACAGCGGTCACTTCGCGCTGGAGACACACACGCATCACATTGCGTCGCGCATCCGCGAGATGTTCAGTGGCGACTGATCCGTAGCGCGCAGAGGCAGGCTATTCAGCGCTGCCTCTGCAAACGTGCAGGTCATTCATTGCTAAAGCGGCCAACGGTGCTGGCCGCGCCCAGCGCATGGCCTTTCAGCTGTGCCACCAGCTCGGCCTGTGTTAACCCTGCTTTCAACTGACCCACCGGCAAATCGGTGGCGATCAGCACAAAGTTATAGTGATGCAGGCCGCTGCCTGCAGGCGGGCAAGGTCCATAATAGTGCAGTGTCCCGGGTGTATTTTTTCCGCCGGTGTAGTCCTTGCCCTTTGTCAGCGCCCCCTGCGCGAACGACGAACGGCTGGCCGGAATGTTATAGGCCACCATATGAGTCACGCCCAGCCCTTTGGCCCCGACCGGATCGGTCATCAGCAGGGCCAGACTGCGGGTGCCCGCCGGAATCGCAGACCAGTTGAGTTCGGGAGAGATATTCTCACCGGTGCAGGAAGGATTACTTTTATTAGCACCGGCAAACTTTTTATCCAGTAGGGCATTATCGCTGAAATCCTGTGATTGCAGCGTAAACACCGATGCTGCCAGCGTGGTTATTGGCAAAACAGCCAGCACCGTTGCGCAGAGTAATTTTTTCACCAGCCACTCCTTATCAGGTTAGTTCCGGATGGATTGCATCACTGCCTGCTTACTATAACGGCTTTAACGCGATTAGCCCGGCTGACAGCCCGTTTAGACATTACGGAACGGTAAATCTATGATCCCTGTCGCGCTGGCTGAGGGTGCTGACGCGTTGCCCTGTGACCCAATACCCGATATAAGTTAACGCCTGCGGCTGAGTTTTCGCCAGACACCCCGTCACTGTTACCAATAAGTGGACACTATGCAGATCGAAGATCTCCGGATTTACATCGCCGTGATACATGCTGGTAACTTCACTGCAGCCGCTGAGCAGCTGATGTTATCGAAGCAGTATGTCAGCCGCCGCATGGCCGCGCTGGAAGCGTCGTTAGGCGTACGTCTGCTGATACGTAACACCCGCAAGCTGTCAGTGACGGATGCGGGTCTGCTTTTTGCGCAGCATGCTCAGCGCATTCTGGATGAGATTCAGGAAGCCGAACTGGCGGTGTCGGAGCAGCAGCAGGCGCTGCGCGGGACTTTCCGCATCAATCTGCCAATGTCGTTTGGCATGAGCCACCTGTCACCGCTAATCGCTGAATTCCTGAGCCATCATCCGGCACTGCAGTTTCAGATTGAGCTGGCCGATCGCTATGTTGATGTAATTGGCGAAGGCGTCGATATGGCGATTCGCATCGGCACCCTGGCAGATTCCACGCTGATTGCCCGTCCGCTGGGTGAATTGAAACGGGTAATCTGCTGCAGTCCCGGTTACCTGCAGCGGGCCGGCACGCCGCAGCAGCCCGAGGAGTTGCTGCAACACGCCTGTCTGCGCTACGGACGGGAAGGTCTGAATGGCTGGGAATTGCAGGTCAATGGCAAAGCGAAATGGCTGGCGGTTCAGGGCCCCATGGTGAGTAACAATGGCGAAGTGCTGCGTGATGCCGCCCTGGCGGGACTCGGACTGGTCTTGCTTCCCGCTTTTATCGTAGAGACAGACCTGCAAAGGGGTGAACTGGTGACGGTGCTGGACGGCTGCCAGCCGCCCCCACTCTCCCTGAATGCGGTTTACCCACAGCACCGTCAGCGCAGCGAAGTAAACCGCCAGTTACTGGCCTTTTTACAGACGCGTTTAGCGCTGTGATTGAGCTAAAGCGTTTTTAATGCCGCAAAAACGCGGGCGACGGCAACCGCACCGGGATCGGGCACGCCATTCAGGTTCGCGCTGTTGAGATAAGATGATCGGCCCGCCTTTGCTTTTCCCATGCTGGCGGTTGCATCACTGCCCTGCTGCGCCGCATCTGCTGCGGCTGCCAGCGGTTTGCCCGCCACCAGCGCCTCAATAGCGGGCTGGAGCGCATCAATCAGTGTGCGATCGCCCGGTTTAGCCCCACCATACTGCTTCATTTTTTCCAGACCCTGCTGTAAGGCGACCGGCAGGTCATCTCCTTCCGACAGGTGCTGCGCCGCGGCGGTGAAGAAGATGGCCATCAACACGCCGCTGGATCCGCCCATGACCGTGGCCAGTCGCTCACCCGTTACCGCGAGCAGGTCGGGCAGAACATTCAGTGGCAGCTGGTTATCTGCGCATTCACGCTGGATCTGACGCGCGCCAGCAGCAAAGGTCGAGCCGGTATCACCATCACCCACCTGAGCATCGAGTTTATTCAGCTCGCTTTCACTGGCGATCAGCGTTTCACAAATGCGGTTAACAAAGGCTGCGACTACCGGATTTTCTGAGGGTTGCACCGAATGCGCTGTCGCCTCTCGGGTCGCGTTAACCGGCTGAAGCGATGTGATCTTAACCGCCGGAACCCAGCCGGTCACTTCAACCGGGGCGCAGATCGCCGCTTCGAACAGCGGCGTCAGCGTCATGCAGGTAACGGAAAACCCTTTCATGTCCAGCGCGGTCATCAGCGGTGCCGGGCCAATCAGATAACGGCTTCCCCGGCTCAGCGGCGACTCAATCAGATCACGTGTGACCAGACTCATCTCCAGCGCCGACATCCCGCCAAGGTTATTCACCAGCAGCGCGCAGGGCAGATCCTTGTCTGGACCTGGCATCACCTTCTCCAGCAGATGATGCACAATCTGCTGACTGTTCTGAGTCGGCATGACGTCAACGCCCGGCTCACCATGAATCCCCAGCCCCATTTCCACGCTGCCGTCGGGCACCCGCTGGCCGGTCTGTTCTTCCGGCAGATGACAGCTGGAAAGCGCTACCCCCATGGTGGCGATAGCACGACTGGCGGCCTCTGCGGCCTCCGTTACCGCCGTCAGATCATCACCGCGTTCGGCGACAAAGCCTGCCACTTTATGCACCAGCAACGTGCCTGCCACGCCGCGTGGCTGAGGATTGTCCGGTAAGGCTATATCATCACCGACAATCACCATATTGACGCTGAATCCTGCCTTGCGGGCTTTTTCAGCCGCCAGCCCAAAGTTGAGTCGATCGCCGGTGTAGTTTTTCACAATCAGCAGACATCCCGCGTCACCGGTAAGGTTGATGATGGCGTTATAAACCGCATCAACGCTGGGTGAGGCGAACACATCGCCACAGACGGACGCCGTCAGCATTCCTTTGCCGATAAAACCGACGTGCGCCGGTTCATGGCCGGAACCGCCACCGGAGATCAGTGCGACCTGCTGTTTTTTCCAGTCTCTGCGCATCACGATGCGAATGTGGGGATCGACCTGCAGCCGCACCAGATTGCGCCACGGACTGGCGTAAATCATGCCATCCAGCGCGCTGTCGACGAGTTCATCCTTTTTATTCATTACGAATCGGGTCATGTCTTCATTCCTCATGGACGGACAGGTTTGTAATAAAGAAGTGTTGCACACAACTGACGATGGGCATAATCCACCGCCTCTCACCGCATACCCACCAGACGAAAGCCCTGCCTGAATGAATTGCGCGCAGTACTTTTTACTAATTCATTGATTTTTATCAAATGTTCTTACCTGAAACTGAGAGGTTATGCGCAGAACCTGAAAAGCGGATAACGGATCGTAGAAAACCATTTTTAACAGAGGATGTTTTGATGACCCAACGTATGATTCTGAATGAAACCGCCTGGTTTGGTGCTGGCGCATTACGTCATTTGCCTGAAGAGGTACAGCGTCGCGGGATGCGTAAAGCGCTTATTGTCACTGACAAAGCGCTGGTTGCGGCCGGTGCGCTGAAGCGGGTAACTGACCTGCTGGAACAGCATCAGCTTGCCTGGGCGGTCTTTGATGAGGTCGTTCCGAATCCGACTATCCGGGTAGTGCAGCAGGGCGTTGCCGTGTTCAGGGAATCAGGTGCTGACTACCTCATCGCCATCGGCGGTGGTTCACCGCAGGACACAAGTAAAGCGATCGGCATTATTATCAACAACCCTGAATTCGAAGATGTTCGCAGCCTGGAAGGGGTTAGCCCAACCCGTCATCCGTGCGTGCCAATCATCGCAATTCCGACCACGGCAGGCACGGCGGCAGAAGTCACTATTAACTATGTCATTACCGATGAAGAGAATCGTCGCAAGTTTGTCTGCGTCGATCCGCATGACATTCCAAAAGTGGCGATTATTGATGCGGAGATGATGGCGAGCATGCCCGCCTCGCTGAAAGCGGCCACCGGTATTGATGCCCTAACTCACGCGATTGAAGGGTACATTACGCGCGGTGCCTGGCCCCTGACTGACATGCTGCACCTCAAAGCCATTGAAATTATCAGCCAGTCGCTGCGCGAATCGGTGGCGGGAAATATTGTTGCTGTTGAGCAGATGGCGCTGGGGCAGTATGTGGCCGGTATGGGCTTCTCCAATGTCGGACTCGGTCTGGTGCATGGTATGGCACATCCACTGGGCGCTTTTTATAACGTGCCGCACGGCGTGGCGAACGCCATTCTGCTGCCACAGGTGATGGCATGGAACGCCCCATCAACAGGCGAAAAATATCGCGATATTGCCCGTGCGATGGGCGTGAAACAGGTCGACACGCTGACGCTGGATCAGGCGCGGGAAGCGGCTGTCGCTGCAGTTCGTCAGCTCTGCCGCGATGTGGGTATTCCGCGTTCGCTGCGCGAGGTCGGCTTACAGGAGGCGGATATCCCTGCACTGGCGCAGGCGGCGCTGGATGATGTCTGCACCGGCGGTAACCCTCGTACCCCGGATCTGGAAGCGGTGATGGCACTCTATCGTCAGAGTTAAAACGCGTACGCTGTTTAGTCATGCACTGCCATGTCTGGCCCGCCCACCATAGCGGGCTTTTTTACGTCAGGGTAACGGTCAGTCAGCAAGCGTTCGCCAGGGGATGTAAAGATAGGATGGCGGCATCAGCAAAGGTTCGACCCACATTTCCCGCCACGGTTTCAGCCTGAAATCGCCCGTTATCATCATCGATGTCAGAGCGTAAATCAGCCATATTGACCGATAATTTCTTTAGATGCTTAACCCTGATTCACTTGATCTGGATCACAAAAATCCGCATCATGCGCAGCGAAAACCATAATGACGCTGCGGAGATATCAATGACACTGTACCAGGGTATGCTAATTTTTTATGCCGTTGTTGCACTGGTCGCGACGCTAATCACTTTCTTCATCGCCAAAGATAAGCTGAGCATCAAACTGCTGAGCGCTTTTCTGGTGGGTGCCACCTGGCCGATGAGTTTTCCTGTTGCGCTGATGTTTGCGCTGTTTTAATTGACATTATCCCCTTAGCGACCACACTCAGGTAAGACGTCCCTGACCTGCCAACCGCCGATCACCGACGTGACCTTGCTCAAAAGGGTTAATAAGGAGCGGATATGCGCGTATTCAGTGTGATGATTCTGGTTTCTCTTCTCAGTGCCTGCAGTGCCCCGTGGCACGCTGAAAAAACGGTTCCCGCGGCCGAAACCCGTCAGCAGACCTGCCAGCCCGGATCTAATCCCAGCCAGAACGACTGTGGTCACTTCCCTGAGCCTGAGTTCCACTAATCACTCATACAGCGATCGCGGCGGCGAGATCGCATTTACGCTATTTCATCATATAACAAGGCTTTACAGGCCGCTAACCGGTCAGTAAAGTAACGCCCAGACATCAATTCTGATGCGTAAGCGTTAACGTCAACCAACGCCCCCGCAGCACTGCTGCATGTGATGATCCCTGCCATGATGCCTGTACAACAGCAAGCTAAACCCCTCGCTGCGTTTTCCAGCGCCAGCTTTTTTTTGTTCGTCCTGCTGCTCACCGCAGCAAATCTTCGGGCACCGATTACCGCCGTCGGGCCGGTGCTGCAGGATGTCCGCCAGACCTTTGGCCTCAGCGCCAGCGAAGCAGGCCTGTTTAACTTTATTCCACTGATGCTTTTTGCCCTGCTCGCCCCGCCTGCCGCCTGGCTGGGAAATCGGGTCGGGCTGGAGCGCAGTTTGTGGAGTGCACTGTGCCTGATTACTGCTGGTTCACTGTTGCGCTGGTTGCCTGCTGAAGCGGCATTATGGAGCGGAACGCTGCTGCTGAGCGCAGGTATTGCCGCGGCCAACGTACTGCTGCCGCCCCTGATTAAGCGCGATTTCACCGCCCATACCGCCAGATACATTGGCCTTTATGCCGCCACCATGTCGATTACTGCCAGCCTCGCGTCGGGCATTGCCGTGCCGCTGAGCGAGCTCTCAACGGCGGGCTGGCGACTCTCACTGGTTGTCTGGGCGCTGCCAGGGCTGGTTGCGCTGCTCGCCTGGCTGCCGCTTTTACGTCAGCGGCAGTCATCTTTAGCGTCGGCTGAAGCCCCTGTTGCACATCGTCATGCGTGGCGCTCAGCCGGTGGCTGGCAAATCGCCCTGTTTATGGCACTGCAATCGCTGGCATTTTATACCCTGATCGACTGGTTTGCCGTGTTTGCTCAGGATAATGGCTTCACTCAGGCGCAGGCTGGGTGGCTGCTGTTCTGGTATCAGGCAATTGCAATCGTTGCTAATCTGGCCTGTATGGTTGCGCTGAAGCGGGTAAAAGATGCCCGGCTCACCGCATTCATTGCTTCCTCGGGTATTTTCCTCGGTATGTCAGGTCTGCTGCTTAATCCGCAATGGGCGTTGATCTGGCTGACACTGGCCGGACTGGGTGCCGGGGCTTCACTGGTGCTCTGCCTCTCGCTGTTTAATCTGCGCGCCACACATCACCGTCAGGCCTCACAACTTTCAGGCATGGCGCAATGTGTGGGCTATGCGCTGGCAGCCCTGGGCCCGCTGTTTTTTGGCGTGCTCCATGAACAGAGCGGTAACTGGACGCTGCCCTTCAGTGTGCTGGCACTGCTGAGCCTGTTACAGATGGTATTGGCTCCGCTGGCAGCACAGTCAAAACCCATCAGCTGAAAATGCGGCTCAGCGACTCACAACAGATGACTGGCCGGTCGCAAATGCATCACGCATTGCCGGCCAGCGTAAACCGACGGGAGAAAAGTGCGTGTCTGAACTAAATAATGCTCTGCTGCAGGAGGTCCTGGATCAGGTGCGTCCGCTGGTCCATCGGGGAAAAGTCGCTGACTATATCCCCGCGCTGGCCGATGTTGCGGCCGACAATCTGGCCATTGCCGTTTGCCTGCGTGACGGCACCCTCTTTCAGGCGGGCGATGCGGAGACGCGCTTTTCTATTCAGTCGATATCCAAAGCGCTATCGCTGACTGTGGCACTGACCCGCTATGACGACAGTGAAATCTGGCAGCGGGTTGGCAAAGAGCCATCAGGCCAGCCATTTAATTCACTGGTCCAGCTGGAGCTGGAACAGGGCAAGCCACGTAATCCGTTTATCAATGCCGGTGCGCTGGTGATTTGCGATCTGCTGGAAACCCGCCTGACGGCGCCACGCCAGCGAATGCTGGAAATTGTGCGCCAGCTTAGCCAGCAGCCCGATATCAATTATGATCGCCACGTTGCCCGCTCTGAATTTGAACATTCTGCCCGCAATGCCGCGATAGCCTGGCTGATGAAGTCGTTTGGTAATTTCGATAATGATGTCACCAGCGTCATGCAGACCTATTTCCACTATTGCTCACTGTCGATGAACTGCGTTGAACTGGCGCGCACCTTCATCTATCTGGCTAATCAGGGTAAAACACTGGATGGCAGCCAGATGATTACACCGCGTCAGGCGCGGCAGATTAACGCACTGATGATCACCAGCGGGATGTATGATGGCGCAGGCGAATTCGCGTGGCGGGTTGGGATGCCTGCAAAGTCGGGCGTAGGTGGCGGAATTATTGCCGTCATCCCTGGCGAGATGAGCATTGCCGTCTGGTCACCCGGGCTGGACAGCGCAGGTAATTCGCTGGCGGGCACTGCTGTGCTGGAATTGCTGACGGAAAAGCTGGGGCGCTCGATATTTTGATACTGAGCGCGCAAATAACAGGCTCGCCGTGATGAAAAGCGATGGAGTTCCCATGATTCCGGCAAGCTGATTTTATATTTTCAGTGCAGTACGCTGGCGATTTGAGTCGTCAGCGTTAATCAGCGCTCAAAAAATTCTTAGCGCGAAATCTGTGCCAGCTCCTGTACAAAGGTTTTGGCGTTTGAGACTTCGCCCGCCTGCACAATGCAGTTTGCCAATGATTATCACCTGCGATGAAGAGTGATCGCCTGCCATCAAAATGGATACCAGCTTGTCCATCATTTCTGCCAGATCACGTTGCCGGATATGTTTCTGCAACAGGGTCAGTGCCGCCATGCTGCGGTGTTGCATGATCTCATCGTCAGGAATCGTCGTGACATCGACCAGTGGAAAACTGTGGCTGTAAAGCCTGTCCGCCAGCAACGGGTCGTCGAACTCATCCAGCCACCGGGTCGAATAAGGATAGGGAGTGCGTCTGCCCGCGTAAAACAGTATAGGTATTACCCGCGGCAATCTCTTGTGCCCAGCTTCAGGATGGCGCTGCATGGCAGCCACTGCATAGCGCATCAGCCGAAATGCCATATGTTTGTCAGGTGATGACTGATGCTCAATGAGTACATGGATCTATCCATTGCCAGCGATAGTCTTACGACTGTAAAGCACATCGCTAACGTACTGCCGAAGGTCATCCTCGACAAACGACCCCGACTCCAGCTTCAGTGTGCTGAGATCACAGCGTTGGCACAACTCTGGCGGCAGGTGCAGCGCCAGGAAATCCCGGGCAATATCCGGCTGAGTCAGAAATTGCCGGAATGTCGCATCATGAGGCGTGTGCGTGCTGTTGTTCTTTTTCACTGACCAGACTCCTTTCTGTTCCTGAAGCGCTGACAACGGCTGATTCAGCAGGATAAAAGGCGCTAAATCCTGTAGCGCACGAACGTTTAAAGACCGGATGGAAATAACGAAATGAATACTCTGATGATTGAACCCCGTAAAACGCTTTTCCTGAATTCTACGAGGTTGCTCTGAATATTAACGAATTGCAGGCCTCAGAAAGCCATTCGACCCAGCTCAGCTCACCACATTAACCGGCTCGCCCTGAATAAAGGCCGCAATATTGGCCATCACACCCGTCACCAGATTCTCTACGCCGCTGCGACTCGCCCAGGCAATGTGCGGCGTCAGCAGCAGATTGGGCAAATCTGCCAGCAGCGGGTTATCTGCAGAGGGTGGTTCGCTGCTCAGAACATCCAGCGCCGCGCCGCCAATCAGCCCCTGCTTTAATGCCTCAGCAAGATCGGCCTCGTTAATGAGGCCACCACGCGCGGTGTTAATCAGCAGCGCATGCGGTTTCATTTTCTCCAGCGCCTCGCGATCAATCATCTGACGGGTGCTGTCACTCAATGGGCAGTGCAGCGAAATAATATCGCTGGTGGCCAGCATCTGCTCAAAGCTGACATAGCCCTCACGCACCCGATCACTGCCTTTGCGCTCCGCGTACTGGACCTTCATTCCCAGCGCCTGGGCCAGCCTGCCGACCGCCTGACCGATATCACCTTTGCCCGCGATACCCAGCGTGGCGCCGCCAATATCCCCTATTGGCTGACGATGCAGACAAAAGTGCTGCGCCTGCGGCCAGTCGATGCGGGTATTAACGGCATAAGCCATCATGTGACGACGCAAGGCGAAAATGGCGGCGATTACCGCCTCCGACACGCTCTGAGAAGAGTAGCCGGGTACATTACTGACCACGATGCCGCGGACGCGGCAGGCCTCTGTATCAATACAGTCATAACCGGTTGCCGCAATACAGATAAAGCGCAGTTCAGGAAGCTGCGCCAGGGTGTCGGCACACAACGGCACCTTATTGGTAATCGCAACCGTCGCGCCCGTGAGCGAAGAGACAATGTCACTGACCGGTGTTTGTGCGCGAATCTCCCAGTCAGCCTGTAGTTGCCCGGTCGGCAGAGAGACAGGCAGTGTGTCACCATCCAGCATTACAATTTTCATCTTCATTCCTTTATGGGTTCGGTTAAATGCAACCGACTCATTAATGTTATTTGTATGTATTTAACGAGTAACATCTAAGTTAAATGATGCTGGAATTAAAGTGAATATGTTCAAAGAGTGCGAATTTTTTCGGAACAGATGCCACTTTATTTAACCCTTTTATCCCCTTCGCGTTACACTGCCGCCCGGAATTCTCACCCCTTGCGTCCGTTACAATCATGCAGAAATCTTCACTCAGACATCGACTCACTGCCGGTATTGCGATACTGGCCGTGCTGCTGTTGTTTGTCGCCCCGATGATTTCAAAGAATCTGGCTGAGCATCACGCCACAATGCAGCGTGTCTCCGCTATGAGCGCAGAGATGCCGATGATGCATCATCACAGCGAAATGATGTCAATGGCGGACCATGGGATGATGATGGATCCTGGTTTTGCCTGTGTTTACTGCGATTTACTGGTGCACGTGCCGCTGATGCTCTGGGTATTTATCCCGTTCATCGAGTGGATGAGCCTGATCAGCCGCGCCCCGCCGCCCTCTGCGATTAATCCGCCTCCGTGGCGATGGATGTTGCGTCTCCACCGACCACGAGCGCCGCCTGCTTTCACTTCACACTCACTGCTTTCTGATTCGATTGCGTGACAACGTCACCCAATCGCCTTTGTCTTTTGAAAAGTGTGGAATGCTATGTCCTCTTCTCAGGAAATTATCCCTGCACCGCGCGGCACGCTGTTTAATCTGTTTCGCCGCCTGCATTTTTATATCGGTCTGTTTATCGCACCGTTCATTTTTGTCGCCGCGCTCACCGGCACGCTCTACGTTCTGACGCCGCAGCTGGAACAGGCTATCTATCACGATGCCCTGACCACCGATGCACAGGGCCAGGCACAGCCGTTGTCAGCCCAGATTGCCGCCGCACGTGCGCGTGCGGGTGAGTCTGCACGTATCTACGCCGTGCGTCCCGCACCGGGTCCGCATGATACAACCCGCGTGCAGTTTGCTGAGCCTCAGCTTGGCCCATCGGAATCACGATCGCTGTTTATCGATCCCTACACTCTGCAGGTGAAAGGCGATATGACGGTGTATGGCACCAGCGGTGTGTTGCCGCTGCGCATGTGGCTGGATCAGCTGCATCGCGGCCTGCTGCTCGGCGATTTTGGCCGTAACTACAGCGAGCTGGCAGCCTCATGGCTGTGGGTCGCTGCGCTGGGTGGGATCATCTTATGGTCCGGCACCCGGCCACCACGTACCCGTAAGAAAGTGCGCAGCGGATTTGCGGCAACGCGTCACTGGCACGTTACGCTGGGTCTGCTGCTGGCTATCGGGCTGGTGTTCTTTTCGGTAACGGGACTGACCTGGTCACAGTGGGCAGGCAACAATATCGAAAAGATGCGCAGCGACTTTGGCTGGAAAACGCCGCAGGTTAATACCGCACTGAACGGTGACGCGCCCGCCGAAGCAGCCGATCCGCATGCTGACCATCGCGGTGCGATGGAAGGCATGACGATGTCCGGCATGACCATATCAGCCAGAATCGCCGCGCCAGTGGTTCTCAATCAACCGAATGCCAGCTGGGATCAGGCACTGGCAGCAGCACGTCAGGCCGGACTGCACGCCGCGAAACTGGAGCTGCGTCAGCCTAAGAACGCAGAACAGGCCTGGACCGTATCGGAGATTGATCGCAGCTGGCCAAGTCAGGTTGATGCGGTTTCTATCAATCCGGCTGATTTCAGCGTGGTCGACCGCGTTGAATTCGCCAGCTTCCCGCTGGTGGCAAAACTGACCCGCTGGGGCGTGGATGCGCATATGGGGGTACTGTTTGGTCTGCCTAACCAACTGATTCTGGCCCTGTTCGGCTTTGGACTCTGTGCGATGATAGTGCTGGGCTACCGCATGTGGTGGATTCGCCGCCCGGCGGTTCCCCAGCTCAGCCCCTCGCAGACGCTGTTGTCCGTCTGGCTTGCACTGCCGCGTTATACGCAGGGCACCAGCCTGATAGTGACGCTGGCGCTGGGTTATGCGCTGCCTGTTATGGGCATCAGCCTGGTTGTGCTGATCCTGCTGGATATTCAGCGCTGGCGCAGCGCGCAGCATGCGTCGGTCATTCGGGAAGAAATTGCGCCAGATAAGCAGTCGCCGCTGGCTATCGTCCAGTCACGCTTCGCCGGAAAGCGCAAAGAAATGCGCTATTTTCTCCGCAGCGTCACGGTGCTGGCGCTGATTGTGATTTCAGTGATGGCGAATGCGATGATCGGCGGCGTAATTGACCAGTATCAGATCCCCTTCAGCCACTGGTCACTGACCATGTATATCACCCAGGCGATGATGATCCTGCTCTACTCCACGGTCTTTACCGGGCTATTGTCGATCCCACTCTGGTATTTCTTCCTGGGTGAGAGCGACGAACAGGGCAAATAAGCAGATGACACACCGCGTCATTTTTTATTCAAAATAACTGACGAAGCCGGGCAAATCATCCGGCTTCTCATTCTGCGCCTGAGGTCTATGATCGTTGTTATGCCTTCCTTTATCTGAGAACTCATCATGAATATTGTGCGAGCTAATTCTGAACAACTCTTTGAGTACGGTCCTTTTACCGTTCGTCGTCAGCGGCCTGGCGAGGCGCTTAGCCCGTTGCTCATTGTTGACCTGATGTCGCTGAAACTGGATGCCCGGATCCCGATGCAGCAGCATCAGGACGAAGAAGTGTTCACCTACCTGTGGCGCGGTTCAATGCAGCATCAGGACAGCAACGGCGAGCGTACTCAGCTCTCTGCGAAAAAGGTAATGGTGGTGAATGCCGGTGAGGGTGTTCAGTACGAAGAATCAGTGCCGCTGTATGAAGCGGAACTGTTGCAGGCCGTTATCCGGCCTTCACTGCCGGGCGGTGAAGCGATGACTCAGGTGCTGGAGCGCGATCAGGGCATTATGACTAACGGCTGGACCGAACTGGCCGGGCCGGAAGAGTCTGATGCCCCGCTGGAATTGCGCCAGGAAGTCTATATCTACGATACGCTGCTGGAGCGTAACCAGACGGTGGACGTGCCCTCGATGCCGGGCTTTGTGGCTTATCTCATCGTGCTGGAAGGAATTATTCGCATCGGCGATCAGCGACTCAGTCGCGGCGATGCGGTGAGCGGGCTGGATAGCAGCATGGAGGTTACCGGCGATCGGGATGCCAATCTGGTCTGCTTCCTGGTGAAGCCTGATAATGTTGCATAACAAAGCGCGGGATAATCCCGCGCTTTTTTTTTGATGGGCGATTTAAAGCGTTTTACGTTGCTGCATCGCTTGCACCCGCTTATAGACATGATCAAACTGACGTACATCGTCGCGTAGCCAGTGGCGTTGTGTCAGCGGTGCATCATCCAGTGCCTGCGGCAGCGGCACGCCGGACAGCGATCCCCGGCAGCAAAAGGCGCGCGCCAGCGTCGGCGTAGTGATGCCAATGTAGCGGGCAAACTCAGGTAAGGTCATCAGTGCAGTGCTCATATTCCACCTCCTGTTAACAAAATATTCCCTGCATTTTCAGCCCAAATCTTTAATGCATTTATTGATCTGAAACATAGATATGGTACTAATCTTCTGCCTGCTGATGAGATAGCTCGTCTCGCCTGCCGTAAAACGAAAAGAAGTGAGGACCCCGTGCGCCATTATGGATTGATGATAGCCCTGCTGTTTTCCGGCTTTACAGCTGCTCATACTCTGACACCCGGTCAGCCTGTCCCGCCGGTCTACATTGCCGACAAAGGCGAAATGGTGCTGAACCAGGGTGACATCGATTATCAGCGCTGGAACAGTCAGACACTGACCGGAAAAGTGCGTCTGGTGATTCATGTTGCTGGCCGGCTTTCTGCGAAAGATCAGAGTGCCTCCTTAATTAAAGCCATTCAGCAGGCCCAACTGCCGCGTGACCGCTTCCAGACTACCACCATCGTAAATACCGACGATGCCCTGCCCGGCAGTGCCATTTTTGTGGTGCGCAGCATCGCCTCCAGCAAAAAAGCAGCACCCTGGCAGCAATTTATTATCGACAGCAGTGGCGTCACTGCGCATAGCTGGCATCTTCAGCCGGAAAGCGCGTCTGTCGTGGTGATTGATCGGGAAGGGATTGTACGCTTCGCTAAAGATGGCGCATTATCGGATGAGGATGTCACCAGCGTGATGAAAGCGCTGCGCGCATTACTGGGCTGATTCAGGCAATATAGTGGTCAGGATGGCACGTTAAAACGCGGAATGCTGCTGAATTCGCCGACATTTTTATCACTGTGAGCTACGCTTAGTTGTAATGGATTTACCCGCCGTTCTTTGAAAACCTGCCAACTATGCTGTGGCAGTCGGGGACGATTATTGAAGATGGCATCGAATCATTTCGACCTGCTGTGACTTCCTCTGTAGATAAGGACAGCCATGATGACGGTCTGTGCAGAACAACACGTCAATTTCAGCCATAGTGATGCAGCCACCCTGTTGAACGACATTGAGCAGCGGCTTGATCAGCTTTTACCGGTGGAGAGTGAACGTGATTTAGTTGGCGAGGCAATGCGCGAGGGTGCGCTGGCACCGGGAAAGCGTATCCGCCCGCTGCTGCTGCTGCTGGCCGCGCGCGATCTCGGCTGTAGCGCCACCCCTGCCGGGCTGCTTGATCTCGCCTGCGCGGTTGAGATGGTGCACGCCGCCTCCCTGATTCTGGATGACATGCCCTGCATGGATGATGCGCAGTTGCGTCGCGGACGTCCGACCATTCACTGCCAGTATGGTGAACATGTCGCGATTCTGGCCGCAGTGGCGCTGCTGAGTAAGGCTTTTGGCGTGGTTGCAATGGCTGAAGGCTTAACGGCAGCTGCCAGAGCTGATGCGGTCGCGGAGCTATCTCACGCTGTCGGCATGCAGGGTCTGGTGCAGGGTCAGTTCAAGGATCTTTCAGAAGGTGACAAGCCACGCAGTGCCGACGCCATTCTGATGACCAATCACTACAAAACCAGCACCCTGTTCTGCGCCTCTATGCAGATGGCCTCTATTGTGGCGGAAACGCCAAAAGAGGCGCGCGAACAGCTACACCGCTTCTCGCTTAATCTCGGTCAGGCCTTTCAGCTGCTGGACGATCTCACTGACGGCATGGCGGATACCGGCAAAGATGCCCATCAGGATGAGGGGAAATCGACGCTGGTCAATCTGCTGGGGCCTCAGGCGGTTGAAACGCGACTGCGCGATCATCTGCGCTGTGCCAGTGAGCATCTGCTTTCGGCCTGCCAGGACGGTTATGCCACTCATCATTTTGTTCAGGCCTGGTTTGAGAAAAAACTCGCTGCCGTCAGTTAAGGATGCTGCATGAGTCACTTCGCGGTCATTGCACCGCCCTTCTATAGCCATGTGCAGGCGCTTACGCATCTGAGCCAGGCCTTAATCGCACGCGGACACCAGATTACCTTTATCCAGCAGACGGATGTCAGCGCACTACTTACTGACAGCCGGATAGGGTTTTTCCCGCTGGGTCTCGCCTCGCATCCGGCAGGCAGTCTGGCGCATACCCTTCAGCTGGCGGCGCATCCTCTTGGCCCATCAATGCTTAAATTAATCAATGAGATGGCCCGCAGCACAGAGATGCTCTGCCGTGAACTGCCGGTGGTGCTGAACACGCTGGCGATTGATGGCGTGATCGTCGATCAGATGGAGCCAGCCGGTGCGCTGGCGGCAGAGTCTCTGAACCTGCCCTACGTCTCTGTGGCCTGTGCGCTGCCACTTAACCGTGAACCCCATTTTCCGCTGGCCGTGATGCCGTTTGACTATGCTAACACCGACCAGGCACGCGAACGCTATCGCGCGAGTGAAAAGATCTATGACTGGCTGATGCGCCGTCACGATCGCGTTATCGCCCGTAACGCCCATGCGATGGGATTAGCACCACGGGAAAAGCTGCATCACTGCTTTTCACCCCTTGCGCAGATCAGCCAGCTGTTGCCGGAACTCGATTTTCCCCGCCAGGCGCTGCCCGACCATTTTCATTCGGTCGGTCCGCTGCGTGCAGCGGTAACAGCGCCTGCCGCGTCGCAGCCACGTTATTTCCCACATGGCGACAGACCACGCATTTTTGCTTCACTTGGCACGCTGCAGGGGCACCGCTACGGCCTGTTTAAAACCATTGTTCGCGCCTGCCATGAGATCGACGCGCAGTTGCTGCTGGCGCATTGTGGTCGTCTGTCACCGTTTCAGGCGGAAAAACTGGCGCAGTCCAGCCATGTTCAGGTGGTCGATTTTGCCGATCAGGCTGCCGCACTGGCGCAGGCCGATCTGGCGATAACGCACGGCGGCATGAATACGGTACTGGATGCTGTTAACTATCTGACGCCAATGCTGGCGATTCCCCTGGCCTTTGACCAGCCGGGCGTCGCGGCCAGAGTGGTCTGGCACGGTATAGGGCGTCGCGCGTCACGCTTCACT
Organism: Pantoea sp. 22096; assembly: GCF_052045955.1. Taxonomy (NCBI): domain Bacteria; kingdom Pseudomonadati; phylum Pseudomonadota; class Gammaproteobacteria; order Enterobacterales; family Erwiniaceae; genus Pantoea; species Pantoea sp. 22096. Next base: position 147,257 of record NZ_JBQEPW010000002.1, on the reverse strand, counting down.
ACCAGCCACTCAATGGCCCGTCAGCTTCAGACTTTGCTGGCTGATGAAAGCTACGGCCAGCAGATGAAAACGCTGCGCACTGCGCTCTGTCAGGCGGGCGGCACCACCCTCGCAGCGGATATTGTCGAACAGGCGATGCAGACCCGCAAGCCGGTACTCCACAGGAGAGATTATGTCGCGGTATGATCTGATTCTGGTGGGCGCGGGGCTGGCTAACGGGCTGATTGCTCTGCGCCTGCGCCAGCAGCGTCCGTCACTGCGTATGCTGCTGATTGATGCAGAAAGTGAGCCTGGCGCGCATCATACCTGGTCGTTTCATGCGGAGGATCTCACTGACACGCAGCATCACTGGATTGCTCCGCTGGTGGTTCATCACTGGCCCGGTTATGAGGTGCGCTTTCCGCAACGCAGTCGCAACCTGAACAGTGGCTATTTTTGTGTGACCGCAGCGCGTTTTGCGCAGGTGATCCGCGATCGGTTTGCGCCGGATCTGCTGCTGAATACCCGCGTGGCGAGCATCGCTTCACGCCTTGTCACGCTGGAGGATGGTCGGGTGCTGGAAACTGACGCGGTGATCGATGGACGCGGCTATCAGCCCGATGATGCGCTGCGCATGGGCTTCCAGGCGTTTGTGGGTCAGGAGTGGCAGCTCAGTGCGCCCCACGGCCTGACCGCACCAGTCATTATGGACGCGACCGTGGATCAGCAGTCAGGCTATCGCTTTGTCTACAGCCTGCCCTTTTCGGCGGATACGCTGCTGATTGAAGATACCCACTATATTGATAACGCCACGCTGGAAGGCGATCGCGCCCGTCAGAATATCCGTGACTATGCTGCTCAGCAGGGCTGGCAGTTAAAGCAGCTATTGCGTGAAGAACAGGGCGCGTTGCCGATTACGCTGACCGGCGACGTGGACGCCTTCTGGCAGAAACGCGATCTGCCCTGCAGCGGTCTGCGTGCCGGGTTATTCCATCCTACCACCGGCTATTCGCTGCCGCTGGCGGTCGCGCTGGCGGACCGGCTGGCGCAGATGCAGTCGTTCACTTCTGAGACCCTGCACGCCACCATTCAGCAGTTTGCCAGTCATTCCTGGCAGCAGCAGCGCTTCTTCCGCATGCTAAACCGGATGCTGTTTCTGGCGGGTCCGGCAGACCAGCGCTGGCAGGTTATGCAACGATTTTACGGCCTCCCCGAAGGTCTGATTGCCCGTTTTTATGCGGGAAAACTTACTGTGTCTGATCGGCTGCGCATCTTAAGCGGCAAGCCGCCGGTTCCCGTACTGGCTGCGCTACAGGCTATTATGACTCCTCACCGTCAACAGGCGATGCAATGAACAGAACGACAGTAATTGGTGCAGGCTTTGGTGGTCTCGCGCTGGCCATTCGCCTTCAGGCGTCAGGGATCCCTACGCGGCTGCTGGAGCAGCGTGATAAACCCGGCGGCCGCGCCTATGTTTACGAGGATCAGGGCTTTACCTTTGATGCCGGCCCCACGGTGATTACCGATCCCAGCGCTATTGAAGAGCTCTTCACCCTGGCAGGTAAAAAACTCTCTGACTATGTCGAACTGCTGCCGGTGAAGCCGTTTTATCGCCTCTGCTGGGAGTCCGGCAAAGTCTTCAGTTATGACAACGATCAGCCCGCGCTGGAAGCGCAAATCAGCGCATTTAATCCGCGTGACGTAGAAGGCTATCGTCGCTTTCTGGCCTATTCCCGTGCGGTGTTTGCAGAAGGTTATCTCAAGCTCGGCACCGTGCCATTTCTGTCATTCCGGGACATGCTGCGCGCCGCCCCTCAGCTGGCAAAACTGCAGGCGTGGCGCAGCGTCTACAGCAAAGTGGCGAGCTATATTGAAGATGAGCATCTGCGTCAGGCGTTCTCTTTTCACTCGCTGCTGGTAGGCGGAAATCCATTTGCCACCTCGTCAATCTATACCCTGATTCATGCGCTGGAACGTGAATGGGGCGTCTGGTTCCCGCGTGGTGGCACAGGCGCCCTGGTACAGGGCATGGTGAAGCTGTTTCAGGATCTGGGCGGCGAAGTGGAGCTGAATGCCAGCGTTGCCCGGCTGGAGACGCAGGAAAATAAAATCATCGCCGTGCATCTGGATGATGGCCGGGTCTTCCCGACCCGCGCGGTTGCCTCTAACGCTGACGTGGTTCATACCTACCGCGAACTGCTGAGTCAGCATCCCGCCGCTGTGGCCAGGGGAAAATCCCTGCAGAACAAGCGCATGAGCAACTCGCTGTTTGTGCTCTATTTTGGCCTGAATCATCATCACGATCAGCTCGCGCACCACACAGTCTGCTTTGGTCCGCGCTATCGTGAATTGATTGATGAGATCTTTAATAAAGACGCCCTCGCAGAGGACTTCTCGCTTTACCTTCACGCGCCCTGCGTGACCGATCCGTCACTGGCACCCGAAGGCTGCGGCAGTTATTACGTGCTGGCACCGGTGCCGCACCTCGGCACCGCCGATATCGACTGGGCCGTGGAAGGTCCTCGCCTGCGCGATCGCATCTTCGACTATCTGGAACAGCACTACATGCCAGGCCTGCGCAGCCAGCTGGTGACGCATCGCATGTTCACGCCGTTTAATTTCCGCGATGAATTGAATGCGTATCAGGGCTCGGCATTCTCGGTCGAGCCGATTCTGACGCAAAGTGCCTGGTTCCGGCCCCATAACCGCGATAAGACCATTAAAAATCTTTACCTGGTCGGCGCGGGCACCCATCCTGGCGCGGGCATCCCAGGAGTGATTGGTTCGGCCAAAGCCACCGCAGGATTGATGCTGGAGGATCTTGCTTGAATAGTCCGTCACTGCTCGATCATGCCGTTGAAACCATGGAAGTGGGCTCGAAAAGCTTTGCCACGGCATCGAAACTGTTTGATGCCAAAACCCGACGCAGTGTGCTAATGCTCTACTCATGGTGTCGTCACTGTGATGATGTGATTGACGATCAGGTGCTGGGATTCAGCAACGATACGCCGTCACTGCAATCTGCTGAACAGCGCCTGGCGCAGCTGGAGATGAAAACCCGTCAGGCCTATGCCGGATCGCAGATGCATGAGCCTGCCTTTGCCGCCTTTCAGGAGGTAGCGATGGCGCACGATATTCTGCCTGCTTACGCTTTTGATCACCTGGCGGGCTTTGCGATGGATGTCCATGAGACCCGCTATCAGACGCTGGACGATACGCTGCGCTACTGCTATCACGTGGCGGGCGTGGTGGGTCTGATGATGGCGCAGATTATGGGCGTGCGCGACAACGCCACGCTCGATCGCGCCTGCGATCTCGGTCTGGCCTTTCAGCTAACCAATATTGCCCGCGATATTGTTGAAGATGCTGAAGCGGGACGCTGTTATCTGCCCGCTGAGTGGCTGGCAGAAGAGGGGCTGACGCGGGAGGCGCTGGCGGACCCGCGCCATCGCCAGGCCGTCAGCCGCGTTGCCCGCCGACTGGTGGAGACGGCAGAACCTTATTATCGATCGGCATCGGCGGGGTTGCCCGGTTTACCGCTGCGTTCAGCGTGGGCCATTGCGACGGCAAAACAGGTTTATCGTAAGATCGGTATGAAAGTAGTCGAAGCGGGTGCACAAGCGTGGGATCAACGTCAGTCCACCAGCACGCCAGAGAAACTGGCCATGCTGGTGGCAGCATCCGGTCAGGCAGTTACTTCCCGGATGGGACGTCCTGCTCCACGCCCTGCTTACCTCTGGCAGCGCCCCGTTTAACGCCGTGACGTTCCCTGAGCGTCGCCTGCAGTTTTGACAGCGGCGGCGCATAGAGAAAACCAAATGAGACACAATCTTCCTTACCCCGTACCGCATGATGCAGTCGGTGCGCCATGTAAAGCCGGCGCAGATAACCCCGGCGCGGCACATAGCGGAATGGCCAGCGCTGATGGACCAGCCCGTCATGCACGATAAAATAGAGCAGACCGTAAAGCGTCATCCCTGCACCGATCCACTGTAGCGGCCAGATGCCTGTGCTGCCCAGATAAATAAGTAAAATCGACAGGCCCGCGAACACCACCGCATAGAGGTCGTTAACCTCGAACCAGCCCTTATGTGGTTCATGATGTGACAGGTGCCAGCCCCAACCCCAGCCATGCATGATGTATTTGTGCGCCAGCGCAGCCGTTATCTCCATGCCGATAACGGTGACCAGAACAATCAGGGCATTCCAAATCCACAACATAGCTTCTCCCGAACATGCATCCTGCAAAGTGGTACAGAGGAATAATTTTAACAGAGATTAGGGAAAACCGCGGGTCATGGTTAGCGGGTTTTAACAATTGCTGCAGGAGACGGGGCGTAATGCGCAGGGCTGATGACACATGCAGCCAGCATCACGCAGCATTCGTCAGTGATGCACAGCCTGTGCCTGTTAATTATAAACGAGATTGAACGTCACCGTGCCGTCCGCTTTTCCCGCCATCACCTGCCCGCCAGTCTGAATATATTGCGCGTTAAACGTCATCGACGCCGCCTGATTGGGAGAAGAAACTGTCGTCAGCACCGGCAGCTGATCGGTTGAGACATTCAGCGGCACGCGCTGACCTTCCGGGACCTGCAGGCCGGGTCCATAAGTCAGCGCAATGCCTACACCGGATGCTGAGTTGCTCTGAGGCGTCAGGCTGATGGCATCTTTATCACCTGATGTAGCCATACCAAAGAAACCGACTTTTACGGCTGCACTGTGCTCACACATCACCTGAATCCGGAAGCGCTTCTCGCTTCCTGCCCGGCTGCCGATACCGGTGAATTCCGTCTTACTCACCTTTCCCATGTCCACATTAATAGCGGACTGGGAGGCGACCACAGAACAGCTGCCATACTGCACGGTAAAGCTGGAGAGGAATATTTGCGGCTTGTCGTTGATTGGCTGGCTGCTGGCTGCACTGTCCCCGACCTTCAGGCTGGCATTGCCAATGTTCACCTCACCGACAGATGCGGGTTGATCGCCAGGGTTAAGCGGCGAGCGCTGTCCGGGAATTTTATAGAACACCACATAGGACTGAAGGGTTATGTCGTGGGCAGAATTTAACTGTGGGCTGGTCTGGGAGTTGCAGATCGAGCTGGTTTTACCTTTACCGGTGGTATCAGCGAAACCGCCACCGCAATAAGACGGCTCCTTGAAACCAATAGCGAACCCGATGCTCTCAACGCCTGGAACACGGTATATCGGCGTATTGTGCCCGCCCGCGATATTGGTCTGTAAGCCGGACTCTTCAGCATTAATCTCAAACCCCATATCTTTGTAGTTATAGCCCTGCTCACCGCTGTTTTTATTGCATGTAAAAGCATTGCTGCTTTGCAGGGGCATCTGCGCCGAGATGGGGGTGCCATCGGCTGCGCCCGGCACATAGTTGACGTTATGCACCTGCACGACCACCTGGCTGACGCCCTGACAGGACTCCTGTCCCAGTGCAGGTAAAGCACATAATGTCGGGATAATCAGCATCATCCCTTTCGCTAAACGCAGAACTGATTTCATCTTACATTCCTGTGAATTACTGGCAAACCGCAGAGACGAGTCTGACCGGATTGGTGCCGCTGGCGGCAGGCAGGCGGAACGGCGCGCGGCAGCTTTTCTCCCCCCCCTCTTCCTGCCATTTCACCTCGATAACACCCTGGGCGGGTACACCACTCAGATAGAGTTCGCCTTTTTCAGCGACGATGCCGCTGGTGCTGCTGTTTTTTCCCTCTTCGGCGAGCGCGATCTGCCCCGTCGCCCCGAAAGGTGGGAAGGCATCCTGCCAGCTAAGCGTGAACAGCACCCGATTACCCACGTGGGTGGCATAGTCGGTCATCACAATCGCGCCGCGTGTCGGGATAGCCGTTTGACCATCCAGTTCGACGTCAACATTGTCGGGCAGCGTATCCGTTTCCAGTTCGATGGCATTTTCATGATAAGGCGAAAGTGACGGCACAATCGCATAGCCGCGACCATCGGTGACCACATTGCTGCTGCTCTGAATGCCCACATCGGCCGTACCCGGCACACGCACAATCGCGAAGGTGTCGCCCAGCGGCTGGCTCAGCGTAATGCCGTGTGCATGTGCGACGATGCCGCCCGAGAGACCATAGTTAAACTGAGTGCTGTGGCGATCATGACTGACCCCAGCACTGAGGCTGCCGCGACTGCCACGATAGTCCAGCGAGCCGTTGCTGTTCAGATTTTGTCCCTGGCTGTTGTGGCCCTGCTGCAGGTTGTAATGCAGGTTGTTGTCCTGTAACGCGCTACCCGACAGGCTGACCTGCTGCGAAACATTCCCATCATTGCCGGAGTTCATGCTGTAGCTGACGGAGCTGTCTGGCAGCAGCGCGATGAAGGGAACAGAGACATTAAAAGAGACCGCGCGGTCAGCCTTACGGACGCTGGTCGAGTCGGTGTAAAACCAGGCGATGCCCCAGGAAATGGCTTTGTAATTGCTGTAAAAACCCAGATGCAGGGTGCGATCTTCACTCTTTGAACGCCAGTAGCGCTGCACATAGGCAGAGGCGCTAAGGCTGCCGTAGTCACCCATTTCCTGAGAGACCATTATTTCTGACCGACTGCGTTTGTTAGCCACGTAGCGGGTCGGGCTGGTCATCGCATTGGCTTCGCTGAAGGCATAGAAACCACTGGAGGAGTAGCGATAGCTCGCCATGCTGAAAGTCGTATTGGTGGAGGCGAAATTTTTCTGATACTGCGCGCGGACTGACTGACCACTGCTGCTCTGGCCTTGCGCTAAACGGGTTTTAGCCACGGTAACATCGGTTCCCAGCGAGCCAAAATCGCCAAGACTTTTACCCAGACCGATCGCCACAGCGTGATAATTCTGCGCCATCTGAACGCCACCAAAGGCGGTAAAGTCATGCGGCAGTCCGTAAAACAGTGTGGACTGCACAAATTCAGGTGAACGTAGATTGTTGCTGCCTGAGTAATGATAACGACCGCCGCTGACGCTGTACTTCATATGCCCCTCACGCAGCATATAGGGCACCGCCGAGTAGGGCTGGGTGAAGGTTCGCACCGTGCCATCGCTTTCATGGATAGTGATATCGAGATCACCGCTCTGCGCCGTGGGATAGAGATCTTTGATTTCGAATGCGCCCGGTGCGACTACAGTTTCATAAATCACGTAGCCATGCTGACTCACCGTGACCCGCGCATTGCTGTGGGCGATGCCGTGTATCACCGGGGCAAAACCACGCTGACTCTCGGGAAGCATGGTGTCATCAGACATGATCTGCACACCGCGAAACTGCACGCTGTCAAAAACGTCGCCAGAGGTGTAGGTATCTCCGACCCTGAACTGGCTTTTCAGTGTCTTAAGATCCCGCTCCAGATAAGTAGTCTGGGATTGCCAGTGACTGACCAGATCACAGCGCCAGGTGGCCGTGTTACGCAGTCGCCATGCGCCAAGATTGGCCCCACTGCGCAGGCTGAGCAGCGTTGAATTCCAGCGGTCGCTTTCATTACGGCTGCTGCTTCCGGTGAGGTTATAATTTACAAAAGCGGCCGATACACCCTCATCCCAGCGCGAAGGATCGACATAATCGCGATCTTTTATTTTCAGGGCAATCTGGGGAATGGAAAGATTTAACTGCTGGTGCGCGAAATCAAAGTTGGCCGCAGCATCGGGTATGAAATCACCCAGCTCCTCAACCGTCTTATCTTTCTTCAGATTTCTGAACGCAGAGAAGCCGTTTACGTTGACACCAATCGCTGAAAGTTCTTCCGCCGTCAGTTGCGGAACAAGCCCGTTTCTGCCCTGCACAAAAGTGACATCGCGGCTATCAATCATCCGGTTGTTGAGCAGCAGCGTGACATGATAGGTACCCGGTTGCTGGCCGCCTTCATGGGCGAAATAGTGGAGATCGGCGGCGTTATGCTGATCGGATGAAAATTCCAGCGCCGCCGGATTAAAGTAGTCATCCGCACGCGCACCACGCAGCGGGCAGAACATAAGCAGCATCAGACCTGGAACGCCTGCAAGCCAGGAGGAGGCGTAAAGCGGTTTCGCGTGCTTTTTCTTCTCTGTATTGGCCTGTTGAGTGACTTTCACTGTTGATGCCCCGGATTCAAATCAAAATAAATGACTAACGCGTACGTTGTTCAGTGATGCCGCCAAAATCATTAATGGCCGACCATGTCACTGCGCCTGAATCAGCGACGTTCCACTGACGATCTTCACCCGGGCCAATCATGCCAGGATCCTGAATGGCGTGATGATTAACGCTTATCGAATAAAAAGAGACAAAGTAAGGGGTTGGGTTATGTGCAATCAGCTGCCTGCCTTCATGGCGAAACGAGAGTTGTTGCCAGGCATCAGCCGGATTTCCCGCCAGGCCTTTGGGCCGATAAAAAAGTTTAAATTTCGATTTGATATTAACCTGCAGCTGGTTGCTTTTATCGCGTGGCGCAGGCGAAATAGATTTCACATTGAGCCAGAATACCGATTCACGATCTTTCGGCAGGGGCATTCCCAGATAATTAATCCTTAACAGATTCTCTTTTCCCGCATCGAGGCGGAAGAGTGGTGGCGTGACAATAAAAGGCACGCGGGCGTGATCATCTGAATTAAAATTCTCTATCCAGGATTCAATCAGGTAGGGGATAGTTTCATCCTGATTAGTGACAGAAAGCGCTGCCTCCTTTTTTCCTTCAACAAAAATAATACGCGTCCCTCCCATCACAACACCTGCATGAGCAGCCATGCTCAGCATACACGCAGAGAAAAGCGAAATAATTCTTATTACTTTAAACATAGTCATTTACGCCGTTGATATTCAGGAGGGAAGCAGGGTTGCCCCTGCTTTTAATCAGTTATAAACCATTACAAAATTTGAAACTGAGTTGGCGGGACCGACTGCAATTTCAGCACCATCACTTTTATAATCGGCAAAGAAATTCAGGTCGGCAGATCCCCCATCTGAAGACTTAACCACGTTGACCGCTTTGGAAATGGTACCGATAGCAATCGGTGTGCTGCGGTCAGCTTCGTAGAGTTTGATGCCCACGCCAGTTGCGCCACCGTCAGTCACTTTCAGCAGGGTATTGTCGCCGCTATCTTTATCGCCATCGAACAGCACGGCCACTTTAGTGACCGATGCCGGGCAGTCTTTGACTGAAATAGTGAAAGGGGTTTCGGTGGTTTCGCTGCGGCTTTCGAAATAAGATTTCGCCCACTTACCTAAATCAACGCTCTGATTTTTACTGGCAGTTGAAACGTCACAGGAAACATCGGTAATTTCACCGGTAAATTTCACTTCGCCACCTGCACCCTGAGTACCGGCGGCGGTTCCCGGATTAGGCACAATGGGTGATGGGCCGTCAGCTGCGGCTAATGCCGATCCGGAAATCATAAGGCCAGCCAGTGCCACTGGCAGAATACGTTTTCTGATATTCATCAAACCTGTCTCTTTTCAATACATGCAAAGCGGCTGGGATCAGCCACCTGATGGATAAATATGCATTTATAAAATGCGCCAACATAACAACCCGGTGTTTATTATGTTGGGACTATATTAGCGCTGTGCAGCTATATAAAAGATAAACAGGTCGTTTCGTTACATTCCCAAATAATCTATTAAACGCTTTTCATGTTCTGGATCAATTTCCGGTAATTTAAGAAAAGGATTAGTCAGCCGGTTAAACATCCCTTTTTAATAACACATTCACCTATACAGCCCTTTATATTTACTTTAATTATTTATAGGTTCCAGAATGGGAATATCTTTTTCGCCAGCAGCACATACGTGTCGCTCAACAATAGCCTGCAACAATTATTCATTACGATGAAATAGCAAGCCAGTGCAACTTAAAGCAGATCGTGATCCATCGGCGTGCGAAAAGCTTGCCGTGCGGCAACCATCAGTTGACTGGCTGTTACAGTGGTGGGGAGTCGAAGCAGAATTTTACTTGCCTGCCAGTAACAGAGCACCATGACCTCATCCTCCTCTTTTTCAGCCAGCTCATGCAGCCGGGCGCGCAGTGATAACACGTCAATACTCTGCTGATCATCCAGCATGTCAGAGATTGTCTTGTTAATAACGCGATGGAGAATTTTCCAGGTAAGATCGGTATGCAAAATTAACCTCTTCTAACGCTTATCGGCCCCAGGCAGACGATTAGCATACAGTTAACAGAACTGACTTTCTCATTCGGGCGAGCAAATTCTGCAGATAACTATAGCTGCGTTGCAGGGCCAGCAGTTGAGAATGCCAAAGCCGATAATTCTAACGATTAATGGCCCTTGCTGTCGCCTGTTACGCGCGTCTCAGCCGCTGATTGCTGTTTTTTGTAACAATTACGGCTGATTCTCAACTGGCTGATGCGATGAGGATTTGCCAGGGTAAGGACACTTTCCGTTCCGTTTATCTTAAAGGAGTTTTCGATGAGTCAGCATGCTGATGTCCTGATCTGGGGCCACGGTCCCGCAATCTTTGAAGTCTTTCTGGAACCCACCTGCCCTTTTTCGGTACGCGCGTTCAATAAATTTGACGCGTTACTGGCGCATGTGGGTGAAGAGAAGATGACCCTGAAGATTCGCCTGCAATCACAGCCGTGGCACCTCTATTCCGGCGTGATTGTGCGTTACATCCTTGCCGCCGCCAGCGAAAGTAAAGAGGCGGCAAAGAAGGTAATGCAGGCAGTCGCCGATCATCGTGAAGAGTTTGAGTTCACCGATCACTGTACCGGCCCGAATCGCGATGCAACGCCGAACCAGATTCTGGCCCGCCTCAGGGAGTACAGCGGCGTGGATGCCAGCGCCGCGTTTGATCAGCCCGATCTGCAGAACGCGATTAAATGGCACTGCAAATATGCCCGCCAGAATGGTATCCACGTTTCACCGACCTTTATGGTGAATGGTCTGGTGCAGCCCGACATCAGCAGCGGTGACGACATTGAACACTGGGCGAGCTTTCTGATGCGTTAGTTTTTGTGCGCGGCTGTGGCTGGCCGCGCCAGAGTATGCCTCTCCTTTGCGATCCAGCACACACCAAAACCCAATATCATGATAATTAAGCCTGTTTTCCCATGAGCAGGCCGGGTAAGCTGTAACGCGCTTAGCAGCATATAAACCGCTGCTGCTTTATCTTAACGGCGACACTGGCCTGCATTTATTCCGGTCAGGCGCTTCTTTCATTAAGGATTTGCGGATGTCGATGACGCTGGAACAACTGCAGGACAAATATCCGGGTGCATTCACAGATGCATTCGGTGATTCCCCGGAATTAGCTAACGAGCTGGCAACGCTGATTATTGCCGGAAAAAAGGTAGCCACCTGCGGTTCGTTACAGAGCTGGCAGGATCAGGAAGTCCTGCCACAGCCGGGCGGCTACACCATTGTTCTGAACGGCGAAAAACGGCCCGTCTGCGTGATCCGCACTACCGGACTGTTCCTGACGCGCTTTGATCGCGTGACGCCCGAGATGGCGATGCTGGAGGGCGAAGGCGATCTCAGCCTCGACCACTGGCGGCAGGAACATCAGCGCTACTTCGAACGTGAAGGCTATTTCCACAGCGAAATGGAGCTGATCTTCGAAACGTTCCAGCTGGTCGAGGTGATCTAAACCCGAACCTTACAGCGTATTTGCCGCCATCAACGCCAGACGCGTAACACCACGCGCGGCGAGGTTCTCAGCCGCCTGAGCTGCACGCATGCCACTGGCACACACCAGTACCACACGCTGATCGGATGGCGGCTGCCAGGCTGCTATCTGCTGCGGCAAAATCCGTAACACCCGTCCGGCCACACTGACCGGCGCTTCTTCGGGACTGCGCAGTTCCACAATGCAATCGTCCTCACTGAGCATCAGCTTATCGATAAACGGGATGCCCGGCACGTCGGGTTCAGGTGCATCATCAAAGCGAAATTGCCTGATGTGCCAGTCCACAAAGTCGCAGTGAATCATGCAGCCGAGCGGCGACGGCGTCAGTTTCAATAACACACTCAGCACCATCTGGGCCTGCATTGCACCCAGCGTCGCTACCGCAGGCCCCATCACGCCCGCCGTATTGCAGGTTCCCGACGCTATCGGCAGTTGAGGAAAGAGCGCACGATAGCCAGGCGCACCGCCGCAGAATCCGCCGACATAGCCTTTGCGACCTAGCACCGAGGCGCAGATCAGCGGCAGACCACGCGGAGAGCAGGCGTCGGAGAGTTGATAGGTGATGGCGAAGTTATCCGCCGCATCCACCACCAGATCGACCCCCTTCAGCGCCTGCGGCAGTTGGCTGGCGCTCAACATCTGGGGATGTACCTCAACGTGGCAGTCAGGATTACGCAGCGCCAGCTCGCGCTGAGCACAGATTGCTTTCGGCTGGCCCACATCCCCGACGCCAAACAGCGTCTGCCGGTGGAGGTTGTGCAGCTCGACCCGATCGCCATCGTAAAGACGAATAAATCCGATGCCCGCTCCGGCCAGCAATGGCAGCAGCGTCGCGCTAAGGCCGCCCGCACCCACCACCAGCACCCTTGCCCCGCTCAGGCGCTGTTGCCCCGCTTCACCAATCTCCGGCAGCATCGCCTGTCGCTGATAACGCGTCATCGCTGCTCCTTAACTGAACTGTGCCAGACCAAAAATGGGCGTAGAAGCTGACGCCATGTCGCGTTGCTCCATCAATCCTGCCTGAAACGCCTCGTACCCGCCGTGGATCGCGGCGGCAAAGGCACCCGCCATGCGCACCGGATCGCGTGCTTTCGCTACCGCCGTGTTAAGCAGCACGCCATCAAAACCCATCTCCATCGCCTGTGCCGCCTGGCCTGGCGCACCGATGCCCGCATCAATAATCAGCGGCACACCTTTAAACCACGCACGCATGGCGCGTAGTCCCTCTATATTGCGCAGCCCCTGGCCGGAACCAATCGGCGCGCCCCAGGGCATCAGCACTTCACAACCCGCTTCCAGCAGTTTCTCGCCAACGATCAGATCTTCGGTAGTGTAGGGAAAGACCTGAAAGCCATCAGCACAGAGGATTCGGGCCGCTTCAACCAACGCAAAGGGATCTGGCTGCAGCGTGTCGGCATGACCAATCACTTCCAGCTTAATCCAGGGCGTGTCGAACAGTTCACGCGCCATCTGCGCCGTCGTCACCGCCTCTTTCACCGTGTGGCAGCCTGCGGTATTCGGCAGAATCCGTTTATTGAGCTGCTGCAACAGCGTGCGAAACGCACCGCCTTCGCTGCCTTCACGACGCAGGCTGACGGTAATGATCTCCGCACCTGACGCGTCGATTGCCTGATGCAGAATATCGGGTGATGGATAGCCGGCGGTGCCGAGCAGAAAGCGTGATTGCGGGGCAAATTGATAGAACATGGTTAACCTCCCTGCATCGGTGACAGGATTTCCAGCTGGCTGCCCGGCTCAAGCTGCTGGCTGGCATAACGGCTGCGCGGCACAAACTCACCGTTCAGCGCAGTGGCGACGGTGCGCGGGTCAATCTGCTGCTCCGCCATAAGTTCCGCCAGCGTGATTGCGCTGGTTTCAATCATGCGTCCATTAAGTTGAACTCGCATGAGTCATCTCCTGAGTGAGTTGCAGCATGAGTTTTTCAGCCATGATCGGGGCCAGTAAAAAGCCGTGGCGGTACAGCCCGTTTAACGAGAAGCGGCCATTTTCATAGCGGACTTCCGGCAGGTTCTGACGGTAGGCGGGACGCAGACCGGTGCCACTCTCCACGATGCGCGCTTCAGCCAGCGCCGGATGCAGGCTGTAAGCCGCGCTCAGCAACTCCATCATCGCCCTGCCGCTGATCGGGCTGCTGTCGTGACTTTCGACCATGGTGGCTCCGAGCATGAAGTGGCCTCCGGCACGCGGCACCAGATAGCAGGGAAAGCGCGGATGCAGCAAACGGACCGGACGGGAGAGCTGAACATCATGCGTGCGCAGGATCAGCATTTCGCCCCGCACGGCGCGCAGAGCGGGCTGCTGATCAAGAGCGTGAATGCCGCGGCAGTCGATAATTTTGCCACCGGGTTTACCGCTGTGAAAGGGTACGCCAGCCTCCTGCAGTGTGGCGCGCAGTTGCTGCAGTGCGCCGCGCGGATCAAGATGCGCCTCTGCAGCAAAGAACAGGCCACGGGCAAAGCGATTTTCCAGCGCCGGTTCGATGTCACCGGGGGCGACCCACCGATGCTGCTGCGTCATGCTGGCGAAGCGCGTCAGTTCACGGCTGTCACGTGGTGGCGCAACCACCAGCGTGCCCTGCTGCTCAACGCCATCAACGCGTTGCGCCCACCAGCCCGCCGCATGCTGGCCCCATTCGATCACCTGCGGCGGCGCGCTTTCCGCTTCGCACCAGGGCGCAAGCATACCGCCCGCCCAGTGCGAGGCGGCACGACAGTCCGGCTGCGTAATAATTTCGACGGATTCTCCCCGCTCCCTGAGCAGTGTGGCGACGCACAGCCCGGCGACGCCGCTGCCGAGCACCGACCAGCGGCTCATGGTGTCCACCGGAGAGGAAGAAAGGGGTTCAGGATGAGATAGTTCACTTTGGCCTCGTTATCAGTTAACGAAGACCCGTGATACGGAGGGAAAAGGCAGAGACGTCGCGAACGCGCCCCTGCGGCAAGTATCGGATGCGATACCCGTCTTCCTACGCCAGTATCAACTGGGTCAGGTTCTAAGGGTCGCTAAGCCGCGCACTGCGCTATTAGCCTCTCAGTCTCTCTGGCGAGACTCCCCTGACGGCTTTAGTTGTAAGTTAAGCGGGCAGCTTCGTCAAGCCGCGTGCGTGAAGACGCGCCAGAAATTCGGAGGATATGTGCAGGCGTTTACTGTGAGTGCAAAGGCTATGCATTCGCATATGAGAAAAGAGAGATGTGTTAAACGGCAGGTGCTCTAAAGCGCCTGCAGCGATTGTGTCACCACGTCGGTTATTTCACGAATACGCAATTCAGCGCGGCGATAGTAGGTCCATTTCCCGACTTTGCTGGCTTCGACCAGTCCCGCATTGTGCAGGGCTTTCAGACATAACGAGGTAGCGGGCTGTGATAAGCCCGCCTTGTCCTGGATGAGGGTGGCACAGACGCCATACTGAGCGAAGGGATAGAGCTGCGAATAGCCCGCAAACGCTTCGTCAGGATTTTTAAGCCACTTCAGTACTGCCACTCTGGTCGGGTTGGACAGTAACTTCAGGGCATTTTCGGGGGACATGCCGCCTCACATAAGATCAGGATTGAAAAACAGGATAGTCAGTATAACCTTTCTCAGTGCCGCCATACAGGGAGGCGTTGTCGACCTCATTCAGCGGATAGCCCGATTTAATGCGCGCAGGCAAATCGGGATTCGCGATAAACGAGCGGCCAAAACCCGCCAGGTCGCCCCAGCCGTTATCCAGCATACGCTGTGCTTTTTCCGCCGTGTAGCGACCAGAATAGATGATCGGCGATCGGAATGCTTCCCTCAGCGCAACCCGGAAACACTCTGGCATATCCGGGCTATTATCCCAGTCCGCTTCGGCAATAGAGAGATAACCAACTTCCAGCTCATTCAGAAGCTGAGCGGCGCGGATGTAGGTTGCGTGGGGATCGCTTTCAACCAGGCCAAGATAGACGCGCTCTTCGTCGGTACTCGAAAACAGCGGCGCAAACCGCACGCCAACACGGTGGCTGCCAAATACCGAGCTGACCGCCTCAACCACTTCACGCAGAAAACGCAGACGATTCTCTGCTGAACCGCCATATTCATCCGTACGGAAGTTGGTGTGCTCCGAAATAAACTGGTTAATCAGATAACCGTTGGCGGAATGCAGTTCCACACCGTCAAAACCCGCCTCTTTTGCATTTTCCGCTGCGCGTCGGTAAAGCGCCACGATCTCTTTTACTTCCGCGTTGGTCAGTACCCGTGGTTCGCTGGGTGCGGTCAGTATCCCGGCACCAGGTCCGGTTTCAATAAATACCCGGACGTTATCAGCCGCGATGGCTGAAGGGGCAACCGGTGCCTGTTTACCGGGCTGAAGTTCATTGTGAGAGACGCGACCAACATGCCAGAGCTGACAGAAAATCGTTGCGCCTTCCTGATGTACCGCCTCTGTCACCTTTTTCCAGCCAGCGATCTGAGCGTCGCTGTGGATCCCCGGCGTCCATGCATAGCCCTGCCCGCGAGGTTCAATCTGGGTGCCTTCGGTGATCATCAGTCCCGCGCTGGCACGCTGGCGGTAATACTCCACCATCAACTCGCCGGGAATATTGCCCGGCTGTTCACTGCGACAACGCGTCAGCGGCGGCAATACAATGCGGTTACGAAGCGTGAGATCGCCTAGGTTCAGGGGGGTAAAAAGTGACGGCATAACAAAAGGTCCTCTGATGTGTAAGAGGCGCCATTATATTTACACATTTAAATTTGTAAATGTGTAATCAGTGCTTTTTGTTTTAGTCGGGTTTATCAGAGTGTCTCATCATACTAAACAGCCTCATCGTAGCAATCCTGCCGACGCGACGCTCAGGATGGCTTTATTGTCACGAAAGAGCCGCCAGCCGCAGGTTCATCACCTTTTAAGCTATGTATTTATCAGCGAACGCCTGCCACTGCTGGCGATAAACCTCCAGCTGTTTAAGTGCGTCATCGATTGAGGGTTGCGATTTGTTGCCCGGATTCGGTGTGGAACGAATCACATCAGCAAACGCACTGAAAATGGCGTTCATGTCACTGCCCGATTTTGTCGCTTCGAACATCCTGGCCCGTTCATTCTGTGGCCGCGCGGTGCCGCTCTTTACCTGGTTGAGATAATCACGCGCAGCCGCCACGATTTCGCGGGTGCCATATTGATGCGCAATATCCAGCCTCTGCTGAGCCCCCAGCAGCGTGCGCTCTTCGCGGAATGCCACTTTACCGTCGATCATCTCATCAACAATGCCCGTCGCCTGCTCCCACTTGTCCTCCGGAACATATTTCTCAATAAGTTTGTGCAGTTTCACCTGCGTTAACGTTATTGCCATCGCTTCAGAGGTATCGCTGTTATCGTACTGATTTTGTCCCACCTGACCTTCAGCGAGTACCTGATGAAGTGCGCCCGCAAACTCATCCATACTGGCCTGGGTGTTATCTGTCGTCATGTCCACCAGGGGCCGGAATGTCCTTGCATCCCAGTTAGTGTAGGGATCATTGAAAAGCGCATAGCCGAGGTTAAACGTGGGTCCCTGATTAGCGGATCGACTTGTCAGCAGACCTTTCAGATTTATATCCTGCTGTTCAGCTGAGACAGGATCAGCTACGACCTGCATCAGGCGGTCTCTTGCCGCCTGAGAGATGTTAACTACAGCGTCAGGAAGCGTTTTTCCGGTAATTGACTCGGTATTGACGCCTGAAGATGGTTTGATTGCACCGGAAGTAGCATAGCTATTTGCCACGCCGTCTGTAAGTCCATTGATTAACACCATAATGCCCTCTACGGTTTGATGAATTGAGTAATTAATCGGCAGGATGTAACAAACCTTTACCGTTAAAAATACAATCCGTAAGGCGGGTGACTTCTTTGAAAATCAGATCATCAGGTTCGCTTTGACATGACTTTGATTCATAATGCCTTCAGAAACCCTTATTTTCGCCTCCTGCAGGTCAACACATTCCATATAAGATTAAAACCTTGCGAAATGCATAGAAAAGCATCATGTCAGCAGGCCGTTATTCCTTTCAGACAAGGCAAATTCAAAGGACATATTATGAATAGTGCACTGACTTTAGAGGCGCTGGGACCACGCATTTGTATTATGGGTCCTTCAAACAGCGGTAAATCCACCTTAGCAGAGGCTATTTCCCGCAAAACGAATTTACCTGTTGTTCATCTTGATCAACTTCACCATCTTCCAGGTAGTCAATGGATTCCCAGAGCGCCGGAAGCATTTCGCCATTTGCATGCGGATGCAGTGAGTCAGGAAAAATGGGTGATGGAGGGAAATTATACAAAATGCATTGAGGAACGATTTGCTCATGCCACGGGATTGATTCTTCTGGATGTAAAAGTGACCGTGGCACTGCTGCGTTATATTCGCAGGTGTTATTCATCCACACCGCGAATAGGGGGTCTCGGCATCAGCAGAGAGTCCGTAAGCCTGGAGATGCTTAAATATATTGTTCGTACTGCCCCGCAGAATCGTAAGTACCATCAGACGCTTTACGATCAGGTCAGATTGCCAAAAGTTCTGCTTAATTCTCCGCACGAGATTAAAGCCTGTTCAGAATACTGGGGCTTACAGTTAAAAAAATAAGTAAACCCACACCGCTTCGATAAATCACCCATCTATAAGCTCGTCAGCAAGTCAGCGCGATAACCTGTTGGTTTACGCCATGACATTATCAGGGTTGCATCGCCTGCTGCCGCTCCGGCTCATCATCTGATCGTTCCTCGTAAGGAGTCAAAACGGATGACGCTCCGTCATCATTAGCCGTAATTAGTTACGGCTGAAGACCAGTTTCAATCCTGCCAGCGCAAAGCAACAGGCTAGCAGCGCATCCAGCCCGCGACGAATTCGACGGTAAAAAGCGCTCATTACAGCCGTCGAAAATAGCAAAGCATAACCACCGAATACAACCATGCAGATCGCCGCACAGCCGCAGATAATCATTGGTAACGTCGAGGTGACCGCTTGGGGTTTAAGGGCAAATGACATAATCGCCACCCAGGTCAGAATCGCTTTGGGGTTGCCGATATGCATCAGGATACCCTGACGGAACAGGCTGCCATAAGCGACCCGGGTATCGCTGGTTTTAAACTCTCCGGCTTCCGTACGGCGTAACGCAGATTTACCGGCTTTAAACGCCAGCCAGAGCAGATATAATCCGCCGCCAATTTTCAACGCAATCAGCAGTTGAGCAAAGGTTGTCAGTATGGTCAGCACACCGCAGGCTGCCAGCAGCGCCCAGATCATCGACCCACTCACGACACCCGCAGCCAGCGCCAGCGCGGCACCTCTGCCCTTTTTCATCGCTGTCCCCATTATCGCCATATTGCTCGGTCCGGGACTGGCCGTGGCAACAAAATAGGTTGTAAAGATCAGGATTAACTCGTGTGAAAGCGCCATATTTTTCTCTGCGATGCGGGATTATCAATATGTTATATCCGCTGGCAAAGAAATTTACTATTCATTAACACATTGCCGGTTTTTACGGAGGAGGCTTAATAAAAAGGGCAGGCATCAGGTACGGCAGCGATAAGCTGTATTCACTGAATGACAGGGGCGCGTTAACGGCTATACAGACCTTGTTTTCCGAAAAAGCGGGAGGAACATCGATCTGCCTGACATCCCTCGCGATTTGTGACCTAATTTCATAATGGTCACTTTAAGTCAATCAGGGTCAGCGACGTTAAGGGAACAGGATCTGCCGATACCCATCTGCGGCTGAATCATAGATCCACCTGGCTTGCCGCCCCAAAAATGCAAGGTGAACAGGAACCGTTTTCATTGCCCGCAGCCTCGGATATTCTCCTGCTCAGCTGCCACAACCTTTTGTTATGACTCCTTTACAGTGACATGCCTTAATTTGTTGATGATAAAAATCCAGCCATAAGTGACCATTGACTTAATTAGTCACAAGAATGAGAATGCGCAAACTATCCTGTTACCGCTTTAAGGGAACTTATGCTCAGGCTTAAATCCGCCACCCTTGCTGTTTACGTGTTGCCGCTGGCTTTGGTGGCCTGCGGTGAACCTTCCACCCGCGACGATCCCCGAACGCAGGCTCCTCTGGTGCGGACTGCAACCGTGGTAAGCGCGATAGATCGATCCCACGCCTTTACCGGCGTTGTGGTCGCCCGGATTCAAAGCGATCTCAGTTTCAGAGTACAAGGCAAAATCCTTGAACGTCTGGTGGATACCGGTCAGGCGGTCAAACGCGGTCAGCCGCTGATGCGTCTGGATCCGATTGACCTGACACTGCAGTCTCAGGCTCAGCAACAGGTTGTGGAGGCAGCGCGGGCACGGGCTAAGCAAGCCACACAGGATGAAGCGCGCTATCGAGGCCTTGTCACGACGGGTGCCGTATCGGCATCAGCCTACGACCAGATAAAGGCCGCTGCCGATACGGCCAGAGCCGATCTCAGAGCCGCACAGGCACAGGCCAGCGTCGCGCAGAATGCAACGGGTTATGCCGTGCTGCTGGCCGACGCCGATGGCGTTGTCGTAGATACGCTGGCAGAACCGGGTCAGGTGGTCAGTGCCGGACAGGCGGTTATCCGGCTCGCCAGAGCCGGACAGCGTGAGGCCATCGTACAGCTACCTGAGACGCTCAGGCCTGCGCCGGACAGTGATGCTCAGGCGACGCTTTACGGCTCCGGAGATAAACGGGTGCCCGCCAGGCTGCGCCTGCTATCAGATGCCGCTGATCCGGTGACGCGAACCTTTGAAGCGAGATATGTACTGGAAGGCGCGCTGGCTAATGCACCGCTGGGCTCGACCGTCACGCTTAACATCGCGGAAAACGCCAGCAAAGCTGCGGTAATGAACGTGCCCTTAGCCGCGCTCTACGATCCGGGTAAAGGGCCGGGCGTCTGGAGCATTTCAGGTCAGCCCGCAACCGTCTCATGGCGCCCGGTGCAGGTGATTAACCTTGGGGATGACAACGCCGGCGTTGTCGGAAAACTCAAGCCGGGTGAGCAGGTCGTTGCGCTTGGCGCGCATCTGCTCCATGAGGGTGAAAAAGTGCGCACGGCTTCGCACGGCAACGCGCACAGTGCGGGGAGTCATCCATGAGCAAGGGACGTTTCAATCTCTCGGCGCTGGCTGTACGTGAGCGATCGATTACCCTCTTCCTGATCATTCTGATTACTGTTGCCGGTATTCTGTCGTTCTTCGAACTTGGGCGAGCGGAAGACCCGCCTTTTACTGTCAAGCAGATGACCATTATCACAGCCTGGCCGGGTGCTACTGCCCGGGAGATGCAGGATCAGGTTGCTGAGCCGCTGGAGAAGCGTCTGCAGGAGCTTAAGTGGTACGACCGCAGTGAGACCTATACCCGTCCGGGTCTGGCGTTTACCATGCTGTCACTGCAGGACAGCACGCCGCCTTCACAGGTGCAGGAAGAGTTCTATCAGGCGCGCAAGAAAGTCCGTGATGAAGCCAGCAGCCTGCCCGCGGGTGTCATCGGACCGATGGTTAATGACGAGTTCTCTGATGTGACTTTTGCCTTATTTGCGCTTAAGGCCAGGGGGGAGCCGCAGCGTCTGCTGGCAAGGGATGCTGAATCGCTGCGCCAGCAGCTTCTGCATGTAGCCGGCGTAAAAAAGGTCAACATTATTGGTGAGCAGAGTGAGCGAATTTTTATCTCGTTCTCTCATGACAGGCTGGCCACGCTCGGCATTTCCCCCCAGGATATCTTTTCTGCCCTGAACAGTCAGAACGTGCTGACCCCGGCCGGTTCGATAGATGCCAGCGGCCCCCAAATCTTTATTCGTCTTGATGGCGCCTTCGACACACTGGAAAAAATCCGCCAGACGCCTGTCGTTGCCGGGGGCAGAACACTGCGCCTTTCAGACGTCGCGACGGTTGAGCGAGGCTATGAAGATCCGGCGACTTTTATCGTACGTAATCAGGGCGAGCAGGCGCTGTTGTTAGGCGTCGTTATGCGCGACGGCTGGAATGGCCTCGATCTCGGTAAGGCACTGGATGAGGAAACGGCCAGAATTAATGACGGCATGCCGTTGGGTATGACGCTGACGAAGGTCACCGATCAGGCCATCAACATCAGTTCAGCCGTAGACGAATTCATGATCAAGTTCTTTGTCGCCCTGCTGGTGGTCATGGTGGTCTGCTTTGTCAGTATGGGCTGGCGGGTTGGTGTGGTGGTCGCCGCAGCCGTGCCACTGACACTGGCTATCGTGTTTGTTGTGATGGAGGCTTCCGGCAAGAATTTTGATCGCATCACCCTGGGTTCGCTGATCCTTGCCCTGGGTTTGCTGGTCGATGACGCCATCATCGCGATTGAAATGATGGTGGTCAAAATGGAAGAAGGTTATGACCGCATCAAAGCCTCTGCCTATGCCTGGAGTCATACGGCGGCACCAATGCTGGCGGGTACGCTGGTTACCGCTGTGGGCTTTATGCCGAATGGTTTTGCACAATCTACCGCCGGCGAGTACACCAGCAATATGTTCTGGATTGTCGGCATCGCCCTGATCGCCTCGTGGATAGTGGCGGTGGTCTTTACGCCTTATCTTGGCGTGAAAATGCTGCCGGAGATCAAAACGGTGGCGGGAGGACATACCGCGATTTATAACACCCGCCATTACAACCGATTCCGTCATATTCTGGGCCGTGTCATCGCAGGCAAATGGCTGGTGGCCGGTTCGGTGGTTGCTCTATTTACGCTTGCCGTGCTCGGCATGGGGATTGTGAACGCACAATTTTTCCCCACCTCTGACCGCCCGGAAGTGCTGGCAGAAGTCCAGATGCCTTATGGAACGTCAATCGAGGAGACCAGCCAGGCGACTGCAAAAATCGAAGCCTGGCTGCATAAGCAGCCAGAGGCAAAAATCGTCACATCTTATATCGGACAAGGGTCACCGCGTTTTTATCTGGCCATGGCTCCCGAACTGCCCGACCCCTCGTTTGCGAAAATTGTTGTGCTGACGGACAGCCAGGAAGCGCGTGAAGCACTCAAGCACAGGTTACGCGAAGCGGCGGCTCATGGACTTGCAGCAGAGGCGCGCATCCGCGTGACACAACTGGTGTTTGGCCCCTACTCGCCCTATCCGGTGGCGTATCGCGTCATGGGGCCGGATCCCGACACGTTGCGCGCCATCGCAGCCGACGTAGAGGCAGTGCTACAGGCCAGTCCGCTAATGAGAACAGTTAATACGGATTGGGGGCCAAAGGTGCCGACGCTGCATTTCACGCTTAATCAGGATCGTCTGCAGGCCGTGGGACTGACATCGAATGCGGTGGCAGAGCAGCTTCAGTTCCTGCTTTCTGGCGTTCCGATTACCTCAGTACGTGAAGATATCCGCTCCGTACAGGTTATGGGACGTGCGGCGGGTAACATCCGGCTCGATCCGGCCAGAATAGCGGGCTTTACCTTAGTCGGTTCCTCAGGTCAGCGTATTCCACTCTCTCAGATAGGCGACGTTGATGTACGCATGGAAGATCCGATTCTGCGCCGCCGCGATCGCACCCCGACGCTGACGGTGCGCGGTGATATTGCTGAGCATCTGCAGCCGCCGGAGGTCTCAAAGCAGATGCTCAAAGCGTTACAGCCCATCATCGATTCACTGCCAGCGGGCTACCGCATTGAACAGGCAGGCTCGATTGAAGAATCTGGCAAAGCGACCAAAGCAATGGCACCGCTGTTCCCGATTATGATCGCCATGACGCTGCTGATTATCATTCTGCAGGTGCGTTCGATGTCGGCGATGGTGATGGTCTTTCTGACGTCGCCTCTGGGACTGATTGGTGTGGTGCCGACGCTACTTCTGTTTAACCAGCCGTTTGGCATCAATGCACTGGTTGGACTGATAGCGCTGTCGGGCATCCTGATGCGCAACACGCTAATCCTGATAGGGCAGATTCACCATAATGAGCATCAAGGACTCTCGCCTTTTGATGCGGTGGTAGAGGCAACGATACAGCGTGCGCGTCCGGTGCTGCTGACGGCAATGGCTGCCATTCTGGCCTTCATTCCGCTGACGCACTCCGTATTCTGGGGAACGCTGGCATATACCCTGATTGGCGGTACGTTAGGCGGCACCCTGATTACGCTGGTATTCCTGCCGGCGATGTACGCGATATGGTTCAGAATTCGTCCGGGTCAACTCCGCTCCGCTGACGCCCCCTGAGCTGAACGTAACCTGAAACGGGCGTGAACGCTGAACCCGACAGCCTGGCGGATTACGTTACAAAGGTTTCAGACCAGGGAATTTGATCGTGATGTAAGAGGAGTGGGATGAAGAGAATAATAAAAAGACGGATGGCGGGAAAGATAAAGCAACACTAAGGGCAGTTCAGTCCGGTTTTAAATCGCCTTTCAGGCCTCTGAAACCGGACTGCGTCTGCTCAGGAAAAGATTATTTTCCCAGAATTTCCCGGCGGACAATCTCGGCACCCGCACTCAACGCATGCAGTTTGCCATTGGCAACCTGGCGCGGCAGAGGAATCATGCCGCAGTTGGTTGAAGGATAGAGATTTTCAGCATCCACAAACTGCAGCGCTTTACGCAGCGTGCTTGCCACTGCTTCCGGCGTCTCAATTTCATGAGTCGCTACGTCGATAGCACCGACCATGACTTTTTTACCGCGAATCAGCTCAATCAGATCCATCGGAACGCGCGAGTTCTGGCACTCCAGTGAGACGATGTCGATAGCCGAACGCTGCAATTTTGGGAAGACCTCTTCATACTGGCGCCACTCTGTGCCCAGCGTTTTCTTCCAGTCGGTATTGGCTTTGATACCGTAGCCGTAGCAGATGTGAACGGCGGTTTCACACTTCAGACCGTCAATAGCACGCTCCAGTGCGGCAATACCCCAGTCATTCACTTCATCAAAGAAGACGTTAAAGGCTGGTTCGTCGAACTGAATAATATCAACGCCTGCGGCTTCTAACTCTTTCGCTTCCTGATTCAGGATTTTTGCGAATTCCCAGGCCAGCTTTTCACGACTTTTATAGTGATTGTCATAAAGGGTATCGATCATCGTCATCGGACCCGGCAACGCCCACTTAATAGGACGATCGGTCAGCTTGCGCAGGATTTTTGCATCTTCAACAAACACCGGCTTCTGACGTGAGACTTCACCCACTACGGTCGGCACGCTGGCGTCATAACGATTACGGATGCGGACCACTTCACGCTTCTCAAAATCCACGCCGCTGAGGTGTTCAATAAACGTCGTTACAAAGTGCTGACGGGTCTGCTCACCATCACTGACGATATCAATGCCGGCGCGAACCTGGTCGTCCAGACAGAGACGCAGTGCATCTCTTTTACCGTCAACTAACTCTTCATCCTGCAGTTTCCAGGGTGACCACAGCACCTCTGGCTGCGCAATCCAGGACGGTTTAGGCAGGCTGCCCGCAGTGGATGTGGGTAATAAAGTTTTCATAGCAGGTGACCTTTTGTTTTTAATTAATCAAAGAACGGATTCAGCAGACCATTGTGCGAGAAGTGTCTGATTAGGCTTGATGAAATGCGCCTCAGTAAACTTACCCTGCTCAACGGCCAGACGGCTGCGCTCTTCGCGATCGTAAACGATGCGGGTTAATGAATAATCCTGATGGTGCAGCGTTGGCTGATAGCACTGTCCGGCTGCAGAATTCGCGTTATAAATTTCCGGGCGATAGATCTTCTGAAAAGTTTCCATGGTGCTGATCGTGCTGATCAGCTCCAGATTGGTGTAATCGCTGAGCAGGTCACCGTGGAAGTAGAAGGCCAGCGGCGCAACACTGCCCTGCGGCATAAAGAAACGCACTTTCAGGCCCATTTTTCCAAAATAAAAATCAGTCAGCGAAGGCGCATCCTGCTGGTATTCGATGCCCAGCACCGGATGCACATTACCGGTACGCACATAGGTATTTTTGCTCGACACACTCAGACAGATGACCGGAGACTTATTGAAGTTTTCTTTATAGGCCGCTGAGTTGACGAAACTTTTAAAAATGTTGCCGTGCAGCTGGCCAAAATCATCCGGCAGACTGAATTCTGTCTGCCCTTTATTGTGCTCTGTCAGCACCACGCTGAAATCATAATCACGTACGTAGGATGAGAAGTTATTGCCGACAATCCCTTCGAAACGTTCACCGGTTTTGTGATCGACGATATGGGTCTTCAGAATCTCAATCGCCGGGAACGATTCGTCGTTGCTGCCAGGACGAAGATTCAGCTCAGCAGAAATAATCTCAAGTTCGACAGAGTAACGATCGCTTTTTGGGTTGTCCCAGTGCGCCAGCGCGTTAAACCGGTTGTCGATCATCGCCAGCGCGTTATGCAGGTTTTCCTGGCGTTTTTCACCACGCGCCAGATTAGCGAAGTTAGTCGTCGCCCGCGTATTTTTCGAAGGGTTATAGTTTTCGTCGAAACGAATGCGCTTAAGGGTAAAGGCTACGTTGTTCATCGCTATCGGGTATCCTGGTCGCTGATATGATTTGTTGCTTCAGGGTTATGCAACTTCGCTATCCCTTAACAAGCGTTCATATGACTCAAAGTTATTAACAATTCTTACTTTATGCCTCAACATCCGGTTGAAAAAAAGTGATTAAATTTCAACGAACATGAAGGAAATTCATGTTGAGGCGGGAAAGCGGGGAATTTTTCATGCGGCCAGCGTGCCTGAAAACATCTGGAGTGAAATCAGGACTTTTTAAGACGCTACGGAAATAAATAATTTTAATATAAATCAATAAATTATTATCACCCCACCACATCTGCGAGGCTTTTGACGGTTTCGTACTCAGACACGCCAGACATCTTTTTATTCACCTTAGCGGAAATCAATCGATTCCAGCCTGCAGAAAATTGCTGCTAAGGGCACGGCCCTGACAGGGGATCACCTGTGCCCTACACATTTGCTAAATCTTATAAAAATTATCGCATGTCACTTTATGCGCGCCTGATTTAACTGAGAGCCGGCTGGCCGCTTCTTTCATCAGTTTCCCTAGTCCGCTCTCACACTTCGCCTGCGTCAGACGTGACGATGGCCCGGTGAGTGCCAGCGCAGCGAGCAGCCTGTCATCTTCCCCAAACACCGGTACGGAAAATGCCGCAATGTGCGGATCGCGCATCCCGGAGGTAAACAGCGGAAGTTCAGGTACAGCATCAAACAGGGGTTCGTGCTTGCCCCAGTAGCGAAGCACCTGCCCGATGGCAGAGTTATCCAGCGGCAGAAAGGTGCCGGGCAGACGCGTTTCACGCAGTCCTTCAGAAGGCTCAGCTCTGAACAGACAGAGTCGCTGATCATTTTCAATCACATACCATGAGGCGCTTTCACCCGTCGCGGTCGCCAGAGCGTGAAGCTCAGGCTGAACAATGCTGGCCAGATGGAAAGATTGTTCATAGAGCTTGCCCAGATAGAGCAGCCTCGGCCCCAGGGTATAGACGCCATTGTCACGGCGAATCACATAATTCATGCGCTCAAGTGAGTTCATCAGGCGATAGACCGTCGTTTTGTGATAACCCGACAGCTGCGCCAGCGCGGTAAGCGTCAGCGACTCCTCGCCAGGTTTGAAACAATCCAGCAGCGCCAGCGCTTTTTCTACGGCAATTACGCCTTCATTCCCCATGGGTACGTCCTCCTGTATGCGACGGCAGGCAGTTTACCGCGCAATTTGTGATTCACATCGTATTTACATCACAAATGAGTGCTTAACACTGGTGCGATACGAATTAACATCGATATAGTAATTTTATATTGTACAACTAAGTTGTATCTGGTAAACCGAAAGAGGAATAATCTATGCCACATGCAGAGAATACCTTCATCAATCGCGACATTATCCGTGTCGCACCAGAGCTTGTTCAACAGGCGGCTCAGTTCCAGGCTGCGATACTGGCTGATGTCGCCGGTCGACGCGGGACGCTGCATGGTCGCGTCAAACCAGTCGCCTCCACGATGAAAGTCGCTGGTCCCGCTATCACCGTCGAGGTCCGGCCCGGCGATAATCTGGCGATCCATGCTGCACTGGCTATCGCCCAGCCGGGCGACGTAATTGTGGTTGATGGCAAAGGCGATATCAGCTGTGCATTAATCGGCGAGATTATGTCGGCCCAGGCTAAAGCCTCCGGCATTGCGGGGATTATCATTGATGGCGCGGTGCGTGACGCCGATGCACTGAGTACGAACGGCTTCCCGGTGTTTGCTGCAGGTCTGAATCCCTGTGGCCCGACCAAGTCTGTTGCGGGACGGGTCAACTATCCGGTTTCTGTCGCGGGCGCTGCCATTCAGCCCGGCGATCTGGTCATCGGAGATAGTGATGGCGTGGTGATTCTGCCGCGTGAAGAGATCCCTGCCCTGCTCGAGCTGGCGCAGAAAAAACTGGATTTCGAGACCGGGCGTATTGCCGCCATTCGTGATGGCGACCTTCGCGCGCCGTGGCTGGAGAAAGCCCTTCTTACCGCTGGCATGCTGGCGGATGGGGAGACGCTCTGATGACAACCCAACTTCCCGTCATTCTGGTCACGGCCAGCGATCTGGCTCCGCAGGCAGTCAGCCTGCTGAACGCGTTCAGCCTGGTTTATGCAGGCAAACAGCCGGACGAAGATACCCTGTTCAGACTCTGCCAGCAGCATAATCCGGTAGCGATAATTGTTCGTTACGGAAAAATTAATGCCCGCATCATGGATGCTGCGCCTGCCCTGCGCGTGATTTCCAAACACGGCAGCGGTATTGACGTTATCGATCAACAGGCAGCCGCGGCACGCGATATTCGTGTGCAGTCTGCGCCGGGTGCCAACGCAGCCGCTGTAGCCGAGCATACCTGGGCGATGATTTTGGCCTGCGCCAAATCCGTGATAACGCTGGATCAGCGCATGCGTCATGGGCACTGGGACAAATCCACGCATAAATCTGTGGAGCTGGAAGGCAGAACCCTGGGTCTGGTCGGGCTTGGTGCAATTGGCGGTCGCGTTGCCCGCATTGGGCGGGCGTTTGGTATGAAGGTGCTCGCCTATGATCCTTTTGCAAAAACCTTTCCTGATGAGTGTGAGTCCGCCTCACTTGACGACCTGCTGCAACAGGCAGACATCATTTCGCTGCACTGCCCGCTGACCGGACAGACACGCCAGATGATTAATGCAGAGAAACTGGCGTTGTTTAAAAAAGGCGCCATTCTGGTAAACACGGCACGCGGCGGTCTTATTGATGATGACGCGCTTTTAGCTGCACTGAACAATGGCACCGTCGCCTGGGCCGCACTGGATAGTTTCCCCACTGAACCTCTGACGGCACCGCATATCTGGCAGCATGTTGAGAATGTGATTCTGTCGCCCCACATTGGCGGCGTCAGTGACAACTCCTACGTGAAGATGGGTACGGTGGCGGCCAGTAATATTCTGAACGTTCTGGAATCTCTGAAAAATGAAAGCGCGGTGTCCTGAGCCATCTCTGTAGCCGACTAAACAGGCTTTATCGCTATGTAGTCGGCATTTTTACAGATTTGAGTCTCTGCAATCACTAAAAGCGTTAAGAAGCTATCATTGATGCCAGGGGGTTATAAATAATGCGTGTCTGCTTTTAGCGAACAGCTGAAGTCAGACTGATAACAAATCAGAATTGACTCCACCACCCTGGTATACGATCGGGAGTTCATTTACACATTTTCCAGACTCATAAATCCTGATATAACCCGTTGACGTCAACTTCGCGGACTTTTTCCGAATGAGGGATTAAGTCGTCGAGCTGCTTGTAGCGCTCACTCAAGCGTATGAAGTCAATCACGTCACAAATTCCTTTTTAATGAGGTCTGCAGGCTGAGAGTTTGAACCATTAAGCATCCCCTGACTTTATGGCACGTGACAGTTTTAACGAAAATGCCTGTTGAAGTTGATGCTTAGCTATTAGATTCGATCCTGCCGCGAGCCATTCGCTCAGGGCAGGATAACCTCAGTACGGGTCCCTGTCGGCAATAACGATGAGAGGATGCCACATCCAGATGAAAAAAAAAAAACCGCCTCATGACAGATAACTTTCAGAGCCTGAATTTATTTTCCACGCGACGAGCCATGGCCTTTAAGCTTGATATTAAGTTACGCTTAATTTAGCTGGTGAGCCAAAGCAATATGAGTTTGATGGAAACGTCGAAAGCCGCATTAAGGATGAATACCTGAAAGAAAAGGGGTTCAGAGATATTCTTCATGTGCGGAAAATAATGAATAACTGTCAGCAGACTAATAATGCCTGCATAGTCAGGTGATCTCAGCATCACCATAAGCGCTCTTAAAATATGGAAAATTATATAAATTGAAAATAAGAAGTTAAAAAAACGATATTATTAACTCATCACTACTTATGATAACGCTGGCAGGCTAACCACTGAAGTGCTTTCAGACAGACTCACTGCAGTAGCTATCAAATGAAGAGCAATGTTGCTAGCTTAATGCGTATTTTTACATCCATTACTTGACTGGAGTAACTGAACAGGAAATTTTGCCCCTTAAAACACTAAGGGGCAATAAATTAATGATGGTTATTTGACTTATTTCGTATTCTGGTATTTTTATTATTTGAATGCTTTTTGCACTCTGTACGCAAGACTTTAAAAATCACATAATCTTGCGTGGTTTTCCCTGGTGTTGCATTGGTCTTTGACCGCCTGACCGCTATGCATTGAAAGTGCTAAGCAGTCAGGCACATTTTTATTATAAGACCTGTACGATATAATAAAAGCTGTCCTTAAGGGCAGGGGTGATAGTTTCATCATGTGATTATTTAGGGGGAGTTAATGAGTTCTGCTATTGATTTTTTTTTGCGTGATTATGATGAATTGTCGGTTGAACAAGCGAATGAGTTATACCGGCTGAGAAGAAAAACATTTCGGGATCGGCTCGACTGGGAGGTCGAATGCATTGACGGTATGGAAAAGGACCTTTTCGATAACAAAAACACAACTTACTTACTGGGTATGCACGCCGGTAAATTGCTATGCGGCGCACGATTCATAGACTCGACGCAGCCGACGATGATGAGCGAAATTTTCCATAAATACTTCTCAGGTGTATGTAGTCTCCCTACAGATATTCCCTGCTGTGAAATTACTCGCCTGTTTTTAGACAAAGAAAGACGTGATGCTGCAAAACTGGATGGTTTACCCGCCAGTAAAGCATTATTTCTTGCAATGATTATTTTTTGCATGAAGAAGAAATATTCAGGGATGTACGCAGTGGTCAGTCGCGGCATGTATACCATATTTCGCCACGCCAACTGGAAAACAGAGGTCATTCAAAAAGGGATTTCTGAAAAAGGAGAAGTTATCTACTATATTTTTATGCCTGCTAACAGTAGCGTCATTGAGGATATCATCATTAAGGACAAACACTCTGAATGGCTTCGTGAGAAGCTACAGCACTTACGCCATCTTTAAATAAGTATCTGGCTCAGTTTTCCAGTAAGCGGAGTTCTGCGCCAAGTTTTATAGCGTGTCTTGCGTTATTAACACCGAGTTTTTTCATTACATTACCCATGTGGAATTTTACCGTGCGCTCTGCAATGGATAAAATAATAGCAATCTCAGCATATGTTTTCCCGTCACTGACCCACTTAAGAATCTGTCGCTCTCGCGGTGATAAAAAGGCATTTTTTTTCTGCTGATGTTGACTATATAGATTGAGCGTCTTCTGGTGCAGATGAATAAGGAAACTCATGAATTTTGACCGATGTTTATCAATGTCAAACTCGAAATCCTTCTTCCCAATAACAGATAATACAACCAGGTTATTCAGGTAGTCATGCAGAGGAAATGTCTGCCCCCGATATATGTTATATTGAAAACTTTCGTTGAAAATCCTGGTGAGATTGTAACCTTCTGACAAAATAACTTCATTCTCCCAAAAGTAGTCTTCAACGCAGCGCAAGCCGCGGATAATGACGGGATCGATAAACTGATATTTTCTTTCAAGGTAAACATCAAACCACGCCGGATTGTTATTGATAATCTGCATCTGCGAAGGGTCTTTTTTATTCATAATAGCGTATGCATAGATAATACCCGGGTATTCCTCGAAGAACGCATCCAGTTCCTCCTGGATCAACGAATTTATCCTTTGGTCGTTATAGTATGTATCCTTCACGTCAGCTGTTACCTTCAGGTTGAGTGGTTTAGAAGTATAATCTGGTTCATGAACTGCTGTGAATCGTATTTTCACTCAACTCACATATCCGAAGGACAACATCATACAGTAATATCCCACTCATTTCTGCCTTAAGAAAGCGAGGACAGGAGTGGCTCATGAGATTGTTGATGGGTATCGGAACGTTGACATAACACCATGATCAACAGGAATAGCCGAATAGTTTTTGACGGTTATAGGTAATGCATGCCTGTCTGAAGCGACAACAGCAACGTTTCCTTGCAAATCCTTAGTAAGGAAAGGCTGGAGGATCGTGCAGGGGTATGGATCTGTCTTCAACGGGCGGGGAATTGTGATCATGAATTTTCATCAGGTATTGACGCCTGACAAGCTTCTTTTAAGCGAAGTGCTTCTTAGATTGCATCCTGTTTTTCTGATCCTAAACTCTTGCTAAATTTCTCTTAGCGAATACTTCCCTGCTTGCTTTATGTCACCCGCATTTTAAAAATTACCTCATGGAATATATGTACTTCCTGATGGTTGTAATATGAATGTTTCAGCCCACCGGGGGTTTTCTCTTCACTCCTGCTCTGATGCAGGCTTTGAGCCATCGCTTTTAGAGGGTGCGAGGCTTTAAACCCACTTGTATGATGAGGTAATAGAACTTACCGTTCAAAGCGAAAGTCTGTGACAGAAAGCCTGATCTCGTCTCTGCTCAATTAATCCACTGACGTCTTAAAATCAAAAGATGAATATTCAAAGGCTATTCAAAACAGTGCTCTTGTGTCAGTAACGCTGAAAGGACTCACCTGCAGACGCAATGTTCAGCATCTGCAGATGATATTACGTTATTTACTGACTGGCGAAGCGTGCGTGTCAACTTCGATGTTTAACTGTTTTCTGCGACCCATAACCAGCACCGCAATACCGCCGATGCCACAGAGGATTGCCAGTGGCATCATTGCCAGCGTATGGCTGCCGGTCGCCTGATTAATGATGCCGTAAACGTTGACCATTAATCCTCCGCCAATCAGGTTCGCCATCGCACCGATAGCGGCCAGACCCGCAGCAGCGGTAGTGGATGACATCCATCCCGATGCCAGCGCCCAGAAAGGTCCTTTCATTGAGTAGGCACCCATTAATACCAATGACAGGATGACAACACTGCCGGTCAGGCTGTTAGTGATAAAGGCGGAGAGCAGACCACCCGCAATCAGGAACAGCGTTAATGCGGTATGCCAGCGACGCTCGCCGCTTCGGTCAGAACTTCTGCCCCATACAACCATCAGAATGGATGCCAGACCGTAAGGAATCGCATTGACTAAACCGGTGGAGAAGTTATCCAGCCCGAACGATTTCAGCAGTTGCGGAGACCAGACGCTCAGCGTTGATCCCGCCGCAGAAGCACCCGCATAAATCAGCGCCATCACCCAGATATGCTTGTGACGCAGTAACTGCCATAGCGAGATATGACCAATCGCTTTTTTCTTCTCGTTTTCTGCCTGAATAGTTGTACTCAGCCACGCTTTTTGTTCCTGATTTAACCAGCTGGCGTCAGTCGGACGATTACTGAGTAAAAAGAAGGCTGCAATCCCCAGAACCACCGCCGGAATACCTTCCAGGATGAATAACCAGTGCCAGCCACGCATGCCCAACCAGCCGTCGAACGACAAAATCAGGCCGGAGATAGGCGACCCTATAAAGTTCGCTGCCGGGATTGCCACCATGAAGGTAGCAATCACACGCGCACGGTACTTGCCCGGGATCCAGTAAGTCAGATAAAGAATCACGCCAGGGAAAAAGCCTGCCTCGGCTGCACCCAGTAAAAAGCGCAGTACGTAGAGCGTATTGGCACTTTCAACAAAAGCAGTACAGACCGAAATAATGCCCCACGACACCATGATGCGAGAGATCCAAATCTTTGCGCCAATTTTCTGCATGGCGAGGTTACTGGGAACTTCAAACAGGAAGTAACCCACGAAAAACAGGCTGCTTGCAAAACCAAATACCGCTTTCGACAACCCTAAATCTTCGTTCATCTGTAATGAAGCCATTCCGATGTTGCCGCGGTCGATGATGGCAATCAGATAACAGACAATCAGAAAGGGCAAAATGCGCCAGACCACCTTCTTAACGGTCTGCTGCTCAATATCGGCAGAGAATGTCGTGATGTGCTTTTTCTCAGACATGGTAATCCTCACAATTTTGTCATCGATTTAGGGCAGTGGAGAAACCGTGTTGTTGTACTATGTACAACAGAAATGTACGGAGTAAACTATTATCACGATAAAATCTTACCCCTGCCTGACGATGTAATCAGGTTGTGTTAGTTGTCACAAAAAAGTATTCATCTGTTTTTGTTTATGTGATGGGCATGTCGTTAACGGGTCGGATTCAGCGATCTTTTTCCGAGGTACCAATCAGAGAACAGGTATGGAGGAGAAAAAATAGGATGTTTTGAGGTTCAGTGGCTAATGATTGCAACACGTGCGACGACCAAAGGTTTATGTCACTGATTCCCCGGACCGAAAACGGCAAGTTTTGCCCCAGGCTATTCGATAACGTAATGACTCGCGGTGTAACGATGAAACCACAGGGGTCATTATGAAATACAAAATCTCCGGCCTGAAAGCCGAGCCGTTTGCTCATCTTTTTGGACAAAGCGAAAGCTATCTGAAAAATCATAATGCTATACGACAAACGGTAGAGTGCTATCCGGGTTATCCTGACCGTATCTCATTGTGTGATATCCCCGTCGGTGAAACCGCTTTGCTGATCAATCACATCTATCAGCCTGCAGACTCCCCCTTTTTTGGCACTCATGCGATTTATGTCTGGGAGGGATGCACCCGACAAGGCATTTACCTGAATGCCTTACCCGAAGTGATGCAAAGCAGAATTCTGTCACTGCGGGCCTTTAACAAGGAACATTTTTTAATAGTGGCAGACATAGCTGAAGGGAAACTTGCTGAAAACCTCATAGGCCTTTTGTTTAGCGATTCACAGGTGAGTTATATCCAGATACATAATGCGAAACAAGGATGCTATTTATGTTGTGCTGAGCGTTGTGAATGACGAGTCAACTCAGATGTATCTGATGTGTTGCAGAATCCTCTTCTGGCCCTGAGGTGCTGGCTTTTACAAAGTCTTTATCACCATGCCGACTGCGGCCAGCATCATAATGAATCCGGCTGCACGGAAAATGCGTCGTTGCGCTTTTTCACTGGTGAGAAGGTGGCGTATTCTGAGCGCAGCAAGTATAAAAACCGCGCCTACACCCAAAAGGACAATCACGGTTAGCGGTACCAGAATTCCTCCCCACATCTTCAATGATGCATTATCCAGAGAGATTACCAGAGGCAATATTGCCAGATAAAAAGCGATGGTTTTAGGATTTCCCAGCGTGATGGTCAGCCCTGAAAACCAGGCTGAAGCCAGTTCTCGTTTTGTCGCTTTCCGGGCAATGTTTATAGTCTGAGACTGGTGACACCAGAATTTCCATGCCAGCATACATAGATAGAGTGATGCAGCCCAGTTAATCAGAGCGAAGAGAGAAGTATAGGTATGAGCGATCACCGCCAGCCCAAATACCGCTATAGATAAATAGATTAAGTCTCCGAGAATAAGGCCGGCCAGCATCGTAAAGCCCGTCACCGCCCCACCACTTACACTGCGAGCGACTAATGCAGTCATACCCGGACCCGGAATTACGGCAGCTAAACCGAGCGCAGCCGTATAAGCTATTATCTGAGCGGCATCTGACATGATGATTCCTTTTAGTATCTAATTTCAGGAAGATCGGTTTGATATAATGTCTTAAACATATCTGGCCTGAGTGAAAACGGAGTAACTCAGGCAGTAATAGCCTTAGTTGTTTTTAATCCTTTTTTGCTCGTGGTGCGCGTATCTGGCTCCATTATTAAGCTTGCCTGTTTTAATGATATTAACTGCCATGCACCGTCCGTTATTTTATCGATGTAACACTGCGGGATGCACATGACTCAATCTGCATGGGTGCCTGAGAAATATGGCGTATCCCATGCGCCATTTAAAATAAAAATGCCAAAACAGATTAAATGCAGATTCATACTCCCCCCAAAACTGTGTGTAATAACTGTTTAGATAGTGGATTTATTATGCAGAAATGATGCGGAAAATTGTTACCTATATCATTTACTAAATGCCGCTTTTAAGGTAAAAACAACCCTTTAATGCTTATGAAAAGAAAGGAATTTCCTCATATAGCCCTTAGCCTGACAGATATGAAAATCCTTGAAATTTTACAGGATGATGCTCGCGTCACTAACCAGGTGCTGGCAGAGAAAATAAACCTTTCAGCTTCTCCCTGCTGGCGCAAGGTCCGCAAGCTCGAAGAAGATGAAGTTATTCAGGGCTACCGTGCGGTTCTTGATCGCAAAAAAATTGGTCTGGGTGTGATGGTTTTCATTCGGGTCGTTATTGACAGTCATAGCGAGGCGGAGGCCAGAAAATTTGAAGAAGAAGTGACCGCGCTGGAGGATGTGGTTGCCTGTTATAGCATCGGAGGGGATGCCGACTTTCTGCTACAGGTTGTGGCATCAGATCTGGACTATTATGCTGATTTTGCCATGTCAGTGGTACGCAGATTGCCAGGCATCAAAGAAATGCAGAGCATGTTTGTGCTTAAAGAAATCAAACCACTCGTCACTTATCCGATTAAGAAAACCCCTGAATAAATATCATTTCAGGATTTTCGCAAAGCACACCGCCTCTTTGCGATTAATGTAGGGTCCATAATTATCAATCCGTTCATAACCCTTTCTCAGATAAAAATTTACAGCCTTATGGTTAACAGAACGCGTTTCAAGCCAGATTTGGCTATAACCCACACTAAGGGCAGCGTTTTCCAGGAAAGTGAGCAAAGCACCACCAATAGCCGGGGAACTACGATCTGAGAACATCCTTTTAAGTTCGGCAATATGTCCGGTTAACGGTCTGATTGCACCACACCCTACTGCTCTGCCCTTGTCGTTTCTGGCAATTACCCAAAGCGATCTCATATCATTCAAAGAGTCCATGGTGAAGTTACTGTTGCCGCCATCACCAGTAATCGCCGCAAGCTTAGCTGACAGTTTACTTACCAGAAGTTGTGACTCTGCTGAGCGAGGATCTGCTTTTTCGACCGTTATCATGCTGATACCCTTTTTGATGATTACAGTCAGGATAAAAGGAGATGAACCCAAATGCATCCCGGTCATTTTCCGCCAATCCCGATACCGACCACAACATCAACCAACCCCGCACTTCGCATCTATAATTCAGTGTCCCAGGCCCATGCGCGCGATCCGGCCACCAGCTTTCTCATCGTATGGGTGTCTGAAAATCGTGGTGTCAGCGATACCTCGATTTTCAATGCCATGATGAAGCCCGCCGGATTTAACAAGCTCATCATTTACAGAATTAAGGAAGCCACATGATCTTATCACTCGAAAATCAGGTTGCACTGGTTACTGGCGCTAGCTCAGGTCTCGGCTATGCCTGCGCAGAAGCACTTGCCAAAGCAGGTGCTGGTGTGGTGGTTAACTACCATAGCCAGGCGGAACCTGCCGAAGAGCTGGTTGAAAAAATCCGTGCAGACGGTGGACGCGCCATTGCAGTAAAGGGAGACGTATCAAAAGAGGCTGATGTAGAAAATCTCTTTGCCCAGACGATTGCTGAATTCGGCAGGCTGGATATCCTTGTGGCTAACTCAGGGCTGCAGAAAGATGCGCCTTCCATTGAGATGTCGCTTGCAGACTGGAATACCGTTCTGGACGTGAACCTGACCGGGCAGTTCCTTTGCGCACGGGCTGCGCTGCGTCAGTTTCGTGACCAGGAGCACCGCCCGGAGATCAGTCGGGCTGTAGGTAAGATCATTCATATGAGCTCGGTTCATCAGCTCATTCCCTGGGCCGGACATGTTAATTACGCCGCCTCAAAAGGCGGGGTTGATTTGCTGATGAAAAGCCTGGCACAGGAAGTAGGCGAAGATCGCATACGCGTAAACTCAGTCGCACCCGGCGCTATCGCGACTGCCATTAACGAAGAAGCGACCCAGGGCGAAGCGGGTAAAGCGTTGTTAAAACTCATCCCTTATGGGCGTATCGGTGCGGCGGAAGATGTGGCGAATGCAGTGGTCTGGCTGGCCAGTGATCTTTCCGACTATGTTCATGGCACTACACTGTTTATCGATGGTGGGATGAGTCTTTATCCCGGATTTCGCGATAATGGTTAAGTGATGTGTCTGGAATGATATTAACTACCTGGCGGTAAGAGTGCTGCTCTTCCCGCCAGGTGCATTCAGCGATTGCTCGCGCCGCAAATATCGAACCAGACACTCAATCTCGTGATCCAACGCCGTTATCCGCACTGTGCTAATGTTGACGGACAACAGGTTCCGCTCTGAGGATTGCATCATGTCTCCCTTTTATCAACTCTCTGCCACCAGCCTGAATGGTCAGCCAATCCCGATGGCCGACTATGCTGGCAAGGTGGTTCTGGTGGTGAATACCGCCAGTCATTGTGGATTCACGCCACAATATGCAGGGCTTGAAACACTCTACAAAAAGTATGCCGCTCAGGGCCTGGTGATACTCGGTTTTCCCTGTAACCAGTTCGGTAAACAGGAACCGGGTAGTGCCGATGACATCGCGCAGACATGCCACATCAACTATGGTGTGAGTTTTCCTATGTCAGGAAAAGTAGACGTTAACGGCACCGGAACGCACCCGATTTTCCGTTACCTGAAAGAAGAATTACCCGGCGTGCTGGGTGGCCGTATTAAATGGAACTTCACTAAGTTCCTGATTGGGCGTGATGGCAAACCCATCAAACGATTTGCCCCGACCACTACGCCGGAAAAAATGGAAGCTGCCATTCTGGCTGCACTTTAAGAGGGTGAGAGTGGGGATGGGCCATTAATGTAGAAGATGAAATTAACGATGTTCAGAGCCCGACATTTATTATTCTTTGTGCTCTTGTCAATTTGGAACTTATCTGCCGATATCAGCGAATACTTAGCCTTTACTCGCTTCGCAACCTGATACCTGCGAAAGCTTCAATGGGCAAAGTGATTTTGCTGATGGTCAGAATGGCGTCACAGGCACGATAACCCGTGACGCTCTCAAGGGTATTTTATGCAATCATCCCGCCATCAATCACCAGCTCGGTGCCACTGATATAGCTGCTTTCATCTGAAGCCAGGAACAGTGCCGCAGCCGCCACCTCCTCAGGATTTCCCAGCCGCTTTGCCGGGATCCGGGCGGTCAGCGTCTGCCTGACTTCATCGCTGGCCCGGTCAAACATCGGGGTATTGGTCGGACCAGGACTCAGCGTGTTGACCCTGATGCCGCGCGGTGCCAGCTCACTATTCCAGGTGCGGGCATAAGACCGTACCGCGGCCTTGCTGGCGGAATAGCTGCCATAACCGGGATTCGCTATCGCGCCCGCAACGGAACCCACCAGCACGACACTGCTGCCCTCGCCCATCAGCCGCACTGCGTGCTGCACCGTCAGCACCATGGCTCGCACATTCAGATTAAAAGCGCGATCGATGTGTTCTTCCGTGGTCTCTTCCAGGCTGGCCGGTTCTGACACACCTGAAGCGTTGACGAGGATATCAAGGCGACCCGCTCTGGTGCCCAGGGTTTCGAACAGACGCGCAAGGTCATTTGAGCGGGTGATATCGCCCTGGATGGCCTCGACCTGACCGCCGATCAGTGCGACTGCCTCAGCCAGCTGCGCTTCCCGTCGGCCGATGATAAAAACGCGTGCACCTTCCTCTGCAAAACGGCGAGCGACAGCAAGACCGATACCGCTATTACCCCCGGTGACAAGGGCGATTTTTCCACTCAGTTTCATCATTGCGACTCCGGATAGAGGTTAGACACCTGATGGTATATTTATTATATTTAGTGTCAATTACGCACCTGATGTACACCAGATATCCTAAAGGAAACCTCATGGCAACTGATATCACCCAGCTACTGGCCGAGATCAACAGCACGCGCCCTGTCCTGGAACAGGTAGCGAATAAGTGGTCGGTCTTAATCCTGACTGTATTATGCTCTCAGCCCTCACGTTTTAATGCCATCAAACGCAGGCTCGACCCCATCACCCATAAATCTCTGACAGAGGCCTTACGCCGGCTGGAACGCAACGGACTGGTAAGCCGCCGTGTGATTGCTTCATCGCCAGTGGCGGTCGAATATGCGATTACGCCGCTGGGCCGGACATTGCAGGATCCTTTCGTCGCGCTGGTGAACTGGGCAAAGCAACATGGAGGTGCCATGGAGCAGGCGCAGGTGGATTATGATGAAGGGCGGGATAGCGAAGAATCTGCATGAACTTAGCCTGAGCGACGTTCCTGCATGTTGATAGCGTAGGGTGATGAGCAGATAAGTGCAGGATAACCACTTAAGGAGTGGAAGCGGAGACGCGCCATCATATACAACGGCTACTCCGCTGCTGGCTCAAAAAACTGATAAGAACCATCACGTCGTGCTTTAGCCTGATACATCGCCTTATCTGCATTCTCGAATAACATTTTAGCCGTTGCTGTCCCGAAGCGGGCAAGGCTGATACCAATCGCTGCGCCGATGCGTACATCCATGCTATTGATGGCGAAAGGTGCATGCAGACTGTCAATAATCCGCAGGGCAATAGCTGACGCGGCCTCGTGATTGATGCATTTAGCAGCCACAACAAACTCATCACCACCCAGTCGGGCAACGGAGTCGCCCGGACGCATACAGTGCTGCAACCGTTCACTGACCTGCTGCAGCAGGGCATCGCCTGTTGCATGACCCATCAGATCGTTCACCGCCTTGAAGCCATTCAAATCGATAAACATCACCGTGGTGTAGGCCTGATCGTCTGCCTGCGCCAGCATGAATCCCACCTTCTCGTTAATCCAGGCACGATTGTGCAGCCCGGTCAGCGTGTCCAGGGTTGCCAGCCTCTCAAGATTACGCATCCGTTCTTTGTCCCGCGTGATGTCGCGCGACACCAGCACGGCACCAATATTTTTTCCTGAACTGGGATTGATGACGCCACAGGCTTTAGTACCCAGTGAGATGTAATGGCCGTCGCGATGCAGTTTACGCACCTCAACGACATCCGGCAGTACCCCGCCGCTGAAGATGCATCCCAGCGCTTCGGTGGCTAACTCGCGGTCATCGGGATGCAGGAAATCCACCACCAGTTGCCCCACAACCTCTTCGGTTGTCCAGCCTATGATTTCGCTGTAAGAGGGAGAAATTGATACGTATCTGCCTTCCGCGTCGCAATGGGCGATCAGATCGGTACTGTTTTCAATCAGAAGACGATATTCCGCCGCCGTGCGCAGTGCATCTTCCAGCGCTTTACGCTGCCCGGTCACATCCAGAATAAAGCCGTTGTATTGCAGATGGGAGGTGCCAGGCTGGCAATCCGGCAGGCCGGAAACAAGAACCCGACGCGTCCTGCCATCAAGACAATGAATCGGCACTTCAATATGGAAAGGCCTCAGCAATTCCAGGGCTGCAGTCAGTTGCAGTGCGATCTTTGCATCGTCGTCAGCCTGCGCCAGTCTCAGCCATGAACTCAGCGTCACGCCTTTAAGCTCAGGTATCAGACCCGCAGGACTTTCCTGACTGGCGATGCAGATCCCCTGAGCATCCGTAGACCAAACAGCGGTAAAAGAAGGTTTGATCATTGGATTCATGGTGGCCGACTCCGACGTTGCTGACGATGTTAAATAAGTTCAATACACGTCGCTACAGACCTGATTATAACCGTTAATGCCTGCCTGTAGCTGAGGGAGGCTATGGATAAGGGTTCAGTATTGCGGGCCGTGATAAATGCTGGCGGACACTGAAGCCTTTCCGGCAGCGGTTTCTGAGGTGCCCTCTCCTGTGGCATTACGCAAAGCTGTCAGGCTGCAGTATCAGAAGTATGAGCCTGTTTATATCGGCTCATCGGGGCATAATCTTTAATCACAGCATATTGTCTGAGGGCTGTGAACACTGAAACCAGCTGAACAGCGCTGCATCAGTAAATCCCAGCGGGTTTGGGACGTCACTCAGTGATGACATTCCGGCTGGCGAATGACGGGGAAAGAGATAGCCGGGTCGACAAAGGCTATGCTGCTGGCAATGAGTTGCGCCTCACAATTCGTTAATTTTTTTACTCATAGATGATGTGCTGACAGAGAGAGCCATCTGAGTCGTTCTGAAAATTTCTTCAGGACAGTGACGATTTAATAGCCGGAAAAATATAAAAGCGCTTTTAATACAGATGAATAATTGCATTCACCCTGTAAAAAATTTGCACATCGTGGCGCATTTCTATCCTCAGGGCAGCAGTAAAAAGCCGGTCAAAAATTTCTCTCGCCTCGCCTACAGCTTAACCTTTCCTTAAGATTAATCCTATAACATCTCCGCTGTATTAGCCCATGTTGGGCTTTTCCGGAGTATCACCCTATGCAAAATAACAACACAGCTTCTCACGTTCTGAGTAAAGTTCCGGCCGTTACCGCGGCGTTCTGGTTGACCAAAATCGCTGCGACTACCTTGGGTGAAACCGGCGGCGATGCGGTGACGATGTCGATGAATCTCGGTTACCTGACCGGAACACTGATTTTCGCCATCATCTTTCTGGTCGCTGTCGTGGTGCAGATCAATCGCAACAGCTTCAATAAATGGATCTACTGGTTCACCGTCGTGGCGACGACCACCGTCGGTACAACGATGGCGGACTTTGCCGATCGCTCACTGAACATTGGTTATCTGGGCGGTACGCTGCTGCTGAGTACTCTGCTGATCCTCTCTCTTTTCCTCTGGAAAATGACCTGTGGAACGGTCGCAGTGAGTTCGGTAAGCAACGGTGTTACTGAGAGTTTTTACTGGGTCACCATTATGTTTTCTCAGACACTGGGCACCGCATTGGGTGACTGGACGGCAGACAGCGAAGGGCTGGGTTACGATGGCGGGATCCTGCTGTTTGTCGGCGCGCTGGCAATCATCTGGGCGGCAAGTCGCTTTACCTCCCTTTCACGCACCGCGCTGTTCTGGGCAGCCTTTATCCTGACCCGGCCACTGGGTGCCGTTGTCGGCGACTTCCTGGATAAACCCCTTGCTGCGGGCGGACTCGCGCTGAGTCGCTATGGCGCCTCGCTGACGCTGGCCCTGATCATCATCGCTTTTCTGGTGGTACTGCCACAGCGCCCGGCAATGAAGACTGCTCCTGCGAATTAAAAAGCGCTACCGGAAGATTTACAGGTCACGCTTCTTTTTAAACGTAGTCAGGGCCGCCAGTGATGGCGGCTTTTTCATTATCTGATCTGTCATCGTCCGCGCAGGCTGTTAAATCAGGCTGGCCGCTCGATGGAAACGATAAGCCCTTCATGTGCAGCAGAGAGGACGGGCAGACTTTCTGCAGGCTCCTGCATTTTTACCCGAAATGCTGTATTGCTGGCATCCAGGAAAACGGTTCTAAGATGACGGTTGCAGATAAACCAGATTTCATCGCGGTCATTTGAAAGAATGTAATAAGCATCCGAGGTTTCAGAGGGGTTAAAGCAGCCCAGCGCGCGATAAGCCGTCTGCGGGGTAAAGCCACTGGAAAGCGGCAGCGGCCGGGGGCCATGCGCTAACTCTTCGATCCTGAGGTAAAGTCCCTGTTCAAGCCACAGCATAGTGTCACATCCTGGATGTAGAGGAATCGGGCTGAGCATGCCGGCTGGCTTACAGGTAATAAGAATGCCCGTTTACCGACCAGCTCAGGCAATGGGTAATTTTTCTGACATTCAGAAACGTTATCCTGATCTGAGCATAGCAGCGAGGTGTTGTTATGCTTTTTTATCTTTGCCTGGCTCCCCGCTACTCAAGCCGGCTGGCAATCAGCCGCAGTTGTTCCGCAATCTGCTTTAAATCACGCTGCTGCTGTCCGGCGATACCGGTCGAGCTGCGCACCACCAGCTTTGCCGGCAGAATCGAGGAGGAACGCTGCTCGTCCTGCTCACTGGCCAGCAACAGACGGGCAACCGCCTCTTTGCCCTGCAAATCGAGATCCAGCGACACCGTGGTCAGCGAAGGATGGAAAAAGGCACTTTCATAAGTGTCATCGTAGCCAATCACCGAAATCTGCCCAGGCACGGCCACACCACGCTGATGCAGCGCACTCAGCACACCCAGCGCCATCTGATCGTTGCCCACCAGCAGTGCACTGAACTCTGGCGCTTCACGCAGCAGTTGCAGCACGCCATTGTAACCACTCTGCGCATCCCAGTTACCGTGGCTGATGCTGACCGGCCTCAGACGGTAGCTTTCCAGCGTGTCGAGCCAGCTCTTTAACCGCAGATTGGCGGAGACCGACTGCTCAGGACCCGCCAGCAGGGCAAACTCGCGATGCCCCTGCTCATAGAGGTATTTGACGCTGGCGCGGGTGCCGTCAGCCGGGTTAAACGAAACGTTAAACACTGCGCTGTAGGGATCAACATCAAGGAACAGACAGAGAATATCGTCGTTCTCCTGCACGACCTGCTCAGCAGCGCTGCTCTCCAGCGGGACATTGATGATCACTTTATCCACCCGCTGAGATTTAAGTTCATTGATGCAATCCTGCAGACTTTGATTGACGTTCTCATCAATCATGGCGATCAGCACCTGGTAGTCCGCAGCATTCGCATAACGTTTAACCGCAGCGGCCACCTGTGAGGGCGCATGCAACGCCAGCGAAGTCGTTACCAGACCCAGGGTTGTACTCTGCTTGCCCACCAGCTGCTGAGCCAGGCGGTTGGGTACGTAGCGCAGGGTTTCAATTGCGTGTTCCACCTTGCGCCGCGTTGATTCCGAGACGTTTGCCGACTTATTCAGAACCCTTGATACCGTCTGATACGACACGCCAGCATGACGGGCGACATCCTCTAAGGTGGCATTTTTTGATTTCATAATTCGCATCCCTGATTACCGATGGCGGAATGTTATCACAGCCCTGATGTCAGCCAGACTACCGCAGTCACATTGCGCGAATAAAAAATAAAAGTAATACCTTCACATCGTAAAATTTGGTGATCTGATTCACTAATCGTTACAGATTCCGCCATTTTATTTGCAGTAAATCACACATTATCGCGATTTTATTTGTCACTCATCTG
This sequence comes from Pantoea sp. 22096, assembly GCF_052045955.1. Taxonomy (NCBI): domain Bacteria; kingdom Pseudomonadati; phylum Pseudomonadota; class Gammaproteobacteria; order Enterobacterales; family Erwiniaceae; genus Pantoea; species Pantoea sp. 22096. The sequence goes on along the minus strand of NZ_JBQEPW010000002.1, from coordinate 102,407 downwards.
ACAAAAAGCGTTTACTGCCGCTGTCATGTGAACGTATTACAAATAAAAACTGAGGATAACATGGAAACAAGGTTACGTACTGCTGCTGTGGCGCTTGCTGCGGCCCTGACCTCCCCGACGCTCTATGCCGCCATCGACAACATCGATTTCCATGGCTATCTGCGTGGTGGCGTTGGCGTATCGCAGGATGGCGGTATTGAAGAGTATCAAAAGAACAAGGTTGGCCGTCTCGGCAATGAAGCCGACACTTATGGCGAGGTTGAGCTGGGCAGCGAAGTCTACAAAAAGGATGACGTCAGTTTTTACGTCGACACCATGGTCAGTATGTTCTCCGACGGCTCAAACGATAACGAAACTACCTTCGGCGACGATGCGCAATTTGGCCTGCGTCAGCTCAACCTGCAGATCAAAGGACTGGTGCCGGGTGATAAAGATGCGGTGATCTGGGGCGGTAAACGCTACTACCAGCGTCACGATCTGCACATCATTGATACCAAGTACTGGAACATCTCGGGTTCAGGTGCCGGTATCGAAAACTACACGCTGGGTCCGGGCGCGATCTCCTTTGCCTGGATTCGTGGCGATGCGAATGACGTGGATTACCGCGTCGATGGCGACAACGACGTCAACATCAACTACCTCGATCTTCGCTATGCCGGCTGGAAACCCTGGAACGGCGCCTGGACCGAATTTGGTATTGATTACGCCATGCCAAACACCACCAACAAACAGAAAGAATATGGTGGCCTGTATGACGCAGATAACGGCGTCATGCTCACCAGTGAAATCAGTCAGGACATGTGGGGCGGCTACCAGAAGCTGGTGTTCCAGTACGCCAACAAAGGTCTGGCGCAGAACATGATTTCGCAGGGCGGCGGCTGGTATGACATGTGGAATGATACTCAAAACGCCACCGGCTACCGCGTGATTAACACCGGTCTGCTTCCGATCACCGACAAGTTCTCACTGAATCAGGTCTTTACCTGGGGATCGGCGGACGATGTCACCGCACAGACCCGCAAAAGTACCCTGCTGTCGCTGGTGGGGCGTGGTCAGTATCAGTTTACGCAGTATGTCCGCGGCATCGGTGAAGTCGGTAGCTTCTGGCAGAAAGATGAAAACAAAGTGGGCAGCGACTATAAAGCGGCAGGACAGAAATATACGCTGGCGCTGGGTCTGGCAGCCGGTCCCGAATTTATGTCTCGTCCGGAACTTCGACTGTTTGCCTCTTACCTGAATGACTCAGAGGATGGACACAGCTTCAAAGACAACACCAGTAATAACACCTGGAACTTCGGCGTACAGGTTGAAGCCTGGTGGTAACCGCGCAATCTCCTCATTGTGATCATTATTGAGCTCTTATGCAGGGGCTTATTTGGATAACCGGCGACGGTTATCCATTTTTTTATTCATATTTCTCGGGCGTCTGTTACTCCGGTTTGAAGAAACGTTCTTCCAGCAGCTGACGCAGCTGGTCGGACTGCTTACCAAAGATCGCATGCACCTCATGCCCCAGAATCACCACGCCAATCGCACCCGCCTTCTGCAATCCCGCCGTATCCACCGCTTTCAGCGATGTCACCTTCACCCGCAGCCGGGTTAAACAGGCATCCACCTGCTGAATATTGTCACGTCCGCCAAAACAGTTGACCAGACGCTCCAGTAGCGCGCTGTCTACCTCAAGCTCTTCCACCGTCAGCGGCTGCCGACTGAAATATTGCTTAAACGATTTGAGACTCAACATGTGGTTCTCCTTCAGATAATAAAAAGGCGGGCAACTGCCCGCCACTCACGAGTGATAAACGAAAACGCGGGGCAGAATGCCTGGGGCTGCTCTCAGAATATACACGCTTCCTGCGCCTATCCTGCAATCAGCCTCTTAAAACCTGCTCTATATCAACAGTTATATGCAGACCTTCCAACAGACAGCTCCCAATCCATAAGCGATGGGGGCATATGCCTCTAGCAAAGCATCACACCGCCCGGATAAAAACGCGATGCGTTGGCCCGCTAACGGGCGCACCTCAGGGATGAGATGCGTAATTGCCCCTGCTGAGCGGACATGGATGCCGTCTTTTGCGTCTTTACGGAAGGCATATGCCCCCTGAGCCAGTGCTCAGACTGCCAGCAATCGCCAATGAATTAACTCCTGAGCCTGTACTCCCCCCCTACTCCATTGGCCCACTCAGAACCCGACATCCCCATGGCCCAAGCGTCAGCAATTCCCCCACACCCGAGCCATCAATCAAATCACTCACCCCGACAGGCAACGAGACCTGCTGCGTCTGACCGGTAAAGTTCTGCACAAACAGAAATGCCTGTTCACCATCAGTTCGCCGCTGAACGACAACGCCTGGCGGCAGCTCAGTCGCCAGCGCACGCGGTAACCCAAGCTGCTTAATCAGCGCACCATAAAAATCCCGATGGAACGGCAGATCATTACGTGACGCAATATACCAGGCTTTACCCTGACCAACCCGATTCACCGTCACCGCCGGGGTTCCGGCATAAAAATCACTCTCGTAACTGGCCAGCGCCGTGGCCCCTTCGAGATGAATATGCTCGCAAAGCTCCCGCGCCTGATATGGCCCGCTCAGACCCAGCTCATTGCCGCGCACCCCGCGCACGCCGTTAAACTCCTCATCGGTCAGACTATCGATCTCTTCTGACCAGATGCCGAGCAGCGGCCGCAACGGCCCAGGGAATCCTCCCGGATAACAGAGATCGCTCTCATTCACGATGCCGCTCCAGTAACTGGCCACGAAATGCCCGCCCCGCTCAACATGCTGCTCAACCCGCGCCGCAAAACCGTCGCGTACCATATACAGCATTGGCGCTATCACCAGATCGTAACCGCTGAGATCGCTGTCGCCGTTAATCACATCTACCGCAACACCCTGCTCCCAGAACGCGCGGTAGTGCTCGTTTACCGTACGCTCATAGTGCAGACCAAGATTGCGTGGGCCCTGCGCGTTATCCATTGCCCAGCGACTCTCCCAGTCGAAAATAATCGCGACGCGCGCCTCAACCCGACTGCCCATTACCGGCGTCATGGCCGCCAGCATCCGGCCCAGCTCACTCACTTCACGCCCTGTTCGCGTATCAATATGGCCGACATGATCAACCACCGCGCCGTGAAACTTCTCGACCGATCCCCGACTCTTGCGCCACTGAAAATATTGCACCGCGTCCGCACCATGCGCCACTGCCTGCAGCGAAGAGAGAATATGCATCCCCGGCTTCTTCAGTTTACTGGTCGGCTGCCAGTTCGTTGAGCCCGGCGTCGATTCCATCAATACAAACGGCTTGCCCTGCTTCAGGGTGCGCATCAAATCATGGTACATCGCGGTATAACAGGCGAGCGTGGTCTCATCCTTCTCGTTATGCCACATCGGGTAGCTATCCCAGGAGATAAAATCGAGCGCCGGTGCAAGCTTCCAGTAATCGTAGTCGTAGAAATATTCCATGAAATTAGTGGTCGCGGGCAGATCGGGATTGGCCTGCTTCAGCGGTTTAATCTCCTCCCGACAGAAGTCAGTCACCTGATCGGTCATAAATCGCCGCCAGTCCAGATTCAGACCATGAATCGACATCTCGCCCTGCGGCGCAGGCGACACAATCTGTGACCAGTCTGTGTAGGTATGACTCCAGAAGTCACTCCACCAGGCGAGATTCAGCTTCTCCAGCGTCTCATAACGACGCTGCAGCCAGCCGCGAAAGGCCTGCTGACAGCGATCGCAATGACACTCGCCCCCATACTCATTAGAGATATGCCAGCCGACCACCGCCGGATGATGCGCGTAACGCGCGGCCAGGCGGCTATTCATCGCCTGCACTTTCTGGCGATAAACCGGCGAGGTCATACAGTGGTTATGACGGCCACCGTGCAGGGCAGGTACGCGATCGCGCCCCACGCGCAACACCTCAGGATACGCCTGCGACATCCAGGCCGGCCTGGCCCCGCTCGGTGTGGCGAGAAACACGGAAATCCCCTGCAGCCAGAGCGTATCGATCACCTCATCCAGCCAGCCAAACTCATAGCGCCCCTCTTCCGGCTCCAGCTTCGCCCAGCTGAAAATACCCACCGACATCACGTTGCAGTTCGCCTGCTTCATCATCGCGACGTCGTCATCAATAATGCCCGGCTGGTGCGCCCACTGTTCCGGATTGTAGTCAGCACCATGCAGCAGCCGGTTAACCCGGGCGCTCAGCGGGGGAAATTTATTCATACCTGGTCCTCAGAGGAAGAGATCAGCGTTAGTGCTGATAGTTAATGAAAAACCTGTAGCGAAGGCAGCGCCTTGCCGTGACAGTCAAACAGCGCCTGGTTCTCGCGGGCGTTACCCTGTTTCCATTCGTCGTGGATATATTTCATGCCGGCGGGCGTAGCCCAGGTATTGCCGGGCGCGGGGATCCACGCCGGTTCCCAGTAGACCACACCCTTGCCGCGATGGTCCGGCACTGCCAGCACCGCTTTAATCAGGTCATGCAGATAGGCCGCCTGCCCCGCGACCGTGCCGGGATAGCCGCCTGCCTTCTCCTCTTTTGCCTGGAAACTGTTCTCAGCGTTGTCGCAGTTTTCCAGCGTGTAACCATAGGCGGCTTCCACCACCATCACGTCTTTGTCATAGCGCCGGGAGATATCATCCATGTTGGCTTTCAGAGCGCTAATCGGCCCGTTCCAGTAGGTGTACATCGACAGACCGATCACATCGAACGGCACATCACGCTTAACGATTTCATCGAACCACCAGCGGAAGGTATCGTTTTTAGTACCCTCGGCCAGATGCAGCATGATCTTCACCTGATGCGGATCGCTGAGGTTCTCGCGCACCCCGCTGATGCCCGCCTTCAGCAGGCCGGCCAGCCGATCAAACTCGCCGCCGTTCTGGCCCCAGCTCTTGCCTTCCGGCCAGAGCATGCCGCCGTTAAGCTCGTTGCCAATCTGCACGATATCCGGCATGACGCCATCTGCTTTAAAGCGGGCGATGGTGTCGCGGGTGTAGTCATGCACCTGCGTTTCCAGCTGCGAAAAGGTCAGTGACTGCCAGGCTTTGGGCTTGAACTGCTTGCCCGGATCGGTCCAGAAGTCGCTGTAGTGAATATCCAGCAGCAACTTCAGGCCCGCTGCTTTAACCCGCTTCGCCAGCGCCAGCGTAGTCGCCAGATCGTTGCCGCCACCACCGTAGGTGTGACCGCTGCCGTCAGTGGGATCGACCCACAACCGCAGCCGGATAGTGTTGATGCCGCTGGCTTTCAGAATGGCGATAGCATCCTGCTGCTGGTTGTCCGCGTTGTAGAATTTCGCGCCCTGCTTCTCCAGCTCTGCCAGTGAAGAGATGTCCGCACCTTTGATAAAATCGGCGGGCCACGGCCCGGCAGAGCCGATGGCAGGCTTATCGGCGGCGAGCAGCGGCGTCGCCCAGGCCAGCGCCAGGGCGAGAATCAATGTTTTGGGCGTCATGATTTATCCTTTAGTACTGCCTGAAGCCAGGCCAGAGACGAAGTATTTTTGCAGAGCCAGATAGAACACGGCTACCGGCACAGCGATCAGCACGGCTCCGGCCGCATAGGTGGTGTAACTGGCACCCATTTTTTGCGACACCAGATTGTAGAGTCCAATCGGCAGCGTGAACTGTTCCGGCGTGCGCAGAATGGTGCTGGAGAGAATGAAATCGCCCAGCGGCCCCGTGAACGAGAACAGCGCAACGACCGCCAGAATCGGCTTCGACAGCGGCATGATGATCTCAACAAAGATGCGGAAGTTGCCCGCGCCATCCATGCGCGCTGACTCATCGAGATCTTTGGGTATCGAATCGAGATAGCCCTTCATCAGATACGTGTTCATCGGGATCATCCCGCCAACGTAGATCAGCACCAGCGCCAGGTGGCTGTTGATTAATCCCAGCAGCTGCGACAGGACGAAGATCGCGATCAGCGCTGAAAACTGCGGGATCATCTGCAGCAGCAGAAACAGCATCAGTCCATTCTGTCGTCCCTTAAACCGAAAACGGGAAAAAGCGTAAGCGGTACAGCTGACGCTGATTAATGTCAGCACCATGGTCAGGAAACTGATTTTCATCGAATTCCAGTACCAGGTCAGGTAAGGCACCGTGCCGTTAAACAGGTCGCGATAATGCTGAAGCGATGCATTCTCCGGAATGATCGAACTGCTGAGCAGGCTGTTACCTGCATTCAGTGATGCTCCTACCGTCCAGACCAGCGGATAGATAATGATGGCCGAGACGGCCAGCACCACCAGCCAGGTCAGCGACAGGCGTATCCACCTTTCGCGTTTAATACTGCCGGACTTCGCCATAACTGCTCCCTTACGCCATCTCATCTTGTTTAAACGACCGGGTCGCGCGGAACTGCCACAGCGCCAGACCTACCACGAAAATCGACAGCAGAATGGTAATCGTGGCGGCGATAGCATATTGCGACGACGACATGGTGAGCTTGTAGATCCACGACACCAGAATATCGGTGCCTCCGGCATTCGACCCCGCCACCGCCGGACCGCCGTTGTTAAACAGATAGATGATGTTGAAATTATTAAAGTTGAAGGTGTATTGCGTGATGATGATCGGCGCAATGGCGTAGAGCACCAGCGGCAGCGTGATGGTTTTCAGCCGCGTCCAGGCGCTGGCACCGTCCATGATCGCCGCCTCATAGAGATCGTCCGGGATCGCCTGCAGCACCCCGGTGGTCATCGCAAACACAAACGGGAAGCCGAGCCAGGTCTGCATCATAATCAGCGCGGTTTTGGTCCAGAATGGATCGGTCATCCAGGCTTTCGGTGCAATGCCAAAGAAGTCGAGAATTGCGTTGTTGATCACTCCAAAGCTGTCGTTGAACATCCCGGCGAAGACCAGAATGGTGACAAAACCCGGCACTGCCCACGGCAGGATAAAGATGGTGCGGATCAGCGGCTTAAAGCGCAGGTCCTTCTGATTGACCAGAATCGCCAGCATCACGCCGACGGTACACTGCAGTGTGGTCGCCAGCAGCGTCCAGACCACCGTCCACTGCAGCACATCGAAGAAGGTGGAACGCCAGATCGACAGCGTAAAAATGTTGATGAAGTTTTTGAATCCTACCCAGTCCACCAGCTTCGCCGGCGGCGTGTGATAGAGGTTGTAGTTTGTGAAGGCGATGGCAAAACCAAAAAGAATCGGAAACACCACCACGAAAACCAGCAGAATAAACCCCGGCGAAATCATCAGGTAGGGGAAGCCGTCGCGCAGCAGCAGCTGATACTGCTGACGCACGCTGTTAAGGGGTTGCCCCCTGTCGCGCTTAACGCCATTGACCCAGGCATCGCGCACCGACAATCCCCAGACCGCCACGCCAAAGGCGGCGATCAGCACGCTGATAATTCCCTCCGCCAGCAGGAAAATGGAGTTATCGCGCGGCACCGATTCACCCAGCGTGTATAGCCCCCAGAATCCTTCTCGCAGAAAATCGTGGAAGACGCCGGTAAAACTGCTGAGCAGAATCAGAAAGCACAGGCCTTTCGCCCACTGGCGGTGATAAAACTGGCCGAAGCCAGGCAGCAGTGCCAGCAACGCACCAGTCGTCGCATGACGACGCGGACGCTTAGCGGTCACCAGATGTTCATCGGAAGATATAGCCACACTCTGATCCTTATCCTGTACGGTTATCCCGTGAACCAGCATTACTGGTTGCTGGCCTGCATCGCTTCAATCTGCATGGTGATCTGTTTCACCGCGTTATCCAGCGCCGCTTTTGGCTCCTGCTTGCCGGAAACGCTCAGCTCCAGCGCCGCATTGGCCGGGCCCCACACTTCCTGCATCTCCGGCACGCCCGGCATGGCTGAGGCTCGCGCCGCCTGCACCGCAACCGCGTTGGCTTTCTCATCATCTTTGATAATCGGATCGTTCATCAGCGCAGTAACCGGTGGGATCTCCTGAGTCTTCTGATAGCGCTCTTTCACATACTGCGGCTGGTTGATAAAGGTCAGGAACTTCTGCGCCAGCGCCTGATCTTTACTCCATGTCGACACCACATAGCCTTTCACGCCCAGGAAAGAGCTCATCGGTTTGCCGTTAGGCAGCAATGGCAGGGGTGCCACGCCGTAGTTGATCCCGGCAGCCTGATAAGGCTGGAACGCCCATGGCCCGTTGATCACCGCCGCCGCTTTCTTCTCGGTAAACAGCGAGTCGATGGCATTCAGGCCGTTGTCGCCCATGATGCCGCCAGGCAACAATCCTTCGCTGAAGAAGCGCCTGAGATAGGTCACCGCTTCCACGCTACCAGGGGTGTTCAGCCCGATATCGTTGGTGTTAATCACGCCTTTTGCGTCTTTACCAAAAATGTAAGACCCCGTTGGTGCCATCACGCCCCAGCTGTAGTAAATCTGGTCAAACTTCGCCAGCAGGCCATACTGTTTTGCCTCGCGCTGCTTCTGCGAGAACGCGCGATACTCATCCAGCGTTTTCAGCGGCGTGGGCAGCAGATCTTTGTTGTAGATCAGCACCAGGGTTTCAACCGCCTTAGGCACGCCGTAGACCACATTATTCTGTGTGAACGCGGCCATTGCCGAAGGCGTATAAGCGCTCTGCTCTGCCGCATCGATTTTCAGCGGAGCCAGCAAGCCCTGCACTACCGCGCTGCCGAGCTGGTCGTTAGGGATCACCAGCACATCCGGGCCAATTCCGGCCGGGCCATCCAGACGCAGCTTTTCAATCTGCTGCGCAAACGGCATCTCCTGCACTTTTACGTCAATGCCGAACTGTTTCTGAAAATCGGCGATCGCCGTTTTGATGCCGTCCGATTTCTTAATGTCTTCCCAGACGGTGAGTTGCTGAGCGGCCCAGACGGATTGATTAAGCATCAATGCTGAGAGGAGTAGCGTAACGCTGATTTTGATTTTCATTACCGGCCTCGTGTGAAGGTATGACATTTTTAGCTGCCATTTGCTGATGTTCTTTTTATAAACACATGCTGATTGTGCATATGAAGTATGAGTAACGTATCGCATTTGAGTCATACGCTACGCGGAACAGGTGCTGCGCTCCAGCCCGTTTGCACCAATGTGTGATCGGTATTACAGAAATCAAAAACAGCGATAGGGCGTGCCCGGACGGAACGTTATAGTCAATGCAGGCACCATCAGGCCTGACGTGGAATCTGACCCACTGTTATACGTCGTACATTTTAGCCACCAGACTCTTTGCCATGAGGTTCAGCATGTCCAGCATCAGATTGAGAAATGTCACCAAACGCTTTGGTAAAACAGAAACGCTAAAAAATATCGCACTCGATATTGAAGCTGGTGAGTTTGCAGTATTCGTCGGTCCATCAGGCTGCGGAAAATCCACGCTGCTGAGGCTGATTGCCGGACTGGAAGAGATCAGTGACGGTGAGATTCTGATTGGCGATGAGGTGATGAATGATGTCGCACCTTCGCATCGTGGGGTGGCGATGGTGTTTCAGTCTTACGCGCTCTATCCCCATATGACGGTAGCGGAGAATATCGGTTACGGCCTGAAGGTCAACGGGCTGCCAAAAGCGCAGATTCAGCATCAGGTTGAAATGGTGGCGAAGACGCTGCAGCTGGGGCAACTACTGGATCGTAAACCTAAGCAGCTTTCCGGCGGACAGCGTCAGCGTGTCGCCATTGGTCGCGCGATTGTGCGTAATCCCCGGGTGTTTATGTTTGATGAGCCACTGTCGAACCTGGATGCAGAGCTGCGTGTCGATATGCGGCTGCACATCGCTAAGCTTCATCAGGAGCTGAAAACCACCATGGTTTATGTGACGCACGATCAGACGGAGGCGATGACGCTGGCCGATAAGATTGTGGTGATGAACTACGGCAAGGTGGAACAGGTCGGTTCGCCGATGGAACTCTACTACAACCCGATCAACCGCTTCGTTGCGGGTTTTATCGGCTCGCCGAAGATGAACTTCCTGCCCGCGCGTGTAGAGCAGTGTGGCCCTGGCGGGCTGGTCGCCCTGATCAATGACGGCGAACACCGGCTGCAACTCCCCTCACCCATCCGCCAGCTGCAGTCAGGAGATGAGATCACCCTGGGTATCCGGCCGGAACAGTTGCAGATCAACGGCGATGCGCCTCTGAATATCGACTTCCACTGCGAGGTTGTGGAACGGCTCGGCAATAATACCTATCTGTTTGGTCAGAGCCACGGCCACGACGGCTTTAAGATGCTGCTGCCGGGCGATGTGCATTTCCGCCCTTATCAGACGCTGCGTCCCAGCTTCCATCCGCACCACTGCATGGTGTTTGATGCCGACGGCGCACGTATCAGCGCAGATATTGCGATGCCGCAGGTGCGCGCGGCCTGAGGTTTTATAAATCTGGCAGGCTGGATATGACATCGACAGCCTGCCCCTGGCAAACATAGGTCTGGTCTGCCGTTTCCTGCAAGATTATCCCGTTCACGCCAGCCTGCGGGTAGCTGGCTGGTATTACTGATGGCCAAAGCAAACACTGACATCCGGCTTTACCGGTTAACGGAGCAGACATTAATTAAACGGAACCCTCTTTTTCAATGACCAACACGCGGGCGACACCTTGCGGACGCGCAATGTGTTCTGTCCCTTCGCTGGCATAAAAAATATCACCTGTGTTGAGGATCCTGCTTTTGATATCACCGTTTTCTTTGTATTGCATCTCAACACACCCATCCATGACAGCAAAAACCTCCTGTCCGTCATTGATGTGCCATTTATAGGGCTGATCGGTCCAGTGAAGTTTCACGCTGATATTATCGAAGCTGGCAATGTGTTGAGCATCCCAGGCTTTAGAGCCGGTAAATGCTTTACTGCGATAAAAGTTCATCTTTTCTCCCTCAACAGACATGATTTAACGTCATGAATAGCTGAGAGCGTTGATGGGTTCCATACGCTGCCCGTATGTTGTCCTGATTTGTCCCTGCGTTGTCCGTTTGAGGGTAAAGCCGGGATGCAGGATCAGAGAACGAGGCCGGGAGATCAAATGCGCTTAGAATCAGGGTGTTTCGAAGTCAGAACCCTGTTCTTTATCAGATGACTGCCCGATGATCTCTGTGTGTGGCTAACGCTCTCTTACGGCATATCTCAGGCCCGGGAAGGAGCCGATGTCCGCTCAGTGCCAAAGGCGGACGTTTTTCCGGTCTGTTACAGCTGATTCAGACATCATGACATAACCTGCGGTAATCATCGGGTTCAATCCCGTAACGCTTCATTTTGTTATACAGCGCACCGCGTGAAAGATTCAGCGCGATAGCAACCTGACGCATATTGCCCTTTTTTTCCATCAGACAGAGTTCTATTAGCGTCTTCTCTCCATCCTTCAGACTAAAACTTTTCACGCTCTCGCCTGGTATATCGGAAATGGCACAGGCGGACAGACGAAGCTCCTCAGGTAGATCTTTATCACTGATATCGTCCGTTTCGGTCAGGTTGATGGTTCGTTCAACAATATTTTCCAGTTCACGCACATTTCCGGGCCAGTCATAGTTTTCCATCATCTGCAGCGCCGAACCGGAAAGTAATGCGCGTTCACGATTGAGTGCGCGGCATATTTTTTCGCAGAACCAGTCAGCCAGCTCTTTAATATCTTCTTTTCTGACTCGCAAAGGTGGAATGGGCAGACTGATCACGTTCAGGCGAAAATAGAGATCACGACGGAATGAGCCATTATCAATATCTCTTTTCAGATCGCGATTGGTTGCAGCAACAATACGCACATTGACTTTTAGTGGTTGCTTCCCGCCGATGCGCGTCACTTCACCTTCCTGCAGTACTCTCAACAAACTGGCTTGCGCATCGAGCGGCATATCACCGATTTCATCAAGGAACAGCGTTCCTCCATCTGCCAGTTCAAATTTACCCGCTGAGCCACCACGTCTTGAACCGGTGAACGCGCCATCCTCATAGCCAAACAGTTCGCTCAGCACAAGATCACGAGGAATTGCGCCACAGTTAACAGCAAGGAACGGACCGGTATTGCGATTACTGCCATTATGGATGGACTGAGCAAATAGCTCCTTGCCGGTACCGCTTTCGCCTGTAAGCAGTACAGTACTATCACTGCGTCCAGCGTTACGTGCTTTATTACGCGTATCCTGCATTATGCGTGACTGGCCGAGAATCATGTCAAAGGTATAGCTGGCACTACTGCCAATAACACGACGCGTCATATCACGTATACGGCGGTTATCACGCATAGAAATGACGCGGCCACCTTCAGGTGTGATAACAACGGAAATCACACATGTGATACGCGAAACAGGGCCAGGAGAAAGAGTAATGTTGCGATCTTTACAGGCTGGCAGCGCTCTGAATGAACAATCATCCGGCATGAATACTTCATCAGCATCACGGAAGCGGACATCTTCCTGTATACCTAATATCTGGCGGGCATAGCGGTTTAACTGCCGAATTGTGCCTCTCTCACTGACAACCAGAACGCCTTCATTCAGCGATTCCATTACTGATTCCTGCTCATTTACTAAATGACGCAAAATCAGCTGCTGTGAAATTGCCTCTGCAGCAGCCTGAACGGTTCCCAGAGTATGGTAGTGAAAATAGCCAGGATTGGCAGTTAATGTCAGCACGCCCAGCATAACGCCATTTTCATCCCGGATGGGAGCCGCAGCGCAGTGTTTGCCACGAATACGCAGCGCTTCTTTATAATTTTCTGCGCTCAGCATATAGACCAGTTTGTTCTCTTTAATGCAGCGACCGGTGCAGTTGGTACCGGATATTGCCTCGCTGAGAATACTGCCTACTGGCGTTAAATCCTGGCCACAATAGTGCATCGTTACACCATTAGCGTCAGTCAGATTGATGTGACCATCAGGATTATAGGCGAGCAGATTACGCATGATATCGCGCGCTATGGCGATTAATGCCGAGTTCCGTGTCATGACTCTGCGAAGTTCGTGCTCTGCGCATAACTGGTATTCGAAGCGATAGGCATCAATACCTTCTTCATGGCTACGTATCCATGATGCGTGAACAGCCGGGCGTAAGCCTTTCGGTACATTTCCCTGCTCGAAAGCTTTCCAGGCTATCCCCAGTTCTTCTATGTATTCGTCAAATTTCTGCGCATGGTTCAGCCTGGCGATCAGCTCCCATTCCTCGTCCCACGTTTTTTCGTTTTTATGGTTCATACGTTTCATTATCTAATATTTTGAATATGTCCATTCTATAGACATGTTATGGAGACATGTCCTTTTTATAAACACTTTGTGATCGTCATCTTTTTTTATTCCCATATAAAACAGCGATGTGTGAGTTGGCACATTCATTGCTAACCAGAAAGGTCTTACCTACAAATACAAATCATAAAAACCACCGTGGAGAAATATTGAAATGTCTACACGAAAGCATAATGTGCCTTACCTCATTTTCATCTGTGCCATCGCATCAGTCAGCGGGATCATTCTTGGCTATGACGCCTCTGTTATTTCAGGCGTTATCGAACCACTGACTGAACATTTATCGCTCACGCCTGCTGAAAGTGGATGGGCGGTTTCTAACGTTATTTTGGGATGTGTTATTGGTGCCTGGGGTGTCGGGCGCCTTACTGACCATATTGGCCGTAAAGCGACATTAATCATTACTGCAGTTCTGTTTGCCATTTCAGCAGTCGGCGCGGCTCTCGCCAATGACCTTACCTGGTTCGTTATCTATCGCATGATTGGCGGTCTGGCCGTGGGAATGGCCTCTGCCGTTACTCCACTCTACATCGCCGAGGTGTCTCCGAAAGATCTGCGTGGGCGCATGCTGGGTATGCAGCAGATGCTGATGGTGAGCGGCCAACTGGTGGTTTACGTGGTGAACTATCTGATTGCCAAAGGGGCGGCTCACGAATGGATTGTATCGATGGGCTGGCGCTGGATGCTGGCGTCAGCACTGGTTCCCTGCGTCCTGTTCCTGGTGATGGCCTTCTTTATGCCAGAATCGCCACGCTGGTATGCGATGCATAACAGAAAAGAGAAATCACTCAAGGTGCTGACCTCTCTTTCCAACGCAGCACATGCTGAACGCTTATACGCCGAGATCCGTAGTTCTATTGATGTTGATTCCGCCTCAACCAGTGCGCCATCGCAGCGCGGCATCCTTAAGGACAAAAAGGCATCTTATATTCTGTGGATCGGTTGTGCCGTTGCCGTGCTTCAGCAGGTTTCCGGCATCAATATCCTGATGTATTTCGCACCATCACTACTGCAGAACGTGACGGGTAATACACAGGACTCTCTGTTTCAAAGCATTTTTCTGGGTCTGGCTTTGTTAGCGGGTGTCAGTATTGCGTTGGTTGCGTTTGACCGCGTGGGCCGTATTCCGTTACTTCGCTGGGGTGCTTTAGGTTGCGCTGCCTTCCTGTTCTTCACTTCCTGGGCCTTCATGAACGAAGCCAAAGGTTACCTGCCGGTGGTTGGCTTAGTGGGATTTATCTTTGTATTCGGCTTGTCATGGAGCCTCGGTGCCTGGCTGCTGATATCAGAAATCTTCCCGAACCGTATGCGTGCTGTAGCGATGGGCTATGCCTTCTGTTCCCTGTGGATTTCAAACTTCATCGTTACTCAGAGCTTTCCAATGATGAACCGCAGTCCGGCACTGATGGCGCATTTCCACGGCGCCTTCCCGCTGCTGCTATGCGGCGGGTTCAGCGTCATCGCTTTCTGGTTCGTTGGCCGCTTCCTGCCTGAGACAAAAGGTGTATCGCTGGAGCACATCGAACCGCTGATGCTTTCTAAATCCCGTCGTTTTGGACATGAGCAGCAACCGCTCGTTACACCAGAATCGGTATCCCAAAAGTAAGCCTTAAATACCCTACATATTGAGGAGAGTCACATGTCTTTAAAAAATATTGTGCGCGTTGGTCTGATTGGCGCAGGTCGTATGGGCAGTTTTCATGGTGAAACGGTTGCTCAACGTATTCCAGGTGCCACTTTAGTAGCAGTTGCAGATCCTGTTCCAGGCGCCGCAGAGAAACTGGCCGCTAAACTGGGCGCACAAAAATCCTATACCGACCCGCAGGCAATGCTGAATGACCCTGACATCGACGCAGTCGTTATAGCATCTCCAGCGCGTACTCACGCTGAGCTGATTGTAGCAGCAGCAAAGGCGAGTAAAGGCGTTTTCTGTGAGAAGCCAATGGCTGTGACTCTGGAAGAGGCAGATAAGGCAATCAACGCCGCTGAAGAAGCCGGTGTTACGCTGCAGGTTGGCTTCAACCGTCGCTTCGTGAGCGGTTTTGCTGCTGCTTACGAAGAAATCAAAGCAGGTAAAATTGGTGTGCCGCAGCTGCTGCGTTCAACCACACGCGATCCAGGCCTGGGCGATCCTGCTCCAATCCCACACTGGACCATTTTCCTGGAAACCCTTATCCACGACTTCGACATCCTGCTTCACCTGAACCCGGGGGCGAAACCTACCCAGGTTTATGCCGTTGCCGATGCTTTAGTTCGTCCTGATTTTAAAGACCGTGGATTGCTGGACACCGCCGTAGTGAACATTCGTTTTGATAACGGCGCAATAGCTACTGCTGAAGCTAATTTCCAGGCAGTATATGGCTACGACGTGCGTGGTGAAGTGTTCGGCAGCAAAGGGATGCTGCAGGCTGGCAATATGAACGTGAACAACTGCGTGCGGTACACCGCTGAGGGTATCTCAATCGATACTGCACGCCGCGATACCGATCTGCTGCGTGATGCCTATGTAGCAGAGCTGACCGACTTCGTGCGTTGTGTTGCGACCGGTGAAACCCCGAAGGCAACGGGCGAAGATGCTCGCAACGCGTTGGAAATTGCGCTGGCATGTATTGCCTCTGTTCAGCAGTCTCAGCCGATCACTCTGTAAGGATTACTCATGTCTGACTATTCATTATCCGTATGCGCTGAAATGGTGTTCCTCGAACTGCCATTCATTGAGCGCGTGGAACGCCTTCACGCCATGGGCTTCGGCGTGGAAATCTGGGACTGGACCCAGAAAGACATCGAAGCGCTGGTGAAAACCGGTGCCCGCATTACTTCAATGACCGGCTATATCTCAGGAAACCTGACCGACGACGAAGAGATTGCACAGCTGCTTTCCAGTGCCAGCAAGTCAATTGAGGTTGCCTGTCGTCTTGGCTGTCCGTCACTGAACCTGCACGGAACCGGTTTGAACAATGTCGGCCTGCCTGTGAAACCAGTTGAAGTAGTAACCGGTGACATGTGGCTGAAGGCGAAGAAAACGCTGGATGCGCTTGCAAAACTGGGCGAGCAAGCCGGCAAGGTGTTCACTCTGGAGAACCTGAATACGGCCGTTGACCATCCGGGTACGCCTTTCGCCAAAGCAGACGATACGCTTGCGCTGGTTGCCGCAGTGAACAGCCCATACCTGAAGATGAACCTTGATATTTATCACGCGCAGATTGGTGAAGGAAACCTGATTGAGCTGATTCAGAAAAGCGAGAAGTACATTGGTGAAATCCAGGTCGCTGACGTGCCGGGCCGTAAGGAGCCGGGAACGGGCGAGATCAATTACAAAGCCGTTGCCCGGGCGCTGCAGGGCATCAACTACCACGGCGTGGTAGCACTGGAAGGTTGGGCATCAGGTGATTCTGTGGCGGCGCTGGACGCTTTCCGCGAAGCGTTCACCCTGTAATCCCTGCCCCCCCGAGCCTCGCAGGACCTGGTTAGCATCGCTTCGCAGCTCATCGGGAGCGGTGTTTTTTATTTTGAAGGATAGAAATATGAGCGTATCAACGCGTATTCTTGTTGGAGTGAGTCCACTGTCCTGGACCAATGATGTACTGGCAGATCTCGGCGGCGATATCCCGCTAGAAACCTGCCTGGAAGAAGCCGCAGCAGCTGGTTATGAAGGGATTGAGTTGGGGCGTAAATTCCCGGGAACAATTAATACACTCCAGCCGATTCTCTCCAACGCAAAGCTCAAGCTGGCATCCGGCTGGTTTAACGGATTTCTTGCTGAGCGTAGCGTCGAGGAAGAGCTTGAAGCTGTTCACAATCACGCATTACTTCTCAAGTCTCTTGGGGCGAAAGTAATGGTTTATGGTGAGTGCGGTGTTATGCCAGGCAATTCTCCTCTGGATGAGCCATTATCGCTGTCTCCAGCTTTAGGGAGCATCAATCTTGAGCAGTATGCGCAGAAGGTAAATAGTCTGGCTGCGTCACTGTTGAAAACTTACGGCTTGCGTCTCGCTTACCATCATCATTTGATGATGATTGTAGAAACTAACGATGAGTTGAAAGCATTCCTGGAAGCGACTGATGATGTAGTGGGTATCGTGCTGGATTGTGGCCATGCGACAACTGCTGGCATAGACATTAGCTGGGTGCTGGAAAACTACGGCAACCGGGTGGCACATATCCATATGAAGGATGTGCGTGGAAATGTATTAAATAATGTGATCAACAATGATTGGAGCTTTAATAATGCTGTCAGAAACGGTCTGTTCACCATTCCTGGAGATGGCATCGTCGATTACACGCCAGTAATTAATTTTCTGAAACAATCAAATTATAGTGGTTGGATAATTATTGAGGCAGAACAAGACCCGGTAAAAGCACCGCCATTAGAGACGGTCAAAAAAGCGCGAGCATGGGTTAAAAATGAGATTGGAATCTGAGTCGCCGTTAAAAATTAGCCATCAGGTTACTATATAGGGTCATCTGGCGCTGATTAAGCGCCTTTTTTAATATGAAATAAACTGGCCATTATGCCTGGTGCTTACTCTAATAAACTAACCCTGGATGATTAGCATCGATCGTTGGATGAAAAAAGGATGGTGCCTGGCGACTGTTAATTACCCAAGCATTTATTAATACAATGCGTTATTTTAAAGCCACCAGAAGGCAGTGAGCATAATTTTTAGCTACCGTTTTCACTTAAAACGCATTTAAGACCCTATCGGACTGCTTTATGCTGAAAGTTAAACCGGAAATAGAGGCTGGTGTATTCATCTTTCGTCAGCTTTATTCAGGCTTTCGGTGCAAAAGTTCGTAACCAGATACTCGGCGTACCGCTCCGCTGGACGACCGGTAATGGTTTCCACAGTGTTGCTGACCAGCGGCGATAAAGGGGCGCCTTGGTAACTTCCGATTTCATCTTTGTCATCGGTGTCTGTCTGAGCAGCTATTCAACATAGCTGTCAGGCGTAAGGTCTGGCACATCAGCCGCACAACCCCAGACCGAAGCAAAGTGAACAGCAATCTGATCGAGGGTCAGCCTCTCCGGGTACGGTTAGCGGGAATATACGCCCTCCGAACGCTTGAACGAGCAGCAGTGCGGCTATATCCTCAGGTGTAATCGTCGCGATCGATATTCCCCGGAGGCAGACCATAATGTCTGCATCTCGCTCATATGGGACATCCATAATCAAATCTCCTGACACTATGAAGATTGAACATGACAATGTCCTCATGGAACAAAAGCCGTATCATGGGCCAGAAGCGGACATGGGTTATTTAATTACTGCACTGCTCATAAAATAATTCCCGCAACAGAATATATTCAATCCTTATGGACATCCTGACTGCAAAGGCGAGTACGGCACACATCCAGAATTTCATCAGCCAGTGCTGAGTTATCAGGGCAGGCACGAGATAGAACCAGGGCACCAACAAGATGTGCAATATTATCAATCAGGTCAGCGCGCGTTACATTTTCATTCCCCAACACTGCGAGCTGACGTTCAATCCCGGCCGCAAATGCCGCCTTCATTGACTCAGACTGACGCGCAGTATCGGTGCCTAGTGCCGACATCACACACCCGTTCCCCATATCATCGCGGTGTTGTCGGGAGAGGTAGTATTCAATAAATTTTTCCCGGCTCACACCAACCGTACTTTCTGCCGATCGCGTAAAACCACATCTCATGGCCTCCGACATCAGGTCAGCCTTGGAACTAAAGTGCTTGTAGAACCCGCCGTGTGTTAATCCCGCCGCAGCCATCAGTTCCGCGACGCCCACGCCATCGTAACCGCGCTCACGAAAAAGTTCTGAGGCCGTTTCAACAATGCGTGTCCGGTTTTCCCGGACCTGCTCTTTCGACACTTTCATGGTTTCCTGCCCCTCTTAAAAATTGAGTTTAAGTATACATTGATGATGACCATAATCAAACGGGTTGACTTTATTGATTATGATCATCATCATTATATTGACACCACAACCCACCATTAACGGGCGAATAAGCATGACGAATCAGACATTATTTCAACCCTATGAACTTGGCTCACTAACACTGGCCAACCACATCGTGATGGCACCGCTGACACGTAATCGGGCCGGAGCGGGGCTGGTACCGGGCGAACTGGCGGCGACCTACTACGCCCAGCGTGCCACAGCAGGATTGCTGATCACTGAAGCGACACAGATCTCCGCACAGGCGCAGGGCTATCAGGATACGCCGGGGATCTACACACAGGCTCAGATCGATGGCTGGCGTAAAGTGACTGACGCGGTGCATGCCAAAGGTGGGCGCATATTTGTACAGTTATGGCACGTAGGACGAATTTCGCATGTCGATTTACAGCCGGGTGGGGCTGCACCGGTCGCGCCGTCTGCGATGCGCGCCGGGACGAAAACCTTTGTGAATAATGGCTTTGCTGATGTTTCTGAGCCACGTGCGCTGGAGTTGCAGGAAATACCGGGGATTATTGACGATTTCAGAAAGGCATCGGCCAATGCCATTGCCGCCGGATTTGACGGTGTAGAGATTCACGGCGCGAATGGTTATCTACTGGAACAGTTCCTTAAAGATGGCGCAAATCAGCGAACTGATGAATACGGTGGCTCTATCGAGAACCGTGCGCGCCTGCTGCTGGAAGTTACAGCGGCTGTTAAAGATGAGATCGGTGCTGACCGCACCGGCGTGCGCATTTCACCAGTTTCCCATGCTAATGCCATTTCATGCAGTGATCCGCAGCCATTGTATGACTACGTCGCTGATGAACTTAATGCATCAGGCATCGTGTACCTCCATGTAGTTGAAGGTGAGACGGGCGGCCCGCGTGATGTTTCACTGTTTGATTACGACTCCCTGCGCCGGCGTTTTAAAAACACCTATATCGGCAACAATGGCTATGACCTGGAACTGGCGTCCACTCAGCTTGCGCAAGGCAAAGCCGATCTGTTCGCGTTCGGTCGCTTGTTCATCTCCAACCCGGATCTGGTCGAAAGGCTGAAGACGGGCGCGCCTCTGGCCTCACTCAATCCTGAAACCCTTTATGGCGGTGGCGCAGCGGGATATACCGATTACCCGTCGCTGACTGAGGCCAGCAAGTAAAGCCCTACATACATCGCACATTGCAGATTCTTTTTACACATTAATAAAGAAGATCAACTTATGACTAAAGCTTCAGTTCTCATCACAGGCGCATCCACGGGTATTGGTGCTGTTTACGCAGAACGGTTTGCCAGCCGGGGCCACGACCTGGTGCTGGTCGCGCGCGACAAAACGAAGTTAGAAACACTGGCCGCGCGTCTGCGACAGGAAAATGGCATTTCTGTCGACGTTCTGCCTGCCGACCTCACGCAAACGCGTGATTTAGCCGCGGTCGAATCCCGTCTGCGTGAAGACACACGGATTGGCACCCTTATCAATAACGCGGGTATCGCGCAGTCTGGCAGTTTTACAGAGCAGACGCCTGATTCGATAGAAAGCCTTATCGCGCTTAACGTCACCGCCCTGACCAGACTGGCCAGTGCCGTGGTGCCACGCTTTGTGCAAACGGGCGAAGGATCGATCGTCAATATCAGTTCCATCGTCGGACTCGCCCCGGAATTTGCCATGACGGTTTACGGAGCAACCAAAGCCTTTGTGCTTTTCCTGTCTCAGGGAATGAATGTCGAGCTGTCATCTAAAGGCATTTATATCCAGGCGGTGCTTCCTGCCGGCACTTATACGGAAATCTGGGACCGCGCAGGTATCGACATCAGTAACTCGGCAAATTTCATGGAAGTGGGCGAGTTAGTGGATGCCGCATTGGTGGGCTTTGACCGCCGTGAACTCGTCACCATCCCGCCTTTACGTAATGCTGCCCACTGGGACACCCTTGATGCTTCGCGTCAGGCGCTGCTTACAGACATCAAACAGGATGAAGCCGCTGAACGATATAAAACACGGTAATCAATGAGGTGCACTGTGCAGAACAGTCTTCCGGCTGTTCTGCGCAGCGGTAAATCCGACATAAATCCCTTACAGCCTGTCGTCTCATCCGCGATGAGAAACCTCAAACACATCATTAAGGTCTTATTCAGCATGATAAAAAAACGTGTTGCACTGGTTACCGGTGCGTCCTCGGGTATCGGCGAAGCGACTGCCCGTAAACTTTTAGCCGCTGGATTTACTGTATATGGCACAAGCCGGCGTGGTTCACAGGCGGGAAAACAATCGTTTCCGTTACTTACGCTGGATGTGACCGACGACGCCTCTGTCGGGGCCGCCATTGAGGAGTTACTGGGTCTGGAAGGGCGTATCGATGTTCTGGTGAACAATGCGGGCTTTGGGGTCGCTCCGGCGGCGGCGGAAGAAAGTTCTGTTGATCAGGCCAGGCACATTTTCGACACCAATTTTCTGGGCATCGTCAGGTTGAGCCGGGCAGTAATCCCTCATATGCGCCGTCAGGGCAGCGGGCGTATCATCAATATTGGTTCGATACTCGGCATCGTTCCGTTGCCGTATGTGGCACTTTATGCGGCCAGTAAGCATGCGGTCGAAGGGTATTCGGGCGCACTGGATCATGAACTGCGCACGCAGGGCATCAGAGTTTCTGTCATCGAACCTGCTTACATGAAAACACAGTTTGAAGCCAATAATATCGAGCCGGACGCCAGGCTTCAGGAGTATGACCAGATTCGGGCTAAGCTGACGAAAGTAGTGAACAAGGCAATGGCTGAGGCGGAAAGTCCAGAGGTGGTGGCTGACGTGGTGGTTAAAGCCGCACAGACTTCACGTCCAAAGATTCGCTATACGGCAGGAAAGCTGGCTGGTCAGTTGAATTTTATTCTCAGGTTCGCCCCTGCGTCATTCCTGGATAAGGTGGTGCGCAAAAGTCTTCAGCTTGATGCAAAACAATAAATGAAGAATAAGACGATGAAAGCATTTACGTTTAAACGCTACGGTAAATCCCCTGAGCTGGGATTTGAAAACATCGATTATCCAGCCCCTGCTGCTGATGAAATCCTGGTTAAAGTTTACGCCGTGGGTCTGAACCCGATTGATAACTTGATCCCAACCGGAATATTCAAGCCGGTTTTGCATTTCAAGCTCCCCGCCACATTGGGTAGCGACTTAGCTGGGGTTGTGATCGCAGCGGGGAGTCGCGTGACGCGTTTCAAGCCAGGCGACGAAATTTTCGCCAGCATTTTCGACACGGGAACGGGTTCTCTTGCTGAATTTGCTTTAGTGACTGAAAGCGCTGCGGCCATGAAACCCGTAAACCTGGATTTCGTCCAGGCGGCTTCGCTCCCGATGGTGAGCCTCACATCCTGGCAGGCGCTGACAGATCGAGCCGGGTTGCAGCCAGGCCAGAAGGTTTTCATCCCGGCAGGTTCCGGGGGGATTGGCAGTTTTGCTATCCAGCTGGCCAGACAATTTGGTGCAAAGGTGGGAACGACTACCAGTACAGACAATGTCGAATGGGTAAGTCATCTTGGCGCAGATGAAGTTGTTGATTATAAAAAACAAAATTTTGAAAAACAGTTGAGTGACTACGATGTGGTTCTCGGCACTATCAGAGGCGACTCAATTGAAAAGTCTGCCCAAATTCTCAGGCCGGGCGGAAAGATTGTTTCTCTTGTCGGCCCGTTAGATACTGCGTTCGCCCGGACTCGGGGACTAAACTTTCTCCTGCGTTTTGTGTTCGGGCTGATGAGCCGCAGGATTTTGCGTCTTACCAGAAAGCGAGGCCTGACCTATTCATTTCTTTTTGTCCGGCCTGATGGCGATCAGCTTACTCAAATCTGTAAACTCGTAGAAACTGAACAAATCAAGCCTGTGATCGACAAGGTATTTACTTTCGCGGAAACAAAAGAAGCTCTTGCCTACCTTGGGCAGGGACATGCGAAAGGCAAAGTCGTCGTTAAGATACCGAGTGACAGCAACTGAGGTCTGCATCTGCTTAAGGAAAATCGCCAGAGTCTCTTGCTTCGGACAAGAAGCGCAGCATGAGCGCATTTCTCTCACAGCGTACCTTGCCACGCGCGCACATAGGTTCTGTGTCAGAGGCATCAAAAACGAGGCGCAGGGGCTGCTTTTGCTGGATGCGTATAGTGCGACGCGCAAGTCCATTCTGTGCCAGAAGCGGACATTGGTCAGTCGGCATTGAAGTAAATACCCCACATTGCCCAGCCCTCTGTCCGGGCTGGCAGTCGTGAATCATCGAGCACTTTAAAAACAGCGTCATCAAAGTCCATGGATCGCTGAAGGTCATTTGTACCAATCGTGATATACGTCAGCATTTGATTACAACCTCTCGCCGTTTGTCTGAACAGATATTATACCGTTCGCAGCAGCAATGAAGATTTACCTGATGCGCTAATTTCCGTTTCAAATCATCGCACCGGCTATCAAAAGCACCATATCAATGGCTGCCGCTGGCATGCCTCTGTTAATCAATAAGCAACTTCGCTGACGGTTACGCTCTCCGCAGTGGAACAACGACCAAAGCCCGCTTCTAGATCAAAACAAACGTAACCGCTGGCACATTCTCCAGGCAGAAAAGCCCGCTGTGTGAACACAGCTATTCAGCCACATTTTTCCCTTTCCCAAACCTGAAAATATCCGCACCGAGGCGTCTTTTTAACATTCTGATACGTCTGTTCGATGGGAAAAATCACAGGAAATTTAAAAAACCGCCGGACTCTGCCGATAACCTCAGATATCGAAACTCTGTCCGCAGGAAAAACATTCATGTCACCATCCGACACCCATAGTAAGCAGCAGGAAATTAGCGAAATCACGGCGCGTGCTGGCTCCATCCTGCGGCAGCTTCGCGACAGTCTGCAACAGCTAGGGCTTGATAAAACCATTGCAGAGGTGGCGGGAAGTATCCCCAATGCCCGTGAAAGACTGGGTTATGTGGTCACTATGACCCGTGAAGCCGCAGAGGGCGTCATCAACAGCGTGGAGATCACGCAGCCTCTGCAAACCGAACTGGGCGAAAAAGCGGAGAAGCTCACTCAACGCTGGGATGCCACTTCCGGGAATCCGTCGGACAAAGAACAGGATCAGGCATTAGCTGCTGATACTGTTGCCTTACTGGATGAGGTCCCCCGCATCACGGGTCTGACACAACAGCAGTTGCACGCGATTATGATGTCACAGGGCTTCCAGGATCTTACCGGACAGATAGTCCAGGCGATGATGGCCGTGCTGAATCAGGCTGAGCAGCAGCTGATACAGGTCATCCGTGATAACACTGGTTCACATGGCACGACCGAGCGCGCAGCGCCGTCTAAACCCGCTTCCTCATCAGAAACCCCTGCCAGCCAGGATGATGTAGACGACCTGCTGGCCAGTCTGGGAATGTAAGCAGATATAAAAAAGCAAGGCTGAGAACGCATGATTGAGAAGAGGAAGGTCGGCGGCAAGTCAATTTGACTGAAAGTCAAAAATCCTCTTCATGCTCAACACCCGCTTATCTGCCATAAAACCGGCAACAGTTTTCACCCGGAATGACCTTATGCCTGAGCGGCTTTATAACGTTTTTCCAGCTTGTTCAGAAATTTAAAGAGTACCTGATTCATTTCGCTGTAATCATGCGCCCGAAGTTTTTCCGGCGTGTCAACGAAGCGGTATTCTGCAGCACGGCTCAGATCTTTGTCAGGATGCGCGATCAGCAGCTCAACAACATCCGGCGTCAGTTCCATATGGCACTGGAACCCAAACACACGGTCTGAATATGAAACGATCTGGCGCGGACAGCCTTCGCTGAAAGCAATCATTTTTGCTTCCGGAGTAAGACCCGGCATGCCGTTATGCCAGTGGCGACATCAAGCGATTTCGTAAAATGAGAGAACAACGCATCCCTTCTGCCCTCTTCAGTCAGGGTAATCGGAAATTTGCCAATCTCTTTTTCCGGGCTATGGGCGAACGGCGCATCGAGCGCTTCACCGGTCAACTGTGATCCCAGGCAGATACCAATCACAGCCTTACCGGTTTTAACAGCGGAGGCAATCAGCGCCTGCTCACCTTTTGAATCGAAGTGCGGGCACGCTTCAGATGTTGTGGCTGGATCTTGTGGACCGCCCATAATGATTAGAAAATCGATGCCCTGAGCGTTGGCTGACAACGCATCATCTGCGTATCAGTGTGAGTAAGTCACATCATGACCCTGATTTCTCGCCCATGTTTCTTATGCCTTGGTGCTTCGAAACGTTCATGTAAGTAAAGTGTACCCGCATTAAGACAGGCTCCTGTTATACCTGGGATAATCTGGCGATAAACATTCTCTATCCCGTGAACTCGCACGCCGGATGATTCCGATTTAAGTATCATAGTGGCAGGGTCTGAATCTGAAATGCCAGGTAGTTTAGATAAAGCGCCGGGACATGAAGACTTTACTGGCTGGTCTGGCACGGCTATAAGCTATCAACGTGGATAAATCGATCCTCCCCAACATCATCTTGAGTGGCAATAACGCTATGCCGTCAGGAGGTCATGCTGGTTGAAACGGAAAACAACCGATGGGTTATCCCCCTCAGCGTGCATTGTGGCTGCCACCTCTGCAGATCCATAGTTACAATTTGCTGTCTCATACCGATCTTAGGGCTGTCTGTTTTAGTTGCAGCCTTTTCGCAGAATGCACCAATTTTACGAAGAGTGACCCGGTACACGTCATTACGGCGCTGCCCCTGGTGAAAGAACTGATAACAGGTCTGTTCAGTGAGAACGACAACAGACCGAGTCAGCGCAATATGGCCCTGTTGCTTCTGGAAATACTCAGCGAAACTCAACCATTAACTGCAGTACTTCCAATGCCAAATGATGAGCGATTATTCTCTGCTGTCAGGGAACTACTGGTTAACCAACGCTGAGAAGCATCGATGAGTTTTCTCGCTTTTATAGCGGCGATGTCAGAGCGTACCTTTTCGCGATTGTTTATTAAAGGTACGGGCTGTAGTTTCAACACCTGAAAACAAAGAGCAATGATTTACGTTTCGCTGGATCAACTCGCGAATGGCATTCCAATCAAAAAGGCCGCTTATGAGCCTGGCATTTCATGTCCGGCGTCCTATAGCGCTGCTTTCCGTTCCATTCTGAGTTCAACACCGCGTGATTTTTTGCCTTAATCTGTGAATCAATTTCCGCCTTTCAATTAAAACAGACGCAGGTAAAAGACAGTCTGTTTACGCTGAAAATGCACTTCGGTTAAAACAGGGGCGTTCCTGAACGGCTCTCGCTTCACTGACGCTGAAGAGACGCACGCTGGCGCTTTATTTGAATATCCTGATACGTCTGACAGAAGGAAATTACGCCGGGCTTCGCGAGAGTCTGCAACACACGGGGCTTGATAAAACCCTTACTGATGTAGCCGGATGTACGTGAACGCCCGTGTAAGGCTGGGTAATATGATCGCTATAACCCGTGCAGCAGCAGCGTCATCAACAGCGTGGAGATCATGCAGCCCCCGCCACCAGGAATCTGCGCTGGGGGAACGGGTTGTTCTGGCTGTGAGCAAACCTATTATTCAAGGTCAGCTTTGTGCCAGTAGGAGGTGTAAAAAAACAGGATTGTTTTGAGCGGTCATAGAAGGTCACCGTATTACATTTTTATGTGGTGACGGAATGACCCGCCTGAGTCCGATGGAATCATTGCTGCCTCACAGGGATTCTGCTTTTTTAACAGTTATTTTATTCATTCAGGCCAGCGAGTATCTGCAGATAAAGTGCGTGCTGTTCGGCAGGAACCGGAGTGATGAACTCTCTCAGCCATGTTCTGGCTACAAAAATTTTATTGAGGCGCTCGTCGTGGCAGTTATCTGTTGCCATGTGTCCCAGTTCAATCAAAAGGGAATTAATATTTATCTCTTTTTCAGCGAGGGCCAGACGTAGTGCGGCCTCGCTAATAATTGTCTGCCCTTTATCTTCATCTCGTAGTGGCATAGTCTCCTCCTCGGGTTAAATTCATTAATACATTTCCAATCCACGTGCCACACAAAATATCATTTTACTAAACATTCAGAGATTGATTGAAGTTGAGGATTCCAGCATATTACCTGTCCTGTATTTGCAGCTAATCTGTTTAGCTGATTTATTTCTTCAGGACTACTGCTGCAGGCCTGCCTGTGACAGTTTATCGGCATAATCGCACCATGCTTTAAGATAAAACCGGCGTTTTTTAATTTTTACAATAAAATATTTATACGTTCTTAAAAAGCGAAATTATCACGGTAAAAGTGTGATTGAAGCCTTCACAGGTTTAATCTCATTCTGCTATCGATAATGGGCAGCCCAATACAAGA
Organism: Pantoea sp. 22096; assembly: GCF_052045955.1. Taxonomy (NCBI): domain Bacteria; kingdom Pseudomonadati; phylum Pseudomonadota; class Gammaproteobacteria; order Enterobacterales; family Erwiniaceae; genus Pantoea; species Pantoea sp. 22096. The sequence goes on along the minus strand of NZ_JBQEPW010000002.1, from coordinate 74,955 downwards.
TTTATGATATTTAGCTATATTTATCATAAGCTTGCTTGGTTTACTTTGGATGCACACTGTGGGTAAGCATGATGAATGCAAACGTGCGCATTTCTCTACACGCACTTATTTACATTTCCTTTCATGCACAGGTAAACATGTTTATTAATTGTCTGTCCGCTAAAACAAGGTTGATACCAAACCATAACCGCAATGACAATCAATCCAGGTAGTGTCCAGCACTAACCGAAGCGGGATGACTCATTAAATCCTTCCTGAAAACATCTTTTTAAATGCATTCAAAAAAGGTGTAAACAAAGCATCTTTTTTACCGATACCGTATTGAAGCCTGAGGTTATTTCAGGAGCAGGGTATTATTTAACACTGGGATTATTAAAATGAATATTATAAAAAAAGTTACGGATTTAAAAATAGGGGGCAAACTGGCACTGGGATTCACACTGGTCATCCTGGCCTCTGTTATCATAGCGGCGCTCGCGTTTCGCTGTTTTTTAAGTATTCAGGAAAACTCAGCCAAGCGGGATGTTACCGTTCAGATGCTGGACACGCTGGCAAAAGCCAGGCTTAACCGCACGCTTTTTCAGTACACCCGGGATAAAAAGTTTATCGAGATTAACGGCGAGGCGATGAATCAGCTGTTTGCTTTACGAACCAGTCTCGATAAGTACTCGTGGTCAGCCGAAGGAAGTGAGAGGCTTTCTCTCCTGGGCGTGGTTCTGACGCAGTATCAGGAAAAACGTCGGGCCTTTCTTGAGAGCAGTGACAGGGCTGCACTCGCGTTTAGTCAGATAAACACGATGGATCTGGCCTCACTGGCTGAAAAACTGGCTTCCAGTCAGGCTTCTGTCCCCGCCGGGATTGCTGCGCCCCTGCTTTCTCTCAGTTTCAAAACAGAGCAGGCAGCGTTTTATATCCAGGCCTTTATCAGAAAGCCAGAGTCTGTCGCGCTGGATAAATTCACTGGGATCAGGGACACGATTGCTCCGCTTGTTAACCAGCTCAAAGGCGATTCTGACAATGCGCTCGCTGAAATACTGGCGGAAGTGGACCAGAAAACTTTATCGGGTTCCGCCCTGTTAAATAATTATCTCCTTTCGGTGCGGGCAGAAAGCCTGGCTTCAGAGGAAATGACCGCAGCGGCAGGCAAACTGAATAGCGCCATCACAGGACTCGCGTTCTTTCAGTCAGAGATGGCTCAGAAGTATATCCACACCGCAATCTGGCAGATTGGTTTGGCTACCCTCGCCTGTATTATTCTCAGCCTGATTATTGCCTGGCGAATGACGCGGAGCATCACCATCCCGCTGAGAGAAACGCTGTCGTCTGCAAAACGTATTGCTGAAGGTGACCTGACGTCAGAAATAACCAGCTCCCGCACTGATGAGCTTGGCGAGCTGATGACTGCCGTGGGCACCATGAACCAGAGCCTGCGTAACATCATCTCGCGGGTCAGGGACGGCGTGAATAACGTTGCCCGCGCCTCCTCTGAAATTGCGGCCGGTAACACCGATTTGTCGTCACGTACCGAACAGCAGTCGGCTGCAGTGGTCGAGACGGCTGCCAGCATGGAAGAACTGACATCCACGGTTAAGCAAAATGCGGAGAACGCGCATCACGCCAGCCAGCTGGCTACCGACGCGTCACACAATGCCAGCCGCGGCGGGAATATCATCAGCGACGTGATTAGCACCATGGGGGGAATAAGTCAGAGTTCAGGCAAGATTGGGGAAATCATCTCCGTTATTAACGGCATCGCTTTCCAGACGAACATTCTTGCGCTAAACGCCGCAGTCGAGGCGGCCCGGGCTGGCGAGCAGGGGCGCGGATTCGCTGTGGTTGCCGGTGAAGTCCGCAACCTTGCGCAGCGCAGTTCGCTTGCTGCAAAAGAAATTGAGACGCTGATAAGTGAGTCTCTAAGCCGGGTAAGTAACGGGACCGAGCTGGTTAACCGTGCCGGCAATACGATGGAGGATATCGTCAGGTCTGTATCGCAGGTCAGGGACATCATGGGTGAAATTGCCGCTGCGTCGGACGAACAGAACCGCGGGATCACGCAGATTGCGCAGGCCATGACGGAAATGGATACAACTACTCAGCAGAACGCTGCGCTGGTTGAAGAGTCATCCGCAGCGGCCAGCAGCCTCGAAGAGCAGGCGCTCGAGCTTGAGAGAACCGTTGCCGTGTTCCGTGTGCCTTCTTCCGGATTGCTGACGCCGAAGGTTCAGGCGGTCACGCCTGTGTTAAAACCTCAGTCGTCCTTCAGGACATCAGAAACCAACTGGGAAACTTTCTGATATCCATCCGGCAGCCAGAGGTGGGTTTAACCTCATCTGGCTGTTTCCTTCCGTAAATAATATCGGTAAGGTGACAAGCCTTTTTATGACGCTGAGTCAGTCTGGGCTGCCCCCTGCTGACTAATACGCACTGATATCAGCCGACACATCTGCTTGTTACCTATGATTTCTTCCGAATGTTCGCTTCTGGCACGAAGCGGACGTTGTGCAGGCCAATGTCCGCTTTGAGCGAAGAGCGGACATTCATTTTGAATTTTTTCCATAATGTTTTTTGCGTTGCATTCCCAGTTTTGCCATGAGGGGCGAATATGCTCGGCCTCTTGCGTAGCAAAGTGTCCGACTAAACAGCAGCCTATAATTATCCCCACACTACTGCCGTGAGAGTCAGCATATGTTTGAAGGATTTACACATACACGAGTCAGCCTTTCAGAAGCAGAGCTCAATGTGCGCTACGGGGGGAACGGATCACCTGTTCTGTTATTGCATGGACACCCTCGTACACATGTAACCTGGTCAAAAGTGGCTCCCGAACTGGCTAAATCATTTACCGTCGTATGCCCTGATTTACGGGGGTTCGGCCAATCGTCAAAGCCGGCTGATCAGTGTGATCATGCTGGTTCTTCTAAAAGAGCTAAAGCAAAAGATTGTATTGAGTTGATGAGTCATCTTGGTTTTGAGCAATTCGCGCTTGTTGGGCATGACAGAGGAAGTTACACAGCTTACAGAGCCGCTCTTGACTATCCAGAGCGAATCACACGGCTTGCCGTACTTGATTGCATTCCAATACTAGAAGCCCTTAACCGGTGTAATGAGAAATTTGCACGGCAGTGGTATCACTGGTTCTTCTTTGCTCAACCAGAAAAGCCAGAGCGGGCAATACTCGCTGATCCTGACAAGTGGTATGGAGGGCAGCCTGAAACAATGGGAAATGAAGAGTACTATGAGTTCAGAAAAGCTATTCATGATCCGGAAACTGTACATGGGATGCTCGAAGACTATCGTGCCGGCCTTAGTATCGATAAAGAACATGAGCTCCAGGATCGCCAAAAAGGAAACCTGATTATGTGCCCAACGCTTTGTTTATGGTCGAAATATGATGATCTGGAAGATATATATGGCGATGTATTAGGTATCTGGAAAACCTGGGCACATGATGTTCGGGGCAAGGCAATAGCCAGCGGTCACCATATGGCCGAGGAGAATCCAAAAGAAGTCACGGCTGAATTACAGCGTTTTCTGTTGCAACTTAGCTAGCAGCATACAGATATATACTTATAGTGAAATGGCAACGTCCGCTTCTGGCACATAGCGGACATTCTTATCGAATCGAAGGTCCGCTTTGAGCGAGGAGCGGACGTTTCACTTTTGACAGCTGAAGGTTTCCAATAGGTTGAACATAACTTCACATGTGCAACTTCCGCTTCTGGCACAAAACAAACTATGAGCAGACTGATGCCAGCTGAAAGTAAGAAGCTTATAAAGCCACTCCCGATATCACCTAAAGTGTTTACTTTACTTTCTGTATCGAAGCGCATCGATAAGTAGGGCGAACGCAGGCGTCTGCTGTCGCCGGCTGGGATAGTAGAGGTGATACCCGGGCCAAATGGGACACCAATCTTCCAGCACTCTGATAAGACGTCCTGTGACGATTTCTTCCTCGACCTCATCTTCAGGACAGTAACCCAAACCTAGTCCGCCCATTACCGCCTGGAGACCAAGGCTATTGGTATTGAAAATAAGCTGGCCTTCCGCGCTGATGCTAACTTCCTTCCCGCCCTTCTGAAATTCCCATGGGAGCAGGTTGCCGTAAGTGGGAAGGCGCAAAGTGATGCAATTGTGTCGGGCCAAATCGCTGGGCGTTTGTGGCTCTGGATGGGCAGCAAAATAGGAACGTGTACCGACCACCGCCATCCGCAGGCCGGGCGCGATAGGCACCGCGATCATGTCGGATGCGACCTGATCACCCAGGCGAATACCCGCGTCAAAGCGGTCGGCAACGATATCGATAAGCGCGTGATCAACACTGACTTCGACGCAAATGTCAGGATATTCGGAAACGACCCGAGCTACTGCTGCATAGACGATCGTGCGTGCCGCATGTTCAGGAGCGGACAATCGGATGGTGCCCGAAGGTTGATCTCGTGAAATGACGATTGATGCTACCTCCATTTCGATCTCTTCCAGTCGAGGGGCAAGCGAACGGAGTAGTCGTTCGCCAGCTTCAGTAGGCGATACGCTCCTGGTGCTTCGTGCAAGGAGGCGCACACCAAGCCGCTCCTCCAGTCCCCGCATCGCGTGACTCAAGGCCGATTGAGAAACCCCCAATTGGGCGCCTGCTTTCGTGAAGCTACGCGCCCGGGCGACGGCGACGAATAAGGCCAAATCGTTCAAATTCAGGCGAGGCATTAATGAGATTTCCTCATAGGTCTTAGCATATAACACCGTATTATAATGAACCCATTCGCGCCATATAATTAACGTGGACAGATACTTTCGTTGATTATAATAAGGTTTTAGAATGAAAAAGCGCTTACTTGGCCGAAATGGCCCTGAGGTTTCAGAACTGGGCTTTGGTTGTATGAACCTGAGCCGGGTATATGGTCCTGAGACTGACCGCAAAGAAGCGATAGCGTTAATCCGTGCCGCGCATGAGCATGGGATTACGCTCTTCGACACTGCCGAGTTCTATGGCCCATACACCAACGAGGAGGTCGTTGGCGAGGCGCTGGCACCAATCCGTGACAAAGTAGTGATCGCCACGAAATTCGGTTTCGATCTTGCACCCGATGGCTCTGTTCGAGGCCTCAATAGCCGTCCAGACCATATTCGGGAGGTCGCAGAAGCGTCGCTTCGTCGGTTAAAGACTGATCGTATTGACGTGTTTTACCAGCATCGGCTCGATCCTGCAGTCCCAATCGAAGAGGTCGCAGGAACACTCAAGGATCTCGTCGAGGAGGGCAAGATACTTCACTACGGCCTATCCGAAGTCGACGGCGAAACCATTCGCCGCGCGCATGCCGTTCATTCCCCTGCAGTCGTCCAAAACGAATATTCAATCTGGACCCGCGATCCTGAACCCGATGTGCTGCCGACCTGCGAAGAGCTCGGCATCGGATTCGTGCCCTGGAGCCCGCTGGGTATGGGATTTTTTGGCGGTCAGATCAGCGAAGACACACCTACCAAAGAAGGCGACATGCGCGCAGGCTTTGCGCGATTCACTCCGGAAGCACGCTCACATAATCGTCAATTATTTGATGTCGTGCAGACTGTAGCGACACGAAAAGACGCAACGACAGCGCAGGTTGCGTTGGCATGGCTGCTGGCGCAGCGTCCCTGGATCGTGCCTATCCCCGGCACCACCAAGCTCAAGCACTTCCAGGATAATTTAGGCGCGATCCGGTTGACCCTGACCGATCAGGACATCCGTGAAATCGACGAGGGCTTTCATTCCCTTGGAGTACATGGCGAACGAACTGCGTAAGGATAAAACAATGCAAAAGCGTGTACTTGGATCAAGTGGCCTTGAGGTCAGCATCATTGGCTTCGGCTGCATGGGGCTGAGCCCTACCTATGCAGACTTTCTGCCGCTGGCGGCGGGAGTCTCGCTCATTCGTCAGGCGGTCGAACGGGGCGTCACTCTCTTTGATACAGCTGAGGTCTATGGTGGGTCCGAAAATGAGAAGATGGTGGGAAAAGCACTTGCTCCTGTTCGCGATCAGGTGGTTATCGCTACCAAGTTCGGGTTCGACATCGATCCTCATACCCGCCAGATCCAGGGCCTCAACAGCCGGCCAGATAATATCCGCAAGGTTGCGGAAGCCTCGCTGAAGCGACTCGGTGTCGATGTTATCGACCTGTTCTATCAGCATCGTGTTGATCCAAACGTTCCGATCGAGGAGGTAGCCGGCGCAGTCAGGGACCTCATCGCTGAAGGAAAAGTCAGGCATTTCGGTCTGTCTGAACCCAGCATTCAGACGCTTCGTCGCGCGCATGCAGTGCAGCCGATTACGGCGCTACAGAATGAGTTTTCGCTCTGGACTCGCGATCCAGAGACGAACGGTATTCTCGACGCTTGTGACGAGCTCGGCATCGGTTTTGTGCCCTACAGCCCATTAGGAAGAGGGTTCCTGACCGGCACCATGGGGAAAGAAACGCAACTCGCTGACAGCGACTTCCGTAAAGCTCTGCCGCGTTTCACAGCAGAAGCAATGGAGAAAAATCAGGCTATTGTTGATCTACTCAAACGGATTGCTGCCGATAAAAACAGTACACCGGCACAGATAGCGCTCGCATGGCTCCTTGCCAGGCGGCCATATATCGTTCCGATCCCCGGTACGACCAAGCTGCACAGGCTGGAAGAAAATATTGCTGCCGCCGAGGTAAAACTGACGCAATCTGAGTTGACTGAGATCAAACGAGCGGCGGCTCTTGTTTCAGTTGAAGGCGAACGCTGGGCTCCGCTAATGATGGATTGGGTCGATAAGGATACGCCACTAACCAATGCAGATAAAAAAAACTGAGTAAGTAAGCTTCACTATTTTTTCACTGTGTAGCATGTCAACGTCCGCTTCTGGCACAAAGCGGACATTAACATGCGCATCTGTCCGCTTTGTGCCAAAAACGAACGTTAACGCTTTACTCCTTTGAATCTTATTTCAGCGATTCCGCCAGCGTAACAACCCACAACTCACTGTCCGACTCCGGTTTCTTCAGTGGCTTCAGGCTAATAGTCGTGGCAACCGGCTTGTCATCAACCTTAAGCGTCCCCTGCTCCGTCACCCGATAATCCTTACGATTCTTACCTTCAACCGGATCCTGCATCACCGCTTTCACGCCAAAGTCATTATCATTAGTGATCGCCAGCGTTTTATCGTCGATCAGCGCCAGCCCTTCGGCTTTCTCCTGCTGCCAGCCGAGCTGACGTAAATCAACCACTCGCTTTTTAGCGGCAAACTTAATGCCGCGTTTCAGCAGCGTTTTCTCGTCGTCAAACTCCGGGTATTCACCGGGCTTATCAAATGCTGAAAGCTCGGTAGCCGGGCTAAGATCCACCTTATAGACAAGGTTGCGCATCGCATCGTTTTTATCGGTGCCCTGTTCTATCAGCAGGATATGCTGATTGTCGATCGCCACGATATCGCCAATTTTTGCGTCACTGTTTTTACTGTAAGCCTCGCTGTCGATAGGGTAACCATACATCGCGGTTTTCCCGGTCGCCGGATCGAAACTCACCAGGCGGGTAAAGCGCGCCTGCTTTTTGCTTTTACCGTCGATATTAAGCGTGCTCTGCACCGCGGCAATGATACGCCCATCGGGCATGCGGGTGATCCCCTCAAAGCCACGGTTTGGCTGACGCCATTTGAGTATGTTCGGCAGACCGCCTGCGATGGATTTCTCCCCTTCGGCTGCCTGCGGCCCGTGAATGGCCAGGATTTTACCGCGCTCATCTACGTTAATCAGGAACGGACCATACTCATCGCATAGCCAGTATCCGCCCTTGCCATCCGGCGTAATGCCTTCTGTATCCAGACCACGGTTGTCACCCTGCAGCGCTTTCAGCGTATCGCTTAGCGCGACTTCATTAGTTGATCCAATGACGCCATCCTGCAACGGCAATCCGTTTATATTGCCCTTATCGTCATGCAATGGTCGGGCATCCGTGGCCTCGGCTTTGCCGTTCTGCACCCGAATATTCATCAGCAGTGGAGCGAAGTCCGGCGTGACGAATATTTTTGATTCTTTCTTACCGACATCAGGTGAGTCGGCATTGGGTCCGCGATCGGTGACGGTAACAAAGGTCAGCGCCTCCCCCTGCTTACCGGTAAACAGCAAACCGGAACCAATACCCACCGGCAGACCCTGAGGAAATGCGCTGGCGAATGCCCCGTTGTAGCTCACGCGCGTTCCTTCAGGGAAACTGACGACGTCGCTTTCAACTTTCGGCTGTGCCGCTAATGTTGATAAAGAGAGTGCGCAACCGATAAGCAGAGAAATCGCTTTTATTTTCATATTTTTATATCCGTTAAGGAAAGCCACGAGCCTAAAGAATAAAAGTGACAGAAAAATGAAATCACCGGGAAACATTGGCGGTTAACAGAGTGATTATTTTCCCGTGAGCTCAGTGGGATGGACCTGTCTGTTCAGACAAAACGATCAGGATTATGACATCAGTAAACGCAGGTGCTCTGGTCAGCGATGCTCATATTCAAAAGAGTGTGGCGGATCGCGCAGCGTTCCCCCCTCGTATTAGATTGACACTGTTATATCCCGCAAAAGATGTTTACATTTGTTCAGCAAAATTATCGGCCGCTCAGCAAAGCGTGAGCGCAGGGAAGAATCGTGGTTATCGTCATCAAACTCACACCGCAAACAGAGGCAGAGATTGTATGAGGGAGATTGCACCTGATGGAATAACCGGGATGCCATCACGAACGGCAGCCTATCTTTGCCGTCAGATTGCTGGTCTGGTCAACGTCGGAAGACTGAGCCCGGAAACCTGCCAGCGCATCTTTGTTTTCTGTGGTATCAGGCCGTCACATGCGCAATGGCGTCAGTTTCTTATCCCGATGCTTAGCTTTCTGGGGTTGCTGTCACTGGTTGCCGGGTCGGTATTTTTTATTGCCTGGAACTGGGCCTGGCTGCCGAAGATGGCGAAATTCGCCCTGACCGAACTGCTGATCGTCGCGCTGGCGGTAGTGGTCTGGTGGCGCTGGTACAGCACGCTGGCACGCAGCGCATTGCTGGCAGCAGGATTAAGTTTCGGTGCTCTCTTTGCGCTTTACGGACAGATTTATCAGACGGGTGCGGATAGCTGGGAGCTATTCCGGGCCTGGTTATGCATTCTTCTGCCGCTGGCGCTGATTGCGCGGCAAAACAGCCTGTGGTTTTGCAGCTGGCTGGTCGCTAACCTGGCGTTCCAGCTCTATTACACCGCCACGTTGCCGACGCCACTGCTGGAGCTCGCCGTGTCTGACAGCTTCTTCTGGCTCCCGACGACAGTGCTGCACGTCTATCTGGCGCTGCTGGCAGCCTGCCTGATTATCAGGGAAGTTCTGGCCTGTCGGGCAATAACGCATCATCCTGAGAGCTGGCTGGCAAGCCGCTGGTTCTCACGCGTCATGGCCGGATTTTTACTGCTGCTGCTGACCGGCATCGTGGCCGGAAATATCTCTGACGGGCACGGTGCTAACCACTTTACGTTAGTCACGGGCGGCTGGGTGGCCACCCTGCTGGCAGGCTATTACCTGTACCGTTATCGCCATGTTGATCTCTGTATGCTGACGCTGGGCATCGCCAGTCTGACGATTGTGGGCTGCGCACTGATCATGCAGTTATTCCTTGTGGCCTATGTTACGGCTGACCTGTATCTGACCGGCGTCCTGATGATTTTCTGGGTGGCGGCAAATGGTTCGATCCTGCTGAAGTGGCAGCGCAAACTGGCTGAAAAGGGACCTCTCGATCAGGCTCCGGCCAGGCTGACCTTCCTGGAAGATGCCCTGCGTCATCAGGGCCTGCTGAGCGACGCACAGATTAGGGAGATTCAGCAACGCGGTCACGCATCCAATCTGCCCTGGTATCTGAGGCTGGCGCTGAGCGTCGGAGGCTGGGTCGCCGCGCTCATCACTCTGTTACTGATGGCGCTGGTGCTCTATAGCACTGACCTGCTCGACGACCCGAATGCTGTGACCCTTATCGTGCCTTCACTGGTCCTCGCCGTGATTGCCCGCGGCCTGTTACGCAGCGATCGTGACGGTAAGTATCACCTTGGCCTGGCATGGGCCATTGCGGCGACGTGTGGGCTGGTTATCGGCGTTGTGTTACAAATCCAGAGCGATGACGTCAGCTTTATGATGCTGAGCTCACTGTGCGCATTACCGATTCTCGCGGCGATGGCGGTGGCGATGCCTGACAGCACTTACCGATTTATGGCCATCACTGCCCTGACTTTTTTTCTGGTGCTGGCGGGCTATTTACTTTCCCTGCTCTACCTGTCGCCAACGGCAGGCCGCGTTGCTGTTTCCCTGCTGGTGGCAGCGGTGATGTTTTTGTGGCTGTGGATTGTCAGCCATCAGCTGAAATTACTGGCAGGAACCTATGCTGACGCCGTACATCCCCTGCTGTATGGCATCCCGGCGGGTCTGATGCTGCTGAGTTTCCTCGGAATAAACGCGGCGGTTCTCATGGATTTATTCTGGACTTCTGCGCAGTTTTCTAGGCTTCAGTCTGCGACAGGCACCGGTATTGCGGCAGGTTTAGTGCTGAGTGCGCTCAGTCAGAAAAGGAGCGGTCAGCCGCTGTTTTCGATCATCACGCTGCCCGCCGCCGTTATCTGCGGGGCTGCCGCCCTTTATGCGCCGGGTATCGGGCTGGGCTTATGGTTGATTCTGATGGCGCGTTATCTGGGAAGTCCGGGATTGCTGGTGGTCAGTGGCGGGTTCATGGTGCTGTATGTCATTGGCTGGTATTACTTCCTGGAAGTGCTACTGCTGCATAAAGCGCTGTTGCTGCTGGCTGGTGGTCTGGTTTTGCTGGGGCTGGCGTGGGTCGTCACAAAAGTGTTACCCGCACAGATCGGAGGTGCGAGTGAGAATGCGTAAAAAGAGCCGATGGCTGACAGGCGCGGTGATAGCGCTGGCGCTGGTGACCGTTAATGTCAGCATCTGGCAAAAAGAGCAGTTGCTGAAACAGGGCGCGGTCATGATTTTACCCCTTGCGCCGGTGGACCCGCGCTCCCTGATGCAGGGTGATTACATGGCGCTGAATTATGCCCTCACCCGACCGCTGGAGCAGACGCTGTATCAACAGGCAGTGGCCTGCGGCGCGACCCGGTCAGCGCCATGCCTGCCCACCAGCGGTACTCTGATTGTGGACCTCGATGCGCAGCGTCATGCAACTCAGGCCCGATTTGATCAGGGTGAGCCGCTGCAGGCAAATCAGCTACGGGTGAAATACCATCAACACGCCGGCTCGCTGACCGTCGGCACCAACGCTTATTTCTTTCAGGAAGATCATGGCGAGCGTTTCGCAAAGGCACGATACGGTGCATTTCGCGTGGGGAGCGACGGCACAGCACTTCTGACGGATCTGCTTGATGAACAGGGGAAGGTCATTCAGCCTTAGTTATGCGAGTCGCTCGCTGAACAGTACAAAACAGACTGGCAGTAGCCTTAATAGCTTTACTGAAAGGATTTCTGTAGCAGCGCATCACGATGCCTTCGCAGGTCTGCGGCCATCGGATTAATCAGGTAGCCTGAAACGTCAGTCAGAAATACCCTTAGCGATAAACAGATTTAAATGGCAAAAGGTCTGATATGAAGTCGATAAATCTGCACAACATTTACCGTTCTGCAAATGAGAATACCGTTGGGATGTGGCGGGAAAATGCAGGCATTGGCGATATCAGGCAAGGAAACTACTACGATCCGGTAAAACTCGCTCTCGCAGCAGGCAGTCAGCCGTCTGTATCCTCTGATGTCTCACGTCTGCTGCGTGAACTGCAGCAACTCACCCGAGATGATCAGCTTGCCGATGTTCTGCCAGCAGACGGTTTTCATTTTACCTTCTTACCTCTGACCCTGCCGCTCTATCACGAAAACGCGCCGTTGCCTGAAAAAGTGGATCAGCTGACGGCTATCTGGAGCGGATTTGAGGCGAAGAAAATCGTTATCAGGGATCTCCGGCTCGTTGCGTTGCCCGGTCAGTTGTTGCTCGCAGGGATCCCTGAACGTCCTGCCGTAGCCATGCGTCAGTCATTCTGCGAAAAGGTGCTCGATTCTGACTGGAAAAATGAGCTGATGATGCGTCATTCGGGCAGCCCATTACCGGCCCCCTTCTGGCATAGCACCCTGCTGCGCTACAACGCGGCTTTTTTACCCGCAACCTTACGTCACTATTTTCTGGAACGTCAGGCCGTTGATTTTGGGGAGGTAGCCGGAGAACTGACGCTGGCAAAGATCAACTACAACTGGACCAAATGTTATCCATTACGGGTTAACTGATGCGATGTGATTCCCTGTCAGAAACGATTTTTAGCCTGCATCTATGTGAGCTTACTTATAGCCGCATACGTTCAGGTCCGTTTTTCTCTCAAACCCTCCGTCAGCAGACTAAATCAGGATCTTTTCGTTTACCTGGCTGTTCCCGTAAACTACAGGACGCAGGTTTTAATTCATGAGCACGAAAAGAGGATGATAAAGCCTGCCGGGCAGAGCCGTTCCATTATTGTCTGTGACTACTCCTCGATTCTGTTCTCGCAACCAGGGCTGACGGCTCAGGAAAATACCCGCTTATCACACCAGGAAATAACATGCTTTTAGCGAATGTACCTTTTACTGCAATCCTGACTCAATCGTCATTCCGGGCATGAGTCGTCAGCTGTTTGTTTCTCTGGATGGCCCCAAGGGAGCCGGTAAAACCACGCTGCTGGAGGCCATCACGCAAGTGCTCAGGGCAGACAACCTGAAAGTGATCCGACTCAGCGAGAAAAAGAGCGATCCTTTCAGGTCGGAATCCATGGCGCTGGTTAACCGGCTCGCCAGAGATCCCTCGGCAGATCTGGAATGGGAAATCTGTCAGCGCTTTGCTGTCAGCCGCGCCTGGATTTCACAGAACGTACTGGCTAAACAGCCGCAGGACAGCGTTATCCTGATGGATCGCTGGTATCCATCGGATGCCGCGTTTCGCCGGATGGTTCCGTTTACAGAGATTCTGCAGCTAAACCGTGAGCACAACGTCCGCGCGCCAGATCTGCATGTCGGGGTGGTCACTGCGCCCGAGGTATCCTGGGAAAGAGCCGCAGCACGATCGCGTGGCCTGGGAAGTACGGTAATTCACCGGCTGGAAGAACATATCGCCTGCACCCGCGCGTTTGAGCAGGAAGTTGCGAATAACGGCTGGTTTTTATGCCGCAATGAAGGGAGCATTGATGAGGCAACGATGCAGGTGGTGGCTGAAATTAACAGCATGCTTTACCGCTCCTGAATAGCAAATCTGTGGGCGCGTTATCCTCTTTCCTCCGCAAATCCGCGCGCATCGGGTTGTGCAGAAAAAACCCTTTATTTTACTTGTCTGTAATCAAGATAAGTCAGATTACCGCTGGCACTGGCATCCCGCTTTCCCCTATAAAATTGCTTTATTTTTTATATAAGGCACAGGGAATTGCGCTACGCATCAATACCATTCAATCATAATCAACCGGGCTGGCCTGCGGGTGAGCACAGTTTTTCGCCACAGCCAGCGTTGCAGGGCGATATCTCTGCAGACTGGGTCATCGTCGGGGCAGGATTTGCAGGCGTCGCCTTTGCGCGCCGTCTGGCAGAAATCAATCCGAACCTGAAAATCATTATCGTCGAAGCTCATAGCACGCAGCAAAGCGCATCGGCACGTAATTCCGGCTTCGTTATCGGCCTGCCGCATAATATTGGCAGTTCAACTGCTGAATTAAAGAAGGCAAACGCATACCGGAACTTGCTTCAGGAAGGCATTCGTCAGCTGGAGCAGGTTATTTCGCAGCATCATCTTCAGTGCGACTGGGAACGGGTCGGCAAATATCACTGTCAGGCTGAACATGGTAATGACGCTATTTTAAAGGAGTATGCCAGCCATCTCGATCTGATGAACGAGCCGTGGCAGATGTCAGACAGCGAGGAGCTGTACCAGAAACTCGGTACGCGCTTTTACAGCAAAGGGATTTATACACCGGGCTGCGTGCTGGTTAATCCGGCGCAGCTGACTGCCGGCCTGAACGCGTGTTTACCTGAGAATGTTCAGCGCTTCGATAACACACCCGTGCTGGGGATCCGTTACGGCAGCATGGCTGAAGTGCTGACACCTTTTGGGATGATTAAAACGCCAAAAGTGATGCTGGCCACCAACGCACTATCACCGGAGCTGCGTCCGGGGCTTTCGCGTCAGGCTGCCATGGCTACCTTCGCCAGCATCACCGATCCGCTGACGGACGAACAACTGGCTACCCTGCCCCCGATGCAGAGCTGGGGACTCACGCCGGTTAATGCCATTGCCGGAGCGACCTTCCGTTTTACCTCGGATCGCTGTTTCCTGATTCGCCAGCATGTCATACCCGCGCTCAGGGGCCAGGTGAACGTAGCCCGGACTTATGAGGCGACCCGGCTGCATGCGCACTTATTTAAGAAAGTCTATCCGACGCTGGGCAGTGTGAAGATCAGCCACACCTGGTCTGGCACCATCAGCGTCACGCGTAACGGCGCGCCGGAATGGGGTATGCTGAACAAATTTCTCTGCACGGCGGGCGGCTGTAACGGCGCAGGCATTTCAAAGCAGACCGTGGCAGGCACGCTGCTGGCGGATTTCATGATGAAACAGGATAACCCGCATATTGCAGATATGCTGTCGCTGGGCAAAGCCAATGTCATGCCACCCTCGCCAGCGCTGGATATCGGCATTGCCCTGTCGCTGATGAAAGAGCGATATCTGGGCCGTAAGGAAGTTTGATTTTTATAAAAACGGGCCTGAACAGACCGCTTATGAGGATATTTATTCAGGCCCGCCTTTTCGTTAAACGGTAGAAGATCTGCAGCATCATCAGGCTATTAACTGGATTAATAGCAGCAGCCGACAAATTATGCCCTGGACATTCCCTATTCCCGGAGGTATCGCTGAAATCAGCCCATCGGGTAAGCTTGTTGTTGGTAACTCAGAAGCTTACGTTGCTGCAGGCCTTGCCGGCCTGGGAATCATGCAGGGAATGAATGTCTTCCTGCAACCTTATATCGACCGCGGGCTGTTAACAGAGGTGTTACCTGACAATCCTTCTCCTGAACGCAAATTGTCGCTTCTTTATCCGCATCGCCACCTCTCCCATAAAGTGCGTGTCTTTACCGAGTGGCTTGAAAACCTGTTGTAAGAGATCGCTTAAGGGGAAACGGCTGAAGTCTTTAGCAAACTGATACGCTGACCACAAAAGTGGCAGCCAGAGATAGTAATCACAGGTTTAAGCACAAGCCTGCTCATACTGAGGGGATTGTCAAATTCACTACTTTTAATCTGGCACACCCGCACGCATTGATTTTGCAAAAGAGAATAAACAAGCACTGACGCTATTTTTTCTATAAGTTCCGATTCACATCCATGGCAGCTATCCAATCGTTAAGTAACACGACCCAGTCAGGTTTAAAATCGCGTTTTCTTAAACGAACCGGCGTGATCGGCATCACAAATTAACCACATAAACCGCACAAAGTGTAGCAAAAAGTTCATTTTTACTTAACATTGTCAGGGGTGAAAATGAGCCTCTCGTAAAATAATCAGGTTATTAACGGTATTAGACAGATGTTTTAAAGCAGTTATTTACATTATCACGGTCATCAACTACTTAATTCAGAGTTGCTGGCATATAAATTTTATTAACGCTTACTGATTATTTCAGAAAGAACTTTTTTGGCTTATTCCCGCAAGGTTATGGAATACCTTTATGCCACGATTTAATGTCAGTCAGCCCGTATTGCCCCGCGCCGCGTTCATACTGCTATTCTCGCTTTATATCGCTGTTTTCCTCAATTTCCCTTTTTACAAACAGGCTTGGTCACTTATCGCGCCAGACAGGATAGGCAATATTCTGTTTTTCCTTTCCATGCCGATTGTCGCGTTGTGTGTGATAAATAGTGTGGTAACGCTGGCCTCCTTTTTCTGGCTGGAGAGAATAACCCTTGCGTTATTTATCGTTGTCGCTGCCATAGCCCAGTACTTTATTCAGCACTATGGCATCGTTCTTGATCGTTCAATGATTACCAATATGGTGGACACCACACCCGCTGAAAGCCTGGCACTGCTGACGCCGAAGATGATATTAGTCATTTTCTTTACCGGCTTCTTTATGGCCGCACTCACCTTCTGGCCTGCTTTTAGAAAGTCGGTACCGGTGTGGAAGGGATTACTTCAGCGCGGATTAAGCCTGGTTATTTCAGTTGCATTAATAGCGCTGATAGCGATGTTTTTTTATAAAGACTATGCATCACTGATTCGCAATAACCACGAGCTGTTGAAATCCCTGAGCCCCTCTAATTTTATTGCTGCCTCGCTCTCTTACTATAATCATCGCGAGCGGGCGAATCTTCCTCTGGTGAAAATAGGTGAAGATGCGCATCAACGCCCCCAGATGCTTAACGGCCCGAAAAAGAACCTGACGATTCTGGTCGTAGGCGAAACGTCCCGCGCCGCTAATTTTTCTCTGGGCGGTTACCCGCGCCCTACCAACCCTTTGCTGACAGAAGAAGATGTTGTCTATTTTCCTGACGTCGCATCCTGTGGCACCTCTACGGCGGTCTCTGTCCCCTGCATGTTCTCAAATATGCCGCGCAGGCACTACGATGATGCGCTGGCCAGTCATCAGGAGGGATTACTGGATATTATTCAGCGAGCTGGCCTGAGCGTTTTGTGGCATGAGAACGATGCAGGATGTAAAGGTGCCTGCGACCGGGTGCCTAATCAGGATATGACAGCGCTCAATCTTCCGGAAATGTGCATCAAAGGCGAGTGCTATGATGAGGTGCTTTTTCATGGGCTGGAAGCCTATATCAATCAGCTTAAGGGTAATGGCGTGATTGTGCTGCATACGATTGGCAGCCATGGGCCGACCTATAATCACCGTTATCCGCCGGCGTTTCGCAAATTTACGCCGACCTGTGAGACGAAACAGATTCAGGAGTGCTCTCAGGAGCAACTGATTAATACGTACGACAATACCCTTCTCTATGCGGACTATATTGTCGATAAAGCGATTGAATTACTCAAAGCCCATCAGGAGAAGTTTACAACCAGTCTGGTTTATCTGTCAGATCATGGTGAGTCACTGGGCGAGAAAGGCGTCTATCTGCATGGCCTGCCCTATGCTATCGCACCTGAATTTCAGACTCGCGTGCCGCTGCTGATCTGGCTGTCACCCGATTACCAGCAGCGTTATGGCGTGGACTACACATGCCTGAACCGGCTGGCGACTTCGCAAAAACATTCTCAGGATAATCTTTTTTCAACCATGCTGGGCATGACCGGCGTTCAGACCCGCGAATATGTCGCAGCAGACGATATACTGGCGACATGCCGGAATCAGCTCGCCCAAAACAAAAGTGATAAAGCCCCTGACAGGGCGCTGAAACAATGATTATTTCCGTGATATCACCTCGCACTGAGCAGACGTTCCTGACTATCTCTGCCAGGCAAAAGAGCAGGATACGTAATGCCGTCATTCCTGTGCTTACAGCATGAGCGTCTCAGCGCAATGTCCGAACCGGCAGTCATGGCGGATAAGCGGCCCTGCATTAATGAATGTCAAGGCTATCCGGGCTATCCTGACGGCCGGACGGCCGGACGGACCACCATATTTCAGTCAGCTTTAGAGGCGGTGGTTCAGTCATAAAGTGATCACAATATGAAAACACGGCCCCAGGCCGGGGCACGCATGAATGGCCTTGCAGCAGGGGGTTACCCTGCTGATAAAGGTTAAAGCAGCGTGACTTTGCCCTGGAAAATCACCGGCCCGGACGGCCCGCTGAGTTTAGAACCACCCACCGGTTCCAGACTTACCGCCAGTATGGTCTTATTATCCAGCTCCCCGGAAGGCAACTTAAAGGCGTTACTGTCACGGTGATCGATCAGTCCCAGTGATTGTGGCGGAGCACTGCCCTCAATCAGCCACAGCTGTAAGTTTTTATTTTCGGGCAGCGTGACGTTCAGTGCAGAAACCTGAATTAATGACGCGCTCTTGTCCAGACTCACGACAAACTGTGTATCTGGCTGCGCGCCGCTGAGTACCGCAATCGGCTGCAGCGCGTGTGTGGCATCGGGCTTCGTCACCCAGCTAAAAACGAGGATGCCGGTCATTGCCGCGGCGAGGCCCCAGCCGAGCCATAATCCGGGATGCTGCTGTTTGCGTTTTTTTCCGGGGAGGCCAGGTTTCCGCTCAAGATCCTGCGCAATCTGCTGCCAGAGTGCAGAAGGCGGTGCGACCTCCTGAGTCGTCTGGTCAATGCCACTGAACGCGTTCTGCCAGCGCACCACCTCAGCGGCAAAGGCTGCATCGTCATTAAAGCGTTTATCCAGCCGTTGCCGGGTGTCAGCGTCCGTTAGCCCAAGCACATATTCCGCGGCAGTGAGATCATCATTTTCCTGACCAGTCATAAGCCTATGCACTCCCGAAGATGGGTTAACGCGCGACGGATCCAGCTTTTTACCGTGCCTTCGGGCTGGCTCATGGAGAGTGCGATCTCACTCTGTGACAGGCCACGATAATAGGCGAGCGAAAGGCTTTGTCGCTGTTCTGACGGTAACTGCGCCATACAGTGCTGAAGGCGGCGCGCCTCTGCAGGACTGTCGTCAGAGGGACGTGAACGCTCAAAGCCCGCTTCCGCTTCGCTGATTTCCTCTATCGAACAGCATCTGTTCTCGTGTTTACGCAGAAAATCGATCGCCTTGTTTCTTGCAATGTGACTGAGCCAGATGAGCGGTTCACTGCGCTTGTGGTCGTAGTCGTTTGCCGACTGCCAGATTTGAATAAAGGTGTCGTGGAGGATCTCTTCTGCCCAGTCGCGCCGTCTGACCATACGCAGAATAATGCCGTAAAGCCGGGGTGAGAGGACGTGATAGAGGTGCGCCAGCGCAGATTTATCGCCGCAGGCAATCTGGTTCATTAAGTCAGCCTGAATATGAGGCACAGTTTTTGTCATCGGCTTCCCTGTTAAAGGTGTAGCCACAGTATCAGTGGCTACACACAGTATAGGTAACGCTTTACGGCATCAGCACGGTATCGATAACGTCAATGACGCCGTTACTCTGATTCACATCATAAGTGGTAATGTTAGCGACATTGCCCTGAGCATCTTTAAGCTGAATGTTGTGCGGGCCGTTTGCCATCACCCACAGGGATGCGCCATTTACCGTTTTCAGCTCCGCTTTGCCTCCACCCGATTTGATTTTTTTCTCCAGTGCTTTAATATCCAGTTTTCCTGCGACCACGTGATAGGTCAGAACGCTGGTGAGCTTCTGTTTGTTCTCTGGCTTGAGCAGAGAGTCGACGGTGCCCTGCGGCAATTTTGCAAAGGCGGCATTGGTCGGCGCGAAAACGGTAAATGGCCCCTTCCCTTCAAGTGTCGGAACCAGACCGGCAGCCTTAACAGCTGCGACCAGCGTGGTGTGATCTTTCGAGTTAACAGCATTCTCAACAATATTTTTTGACGGGTACATGGCAGCGCCACCGACCATGACCGTATCGCTGTCCATGGATGCCGCATAGGTGGTACCGCTGAAAACTAATGCAGAAAAAAGCAGAGTTGGCAGGAATGGTTTCATTTTCACTTCCCTCATTGAGTTTGCAGACAGGGCCGATGTGCCCTTATCTGTTAATACGAATGAGTGAAGAAAACGGATGCAAAAATTTTTAATTATTTTCTTCCGGCATCCGTTTACGGCACGAACAGATTATTTTTGTTGTGGCGGAATGCGGGCAATCACCTTGATTTCAAAATCAAATCCCGCCAGCCAGGTGACCCCTACCGCTGTCCAGTTAGGATAAGGCGGCTGCGGAAAAATGCGCTGCTTCACCTGCATGATGGTTTCAAACTGGTTCTCCGGATCGGTGTGGAACGTGGTGACATCGACCAGGTCGTCAAAAGTGCAGCCTGCCGCAGCGAGCGTGGCCGCCAGATTTTCAAACGCCCGTTCAACCTGAGCAGCAAAATCGGGTTCGGGCGTGCCGTCAGCACGACTGCCCACCTGACCGGAGACAAACAGCAGATCGCCTGAGCGGATGGCAGCAGAATAACCATGCTGCTCATACAGGGCATGACGGTTAGCGGGGAAAACAGGTTCGCGCGTAATCATAGTGGTTCCTTTCATAGCGTCAGTCTGGAAAGCAGGATGCGGCGTACACAGGATTGATTTAATATACGCGGCGTATGTCACATTAATCATGCATACGCCTCGTATGTCAAATAATATACGAGGCGTATGTGAAAGGAGAGCTTATGGCCGCTAAACGTCGCGCTGAAACAATGGAAGAGAACCGTGCAAAGCTGATTGCAGCGGCGCGCACCGCATTTGCTGAAAAAGGGTTTGCGGCAGCATCAATGGATGAACTGACGTCCAGCGTTGGCCTGACCCGTGGTGCGCTTTACCATAATTTCGGCGATAAAAAAGGGCTGCTGGCAGCGGTCGTGGCACAGGTTGATGGTGAGATGGCACAGCGGGCTAAAGCAGCCGCATCTGGCGTGGCAGATGAGTGGGAGAAGCTGGTGGCAGAAGGCATTGCCTATATTCAGTTAGCTATGGAGGCCGAAGTGCAGCGTATTGTGCTGCGCGATGGCCCGGCGTTTCTGGGCGATCCCGCGCATTGGCCCAGCCAGAACAGCTGTCTGGCAGCCACGCGCGAAACGATTGTGAAGCTGATCGAAAGCGGAACGATCAAGCCGGTAGACGCCGATGCCGCCGCGCATCTGCTGAACAGCGCAGCGCTGAATGCCGCACTCTGGGTCGGCTCCAGCCGTGACCCGGAAAAGGCACTGCCGAAGATGATCGAGGTGTTTATCCAGCTGACGGGCGGCCTGCGCCAGAGTGATTAATCCTGAACATGGCTTCAAACAATAGCCATCAGTGCTGAAGCCAGATTGCATCATCCCGGTTGCTTTAGCCTGCATTGCGCTCAAAGTGGCTGTTCACAAAGGCACGACAGCGCGGCGAGATCGGATCGAGGAACACCTGTTCCGGTGAGCCCGACTCCTCAATCATCCCCTGATGCAGAAACACCGCTTTGTTCGATACGTCACGCGCAAAGCCCATTTCATGAGTCACGATAATCATGGTGCGCCCTTCTTCTGCCAGACTGCGGATCACCCGCAGTACTTCACCCACCAGCTCCGGATCCAGCGCAGAGGTCGGCTCATCAAACAGGATCGCTTTCGGCTGCTGCGCCAGCGCCCGGGCAATCGCCACGCGCTGCTGCTGTCCGCCGGAAAGCTGCGACGGCCAGGCGTCGCGTTTTGCATAGAGTCCTACTTTATGGAGCAGCGCTTCTGCTTCTTCAATCGCCTCTTTATGGCTGCGCTTCTGCACATGAACCGGTGCTTCAATGATGTTCTGCATCACCGTTTTATGCGGCCACAGGTTGAAGCTCTGAAATACAAAGCCGAGCTGCATTCGCATCAGCTTGATGCGACGGCGCTGCTCGCGGCTCAGTTTTTCGTCGGCGTTATCCAGCGTGACGTTCACCTCGCCGACCGCAATTTCGCCTGCCTGTGGCACTTCAAGAAACGGAATGCAGCGTAGCAGCGTACTTTTGCCTGAGCCGCTGGCACCGATCAGCGAAATCACATCGCCATCCTGCGCAGTCAGGCTGATGTCGTGCAGCACTTCGTGTCCCGCATAACTCTTTCTGAGATGACTCAGCATGATGGTGGGTGCGGTCATGAGCGTGCTCCAAAATAGTAAGGTGATAAGCGTCGTTCCAGCATCGATACGCCTTTGCTGACCAGCATGGTGAGTATCAGATAGATCACCGCTGCGCTCAGGAACACCTCCAGCGCCCGGAAAGTGGAAGAGACTATCGAGTCGGCAATGCCAGTCATCTCCATCAGGCTGATAGTGCTGACCAGCGACGTCGCTTTGATCATCGAGATGATCTCATTGCTGTAAGCCGGCAATGCCTGCCGAATCGCAATCGGTAAAGTGATGCGAGTAAAGATTTTATACGACGACATGCCCGAGACTTTAGCGGCCTCCAGCGACTGCTGACTGACGGCACGCAGCCCGCCGCGCAGGATCTCCGAGGTGTAGGCGGCATCATTCAGAATCAGCGCCAGCAAGCCGCACCAGTAGGGATCGCGCAGCAGCGGCCAGAACAGGCTTTCCCGCACCGCCGGTAAACTGCCAAGACCGTAATAGACCATAAAGATCTGTATCAGCAGCGGCGTACCACGAAACAGCCAGACGTAGAAGCGACAGAAAACGCTGCCGACACGCGTCATGCGCAGCAGGTTAAGCAGCAGCGCCAGCACGCCGCCGCCAGACAGTGAGAGCAGCGCCAGGTTGATGGTCAGCGGCAATCCTTTCAGCAGCGCCAGCAGCGTCTGCTGTAAAAACATGATATCCACGTGGACTCCTTATCCCTTCACGCGCTGTTGACCGCGCATCGCAAACTTTTCCACGTAGCGGAAAACCATATCGGAACAGGTGGTGATAATCAGGTAGATCACCGCACCCACGCTGTAGAAGAAAAAGGACATCTGGGTGGAGTTGGCTGCGGTGGAGACCTGGTTCATCGTTTCCACCAGTCCGGTGACCGAGACCAGCGCCGACTCTTTGATCACCGATTGCCACTGGTTGCCCATGCCGGGCAGCGCAGTGCGTAACGCCTGCGGCACGATAATGCGGCGAAACATCATCAGCCGCCCCATGCCGGTCACGGTCGCCGCTTCCAGCGTTCCGCCGGGAATGGCGTAGAAGGCGCCACGGAATACCCCGCTCTGATAGGCACCAGAGATCAGCCCGATGGCAATCGCGCCCGCCACAAAGCCGTTCACATCGAACGGTCCCTGGAAGCCCAGCGCCGTGCCCACGGTTGAGACCACCTGTCGTCCACCGAAGTAGAAGAGGTAGATCACCAGCAGTTCCGGCACGCCGCGAAACAGTGTGATATAGCCTGCCGCCAGTCGCTGCTGCCAGCGCGAACCGGCAATCTGTATCCAGCAGAGCACGCTGCCCAGCAACGCACCCAGCAGCCAGGCGCATATCGATACGCTGACGGTAACGGCGGCGGCATTAAGCAGCACGCCACCCCAGCCCTCATCCCCGAAGCCCAGTATCTGCCAGTCAATATTCATCAGCATCAGCGGTTACGCTTTCGGCGCGACATCTTCGCCAAACCATTTGATCGACAGTTTGCTCAGCGTCCCATCTTTGATCATGGCGTCCAGCGCCTGATTCAGCACCTGCTGCAGCTCACTGTTGCCTTTACGCAGACCAATCGCCGAGCCTGCGCCCAGCACGCCACCGGAGAAGCCATAGCCGCTGCTGCTGATCGACTCAGCATGTTTTTTCACAAAGGCGTTGAGGTTGGTACGAGACGCCATGACGGCATCCACCCGGCCATTCATCAGGTCGGCGAAGGTTTCAGGACCCGCCTGATAGGTGCGGATAGTGGCAACATCGCCCAGGTATTTTTGAAGGAAATCCGCCTGAATGGTGGCGACCTGCACCGCAATGGTTTTGCCTTTGAACGTGGTTTTCAGATCGTCGATTGCTTTTTTCATGCCGGCGTCATCATTCGCCGTCACAATCGTGCCGCTGCCTGGCAGCGTGGCCAGCGGGCTTTTTTTCGCAGTCACAAAGCTGGAGACGCTGACGGTGTACTGATGGGTAAAATCGATCGCTTCAGCACGTTTTGGCGTTACGGTCACCGCATCGATCACCGCATCATATTTACCGTCGATAAGACCTGGGATCATGCCCGACCATTTCTGGGCGATGATTTCATATTTAAAGCCAGCACGTTTAGCCAGTTCCGCCACCATATCCGGCTCATAGCCGACGATTTTGCCGCTCGGTGTGGTCTGGTTGAACGGAGGATAAGCCGCTTCAGTCGCAAACTTCAGGGTGCCGAAATCTTTCGCCTGGCTGAACGCGGAAGTGGCGAGCAGCGCCACGGTCAGAGAAGCCGTGAACAGGCGGTTACGCATCATCATATAAACCTCATTTATTTATTATTAAGAGAGTAAATCAATTGCAAGGCGGGTCAGCGCCTGCGTCCCGGCGGCAATGCTGCGTTCGTCCGGCTGATAGTCGGAGTTATGCAGGTGATCGTCACGGCCCGGCGTGGCCGATCCAATATGAATCTGGCAGCCCGGTACCCGTTCCGTGAACAGTGAAAAATCTTCGGCACCAAAGCTGGCGCTGGGCTGCGCAATGAT
Source organism: Pantoea sp. 22096 (assembly GCF_052045955.1). NCBI lineage: Bacteria > Pseudomonadati > Pseudomonadota > Gammaproteobacteria > Enterobacterales > Erwiniaceae > Pantoea > Pantoea sp. 22096. Next base: position 50,731 of record NZ_JBQEPW010000002.1, on the reverse strand, counting down.
GGGCTTATCAAACTGATGCGACAGAATCTGTTCCAGTGAATCGATCAAACGATCGTCATTCATCAGAGGCGGCACGCCGCGCTGGAAGTTAACCTCCACCCGTACGTTTTGCGCCAGCGCCACCCCTTCGCACATCCGTTTAAACGAGGCTTCCATAGCAGCGCGTACTTCCGGCGACTTAGTCCGGATGGTGCCCTGAAACAGGCAGCTATCGGGAATGATATTGTGGGTGGTACCACCCTGAATGTGCCCGATGGTTAGTACGGCGGAGTAAGCGGGATCGCGTTCACGTGAGATGAGGGTCTGTAGCTGGCTGATGAGATGCACGGTCGCGATAATCGGATCGGTGCCCATGTGAGGACGTGCCGCGTGGGTCGATACGCCATGTACCGTAACGTCGAATTCATCACTGGAGGCGGTGCTGGCCCCGCGCGTCAGGGCGACTTCCCCCGCAGCCAGTTCAGGCTTGTTATGCAGGGTCACGGCCCAGTCGATGCCATCTGCCGCGCCGTCCGCAATCATCGCCTCAGCGCCACTTTCTGGCGTCTCCTCCGCGGGCTGGAATATCAGCCGGACCCGGCCTTTGAGCTGCTGACGATAGTGCGGCAGGATCGTTGCCACACCCAGCATCGTTGCGGTGTGAATATCATGCCCACAGGCATGCATTTTTCCGGGATAGCGGCTGGCAAACGGTAAACCGGTCTGCTCATGGATTGGCAACGCGTCCATGTCGGCGCGCAACAGCAGCGTCTTACCCGGCTCTGCGCCGTCGATATCCACCACAACACCGCTGCGACCAACGCCGGTGCGGGGATTGAGTCCCAGCGCCTGCAGATACTCTGTGACCAGGCTGGCGGTACGCAGCGTATCAAAGCCTAATTCCGGATGCGCATGGATATCACGTCGAATCGCCACTAACTGCGATTCAAGTTCATTAACTCTGGCTTTTATTTCCCCGGCCAGTCGTGCTTTTTCCTGATTCATAGCAGCCCCGGCAATATGCGATCGGCACTTTGCTGCCGACCGCTAATTTAATCTTATCCTGATGGCGGACGTTGATGACCGTTTATTTATTCACAGCACGCGACAGAAAGCAACGCGCAACAGCCTGCTCTACATGCTTAAAAATCAATAAGATAGTGTTATTTATTGGAAACCTGTATGAGATAACAGCGGATCAGCAATAATATTAATAATCCGCCACACGACATTACTTTCCCTACTGTCACTGAGGTGATATTGCGCTTTTATCCGGAGAGGGAACAAAGAAGTCTGCCAGTATTTCCGCTAATTTCTCGGGTTGTTCGTCGGGAATAAAATGGCCGCAGTTGAGAACAGTTTCACTGCTTACCTGATGCGCTACGGTGCGCAGCGGGGTGGCCATATCGGGTATCGATCCCTGGTCGGCACTGACAGCCAGCAGCGGTAAAGCCAGTTTGCCTGTTAACGCGCGCTGTCGATTCTGTTCTGCCGACTGTGCAAAAGCGCGGTAAAAAGCCAGTCCGGCCCGCAAGGCTCCGGGCTGCTGAAAAACGCGCAGATATTCACGACGGGCTGCCGCATCGATGCGATGTGGATTAGCTGACTTACGGTTAAAAAACCAGTCCAGGTAGATCGCCTCTCTGCCAGTGATCAGCGCTTCCGGTAAATCATCCACACAGTGAAATCCAAAATGCCAGGTTTTCCAGGCGCTATCACCCACCATTGGCAGTAAGTCAGGCAGTGTGATGCCGGGAATGCCGCCATCCAGCAGCGCGAGACGCCTGACCTTTTCGGGATGGCCTGCCGCCAGTGACCAGGCGACCCACGCCCCGATATCATGCCCGGCCAGATGAAAGCGTTCGATACCCAGCAGGTCCAGCAGCGCCAGTATGCGCTCTGCCACGCTGTCAGTGTCGTAACCACTGGCTGGAAAGTCAGAATCACCCTGCCCTGGCAGGTCGGGTGCGATCACGTGAAAGCGGCTGGCAAGCAAGGGAATAACCTCCCGCCAGGCATAACTGCTTTGCGGGAAACCCGCGAGCAAAACCACAGTCTCAGCGTGTTCACTGCCTGCGCTGAGGTAGTGCAGCCGCTGCGCGTCAATATTAATGAAGTGGTGCTGGTAGAGTGGATATACGTGCATAAAACCTCTGAAAATAAGGAAACGATCACTTCCTTAATGAATAAAAAATTTAGTCGAGTAATTTCAGCGCCAGGGGGATGATGCTGACATCGGGCCGGGTCGCAGCAACTTTACCGGCTACCCGCATCCCCAGCACGATGCAAAGCATTAACGAAGCGGTGGCCTCTCTGTCCAGTGCGGGATTGATCGAACCATCCTGCTGACCCAGGCTGATTATCTGCTGCAGATTCTGCTGGTTGCGTATTAGCGCCGCGCTGACGGCTCCGGCAAGTTCCTCATCCAGAGTTTGCAGCTCCACGGCGCTGACAGCGACCAGACAGCCGCGCTCACCTTCGACATCGCGCACTGAATCCACATAAAAATTGAGTAGCGCCGCCAGTTTCTCACGGCCATTTTCACATTGCGCCAGCCGCGCGGCTAAACTGCTGGTACGCATTGAGAGATAGCGAGCAAAGACGCTTGCAAACAGCGTGCGCTTGTCGGTAAAAGCTTTATAGATGCTGCCGGTAGTGAGTTGCATTGCCTGGCCCAAATCGCCTATCGAGGTGGCGTGATAGCCCTTTTGCCGGAATACCAGCATTGCGCTGTCCAGTGCCGCATCGGTATCAAACGCCCGCGGTCGTCCCCGCTCTTTAAAACGGTTATCGTTCATCGCAAACACCATTAGAGAATGATCATTTCCTTTAAGATAGACTGATTTGTCCCGCAATGAAAATCTTTTTCCCAGCAGCTAAACAATGCATTATGACGCTGATACGCATTTCATAACCTTTCTCCAGCCCCTCCCCCCTCTGACCTGACGCAAGGCACTGAAGCTTAAGCCTCATCTATACTGCAGCTTATCTTTGCTGAAGGAGCCCAATCATGGGAATGAGCTGGTTCACCCTGTGGCCGCCACTGGCACGCGTGCTGTTTATCCTCGCCTGTCTGACCATTATTCTCACCGGCCTTTATCTGGCAGCACCGCTGATCAATCAGGTCCTGCTGGCGATGTTACTGGCCATCATGCTTGATCCCCTGATTACCCGGCTGGAAAACAAACGCATACCGCGCATCGTCTCGTCACTACTGATGATTATGCTGATGCTGTTGATCATGGTGGTCACTATCCTCAAGTTAACCGTGCTGACCCCCGATTTGATGCAGCTCAGCCGCCAGGCGCCCGTGCTGCTGGCGGCCCGGCTTGAACAGCTGACGCTGGCCTTTGCCCGGCTCGATATCGGTATGACGCCCGACCAGTTGCTGACCTTTGTGGATGCGGGGGCAATAGTGCGCATCGTCACTGCATTTCTGACGCAAATTCCCGGCGTCATCTCCTGGTGGATCATGGTGTTCCTGATGCTGCTGTTCATGCTCTATGAGATGCCGCTGCTGAAAGCGGCGCTTCAGCAGCGGGTCAGCGGAAAAAATCAGGCCTTTTATCTGGCGCTGCAGGAGGGAATTGAGAGCGTTATTGTTTATGCCAGGGTGAAAACATTGACCAGTATTCTTGGCGGGATCATCGTGGGTTTAGGTGCACACCTGATCGGACTGAAGTTTGCCTTTTTCTGGGGCGTGTTAATGTTTATTTTTAACTACGTGCCGGTGCTGGGTTCTTTCCTGGCCGCAATTCCGCCAGTGATCCAGAGCTACATCATGTTTGATTTACAGGTTGCGCTGGCAGTCTCAGGCTTCTTTATGGTGCTGAACCTCTGCCTGAGTTCGGTGATTGAACCTCTGCTGATTGGTAAACGACTCAATCTGGCGCTCACCACACAGCTGCTGGCGTTTCTCTTCTGGCAGGCATTACTGGGGATTACGGGCGGGATACTGGCTATTCCTCTGACCTATCTGATTAAGAAGGTCCTGCTGGCGAGCAATCCGCAGCAGGACCCGGAGTCAGAGTTAACTCAGTGACGCCGTCTTCACCCGCCATGTGCGGGTGAGGCGTTTCTCGATCTCAACCACAATGAAGATCGCGATGCTGACAATTAGCGAAATCAGCCAGTAGTTAATTGGCAGTGGGCGCGTACCAAACAGCGTATTCATTAATGGCACATAGATAATGATCGCCTGAAGAACAATCAGTACCAGCGTCACCAGCCAGATTCCGCGGTTTTTCAGCAGACCGCGATCCAGTGAGAAGCCATCAGAATTACGGCAGTTAAGCATGTAAGCCCACTGCGCGGTGACCAGCATCTGCAGGAGGACGGTGCGGATAAACTCAGCGCTGTAGCCGCGCGGTTGCAGCCAGGCCTCCAGCACAAAGGCACTGATGGAGATTAGCAGGCCGACAAACACCACGCGCCAGATAGCATAAGCATCCATTACATGCGCTTTCACATTACGCGGTGGCCGGCGCATCGCATTGGCTTCAGCAGGTTCAAACGCCAGACCAAACGACAGCGTGGCCGACGTCGCCATGTTCATCCACAGGATCTGTACCGGAGTCAACGGCAGCAGATTGCCCATCAGAATCGCGATAATAATCAGCAGGCCCTGCGCCAGGTTTGTTGGCATGATAAACAGAATGGTTTTCCTGAGGTTGTCGTAAACGCGACGTCCTTCTTTCACCGCCGCAGCGATAGTGGCGAAGTTATCGTCGGCCAGAATCATATCGGCCGCCTCTTTTGTCACCTCGGTGCCTTTGATGCCCATCGCAATGCCGACGTTGGCCTGTTTCAGCGCCGGTGCGTCATTCACACCGTCGCCGGTCATGCCGACGATCTCACCGCTCGCTTCCAGCGCTTTCACCAGACGCAGTTTATGTTCCGGGCTGGTTCGGGCGAAGATGTCATAGGTTTTTGCGGCGTCGGCCAGTTCGGCATCGCTCATGTGTTCAAGCTGGTAGCCGGTGATGGCGGCCTGACTGTTACCAATACCCAGCATCTGACCAATCGCCATCGCGGTTTCCTGATGGTCGCCGGTGATCATTTTGACGCGAATACCCGCTTTCTGACACTCGTCAATGGCGGCAATCGCTTCCGGGCGTGGGGGATCCATCATGCAGGCAAGACCCAGCAGCACCATGTCACTTTTCAGATCGGCATGGTCCAGCGCGGTAACGGGTGCAGATGTTCGCTTCCAGGCGGCGGCTACGGTGCGCAGCCCTTCGCTGGCGTAAGTGGTGATAGCGGCATCCCAGTAAGCGCGATCAATCGGCTCGGCGCCCTCCGGTGTTTGCTGCTGCTGACACAGCGTCAGCAGTACATCTGGCGCACCGGTCAGCAGCACATAAGACTCGCCGCTGGCAACACAACTGACCGCCATATATTTATAGAGGGAATCGAACGGCAGCTTGCTCACCACCTCAACCGGCTGAGGTGTCGTCTGGCCCTTCGCCGCCAGCACCTTCAGCGCGCCTTCAGTCGGGCCGCCAACAATCGTCCAGTGACCCTGACTTTCCTGACGCAGCTGGCTTTCATTACAGGTGTCTACCGCATGCAGGAACTGCTGAAACAGCGGATCCTGGGCCGCAGAGAGTCCACTTGCGTCGCCCTGCTCAGCAACAATCTCCCCTTTGGGTTCATAGCTGTTTCCGCTGACGCGCCAGCGGCTCTTCGCCAGCACTACGGCTTTCACCGTCATCTCATTCATGGTGAGCGTGCCGGTTTTATCGGAACAGATCACGGACATCGCGCCCAGTGTTTCGACAGTCGGCAGCTTACGGATAATCGCTTTAGTGCGCGCCATCGACTGCACGCCCAGCGACAGGATGATGGAGATGATAGCGGGAAGACCTTCCGGCACGGCCGCAACCGCCAGGCTGATCACGGAAAGAGACAGCTCACCCAATGGAATGTCACGCAGCAGGTAACCGAAGATAAACAGAGCGACCATCATCAGCAGGATGATGAAAAAGATCGCTTTACCCAGTTTGTCGATCTGCACCAGCAGCGGGGTTTTAGCCTCTTTTATGCCGCTGATCATTTCGTTGATATGGCCCAGTTCCGTGTCCCCCCCACTGGCGATGACCACACCTGAGGCGGTGCCGGAACTGACTGTGGTGCCGGAAAACGCCAGATTCAGACGGTCCCCCAGCGATTTTTCACCGCTCAGCGTGTCGATTTTCTTCGACACCACCGTTGATTCGCCGGTAAGTATCGCCTCTTCAACCCGCAGGTTATTAACTTCAAACAGTCTCAGGTCAGCCGGGATTTTGTCGCCGGGTCGTAACATCACCACGTCACCGACCACAATATCGCGTGTTGCGACGGTGACCTGTTTGCCGTCCCGCACCAGCATCGCTTCACTGGCGAGCATGTTCTGAATGCTTTTCAGCGATTTCTCGGCATTGCTCTCCTGAATAAAGCCAATTAGGGCATTGATAACGGCCACGCCGATAATGACAAAGGTATCAACCCAGTGGCCCATAAGCGCGGTGATCACCGCTGCGGCCAGCAGAATATAAATCAGCACATCTTTAAAATGGGCGATAAATTTGAACAGCGCTGATTTATCCGCTTTTTGCGGCAGCGCGTTTGGCCCCTGTTTATGCAGACGTTCCTGTGCGTCAGCAGTCGATAATCCTGCTGGAGAGCTTTGCAGGTCAGAAAATATCTCGACTACACTACGCTGATACCAGGGGCGCTCAGATAAAGCTAACGCTTTATCCTGCTTATCATTATTTAGCATATATAAACCTCGTGCCATTTAGCGATGAATTAAAGGCGCAATTAAAAGACATGCATTTTGCGGGGAGCCGCTCCCGCCGGTAATGACCGATATCATATTTAGGTAAGAAACGTCTGATGAATAACATAAAATGGCTAAATTAAATCTAACCTATATTATGAGAATAACAACGTTGTTTTTGTTTAGGTAAGGTTTAAGTATGCTGATGCAGTGTGCTTCGGCTTGTACTCTGGCTCGCAAAAGGAAACTCTGATGAAAAAACAGAGCATTATCATGCTTTGCGGTTTCGTTATTCTCGCGGTCACCGCAACCACATTAGTCGGCTTACTGACCTGGCTGGTGGTCTCTCATATGGCAGCGTAACCCGATCCAGGCGAAGCGGCCCTGCCGTCTCGTTAAAATAAGATTACGAATATTAAAAAATATTTTTATCCCGGTGGCGATAAGCACCAGGCTAATGACGCCTTAACGCTTATTAAACCGCAGTGAAATAGCTGATGTTAAGGCGAATAAAATGATTAAACGCAAGGTTATTCCTGTTTTTCTCTGTTGCTTATTTATGACAGCGTGCGATGAAAAAAAAGAACCGGACGCGCCACCACCCCGCGTAATAAAAGTTTTTACCCTTGAGCCGGACATTGCGCAGAATATCCGGGTATTTCCTGCCCGTATTCAGGCTGGAGATAATACCGACCTGGCTTTCAAAAGGGCGGGCCAGCTGGTACAGCTCGACATCCGTGACGGAACGCCCGTGAAAGCGGGTCAAATTCTTGCCACCCTGAACGACACGGATGCGACACTACGGGTGCGCGATCGTCAGACCGCGCTACAGCTGGCGGAGCGGCAATTTCAGCGCTTTAACACGCTGGCCCAGCGCAGCGCCGTTTCAAAATCGGAAATGGATGTGCAGCGTGCTAACCGTGATGCCGCCGCTACCGCACTGAAAATCGCGCAGGAAGAGTTACAGTTCCTGACCCTGCGCGCGCCGTTTGATGGGGTGATTGCCAGAGTACAGGCGCGTAATCATCAGGTCGTAGCCGCCGGACAGCCGATTGCGCTGCTGACCCGGGCCGATCTGCTCGATGTTATCTTCACGCTGCCTGAAACCCTCTTTACCAGCCTGGACATCCAGAATATTCACTATCAGCCGGAGGTGCAGTTTAACGCCCTGCCAGGCCGCTTTTTCAACGCGCAATATAAAGAGCACACCAGCCAGACCGACGCTGCCACGCTGACGTACCAGGTGGTGCTGACCATGCTGCGTCCCGATGATCTGCCTGGCGTTGCCGGCCTTAGCGGCTCAGTGCGCGTTAAGCTGCATAAGCTGCCGAATGCCCCAGCGCAGCCGCGGCTGGTGGTACCGGCGGCTGCGGTGTTCAATCCCGATCGCAGCCCCACTAATCAGCCGCACGTCTGGCTGGTTGAGCAGGATGGCGAGGCTCTGCGCATTAAAGATCGCCCCGTCGAAGTAGGTCGTCTTACCGCGCAGGGCATTGAAATTATCAGCGGGCTGCAGCCGGGCGACCGCATTGTTGCTGCCGGTGTGGGTGAGCTGCGTGACGGTGAAGCGGTGCGCATCTGGCAGCGTGAGCGGGGGTTATAATGCGTATTCAGGAGCACTTTCTTGATAAACCCATTCGCATCTGGATGGTTATTCTGCTGCTGGGCGTGGGCGGCATTTATGCCCTGCTGAACATTGGCCGCCTTGAGGATCCGCTGTTTACCATCAAGTCGGCGGTGATTGTCACCCACTATCCTGGCGCGTCAGCCCAGCAGGTCGAAGAAGAGGTGACCCTGCCGCTGGAGAATGCGCTGCAGCGCCTGCCATCACTGGACAATGTCACGTCTATTTCAGGCAACGGCCTGTCGCAGATTACCGTCAATATCCACACCCGCTATCTTGCCGATCAGCTGCCGCAAATCTGGGATGAGCTACGTCGCCGCGTCGGCGATGCGGCCCGGCAGTTTCCCCCAGGCGTGCAGGCTCCACTGGTGAACGACGACTTCGGCGATGTGTATGGCTATTTCTTCGTTATCCACGGCAAAGACTTTACGAACAGCGAACTGCGTAACTATGCCGATCAGCTGCGGCGCGATCTCGTACTGGTGCCGGGCGTGGCGAAAGTCGCGGTAGCGGGCGTTGAGCAGGAGGAGGTCCGCATTGCCCTTTCCGCCAGCAAAATGTCCGCCTATGGTATGACGCCGCAGCGCATCGCCGATCTGCTGAACCGGAATAACAGTGTTGCCAGTGCCGGCACGCTGCGGGTCGACAGCGAATCCATCCGTTTTCACCCTACCGGCGAGCTAAAGACACTCGACGACCTGGCGAATCTGCCCATTCTGCCTGCGGGCAGCCCGCAGAACGTGCATCTGCGCGATATCGCCACCCTGACACGTGGCGTGACCGATAACCCGGCCAATATCTACTTTGCCGATGGTGAAGCGGCACTGGCAATCGGCATTTCGTTTGCGCCTGGCGTCAACGTGATTGATGTTGGCGACGCGCTCTCCGCCCGGATAGCGCACTATCAGCAGGATACCCCCGCCGGGATCAGCCTGAAGGTGTTCTACAATCAGGCGCACGAGGTGAAACAGTCTGTTGATGGCTTTATCCTCAACTTTCTGATGGCGTTGGCAATTGTAGTGGGAACGCTGCTGCTGTTTATGGGCCTGCGCAGCGGCATGGTGATTGCCGCATCACTGGCACTTAACGTGCTCGGCACACTACTGATCATGTACCTGTTTAAACTGGAACTGCAGCGGGTATCGCTAGGCGCGCTGATTATTTCGCTCAGCATGCTGGTGGATAATGCCATCGTCGTCGTCGAAGGGGTGAAGATCGATCATCAGCGCGGACATCCTTTACAGCAGGCGATTTCCCGCATGGTACGCCGTACAGCCCTGCCCCTGCTGGGTGCCACGATTATCGCGATACTTGCCTTCGCACCGATTGGCCTGTCGCAGGACTCAACCGGCGAATATTGTAAATCGCTGTTCCAGGTGCTGCTGATTTCGCTGATGCTGAGCTGGGTAACCGCGCTGACACTGACCCCGGTATTTATTAACTGGAGCGAGAAACGTCGTGGCGCAGCGAAGCCCGCCAAAACTGACCTCTCCGATCCTTACCAGGGCATCGTTTTTCGGCTCTACCGCCAGGCGCTGGGCGGCCTTTTGCGTTTTCGCTTGATCACGCTGGCGACGATGGTCGCGCTGCTGGCACTGTCGCTGTATGCCTTTACTCTGGTGAAGCAGAACTTTTTCCCCTCATCCAGCACGCCGGTCTTTTTTACCGATCTCTGGCTGCCCTATGGCACCGATATTCACTACACCGCAGATACTGCGGGGGAAATAGCCCGGTTTATTAATCAGGATCCGGCTGTTACGGCAACGGTGACCACAGTGGGTCAGGGTGCACTGCGTTTTACCCTGACCTATGACGCGGCGCGCCAGTACAGCAACTTCGCACAGATTATGGTGCGGGTTAAGGATGCCCGGCAGCTGGATGCACTGGCGCTGAAGACCGAGTATTATATTCAGCAGAACTTCCCGCAGGTGAATCAGCGCATCAAGCGCATTCAGTTTGGCAGCGCCAGTGACAGCGCGATTGCCCTGAGAGTAACCGGTCCGGATCCGGAAGTGCTGCGTCACATCGGCAGCCAGCTGGATGCGATTTTTCTGGCGGATGGATCGACGTTCCCGGTACGTAATGACTGGCAGGAGCGCAGCAAAGTGATCCGCCCGGTCTATTCGGCACTGCGTGGTCAGGAGCTGGGCATTGATAAGCGCGATATCGATCAGGCGCTGAGAATGAATTTCAGCGGCGATGCCGTGGGCATTTTCCGGGACGGATCGCGGCTGATGCCGGTGATGCTCTATCCGGCTGATGAAGAGCGGCAGAGTGTTGATCACATCGAAAACATTCAGCTCTGGAGCGCTGCCCTGCAGCACTTTGTGCCGCTGAGCAATGTGATTTCTGACTTCCGGCTGGAGTGGGAGAACCCGCTGATTATGCGTCGTGACCGTACGCGCGTGATGACGGTGCAGACGGATCCCGATCCCGCCTCAGGCTTAACGTCCGCGCAGGTAGTAGCACGGGTTCAGCCGCAGATCGATCAGCTTAAACTCCCGGCGGGCTATCGACTGGATTGGGGTGGCGAACTTGAGAGCTCACGAGAAGCACAAAGTGGTCTGCTGAGTTCGCTGCCGGTAGGCTTTCTGGCCATGTTCATCATTACCGTGCTGATGTTCAACTCGCTGCGTGACGCCGTCGCAATCTGGATCACCGTGCCGCTGGCGATGATTGGTGTGACCTGTGGCTTTTTGATCACCGGTATTCCCTTTGGCTTTATGGCGCTGATCGGGCTGCTCAGCCTGTCAGGGATGTTGCTCCGCAACGGGATCGTGCTGATTGAGGAGATCCGGCTGTTCCGGCAGGAGAAGCCGTTGCAGCTCGCGATTATTGATGCGGCGACGTCGCGCCTCCGCCCTATCCTGCTCACGGCCTTTACTACCGTACTGGGCCTGCTGCCGCTGTTGCGCGACGTTTTCTTCCAGAGCATGGCGGTGGTGATTATTTTTGGTCTGGGATTTGCAACGGTGCTGACCCTGCTGGTGCTGCCGGTGATCTATCGCTGCTTCCACGGACGGGAGGCGCACGGTGAATAAGACCGGGCTGGCAATGCTGAAGACGCTGGCCTGCATCACCGCCGTGTCGTTTTTCACGCTGTATCAGAGTTACGACAGCTACCATTACGACGTTAATCTGACGCTGAATGTGCTGAGTTTTATCTCGACCATTGCTACGCCGCTCTATTTTCTGCTGAGCGGCTATCTCGACGCGGGCGAGCTGCACACACCCGCATGGCAGCTTGGCAAAATTCGCCGCATTATGCTGATTTTTATCTTCTGGTTCAGCTTTTTCTGGTTTGCCGGGATGCACCACAAAGGCTACCTGATCCAGCCGTGGTTTGTGATTGCACTGATTGTCATTTACATCTCGCATCCGCTAATCGACTGGCTGATTCAGCGGCCTGGCGCAATGGCAGCAGGGATTTTATTGTTGCTGGTGGTGGCCTTTGCTTATGACCTGCTCGCCAGCCTCTATCCGGACCAGCGGGCCTTTTCGCTGCTGCCACAGTACCGAATCTGGACCTGGGTACTTTATTACCTTACGGGCCGACTGATGGCTGCGCCACGGGTGATGCAGTTACTGACATCACCCAGAGTCATAAAGGTGAGCCTTCTACTGCTGCCCGCGGTGTATCTCTTTACCTGGCTGTATGAGCGCTATTACTTTATCGCGCGCTTTCTGGCGACCCACAATGATGTGGTGCTGACCGGCTCACAGGTTTATCTGCTGGTGGTGCTGATCGTGATCAGCATTAACGCTATCCGGCTGCCGGATAAAGCCCAATGGCTGACCTCATTTCTGACCACACTCGGCAAGACCATGACCGGTGTTTATATCCTGCATTACCTGATTTTTGGTGTGCTGGCAGCCGCTATCCGCATTCAGACTCTGGGCGATAAACTGCTGGTCATCGCCCTGACGCTGATCATCTCGATGGTGCTGTCACTTCTGCTGTTGCGCATCCCCGGCGTCCGTAAGCTGATCAGCCTGTAGTCGCCGCGCGGCCCGCTCAGTTGCTGCACGGCGCGTAGCAATGAACTCAGCCATTTTCGCCCGTGCCTGCGCCACCTCCGCGGGCGGCGCGGTCTGCGGCGAGCCGGAGGAAAACGGTGGTTCGGGGTCATATTCCATCTGCAGCTGAACGGCTCTGGCGACGGCGTCTCCTGCGATTTCCGCCACCAGCGTCAGGGCAAAATCGATGCCGGAGGTGACGCCTGCGCCGCTGATACGGTTGCGGTCACGCACCACCCGCTGATTCACTGGCTCCGCGCCCAGCAAAGCTAGTTGATCGATGGAACTCCAGTGTGAGGTCGCTCGGTATCCTTTCAGCAATCCGGCAGCGCCCAGCATCAGCGAACCGGTACAGACCGAAGTGACCCATTGCGCCTGGTCAGCCTGCCGTCGCAGAAAATTCAGCGTTTCATCATCCGACATCAGGGCAATCTGTCCTGGCCCGCCCGGTACGCAGATCACATCCAGTAATGGACAATCGTCCAAGGTGGTAGTCGGTAATATCGACAGGCCGCGATCGGAGCGTACCGGCTGACGATTTTTCCAGATCAGATGGCACTCCACGCCGGGCGTGCGTGCAAATACCTCCCACGGGCCGGTTAAATCGAGCTGGGTAACATCAGGGAAAAGTAACAGACCAATCTGTAGCGGACGATTCATGCGTAAACTCCGGCGGGTGATGAGTGACCATCATGCCGTGATGCCCGGTCAGATAGCAATCCTGGGCGCTGGAGGCGCTTTACAGTGATGTCCGGGGAAGTCGTGTAAAGCAGCATCAGGCCACGCCGAGAAAACGCAACAGCGCGGTCATCGCTGCCGCCCCCAGAATAATGACAATCAGTGGAGCCCGACGCCAGGCCAGCAACAGGGCAAACCCCACGCCCGCCACCCGTGCCACACCGGCAAAATGCTGGCCTTCAAACAGCGTGGTGGTCGCCGCGACGGCCAGCAGTAACACCGTGGCAGCGTCGGAGAGCATCTGCTGAGTGCGCTCGCTGATAGGCAGACGATTTCCCAGCCTGACACCGGCAAAGCGCATCAGATACGTTCCGGCGGCCAGCATGGCGATGCCGGCAATGATCATTCCCTGATGCGTCATTTGCGCGATCTCCATGTCAGCAGGCCCAGCAGCGAGAACAGTACTGGCATGCCCGCCGGAACCAGCGGCGTCGCCAGTAAGGAGAGCAGCGCGCCGACGGTGGCGGGGATTCTGGTTCGGCGCTGGCGCAGCGCCGGGAAGATCAGAGCAATCAGGATCGCCGGAAACACCGCATCCAGCCCAATCATTGAGACATCAGGAATAAACTGACCAATCGCCGCCCCGATCATAACACTCACCGGCCAGATTAAGCCGATACCGATGCCGCACAGCCAGTACGCGCTGCGACGCTGGGCAAGCTGTGGTTGTGAGATACCAAACACCACGCTTTCATCATTCATAATGTGACAGCCAAACCAGCCCAGGGAACCCTTTCCCACCAGATCTTTGACCGCAATGCCAAAAGGGAGATGACGTGCATTCACCAGCAGGCCCGCAGCGGCCGCGGTAAAGGGACTGCCGCCGCCAGCCACGATGCCGATAAACAGAAACTCAGACGCACCTGCCAGCACCAGCGTTGACAGCGCCAGCGGTACCCAGAGCGGAAACCCGTCGGCGGAGGCCAGCGAGCCATAGGATAAACCGACAATTCCATCAGCCAGGCAGACCAGAAAAATCGCTTTGATCACCCCTTTGTCCAGCAACTGCATTTGCGGAAAAAGCATTTCTCTGTCTCATAATGAACATATAATCCGATATAATGAACACTGCAGCGTCGCTTTACAAGCCGAACAATTCGTTCGTTATAAAAAACTTTTCGTTTATCAGGAGTGCGTTTGAATACCCCTATCAGCATCATTGCCAATGCCTTAGTGCGTGAACGTCAGCGAGCCGGCCTGTCACTGGCCGAAGTCGCGCGCCGCGCCGGTATCGCCAAATCAACGCTCTCACAGCTGGAGGCGGGTAATGGCAATCCGGGCATTGAGACGCTGTGGTCACTGTGCGTAACGCTGAATATTCCGTTTTCACGGCTGCTGGAGCCGGATGCGCGTCGTCTGCAGGTGATCCGCCGTGGAGAGGGCCTGACAGTAACCGCCGATCTGGCTGACTATCAGGCGATTCTGCTGGCATCCTGCCCGCCTGGCGTCCGGCGTGATATCTATCTGCTGGAGGTTCAGCCTGGCAGTGAGCGCATATCGCAGCCCCATATTCCCAATACTATAGAGCATATTATTATTGCTAAAGGTCGGGCGCTGGTGGGGCCGGTGGACAGCGCGGTAGAGCTGGATGTGGGTGATTACATTACCTATCCGGGCGACGAGCTGCATATCTTTCGGGCGCTGGAAGCCGATACGATGGCGCTGCTGGTGATTGAGCACAGCTGATCACTATTCAGGGAGCTTCTGCAGGGTTTCTGCGGGCGTGAGGTGAGTGATTAGCTGCACCTCACTGCTCAGCCTGATCTCCGGATAGTGCTCGCGCATCCCTTCCAGCAGCACCTCATCAGGCCATTCCTCCTGTTTTCCCAGCATTGCGGCGACTTCGCTTAAGCGCAGCGTGTCGACCTGCGTCACCGACACGATTACCGCGTCATTTTCATCCTGCTGATTCACCAGTCTCAGCGGGCCAATGGTGATATCGCCCTCCAGCCAGCGAATTGTCGAGGTTTTCTCTCCGCACCTGACGGCTGGCATCAGACGCGGGACAAGCGTGAGTTGTTGCATTTCCGCTCCTTTTAAACGCTCTTTGATACCCGAAACAAAAGCACAAATCCGGGTTGAAAACAAATCCATAAATGTTATGTTATAACATATCTTTAATTGCATTCTTACAGGTAGCACCATGACACTCTCTGCTCTGACATCAGACGATCCCCGTCTGCCGGTTGCCGTTCTCTCTGGCTTTCTCGGTGCCGGTAAAACTACCCTGCTTAATCATATTCTGAACAACCGCGAAGGACGTCGCATCGCGGTGATCGTCAATGATATGTCTGAAATTAATATTGATGCTGCGCTGGTGCGCGATGGCGGTGCGCAGCTCTCCCGCACCGACGAAAAGCTGGTCGAAATGAGTAACGGCTGCATCTGCTGCACGTTGCGAGAAGATCTGCTGCTGGAGGTAAAACGTCTGGCTCAGGCCGGGCGTTTTGATCACCTGGTGATTGAGTCTACCGGTATTTCTGAACCGCTGCCGGTCGCCGAAACCTTTACGTTTGAAGATGAAGCGGGTGAAAGTCTTTCAGCCTATGCCCGGCTGGATAGCATGATTACCGTGGTGGATGGCTTTAACTTCCTGCGCGATTACCGTTCAGTCGATGATCTTCAGTCGCGCGGTGAGTCGCTGGGCGAGCAGGATGAGCGATCCGTGGTTGATCTGCTGGTGGATCAGATTGAGTTTTGTGATTTGCTGGTGCTGAACAAAACGGACCTGCTCAGCCCGGCGCAGCTGCACCAGTTGAAGGGCCTGCTGCAGGCGCTTAATCCGCATGCGCTTATTGTGAACAGTGAGTTTGGGCAGGTTCCGCTGGACTGCCTGCTGAATACCGGCCGGTTTGATTTTGACCGGGCAGCGCAGGCACCCGGCTGGCTGCAGACCCTGCGCGGTGAGCATCAGCCGGAATCGGAGGAGTATGGCATTCGTAACTTTGTCTATCGCGCCCGTCGTCCGTTCCATCCGCAGCGTTTCTGGCATGCAGTAAACCACCAGCTTGATGGCGTTATCCGCTCTAAAGGCTACTTCTGGCTGGCCAGTCGGCCGGAATATGCCGCGATGTGGTCGCAGGCGGGCGCAGTGGCACGTCAGGGTTATGCCGGGCGCTGGTGGGTCAGCGTGCCGAGAACTGAATGGCCACAGGATGCGGATTCGCTCAACTTTATCACTGAACAGTGGCAGGAAGGTACCGGCGACGCGCGCCAGGAGCTGGTCTTTATCGGCATTGAGATGGACGAGAAGAGCGTCCGTGCCGCGCTGGATCATGCGTTGCTGACACCACAGGAGATGGCTGCGGGGCCTGAACAGTGGATCACTCTGGCCGATCCGGTGCCCGCGTGGTTCGATGAAACCACCGCCTGACGTAGCGGTTGACGTACTTCTTTGACTTCGCAATAGTAAGCGAACCGGCGGGTAGCAGTTTTTCACTAATCCCTGTTCAGGAGAGACCAGATATGCCACAACGTATTGCTGTAATCGGTGCAGGCGTGCTGGGTTTAGCCGTCGCGCAGTCATTGTCGCGACGGGGCGCACAGGTCACCGTCTTCGATAAAAACTATCCTGGCAACGGAACCAGTCAGATCAGCTACGCCTGGGTCAATGCCAACGGCAAAGAACCCACCAGCTACCATGATCTTAATGCCCATGCGATAGACGAGCATAAGCGCTGGCAGGCCAGTCATCCTGCATCGCCCCGATGGCTGCTGGAAACCGGCACGCTGGAGTGGGCAGCCGATGAATTATCCCTGCGTCAGCTGGCGCAGCGCGCAGCAAAGCTTACGACGCTCGATTATCCCGTAGAGAAACGTAGCCGCGCCGCACTCCTGGGAGCAATGCCTGAGTTGCGGCTCGATCCCCGCGTTCAGCACGCCTGGTCTTTCCCTTCGGAGTGCCTGCTCTATCCCAGCCTGTTTATCGCCTCTCTGCTGGCTGATCTGCGTACCAGTGGCGGGCAGCTGGTCTGCAATAATGAAGTGACGACGCTGACTGAATCGGCGCAGGATGTCCATCTTACGCTGGCCAGTGGGGATGAATGGCGCGGCGATCAGTTGGTGCTGGCAACCGGCCGTTGGGCGCCGGAACTGATAAGTCAGTGCGGGCTTGAACTGGCGATGACCGATGCGAACCGCGCCGATCCTGTTGCCTGCAGTTTTCTGGCGCAGACGCAGCCTTTGCCGATCCCACTTAGATGCAATCTGATTACCCCGGAACTGAATGTGCGGCCGGATGGCGGTGGTCGCCTGATGCTGCAGGCGCTGGATCTGGATCAGCACGCCGATCCGGCGCGGCCGGTCTCGCCGGATGGACTGATTGGCAAAGAGATGTTGCGTCGGTTGCGGCGGCTGTTTAAAAACACCGAAGGCGCGAGAATTGAGCGGATTGAAACAGGACAGCGATCGCGCCCGGCAGATGGATTGCCCGCACTGGGCTACATCAGTGAGTCAGCACGCGTTTATCTGATGGTCAGTCATAGTGGCATGACCCTTGCCCCCTTACTGGGCAGACTGGTGGCTGAGGAGATGCTGAGCGGTACACCTTCACCGATGCTGAGTGGGTTTGCCCCGCATCGGTTGCTGCGTCCGCTCAGTGAGGTCGCTAAAACTGCGCCTGCCTATCTTCCGGCAGCGCAGTAAAAACTAGCGGCGGTTTTTCCACACGGTCTGCACGTTACAGAATTCGTGCACACCAAAGTGTGACAGCTCACGACCATAGCCACTTTTCTTGACGCCACCAATGGTAACGCGCGGATCGGACGCGCCGTTGCCATTAATAAACACGGCACCGACTTCCAGCTGCAGTGCCAGCCGATCAGCAGTTTCTTCGTTACCACTCCAGACGGTAGCACTGAGGCCAAATTCGCTGTCATTGGCAATCTCCAGCGCATGCTGAGGATCCCGTGCTACGGCAATGGCCGCGACCGGACCAAACAGCTCCTGCCTGAACGCGGTCATGGTGCTGGTAACATCAGCGAGAATGGTTGGCGCATAGTAGTTACCCTGCCCTGCCACCTTCTCGCCACCCAGCACCAGACGCGCACCTTCACGTAGTGTTGCTTTCACCTGTCCATCCAGTTCATCGCGCAGATCGGCGCGTGCCATCGGACCCAGAAAAGTGCTTTCATCCAGCGGATCGCCCATGGTGAGTGCCTGGACCGCGGCAGTGAAGCGTTTTTCAAATTCTTCAGCGATTGGAGCTTCAACAATAAAGCGTTTGGCAGCCATACACACCTGCCCGGTATTCTGGAAACGTCCAATAACGGCAGATTTAACCGCTTCATCAAGATCGGCATCCGCCAGCACGATAAAGGGATCGGATCCACCCAGTTCCAGTACCGTTTTCTTGAGCGCTGCACCTGCCTGAGCCGCGATGGCTGCACCTGCCCGTACGCTGCCGGTAACCGCGACGGCAGCAATGCGGTCATCTTTAATCGCGACGGAGACACCGTCGTTGTCGACGTTTATCAGGTTAAAGCCGCCAGCAGGCAGATCGGTTGCCCTGAACAGTTCAGCCATCAGTGTGGCGCTTCCCATGACGTTAGGCGCGTGTTTAAGCAGATAGGTGTTGCCTGCCAGCAACATACTGACTGCGCCCCGCAGAACCTGCCACAGGGGGAAATTCCATGGCATGACAGCCAGGATCACCCCAATGGGACGGAATCGCTGCCACGCATCGGTAATCTGAGTGGGCTGATCGGCCAGCATTGCCGGGCCATATTCTGCATACCAGTCGCACAAATTTGCACATTTCAGTACTTCAGCGCGAGCCTGTGCAATAGGTTTACCCATTTCCAGCGTAATCATGCGAGAAAGATCCTGTTCTCTCAGACGGATCTGTTCGCCGAGCTGACGCAATACGCGCACCCGGTCACTCATACTGCTGTGCTGCCATGCTGCAAAAGCGGAAGCGCTTTCTGCCAGTGTCTGTTCCAGTTCGGTGCTGTTCTGCAGAGGATAGCGTGCCAGAATTTCACCTGTTGCCGGGTTACGTGATAGAGCATGTTCAGTCATGGTGCTGTATTCCTCATTCGTTCAGTAATTGAGAAACGATACACGCTGTAGTTAATGATGAAAAATGAATAATAGTGAGGAAGTTGTTTATCGATTGAGAATGTCAGAATTGCACAGGCGATGTTCAGGAAGTGTGAAGGGGTTGCGAAGATGGGGCTATTACGCAACCTGTCTGTGTGTCTGAAAATCATACCTGCCAGTCAGTTATCCACTTATACACTGACCCGATCCTAAAAAACGATCCTTAATAGATCATAGAGAGATCCTAAGAGATCCCCGATCGTCGCAGGCCGCACCCCGCAAGGGCTCAAAGGGTGATCGCGTTCACTATAATCAGTAAAGTGTTCACTGTAATCAGTACTTTATTCACTGTACCAGGTAGAATGTTCACTGTAAACAGTGCTAATGTTCACTGTAGTCAGAAAACGATCCCTTTCATCCACAGAATGAAGATCCTAAGCCATGGCAGATAAAGACAACGAAAACAAAGCGTTACTTGAACCTTTTCTGTCAGTGACCAAAAACAGTGGCGAAGTTATTCAGCTTCATCCCAACAAGAATAATACCGTTCAGCCGGTGGCATTGATGCGTCTTGGACTGTTCGTGCCGACGCTGAAATCAACCGCACGTGGTAAATCCGGCGCTATGGCATCAACGGATGCGACGAAAGAGCTGAAGAATCTGACGCTGGTGAAAGCGGAAGGCTACGAAAAGATTACCATTACCGGCGCACGGCTGGATATGGATAACGATTTCAAAACCTGGGCAGGCATTATTCAGTCCTTTTCGCGCTATCCGACCAAAGGCGATACCGTCACACTGCCGTTTATCGACTTTGTGAAGATGTGCGGCATTCCCTCTGCCAACTCGTCTGCCGCGCTGCGTAAGCGCCTGGATGCCTCTCTGCGCCGCATTGCGACCAATACGCTCTCATTTGAAGGCAACGGCAAGGCGTATCATACCCACCTCGTTCAGTCTGCTTATTATGACCGTGAAAAAGATATTGTGCGGATTCAGGCCGACCCTAAGTTGTTCGAACTCTACAACTTCGACCACAAGGTGCTGCTTCAGCTCCGGGCAATCTCCCGCCTCAAGCGTAAAGAGTCTGCACAGGCGCTCTACACCTTCCTTGAGAGCCTGCCGACCAATCCGGCACCGATATCGTTGGCACGCTTGCGTATGCGTCTTAATCTCGGCTCAAAGACCACCACGCAGAATCATGTGGTGCGGCGTGCGATGGAGCAACTGAAAGAGATTGGTTATCTGGATTATTCAGAAGTGAAGCGTGGCCGCTCAGTCTTTTTCATTATTCATAGCCGCACACCTAAACTTGATGGCATCGGTAATCTGGAGAGCATCGATTCACTGGATGAGATTGAGTTTGAGGATTAATTCCTGACGTTCACTATAATCAGCATTTCTGCGTGGCAGTGTCACTTTTATCGTGGCCGGTGACATTGCATCCTTCCTCTCACATTCACTGTAATCAGTACTCCACTTCTGTTCACTGCAATCAGTAACGTTCACTGTAATCAGTAAAACGGGCACGTTTTAAATCATGTCCTCCTCCCCTCTTTTCCTGTCGTGCTTTGCCATAAGGCTTAAGAAGTAAGTGTGTGCTTACATACTAATCGATTAGTTCCTTCCAGAATCGGCTTTGCTGATTACAGTGAACGTTCTGATTCAGGCAGGACAGCGCCTCTTTTTGCTGATTCCCGTTGAGCAGCTTACTGATTACAGTGAATGTCAGCACTCATGTTCATCACGGCTGACGTGCGTCCTGTATGGAGGGCTTTAACTTATCGTTACTGCAAGCGTGACACTGTTACTGATTACAGTGAATGTTTGCCGACTGGCATCGTCGTAGCACCGACGTGCTGCGTATTCCCCTGTCGGTTACTCATTACAGTGAATGTTGTAGCGCGGAGCTGTCTTCTCCACGATTAAACTCAGGAATGCTGCTTTACTGATTACAGTGAATACTTTGCTGAATATAGTGAATGTTAGCTTAAATTTGACGCAACGCTTTGCTGTTTCTACTGTTTATAGTGAATATTTGTGGGATAGCAGTGATGACATAATCAAGTGCAGGTGTTGATGTCTGCTGGCCTGAGCGTTACCAGAAGCAATGTCCACGGAGGTATCCATTTCCGAATCGCAGCCTTACTATCCTCAATTCCGGTCGAACTGAACTGACGCTTCTGCTGATTACAGTGAATGTACGGTGGCAAGGTTCCTTTTCTACTGATTATAGTGAATGTTCGCTATCCCCTGGGTTACTGATTACAGTGAACGTTATCGTACAGACTTTTACATCCCCGCTGACCCATTGGGGCTCCCGGACTGCAGTTGTCTGTTATCTCATCAGCTTCCGATGCTTTAATGAACCAGACAGAATTTACCCGCTCCCCACCCCTGACTACAGTGAACGTTTATTCGGTTCAGCTTCCTGTCCTGCTATTTCATGCGCAACTTTACTGATTACAGTGAACGTGATTTCTGCATGGGTATTTGAAATGACCCTACTGATTACAGTGAACGTTTGGCTCGTTTAGCGCCAGGCATCAGCCCAGCTTTACCGCATAGGCTTTTGAATGCGGTTTGTTTTTTGCACCACTACCATAAGTCCTCCGGTAAGCCACCTGATACAGAACTGACTTTACTGATTACAGTGAACATTCAGACGCATCAATGCGCTTTGTACAATCCATTTCCCCTGCTCTCTCTGCGGATCGATTTCTACTGATTACAGTGAATGTTCTGCTGATTATAGTGAACGCTGTTCGCATTTGAATTGCGTAAATTGGCAGGCCATAAGTAATAGTGTGATGAACCGCAACAAAAACCGTGGTGTTACATAAAAACGAAGATTATGTGGAAAAGATAATTTATTGCCTCACGTGCAGGAATTCTGTATAAAGTCATAAATCCTACATGTTTGGAGCAACGATGGCTAACGATGACAAGCAGGTGATGAAAGTTGCACAGCGTTCTGAACGCATGCTGCTAAGCCTTACCGACCAGATTCAGGCGCAAAAGCAGGAATTGCATGAAAATACGTACTATCAGGTTTACGCCAAAGCGGCGTTAGCAAAGTTGCCCAAACTGACACGAGCCAGCGTTGATTATGCTGTAAATGAGATGGAAGAAAGTGGTTATCAGTTTGATAAACGTGCGGCCGGATCTTCTGTTAAATATGCGATGTCGATTCAGAACATTATCGATATCTATCATCATCGAGGCGTGCCGAAATATCGCGATCGCCACAGTGATGCTTACACCATTTTTGTTGGTAATCTGAAGGGCGGCGTGTCTAAAACGGTTTCTACCGTTTCGCTGGCTCATGCACTTCGTGCCCATCCTCATCTGCTGTTTGAAGATTTACGTATTTTAGTGATTGACCTTGATCCACAGTCCTCAGCAACCATGTTTTTAAACCATGAACGTTCAGTAGGGCTGGTGGAAGCGACAGCGGCACAGGCAATGCTGCAGAATGTCACCCGTGATGAGCTTGTGAACGAATTTATCGTTCCGTCGATTATTCCGGGTGTCGATGTGCTGCCTGCCTCAATTGATGACGCCTTTATCGCCTCAAGCTGGGACCAGCTTTGCGCTGAACATTTGCCGCAGCAAAATGTTCATGCCGTGCTGTATGACAACGTCATTGCCAAACTGAAGAAAGATTATGACTTTATCTTTATCGACAGCGGCCCGCATCTTGATGCTTTCCTGAAGAACGCCATTGCGGCCTCTGATCTGCTGATGACGCCGGTACCACCGGCTCAGGTCGACTTTCATTCCACGCTTAAATACCTGACGCGTCTGCCGGAACTGATTGCGATCATTGAGGATTCCGGCGCCACCTGTCGCCTGCAGGGCAACATTGGCTTCATGTCTAAGCTATCGAATAAAGCAGACCATAAGCTCTGTCATAGCCTGGCAAAAGAGATTTTTGGTGGTGACATGCTTGATGCAGCCCTTCCCCGCCTTGATGGCTTCGAACGTTGCGGCGAATCCTTTGATACGGTCATCTCCGCAAATCCTTCGACTTATGTCGGCAGCAGTGAAGCGTTGAAAAATGCAAGATCTGCTGCAGAGGACTTTGCAAAAGCCGTCTTTGACCGTATCGAATTTATTCGCCTGAACTGAGGTTTGTATGAGCGCAAAAAGAATCACGATTGGCAGAACCTTCAGCCAGACTCCGCTGGAAAATGAGACGCCAGATAGTCAGCATAATCAGACATTCGTTCTGGCTACGGGCAAGCGCGCCCTGTTTCGTTTTGAACGCATTCCCGCCAGTGATGTTGAAAACAAGACATTCGTTACAATGGAAACCAATGGTCGCGATCAGGCCGGGCTGACACCCGATTCACTGCGGGATATTATCCGCACCATTAAGCTTCAGCAGTTCTTCCCGGCCATTGGCGTAATGCGCGATGACCGCATTGAGATTCTTGACGGTTCACGTCGGCGTGCGGCTGCGCTTTACTGCAAAACCGGGCTGGACGTACTGGTCACTGATGCCGCTATTACTGCCGATGAAGCCCGCAGACTGGCGCAGGATATTCAGACGGCACGCGAACACAATCTGCGGGAAGTAGGAATGCGCCTGCTGGCGTTAAAAGATGGTGGTCTGTCGCAAAAAGAGATCGCTGAAAATCAGGGATTATCGCAGGCGAAGGTCACACGTGCTCTTCAGGCAGCCAGCGTTCCGTCCGATTTGATTTCACTTTTCCCTAATCATGCTGAGCTGACTTATCCTGATTACAAAGCGCTGTTACAGGCGGCTGACAAATTGAGTGAATCTGGGCAAAGCGTTGAAGCTCTGATTAATTCTATCTCGCGGGAGATAGATGTGGTTTGCGCCCGCGAAGGGCTTGCCGAGGATGAGCTGAAAAATCACATTCTGCGTCTGATTCGACAGGGTAGCCAGACGTTGATGAAAGAGCCTGAGAAAGATAAAACACAGGCGACTGCGCTCTGGTCTTTTGCTGATAAAGATCGTTTTGCACGTAAGAAGGTACGCGGTCGGATGTTCAGCTATGAATTTAACCGGCAGTCGAAAGAGTTGCAGGAAGAGCTGGATAAAGTCATTGCTGAGACCCTGAAGAAATATCTCAATCGTTGATTTACATGCATCCAAAAAAGCCAGCGTCTGACGCTGGCTTTTTTATTGCCCGATTAACTCAATATGCTGGAAGATGCATAAAACCCGAATTTCAGGCTGAAATCGCCAGGTTTTCAATAGTAATTTTAAATGTAAGTAACTGAATTTATTGAAATTATATAAGCTGGTATTTAATCTGATTCCTGTGAAATCGCCATTACCCTGAAACATGTCGCCAGCGTTACTGGCAGCCTTTGAATCCATGAATTGCCTGTAATGGCAAAAGCGGATTCAAATTCTGTTGTCACCCCTAAAGGGTTCTGATGCTGCCTGTGCGTATTCAGCCATCACGAATTGCAAGCAAAGATTTTCAGGTGCTGGTTCATTAGTGACCAGATACTTCTCACCAGACCTTAGTTCCTGCACAACTGCTTCATATCGGCTGATGCTTTCTCTGCAAGCCCTTTTACAACTATGCTATCCGCCAGCGAAATTTAACCATTAACTCACTGTTTATAATGGGAAATAACTATAAATTTCAGCCTGAAATCGCCACGCAACCTGCTAAAAATCATCCTGGTTACCGCTTATAACTGCTTTATTGAGATCTTAATTGCAGTGCAGCCTGCTAACAGCAAAGGCATCTTCTCAGAGTGAAAAAAGATACTCAGAAAATATCCCTCACTTATCCACAGAAAAAGTGGATAACTTTCTCATCCGGCTAAAATTATTTTTCTGTTGATGCGAACGACATGAGCAGGATTGGACGTGATCGCGCCAGCTATCTGAAATCGGCTACTTCAGACAGATTCACTGTATTGAGTAAACCCGATGAAAGCATGTGCTCAACGGTAGAAATAGATAACCGTGCCACTCAGGAAAGGGACATGACCTACCGGAAAGCTGTTTACAGTGAATGGGGAGTCAAAGAGGATGATCGGCATTGATAAATGGCTGGCGAATCCATGAGAACCTGTTGATGCGCAGCCAGCGTTGATCACGGCAATCGTCACATTGCCTGCGGAATGCGTACGATGAAGGCGATAACAGGATAGGTATCTGGTGCGGCAAAAACGATACAAAACCGGGCCAGGCCCGGTTTTGCTATGAATCAGGCTTCAAGCCAGGCTGTTATTTGCCTGACCATCGCATCGGCAGAGATGCCATAACGGTCATGCAACGTCGGTAAAGCGCCTGCAGCCAGGAATGCGTCCGGCAGGGCAATCTGCTTAAAGCGTGGCGTCACATGATTCCGCATTAGCAGACCCGCAATTGCCTCGCCTAACCCGCCCGTGATTGAATGATTCTCTGCTGTAATAACCAGCTGGTTATGATGCAGCGCTTCCCCTGCTTCTCGCAGGATGGTCTCTTCATCCAGAGGCTTAATCACAGGAGAGTGAACTACACCAACCTCAATGCCCTGCTTTTCCAGCACCTCAGCGGCTTCAAGTGCCCGCATGGTCATTAATCCGCTGCTGATAATAACTGCATCTTTGCCCGCTCGCAGACGCTGAGCCTTACCGTGCTTATAGCGATAATCATATTTATCCAGTACCAGCGGAACCTTACCGCGCAACAGGCGCAGGTAAACCGGCCCCTGATGTTCGGCAATCGCCGGGATGACCTGGCTAATCTCCAGCGCATCGCAGGGATCGATGATTGTCAGGTTTGGCATACCCCGAAAAATAGCCAGATCGTCAGTCGCCTGATGGCTTGGCCCATAGCCGGTGGTCAGGCCCGGTAGCGCACAGGCGATTTTTACGTTCAGATTCTCTTCGGCGATGGCCATGCAGATAAAATCATAGGCGCGGCGGGAAGCAAATACTGCATAGGTGGTGACAAAAGGCATAAAGCCCTCGCGTGCCATGCCCGCTGCGGCACTCATCAGTAACTGTTCCGCCATTCCCATCTGGTAAAAGCGCTGCGGAAAAGCTTCTGCAAACAGGTGCAGATCGGTGTATTTACTTAAATCTGCTGTCAGGCCCACCACATCTGAGCGCTGCTCTGCCAGAGCGACAAGAGCATGCCCGAAGGGAGCAGAAACCGTGGGCTGACCCTCAGCAGCAATCGAGGCGATCATGGCGGAAGTGGTCAGCCGTTTTTTTTGCGGTTGTGAACTCATATCAGACTCCTTGCTCAAGTGCGGTCAGGGCTTTGTCCCACTCATCGGCATCAACACGGATGAAGTGGGTTTTCTCCCGGCTCTCAAGAAACGGCACGCCTTTACCCATTCGGGTATCGCAGATGATGACGCGCGGCTGCGGTTCAGGCCAACTGCGTGCTGCGTCAAAGGCATTCTGCAAAGCAGCAATATCGTTGCCATCAACGCGCTGGGTATACCAGCCAAAAGCCTGCCAGCGGTCCACTATCGGTTCGAACGCGAGAATCTCGCTGCTGTGACCGTCGGCCTGCTGATTGTTGACGTCGATAATGGCGATCAGGTTATCAAGCTGCCAGTGTGAGGCTGACATGGCCGCTTCCCATGTTGAACCTTCATTCAGCTCGCCATCAGAAAGCAGGTTATAGATTCGCGCCTGTGAGCCTTTTTGCTTTAGCCCCAGACAGGCACCCACGGCAATACCTAGTCCCTGACCTAATGAACCACCGGTGATCTCCATGCCTGGGGTATAGGCGGCCATGCCGGACATCGGCAGGCGGCTCTCATCGGTGCCATAGGTTTCCCGCTCCTCCTCCGGTATGACGCCCGCTTCCAGCAGCGCGGCATAAAGCGCAATGGCGTAGTGACCAATCGACAGGTAGAAGCGATCGCGCTCTTTCCACTCAGGCTCATCGGCGCGGTAATTCATAGCGTGAAAATAGCTGACAGCGAGTAAATCGGCTGCACCCAGTGCCTGACCGATATAGCCCTGTCCCTGAATCTGCCCCATTAATAAGGCATGACGGCGAATATTCATGGCACGCTGCGGTAATGAGAGCGTGTGTGAACTGTGATGAGAGTCAGTCATATAACCTCCAGATTAACGATTAACATCCGCAGCCCGAATGCGCAGTACGCATAGCGCACCACCCAGCAGAACGGCAGCAATAAAATACATTCCCGACGCGGGGGAACCGGTTGCAGTGGTGATTGAGCCAATCAGCCACGGCGAGAAAAAACCGGCCAGGTTGGCAATGCAGTTCACCGCAGCGATGCCTGCGGCAGCAGAGACGCCACCCAGCAGGTTGGTCGGCAGCATCCAGAACAGCGATGAGGCGGAAAGAATGCCCGCAGCGGCAATACAGAGGGAGAGTAATGACAGGGAGACGTTATGGCTGAGCAGCGTTGCCAGCGTGAGTCCGGAGAGGCCGACCAGCATCGGAACAATCAGGTGCCAGCGACGTTCACGATGACGATCGCCACTGCGTCCGGCCAGTAGCATAAAGATAATGGCGCACAGGTAAGGCAGACTGGTCAGTAATCCGATATGCAGAGGCTCGCTGACGCCTGAATTTTTTACCAGCGTCGGTAGCCAGAACGTTAATGCATACTGGCCCATCACCACACAGAAATAGATCAGCGCCAGCAGCCACAGACGACGGTCAGCAATAAAGGCTCTCACCGTGCCATGACAGGCTTTCTGCTGATTATCTTCGTCGAGATCGGCACGCACCCGGCGTTTTTCATCGTCATCCAGCCACTCTGCCTGTTCCACCCGATCCTTCAGAACCAGCAGCACGACAAATCCCATAACAAGGGTAGGGATAGCTTCCAGCATAAACATCCATTGCCAGCCCGCCCATCCGTGAAAGCCTGAGAAGGTCGCCATGATCCAGCCAGAGAGTGGGCCGCCAATCATCCCGGAAAGTGGGATCGCGACAAACCACAAAACCGTCATGCGAGCGCGACGGTGAGAGGGAAACCAGTAGGTCAGGTAGAGCAGTAAACCGGGTGCAAGTCCGGCCTCTGCCACACCAAGAAGAAAGCGCAGCAGGTAGAACTGCCATGCGGTTTCAACAAAGGCGAAAAGAGCTGAGATAACACCCCAGGTAATCATAATGCGGGCAATCCAGCGACGTGCACCGACCCGATGCAGAATCAGATTACTGGGCACTTCAAAAAAGAAGTAACCGATGAAAAAGATCCCGGCACCCAGTCCGTAGACCGTTTCGCTGAGTGACAAATCATCCATCATCTGTAATTTTGCGAAGCCAACGTTTACACGATCAAGATAAGCGCAGAGATAACAGAGCATCAGCCAGGGCATCAGTCGCCAGGCAATTTTGCGATAGGTGATATCGCGCGCAGCAGAGGCTGCGCTCAGATTAAGCGTGGTCATGGTGTTCACTCCCGAAGTTAGCCCGCAAGGCGTGCGGGCGGGGCAGGGCGCTGATTAATGGATCAGCATGCCGCCGTTCACATCCAGCGTGATGCCGGTGAGATAACCGGAGAGATCGCTGGCGAGGAAGAGCGCCGCATTCGCGACGTCGCTGGCGGTTCCGAGGCGGCCGAGAGGTATGCCGTCGAGAATGGTATGGCGGCGTTCATCCTGTAACAGGCCTCCGGTGATATCGGTCTGGATAAGGCCGGGCGTGAGGGCATTGATACGAATCTGGTCCGGGCCGAATTCGCGCGCCATCGCTTTTGTCAGGCCAAGCACGCCTGCTTTCGCTGCGCTGTAGTGCGGGCCGCCGAAAATGCCGCCGCCACGCTGAGCTGATACAGATGACAGACAGACAATACTGCCGCTTTTTTGCTGCTGCATCGTTGGGATAACCGCCTGAGACATCAGAAGCGTACCGCGCAGATTGACATCCAGAATGCGGTTGTAATCTTCGATGCCGATTTCCAGTGTTTTAACCGGCTGAGTGATCCCGGCATTGTTGACCAGCACATCAATACGGCCGTAGTGCTCAAGTACCTGATCGATAGCACGATGAACAGAAAGCGGATCGGTCACATCGGTGGCCAGGCCGAGATGCCCGTCGCCACACGAAAGCGCGCTGGCCTGGGCCGCCTGTAAATCTAAATCGAGTATCACCACGCGCGCGCCATGCTGAGCAAAACAGGCGGCTGTGGCTCGTCCAATGCCGCGCTGAGAAGCGGCACCCGTGATAATCGCAACTTTGTTTTCAAGTAACATTTTCCACTCCAGAAGAATAATTATTAGTGGTTCGGTATCGCTACCGGCAGGGTCACAATCAGAATTGATAAAGCGATTAATATTGGCAATGCAGAAAAATTCATTTGATGCTGAATGAATTTGTTGGTTTGATGCAGTTAACAAATCTGCGATTTAAAAATGGGCACACATCACATAATTTCTGTGTGGAGAGGCGGATGGAAAAGCAGCCGGAGCACTTACCTTCAATTAAATCACTGCGGGTTTTTGAGCAGGTGGCCCATTTTGGTAATGTCGCGCGGGCGGCTGAAGAATTAAATATTACCCCCTCGGCAGCCAGTCATCAGTTGGCTAAACTGGAGCGGGAACTGGGCTGTATTCTGTTTAATCGTTCGGCAAAAGGCGTAGCGCTCACGCTGTCGGGAGAACATTACCTCAGGGAGATCGGCCCGATATTGCTGGGCCTGGCGCAGGCCACGGCGCGCATCAGTAATGAGAAAGCGCGCAGTAACCTCAGGATCCACTGCGCACCCAGCTTCGGTCTGCTCTGGCTGTTGCCACGCATCCATAAATTCCGCAACAGCTATCCAGAGTTTCAGCTTACCCTCTCCTGCTCATATGAAAATCTCTCTTTCAGCCGGGACAATATTGATATTGCGATACGTCACGGCTTCCCGGACTGGAACGCGTTTGAGATTAAAACTCTCCGCCATGAAAAAATGTCGGTGCTGGCCTCACCGGCATATCTGAAACAGCATCCTGTCAGTCAGGCCGCGGATTTGATGCATCACGCGCTGATATTATCGGAGTCACCGCTTATTCAATGGCCGCAGTGGTTTGCGTCGCAGCAACTTCCTCAGCCGGATAAGGAGTGGTTATTTCGCTTTGACCGCTCTTATATGAGTCTTGAGGCAGCAATGTTAGGCCACGGTCTGATTTTTGAGAGTGAGTTGCTGGCAGAGGATTATCTGCGCAGCGGGAAACTGGTCAGAGTGCTGACTGAGCAGCATAGCCTGCCCGTCAGCGCCCACCATCTGGTCTTTCCGCGCGGATTTGCACAGTTTCCTCGTGTTGCACATTTCCTGAGCTGGATACAGGAAGAACTCAGAACGTTAAGTTGATGTTAAAATAAATTCCGCCCCGTCACTATGACGCGGGTTTATTTCTGCTGGTAATTATTCATACCTTAAAAGCCACATTGCCAAAGCTAACTTTTAAATACCGTCTACACTTCTTTACCCAATCGGTAAATATGTTCCATTTCTATTCCGTATGAAATTTAATCAAACGGATGTTTAACTTCTTAATGGCAGGAATATTATGAGTACAAATACACCAGACGCTGGGGAAGCGGGCGATAACGCGCCTGCGGATACGGTACGCCAGCGCATTTTTTTAGTGGTGCTGGTTGCCACCATGGGCGCGCTGGCTTTTGGCTATGACACCGGAATTATCTCGGGTGCATTACCTTACATGACTTCACCACCTGACCAGGGGGGGCTTGGACTGAACTCATTCACGGAAGGGCTTGTTGCCTCTTCGCTGGTGTTCGGTGCCGCTATCGGCTCTTTCCTCAGTGGTTTCTTCTCGGACCGTTTTGGCCGTCGTATTACCCTTCGCACCCTGGCGGTCATTTTTGTACTGGGTTCGCTCGGTACGGCACTGGCACCTTCCGTCAATGTGATGGTGGCCATGCGCTTCCTGCTGGGCATCGCTGTCGGCGGTGGCTCATCAACCGTGCCGGTGTTTATTGCGGAAATTGCCGGGCCACGTCTTCGTGCGCCGCTGGTAAGCCGCAATGAGCTGATGATTGTCACCGGACAGCTCATCGCCTATGTCGCCAGTACGCTTCTGAGCTATCTCCTGCATGATGAGCATCTGTGGCGCTACATGCTGGCCATTGCAATGGTGCCTGGTTTTCTGCTGTTTGTTGGCACGTTCTTCGTTCCGGCATCGCCACACTGGCTGGTGGCTGAAGGGCGTCTGAAAGAGGCAAAAAAGATTCTGAAGTATCTGCGTGAAACGCCGCGTGAAGTACGTCATGAAATGGCGCAGATGAAGAAGCAGGCGAAGGCAGCTGAACGCGGGCCGGATGCGAAAACCCTGATTCGTGAGAAATGGGTTATCCGCCTGATGATTATTGGTGTCGGTCTCGGCTTTGTCGCGCAGTTTACCGGTGTTAATGGTTTCATGTATTACACGCCGATCATCCTGAAGTCGACCGGCCTGGGCACCAGCGCCTCCATTGCTGCGACTATCGGTAACGGTGTGGTTTCTGTTCTGGCGACCTTTGTCGGTATCTGGGCGATTAGCCGTTTCCCGCGTCGTACCATGCTTATTACCGGTCTGTGTCTGGTGATTACGGCACAGATCCTGTTGGGCAGCGTGATGACCTTTATGAGTTCGAGCCTGATGCAGAGTTATCTCGCCCTGGGCTGTATTCTGCTGTTCCTGTTCTGCATGCAGATGTGCATCTCGCCGGTCTACTGGCTGATGATGTCCGAGCTGTTCCCGATGCAGTTGCGTGGTGTGTTAACCGGTGGCGCAGTTTCATTACAGTGGATTTTCAATGCTGTGGTCGCGTTCGGCTTCCCACCGATCATGGAGTATGCCGGCAGCACGACCTTCTTTATCTTTGCCGCGATTAACGTTGGCTCGCTAATTTTCGTGATGGCGATGGTGCCCGAGACCCGCGGTAAAAGTCTGGAAGAGATTGAGTCACACATGAAAGAGAAGTTTGGTGAAAAGCCGAAGGAGGCTGAAGCCTGTTAACCCCTCTACCGGATTCGGCCCGTCGGCTGAATCCGGTTTCCTCCCTTATCTGTACTCCCTCACGTCGTATCCCTTTCTGTCAGTTAAGCAGGCGTCATTCACTGTAATCAGCACAGTTCTGGAGATGGTTTCCGGACATCGCTGGCGATTTCAGGCTGAAATCGCCAGAATCTGGCTTAACCCTCAGATGTCGCTGACGGTTGAAACAGCCGTTTAAGCGAACCATGACCGTTGACAAAGATTGAATCTGGCTCTGCGCTATACTCACTTTTCATCTGCTCCGCATGCTGACCGGGATGCACCATGAACATATTAAACTCTGTGGCAGTGGTGGCTGCTGTGCTGATTGCCACGCCATTGCATGCTGAAAATGCGCCGGTTTCATCCTGGTGGAATGCGTTCACTGACGATGTTGCACAAACCTGGAATGCGCCTCAGCACACCGATCTCTACCTGCCGTTTATTAGCTGGCACGCTCGCTTCATGTATGACAAAGAAAAAACCGATAACTATAACGAAAATCCCTGGGGCGGTGGTCTGGGGGTTTCCCGCTATAGCGACAGCGGCAACTGGAGTGCACTTTACGCGATGGCATTTAAAGATTCGCACAATGAGTGGCAGCCTATTATCGGTTATGGCTGGGAGAAGGGATGGTATCCAGGCTCCGGTCAGGACTTCCGGCTCGGTGCCGGATTAACAGCGGGTATCACCGCGCGTGATGACTTTGGCAACTACATTCCGCTGCCGATTATTTTGCCGCTGTTCTCTGCGGGTTACAAAGCGGTGAACGTCCAGTTCACTTACATTCCCGGCACCTACAATAATGGCAATGTGCTGTTCGCGTGGTTTCGCTTAGCCTTTTAATTTTTCAGGAAAGGATTTATGGCCCGGAAGTTTAAAACTGCCACGCGCAGACTCTGGCGTTCAATGCTTATCGTGGGTTTGCTGTTATTGCTGCTACTGATTATTCGCATCTATGAGGCGGAACGTGGCCCGGAATTACATCGCTGGCACACCTGGATTCCACATGAGCTGACAGTTGAACAGCTCGATAAAGCCGGTTACACCGATTATCTTAACGCTGAACATCATCTGTTTGATGAGATGAAGCACCAGGTCACTGACAAACTGGATGCGGATGAGAAAACTCCGCTCAACCGATATTTCTCCGGCAGCATGATCTATCCGGGCCATTTCACCCAGGACTGGAACCGTTCCTATATTCTGCAACCAGAGGGCAGGCCGCGCGGTGCTGTGGTGCTGTTACATGGTCTGACCGACAGTCCTTACAGTCTGCGTCATATCGCAGAAACCTATCGCCAGCAGGGTTATGTGGCCGTAGCGATAAGGTTACCGGGTCACGGGACGGTGCCTGCTGGCCTGACTGATGTGGACTGGCAGGACTGGATGGCGGCTACACGCTTAGCGGTGCGCGAAGCAACCCGTCTGGCGGGCACTCAGACGCCGCTGCATCTGGTGGGATTCTCTAACGGTGGGGCGCTGGCGGTAAAATATGCGCTCGACAGTCTGGGCGACGCCACGTTGCGTCGTCCGCAGCAGCTGATTCTGTTATCACCGATGATCGGTGTCACCCGTTTTGCGCGGTTTGCCGGGATTGCCGGATTGCCCTCTGTTTTCCCGGCCTTCTCGAAAACAGCCTGGCTGAATATCGTGCCGGAGTTTAATCCGTTTAAATATAACTCTTTTCCGGTGCACGCTGCCCGGCAGACCTATTTGCTGACGCAGGCGCTGCAGAAAGAGATCCAGCACTACGCGCGTAATCAGCAGCTCTCAGGTTTCCCGCCCGTGCTGACCTTTCAGTCGGTGATGGATTCCACCGTCAGTACGCCGTCGGTCATCCGCTCGCTCTATAACTATCTGCCAGTGAACGGCAGCGAACTGGTGCTGTTCGATATCAATCAGGCGGTCAGCGTCAGCCCGTTATTCCGCCACTCCTCTTACACGGCAGTTAATCAGCTCTTACCCGCGGCCCGTCGGCATTATTCCTCCACGGTGATAACCAATGCTGCCGCCACGTCGCTGGAAATGGTGACCAAAAGCGTGCCTGCCGGTGAGATTCAGGAGCGGATTCAGCCACTGGCCATCAACTATCCGGCCGGGCTTTACTCGCTGTCGCACGTGGCGATCCCGTTCCCGGCTGAGGATGGTCTTTACGGCAGTGCGCCTGCGAAGAAAAATGAGTTTGGTATCAGTTTTGGTACGTTGTCACTGCGCGGCGAGAGTGCAGTGCTGATTGTGGGGCTGGACTCGATTATGCGCGCGACCTCTAACCCGTTTTACCCTTACATGATTAACCGAATCGATCACCACATCGGTTGCAGTGATAAGCCGCAACTGGCCACCTGCCTCAGCAGTTTCTGAATCAATAAAGCCACAGGCCCGCAACATGCGGGCCTGTGATTATATCGCGTTCAGCTTTTCCATTACCTCATCCGACAGTTGCAGGCTGCCACTGGCCAGATTCTCTTTGAGGTGTTGCGGTGAGGAAGTGCCGGGAATCAACAGAATATTGGGCGAGCGCCTCAGCAGCCAGGCCAGCGCGACCTGCATCGGGGTCGCATTCAGTGACGCAGCAACATCATTGAGCCGATCCGACTGTAATGGGGAGAAGCCGCCGAGCGGAAAAAACGGCACATAAGCGATGCCCTGCTGCGCCAGCTGATCCACTAGCCCGTCATCCTGTCGATGCGCCAGGTTATACATATTCTGCACGCAGACAATGGGCGTCATCGCCTGGGCTTCAGCAATTTGCGTGGCAGTGACGTTGCTCAGGCCAATATGCCGAATCAGCCCGCGCGTCTGTAACGCCAGCAGCGACTCCAGCTGGGGGGCCAGAGAACCCTCTTTGGGCTTCGCCGGATGCAGCATACTGCGCAGGTTCACCACTTCAATCACGTCCAGCCCCAGATTGCGCAGGTTATCTTCCACCGCCTGAGTCAGCGCTTCAGGTTCCATCGCCGCCAGCCAGCCGCCTTTTGCATCGCGGCGTGCACCCACCTTGGTCACAATTGTCAGATTCTGCGGATAAGGATGGAGCGCCTTTTTGATTAACTGATTGGTTTCGTGCGGGCCATAAAAGTCGCTGGTGTCGATATGATTAACACCTGCCGCAATGGCGTCGCGTAAAACCTGAATTGCCTTTGCTTCATCTTTTACCGGCCCGAATACGCCTGGCCCGGCCAGCTGCATTGCGCCGTAGCCGAGACGGTTAACTTCACGATCGCCTAACGGATAAGTCATGGTGATGTCTGACATGAAAACCTCCTGCGTGAATGTAGATCAATTGTAACGGTGATTTAGCTGTGCAACTATCCGGTGAAATCAGGACAGACTGTACGGGATGATGCACAATGGCAATCGATATGGCGCTGCTGGATGCTGTCGTGGCGGTGGCAAAAGCGGGAGGATTTCGGGAAGCCGCTCGTATTACAGGCAGCAACGCGTCACGCCTGAGCGATGCGGTGCGGCGGGCAGAACAGCAGCTGGGTATCCGACTGTTTCACCGGACGACACGCACGGTAGTATTAACTGAAGCGGGCAGGGCGCTGATGGAACGTCTGTTGCCCGCCATGAATGAAGTTAATGCCGCGCTCGATGCGGTGAATCGCTATCGCAACATGCCAGGCGGCACGCTGCGGCTGAATGTCCCGGTTAGCGCCACCCGGCTGGTCTTGCCCGGGCTGGTACCGGAATTTCTGCGGCGCTATCCCGATATTCAGCTGGAAATCGTGGCTGAGAGCAGCGTGCAGGATGTCTTTCGTGACGGCTGCGACGCCGGGATTCGTTATGATGAGCGGCTGGAGCAGGATATGGTGGCGATGCCCATTGGCCCCCGTCAGCAGCGGTTCGCGCTGGCCGCCTCTCCGGCTTATCTTGCGGAACATGGCCGACCGGCTCACCCTCGCGATCTGATCCATCATCGTTGTCTGCGTGGCCGTTATGCCAGCGGCATCATGGCTGACTGGACATTCAGCCGCGAAGGGAAAGAGATCAGCGTTGAAACTCGCGGGCCGCTGGTGGTGTCCGTCGGCGGGGCAATGGATCTGGCTGTAGAGGCCGCGATTGCCGGAAGTGGTGTGATCTATCTGTTTGATGAGTGGCTCAGACCGGCCCTGGACAACGGCAGGCTGGAACCGCTACTGCAACCCTGGTGGCTGACCTTTTCCGGTCCGTGGCTTTACTACAACGATCGCCGTCTGATTCCGGCTCCGCTTCAGGCGTTTATCGATTTTGTGCGCGAAATAAATGCGCGCGAAAAACCTGTCAGCTATACCAGCTAAATCCCTGCGGCACCCGTGAAAAACCGGCGTGTCGCAATGCGTTAAGCAGCGGTGACTGCGATACCGCTTTACCATCTACCGTCTCCAGCGTAAAACTTGCGGGCTTTTCACGTTTCAGCGCCACGCCCAGCGCCGCGACTGCGGTCTCAAGCTGTGCGAGGTCGTCGCTGAACATCAGCAACTCTTTTCCTCCTGGTGCCAGAAAGAGCATCAGCGCGCCGCCGGCGATCACGACCCGCGCGCCCTGACGACGCGTCGGGCGTATGCCGCTGGCATGAAGCGGCCAGCTCAGCATCGCGCCAAACGGATTGGCGGGGTCGAGTGCAGCCAGCGCCACCGCCTCAGTACCACTGGCCGGGGCTTCGGCCAGCGCCCGAAGCTGCTCAATGGTCTGGTGGTCAGCAAACTGCGCACCACCTGACCCGGCAACAAACTGTCCGCGCAGCAGTCGCCCGGCATCTTCCATGCTGCGCAGTACGGGCTGCAATGCCGGAAACCCACCGGGGATCTGCTCTGAAACTGCACTGCCTCGCGTGATCACCCCATAACGATCAAGCAGATTTTCTGCCAGCGAGAGAGCCAGTCGGGCAGGCGCAATTTCCTGCCGGTTAATCTTTGACCAGCGCCCGGCCAGCGTATTGACCGCTGGCCGCCGTGCGGGCAAAGCACCAGGCGTAAAGCGCTGTCCAAAGCGGGTGCGCAGAGTGCGTGCTGGTCGTGAACGGGTCACGCCGGGCGTGGTCAGCAGCCCACGTACCGCAATCCAGCTATCTGCCGTGACATACCCTCGCCACACCAGTTGCCACAGGACGTCATAGACGTCGGTGGGTTGTGTCTCTGGTGCGCCCATCTGCGCCATAATCTCATGAACAAACCATGCGCCGCCGCGGCTCAGTGCGTCGATCATCGCCTGCTGGGTTGGCGTAAGAGGGAGTGTGGCGTCTGCCTCCGGCAGCGTCTCAGCAGCGAATTCGGTGAGGTGCAGCGAGATCAGACCATCATTCTGTCCCTGCGCTCTATGTCCGCACCAGATCACTTCGCCACTGGCTAACAATTCGTCGAGCATCGCAGGCTGATAGTCGGCAATCCTGGCGCGCAGGATTTGTGACTCCCACAGAGAAGCAGGTAATGGCACGCCCGCCAGTTGCTCTATCACCCGCAGCAGCCCGCTGACACCCTGATGCGCGTGGTTAATCAGGCCATGCCGCGTCAGCAACAGGCTGACCCAGGCGGCGGGTGAAACCGGCCGGGTTGCTTCGCGTGCTGATTGCAGTGAACGTAAGCGCAACCTTTTGAAGATCTCTGAGGAAACCCACTCCGTTTCCGATGTGTCCGCTGCCGTATCTGTGTTCAGCAGGCTACCTTGTTGATACAGGCGTAGCAGTACCGTATTCACTACGGCTACACCCAGTCCCAAATGAGTTGCCAACTGTCGGGCGGTGAACAGCGTATGGGTGCGAGCGTAGCGGTTCGCCAGATCGCGTAGTGGATCGGTCTGCGTCTCCAGAAATGTGTCGGGCAGATCGTCAGGCAGCTCAGTGCCCAGCGCATCGCGCAGGCGAGCCGCATCATCAATTACGGCCCAGCGAGCTTCACCAGCGACCGTCACCGGGATCACGCGCCGGGCGGCAGCAAACTGCGACACGGCTTCTGCGATTTGCTGGTGATTGCCACTGAATCGCGCCGAAATACCGGCAACGGAGAGCGGACCGAGGTCGCGCAGCAGATCGATAATGCCTTCGGCGTGCTGTGCCTGATAGCGGGAATCAATGCGCTGCAGTTCCTGTCCGACCTGCTCAACCACGTCAGGTGCCAGCAAATCACGCTTGCTGGTCTGGCCGAGCAGTTCACCCAGCAGATTACTGTCGAGCGTCAGCAGTGAGGCTCGTCGTTCAGCCTGTGGAGCATCGCTGGCGTAGATAAATTCTGCGACATAGCCAAACAACAGTGGAGCGGCGAAAGGAGAGGGCTGTTCGGTCATCACCTCAACCAGCTTTACGTCTCCCTGTGCCAGCTGTTCCATCAGCTGGTGCAGGGCAGGCAGATCGTACACATCCTGCAGGCATTCGCGTGCGGTTTCGATCAGGATAGGGAAATCATCATACTGTCGGGCGACGGCTAGCAACTGACCGGCGCGCAGCCGCTGCTGCCAGAGTGGTGAGCGCTTACCCGGATTGCGCCTCGGCAGCAGCAGTGCGCGAGAGGCACACTCCCGGAAGCGGGCAGCGAACAGTGCTGATTGCCCGACACTCTCCGTAACGTCCTGAGTGAGCTGGTCGGCGTCGAATATAAACAGGTCAGCGCCGGGCAGATGCCCTTCGCTGGCGGGAAAGCGGGCTACGATGCCGTCATCGCTGGCTGCGACGGATGCATCAATACCCAGGCGATGCTGGATCCGGGCGGCAATTGCCAGCGCCCAGGGCGCATTGACCCGCTTTCCCCATGGCGAGTGCAGAATCAGCCGCCAGTCGTCAGTTTCGTCCCGGCAGCGTTCAATCAGTAACGTGCGATCGTCGGGCAGTACGCCGGTCGCGACACGTTGTTCAGCCAGCAAAGCCAGCAGATTTGTCACTGCACGGGCATTCAGCCCCAGCGCGTGCAGCTGCTGTTGCGCAGCATCCGGTGAAGCACTGTTCAGGTGACGCAGAAACATCCCGAGGCTGGCACCTGAATCGGCAGAACGGCCAATGCCCTCACCGCGCCAGAAGGGCAAACGGGCGGGACGGCCTGGCGCGGGAACCACCAGCACCTGATCGTGCGTGATCTGCTGAATGCGCCACGACGTTGCCCCCAGAGTAATGATGTCGTTGACCCGAGACTCATAGACCATCTCTTCATCCAGCTCGCCGACCCGACGAGAGCCCGCCTGCTCTTCGCCTTCGGGCAGGATGACGCTGAACATGCCGCGATCGGGAATGGTACCGCCGCTGGTCACGGCCAGATTCTGAGCACCAGGTCGCGCCGTCAGCAGTCCGCTCTGGCGATCCCATACCAGCTGTGGCCGCAGCTGAGCAAAGGCATCTGACGGAAATTTACCCGCCAGCATATCCAGCGTGGCATCAAACAGCCGACGGGAGAGAGTGCGAAATGGATCGGCCCGGCAGACCTGCGCATACCAATCATCGGCCTGCAAAGGATCCATTGCCACCGCCGCCAGCGTTTGCTGCGCCAGAATATCGAGCGGGTTACGGGGCGGAGCCAGCGCATCGAGGTGACCCGCCCGCATCGACTGTAATATCACGGCTGAATCCAGCAGATCACGCCGGGTGCGGGGAAACAGGATGCCGGTGGAGATGCCGCCAACCTGATGTCCGGCGCGACCCACACGCTGCAGGGCGCTGGCGACTGACAGCGGCGCGCCGACCTGAATCACCAGATCCACCGGCCCCATATCAATGCCCAGTTCCAGGCTGGAGGTCGCCAC
The DNA here is from genome assembly GCF_052045955.1 of Pantoea sp. 22096. Classification (NCBI taxonomy): domain Bacteria; kingdom Pseudomonadati; phylum Pseudomonadota; class Gammaproteobacteria; order Enterobacterales; family Erwiniaceae; genus Pantoea; species Pantoea sp. 22096. Next base: position 10,931 of record NZ_JBQEPW010000002.1, on the reverse strand, counting down.
CACGCAGCGCAGTCTGCCCTGCTTCAGGGCAGCTTCAATCTCGCCTCGCTGCTCTTTTGAGACGGAACCGTGGTGTGATCGGACTATAATTTCGTCGGCGCGCTCTGCATCCCGTTCATCAGCGGTTTGCTTCGCCAGATAACGCGCATTGAGCCGCGCCGTCAGCTTTTCTGCCAGGCCGCGCGAATTCACAAACACCAGCGTGGCGCGATGGGCCATTACCTGCTGCAGAATGCGCGCTTCGATATGTGGCCAGATCGATCCGCTTGCAGTGCTCGCTTCACCGGTCAGGTCATCGGCGCTGGCAATATCGGTCATATCCTCAACCGGCACTTCGATCGTCAGGTGCAGCGTGCGATCGGCGGCAGGATTAACCACCTGAACCGGCTGACAGCCGCCGAGAAAGGCCGCTACCCGTTCAACCGGTCGCACCGTGGCAGAAAGCCCGATGCGCTGGGCGGGCTGTGGCAGCAGCGCGTCCAGCCGCTCCAGGCTCAGCGCCAGCTGGGAACCGCGCTTTGAACCCGCCACCGCATGCACCTCATCAACAATAACCGTGGTGACGCCCTGTAGCGTGGTGCGTGCTTTGGAAGTCAGCATCAGAAACAGCGATTCGGGTGTGGTGATCAGGATATCGGGCGGGCGACGTAACAACCTGGCGCGCTCCGCGCTGGGGGTATCACCGGATCGCATCCCGATATTCAGCGTGATTTCTGGCTCATTCAGCGCCTGCCGCTCGGCGTAAACGCCTGTCAGCGGCAGATTCAGGTTGCGCTGCACGTCGGCTGCCAGCGCTTTGACCGGTGAAATATAGAGAATGCGGGTGGTCGTTTCGCGTGTGGGAGCAGGCTGGTCAGTTCTGACCTGAAACAGCGTGTCGATGGCAGTCAAAAAGGCCGCCAGTGTTTTTCCGGAACCGGTAGGCGCGATCACCAGCGCATGCTCTCCACTGGCAATCGCCTGCCAGGCCGCCTTTTGCACCGGCGTCGGCGCAGCAAAGGCAGCAGAAAACCAGCGTCGGATGGCGGGTGAAAAACGGGCTAGGACCGTATCAGACTGGGATTTCGACATCATACTCACGGCATCGCGCAGTGACTGCGCCTGGAATTAATCCGTTGAGTGTAAGTGAAAATCGCCGTTTGTGGATGACGCGGCCGATCTCTGGCCGCATCAGTGGTGTTTAAGAACAGGCCGTGCCAGCTAAAGCGCGACCTCTGACCGCCAGGAGTGACACCAGCGCCAGCATAATAATGGTCATGCCATAGAGCCAGGCGGTGTTGGTCAGCCCGATATGGGGTGCGGCAATACCGGCCGCAATCGCGGGCAGGGCAAAGGCGAGATAGCTTTTGATCAAAAAAGCGGAGAACAACCCGGCCCGTTCATGACTCTCTGCTAACGGCATAATGATCTTCAGCATGCTGGAGAAAATCGATCCAAACCCCTGACCCGCAATGGCGGTGCCGATATAGAGCAGGGCCACGCTGTGCAGGGAAAGGCCTGTCAGTGTGACACCGACACCCGCCATCAGCATAAGGGTTCCAATAACTAATGCCCGCGCGGGCGGCAACGGACGAAAGAGTAATACGGCTGCTGTTGCACTTAGCATCAGCGTTGCCACAATCGAGCCGCCGATAAACGGCGATGTCAGGCCGGTTGCATTTGCCACCATCGTGGGCATCAGTGACAGATAAAATCCGCCCAGCATCCATGTTGCGATGTTCACCGGCGTCACCTTCAGCAACGGGCCCAGTGCGCGTCGCGGAATGCTGACCTGAGGCCGTAGCGCGGCCAGTACCCCAGGCTGAGGCGCAATCGTTTCAGGTATCAGTGGCAGAAGCGCCATCGCGACTATCATCAGCACCATCAGCAGCGCGTAAACCGTGACCGTAGGGAAAGGGGCAAAGCTAACCAGAATGCCACCTGTCAGCGTGCCGAGCGTCATCCCGAGAAACGCGGTGAACGAATTGAGCAGGGGTCCTCGGGTTTTACTGGCGTCAATCAGGCTGGCACCGAAGGTCGGCAGTGCAATACCCGTAGCAAAGCCCTGTACCAGTCGGGCGGCAATCAGGGTTGGGGCCGAACTGGCCACCATAAAGATCATCAGCGCGACCACGTTAATCGCCAGTGCCAGCAGCATCAGCGGACGTCGGCCAGTATAATCCGACACTTTACCCACCGTCAGCAGCGCGGCCAGCAACGCGAAAGCATAAGCACCAAAGATCAGCGTCAGCATGGTCGGCGTCAGATGAAACAGGCTGCGATAAAGCGGGTAGAGCGGCGTTGGCGCACTGCTGGTGGCTGAGATCAGCGCCGCACCGGTAAAGCTAAAAAGCGTGGTGCGGGTAGCCGCCTGCGCTGTCAGGATGGGGTTCATGGGAGTCGCCTTAATGCAAAGGATTAGCTTTTAATAAGGTATACGGTGATTCTGAGCTTAATGCAATATCTTTGCTTTAACGTTTATTGCGATGTGACTTAGTATCACCTTATGCTAAGCTATGTGTTACTAAGTTACACACCGGAGGACGCATGGCATCAACAAAACTTCGTCAGCAGGGCGGAGCTGTCGTGCTGACTATCCCCAGTGAGATTGCTGCCAGAGCAGGCTGGACCGTCGGCATTGAGCTGGACGTGACCGCTGAGGGCGAATCCGTCAATATAGTGCCGGTTACGCGTGTACCACGCGGACGCCGGACCGTTGCTCAGTTGCTGGCCGGTATTGATCAGCTGGAAATCCAGAGTTATAACGACGAGGCCGTCGACGGACTGAATGACGCGCCGCAGGGAAGGGAGCATATCTGATGGTTTCAAGGAGGGTGCCGCAGAAGGGCGAAATCTGGCACGTTAATGGCGATCCGGTTGAAGGGCGTGAGTTTAAAGGGCCGCATTATTATCTTGTTATCTCTCAGCGCGAGTTAGTTGCAGCTCTGGGGACGGCAGTTTGTGTGCCGGTAATAAGCGGCGGCGTTGCGTCGCGCTCACAGGGAGTCACTGTGTTTCTGGACGGTAACAGCACAGATACTGGCAAGGTGACCGGCGTGGCGCTGTGTTATCAGGTGCGTTCGCTTGACCTGATAGCGCGTAAGGCAAGCTATGCTGCCAGGGTAGAGCCATATGTTATGGATGAAATATTGCCTCTGGTTATAGACCTTATCGACCCGCGATAAATAAAACTCTGCGACAGCAAGATTTTAATAAATTACTGATTTATTCAATCCGGGAAGGCATACAGGCCTCATTTAAACTGTAAGTGTGTGACCTGATGAAAGCGTCATAGCCACTAAAGCGTGATGCTCCTCAATTGCCTCCTTCGCCTGTGTTTTTTCTCGTCAGGCCATTGTCCTTTATTCTTCTCTGTCTCTTTCCTGCAACGTGTTTTTATGTGCTCTGCGGGTTGTCTATCAATACTGTTTCGACCAGTCTCACTGTTAAAAACAATCATGGAGCCAGATGATGAAGATAGCTGAGATCGATCATATCCATCTTTACGTTGAAAATATTGAGCAGGCAGAACAATGGTATAACGAAATCCTGAGCTTTTCCCGCGATGATGCACTGTACTTCTGGTTTGAGCAGGGCGGTCCACTTGTCATCAGGAATAACAGTGCATCCCTCTCTCTTTTCCTCAGAAAATCCCAGCCACCTGGTCACACGGTAGCTTTCGGGGTGGCCGCGTCATCCTTTAACGAACTCCTGCCTGTACTCAGTAAGAATAAAATCCCTTTCAGCGTCAGTGACCACGACGTGTCGATGTCCGTCTATTTCAGCGATCTCAGTGATAATAAGATTGAAGTGACCTCTTACGACTACCTTCAGGCAAAGCAGATACTGGAGAGCATTGCGTAACACTCTCGCAAGGGCAGGATCGGCTGGTCACCAACGGCGATCAGTAAAGCGAGTTCTTTAATCGCTCTGGCAGCGCTTTGTCATAGGCATCGCCATCGATTTCCGCAATCTGTTTCAGAATCGAGCCGGTGCTGGGCAGCGACTGCCGCGCAATCTGCGTTTCAGCATTCCATAACCCGGAGCGGATAATCGCCCGGCTGCACTGAAAGAAAACGCTCTCCACGTGGATGCGCAGCACGGTTTTGGGCTGCTGATTGTTGACCGCAAAGCGCTCAAGCAGCGCCGGGTCGGTACTGATCGCCGCCGTACCGTTCACACGTAGCGTTTCGCCGATGCCGGGGATGAGAAAAAGTAGCGCAACCCGATTGTCATTTAAAATATTACGCAGGCTGTCGATGCGATTATTGCCACGTCTGTCCGGCAGCAGCAGGGTGTAATCATCTTCGATTTCGATAAATCCGGCCGGATCGCCGCGCGGTGAAACATCCAGCCCCTCCGGTCCCGATGTTGCCAGCGCCACAAAAGGCGAGGCGGCTATAAACGGACGATAGGCGGGATGAATATGATCGGTCACCTTAGCCACAGAAGGCCGGGCGACAGTGCCGTAAAGACGTTCAAGTTCGGTCAGTTCCGTCACTAAGCTGTTCTGTTCAGGCATGTTTGCACTTTCCTTTTATTGATCAGATCCTCAGGACGCTGACGATAAGACACCACAGATCCGACGCGCAGGTTTAACCAGGACTTTAACACCAATAACTGCAGAGTCAGAGCCACTGCGTCGTCCTTTGTGATCACTATTCACTGTGATCCGTCAATCCCGGCTAGACAGAAAGGGATTACCGGGCCAGACCTGTTAAACCCAAGTGTTGGTATCAGAACAACCTGCTGATATAAAGGATTAACCTGATCAGTATCCAAAAGGAGCAAAGGATGTTTTGGGAATCAGAGCGGTTGCTCTACAGATTTACCCTTCGTGAGGATCTTGACGACCTTTTCAGAATTTATGGCGACCCGGAAACGCATAAATTTAACCCGCGAGGCCCGTGGCCTGACAGGGAATTTGCTGTTCAGGCCATGGAGCGCATACAGGATAGCTACCGGAATCAGGGTTTCGGCGACTGGACAATATTCGAGAAAGCCCATCCGGAAAAAATTATCGGCTTTGGTGGCGTCTTCAGAAGCCAGTTTGACGGCCGTCAGACTAATAATCTCGGCTACCGGTTTGAGCCAGATGCCTGGAGTAAAGGATATGCCACTGAGCTTTCACGCAGAGCCATTCGCTACGGATTTGAGGAGGCCGGACTCAGCGTCATCACGGGCGTGGTGCGTGAAAACCATCTGGCTTCGCGCCGGGTGTTGGAAAAAGCAGGCTTAACGTTTTTGAAAAAGGTTAACGATCTCGAAGGGCTGCCTCCCAGCCTGATGTATGCCCTCAGCCGACGTGAATGGCTTGACGCTGGTAACGCGCTTAACGTCTGATTTTCCTCTTTGCGAGTCGGGCGCAGTTTTGTCTGCGTCCTCTTACTGCCTTAAACCTCTGAGAAACCCTCTCTTATCCCGCGATTACTTTCCTGCTCACTGGATTACCTTAACCGCCTTACTCAGGGGAGGATTTATGGATATTCGTACGATTTTTATTTCAGCGGTAATGGCAGTCAGTTTGTTGTGGATAGGCGCATCAGACAACCGTTCGTCTCATTTCAGCGGAGAGCCGGTCAAAGCAGGCCTGAGTAAACTTCAGCCCTGAGTGTCACACGCCCGATCGCACACTTTAGCGCCTGCTCAGCCAGAGATGCGGTACACTGCCGCTATCTGTTAATGCAACATCGTTGCGTTAACCAAAACGTTGACGCTGAAAAAGCAGGAGAACGAGATGGCGAGGGAGATGATTCGGCAGGGTGGGCGCAGCGCCCGTATTCAGGCGGAAGTGCATGATACCGTTAACCGGCTACTGGAAACGCGGGATCGTTCCGCCATTACCGTACCGATGATCGCCGAACAGGCAGGCGTAACACCCTCCACGATTTATCGACGCTGGGGCGATCTGGCCCAGTTGCTGGCGGATGTGGCCGTGGCGAGGATGCGACCGATTGCCGATCCGGAAGATACCGGCTCGATGATCGGCGATCTCACCGCGTTCCTTCAGCAGTATGCTGAAGAGATGTCCTCGAAAGTGGGTCGTGAACTGCTTGCCGATGTGATTGGCAGTCATGCTGAAGCGGCCAGCCATAAATGCTGTGGATTCACCTATCAGCATCTTGAAACCCTGAATAACCGGGCCATCGCGCGCGACGAAGCGGGTTTTGACGTTGATCGCCTCGTCGATGTCGCTGTCGCGCCCGTGATGTTCCACATACTGTTTGGTGATCGTGACGTTTCAGCGGAATACTGTTCGTTGCTGATTCAGCAGGCATTTTAACTCAGCCCTGAACGTAGGGCAGGGCGGCTTCGGTGATCAGGTGCTGCAACAGCGCACGAGCGGGATCGTCACTCTGGTCTGAGCGGGCCAGCGCAATACCCAGATGGCCAGGCTGCGGCAGTCGCTGTGATTCTGTCACCAGCCCCTCCGGCAACCCCGCGCGGGTGCGCAGGGTGATACCCAGCCCGGCCTGCAGCGCGGCCCAGATGCCGCTAAGACTGTGACTGGTAAACACCACGCGCCACGGAATGCCTGCCTTATCCAGCGCCCCGGTAGCGCGGGTTCGCATCACACAAGGCGCCTCAAATGCCACCAGCGGCAGCGGTTCGCCACGCTGCAGAATCCCCGCCAGATCAAATGCCGGATGCTGTATCCAGACTAACGGACACTGACCGATCACCTGCGTGCCGGATTGCTGTTCCGCCTGCCACAGGAGCGCTAAATCCAGCTCATGACGAGCCAGTGCCGTTAAGAGCGCCAGATTTCTGTCGACGCGAGCGGTCAGCATCACGCCCGGATGCTGCCGGTTAAACGCGCCGAGAATGGCAGGCATCAGCGCCTCGCCAAAATCCTCCTGCATGCCGATGCGAATTTCGCCCTGCAATGCCTCGCCTTTCACGGCCCGCAAGGTCTCATCGTTCAGTGACAACAGACGTCTTGCGTAACTCATCAACTGCTCGCCACTGCGGGTTAATTGCAGATGCCGCCCTTTTTTCATCACCAGCGCGGTACCGCATTGCTGCTCGAGTTTTTTAAGCTGCGCACTGACGGCTGAGGTTGACCGGCAGAGGTGCTGTGCCGCAAGAGCAAAGCTGCCCGCATCAATACCCGCCACGAAACTGCGCAGCGCATCCATATCGAGCGATTCCGGTACTGTGTTCATCATTGTCCTTAAAATGAGGATAGTGGATGCTGATTAATTTGATTTTCAGGATTAACGGGCTGAGTGACACTCTCTCTGACCAACGAGGAGCGTGCAATGAAAAAATCACTGGATCGGGAAACACTGGCGCAGCGCGCGCCAAAACTGGCTGAACTGACGCAGCAGGTGCTGTTTGATGATATCTGGCAGCGCGGCCTGCTGTCATCACGTGAGCGCAGCCTGCTGACGCTGGCAACCCTAACTGCGCTGGGACGCGTCCAGCAGTTGCCGTGGCACATTAACTACGCCCGGCAAAATGGACTGACGCTGGATGAACTGGTGGAGAGCTTCACGCATCTGGCATTTTATGCAGGCTGGCCTGCTGCCGTTACCGCGCTGAGCTATCTGGAGGATAATCACTGATGCCCTTCACCCGGATCACCTTGCGGCAAGGTTACAGCGATGCAGATCTTCATCTTCTCTCCACGCTGCTGCAGCAGGCGCTGGTCGCAGAATTTGACGTTCCAGAGCAGGACTGTTTTCAGATCATTGAGATGCTGCCTGGCTCTCAGCGTGTGTTTGATCGCCGTTATCTCAGCGGAGGCCGCAGCGAAAATTTCGTGCTATTTCAGATAACGGCAGGCCGTTCGCGTTCCCGGCAACAGAAGCAACGCTTTTATCACGCACTTTGCGTGGCACTTCAGACAAAGATGGCAATCGATCCTGATGATGTGATGATCATCATTCAGTTTAACAGCACCGAAGAGTGGAGCTTTAGCGGCGGCCGGATGCTGGCACAGGCGGCGTTATGATTATCATGCACTATCGCTTTACGCTGCCCGCTGACTACGACATGGGCATCATCGAACAGCGCATCAGTCTGAACGGAGCCCGGCTGGATGGCTTTCCAGGGCTGGTGGCAAAAGCGTATCTTTACGCCTGCCGTGAGGATGGAGTACTCAATGAAAATCGCTATGCGCCGCTCTATTTCTGGCGAGAGGCGAGTGGCATGCAGCGTTTCCTGCAAAGCCCGGGCTTTGCGACGCTGGTCAGGGATTTTGGCTGGCCGATCATCGAAAGCTGGCTGGCGTTTGAGGAATCGACTTTCATCACTAATCTGGCTGAAGCCCGTTTTATGACACTAAACCGCTGGACGATTTCGCCACATACGAACCTGGCAGCACTGCCGGTGAAAGCAGGCTTCAGCGCCTGGGATGTGACCCGCTGGCAGGGATTAACGGTTAACGCATCTCAGCAGCGACCAGCGTCCGGTCCGGAGGTCTATCGCATCGGTTATCTGGCGCGAGGCGCTGCCGCTGCAGATCTGCGGCTGTAGCAGCGGCGTTGATGCGGAGTGCCATTCAGAGGGCAAAAATGGCTTCAATCTCTATGCGCAGGTCAGCGGAGAACAGTCCGCTGACCTGTACCAGCGAGCTGGCGGGCAGATGTTCGCCGTAGTTGCGATAAAGCACTTCCCGCAGCGCGGTGATCTCTGTGAAAGAGGTGATGAATATCGTGACTTTCAGCAGCGCTGCGAGCGACGTATTCTCAGCCGCGGCAACCGCCCTGAGTTGATTAAAAATGGCTTCTGCCTGTCAGGCATGTCTCCCTGCTGAGCCGCCGTACCGAAAGCGGTTAGTCCTGAGACATACAGCGTCGCGTCATGTTTCACTGCGTGGACATAAGGCGCTTTTACTTCGTCCAGTGGCGGGTAATTTTTGCGTTCTGGCAGGGTCATATTTTCTCCTTCATTATGTGAATCATCAGACATTACTCTCCGCCACCACTTAGCGCATCAGCAGTTGCTGGCAGACAACATTATCCTGCGCGGCGCGCTGTTGCTCATCGGCTTTCAGTTGCTCCCAGCGGCCAATCACGCTGCGTCCCAGCCGCGGTTTATAGGCTATTTTCTGCAGCGCATAGTCAGAATTGCCGCCTTCAATAACATTTCGCATCTGCTGGTCGAACGGCTGCTGACCTTGGTGATCAATTGCGCAGAACACCGCGACGTAATACGCTTTGTCTTCCTCACTGTCGTGCGGGATTAAAAGCCAGCTAGGGCGAGGATAAGCAGCAGCGGAAGAATATATTTTAGCCATTTATAACACTTGTTTTCGTATGATTAACAGCCTCATACCCTTTTCAGTATGGCGATAGTATCTGAACTTGCACCCTGCACCCTGCACCCTGCACCCTGCCGCCAACGCAAATACCTTCTTATAGACATTTGTCGAATTAACGCTTTTGTGCCACATCATGCTCTGCAGCATCCTCATTGGAATGTCCGCATAGAGCATATGCATGGCGTAGCTACTGCTGAAAAGTAATGAAAATGTAATCCCGTCCAGCCTCGTTCAGCCAGATGCACACTGCGATGTCTGTCACGGCCCAGAGCCTGACTTTTCTCGGTACGGTCGGTCTCAGCATGACAGCGCCTAAGCAAAAATTTCGGTGTGGAGACCATCAGCTCTTGCTGGTCCACGTACTGCGGGTCGGACAGCGAAATCAGATGATGCAATACTATACCGGCAGGCGCTCGGTCAGGCCGCCGGTAGTGCCGTCAAAATAGCCCTGCAGAACGTCAATGCCATGCGCAAACGTGTCCAGATCGCACTCGTGGTCACCGAGTTCACCTGCGTCGCTCAGCACCTGACGGAACTCCGCATATTTTCTGCTGAATATTTTCAGCGCGGTTCCGTTCGCGAAGTCTGCGTCTCTCTTTACAGAGGAAGTAATTCCGTACAGGATTTTCTCGAAGGCGTAGCTGAAATCATCATGGGCTTTCATGGATTCGAACGTAACAGTTTTCCGGAGGATTCATAGCGTTCTTACAGAAGGGCTGATTTACTCAATATGTAAAAATTAATCAAAGATAATATGAGTGTGCTTATTTTATTCCTGGTTACCAATAGTTTGCTTAAATAAACCACTCGAAATTACTTGATGCCCATCCTGTCATGATCCGACTTTTTCAATTTATAGCATTAACCGGAAGCGTAACACGGCGGCGGGGCGGGGAAAAGCCCGGCGCAGACGGCCCTGGCTCACGTCATCACACCATATGTAGTGGTTAATGCAGATGACAGAGACACGATATGTAGTGCCATGCGCAAAAAACCGCCACCAGGGAAGAAAGATCCGGTGCTGCCTTTTTTCGGATCCGAGGCCGGAAAATCCCATAGCGGTAACGTAGCCGCACATTTATGACATCATGTCTTAAATACATAGAGAGTGATTTTTTAAAGAGACTGGTGCATTCTGATATCTAATTTTATAACGATACAGGAAAAAGCCTCATGCTGAGTCAGCTGACATTACGGTTCCCGAAAAAACTCATTGAAAGCCTTAAGTCCCGTGCGTCGGTCGAGGACACCTCGGTCAACGCCCTGACCGAACGGCTGCTCGACGGCGCACTGAAGTCCACCTCCCCGGATGATGCCTTTTTTGCCCTGCAGGCCAATCCCGCCGGCACCCGGGAGGCGCTTTACCGCAAGCTGGTCCGCGGGGAAACGTTCGGACGCCAGACAGTAAAGCCCGCCGAGCTGCGCTGGCTGTTTGCGCAGGCGCACGCGGCCTGCCAGACCGGGAGCGCCTTCATGAGCAGGCCTGTGATGGAGGCGCTGCTGGGCATCACCTTTGATGCACTGGTTTACGCCGCCGAAAACGGCATCCCGGTTGACACCTACTACATAAACCGGGCCTTTGATCTGACGGGCGAAGACTACCGCGCCGAAACGGACGCGTTCATGGCGGCCCTGCCGCACGGCGTGGACACCACCTGGGCCGAGTTCCTGCTGCGGCCGCTTT